>NZ_BAAHCI010000014.1:236683-310483 GCF_054775955.1 Nocardioides pacificus
AAGAAGGAGGCGTCGCCGGCCTTCTCGGTCAGTCGCCCGGCTCTCATCAACCCGAGGTCCTCCATCCAGGACTCGAACTCAGGCAGGGGACGCAGGCCGAGGGTCTGCCTCAGGCTGGGAGCGTCGTGGAAGCTGGTGCACTGGTAGGACAACATCGCGTCGTCGCCCATCGGCACGCCCATGAAGTAGTTGCAGCCGGCCGCCGACAGCAGCACCGCCAGGTTCTCGATGTCGTTCTGCGCCGCCTTGGCGTGGTTGGTGTAGCAGGCGTCGACGCCCATCGAGATGCCGGTCAGCTTGCCCATGAAGTGGTCCTCGAGCCCGGCCCGCGTGATCTGCACGGTGTCGTAGAGGTACTCCGGCCCGATGAAGCCGACGACCGTGTTGACCTGGAACGGGTGGTAGCGCTTGGCCATCCCGTAGATCCGGGCCTCCATCACCAGCTGGTCGGCGTCGTAGTGGGCGTCGGCCGAGAGCGCCGTCCCCTGCCCCGTCTCGAAGTACATGTAGTTGGGCCCGGCGGTCCAGCAGTGCTTCTTGGCCAGCGCATAGGCCTCGTCCATCATCGCCACGCTGACGCCGAAGGCCTCGTTGGCCTTCTGGGAGCCGGCCAGGCTCTGGAAGACCAGGCCCACCGGGGCGCCGCGCTTCATCGCCTCCATCTGGGTGGTGACGTGGGCGAGCAGGCAGTTCTGGGTCGGGATCTCCCAGCGCTGGATGACGTCGTAGGTCATGTCCAGCAGGCGCATCACGCTGCCGACGCTGTCGTCGGAGGGGTTGATGCCGATCACGCTGTCGCCGGACCCGAACGACAGGCCCTCGTAGAGGGAGGCCCGGATGCCCTCGACCGAGTCGGTCGGGTGGTTGGGCTGGTTGCGCGAGGCGAGCGTGCCCTCGAGCCCGATGGTGTTCTGGGCGTGCGCGACGATCCTGATCTTGCGGGACGCGCAGATCAGGTCGAGGTTCGACATCAGCTTGGTGACGCCGGCCACCATCTCGCCGGTCAGCGCGTTGCTGATCCTGCGGATCATGTCGCCGGTCGTGGTGTCGGCCAGGAGCCACTCCCGGAAGTCTCCGACCGTCCAGCTCTTGATCTCGTCGTAGATGGCCTCGTTGACCGCGTCGTCGATGACGCGGGTCACCTCGTCCTCGTCGTACGGAACGGCGGGGTTGGCGCGGATCACCGACAGCGGTACCTCCGCGAGGACGTAGCGAGCGGCGACCCGCTCGGCGACGCTCTCCGCCGCGATCCCGGCCTGCCGGTCGCCCGACTTCTCCTCGTTGGCCTTGGCCAGGAGCTCCTTGATGCTGCCGAACTCGTACGTCTGGCCGAACAGCTTCGTCCTCAGCAACATGTTCGTGACCTCTCGCTCTCGGTCATCGCGGCTGCACCTTTCCTCATTGGTAGAAGACCAGGGTCTTGACGGACACGGGCACGACACGGCCGTCCACGACGGGCTCTCCGATGTCGATGAAGTCGCCCTCGCCGAGCCCGATCTGGTCGATGGCGACGAGTGGCAGCTGGGGCGCGAGCCCCTTGATGGTCTGGCCGAGCGCCTGGGCGTAGTCGCGTTCGGTCACGAGCACGACCGGACTCTGCTCGCGGTGCGTCGCGCCGACGTAGGCCACGACGCCCTCGGCCAGGCGGGAGAGCGCCGGGTAGTCCAGGTCGCCGGGCAGGTCGAGGGCCAGCGCGATGCCGGTCTCGGCTCCGCGGTCCCACCGCTGTACGGCGGCCCTCAGCGCCTCAGCCAGCACGGCGGGGGCCGGCATCGCGACGCCGTCCCCGGCACCGAGCACGGGCTGGATCACCGGGAGGTCGCGCAGCGGCAGCAGGTCCGGCTCCGCCCAGATCGTCGACCCCGACAGCGTGACCGTCTGACTCGCGGCCCCCAGCACGGTGGCGCGCAGCGTCTCGGGAGGGCGTACGACGTTGAGCCGGCGCAGCCGCACGTCCTCGCGCAGCGAGCGGGCCAGGAGCGGACCGCAGTCGCCGTACGCCGAGATCTGCTCGAGCCCCTCGGCGGGATCCTCGTCGTAGAACGACCGCCCCACGCCGCCCGAGAGGAACACCGCGGTGACGTTGTCGATCCTCGGCAGGGGCGGGGTGAGCGACAGCCGGTCGGCCAACGCGCGGTGCTCCCCCAGCACGAGGTCGACGATCAGGTCGGCCATCGCGTCGGTCAGCTGGCGCAGCGCCGGGACGCTCGCGCGCTGCCCCTCCACGAGGTCGATCCCGAGCTCCTCGACGATCGCCCGCCCCGAGGGCCCCAGGTGCGTGACGATCCCCGACGCGCGGTCCAAGGTGAGCTGGCGACCGCCGACCATGATCGCCGCCGAGGCCACGTGGGCTCCGGCGCGGAAGACCGCGGCGTTGGAGGAGCCTCCGCCGACGTCGACGTTGACGACGGTGGTGTAGCGCTCGGAGGAGTACTGCGCGGCGCCGGACCCGCGTCCGGCGATCTGCGCCTCCAGATTGGGGCCGGCCACCGTGACGACGAAGTCGCCGGCGAGCCCCGAGAGCCCGTTGAGGATCGCCTCGGCGTTGCGGGTCCGGGCGGTCTCACCGGTGATGATCACCGCGCCCGTCTCCACGTCCGCGGGGCCGACGCCCGCCGCGGCGTACTCCCTCTCGACGAGCTCGGTGAGGCGGACGACGTCCACCTCGTCGGGAGATGCCAGCGGGGTGGCATGGACGGGGCTCTGGTAGAGCACTGCCCGGGTGTCGACCTCGAGCCTGGGCACGAGACCGAGTCGGCGGCTGTTGCGCACGGTGAGCTGCGAGAGGACCACCTGGGTGGTGGTCGTGCCGACGTCGATCCCGACGCTCAGCATCTCGCGACTCCCGTGCACCTCCTCCGCCTCCTCAGGACTTCCGGAAGGTCATGGAGCCCTCGACGTCGAGCGAGTCGAGGATGGCCATGATCAGGGCGTCGACGGGCCGGTCCTTGGTCTGCTCACTCTGCCGAGCAGCGCTGCCCCGGGCCACCAGGACCAGCTCGCCCTCGCCGGCGCCGACCCCGTCGACGGCCACGAACGGGTCGCCGACGAGCTCGTCGGAGGGGGTCGCCTCTCGCAGGACCAGCAGCTTCAGGCCGCGGAGCTCGGCCGCCTTGATCGTCGAGACGGCCGAGCCGACGACGCGCGCGATGAGCATCCCAGTCCCCGTCTACACGCCGGACTTGTGCTGGGGGGTCGTTCTCTTCTCGGTGGGGGTCGTGGGGTCCGCACCCGATCCGAACTCCGCCGCCTCACGAGGTACGGCGTCGGGCGCGACGGCGGTCGCCGGGTCCAGCGTGCCGCCCGTCTCGCCGGCGTACGCCGGGTAGGTCTTGCGGAAGAAGAGCCAGGCGACGGCGACGGCGGTGAAGCCGGCGACCAGCTTGCCGACGATCATCGGGAAGATCATGTCGCGCTCCACGCCGGCGGTGAAGCCGAGGTGGTCACCGAAGGTGAACGCGGCGCTCACGGCGAAGGCCGCGTTGAGCACCTTCCCGCGGTTGTCCATGTCCTTGAAGATCTGGAACATCGGGATGTTGTTGGCCAGCGTCGCGATCATGCCGCCGGCAGCGCTGTCGTTCATGCCGAGGAGCCCGCCGACCTTCGACAGCGGCTTCTCTCCGAACTTGATGACCAGGAAGACGAACGGGAACGCGCCGAGCAGCATCATGCCGATGGAACCGATGATCGCGAGACCCTCGGTGGGCGGCGCCAGCTCCCAGCCGTCGGGCATGATCTGCGTCTCGGTCATGTACTCGAACACCGCGAGCACGAGCCCGATGGTGATCACGAAGACCAGGCCCTTGCCGAAGTAGAGGAACCCGGTGGTCATCTTGTCCGGCGCGCGCCACAGACCGATCGCGATCAGCGCCGCAGCGATCACGATCGGGACCAGGTTGGCGAAGACCAACGAGGGCGAGAAGCCAGCGACCAGGCCGCCGACAAGCACCCCGAGCGGGATCGTGACGATGCCGGCCAGGACGCCCTGGGCCAGGAACTTGCGGTCCTCGACGTCGATGATCCCGAGCGCCACGGGGATCGTGAAGACGATCGTGGGGCCCATCATCGCGCCCAGGATGGTGCCGGCGAGGAGGCCGGCGTCGGTCGAGTCGGCCATCTCCATGGCAAGCGGATAGCCACCCATGTCGTTCGCCAGCAGGGTGGTGGCGAACATCGAGGGGTCCGCACCGAGGAACTCGTAGACCGGCACGACGACGGGCTCCAGCAGCTTGGCGAGCACGGGGGCCAGCGAGACGACACCCACCATGGCGAGTGCCAGGGCGCCGAGGGCCATGAAGCCCTCTTCGAACTTCTCGCCGATCCCGAACTTGTTGCCGATGGCCCGGTCGATACCGCCGATGACCATGCAGATCATCATGATCCAGACAATGACTTCGTTGATGTCCATGGCCGCCTCCGGGGGCGGTGCGTCCGTGAGCTCGCAGGGGATCCCGCGACTTATACTCCGGAGCGCTCCCATCTCGGATTCTCGCGGTCGATCGTCCCTCTGGGGGGAGGCAAAGGTCCCTCCGAACGGGCTACGCGCGTCACTTGCAGATAGCCCGAACGGACTAGTGCCTCTCGCGCCGCGGAGGCTTCGACGCGACGGCCGGTCTAGCGTCGGGGCCCGTGCTCGCGTGCGACGGCCCGATCCTGCAGCTCCACCCAATCCAAGGTCGCGGCCCCGCCCGCGAGCTCGTCCCCGGCGTGACGGACCACCGGACGTCGAGTACGACGTGCGCCGCCGTCGCGGCGGAAGACCAGGACCGCCAGCACGGGGAAGGTCCAGGGCCACGTCATCATGCCGTCCACGTAGCCGACGGTCAGCTCCAACCAGGAGCTCACCACCAACGAGGCGACGAAGGCGCTGGCGACGACGTCGTCGCGGGAATGGGTCATGGTCGTCAGACGAGTGACGACGCCGATCTGCAGGATGAAGAGACCGAGGAGGATCACTCCGCCGGTGACGGCGGCCTGCACCGCCTGGTTGTGAGCGTGGCTCGCCGCCGAGATGACCGATGATGCCGAGTTCTCCTGCATGTCGGTGAACCATCGACTACCGAGTCCCCACAGGGGATCGCTCTGCCACCATGCCGTGATCGAGTTGCGCCAGATCGAGCCGCGGCTCGTGAAGGCGTCGTCCTCTGGCCTCAACAGGAACGGCAGCGCTACCAACACGCCGACGGAGGCCCCTATCACCAGGCGCTCCGCCCGCGAACGAAGTCCTCGGTCGGTGATCAACGACAGCCCCAGGACCAGGACAACGGTGAGGGCGATCGCGGCGAGCGAGCCACGACTCGAGGACCAGACGCACGCCACGACCACGACCAGGCCACCCAACCAGCGTGCCCGGGAGCGGCGCAGGAGCAGCACCAGCGGAAACCCCAACGCCATGGATTGCCCCAGGCTGTTCTCGTGCGGATACATCCCGACGAGCATGCCCAGCCCGGGGAGCAGTTGCTTGTCGGTGCGCAGGTTGCCGGCGGTGTCCACCTCGGTCAGCCCGACCGAGGGCACCAGGACCCCCATCAACAGCGCCGTGGCGGCCGTGACGATCAGCAGCACAGCCAGGACCCGGAGCACCCGCAGCCGTGGCCGTGCAGCCGCGATCGCCAGCGTGATGCCCACGAATGTGAGGGCACGATGGTCGAACTGTCCCTCGTAGAGGTCCCGCACCGTCAGGTAGAGCGCCGGCGAGATCAACAGCGCAGCCCGGCCGAGCCCGGCCTCGACGATGTCCTCGTGCCACACCACACACACTGCGACCGAAGCGAGACTCACCCCGAGGATGAAGATCTCCGCGACTATGCCCAGGGCGGCGCTCGGGAACCGGACGTTGATCACGATGGCCATCACGTAGACCCACAGCCCGGCCAGCAGGAAGGCCACCACCTGATCACCACGTGCTTCGCGCGCAGTTCTCCGGCGCCCGGCCGCGCGTGGACCGCGTGCGCGGGCGGAGCCGACCATCCGGCGATGCTACGACACCGCTACCATCTGCGGCATGACCGGGCTGCGCATGTCGGTGGTCGTCCCAGCCCACAACGAAGAACGCGTGATCGGCCGGTTGCTCACCGAGCTGTCTGCGCACTCCCACGAGCTCGAGCTGGTCGTCGTGGCCAACGGGTGCACGGACGACACCGCCGACGCCGCGCGGAGCGCGGCTCCTGACGCGATCGTCCTGGAGATCGACACGGCCTCCAAGATCGCCGCCCTCAACGCGGGCGATGCCGCCGCATCCGTGCTGCCGAGGGCCTACGTCGACGCCGATGCCCGCATCACGGGCCCGGCACTCCTGGCCCTGGCCGACCTCCTCGGAACCACTGCGGCACCGCTGACGGCGGCTCCACGGATGGTGGTGGACACGGCGGGCGCCAGTTGGGCGTCGCGCGCCTACCACGCAGTGTGGACGTGCACCCCCTACGTCCGACGCGGCCCGATCGGCTGCGGTGTCTATGGGTTGAACGCGGCCGCGCGCGCGCAATTCGGGAAGTTCCCCGATGTCGTGGGCGACGATCTGTGGATCGAGCGAATGGCCGGTGAGGACCGAACGGTCCTCGAGGGCCACGAGTTCGTCTACACCGCGCCCCGCACGGCGCGGGCACTGGTGGGCCGGCTGACCCGCTCGACCACGGGCAATCTGCAGCTCCAGCGGGACCATGCCATGGCCGCCAGCACTGGCGCTCCCCCGGGGCTGGTGCGGTCCGTGAGTCGCCAGCCGCGACTGTGGCCCGCGTTCACGGTCTACCTCGGGGTGCGACTCCTGGTCGAGCTGCGGGCACGACGACGGCTGGCCGCTGGTGACCTCCGGTGGACCCGCGATGAGACGAGTCGGCAGACGATGGGGTGAACGGCAGCTCTTGCCGGTGAGCGATTTCCCCACGGGCAGCCACCGGCATCGATAGCATTCTCGAAAATTCGTCAGCCACCAGGAGCGCCGTCAGTGACAACTCATCGACTGGTCTCCCTCGTCCGCCGACGGCTGCTGGTGATCATCCTGGGCGTCGTCCTCGGTGTCGGTGCCGCCGGCCTCTACTCGGTGCTCGCGACGCCGGTGTACTCCTCGACGACCAAGCTCTACGCCTCCCCGACGATCACCGACGCCAACGGCTCCGAGCTTCTCAACTCCGGTCTCTACACACGAGACCAGGTGAAGAGCTATGCCCAGCTGGTCACCACACCGACCGTGCTCGACGACGTGATCGACGAACTCGACCTGGACGTCAGCTCCCGAGAGCTCTCCCGACAGGTCTCCGTCACGGTTCCGCTGAACACAGTCGTCGTGGAGATCACGGCCCACGACGATGCCCCCGACGAGGCAGCCGAGCTTGCCGCGGCGATCGCCAAGGAGCTCCCGTCCGTCGTCGAGGCCCTCGAGCAGCGAAGTGAGGGCAAGCGGGCGCCGATGCGGCTCAGCGTCATCCAGGACGCCACCGCTCCCGAGTTCCGGGACTCCCCCAACATCCGCGTCAACCTCTTGGCCGGTCTCCTCCTGGGAGCGATTCTCGGCCTCTCGATCGCCATCGCCCTGGAGGCGCTGCGCCGCCGGGTGACGTCGGTCGGCGAGGTGGAGGAGCTGACCGGTCTGCCGGTGCTCGGGCTGCTCCCCGAGCCCGGCTCGGAGTCCACCCCCGACAGTCAGCGCGCCACCCGCTTGGTCTGGGCCTCGATGCTCGCCGCGGTGGGTCATGCCCCTCGCGCGTTCCTGCTCGCCTCCATCGCCGAGGGCTCCTCAGCCTCCCGACTCGCCTCCCGCCTCGCACCGATAATCGCCGAGACCGAGCGAAGCGTGGTCTGGGTCGACGCCGATCTGCTGGGCGGACGCACCACCACCGCGCTGGGCGTAGGCGTGACTCCCGGGCTGGCCGACGTCCTCTCTGGCGAGGCGACCCTGGACGAGATCGTCGTCCCGTGGGGTGACTCGACGATGAGTGTGGTGCCCTCAGGGTCCTCCACGAGCGACGCGTCCAGTCAGTACGCCGGCGCCGCACTCGCCGCCGCGATCGAGGATCTGCGTGGCGGCTTCGAGACCGTGGTCGTTGACGGGACCTCCACCACGGACCTGTCCGCTCTGGCGCTGCTGGCTCAGCACGTCGAGGCAGTCGTGCTCGTAGTCACCCCGGCCGTGCAACGCGATCAGCTGGCACAGGTCGCCAGGGAGATCCGGGCCGCGAGCATGCGTGTCGTGGGCCTGGTGATCGACGACATCGCCGCTCGGGACCGCGCCGACTTCGAGCGCCGACTGGTGAGCCAGGGGGACGTGGTCGACGACTGACGGATCCTGCGAGGCCGCTCAGGAGCGGTAGTGCTGGAACCGGCGATCGGCGATGCCCGTGAGTTGTCCGGTGTACGCGACGGCCCGCCGGAACCAGGTGAACGCGGACGCTCGGGACTGCGGCACGTGCACCAGTGCCATGAGAAGGGCCACCGGGATCCTCGCCAACGACCCCACCAGCAGCACCACCGAGCGGCGGACGCGCGATGCGCCGCGCAGCCGGACCACCTGGGTCCGCGCGTAGGTCTGCCCGCCGCTGAAGGACCTCACCAGCAGCCACCGACGCGTCGCTCGTTCGGGCGGCACGATCTCGTTGACCATCGCCTCGGCACACCACACGAGCCGGGCCCCGAGGCGTTCCAGGTCCCCGAACATCATGCAGTCCTCGCCTCCGGTTCTCCCGAAGTCGGGGTCGAACGGGCCGGGCAGCGCGCCGAGCAGCTCCCGTCGTACGAGGGCGTTGCCCGTGAAGCTCTCGTTGGGACGCATCCGCTGACCGGTGGGGCGTCGGGGCACGGCGAAGAACCCGCCGTCCCTGATCCAGGGGTCGACGCCGTCGGCGAAGTGCGGACGGACAGGTCCCAGGACAGCATCCGCATCGAAGCGTCGTTGGGTCTCCAGAAGCGCCGTCGCCCAGCCGGGCTCGGGCCATTCGTCGTCGTCGATCATGAGGACGAACACCCCGCGGGCAGCTGCCACCGCCGCATTGCGGGCCAATGCGATGCTCGGCTCGAGGACCCGGCGCACCACCACCGGGAAGGGCATGCTGGATCGGTGCCCCTCGACGACCGGCAGAGCGGACCCATCAGGGTCGTTGTCGACGACGATGATCTCTGCGGTCACCGTCCCGAAGTCGTGGCTGGCCAGCCTTGCCAGGAGACTCGAGAGCAGGGCGGGACGCCGATAGGTGCAGATGCACACGCTGATGTCGGGCGTCGCGTCCGGGCGGGGGTTCATGGCTCCTCCTTGGACGTGGTCAACGGCTTGCCCCGGTGCGGGTAGGGCGGTAGCCCCGGAGCGCGTGCGGCACGAAACGTCCCCACACCAGGACGCCGGTCATCACTTCCACGACCACGAGTGCCGACACCGCTCCGGCCGTACCGAAGAGCAGCAGCAGGACCGGCAGCGCAACAGCGAGCAGCCCGAGGCTCACGACCGCACTGACGAGCAGCACCTTGTAGGCGTCCAGACTCAGCAACAGGACAGTCCCGATCGACCTGAGCGAGTAGGCCAGGAAGTAGACCGCCCAGGCGATCACGAGGGCACCGAGATCGTCGTAGTCGCCGCCGAGGACATGCTCCTCGAGCCAGGGCAAGCCCGCGACGACCACGGCCGAGTAGGCAAAGGCGACCACCACCAGGGCGACCGACGACGTCACGACGAGTCGTCGAAGCACGCCTCGGTCGTCGTCGGCCAACACCCGTCCCAGCATGGGCCGCGCGACCCTCGCCCAGGCGACGACGCTCAACGAGATCGGAACCAGGAGGAGACGCGAGGCGTTCAGCTCAGCGGCGGCTGCGGTGCTGACCAACGCCGCGGCCACGTAGAGGTAGCTGAAGTTCACCACCCATGAGATCAGGGCGCCCGGAAGAGCGAGGCGGGCCCGCACCAGCGCCTCCCTGCGATGGTGCGCATACTCCCCTCGGTCGCCTTCCCGGCCGGGCAGCCGGGCTCCCACCACGAGCGGGACCAGGGCGGCACCCGCCATCGCGAGCAGCACCATCGCGAGATCGAGGCGGCCCCACCAGGCGAGCGCCCCGACCGCACCGAGCATCACGACGCCGTAGGCGATGTCGGTGACCAGCACGGAGCCCGGTCGTCCCTCCAGGAATCCGATCGCACGCTGAAGCTCACGCCTGACGGTGAGGTAGGTGTAGACCGTGAAGGCTCCGGCGACGGCAGCAGCCTTTCCCTCACCGGGTCCCAGCACCAGGTAGGCCGCGAGGCCGAGCACCAGGACGATCAGGCCGGTCGTACGGCGATGGAGAGCCACCAGGTCACCGACCAGAGAGCCACGCTCATGCTCGCGGCGAGTTGAGCCCAGCGTGGTGAGGGGGTTGACCACGACGGCCTCGGCCACCGTGACAGCAAGCAGACCCGCCGCGAACAACTGGGCGTAGGTGCCGTAGTCCGTCTGGGACGTGCCGCGCACCAGCGCGAGGCCGACCCCCATGTTGAGCAGGCTGAGCCAGGCCTGGTCGATGACCGAGGTGAACGAGTGCGCCAGCAAACGCCGTCCCGATGCGGTCCCTGCCGATGGCGAAGTGGCCGTCTCCGGCGCCGAGGGCACGTTCACGCAACGACACCCATCGGGCAGCTCCTCGGTTGCGCCGTCGCGCGTATCTCAGTCGTGGCGATGTGCCGATTCCCCGAGTTGGCGTTGGTCGGCAGAAAGGGTACGTGCTCCTGGCCGACTCGCAGACTCGGGCTCACCGCAGCGGTAGCATGCTGCGGTGAGCTCAGTGCACGTCGCCGTCGTGATCGACGACGACCTGGATCAGATATCTCTGATCTCGACCATCCTGAGCCAATCGGGTTTCGACGTCGTGACCGCCGTTGACGGCCCTGCCGGCATCGAGGCCGTGCGCCGCCATCAACCATTGCTGGTCACCGTCGACTTGGACATGCCCGGCATCGACGGGTTCGAGACCACGCGACGCATCCGGGAGTTCAGCAACTGCTTCGTGCTCATCGTGACCTCCAAGCAGACCGAGATCGACGTCGTCCTGAGTCTGGGAGTCGGGGCTGATGGATACGTCGCCAAGCCGCTGAGCCCTCGCGCGTTCCGGGCCCGTGTCGAGGCACTCGTGCGACGCCCGCGCGCCATGGTGGGCGGGGCAGATCGGGAGCGTCCGGCAGTCACAGCGGTCGCTGCCAGCACGCCGTCGCCGCTTGCAGAGGTCGCCGAGCTGGTGGGCAGCGCCCCCGACGTCCCGCAGCCTCCTCGCATGCCTCCCGTGCCCCCACTTCCCATGCCCCCGCCCCCCATCCCTGCGTCATCACCATTGGCACCGTCACCTGCACCCGATCCCGTCGATCCCGTCGATCCCGTCGATCCGGTCGAACCCGTCGAAGCCGACGAGCCCGACGAAGCCGTCGGGCCCGACGAGCCCGCCGAAGCCCTCGAGGCGGCCCCGGTCAGCGAGGTCGCCCCGACGCTCGAGCAGGCACCCGTTGTCGATCCGGTGACCGATGTCGATGACCCCTGGATCGAGACGCGTGGGCTGTCCCTGCAGTTGGCGACCGGCCAGGTCAGGATCGACGGCGAGAGCATCGACGTCTCTCCTGAGGAGCTGCTCGTCCTGCACGCCCTGCTCACCGGAGCGCGCAAGGTGCACAGTCGCGCGATGATCGCTCGGCTGATCACCGAGACCCCCGAGACACTCACCTTCACGGACCGCAGCGCGGCCGACGCGGTCGTGGTCAGCCTGCTCGCCAAGCTGGGCGAGAGCCGGGTGCGGCCGCGATGGATCGAGGCGGTCTCGGGCATCGGCTATCGGCGCGTCGCCCGATAGCAGCCCCGTCTCGCACCCGCGCCTGATCTGGACGATCACGGCTTCACGGGACCACGCCGCATCGACCTGGCGATGACGAGCGCGAAACGAGGCCCCTTCAGGAGGTAGCGCCCGGCCAGACGTCGAGGCTCCTGGGCCAGACGCCACACCCACTCGCCTCCCACCCGCTGGACCACGCGTGGCGCGCGGCTCACCGCACCGGCCGCGAAGTCGACCGCCGCCCCGGCACCGACGTACACGGCGGGTGGCAGCCGGTCGCGCCAGTGCAGGAACCACAGCTCCTGCTTGGGGGCGCCGAGGCAGACGAAGACGGCATCGGGGGCCTGGCGCGTCAGCTCCTCGATCACCGGCAACGAGGCCTCGTCCTCCACTCCCGTGACGATGGGGAACTCGACGGCGGAGACCTGGCTGTTGGGATAGCGCTCCCGCAGCTGAGCAGAGGCACGCTCGGCCACGCCGGGAGCCCCGCCGAGGACCGAGACCCGCCATCCGCGGGTGGCCGAGTGCTCGGCCACCATCGGCAGCAGGTCTGCCCCGGTGTGCCGGTGCACGTCAGCGGCGCCGAGCATCCGAGCCAGCTGCACGACCGGCTGGCCGTCGATCACGATGAGATCCGCACCCGCATAGACCTGACCGGTCGCAGACTCGCGTTCGAGGTCGAGCAGCTGGTCCACGTTGGCGGTGACCACGAGTGCGGGCCGCTTCTGGCTGAGCAACGAGTCGAAATGCTCGATGAGGGCGACGCTGTCCGAGCTGAAGAGCGGATAGGCGTTGAGGAAGAGCCTCCCCCTGCTGTCGACCCGCAGCCGGACCCTGCTGTCGGGAGCCGATGCCTGGAGATCCGCCTGCATCCGGCTCACGCGACGCAACAGCAGGGTGCGGACCAGCAGCAGTCGGAAGGTCCGCCAGACGATGCCGAGGTCGCGCAGCATCGACCAGTTCTCGACGTACTCCAGGTCGAGCTTCACCGCCTCGTCCCACGACATGTCGGTGCGGCCGCTGACCTGCCAGGTGCCGGTCATCCCCTGCTTCACGAGCAGACGGCGCTGGGCGAGCTCGCTCTGGTCACCTGCCTCCCCGGGGGTCCCCGGACGAGGTCCGACCACGCTCATGTCGCCGGTGAGCACGTTGAACAGCTGGGGAAGCTCTCGGATCGAGGAGCGGTCGAGGAAGGCACCGACCCGGGTGATCCTCGGGTCGTGGGCATCTGCCAGCAGTCGAGGGTTGTCCGGCTCCCCGATCTGTTCCAGACCATCCAGATCGATGGGGTTCGCACGCGGGGCGTCGACGTCCGCCCCCGGCCGGCTGGTCGCGAACCTCCACATCCCGAAGCGCTCGCCCTCGGAGCCGAGCCGCTCGACGCGTTGCAGCGCCGGGCCCGTGCCGCTGAGGCGTACGGCGACCGCGGCGGCCAGCAGCACCGGCCACAGGACGAGCAGGGCCACGCTCGCGAAGACGAGGTCGAAGGCACGCTTGGACGTCTGGTTGCTGCTCGAGTAGCGAGGGGCTTCGACGTGGACGAACGACTGCGACCCGACCTCACGCAGGTGGAGGCGCGGCTGGGAGACGCCGACGACGTTGGGCGAGACGAGGAGCTCGACGCCGAGAGGGTGCAGCTGCCACAGCAGATCGTTGAGCCCATCGGGGCCGAGCTGCTCGCTGGAGGTGGCCAGCACGGTGTCCGCCTCGGTCGACCTCACCACCTCAGTGACGTCACACTGCGCCGGGAAGACGGGGATCGCATGGTCGCCGCCCTCCAGGCCGTGCAGACTCGTCGGCTCGTCCTCCTGGTCGGTCAACAGGACACCGGTGACCCGATAGCCGAGCTCGGGCCTGGCAGCGAACGCCGTGGCGACCCGCCGGGCCGACCGCGTGGTGCCCAGGATCAGGACGCCGCAGTGAGCGCGGCCCACCCGCCGCTCACGGCGCAGCCAGCGCCGCCACAGCCAGCGCTCGGCCGCGAGGCCGGCACATCCGAACACCGCGGTGAGCAGTAGGTAGTGGCGCGAGAAGCTCAGATTGGCCACCAGGGCGGTGATCGCGAGCGCCCCGAAGAGGGTGAACGTCGCGTGTAGCACCCGTGGGAGCTCCTCGGGGGTGCCGAGCACCGCGGGCTCCTGGGCGCGCAGCCCCTTCAACAGCAGCCACCACACCAGCCCGATCACCCAGGCCGCGGTCAGATAGCGGAGGTCTCCGTTGATCCTGTCCGACCCGTCCTCACCGAATCGCACCCACCACGCGGCGTACAACGCCGCTTGGATGACCACAAGGTCACCGGCACTCACCCGCCGCGCCAACGTGAGCTGCCACCGTGGTGGGCGCGCGGGAGCCATCGTGATCTCCCCCCGTCCGGCGAGCGCCCAATGCCTCGCCGGCACGAAAGTAGGAGAGACCGAGCTGAAGTGCAGCCGTAGCGACAGAACGTGTCCGAGTGCTGTCCAAGTTGTTGCCTGGGGGCCCCGATGCCCTTGGCCCGATGCCTTGGCCCGATGCCTTGGCCAGATGCCGCCGGCCGGCCCGGGTGTCCCGGGCCGGCCGACGGTGTCGCTCTAGGTCGTGCTGTGCGTGTCGCTCAGAGGTCGATCGGGCGCAGAACGAGGTTGATGCCGTGCGCGATCTGCTTGTTGCCCTTGTTGATGTCGAGGGCGACCACGCGCGGGTTGGGGTCGTTGCGGTCGGCGTCGTTGAGGAAGACCTTGCCGCCGCGCACACGGACCGTCAGCTTCGAGCCCAGTGCCGTCGTCACCTCCTTGTTGTTCAGTGCCACGACCCGACGAGAGTTGAGGGTCTTGCCGGGCGCGACGTGGTAGAGCAGCACGGTCTCGAGGGTGTCCACGTCCGCCACGCTCGCGATGGCGTTGAAGACACTCTTCTCGGAGTGGAAGCGCTTGCCGGTGAGGTCGTGGGCGAGACGCCGGAATGCGCGGTCGTTGGGCACGAACGCGGTGAGACGCGTGCCTCCCTGGGTGAGGACCTTGACCGCGCTGTCCGGCTTCGCGTCGAGGACCGTGAGGACCGCCTGCTCCACGATGTCGAAGTCGGTCCACTTGCGGTCGAAGCCACTGTCTGCGGCGAGCACCGTGGCCAGGCTGCGATTGCCGGCCTTGCGCGCCGACTCGTCCGCGGCCTGAGCGGGGGCGACGCCCAGGGTGCTGCCGGCCAGGGCTGCCGTGACGACGCCGACGAGGCCGAGCTTGATGCTGTGACGCTGGTTCATGATGCTTCCCTCCGAAAGAAGTGCCGGGACGCGGGCGGATCTGGCTCGCGTTCTCTGTCGATGAGAGTTCGGCACCGGGTCAGGACCGGATGGGTGAATCTTGAACTTTTTTCTGAGGAGCCTCCGAGGCCGGCGTCCTGGCCCCGATCAGAACTTCCGGGACCCACCCCCACCGCTGCGCCGAGAGCCGCCGCCACCGAAGCTGCGGGAGCCCCCGCCGCCCCGCGAGCCGCCCCGCGAGCCACCGCCGCTGCTGCGCCGCGACGACGAGCTGCTCGACCGCCCTCGCGCGGCACTCGCCGCTGACGCAGCCTGCCGACGACGCCGTGCCTCCGCATCACGACGCTGCTGGGCCTCTCGCTGATCGCGACGGGCACGGGCGCTCGCCTCGTTGGCGCGCTCCTTCGCGGCATCGGCAACGCGTCGCGTCTCGACGAGGTCGTCGGCGACATCGGCCCGCCGCAGGAGGTCGGCGGCCTCTGCCGCGATCGAGCGGGCGGCTGCCCCCACATCGGAGTGCCGGACCTCCTGCTCAGCCTCGGAGAGCGCCGACGCGGCGGCCCGCAGCGCGCGCTGCGCGTCGTCGTACTCTGCGATGACGGCGTCGATCACACTGCGGCCCTGCACCAGGCGATCGTCGAGCTGGTGAGCCTCGGCGTCCAGCTCGAGCAGCGCTGCCTTGGGCTCCCGGGCACGATCGCCCAGCACCTGCGCCTCCACACGCAGCTCCTCGACCGCAGGCACGGCAGGCAGATAGGCGACCGCAGCGGAGTGGGTGTCGATGAGCTCCCCCAGCGCCTCTGCCTGTGCCTCGAGACGCTGCGCGGTCAGGGGCAGCTCGGCCGCCAGCTCACGCAGCTGTGCCTCGAGGGCTCCCGCCGCGGCGGCACTCGCGGCGATGCCGTCGCATGCGGTCTGGGCACGGCCGATCTGCTCGCGTGCGGCGCGAAACTCCTGGGTCCTCATCGAGGAGTTGGTCTCGATGACGGACAGTGCGCCGTCGAGCCGTCGGCGCTCGAGCATGGCAGCGTCGACGCCCTCACGCAGCCCGATCACGCAGGAGGGGTGGTAGTCGCGCTCGAGCGCCTCGGTGGTGACGTAGGCCTCGGCCAGCGCGGCGTCGAGCGTCTCGGCGCGCTGATGGAGCGTCGCGGTGTCCGTGGCCAGATCGGCGCGGTAGTCGTCGAGGCCCTCCAGCCAGGCTCGGTCGGCCGCGAGTGCGGCAGTCCCTGCGACCAGGACGGCGTCGGCGTCTCCGAAGCGGAGCTCCGCGCCGAGGCTCTCGGCCTCGCGAGCTGCCTGCTCAGCCTCGGTGGGCGCGGCATCGAGGCTCCCTGTCATGTATCCCTCCGCACGTCGGCGCCCCAGCAGAGCGTCGACCACGGCGGCCTGCTCCCGCAGGGTCGCCACCCGGCCGGGCAGCTCGGCGCGCAGGGTCTCCAGGGAGCTGACGGCCCGCTCGACCGCCGCGATCGCGGCCCGCGCAGTCGTCAGGGACGCGGTCGTCGCGCGGACCGGTTCGAGTCCGGCGACGGCCTCGTCCGTGCCCAGCTGACTCACCTTGGCGCTGTCATAGCTCGCCGACGCTTCGAGATACCGGGCGGTCGCGTCCGCGATCGAGGCCGTGGCCTCGTCGTGGGCTCGTCGGATCGCATCGACGGCCGAGTCCGACACCGCAGGCAGCGTGGTGACCCGCGCGTCGACGTACTCCTGGCTGTCCTCGAGCTCGACCCAGGCCTGGGCCATCTCGTTGGTCGCCGTCATCAGCTCGGCGCGTGCCTGCTCGCGGGCCTTCAGTCGGCGGCGTACGACGACCCTACCGGCCGCAGCGCCGCCCAGAGCGAGCGTGCCGAGAGGCGCTGCCACCATCCAGCCGTCGACGTCGACGCCTTCACCAGCGCTCGAACCGCCGCCCTGCGTCGTGTCGCCGGTCAGGGGGTTGCGACCGGCTCCCCCGCCGCCCGGCCCAGAGCCCCCTTCGATCCCGGAGCCCCCACCGTTCCCAGGCGCGGTGGCAGCGCGCTCGTAGGCCGCCGCATAGACACCGAGCCCCGCCACCATCCCCTCGGTGTAGGCGCCGTTGCCGAACTGAGGGCCCATCGCGTCGCCCTCAGCGGCATCGTTGACTCGGTCGAAGGCCTTGAGAGCAGCCCCGTCGTAGTGGGAGCCGAGCTCGCGATCCCCGGGCGCGACGGAGACTCCCAGGACGAGCAGCGACTGTCCGCCCCATGGCTCGAAGCCCCAGCCGCCGCAGGTGATGCGCGCATCCTGGAGCGCATCGTAGAGATCGCCGCTGCCCGGGATCCGGTCGTAGGTGATGACCTTGACGACGACGTCGTCTCCGAGCTCGCGGGCGGCCCGGCGGACCTGCCCGGCGTCGAGCACCCCGGCGGCGTCGCTGACCACGCCAGGGCTGCAGATCGTCGGGGCCGCCAGCGAGGTAGCCGGTGCCGCGACGGCTCCGGGGGCGAGCAACAGGGTCACCGCAGCAGCGGGTCCCGCCAGAAGGGTCGCCAGGGATGAGCGCATGGCAGACATAGTGCCGCTCTGCGGACGGATTGGGGCGCAAGCGCGACCTACTCGTCGGTCATGTAGGCCCCACCGATGAACCGGCCTGCCGCGAACAGGCTGGCCAGGACGACCAGGGACACGAGCACGAGCGGCGGCAGGGTGTCGTCGAAGCCCTCAACCGTCATCAGCACCATCGCCGCCACGATGCTCGTCCCCATCAGGACGGAGAAGACCAGAAGGGGCCCCACGAAGAACTGCCCGGCAGGGTTGCCCCGCAACGTCTGGTAGCCCGCCAGGATGAACGCCGGCAGCAGCACGGACAGATCGATGACGTGGACCGGGTTCACCCAAAGGCCGGCATCGATCAGGCTCTGCGGCGGCTGACCCGACAGCGTCGCGGGGATCAGCTCGCTCAGCCAGAGCAGCGAGAAGGCCACGCCGATGGCGATGGAGGTGTATCCGGCGAGCCGGCGGTGGCGAGCCGGAGGGTAGCCCTCATGCCTCGCGCGCAGTCCGTTCACCGTCAGCATCACCGCGTAGGCGCTCAGCCCCAGCACCGCGACATAGACCAGGAACAGCGCAGTGAAGTGGACCGCCATCGCATAGACGATGAAGGCGTAGACGAGGTAGATCAGCGTGCCGAGCCATACCATCGCCGCACGCTGCGACCCTCGGGAGCAGGCACGGCCGCTCACCAGCAGGACGACCACAGCGATCAGGTTGCCGATGTCCTGACCCTTGGCCTGGGTGGCCCAGTTCTCGGTCTCCTCGCCGTACACGCGAGAGTCCACCAGGCCCAACACGCTCGTTGCGGTCACCAGCACCGAGATCGCGAGAGACCACACCAGGAACGACCTCGATGCCTGCGTGCTCATGCTCGCCCGTCCGTCGTGACTCCCGGTCACACGACGCTACCGTGAGAGCACCGGAGCTGGAGGCCGAATGCGCCGGCTGGCACCGCGGGCCGCCAGCCTGACTCTGAGGCGCGCTACCTTGGGGGTGCCCGTTCCCACGGCCGATCCTGAGGATGACCCCCATGGTGCGCATGGCTCCACGCACGGTCGTGCTCCACGGCCACGAACTCTCCTACGTCGACAGCGGCGCCGGGCCGGTGGTGCTCTTCATCCACGGGATCCTCGGCTCCCAGCGGCAATGGACCCATCTGGTCGACGACATGGACGACGACCACCGGGTGCTGATCCCTGATCTCTTCGGTCACGGCGACTCGGCGAAGCCGCTCGGCGACTACTCGCTCAGCGCGCACGCGGCTGCCATGCGCGACCTGATGGACCACCTCGAGATCGAGCGGGTCACGCTGGTCGGCCATTCGCTCGGGGGCGGCATCGCCATGCAGTTCTTCTACCTCTTCCCCGAGCGGGTCGACCGGTTGGTCCTGGTCGCCAGCGGCGGTCTGGGACGCGAGGTGAACCTGATCCTGCGCTCCGCCACGCTGCCCCTCGCAGAGCAGGTGCTCAGCATCGCCGCTTCCGCGCCGGTGCTCTCCCGGGTCGAGGCGCTGGGCCGCGGGGCGTCGAAGGTCGGGTGGCGACCCGGGGCGGACGTCGGCGCGATCTGGCGCGGGTTCAGCTCGCTCGGAGATCGCGAGAGTCGCCGGGCCTTCCTCGCCACCACCCGCGCCGTCATCGACATCGGTGGCCAGAGCATCAGCGCCCACGACCACCTCGAGAGCGTGCTGCCGATCCCGACGCTGATCGTCTGGGGATCCAAGGACCGGATGATCCCGGCCTGGCATGCCCTCAGCGCGCAGCGCGCGGTCCCCGACTGTCGCGTCGAGCTGTTCGAGGGCGCGGGCCACTTCCCCCACCTCGAGGACCCCGACCGCTTCGCGCGCGTGCTGCGCGACTTCATCGCCTCGGGCAACGCAGGAGAGCAGCCGACCGCGGCCGAGGGCTGACATGCTGCGGTGCCAGACCAGGTGCTCGGGCCACCGCTGGGCAGGATCGGGATGGTCACGGCCGTCCTGACGGCTCAGCCTCGCAGGCCGTCCCGCAGCTCGGTCAGCGCCCGCTCCAGGTCGACGGTCGGGCGCCATCCCCAGCGCCGGGCACGGCCGGCGAGGATCTGCCCGGTCCACGCCGGTCCGTCCTCCCACACCGGGTCCACGCCGAGCGCCTCCCCCACCGCGCCGTAGTAGTCCCGCTGGGTCGCGGGCCCGCTCGCCACGTTGACCGGCGTGCACGCACCGGCGACCGGGCCGCTGTCCGGATCGGCGGAGGTGGCGACGGCGCCCGTCGCCACGTCCGCGGCCAGCGCCGCCAGGTCGTCGACGTGGACCCAGGCGAAGGTCCCCTCCGGCACGGTGTGCCGCTGGGACTCGTCGTCGCGGATGGCTCTGGGACGCTTCGAGTTCCACACCGACGTCTCGCCGGCGCCGAGGATCGCCGGCGGCCGCAGCAGCACCCGGGTCATCGCGTCGAGCTCGGCCCGCCCGGCCAGCTCGGCGTCGAGGTCCCGCTTGATCACCGGATAGTCGCCGGCGTCGTCGGGCGCGAGGTCCGCACGCTCGTCGACGTCCTGATCACCCGGCCGACGGTCGTAGACAGCGGCGGTCGAGAGGTGCACCAGCCGATCCACCCCGGCCTGCGCGGCTGCCGCGGCGACGACCAGTGTGCCGGTGTGCCCGACCTCGCGCTGGGTCGCGCCGTCCCCGCCCAACGGATGCACCGTCGTCACCAGCGTGTCCGCCCCGGCCACCACCTCTGCTGCGAAGGCGGGATCCGCGAAGTCGCCGACCCACTCCTCGATCCCGGGGAGCACGGGCGCACTTCCCGCACGACGTACGACGGCACGCACCGTCGCACCGCGCTCGCTGAGGGCCGCGCAGATCCGGCTCCCCACCAGGCCGTTGGCTCCGGTGACGACGACGACCGGGAGGGGCGGCTTGTTCGAAGAGGTCATGTCACTACCCTGCCAGTCAGACCGGTCAGGCGACCTCGAGGCGCATCATCGTCCCTACCAGCGTCGCGCAGTGCACCTCCCGGTCGCCGGTGACCGCGAGGACATCGCCCTGGCACACGGTGACGGTGCGCCCGGCCCGCACCACCCGCCCGCGCGCGACGAGCAGGTCCCCCTTCGCAGGGGCGAGCAGGTTGACCTTGAACTCGACCGAGACCACCTCGGATCCCGGCGGCATCAACGTCAACGCGGCGTAGCCGCACGCGGTGTCAGCCACGGCTGCTGACACCGCCCCGTGGAACCACCCCTGCTGCTGGGTCACCGCCGGACCGAACGGCACCTCGACGTCGACCCCACCGGGATCGACGCGCGCCAGCCGTGCACCGAACAGCTTCATCAAGCCCTGTCGTGCGAACGAGGAGCGTACGGCGGTCACGTAGTCCGCATTGCGAGGAGTCAGGTCGGCCATGGCTCCATCCTCTCGTCCGACCGGGCCGGGCCCCTCACCAGCATCCCGGCCGGGCGCAGCTGTTCGAGACGGCATCCCAGGTAGCGTCCGGGGGTGCCCGAATCTCGCCGATCCAGTGCTCGTCGACGCAGCGCGTCGCAGCGACGTCGCGGGACGCCGCAGCCGCTGCTGCCGTCGCCGACCGGGCCGGGCGAGCGGCTGTGGGTGCTCGACGTCCCCTACGGGACCCAGATCGACGGTGCTGCCTGGCACCCGGCGGTGAGGACCCACCTGTTCGTCGGGCGCGCTCTGCCCCCGCACCTCGCTCCCTACGCCCCCGGGCCCCACACACTGGGTCGGTTCATCGAGAACTCGCTGAACCCCGACGACCCCACGCCCGCCCCCGAGCCGACGGGGGAGCTTGAGCCCCGCAAGATCCAGTTCGAAGCAGCCGACGCGATCGCCGATCGTGCCATCGCGGGCGGTCGTCAGTTCCTCCTGGCCGACGAGCCCGGTGTGGGCAAGACGATCTCGGCCGTCCTCGGAGCGACGGCTGTGGGCGACCTCCGCGGCGCACGCCGGGTGCTGGTCGTGGCCGACCGGCCCGCGGCGATCACCATCGGCCACTGGTGCCGCACCATCACGGCGCTGGGTGACGGGGGGCTGGAATGGGTCGTGATCACCTGGGACAGGCTCGAGAAGGTCACGGACCACACGTGGGACGTGATCATCGCCGACGAGGCCCACGCGCTGCGACGTACGACGACGAAGCGGTGGAAGCTCTGGGCGAGGGTCTCGGGGCACGGGCGCCCGCACGACAAGGCGCCGTTCGTGATCGCCACGACCGCGACGCCCGGCCACACTCCGCTCGAGCTGCCCTACCTGGCCCCCGCCTATGCGCAGGTTCTCGGCGAGCCCATGCGGGAGTGGACCTCGGCGGCCCAGCCCGGGACCTCGTTCGCCACCGCGCTCGAACGCCACGGCGTCGGGGTGGAGCACGGCCGCTACGGGGCCGCCTGGACCACCGATCCCGGACAGCGCGCAGCGGATCTCAAGCTGGTGCGCGGGTGGCTCGCCGACGAGCGACCTCCTGCGATGCTGCACCGCGCCGCGCCGTGGGGGCCGGTGCCTATCTCAGGGATGCCGGTGACGCTCACGCCCACGGAGCGGACCGCCTATGAGGCCGAGTGGGGAGAGTTCTGTCGGGAGATGGACATCGCGCGACGCGGCCGCAACGTGGCGAAGGGCCGGGCCGCGCTGCTGCGCTTCCGGCAGAAGGCCGGGTTGATCCGGGTCGACTCGACGGTCGCGTGGATCGCCCAGCAGGTCCAGGCCGAGCGCCAGGTGGCGTGCTCGGTCGAGTTCGTCACGACCGCCGCCGACCCCATCGTCGACCGACTGCGTGACGCCGGCATCGACGTGGCCACGATCTATGGCCGCGACCGGTTCGACGTCGAGGCCGAGCGGCTGAGGTTCCAGACCGGACACGCGAAGGTCTGCGTCTTCACCACGGTCGCCTCGATCAGCCTGCACGCCGGTGAGACCCTCCCCGACGGCCGCCGGGCGAGCACCGAGCCGCGGGTCGGCATCTTCCACCAGGCCCGCTTCTCGGGCATCGCCGCGCGGCAGGTGACCGGTCGCACCCACCGCGATCACCAGGTCTCGCCGTGGCACATCGCCTATGCCGAGGGCACGGTCGAGGAGCAGGTCGGCAAGGTGATGGTGGAGCGGATCGCCGCGGCCTCCGACGCGGTGGGAAGCGACACCACCGGCCTCGCCGACCTCGCGGAGCTCCTCGGGGCCGACTGGCTGCCGCCTGCGGCGATGACAGCGGACGGGCCAGCGGCCGGGACCTGACCAGAGCTCAGGTGCGGCGCATCTCGTCAGCGCCGGGGCTCACGTGCTGCCGTCCGGCTGGTCGTTGTTCTTCTGCGCCCCCCAGCCGTGGACGCGGTCGATCTCGATCAGGGCGCTCACGCGTGCGCGATCACGCTGGGCGTAGGGCCCACCCGTGTAGTGGGTGGACAGGGCGTCGATGTCCGAGAGCCCCTCGTCGTCGTAGATCTCCACGACGCGACCGATGAGCGTGACGTGCGTGTACCACGACGCCTCGTCGATCACCGTGAGCGAGACCCGCGGGTCCCTGCGCAGGTGGTCGAGTCGTTTGCGCCCCTCGTCCATGTTGACGAGGACGCGGTCCCCGCGCAGGAGGTACCACGTGGCGGCCGAGACCGGCTGACCGTCGGAGCGGACGGTCGCGATCACGGCCGGGTTCGGCTTCTCGAGCATCTGCCGAGCCGAGTCGGTCAGGGACGTGGGAGGCATCAGGGTCTCCGTTCATCGAGGGGGCGGGACAATAGTGGGTACCCGGACCGGAACCTCGCCTATCCTCCGGAGCCTGACGGGAAGGCGATCTCGCCGCACGGGGCTCGGCCGGCACCCCCCTGCCGGCGCGGCCACGGTGACAGGATCAGGTCATGACCGACGCCGAGCACCTCGACACGATCGCGTCGTGGCTGGCGCTCGAGGACCCCGAGCCCGAGCACGTGGACCTGATGCTGCTCTTCGGCGGGTCGCTGCCGAGCGGGTGGGACCACGCTGCCGCCGCGCTGCTCGCGGGACGTGTGGGCACGCTGATGCTGGTCGGGGGCCAGGGCCACACCAGCCATGCGCTCCGCAGGATCGTCGGAGACGAGGGCGACAGCCTCGAGGCCGACCTGATGGCCGCACACCTGCGCGACGAGCACGGGATCGACCGGGTGCTGCTGGAGCGGCACTCCACCAACTGCGGCAACAATGTCACGCTCGCCCGCGACCTCGCTCACCGTCATGGCCTGCGTCCGCGCACGGTCGCCCTCGTGCAGGAGTCGACGATGCAGCGTCGCATGGATGCGGTGTTCCGGCTGGAGTGGCCGGAGGCGGTGCCGATCAACCGCCCGGCGCCTGATGGGCGCGGCACCTGGCCGCGCGATCGCTGGATCTCACTGGTGATGGGCGAGGTGCCGCGCTTGCGCGACGACGAGCACGGCTACGGACCACGGGGCCGCGGCTTCATCGCTCACGTCGACGTGCCCGACGAGGTCGAGGCGGCGTACACCGCGCTGCTCGACGCGCACCCGGAGTGGGGACGCCCGGCCTTGGCGGGATAGGCGTCTCCGGCAGAGCAGCGCGTGCTGACGAGTAGGACCGATAGGCGCACTATCAGTGCGCCGGGTGCGCCCGGACCCGGTCGAGCGCACTGAGGGTGACGGCGCGGTGCTCGGGACGGACGACGTCCACGAGATCCGCCAGGACCCGATGCAGGCGCTCGACGACGCGGGGTGCGTCGCCGCCGTAGTGGAGCAGCTCGGCGACGGAGTCCTCCATCAACCGCGCATATCGTTGCGGCCGGTAGACCGCGACCACCTCCCGGTCGGCCACCAGGTAGGGCGACGGGTCGCGCTCCGTGCCCATGGCGCGCAGGACCACGTGGAGCTCGTTGACTGCCTGGATGGCGGTGGTGGGGTCGTTGACCCCCGGAGAGAGCGCCCGGTCGGCGATGTCGAGGAGTTGGCGCACCCCGAACCCGGCGTCCGTGCCGACATCGCGCTCGCGCGAGAGGCCGACGACGGCACACAAGCGCTCACGCGCGTGATCGGCGATCTCGGCGCCCCAGACCCGGCCGAGCACCTGTCCCGCGACGATGTGGTCCCCGGGCGTCACGTCGAGCTCCACGACAGCGTCCAGCTCCCGGGCCGTCTTCACCAGGTGCGCCCGGTCCAGCGTGGTGAGGTATCCGCAGCGCAGGTCGTTGCGGAACTCCACGCTCGGAGTGCCGGGGCGAGGCGACCAGGTCGCGGTGGCGGACTCAGGAGCGAGCTGACGGGCGGCGGTGATCGTGCGCTGCCGCACGTCGGCCATCACGTGGGAGACCTGCACGGAGGTGGTGATGTGGTGGATGAAGGCCAGGAACATCGCCACGGCCACGACCACGTAGACATACGAGACGGTGACGGCCAGCTGCGGCACCAGGCCGTCCTCCCCACCGCGTACGGCGCGCAGCACCGTGAGCGCGTAGAGGAACGAGCCCGTGAAGCACCCGAGCGTCAGCTGCACCACCCGACTCTCCAGGAACGAGCGCAGGATGCGCGGGGAGAACTGGCTGCTGGCGAGCTGCAGCACCACGATCGTGATGGAGAAGACCAGCCCTGTCACCGAGATCATCGCTCCGGCGATGGCCCCGAGCACGCTGCGCGCCCCGTCCACACCGCCCTGGAACACCCAGTTGGGGGTGTTCTCCGCCCAGGCATCGACCGCCGGCAGCAGCAGGCCGAGGGCGAGCGACAGACCGGCGATGATCATCGGCAGCGTCCAGAAGCGGCGCCACAGGGCATCCCACCAGCTGAGGCGCGACACGTCCGGCCACCCCGTCCTCACGAGGACTCACCGCCCCCCACAGCGGCCAGCAGCCGTGGTCCACCCTCCACGACGACGACGTCCGCGCCCGTCTTGACGCCCGCCTCCGCCAGGGCGCGGAGCACGGCTCCCACCACCTCGTGCTGGGCGAGCTTGGTCTCCATCTGCCGTGCTCCGGACCAGAATCGGAGGTCCATCCGCACGGTCGCCGATCCGACCTCCTGCAGCAAGGCCTGCGGGGGTGGCTCCGCGGCCACCGCCGGGACCCCGACCATCGCCTCGTACGCCGTCCGGACGGCTTGGCCCAGGTCGGCACTGTCGTCGATGTCGAGGCCGATGGTCGAGCGCACCTGCTCGTAGCCCGTCTGGACCGTGACGATCTCCGAGTGCACGACCGAGTTGGGGATCAGCACGAGCCGACCGTCGTACGTCCGCACGGCCGTGCTGGTGAGCGTGACGCCCGTGACCGTGCCGGCCACGTCGCGGACCGCGATCTGGTCGTCCACCCGGAACTTGTCGCGCGCGAGGATCACGATGCCGGCGAACATGTTGCCCAGAACCGTCTGGAAGGCGATGCCCGCCGCGATGGACAGCACCCCGATCCCACCCAGCGCGTTCACCGGCCGGACGCTGGGGAAGATCACGGTCAGCGCTGCGGCGAACGACAGGAGCAACACCAGCCATCGCGTGAGCGCCGAGAACATCGTGCTGGCACTGGGCGAGCGCCCGCGCCACAGCAGGATCCTGTGCGTCAGCCAGCCGGCGAGGCGAGCCAGCAGATACCCGGCGAGCAGCGCCACCAGACCCAGACCCACGCCCTCCCACGTGATCGGCGGCAGCTGGAGGGCGTCCTCCGGCGCGTCGGAAAGCAGTGCTGATCCGGTTCTCATCCCCCGATGCTGCCACCCCGCCCCCGTCGATGCCGAGCGGTGGCGACCGCCGAGCGTTCTTCAGCCGTTCCCTCCCCCGACGCAACCTTCTGCGCCCGGCCGTCGTCAGGTGGAGTACGAAAGGGGTGCCCGATGGCCTTCTCCACCACGAAGCAAGCGCAGGACGCACCGACGTTCGACGAGTACGCCGTCTCCGCCTGGCCGTGGCTCTACCGGTGCTCCTACCTGCTCACCGGCCAGCACGCGGACGCCGAGGACCTCGCCCAGCAGACGCTGCTCCAGGCCTACCGCTCCTGGGCGAAGGTGAGCCGCGCCGACCAGCCGGCAGCCTATCTGCGGCGGATGATGACGAACCTCTTCATCTCCCAGCACCGTCCCCGGGGCCGTCGGCTGGAGCTGCTCACCGACGCTCCTCCCGAGCCTCGCTCGGGGGCGGGCCCCGGTCCCGAGGACCGGCTGCTGCTGTGGCCGCACATCGCATCCCTGCCCCCGCGGCAGCGGGCCGTGATCGTGCTGCGCTACTACGAGCAGCTCAGCGAGCGCGAGATCGCCGAGACCCTCGGCTGCTCCACCGGCACGGTCAAGTCCACGGCGCATCGTGCGCTCCACAGCCTGCGCGCCGCCATCGGCTCCGAGGCACACGACGCAGAGGAGGCCTGAGATGACCATGGAACTCGAGGAGACCCTGGCCCGTGAGCTGCGTGAGGTGGCCGACGGCATCCAGGTGCCGCCGATGCCGGCGCTCGCCCCCGTCGAGACCAGGTCCCGCGCCGCCCGGACCTGGCAGCCGCTGCTGGTCGCCGCCTCCGTAGCCCTGATCGTCGGTCTGGTGGCGCTCACCTTGGGTCGGGGCGACGACAGCACGCCCCAGCCCGCCCCCTCCCCGACCGTCACGTCCTCCGACAAGGGCGGAAGCGTCTCCAACGCCACCCCGACGGTCGCCTACATCCTCGGCCCACGACTGTTCGTCGACGGCGATCAGGTGCCGGGCGCCTGGTCGTTCGTCGAGTCCCGCGGCGACGTCTGGCTGGGCCAGAAGTCCGAGGGCTCCTGGTGGTGGTCCAACGGAACGAGCGCCGAGCCCATGCGAATCGACGCCCAGATCGACCAGCCCCCGGCGATCTCGCCGAACGGGGGCTATGTCGGGTACGTCGACGTGAGCGGCGGCGAGGCCACGCTGACCGGGTTCGACACCCAGCCGGCGGGCGAGGGCTTCGGCCCCGCGCCGATCGAGAACCTGCCGGTCTCGGAGGACGGTGTCCCGATCCGGGTCCGCGCCGTGACCGACGAGGGCGACGTGATCGTCCAGGGCACGCGCACCAGCCTGATGTGGCGCGCACTCTTCCAGGACCAGCGGACCGTCGTGGACCTGACCGGGACGGCCTCCGACCAGGTCATTCTGGAGGGGACGCCCGTCGGCCTCGTGGTCGTCGACGGAGCCGACGGTGCGACCGACGCGACCAGCACCGCGCCGTACCTCGCCGACATCTCGGTCGACGGAGAGCTCACCCCCCAGGGCGAGCTGCCGACGTACAGCGACATCTCCTTCAGCCCCGAGGGCAGCTGGCTGGTCCGGGCGCCCGCCGGCACCCTCGGGGGCGAGGTCGACTCGCTGTCGAGCCTGACCACCCAGCCCGTCGGCGGCACCGAGGAGACCATCCTGACGCCCCCGGAGGGCTGGGTCTTCTCGACCAGCACCTGGACCTGGGAGGACGAGGACACGCTGATCACGGTCCTGCTGCCGGAGGACCGTCGCGAGCAGCTCGAAGTCCTGAGTCGTTGCAGCATCGGCCTCGCCACCTGTAGCGCTCTCGGCGACGAGACGCCCGGCGCAGAGCCGCAGACCTTCACCGCCGCGGAGACCCTGGACGCCGTGATCGAGGCGGTCGTCGCCGGCGAGCGTTCCGGCCTCGCGGACGAGACCGTGGTCGACGACGGGCTGTGGAACGAGCTGGCCGGCTTCGCCGACGGCGCGGGCGGGTCGGGCTCGACCTGTCGCGACAACGGCGAGGGCACCCAGGACTGCGAGATCAGCTTCGACGCGGCCCCGGACACCGTCTACTACGCGATCCTGGAGCCCGCGCAGAACGGGTACGGCTGGCGCGTCACCTACGTCGGCATCGGCGGGGCCTGACCGGGGGGCGAAGACGGACCGATCCTGACCGCAATCCGCCCTAGGGTCGATGCCGTGACGACGAACGCCCGCGACATCGCCCGGTGGCGCCTGCACGGCCAGCACCTCGCAGCACCCCACGCAGCCTCTGCCCTAGCGGTCATCCGGGACCTCCTGGCCGTCCAGGCCGAGAACCCCGGTCAGGCCGCGCGGGCCGTGGCCGCGCGGACCGCCCGGCCCGACGCCGCCGACCTCGCCGCCCTGCTCGACGCCGGCGAGGTGGTCCGCACCCACGTGCTCCGCCCGACGTGGCACTTCGTGTCGGCCACCGACATCGGCTGGTTGCTCGAGCTGACGGCACCGCGTCTTCGCCCGATCTTCCTCACGCAGCTCACCGACGAGCTCGGCTGGGACGCACCCACGCTCGAGCGAGCGGTCACGTCGCTGACCGACAGCCTCGCCGCGAGGCCCGGCCTCACCCGTGAGCAGGTCAAGGTCGCGCTGGCCGGGCGCGGCGTCGCCGTCTCCGGGCGCGGGCTGATGCTGCTGCTCGGCCTCGCCGAGATGGACCGCCTCGTGTGCAGCGGTCCCCCTCTGGACGGAGTCCACACCTACGCGCTCTTCGCCGACCGGGTGCCGTTCACCCCCTCACCCGGCCGGGACGAGGCACTCGCCGAGCTGGCCCGGCGCTACTTCACCGGCCACGGCCCCGCGACCGAGCGCGACCTCGCCTACTGGGCGACGCTGACACTGAGCGACGTACGCCGCGGGCTCGAGCAGGTCCGCCACCGGCTGGCGTCGTTCGAGCACGAGGGCCGCACGTTCTGGCACGCCCCCGACACGGCAGCGCCGAGCACCGCCTCCGAGCCTGCCGGGCACCTGCTACAGATCCTCGACGAGACCTACCGCGGCTATCAGGACAGCCGGATGGTGATCGACGCCGAGGGCATCGCCCCGCGCGGCCGGGAGACCGCGATCGGGATGGCCGTCATCGATGCTCAGCTGGTCGGGCAGATGAAGCGGACGGTCGGGGCCGGCGTCCGCTTCGAGGTCAGCCCCTACCGGGCACTGCGACCCGGCGAGGTCGCTGCACTCGAGGACGCAGCCATCCGGTACGGCGAGTTCCTGGGGCTCGAGCCCGAGCTGCGGATCCGGCGGTAGCGCCGCCCTCCGGTTCTAGACGGAATCCTCGAGCCGGCCAGCCAGCTCCGCCGCGGCAGCGCGCAGCGGCTCCGGGCCGACGAGCGTGAACGGCGCGTCGAAGCGAGCGCCGGCACACCGGCCCACGACCACGACCACGACCACGACCCCACGACGATCCGCGACGAGTGCTCGGAGAGCGCCTCGAGCACTCCGTCGCCGATCCACGGCGCTACATCGCGGGCCGCGAGCTCGCGGTGAGGAAGGCTGGGGCGTCCGGTCCGGGCAGCTCACGTGGTGTGAACCTCGCGCCCGTCGGGGTGCGTGGCGACATCCGATCGATCCGGAAGCTGCGCCAGTCCTCCCGGTCGAGGTCCCACGCCACCAGGCACCAGCGCCCCCTGCGGGCGACGAGCGCGTGCGGCTCGGTGCGGCGCGCGGGCTCCTCGCCGTCGCCGTACTCGCCGTCGCCGTGGGCGCCACGATCGTCGAGCCGCTGGCCGCCTCGGCCTGGGCACCGGGCTTCGGCATGCTCACCGACCGGTTCGGCGTGACCTGGGTCCTCGACGTGGCGGCGCCGTACGGCGGGTGACTCACGGAGGTGGCTCCTAGGCGCGCAGGACCTTCTCCATCGCCTTGCCCTTGGCCAGCTCGTCGACCAGCTTGTCGAGGTAGCGGATCTTCTGCATCAGCGGGTCCTCGACCTCCTCGACGCGGACGCCGCACACGAGCCCCGTGATGAGGGTCGCGTGGGGGTTCAGCCGGGCGCTCGCGAAGAAGTCCTCGAACGTCGTGCCCGCGGCCAGGTGGTCGTCCAGCTCCGACTCGTCGAAGCCGGTCAGCCACGTGATCACCTGGTCGAGCTCGGCCTTCGTGCGGCCCTTCCGCTCCACCTTGTTCACGTAGTGGGGATAGACCGAGGCGAAGCTCATCGTGAAGATCCGGCTCATGCTGGCGAGGGTAGCCCGGGCTTGCCGGCCTCGGCATAGGAGCGCACCGTCGAGATGTTGAGCGGGAAGTCGATCGCGAGCTCACGGAAGAGCAGCGCTCCGGCGGAGGCGGCCGCTGCCGCTGCCTGCTCGGCGACCGCGTCGGCCAGAGCGATCGGCGTGTGCACGACGACCTCGTCGTGGAGGAAGAACACCAGGTGCGGCCGAGCCACCAGCGGGCCGCCCTCCCCCAGCTCCCAGAGCCGGTTGCGCAGGTCGGCGAGCCAGCACAGCGCCCACTCGGCGCCGGTGCCCTGCACGACGAAGTTGCGCGTGAAGCGGCCGTGCGCGCGCCGGAGTCGAGCGTCGGCCTCAAGGTCCGGCGGCGGCTGGTCGGGGTCCCGGTCGAACGCATCGCCCACGCTCGGCGAGCCACGTCCCAGCAGCGTGCGCACGACGTCGCCCCGCTCGCCAGCGCGGGCCGCCTCCTCGACGAGTCCGAAGGCGGCGGGATAGCGCTTGGTGAGGCCGGCGACCATCCGACCGCTCTCGCCGCTGGTGGCGCCGTACATCGCACCGAGCAAGCCGAGCTTGGCGTCGTTGCGGCTCGCGACGGCGCCGTCGTCGACCATCCCCTGGTAGAGGTCGGCCCCGCGGGCCGAACGCGCCAGTGCGCGGTCGCCGCTCATCCCGGCGAGCACGCGCGGCTCGAGCTGGGCGACGTCCGCGACGACGAAGGTCCAGCCCTCGTCAGCCACCGCGGCGGGCCGCACCTGGACCGGGAACGACAGTGCCCCTCCCCCGTTGGACGACCAGCGGCCGGTCGCCGAGCCCGCCGGTTGGTACGACGGGTGGAACCGGCCGTCGCGCACCCACTGGTCGATCCAGGTCCAACCGTTGGTCTGGAACAGGTGCGCCAGCTGCTTGTAGCGCAGCAGCGGGGCGATCCCGGGATGCTCGAGCGCGCGCAAGGTGGAGGCTCGGGTGTCGCTCACGTCGAGCCCGGCCCGCCGCAGCGCGGCCAGGAGCTCGGGGCGCGAGTCGGGGTTGAGGCCGGGCGCGTTGAAGGCGACGCGCACCTCGGCCACCAGCCCCTCGAGCCGCTGCGGGCGCGCTCCGCGCGGCGGCCGCGGCCCGAGCTGCTCGGCCAGGAGCCGCTCGTGGATGTCGACGCGCCACGGGACGCCGGCGTGCGTCATCTCCGCCGCGACGAGGGCGCCCGCCGACTCGGCCGCCAGCAGCAGCCGGAGCCGCGACGCCTCCGGCGAGGCCGCCACGGCGGCCAGCTGCCGAGCATCCTCCAGATCGGCACGCAGGTGCTCGGCGATGTCGTCGATCGAGAACAGCACCGGTTCCGACGCCGTGCTCGGCCCGAGGCGGTGCCAGTGCTCCGACTGCGCGCCCTCGAGCCATTGGGCGTCGACGGCCGGCGCCCGCTGCAGAAGCTGGTGCCCCAGACGCAGGTCGTGACAGCGCTGGATCCGCACCCCGGCCGCCAGCAGCGGCGGGTACCACCGCGCGGTGTCGTCCCACACCCAGCGCGGACCCTGAGCCTCGCGCGCCTCGACGTACGCCGGCAGGTCGGCCAACGTCAGCTCCTGCTCCGCGTCGCCCTCGACGACCAGCACACGCTCGCCCGGCAGGCGCGAGAGCGAGACCCTGGACATGCGCACACCCTGACATGCCGGGCCGACAACGAGTCCTACCGGCGCCCCACCCGCAGCTCGACCGTCAGCACGTGCCCCAGCTCGATGCCCGCGGCCCGGCGCACCCTGTCCTTCAGCGGAAGCAGGTAGCGGCCGTCCTTGGGGAACAGCGCGGTCGTGAACTCGGTGTCGTCGATGCACACCACGACCGGCACCTGCCCCCAGTACTCCACGCCCTGGGCGGCGAACTTGATGTCGGCGCTCTCCTCCTCCGGGATGTCCACGAAGTAGTACGGCGCAGGACCACGCCACTCGACGACCGGCCCGTCGAACTCGAAGTCCATGGCGCTCATCGGGCGAGTATCCGGCGGTGAGCCCGGCCGGGCAACCGCACCGCCCGCACTCAGTGACTGCCCTTGAGCACCATCCGCATGATGCGCGTGTTGAACACCGCGAACCGGGTCAGCTGGAAGGGGATGCTGCGTCGTCGCCGCAGCGTGGCGGCGGTGGGCAGCGGCGCCTTGGTCAGGTCGGCGACCGGTTGCCGGCCGTGGCCCTGCGCGTCGCGGGACGGTGAGCTCGAGTTGGTCATGGCCTCACTCCGGGATCAGGAACCAGCCAGGGTGGCCCTTGGCCTTGTAGATGAAGAGGTGGTGCAGCATCAGCTTGACCCAGTGCCCGCTGAGCCCGATCTCGCCGCGGGTGTCCTGGAGGCTGCGCCCGGTGGGATAGCGGCTGTAGTCGGGAACGACCGGCATCATCGTCATCGCGGCCGCCGAGCCGGTCCGCATGTTGGCGCCGGCGGAGGCGACGCAGGCCGCACCCATGTCGGCCATCGACGCCCGGTGGGGCTGCGCGGACTGGCCGCTGCGGATCCGGTCGACGATCGTCAGTGCCGCGGTCTTGCCCATCACTCCCGAGGGCATGCCGGTGCGCGGCGGCGAGGGCGCGATCACGGTGCCGTTGACGCTCTTGCGGGGCCGCGAGATCGGGTGCGGCGGCGCGAAGGCGATGCCGACGGCGAAGATGTTCTCGTGGCCCGGCACCTGGTAGGTCTGCGGCCAGTCGGCCGCCCGCCACTCGTCGTACGGCCGGGCGGTGTAGTCGGCGTCGACCTTCATGAACCCGCTCGGCGCGAACAGCTGTCCGGTGATGTCCTCACCCTGGCGGTCGTACGCCGCGAGGCCGACGCCGCCGAACGGCGGCAGCAGCATCGCGAAGTCGAAGGCCAGGCTGTGCGAGGTCCCGTCGAGCGTCTCGTAGACGACCAGCCCCTCGTGGACTCGCTCGACGTGCGCGCCCAGGATCGGCAGGACGTCGCGCTCCCGGAACAACGAGGCCGTCCAGAGCTCGCTGGAGGTCTGGAAGCCTTGGTCCTCGAAGGTCATCCCGTCAACCCCGAAGTCGCCGAGGTCGGCCTCGTTGGTGAGGTAGTAGAGCGTGGCGAGGTCGCGCACGCCGGCGTCGCGCAGCACGTGGTCGACGTTGAAGACGTATTCGAACGCCGCGCCCTCGCAGGTGCAGGTGCCGTGGCCCATGCCGACGACGAGGGTCTGCTCCTGGCCGGCCTTCAGCCGCTGCACCACCTTGTCGAGCTCGCGCGCGGCCTCGATCGCGTGGTCTGCGGTGCAGACCGAGAGCGAGTAGCCGTCGGGGCCGAGCCCTTCGGTGGCCTCGAAGCGGAGCCGAGGACCGGTGGCGTTGATCAGGTAGTCGTAGCGCAGCCGCTCCTCGCGGCCGGCCTTGCCCTGGCCGGTGTAGACGATGTCGACGGCCCCGCGTCGGTCGTAGACATCACCGTCGGGTCGAACGGCGACCGCCTTGGCCTGGCGGAAGTCGATGCCCTTCCTGCGATAGACGGGCTCGAGGGGGAAGACGACGTCCTTCTTCCCCATCTTGCCCACGCCCACCCAGATGTTGGACGGGATCCAGTTCCACTGGGCGTTCGGCGAGGCGACCGTGACGGTGTGCTCGACACCCAGCGTCTTGCGACCCAGCAGCCGGGACAGGTGGAGAGCAGCAGTGTGTCCGGAGACCCCGGCGCCGAGTACGACGATGTCGGTCATGGCGACCCTTTCGAGGGCAGGATTCCTTCCCTTCTACCGCTGCCCCCGGACGCGCGATAGGGCCGTCGGACCCGACCTGGTGGCCTACTCGGCGAGCCGGGGCCGTGCCAGCGGCGGATGGAGCTGCTCCGCGCTGCCGCGGCGGTAGAGCAGCGCCGGCCGGCCGCCGTCGCGACTCGTACTGCCGCCCGTGGGCTCGAGGAAGTCGGGCGTCTTGGTCGCCTTGCGGTGGAAGTTGCGCGCGTCGAGCTCGGCCCCCCACACGATCTCGTAGACCCGGCGCAGCTCGGCGACGGTGAACTCGGTCGGGCAGAACGCCGTCGCCAGCGCGGAGTACTCGATCTTGGCCCGAGCCCGCTCGACCCCGTCCGCCAGGATCTCTGCGTGGTCGAAGGCCAGCTCTCCCTCGCGCAGCAGGTCCTCGACCGGCCGCCAGCCGGCCGCGTCGGCGTCCGAGCCGGCCTCGGGCGAGGGCAGGTCGGGTGCCAGCGCCAGATGAGCGACGCTGACCACTCGCATCCGAGGATCCCGGTCCGGTGCGCCGTACGTCCGCAGCTGCTCGACGTGGACGACGTCGGGCGCCAGCCCGGTCTCCTCCATCAGCTCGCGGGCGGCAGCGGTGTGCAGGTCCTCGTCGGGCTTCACGAAGCCGCCGGGCAGGGCCCACTGTCCCTGGAACGGCTCCTCCCCCCGTCGTACGACGAGCACGTGCAGGCGGTCGCCGCGGATCGTCAGGACCACGAGGTCGACGGTGACAGCGAGCGCCGGATAGGCGGACGGGTCAAAGCTCATGGGGCCACGATAGCCGCTTCGCGTCGAGTTGACGAGAAGTAGTCGACGGACTTATCGTCATTTCGACGACAACCCATCGAACCCCGAGGTGATCCCCGTGGCAGACATCGCCCGCTACCCGCTCGTTCGCCACCTGCGTGGCACGCCGACCATGTTCGTGCAGCACGTGCGCAACGGCCGCACCGTGCACGCGGGCGTCGGATCCGCGTTCTGGTTCCGCCCGCTGAGCGCGGTCCTCTCGGAGGTCCCGGTCGACGACCGTGAGCTGCCCCTGCTGTTCCACGCCCGGACGGCCGACTTCCAGGACGTCACCGTGCAGGCGACGGTGACCTTCCGGGTCGTCGACCCGGTCCTGGTGTCGGGGCGCATCGACTTCTCGATCGACCCCGAGACCGGCCAGTGGCGCAGCACTCCCCTCGACCAGGTCGCGGGCCTGCTGGCGCAGACCGCTCAGCAGTACGCCCTCGACCTGATCGCCGGCGTCGACCTGACCACCACCCTCAGAGGGGGCGTCACTCCGGTTCGCGAGGCGATCGCCGCGGGCCTGCACCAGGACGGCCGCCTCGCCGAGACCGGGATCGCGGTGATCGGCGCGCGCGTGGTCGCGATCCGTCCCGAGCCCGAGGTCGAGCGGGCGCTGCAGACACCGACGCGCGAGCAGGTCCAGCAGGACGCCGACAAGGCGACCTTCGAGCGACGCGCGGTCGCCGTCGAGCGCGAGCGCGCCATCGGCGAGAACGAGCTGCAGACCCAGATCGAGCTGGCCCGCCGCGAGGAGCAGCTGGTCGCGCAGCGGGGTGCGAACGCCCAGCGCGAGGCCCAGGAGGCCGCGGCCGCGGGGGCGATCGCCACCGACGCGGAGGCGGAGCGCGCCGAGCGTCTGGCCGAGGCCCACGCCAGCGCGATCCGGGTGACCGGCGTGGCCGAGGGCGAGGCGGAGACCGCCCGACTCGCGGCGTACCGCGACCTGCCGGAGGCGGTGCTGCTGGGCCTGGCGGTCAAGGAGCTCGCCGCCAACCTTCCCCACATCGAGTCGCTCGTGCTCACCCCCGACCTGCTCGCCCCTGTCCTGGCGCGTCTGGGCACCGGCCCGAAGGAGGCCTGATGGCCGCCCTGGCCCCCCGCGTCGTCCTGGTCCACCGGCGCACCGAGCTCGAGGAGCTCACCGCCCGGCACGGGACCCGCGGCCAGGTCGCGTTCTTCCTCAAGGGCCGTGGCCGCGACCTCGACGAGCTCGAGCAGCGGCAGGCGGCCGACCGGTCCGCGATCGAGACCGTCACCGGGGCGATCCCGGTGGACTGGCGGCGCGGCAGCGTCGAGCGCGCGGACCTCGACCGGTTCCTGTTCGCCCCCGACGACATCGTCGTGGTGGTCGGCCAGGACGGCCTGGTCGCGAACGTCGCGAAGTACCTCGACGGCCAGCCCGTCCTCGGGGTCAACCCCGAGCCGGACCGCAACCCGGGCGTGCTCGTCGCGACGGCGCCTGGGGACGCCGCTCCTCTGCTCCACGGCGAGGGCACCGTCGAGCACCGCACGATGGTCGAGGCGCGCACGGACGACGGCCAGCGGCTGCTCGCCCTCAACGAGATCTACCTCGGCCACCCCAGCCACCAGACGGCGCGCTACCGCCTCGCCGCCCCCGGCGCGGCGGCCGAGCGCCAGGCGTCGTCGGGGCTGATCGTCGCGACCGGCACGGGCTCGACCGGCTGGTGCCGGTCGGCCTGGCTCGAGCGCCGGAGCTCCCTGGCCCTGCCGGGACCCACCGAGCGGCGGCTGGCGTGGTTCGTCCGCGAGGCCTGGCCCTCCCCGAGCACGGGTGTGGGATGCACCGAGGGCGAGCTGCACGACGCCGGCCCGGCCGCCGCGCTCACGATCGAGGTCGAGACCGACGGCCTGGTCGCGTTCGGAGACGGCATCGAGTCCGACCGGTTGACGCTCAGCTGGGGCCAGAGCATCCGGATCGGCGTGGCGCAGCGACGGCTCGCACTAGTGTCCTGATCCCCTCATGGCCGAGTCGGCGCGAACGCACACCCCAGACCCGCCGAGTCGGCGCGAACGCACACTTCCCGATGTGCACTTGCGCCGACTCAGCGGGTTCTGAGCGTGCACTTGCGCCGACTCAGCCCGCTCCCTGGTCGAAGACCCTCCGCAACGAAGCGCGTGCGGCCGCGCGCACAGCCTCGCTCAGCGCCTCGAGCGCCGGGCTCTCCAGCCGCCAGCGCTGCCAGTGCAGGGCGACCGTGACCGGCTTGCCCCCGGGCAACCGGACGAGTTCGCCGGCCTCGACGGCCGGCGTGAGCTGCGGGTCCGGGACCATGCCCCACCCCAGTCCGCACCGCACCGCCTCGAGGAAGTCGGCGCTGCTCGGCACCCGGTGCACCACCGCCGGCCGAGCCACCTTGTGGGCAGCGAGGACCCCGTCCTGCAGCGAGTCCTTCTCGTTGAACACCACCACCGGGATCGACGACCAGTCCACGCCCCGCCCCTTGCGGTGGAGATCCAGGAGGTCAGGCGTCGCCGCCGGCCAGTAGCGCAGACCGCCCAGCCTCTCGACCCGACACCCCTGCACCGGGTCCGCCTCGAGGGTGACCGCCCCCAGCGCCTCACCCCGTCGCAGCAGGTCGAGCGAGAACGACTCGTCCTCCACGTGCAGCCTCAACGCCGTACCCGGCCGGGCCGCGACCGCCGCCAGCACCGGCCGGAACCACGTCGCCAGCGAGTCCGCGTTGACCGCCACCGCCAGCTCCACGACGTCGTCATCGCCCAGCGTCGCCGCGGCCTCGGCACCGAGCAACCGCATCTGCCGGGCGAGCCGCACCAGCGGAGCACCGGCGTCGGTCACCTCGGCCGGCGAGGTCCGTCGGACGACCACCTGACCGGCCGAGCGCTCCAGCGCCCGGACCCGCTGGCTGATCGCACTCGGCGTCAGGTGGAGGCGCCGCGCGGCCCCCTCGAAGGAGCCCTCCTCCGCGATCACCATCAGTGTCTCGAGCTGGGCGGGGTCGAAGCGCATGCGTCCAGTGAAGCACTGCTTCATCAGGTGGAGAATCATTTGCTGGTCTTCACCTTCCGTCGCCCCTACCGTCGACTGCGTGCTTCAGCCTCTCCTCGCCGGCTTCCTCACCGGCGGCTCCCTCATCGTCGCGATCGGCGCGCAGAACGCCTACGTCCTGCGCCAAGGTCTGCTCCGCCACCACGTCGTCGCGGTGGTGGCGATCTGCGCCGTCTCGGACGCCGTCCTCATCGTCGCCGGCGTCAGCGGCATGGGCGCCGTCGTCGACAACGCGGCCTGGATCATCGACGTCTTCCGCTGGCTCGGCGGGGCGTTCCTGCTCTGGTACGCCGCGGGCTCGATCCGCCGCGCCCTCCGACCCGAGTCACTCCACGCCGGCGGCACGAACGCTGCCCGCGCCGAGCCACGTCGTACCGTCGTGGGGCGCGCCGTGGCTCTCACCTGGCTCAACCCCCACGTCTACCTCGACACCGTGCTGCTCGTGGGGTCGATCGCGGCCACCTACAGCGTTCGCGACACGGGAGCGGTCGACGGTCGCTGGCTGTTCGCGATCGGCGCCGTGACGGCGAGCATCACCTGGTTCGCCGGGCTCGGCTTCGGCGCCCGAGGTCTGGCGCCGCTGCTGTCGCGGCCCCGCGCCTGGCAGGTCCTCGAGCTGGTCATCGCCGCCACGATGATCCTGGTCGCTGCGAAGCTCGCGCGCGGGTAGCCCTCACGGTGCGATGCTGGCTCGCATGGAGACGGACCTGGTGGTCGAGGCGGAGGACGCCACCCTCCCGGCAACGCTCACACTCCCCCGCGGCCGCGCCCGCGCCGGCCTCGTCGTGCTGCACGGCGCAGCGGCCGGGGAGCGCTCCTACTTCCTCTACACGCACCTCACGCAGTTGCTGACCCGGGAGGGCGTCGCGGTCCTCCGCTACGACCGTCGCCCCTCCCCCGACGGCCACGACGTGCCGCTGCACGTCCAAGCGGCGGACGCGCTCGCGGCCGCACGGCGGCTGCGGAGGGAGCTCGACGGGGTCCCCATCGGGCTGTGGGCCTTCAGCCAGGGAGCATGGGCCGCGACGCTCGCGGCCGCGACCGAGCCGGAGCGCGTGGCGTTCCTGGTGACCGTGTCGTGCTGCGGCGTCACGCCCGCGGAGCAGATGCGCGTGGCCTGCTCCGCGCAGCTGCTCCAGCACGGGTACGACGAGCACGACGTCGCCGACATGCTCGCCGTACGGCTCCTGCTCGAGCACTACCTCCGCACGGGCGAGGGACCGGAGGCCACCCGCGAGCGACTCGCATGGGCCGCGACCCGGCCCTGGTCCCCCCATGCCTACCTGCCCCCGACGCTCCCGAGCCCCGGGTCCTGGCGGGACCTCGACTTCGATCCCCTCCCCGTGCTGATGCGGCTGACCTGCCCGGTGCTCGCGTTCTACGGCGAGAGCGACGAGTGGATGCCACTCGAGGCGAGCATCGCGGCATGGCGCCTCGCCCGAGCCCAGGGGGCGCTCACCGACCTCGAGGTCGTGCGGCTGGACGGCGCCGGCCACCTGCCGACCGTCGGCGGCCGGCCGGACACCGCGGTCACCCCCGCCTACAGCGAGACGCTCGTCCGCTGGCTCAGCTCGATCCCCTGAGGGTGCTCCGCGAGCGCCTCCAGCACCGCGCCCGCCTCCCACGCCTGCCCCGGAGCGACGGCTCCCGCCGCGAGCCCGCGCCCCTCGAGCAGCCGCGCCACCCCCTCGACCAGGAGCGGCGCGGTGACGGCGTAGATGTCGCGCCCGGACGCAGAGAGCCGACGCTGCCAGGAGCCGCGTCGTACGGCGACGTCGACGACGAAGCGCTGGCCCGAGCGGCCGTAGTCGTCCTCGGCCGTCGGCGCCGGCGTGGCCGGGTCGCGCAGGTCCGCGAGGGCACCGGTGGTGAGCCAGGAGCGCAGCTCGCCGACCGCCAGGTGCCGGTCGATCGTGATCACCTCGGAGAACGGCAGCTGCACCACCTCACGCTCCCCGAACGGCGCATCGAACGCCCACACCTCGACGGGGGCAGGGTCCGCCAGCGGCGCCAGCCGCCCCGCTCGGATGACCTGACGCGGCGCGGTGTTGCGCGCCCTGGTGGCCCGGGTGCCGGCGGTGGGCCACCAGTGGTCCAGGGCGATGGCCACGTCGACCTCGTCGGCGCCCGGCTGAGCGTGGGAGGGGGCCTCTGCGAGCGCGGTCGTGACCAGCAGGTCCGCCAGACCGCCGTAGAACGCCATCGCCGGCACCACGGCGACGCCTGCCTCCCGGGCCGGTCCGTCGAGCTCGCGGTAGAGCATCTCGACGGCCGGCTGCTCGGCCGTCACATCCAGGTAGTGCGCCCCGCCCGCGACCGCCGCCAGCGCGAGGGGTTCGGCGGTGTCGAGGAAGGGGCCCGCGCAGTTGATGACCGCAGCCACGTCCTCGACGCTCCGGCGCAACAGCTCGGGGTCGTCGAGCCCCAGCACCCGCCGCTCCAGGTCGGGACCCCCCACCCTCGCCAGCCTCTCGGCGCTACGCCCGGCGAGCACCGGCGTCAGACCCCGCCGCACCAGCTCGTCGACCACGAAGCGCCCGGTGTGCCCATTGGCGCCGTACACAAGGACTCGCTCTGTCTTCGTCATGGGACGATCGTCGGATCCGTCGAGGGTCTGCCGCGAGTGTCCGAAACGACCTGATGCGTACAGTTTCGGACATGCGCCGGGTGGTCCTCGTCCTTCATGACACCGCGATGCTCTACGAGACCGCGATCGCCGCGGAGATCTTCGGGGTCGACCGCTCCGACCTCTCCCCCGGCGGCGTCTGGCACGACCTCGTGGTCGCCACCGCCGACGGTCGGCCGCACCCGTGGCTGGCGACGACGCCCACCTCGTCGTACGACGCGATCGCCACCGCCGACCTGGTCGTCGTGTCCTCCGTCGACGACACCGAGGCCCCGCCGGACCCCGCTCTGCTCGAGGCTTTGCGCGCCGGGCACCGGGCGGGTGCTCGGATCGCGTCGCTGTGCACCGGGTCCTTCGTGCTGGCGGCGGCCGGGCTGCTCGACGGCCGCGTCGCGACGACCCACTGGATGCACGCCGACGAACTCGCCCGGCGCTACCCGGCCGTCCAGGTGCGCTCCGACGTGCTCTACATCGACGAGGGCGACCTGCTGACCTCGGCCGGCAAGACTGCCGCTCTCGACCTCTGCATCCACCTGGTACGACGCGACCTCGGCGCCGCGGCGGCCAACGGGCTGGCCCGCCGCCTGGTGGTCCCCGCGCACCGGGACGGTGGGCAGGCCCAGTACATCGCAGCGCCGCCGGCACCGCGCGGCTCCGACGGCCTGGCTCCGACGCTGGAGTGGGCGCGCGCCCGGCTGGACCAGCCCGTCACCGTGGCCGACCTCGCGCGCCATGCCGGACTCAGCACCCGCCAGCTCGCCCGCCGGATGCAGACCGAGCTGCAGGCCGGACCGCTCGAGTGGCTGCACCACCAGCGCATCGTTCGCGCGCAGGAGCTGCTCGAGCGCACCGACGCCTCCATCGAGCAGGTGGCCGACAGCTGCGGGATGGGGACCGCCGCCACGCTGCGCCGCCACTTCCACCGAGCCCTCGGGGTGAGCCCGACCGCCTATCGCGCGACGTTCCGGCTGCGGTGAGCCCAGCGATGGTCCTGGCTGCCTCCCGGCCAGGCACGAGTCCGGGACACTTGCCGCCATGGATCACCTGAGCGTCGCAGGCGCGACGTACGCCGTCGCCCGCGCGTCACGAGAGGACCTCGCCGAGATCGTCGCGCTGCTGCGCGACGACCACCTCGGCGGCACCCGCGAGCTCGACGAGCTCGCGCCGTACGAGACGGCCTTCGCGGCGATCGACGGCGACGACCAGCACCTCCTCGTCGTCGTGCGGGACCAGGACGGGACGGCCGTCGCGACGATACAGCTCACGGTGCTGCCCTGCCTGGCCCGGGGCGCGTCGACCCGGCTCCAGATCGAGGCGGTGCGCATCGCCGCCTCCGCTCGCGGAGCTGGTCTGGGGACGGCGCTCTTCACCTGGGCCCATGACTGGGGCCGGGGCCGCGGGGCCGTGCTGGCGCAGCTGACGACCGACAGGACGCGGGTCGACGCGCAGCGGTTCTATCGGCGCCTGGGCTATGTGAGCAGCCACGAGGGTCTGAAGCTCGCGCTCCGCCAGCAGCCGTCTGGAGATCCAGGACCAGACCTGTCCGCTTGACGTGGCACGGTGCCCGGATGGACACCAGCCCTCGCCAACTCCAGATCACCTTCGACGCTCGCGACCCCCGCGCCCTCTCCCGCTTCTGGCGCGACGCGCTGCACTACGTCATCCCGGGCCCGCCCGGCGTCGACCTGCCGGCGGACGCGGACCCGCTGGCCGCCTGGGACGACTTCCTCGCGCGCCTCGGCGTACCACCGGACCAGCGGAACTCGCGCTCGGCAGTCGAGGACCCCACCGGGCACGGCCCCCGGCTCTTCTTCCAGCAGGTGCCCGAGGACAAGGTCGCCAAGAACAGGGTCCACCTCGACATCCGCGCCACCCCCGGGCTCGACGGCGGCGAGCGGATGGCGGCCCTCGAGGCCGAGTGCGAGCGGCTCGTCGCGTTGGGCGCGACCCGGGTGGCCCGCGTCGAGCCGGATCCCCCGATGGCCTCGGGCCACATCGTGATGAGGGATCCCGAGGGCAACGAGCTCTGCCTGGACTGAGTTCCTGTCAGCCCGCGGGTCGCGGGGACACCAGCACGCCCACCTTGTCGATGCGGTGCTCGGGGTTGCCGAACCGGTCCGACCAGTAGTTGCCGACCGCGTGGTCCTCGGCGGTGGCGCACGTCGACAGCGTGATCATCGCCCGCGCCGGCTCGACCCCCGGACGCCCGGGGACCGCGGCGGACTGCCGTGCCAGGGACCGCTTCGAGCGGAACGACGTCGAGCGCGTCGTCGTGATCCGATAGACGTAGGTCGTCCCCGCGGAGCGCACCCGCACCCGTTGCCCGACCTGGAGAGCGGGAAGGTCGCGGAACGGCGCCGAGTCGGAGGTCCGGTGCCCGGTCACGATGAAGTTGCCGACCTGTCCCGGTCCGACGCCGCCGCCCGGACCTCGGGGAGAAGCGGTCGGACCGCCGTTCTGGATGCGGGTTCCGGGTCCGTCGTCCGGCGTGCCGCGGTAGCGGATGACCGGCACCCGGTCGAGGCCGATCGCCGGGATGCTCAGGTGCGAGCGACGCGGCTCAGGGTCGGGCGGCGCGGGCGCGGGCCTCTCGGCTTCCTCCGGCCGCTCGGTCGCGGACTCGCTGGGCGGCTTCATCTCGGGCGACCCCACCTCGGCCAGCTGCTCCTCAGCCGCGCCGGACTCTCCGGCGCCGGCGTCCGAGCAGCCGGCGAGCAGGAGCCCCGCCACCACCCCGGCGAGGAGGCCTGCGCTCCTCACGACTCCGCCAGCTGGTCGTCGAGGAACCGCACGGTCTGGTCCATGGCGGCGTTGAACGCCGGCCCGAACGCGTGCCCGTCGTCGTACCACCGCAGCCGGGAGCTGACTCCCGCCCGCTCGAGCGCGCGCTGCGTCGCGGTGGCCCACCGCGGCGGACAGGTGTCGTCATAGCGCCCGTGCACCATCAGCACCGGCTCGGTGATCTCGTCGAAGTAGGGCCGCGAGGAGTTCTCCCGCCAGGCACGCGGGTTGTCCTCGGGTGTGCCGTGGCGGCGGACCAGCTCCTCGCGCCGGGCGGAGTCGCCCGGGTCCGGTGCGATGAACTGCTCGAAGTTCTCGCCCTCCAGCGAGGAGACCGACGCCCACAGGGCGGCCCCCTGCACGAGACCCGGCTCGGCGACCAGCGCCTTCAGCACCACGCCGCCGCCCATGGACCGGCCCATCAGCGCGACGCGGTCCGCATCGACCGGGACATCGTCGGCGTCGCGCAGCGCCTTGACCGCGTTGATCACGTCGGCGCTGTAGCCCAGCCGCAGCCGCGCCAGCGACCGGCGGTCGTCGTCGGACTCGGCGTGGTTGCGATAGTCCACGTGCAGCGCGATGTAGCCCCGGCTCGCCAGGTAGCCCCGCTCGCGCGTCATCCCCTGACCCCGCTCGTAGACCGCCGGATCGATGTAGCCGTGGGCGAGCACCACCGCCGGGAAGTCGCCGCGACCGGTCGGGACGTTGAGCACCCCGGAGATCGTGTAGGACTCCTCGCCCTGCGGGGTCGTCGAGCGGCTGCGATAGGTCACGTCGTACGACGTGTAGGCGTCGGTCCGCTCCCGCACCGCGCCCAGGCGGAGCCGGTCACCGCGATGCTGCTGCTCGGCGAGGCCCAGGACGGAGACAGGGCGAACCTTCGGCTCCGGTGACGCCGATGGCTCCGACGAGGATGAGTCGGTCGGCTCGGCCGCGCTGGGCGAGCTGGAGGGGTCCGGCTGATCAGCCGTCCCGGGCTCGGCGTCGGAGCTGCAGCCGACCAGCAGGAGCACGCCCGCCAGCAGGGCGACCCCGAGCCGTCCACCTGCACGCATGGGGCACCTCCACCGGTCCGGACCGTGAATGAGCTTTCAGCCTAGCCATCGCCCCCTCAGGTGCTGCGGTGCTCGGACACGTCGGAGAAGCCGTTTCGAGAGACCACATGGACGACTGACTTCTAGACGTTCGGGCACGGAAAGCCGCGACGGACGGCACGCTCCAGCAGGCCGAGCGAGGCCCGCAACGCCTTCTCGTCGATCACCGGGAAGATCGCCTTCCACTCGGGCAACGCGTGCGACCAGTCACAGAAGGACGTCACGCGTGTCCGGTCGGCGCCCACCGCCTCGAGCTCGTAGCCGTACACGTGCCCGATGGGCGGCTTCACGGTGCCTTCGATCGTCCACTCGACGACGGTCGGGTGAGTGAGCCGGGTGATGATGACGCGCACGTCGTAGGTCCCCATCGGCAGATCTCCCAGGGCCTCGCGATCCATGTGCACGACGAACGCATCGCCCACGGCCGTGGCCGGACCGCCGTCGGCCGACTGGAGCATCCCACTGGAATCGATCGCGACGTGTCCGTCGGGATCGGTGAGCACCGCGAAGACCGCATCTGGGGCGGCCGGGATGATCCGGTGTGCTGAGATCCGTTCGGTCATGCAGGGCCTCCCGGCGCGATGGCGTGCTCGTCCGACCAGCATGACGGGTGCCGGGGCCGGTCGCACCCGGCTTTGATGCCGGCTGGTGGGGTACCTGCGCGGCATGAGTGCGATCGACGACCTCCTGACCCGCTGTCAGAGCAGCCTCGACCGGGTCGAGCCTCGCGATCTCGCTGCCGAGGTCGCGGCCGGCGCCCTGGTCGTCGACACCCGTCCCGTCGAGCAGCGCGAGCGCGACGGCGCCCTTCCCGGGGCGCTCGTCGTCGACCGCAACGTCCTCGAGTGGAGGCTCGACCCGACCAGCCCGGACCGGATCCCGGAGGCGACGTCGGCCGACCTGCGCATCGTGATCGTCTGCAACGAGGGGTACAGCTCGACCCTGGCAGCGGTCACGCTGCGGGCCCTGGGACTGCATCGGGCGACCGACCTCGTGGGCGGCTACCAGGCCTGGCTCACCGAGGTGCCTGTGAAATTGCGCCGACTGGGCTGTGAAACTGCGCCGACTGGGCTGGGGGTGGGAGCTGACTACCCCCGCCCCAGCAGGTCCTCGACGCTTGCCAGCGGCACGAGGGCCCCGACCTGGCGGTGAAGGTCGGGGTCCACGCTCACCAGCGCGTCGGCCTGCAGCCGCGTGATCGCGACGTACTCGGCCGGCTCGAGACTCTCCCAGCCCTGCTCCACCGCGACCCGCCACGCCGTACGACGCGAGACCCGGTCGCCGAGCAGGCGCATCTTCACCTCGGTGAGCCGCTCGTGGCAGGCCAGCGCGTCCTTCTCGGTGCGGCCTCCTGATCGGACCTCGTCCAGGAGCAGTTGCAGCGCCTCCGAACGGATCCAGTTGGGGGCGACGAGCTGATGGCCGGGATCGACCGGCAACGCGTGGTCGACGAGGTGCAACAGCGTGGGCGCATCGATGACATAGCGGGCCATGCACCGAGGCTAGGCCCGGATCAGCTGTCGCGGCTCTTGTCGAGCACCGAGAAGTCAGCGTCCAGGTCGACGTCCCACTCGACGTCATCACCGTCGCGGACCTCGACCTCATAGGCCTGGGTGCCGTCGTCGCTGGCCTCCACGTCGACGATCGTGCCGCCACCGACGGCCTCCAGGGCCGCCTTCTCGGCGGAGGTGCGCTCTGCGTCGCTCAGCACGCGGTCGTCGGCGTCCCGGGTGTCGGCCCGCCCGTCGTCGCCGTCGTCGCTGCCGTCGCTGTCGTCGTCCCGGTCATCGACGTCCTGGCCGACCACCTCGAGGTCCTTGTCGAGGGCGACGTCGGTCTCGGTGCCGTCCTCGCCACGCACCTCGACCTCGTAGGCCTCGCCCGCGTCGTCGCTGGTCTCGACCTCCACTGCCTCCCCGCCGCCCACGGCCTCGACGGCGGCGGCGGCGACCCGGTCGCGTTCGCCGCCCTGGACACTCTCGTCACCCGCGGTGGCGGTCCACACGGTCCCGCCGATGCCGAGCACGGCGACCGCCGCGATCGTGGGGATGAGGACGCGCTTGCCGGGGAGCTTGGCGATGTTCATGGGGAGCCTTTCGTCGAGGTGGCGAGGGGGTTCCTCACCTGATGACTCCATGCTGCGACGACCTCGCTGAAGCCAGCCTGAACGCCGCTGAAGGCGCGTTCAGGAAGCGCCCGGCAGCCGTACGACGAAGCGGGCGCCGCCGAGCGCGGAGACGGCGACGCCGACCGACCCACCATGGGCGGCGACGATCTCACGCACGATGGCCAGGCCGAGCCCGCTCCCGCCCGCGTCTCGGGCACGCGCCTCGTCCAGCCGGACGAAGCGCTCGAAGACGCGCTCGCGCTGGTCCTCGGGGATCCCCGGGCCGTCGTCCTCGATGACGAGCTCCACGCCGCTGTCCTGCTCACGGACGCTCACGGCCAGCCTGGTCCGCGCATGCCGCACGGCGTTGTCGACGAGGTTGCGCACCACCTGCGCGAGCGCGGCCTCGTCGCCCCGGACCCGACCGGCCCCGACCCCGGAGGTGTCCACGGCAAGGCCCGCGCGACGTACTCGCTTGGCCTCGGAGAGCACCAGGTCGTCGAGGTCCACGTCCTGCTCGGGGCGGGCCGTCGCGCCCTCGTCGGCGCGAGTCAGCATCAACAGCTGCTCGACGAGGCGCTGCATGCGCACGGACTCCTCCATCACGGCCTCGGCGAGCTCCCCCTCGGGAAGGGCACCCGGATGAGCGCGGGCCACCTCGGCGGTCTGACGGATGCTGGCCAGGGGCGATCGGAGCTCGTGGGAGGCGTCGGCGACGAACTGGCGTTGCTTGTCTCGTGAGTCCTGCAGGCGTCCCAGCATCTGGTTCATGGTGCGAGCCAGGCGGTGGACCTCGTCGCGCGAGGACGGCTCGGGCACCCGCCGGTCGAGTCGGTCCCCGGTGATCTGCTCGACCTCGCGGCGGATCCGCTCCACAGGGGCGAGCGCACGGGTGGCGACGACCCACGTCGTACCGCCGACGAGCAGCAGGACCAGCGGAAGTCCGACGACCAAGGGGGTGACCAGCGCGTCGGTGGAGTCGTCGACGTCCTCCAGCGAGACCGCGACCACCACCACGTAGTCGGCGTCACCGTCCGAGGCGTCGTCGGTGACCACGAGGTAGGGGTGGTCGCCCTCGGCGAGGCTCACTCGGTCGCCATCGTCGGCGGGCAGCACCTCGCCGAGCGGCTGCGAGGCACGGACCACGCCGCCCTCCTCATCGAGGACCTGCCAGACGAGCTCCTCCGGCTCGTCGAGATCGTCCTCGTCTCCTTCCCCCTCCCCCTCCCCGTCCCCGTCACTTGAGGGCTCGGCGGGGAGACCGGTGCGCTCGATCTCGTCGGCGAGCGACGAGGCACGCTGCTCGGCGCTGGACTCGAGCCCGTCGCGCAGCGACCCGCGGACCAGCGCCACCAGCGCGAGCGCCGCGACGACCAGCACGACCGCGACGACCAGCACGGCGGCGGCCGTCGTCCGGAGCCGGACCGACGCGCGGCTCCCCCGCTGCTCAGCCACCGTCGCTGCCCAGCCGGTAGCCCGCCCCGCGCACGGTCTGGATCGCCTCGCGGGCGAAGGGCCGGTCGATCTTGTTGCGCAGGTGGCGGATGTAGACCTCGACGATGTTGGGGTCGCCCTCGAAGTCGACGTCCCACACCGCCTCGAGGATCTGCCGCTTGGAGACCACGTCGCCCTTGTGGCGGGCCAGGAACGCCAGCAGCGAGAACTCGCGCGAGGTCAGCGAGATCTCGACATCCCCGCGCCAGACTCGGCGGGCGGCCGGGGCGACGCGGATGTCGCCGGCCTCGAGCTGGGTGGGTCGCTCGCGGGCCCCGCGACGCGCCACCGCGCGCAGTCGCGCGACGAGCACCGGGAACGAGAACGGCTTGGTGAGGTAGTCATCCGCGCCGGTGTCCAGCCCCTCCACCTGGTCCCACTCGCCGTCCTTGGCGGTCAGCATCAGGATCGGCGTCCAGTCCTGCTCCGCGCGCAGCGTCTCGCACACCTTGTAGCCGTTGATCCCGGGCAGCATCAGGTCGAGCACGATCACGTCGTAGGTGTTCTCGCGTGCCAGCCACAGCCCGTCGGTGCCGTCGTGGGCCACGTCGACCGCGAAGCCCTCGGCCTCCAGGCCCAGCTTCAAGGAACGGGCAAGCCGCCTCTCGTCATCGACGACGAGCACGCGCATGAGGGCCTCCGGGGATCGGGAGCGGCCATTGTGGCGCAGATCGACTGAACGCCCGCTGAACGCTCAGTCTCCCTCGATGAGGTTCTGGTAGGAGTCCGCCTGCTGAGCCGTCAGCCCGTCTGCGCCCACGTGGATGCGCAGCAGCACGTGGTCGTCACGGTAGTGCCGCTCGACGCCTCGCGGGTCGGACATCCCCAGCTGGAGGGCCATGAGGTACTCCGCCCTCGCCCGGGCCGCGTCGGCGTCGCTCCACACCTCGAGGACCGCGCCGCACTCGATGCCCACCACGTCGCAGGAGGCGCGCTCGTCGTACACGACCGCGCTCTCGGCGGACGCCTCCGGGCGTTGGATCGGCCCGTTCGCATCCGCCTCGGTGGGCACCTCGACGACCTTGGTCACCGAAGGATGCCCCTCGAGGTCCTCCACCACGGAGTCGAAGTCGCGCTCCTGCGCACCACAGGCAGCGAGCAGCACCAGCGTGACCAGGCCCGAGAGGATCCGCAGCATGCGGACAACCTAGCGGCCGTCCACGCTAGACCCGCGGCCCGTAGACCAGATGGACCACGCCCGTCTCGAACGGCGTCGCGGAGAGCAGCCGCAGGTGACGCTCGGGCCCGCCGTCCTCGAAGAGCCGCAGCCCCGACCCGGCCGTGGCCGGGTGCAGGAAGAGGTGCAGCTCGTCGAGCAGCCCGGCGTCGATGAGCTGGCGCACCACCGACACCGATCCGCTGAGCGCGATCCGGTCGATGCTCGGGTCGCTCTTGAGCGCGGCGACGGCCGGCACCAGGTCGCCGTGGAGCTGCTCGGTGTTGCGCCAGGTGAACTCCTGCGGGGTGCTCGAGGCGACGATCTTCCGCATCTCCCCGAGCCGCTTCGCGAACGGCGCGTCCTCCCCGCCCGCTGCCTCGCGCTCGGGCCAGGCGCCGGCGAAGCTCTCGTAGGTCACGCGACCGAAGAGCATCACGTCGGCCTGGTGCGTGCCGTCGACCGCCTCGCCCATCTGGTCGTTGAAGTAGGGGAAGTGCCAGTTGCCGAGGCCGGGGTCGACACCACCGTCGAGGGCGGTGAAGAGGCTGGCGGAGATGGTGGCCATGAGGGTCTCCTTCGTCGTCCTGTTCGATCCTGACGCATACGACCCGCGCCGACGGCCGAAGTCATCGGACGCCGCGGCCGGCCGCCGCCTCCGTCCACACCCGGCTAACGTGGGGTGATGACCTCCGAGATCCCCAACGCACTGCTCCGCGGCGGCCCCGGCGACGGGGAGCTGGCCTACATCGCACGACCGGACGACACGCTCTCCTACGAGGACGTCGGCGGCGGCTCGATCACCTATGTGGGCACCGGCGGGACCGAGGAGCGCGACGGCGTCACACTCCAGGTGTTCGAGCCCAAGTAGCCCTGGACCGACGGGTAACTGGAGTTCTCCACGCGCCTGGCGCCTGAAGAACTCCAGTTACCTACGAGTCCCTCCTACAGCCGCCAGCACGACGACGCAGCCGGCAGCCCGGCGAACCTCGCCTCCAGGAACCCGTAGACCTCCGTCGCGTTGTTGAGCATCCCGCCGACGTGGCCCGGGCTCACGTTGGCGCTGAAGCGGACCTTGGCCCCGCCGTCGCACCAGTCCCTGGCCAGCTGCTTGCCGACCCGGAAGGGAACGACGTCGTCGAGCGCGCTGTGCGTGACCAGCACCGGCACCTGGGGAGCGCGACGGCCGATGCGCTGGTCGTCGATCATCGTGCGGAACGGCTCGCGGGTGATGAGCTCCGCGAGGTCGGCCCCGTCGGCGGTGAACTGCTCGGAGCTCTTGAACGCGGAGCCGAACAGGTCGAGCACGCAGTCGTCGGCGATCTCGTCGTACATCTGCCTGCCGGCGTCGTTGAGGAAGGGATCCATGTCGACGCCGTAGCTGGCCGTCTGCCCCGCGATGGCGAACCACGAGAAGAGGGAGAACAGCGAGCCGTCGATGGCTCCCGGCAGCGCGGTCAGGTCGGCCGGCACCGCGCCGGCGACAGCGCCCTTGACCTTCAGCTCGGGGGCGTACGACGGGGCGAGCTCGGAGGCCGACGCACTCCCGGCGCCGCCCTGCGAGTAGCCGTAGAACGCGACCGGGCTGGTCACGCTCAGACCACTTCCGGGCAGGCGCTGCGCCGCCCGGACCGCGTCGAGGACCGCGTGGCCCTGCGACTCGCGGTCCATGTAGGTGTGCATGCCCTCGGTGCCGAGCCCCTCGTAGTCGGTCATCGCGAGGGCATAGCCGCGGGCCAGCAGGCCCGCCATGAAGAGGCCCTCGTACTCGAAGCCCTCGCTGAACATCCGCGACGGCGCACAGCTGTCACCGATCCCCTGGGTCCCCACGGCGTACCCGATCACGGGCCGCTTCCCGGGGCCCACCCATGGAGCCTTCGGTACGAAGACCGACCCGGAGACCGCGATCGGGTCACCCGTGCGGTCGGTCGAGCGGTAGAGCACCCGCGTCGAGGAGAAGGCCACCGTGGTGGCGCCGGCGGGGTCGAGCAGGAACTTCATCGGCTCGCTGCGCACGAGGTCGCCGTTGGCTGCGGGCAGGGTGGCCGGCGCCTGGTAGAAGGCCGGGAGCGGATCCTCGGCGTGGACGGGTGAAGCGGTCATCGAGACGGTGACGGCGATCGCGATCGCAGCCACCACCCCCCTGAGATTGATGAACGGCACTAGGCTCCCTCTCGTTACCTGCGGGTAGGTCGGGGGAAGCAGACCATGTGACGCGTGTCATGAGCAATGGTTGATCCACCGGCACGACGAGGAAGGCGGCAGAACCCATGAGCAAGGTCAGAACGAGGGCGACCACCCTCCGGCTCCTGGGCGCCGGAACACTGCTGGCCAACGCGGTCCCCCACGGCGTCAAGGGCCTGACCGGCCAGCGATTCCCCTCGCCCTTCGCCAGGCCGCCGGGAGTCGGATTGTCGTCGCCCCTGACGAACGTCGCGTGGAGCACGATGAACCTGGCGGCCGGGGCGCTGCTGCTCCGGGGCGGGGCCACCACCCCTCGGGACCGGCTGACGGTGGCCGCGGGCGCGACCGGGATGGCCTTCTTCCTCGCCCACTACTTCGGATCGCTCGAGGGCGAGCGCTGACCACGAACGAGCGCCGTCTCCTCCTCGCCGTCGACGCGCCCTCCCTGCTGCACCGCAACCACCACGCTCGCGTCGAGAGCGACCTGCGTGACCGGACCGGCCGCCCCGCCTGGGCGCTGCACGGGATGCTGCGCCAGATCCTCGAGGCGATCGACCAGTTCGCTCCGGACGCCGTGCTCTTCGGGCTCGACGACCGCGTCTCCTCGGTGCGGGAGACCGCCTACCCCGCCTACAAGGCCGGCCGCGCCGCCAAGGACCCGGCCCTGATCGACCAGCTCGAGCGTGCGGGCGCACTGCTGGACGCGCTCGGCTTCCACACCCTCACCCCTCCTGGCCTGGAGGCCGACGACGTCAACGCGTCAGCCGCGACCTGGGCCGAGCGCGAGGGCTGGAACTGCGTGATCATCACCTCCGACCGCGACTCCTTCGCCCACATCAGCCCGCACACCCAGGTCCTGCGGCTGATCAACGGCGGCATCAACGCCTCGCCCCTGCTCAACCCCGCGCGCATCCAGGCGCTGTACGGCGTGGCGGCGGAGAACTACCTGGAGTTCGCGGCCCTGCGGGGCGACGCCAGCGACAACCTGCCCGGCGTGCCGGGGATCGGGGAGAAGACCGCGCCGCTGCTCCTCTCGCAGATGGGCTCGATGCAGGCGGTGTGGGCCGACATCGACCATTGCGCCGGCGAGAACCTGGTCGCAGCGCTCGACTCCTACTGCGAGGAGATGGGACTGCGCCGGATCGGCTCCGGGCTGCTCAAGCGCCTCACCGCTCCGGGCGCCCGCGAGCGCTACGAGTTCAACCTCTCGATGATGTCGGGACGCACCGACCTCGACCTCGGTCTCACCCCGGACGTCCCGGGCTCCCCCGGCCTGCTGCCGCTGCCGCCCGACCGGGTCTCGCGGGTCGTGGGGCACCTCGGCGTCGGCGCGACGACGCAGCTCGCGCTGCGGGTGCTCACCGAGCCGCCGGCCTCGACGCAGTAGTTGTCAGCCTCCCGCGCCCTGGATCGTGCGGTGGTTGCGGATCACCTCGTCGATGATCAGGTTGAGGAACTTCTCGGCGAAGCGGGGGTCGAGCCCGGAGCTCTCGGCGAGGGCGCGCAGCCGCTCGATCTGGAACGCCTCGCGCGCGGGGTCGGCCGGCGGCATCTGGGCGCGGGCCTTGAGCTCGCCGACCTGCTGGGTGCACTTGAACCGCTCGGCGAGCAGGTGCACCAGGGCCGCATCGAGGTTGTCGATGCTCCCCCGCAGTCGTCCCAGCTCCTCGGCGGCGTTCTCGTTCGTCACGACGCCCATGCAACCAGATCCCCGCCAGGCTCCTACGCCCCCACCACGTCGCGGACGATTCGCCTCACCAACGGGAGGCGTCGACGCACCGGCAGTCGCCCCGCCGCGACGTCCTCGAAGAGCGAGCCCACGGTCTCGGCGGCGCAGCCCCGGTTGGTGCCGATGCCGCCGACGGGACCCCGCTTGATCCAGCCGGTGACGTAGGTGCCCGGCAGCGCGAGCCCGCTGACCGGGTCGACCACGCGGCCGGACTGGTGCGGGATCGTGCCGGTGGCCTCGTCGAAGGGCAGCCCCGGCACCGGCACGCCGCGGTAGCCGATCGAGCGCAGCACCAGCCCCGCCGGGATCTCGGCCTCCGCGCCGGCGCCCGTCGTCTCCTTGAGCCGCACGCCGACGGCCGCGGCGTCGCCGACCACCTCGACGGGCGTCGCGTGGAACCGCAGCACCAGGCGCCGCCCGGCGGCAGGTGCGGCCGACCAGTCGATCGGCGCCACGGGGGCGCCGCTCAGCCACGAGGCCTTGTCGCGCGGACCCGCCGCGGCGATCGTGTCTGCCAGCTCGGCGTCGCCGTCCACGACGACCTCCAGCCCCGGCGTCTCGCGCAGGGCGTGCAGCTCCGACCGGCTGTACGACGCGTGCTCGGGGCCGCGTCGACCGACCAGGACGACCTCGCGCACCCGACTGCGCCGCAGCGCCGCCAGGGCCCTCGGCGCGATCGCGCTGCCGACGAGCGAGTCCGGCTCGGCGAGCAGGATCCGGGCCACGTCCAGGGCGACGTTGCCGTTGCCGATGACGACGGCGCGCTCAGCGGAGAGGTCGATCGCGGCGTCGGGCACGTCGGGGTGGCCGTTGTACCAGGCGACGAAGGTGCGCGCGGCCATCGAGCCGGCGAGCTCCTCGCCGGGGATATCGAGCGAGCGGTCGGAGGCGGCGCCCACGGCGTAGATCACGGCGTCGTGCTCGGCGAGCAGGTCGGCATGGCTGAGGTCGACGCCGATCTCGGTGCCGAGCCGCATCCGGACCCGCGGGTGGTTCTGGAAGGCGGCGAAGCGGTCCCCCATCCGCCGGGTGTCCAGATGGTCGGGGGCGACGCCGTAGCGCAGGAGGCCACCCGCGTGCTCGAGTCGGTCGACCATCGTGATCCTGCAGCTGGTCGTCAGCAGCGTCTGGACGGCATAGCCGGCCGAGGGTCCCGTGCCGACCACCGCGATCCGCAACGGCGAGGAGCCGTTGGGCAGCGACGGCGGGAAGACCGGAGCACCCCACTCCGGGCTGGCGTTGCCGTCGGCGAACCAGGCCGCGTTGATCTCCGCGTAGGCCTCCTCGGCGCCGCGCAGCTCGTCGACCGGCTTGATGGCGTCGACCGGGCAGGCGTCCGCGCAGGCACCGCAGTCGATGCACGTCTGCGGGTCGATGTGCAGCATCTCGGTGCTGCCGAAGGCGCGCTCCTCCGGCGTGGGGCTGATGCAGTTGACCGGGCAGACCGACACGCAGGAGGCATCGGCACAGCAGGCCTGGGTGATCGCGAACGCCATCGGCTCAGACCATCCCGACGCGCTTGTAGATCGCCATCGCCGGGCGGGTGAGCAGGCCGACCTCGGCCAGGAAGTGCATCAGGTGGGCGCAGCTCGAGCGCATCATGGTCTTGTGGTGCTCGTTGCTGCGCACCTGCTCCAGCGCCCGCTCGGTGTCGAGACCGGCCGCGGCGTAGACGTCCTTGTTGACCATGTTCTTGACGATGAAGTAGGCGGCAGCCGCGATCACCATGGCGCTGGAGTGGCGCCGCGCGGCGCTCACGCCCTGCATGTGCTCGCGGATCTCCTGCCGGGCGAACTTCATGTGCCGCGACTCCTCGACCACGTGGATCTCGCTGGTCTTGCGGACCAGGGGCAGCACGTTCTCCCCGCGCATCCAGTCCCGCTGCATCACGTCGAGGACCTCCTCGGCGACCAGGATCCCGCCGTACGCACCCTCGCCGAAGGCGGTGGTCTTGAACAGCCGGCCCAGCTCGATGCTGGTGCGGGTCGGGAAGTAGGCGTCGATCCCCATCTTCTCGCAGGCGCGGGCGAACATGATCGAGTGGCGGCACTCGTCGGCGATCTCGGTCAGCGCGAAGCGGAACTCGGGGTTGGCGTAGTTGGTGACGTACTGGTCGCGCAGCACCATCTGCTGCAGGATCATCTCGAACCAGATGCCGGTGCTCATGATCGAGGCGACCTCGTGCCGGGTCAGTGTCACCCGCTGCTGCTCGGTCATCTCCTCCCACATCTGCGTCCCGTAGAGCGTGCTCCACTCCGCGTTCAGTCCGTAGTGGGAGGGGTCGAGGGGGGCGTCCCAGTCGACGTCGGTGGCCGGGTCGTAGGACAGCTCCGCCGAGGACGCCAGCAGGCGCCGGGAGATGTCATTGACGGATCCGGTGGTGCTCGTGGCCGGCTGCGCGAACGTGGTCATCTGAGCCTCCGAGAGAGTGAGCGTTACGGGTACACGTCGTACCCGCAAGTTGTACGGTACGCGACGTACCCCCTATTGACCAGACCCTGTCCACGTAAGATTCCGGACATGTCCCGCAAGCCCTCCGAGCCGAGCCCCACGGTCGTCGAGGCGGCCAAGGACGGGCGGGCACGCCGCTGGTCGGGGCAGCACGAGCGCCGCCGCGCGGAGTTCGTCGAGGCCGCGCTGCTCGCCATCGCCGAGCACGGGCCCGACGCCTCCACCGAGCAGATCGCCCAGCGCGCCGGGGTCGCCCGGACCCGCCTCTACAAGCACTTCGCCGGCGCCGCCGAGCTCAACCAGGCCATCGCCGCCCGGGCCGTCGATCTGGTGACTGCCGAGCTCGAGCCGGTGTGGAACCCCCAGGGCACCCCGACCGACATGATCGGCACCGCCGTGGCCACGCACCTCCGCTGGCTCACCGAGCACAGCAACCTCTATCGCTACCTCACCAAGCACTCCGTCAGCGGCCACGCCGAGGGCTCCGACGTCGTCGCCGACATCAAGGGCAGCATCGCCCAGCACCTGGCCGAGCTCTTCGCCGGCTATCTCACCCTCTTCGAGGTCGACACCGGCCTGGCCGAGCCGCTCGCCTGGGGCCTGGTCGGGTACGTCGACTCCGCCGCGACGCGCTGGGTCGAGAACCCCGGCGCCACGACCTTCGAGCAGATGTCGGACTTCCTCGCCCGCGGGATCTGGGCGATCCTCGACGACGCGCTGCGCAGCTACGGGCTGACCCTGGACCCGCACGTGCCGCTGACTCTGTGACGGCCCCGGCCCTCTTGTGAACGGCGGCACACTGGGTCCTTTACCGTAGGGAGACCCGCTCGGTCAGGCGGGGATGGCCATCGCAACGAGGGGAATCGATGCACGCCACCGCCCGGGAAGCCGCACGCCAGCAGGCCTCCACCGACTGGGAGTACGTCGAGGACGTGCTCGCACTGGCCCGCAAGCACCTGCAGGCCGATCTGGTCTGGATGTCCTCCCTCGACGAGACCCATCACGAGATCCGGGTCTCCAGCGGACACGACATGGACGTCGCGGTCGCCAAGGCCGCGCCCTTCGAGGGGTCCTACTGCACGCGCGTCCTGTCCGGCCAGCTTCCGCCGGTCATCCCGGACGCCCGCCACCACCCCGTGGCCCGCGAGCTTCCCATCACGACGTCGCTCGGGATCGGCTCCTACATCGGGATCCCCTGGCACGACGCCGACGGGAGAGTCGGCGGGATGGTCTGCTCACTGAGTCGCGACCCCAAGCCGGGGATGGGCGGCGAGGAGCAGCGCTTCCTGAGCGTGATCGCCGAGCTGATCAGCAACCACGTGCGCCGGCTGCGCACCGACGACTGGCATGCCGCCCAACAGGACTCCGAGCGGGTCCGCCGGGTGCTCGAGACCCGCGACGTGCGGATGGCCCTGCAGCCGGTCATCCGGCTCCGCGACGGCGTGGTCGTCGGCTACGAGTCCCTGGCGCGGTTCTCTCCCGAGGTCTTCCCCAGCCCCGTCCATGCGTTCGCGGCCGCCACGCGCGCCGACCTGGGCGTCGAGCTCGAGCTGCTGGCGGCGCAGAAGGCACTTCAGCTGCGCGACCAGCTGCCCCCCGACGTCTGGCTGAGCGTGAACCTGTCGGCAGACGCGTTGGTGGACGACGCCGTCCAGGCGACCCTGCTGGCCCACGAGCACCCGGGGCTCGGCGTGGAGCTCACCGAGCATGTCCAGGTCAGCGACTATGCCGAGCTGACGGCCCGCACCGACCAGCTCCGCGCCGCCGGCATCTCGATCGTGGTCGACGACGCCGGCGCCGGGTTCGCCAGCTTCAGCCACATCCTGCGCGTCTCCCCCGACGTCATCAAGCTCGACCTCGACCTGACGCGCGACGTGGACAGCGACAAGGTGCGCCGCGCCCTCACTCGGGCCCTCGTCGACTTCGCCCGCGACACCGAGGCGCCCCTGGTCGCCGAGGGCATCGAGACGCAGGCCGAGCTCGAGACGCTGCGTGAGCTCGGCGTCGACTACGGACAGGGCTACCTGCTCGGCCGGCCCGCCTTCCCCCCGCTGCCGTAGCGCTCCGTGTGCACCGCCTGCTCGAGTGGTCGCTTCGCCCGCCACCCGTGCCGCTCGAGGTCGGGCACCTCCTGCAGCGCCGAGACCCTGCCCACGCACAGCCACGCGATCGGGCGCACCTCGTGGGGGATGTCGAGCAGCTCCTGGAGGAACTCCTCCCGGTAGAACGACACCCATCCCACTCCCAGCCCCTCGGCCGTGGCCGCGAGCCAGAGGTTCTGGATCGCCAGGCAGGTCGAGTAGAGGCCGGCGTCCGCGATGGCGTGCCGTCCGAGTACGGCGGGGCCGCCGCGCGCCGCGTCGTACGTCACGACGACGCCGAGGCCCGACTCCATGACGCCCTCGACCTTGATCCGGTCGAACGTGTCACGCCGCTCGCCCTCCAGAGTGCTCGCGAACACCTCGCGCTCACGCTGCACGTGCTCACGGAAGCGGGCCCGGGTCGCCTTCGAGCGAACGAGCACGAAGTCCCACGGCTGGGTGTGCCCGACGCTCGGCGCGGCATGCGCGGCGCCCAGCACCCGAGTGAGGACGTCGTCGGGCACCGACTCTCCCGTGAACTCGGCGCGCACGTCGCGGCGCCGGAAGATGGTCTCGTAGAGGTCGCGTGACAGGTGGCTCGGCAGGTTGTTCGGCAGGTTGTTCGACATGGGGGCAGGCTCCCGCAGCTCGGATCGATGCGAGGCCGGTCTTCGGACTTCCCGTCGTCATCGTGCGATCGCCTTCCCGGGCCGACGAGGTCCAGTGGCTGCGCCTGGGCGCGTGATCGACGACTCGAGGTCACCGCAGCGGGCCCTGTGCCGGAGTCACACCGGCTTCCCGATTCTCCCCTGGTGGGGCACCTCGCAGGTTGTTGCCGGCGCCGAACCTACCGCCCTCGCCGTCGGCCGAGGTCTTAGGGCCCTGCCCAACCTCGGCGCGGCGCTGATTGACTGTTCGGTCGTGGACATGCGCCGCGGGTGGTGTTTCGTGACGGTGGCGTTCGGCTGGACCTGGACGCTCGGCTTCTCGGCCGCCGCCCTGGGCGGGGGCGCCGGCCGCGCCCTCGTACAGGTCGCCCTGCTCGGCCCGGTCGTGGGCGTGTTCGTCATCCTGTGGGCCGATCCCGCGCTGGCCCGCGCACGCGACCTCCTCCGTCGCCGAGCGGGAGCGGGGCCCGGCGTGCTGCGCAGCGGGCTCGTGCTGGCCGCCCTGTGGTCGACCTGGGAGGTGCCGCTCTACTTCGTGGACGGCAGCCCGCTGCACGGTCTGGACCCGGGCTCGGCCGCCTTCTGGGGCTCCCTGGCGGCCCGCCCTCCGCTCGCCCTCCTGGCCGTCTGGGTGACGCGGCCCCGTCGCAGGACAGTCGTGGCACCTCATCGGGCCGGCTCGTGCTGACTGGGTGTGTCCGTACTGCGAGGACCTGCGGGGCGCGGTGAACGCGATCGCGAGCCGCGAAGGTCGACGACGGACGACGACGAAAGCAGATCAGCGCGCCGGCTCGGACGTGCCTCGCGCCTCGTCGCGGCCGGCGACCACCAGGTATCCGTCGCTCTCGGGGTCGAAGGTGGTGGACTGCACCGTGAGCCCCACGCTCCGCAACTGCGCCACGAGGTCCTCGTACCGGTAGGGCCAGATGGACAGCCGCTCCGAGCAGGCTCGCACTGCCCCATCCGGCTCGATCTGGGCAACCACGATCTCGAGGAAGTGCTCCTGCTCCCAGTGCTGCTCGATCTGCCAGTGGTAGCTGACCACCGCATCGCGGTCGTTGCGGCGGATGAGCCGATCGCGGACGTCTATCCGTGAGCCGGCCGAGCGCACGCGCTCCCAGTTGCGCGACGTGAGCACGAGGCGTCCGCTCGGCTTCAGCAGCCGCGACATCGCTTCCAGTGCGGTCAGGCGCCCGGCTGCGCCCTCGGCGTGCCCGAGCGAGTTGCCGACGCAGAACACCAGATCGAACGTGGAGTCCTCCAGGTGGTAGGACAGCTCGTCCCAGCTCACGCGGAGGGCCCGCAGCGAGACACCCTGCTCACGGGCGACCTTCTCGGTCCGGCGAACCATCCCATCGCTGGCGTCGGTGGCGACCACGTCAAGGCCGAGACCCGCGAGACCGACGGCGAGCTGGCCGGTCCCGCACGCGCAGTCAAGGATGCGTGCGTGGGGCGGCAGAGAGCCCACGACGTCGCTGCCATAGACCGCGGCGGCCGTGGCGGGGGTCAACTTGTCGTCCCCGATCAGCCACTCGTACACCTCGGAAAGCGCCCCATAACCAGCCACCGCAATCACCTCCCTCACTCGACGACACGCGGGCCTGGCCGCGCCGGCGATTCGCACCTTGCGCCTCGCTCTGTGCCGGGCCGCGTCAACGAAGCACTGAGCAGGACCCAACCACCTCCGTCCGCTGAGGTTCCACCGGATTTCCAGTGGGGAACCGCCGGCAAGAGTCTTTGCCCGAGGAATCGCGTCGGGAATGACGCGTCCACGCCCTTTGGTTTCTACACTGATTGAGTGAGCAACCAAGCCCCCCAGATCGAGCAGCTGCGAGCCGAGCTCTCCACCCTGGAGGCCCTCGACATCGCCCTGCGCGACGCTCAAGGCGTGATGGACCTCCTCTTCGGAGCTCGCGACGGTGATGCCGCCCGGGAGGCGCTGCTCGCCCACTACGACTTCAGCGACACGCAGGCCGACGCCGTGATGAGCATGCAGTGGAGTCGCGTGACCGAGCGCGACCGCCAGCGGATCCGGCAACAGCGCCGCGTCGCCGGCCGCCGTCTCCAGGACCTGCTCGTCACCTAGAGCCGGCCCCGCACCCACTCCACTGCCTGCGACACGCCCTCGACCAGCTCCACGCCCTGCGGCACCGCCGGTCGCCGTACGACGACCACGGCCGCGCAGCAGCGACCCGCGGCGTCGAGCTTGGCGGAGGTGTAGGCCCCGCCCGAGTCCTTGGTGACCACCACCGCGACGTCGTGGCTCCTCATCAGCTCCAGCTCGCCGGCGAGCTCGTAGGGGCCACGGTCGAGGACCGAGGTCCAGTTGGCGGGCACGGGCCTTGCGTCGATGTCCTCCAGCGGGTCCACGACCCGGGCGAGGACCGGCCGGTCCCCCAGCTCGGCGAGATAGGCGTCCAGCCGCTGGCGCCCGATCGTGAGCAGCACAGTGCGACCGGGCGCCGCCAGCCGGGCGGCCGTCTGCGCGGCCGTCTCGTGGTCCTCCACCCAGTGCCAGGCACCGCTGTCCGGGTGCTCGGACCAGCCCGGGCGAGCCACCCTGATCAATGGCACCCCGGTCCGCGCCGAAGCCTCAGCGGCGTGCCGGCTCATCGTCTCGGCGAAGGGATGGGTGGCGTCGATCAGAGCATGGACGTCGTGCTCGCGCAGCCAGGCGGCGAGCCCGTCGACCCCGCCGAAGCCGCCGTGGCGCACGTCGCCCTCGGGCAGGCGGGGCCGGCTGACCCGGCCGGCCAGCGACGACACGACGGGCAGTCCCTCCCGGACGAGCGCTGTCGCCAGCTCCCGCGCCTCGGCGGTGCCGCCCAGCAGGAGGACGGTCACCTCAGCGGCGGCGCAGGAGACTCACGGCGAAGTCCGCGTCGGGGCTGAACGGCACCAGGTCCCAGGTGGCGAAACGGCTCTCCAGCTGGAGCCCGACCGCCTCGAGGTCCTCGTCGAAGCGCTTGAAGGAGTAGGGCTCCTGGCGCCGGAACCCGATCACGATCCGCCCTCCTGGTGAGACGTGCGCGGCGAGCCGCTCGAGCACCTGACGCTCGGTGTCGGGGGCGACGAAGTGCAGCACGTTGCCCGCCATCACGACGAGGTCGAAGGGCTCCTCATCGAGGTCGAGCTCGCTGAGGTCGGCGGTGATCCAGGTCGGTCCGGGGTGGTCCTCCTCGGCCGCGGCGATCAGCTCGGGGTCGACGTCCGCGCCGACGACCTGATGACCGCGGGCGTGCAGCGCTCCCCCGACCCGGCCCGGGCCGCATCCGGCGTCGAGGATCCGCGACCCTCGCGGCACGAGGGCGTCGATCAACCGGGCCTCACCCTCGAGGTCGGCGCCCTCCGCCGCCATCGTGCGGAAGCGCTCGATGTACCACTGAGCGTGGCCTTCCTTGGTGTCGGTGAACCAGCGAGGTGACGTCATGTCCCCATGCTCCCCTATCGCCCCTCACCGGCCCTATCGCCCCTCACCTGCTGGCGTCGCCTCGACCGGGGAGCCGGTCGAGGACACGGCGGCGGACCGCTCGCGCCACGCGTCGCGGCGAGCGACGCTCGCGGCGGGCCCTCTCCTCGCGCAGGGTCTGATTGGCCAGACGCAGGCGCCTGACCTCGTCGCGCAGCTGGTCACGACGGGCCTCGACCCGCTGGACCCGCTGTCGCGCCTGGCCCAGCTGCTCGTGATGCTCTTCCAGCCGCTCGAGGACGACGTCGTTGAGCAGGGTCAGTGCCGTCGGGCGCACCTCTCCGGGGGCGGGAACCTGCGCGTCGGGGTCGCTGCGGACCAGCCAGACGCTCTCGCCGGGGTTGACCTTGAGCCACTCGCTCATCGCCTCGCCCACGAGCGCGCGCGGGGTGATCCGCTGCAGGGAGAGGCCGGACTCGATCAGCCGGTCCTCGAAGTCGTCGCCGTAGTAGCGGACGTGGTCGGCCTGCCCGAAGCGGGCGATGCGCTCCTCCTCCGGGGCCGAGGGGTCCTCATCCGTGGTCGTGCCGGGCCGCCAGGGCACCTGCAGGATGCCGAGCCCTCCGGGCGAGAGGACCCTCGCGATCTCGGCCATCGCCCGACGGTCGTCCGGCACGTGCTCGAGGACGTGATAGCAGACCAGCAGGTCGACCGAGTCGTCCGCGCAGGGCAGATCGGTCAGGCTGCCGAGCACGTCCACCAACCGGTTGTCCGCCCCGAGGTCCAGGCGCAGGTGACGTCGTGGCTCGAGCCGCTCCAGGAGCGGAGTGACCGCCGTCGACGGTGCCACGTCGAGCAGGGTGCCGATCGAACCGAGCGTCGGCCGCAGCGAGCTCAACAGGATCGCGAGGAAGCGGTGCCGCTCCAGGCTCCGGCAGCGCGGGCACGAGGCGTCGGGCCGACCCCCCGGCCCAGGCTTGAACTCGCGGCGCACCACGTGGTCGCACACCGAGCAGTACCGGCGTGGATAGGTCGACAAGCTGGTCACGGTGCTCCCTTGGACGGCGCTGAGATCGTGGCCACCCTAGGGGGTCCGCGTCAGTTGAGGACCCGCATGGTCGACGGCACGCCGCCTCCGCGGTGAACGTCCTCGACCAGCTCCTGCAGCGCGGTGAGCGCGACGTTCTGCGACAGCGGGCCGTAGGAGACGCGGGCCACGCCCAGCTCCTGCTGCCGCGCGAGCGACGGTGTGCCCGGGATCCCGATGGTCGTCAGGCGCTGCGGCCCGAACGCCTCGACGAGCGTGGCGATCTGGTCCTCGTCGAGGATCGCCGGCACGAACACCAGCGGCGCACCGGCGTCCAGGAACGCCTTCCCTCTCTCGACGGCGTCGGCCAGGTTGTCGGCCGCGTCACGGTCGCGCTGGAGGTGGAAGGCGTCGGTGCGGGCGTTGAGCGCGAACTCGACGCCCTCGGCCTCGGCGGCCCGCATGATCGCCTCGACCTGCGCGGCCGCCTCCGCGAGCGGCTTCATCTGGTCCTCGATGTTGGCCCCCACCACGCCGAGACCGATCGCCCGGCGCACAGTCTCGGCCGCGTCGCCGTACCCGCCCTCGAGGTCGGCGGTGACCGGCAGGCTGGTGGCGGCGACGATGCGTCCGATGGATTCGAGCATCAGGTCGAGCGGGATGTTCTCCCCGTCCTCGTAGCCGAGGGACGCAGCGATCGAGTGACTCGCGGTCGCGAGCGCCTTCGTGCCGGGCACGTCGCCGACGACCTTCGCGCTGATCGAGTCCCACACGTTCACGACCGTGAGCAGCTCGGGGTCGCGGTGCAGGCGCATCATCTCGCGGGCACGGTCCTGGGTGTTCTGGTCAGCGGTCACGGGAGCTCCTCGGACGACGACGGTGTGCTTGCGACCCTACGCAGTGGGCCATGAGGCCCTGGGGCTCGCAGTCGCGCTCACGCCCACTCCCGCCGCATCACCGTGCTGACGGCGAACGGGTCGCTCCCCTGCTGGGCGGCCAGGACCCCGGCGCCCGCCGGCGAGCCCGTGTAGACCGCCTCGCCCCCGCCGACCCAGTGCCCCCAGGCCGTGGCGTACGCCTGCGCACGGGTGGCGTTGACGCCCAGCGCCGTCGGCACCGCGTGCCACACGACGCCGTCGGACGGCACCCGGCCGTACGACGCGCGCAGCGCGTCGGCGAGCCCGGGATCGCCGGGAGCGACCACCCACCGCGGCAGGACGTAGCGCGGCGTGAGCATCGGCGAGACGGCCTCGTCCAGCGCGGCGGCGAAGGCGACGGACTCGGCCTCGGTGACCCCGCGCAGCCGGCAGCGGTAGTCGCCCTCGTGGTCGATCTCGACCTCGACCGCCTCGGCTCCGTGCGGGACCAGTCCCGCCGCCCGCAGGCCGTCGGCCACCGCACACGCCACCTGGGACAGCGCCGGCGGCTCGGCCGCGTGCCGGAGCACCCCGCGCCCGAAGTCGGCCAGGGCGCGCGCGTGGACCACGACGCCCACGACCGCCAGCACGACGCCGAGGATCCCGGCCACCGTCGAGGCGGCACCACCGAGCGCGAAAGCCACCGCCAGAGCAGCGCCACTCGCACCGATCCACAACGGCGCCGAACCGTCGCTGAACCCGGGACGTCGCTCGTCGCGGAGGTCCAGCCCGTGCTCGTGCGCGACGACCGCGGGCACCCCGCCCCGAGCGCCGATCCGTGCAGGACTGCTGGGCACGACCCGGACGGTGCGTGCCGTCTCGTCGGCGTACGGCTCCCCCACCCGCCAGCGCGCGCGGATCCCGTCGCGGTCCTCGGAGCGGACCACCATCCGGGCATTGACGGCGTCGAATCGGTCGACGGCGGGCGGCGCGAAGGGCGAGAGCTCGGGGTCGATGTGCCCCACACCGTCGACGACGTCACCGTCGTCGTCGACGGCGAAGAAGCCCTCGTGCTTGCGCACCAGCCGGTCCCAGTCCCCTGCGCCCTTGGGGTGCTCGGGCGCCACGCAGACCACCGACCAGTTCAGCGCCACCTTGTCCGGACGGGCCGGGTCGACGCGCAGGGCCCGGCCGCGGGTCTGGACGACAGCCGTCGTCGTGGTCACCGCCGTGAGGTCGACCAGGCCGCTGACCCGCCGCGCGTCCCAGCCCTCGCCGAGCAGGCCACGCGTCCCGACGAGCACGCGTGCTCCGCCGTCCTCGAAGAACCGGGTCACGTCGGCGACCCAGGTGCGGCTCGTCCACGGCCCCTCGAGGCGGGTCACGGCCCCGTCGGGCACCAGCTCCAGTCGCCCGGCGAGGACCGGATCACGGCGCGCCACGTCGGCGACGAGCGCGGTCAGGGTCTCGGGGGCTCCCGCCACGGTCCGCCCCGTCACCAGCAGCGCGCCGAGACCCCGGGTGACCGGGTCGCCCAGCAGCGCCTGCAGGACCGCGTGCGCCGACCCGGACTGCTGGTCGAGCACGCCGTGCAGACCCGCGGGCAGGGTGGCGCCCGCCCGCTCGTGGTCGCAGAGGACCAGCATCCGCATGTCCTCGCCGAGCTGCGCGTGCTCGTGGCCGACGATGTCGACGACTGCGCGCATCTTGGCCTCCGAGCGCGCCAGCACCCGGTCCACGGGTGAGCGCCCACGGCGGATGCCGCGCCGCGTCCACTGGTAGCCCACGGCGGGCAGGGCGCGCCGTACGGCCTCGATGACGGCGTCGTCGGCCGGATCCCCGGTGTGGGCGAGGTGACGGGTCAGCCAGTCGTCCACCAGCAGCACCCAGTCGTCGGCGGACGGGTCGTGGCGGTGTTCCTCGGTGAGCCGGGCGCCGGGCGGGAGCTCCAGCAGCCCGGCGTGGTGCATCCGCAGCCCGGCCGAGCACAGCTCCGGCTCACGACGGGCCAGCGCGCTCCACGACAACGCCTCCCCCACCGGCGACACGAAGCGCGCGTCGAGCCAGGACAGGAACGAGACACTGCCGAACCCGGGGTGGGTCAGCTCGGTGACGAGCTCGGTGAAGCGGGTGGCCTCCGAGGCGAGCCAGTCGGACTCGGTGGGCGTCGGTGTGGTGAGCCAGACCAGCTCGGCGAACGGCGCCAGGTCGCCCTCGCGCACCACCGCGGGGATGGTGGCCTCGAAGACGGTCTCGCCGAACAGCCGCTCGGCCAGATCGGCCTGCTCACCGGTAAGCGCCTGCGGCGGCGTCGCGGTCAGCCCCAGGACCTGGGCGTCCGGCAGCTTCTCGAGCACCTCGCCCAGCAGCCGGCCCCAGACCTCCAGCAGGTGGTGGCACTCGTCCAGCACCAGCAGCATCCGGCCCGCCCCGCGCATCGCCTCCACGAGCGCCCGGCCGTTGTCGTGGAGCCGCGACAGCAGCGGGGTCTCGTCGCCGTCGTCGTCGACCTCGGCGTCCGCGTCGAAGACGGCCAGGGACTGATAGGTGAGCACCGATAGGTGGGTGGCCAGGTCTCGCCCGTCCGAGGCGTCCAGCCCGTGCGCTGACGCCTGCCTCAGCCACTGGCCCTGGATCGCCGTGTTCGGCACGAGCACGACGGCGCGGGCCGCCGCCTCGGGGCGTACTGCGATCGTCTCGAGGCCGACGCGGGTCTTGCCCGCCCCGGGCGGCAGCACCACCCAGGCGCGGGTCCGCCCCTCTCGCCAGGCGGCGTCGAGCGCCTCGAGGGCGAGGCGCTGATGCCGTCGCAGCACCCGCTCAGCCCCAGAAGACCCGGTCGACGACGGCACGGGCCCGGCGCGTCGTGCGCAGGTAGTCGTTGACCATCTCGTCGGTGCACCCGGGCGCGTAGCCGAGCAGCTGTGCCAGCGCCGCCCGCTCGCGGTGGCCACGGGGCAGCTGGTCGCCCGGCTTGCCGCGTGCCAGTGTCACCGAGTTGCGCACGTCGCTGACCAGGCACCACGCGGCGGTCAGCTCGTGGGCGTCCTCGGGGGTGAGCAGCCCGGCCTGGCTCGCGGCCTCCACGGCCTCGATCGTCCGGGGGGTCCGCAGTCCCTCGACCCGGCCGGCGTGCTGCAGCTGGAGCAGCTGGACCGTCCACTCGACGTCGGCGAGGCCCCCGCGCCCCAGCTTGAGGTGCGTGTTCGGGTCGGCGCCGCGGGGCAGTCGCTCGTGGTCGACACGCGCCTTGATCCGCCGGATCTCGATCACGTCGTCCTCGGCCAGGCCCTCCTGCGGATAGCGCAGCGGGTCGATCAGCGCTGTGAACCGCTGGCGCAGGTCGGGGTCGCCGACGGCCGCGTCCGCGCGCAACAGAGCCTGGAACTCCCAGACCTGCGACCACTTCGAGTAGTAGGCGGCGTAGGAGTCCAGGGTGCGCACCAGCGGCCCCTGCTTGCCCTCGGGACGCAGGTCGGCGTCGACCTCGAGCGGCGGGTCCGTGGCCGGCATGGAGAGCATCCGGCGCATCTCGTTGGCGACCGCCTGGGCGAAGGACGCAGCCTTCTGCGGGTCCGCCCCGGGGGCCGGCTCCTGGACGAACATCACGTCGGCGTCGCTGCCGTAGGACAGCTCGAAGCCGCCGTAGCGGCCCATCGCCACGATCGCGATCCGGGCCGGCTGCTCCGACAGCCCGCGCTGGGCCTGGACCGCTCGACAGGTGACGTCCAGCGTCGCCTCGAGCGTGGCATCGGTGAGCCGCGAGAGCCCGATCCCGACGGCCGGGACGTCGGTGAGGCCGAGCAGGTCGCCGACGGCGATCCGGAAGAGCTCGCGGCGGCGGATGGCGCGGATCATCCGCACGGCCGTCTCCGGGTCCTCCTGGCGTCGGGCCGACGACAGCATCTCGGTGGTCAGCGCCTCGGCACTCAGCGGTGTGAGGTCCCCGCCGAGCATCCGCACGCCCTGAGGCTCGCGCTCGAGCAGGTCGGTGGCGTAGCGGGAGCTGGCCAACACCTTGGCCAGCCGCTCGGCGACCTCGCCCTCGTCGCGCAGCAGCCGGAGATACCAGTGCGTGCTGCCCAGCGACTCGCTGATCCTTCGGAAGCCGAAGAGCCCCGCGTCCGGGTCGGGTGCGTCGGCGAACCACTCCAGCATGACCGGCAACAGCGTGCGCTGGATCGACGCGGTCCGCGAGACCCCACTGGTCATCGCCTCGAGGTGGCGCAGTGCTCCGGCCGGGTCGCGATAGCCCAGAGCCGAGAGCCGCTTCTCGGCGGCCTCCAGCGACAGCCGCGCGCCCGCCCCGGGGATCCGCGCGACCGCGGCGAGCAGGGGGCGGTAGAACAGCTTCTCGTGGAGCCGGCGGACCTCGCGGCGGTGGTGGCGCCACTGCTCGTCGAGCTCGGCGACCGGGTCCTTGACCAGCCCCAGCGACCGTCCGAGCCGGCGGCGGGAGATCTCGTCCTCGGGAAGCACGTGCGTACGACGCAGCTGGAACAGCTGGATCCGGTGCTCGAGCGTGCGCAGGAACGCGTAGGCCTGGTGCAGTGAGTCCCCGTCCTCGCGGCCGACGTAGCCCTCCCGGGTCAGCTGCGCCAGGGCGCTCAGGGTGGCGCCCGAGCGGATCCGGTCGTCGGCGCGACCGTGCACGAGCTGCAGCAGCTGGACGGCGAACTCGACGTCGCGCAGCCCGCCGGAGCCCAGCTTGAGCTGCCGCTCGACCTCGTGGGCGGGGATGTGCGCCAGCACCCGGCGGCGCATGGCCTGGACGTCCTCGACGAAGCCCTCGCGCTCGGCGGCGGCCCAGACCATCGGCTCGATCATCGCGACGTACTCACGGCCCAGGGCGAGGTCGCCCGCGACCGGCCGGGCCTTCAGCAGCGCCTGGAACTCCCACGTCTTGGCCCAGCGCTCGTAGTAGCCCTGGTGGCTGGCCATCGTGCGGACCAGCGGGCCGTGCTTGCCCTCGGGGCGCAGGTCGGCATCGACCGGCCAGATCGTGCCCTCGGCGGTGTGGTCGGAGCACACCTGCATCAGCTGCGAGGCCAGCTGGGTGGCCGCCTTGAGCGCCGCGGTGTCGTCGGCGCCCTCGACGGGCTCGGCGACGAAGACCACGTCGACGTCGGAGACGTAGTTGAGCTCGTGGCCGCCGCACTTGCCCATCGCCACCACCGCCAGCCGGGTGAGCGACGCCGACTCCCCGACCCGGGCTCGGGCGATCGCCAGCGCGGCGTCGAGCGTCCCGGCGGCGAGGTCGGAGAGCTCGGCCGCCACGTCGTCGACGCCGACGTGGTGAGCGAGGTCGCGCGCCACGAGCCGCAGCAGGATCCGGCGATACTCCACGCGCAGGGCGTCGACGGCCTGGCCGTCGGGAAGCGTCGCCACCGGTGCCGCTGACCGGGGGTCGGCGCCCACGGCAGTCAGCAGGTCGGCGCGCACCGCCCAGGCCGGAGGTCGACTGCAGCCGAGCAGCGGATCGGTGAGCTCGCGCCAGTGCTCGGTGTGGCGCAGCACATGGTCGCCGAGCGCCTCACTGGTCCCCAGGACGGCCAAGAGCCGCATCGCCGTGCCCTCGTCGTCCACGAGCTCGTCGAGCAGCTCGTCGGGATGCTCCACCCGCTCCGACAGCTCGAGCAGCCGGCCCAGGGCGAGGTCGGGGTCGGCGGTCCAGGCGAGGACATCGGTCAGTGGACCGGCGCAGTCACCGAGGCGCTCGAGCCCTTCCCGGGCGACGTCGAGGTCGCGGAAGCCCATCCGGATCAGGTCGCGCCGGTTGCCGGCCCAGGGGCTCATCGCGGTCCCCCCGCGCGTGACCGGGCGAGGTCGGCCAGCCGTCCGGCCAACGGCTGCCAGGTCGACTCCAGCTCGTCCTCGGCCTGCCCGATCTCGGCCAGCAGCGCGTCGGTGTCGACGCCGCGCTCGAGGTGGTCGGCGCGGTCTCCCTCGGCCCACGCCGAGACGACCGCGACGTCGGCCTCGGGATGCAGCTGGACCCCCCACACGGTGGGAGCGAAGCGGACGGCCTGGATCTCGCCCACCGGGGTCGCGGCGAGGAGCTCGGCACCCGGAGGCAACGAGGTCACGAGGTCGTTGTTCCACTGCACGCCCCGCTGCGGGGAACCGGCGGGCTCGTGCACGACCCCGAGCAGCGGGTCGCGCGCTGCCGCGGGCGTCCACCCGAGCTCGAGCAGCCCCGTCTGCTGGCCGCGCGGGTTGCGCACCACGTCGCCGCCCAGCGCAAGGGCGACCAGCTGGTGGCCCAGGCAGATGCCGAGCGTCGGCACCCCTGCCTCCACCGCGTCGCGGATCAGCGCCTTGAGGGGCGCCAGCCACCGGACCCGGTGGTCGTCGTGGGCCGACATCGACCCACCCAGCACCAGCACCGCGTCGTACGACGAGAGCCGGGCGGGCAGCGCGTCACCGGCGTAGGGCCGACACACCTCGAGGGTGCAGCCGGCCGCCTCCAGCCAGGTGCCGAACAGGGCGGGTGGGCAGGTGGCTTCATGCTCGACGACGAGGACGAGAGGGCGCGTGCTCACCTGCTCAACCCTGTCACGTCGTCTCCGCGCCCGCAGCGGGTCTCAGATGACAGCCATCTCAGATGACCGGCGTCTCAGATGACCGGGAGCATCCGGTCACGCTCGAAGACGCTCACCTGGCCGCGATACTCCTCCCACTCCGCGCGCTTGTTGCGCAGGAAGAAGTCGAAGACGTGCTCACCGAGGGTCTCGGCGAGCAGCTCGGAGGTCTCCGCGACCCTGATGGCCTCGTAGAGGGTCTTGGGGAGCGGCTCGATGCCGAGGCTCTTGCGCTCGCCCTCGGTGAGCGACCAGACGTCGTCCTCGGCCTCGCGGGGCAGCTCGTACTCGCCCTCGATGCCCTTCATGCCGGCGGCGAGGATCACCGCGAAGGCGAGGTAGGGGTTGCAGGCGGCGTCGAGCGTGCGCAGCTCGATGCGGGTGGACTGGCCCTTGTTGGGCTTGTACATCGGGACCCGGATCATCGCCGAGCGGTTGTTGTGGCCCCAGCAGATGTACGACGGGGCCTCGCCGCCGCCGATCAGACGCTTGTAGCTGTTGACCCACTGGTTGGTGACGCAGGAGATCTCCGGCGCGTGGCGCAGGATGCCGGCGATGAACTGGCGTCCGGTACGGCTCAGCTGGTACTCCGCACCGGCCTCGTAGAAGGCGTTGCGGTCGCCCTCGAAGAGCGAGACGTGGGTGTGCATGCCCGAGCCCGGGTGGGTCGTGAAGGGCTTGGGCATGAACGACGCCCAGATGTCCTGGCTCAGCGCGACCTCACGGATCACCGTGCGGAAGGTCATGATGTTGTCGGCGGTGCTCAGCGCGTCGGCGTAGCGCAGGTCGATCTCCTGCTGGCCGGGGCCGCCCTCGTGATGGCTGAACTCCACCGAGATGCCCATCGACTCGAGCATCCCGATCGCCTCGCGGCGGAAGTCGGCCCCGTGCGACTGCGCGGTGTGGTCGAAGTAGCCGCTGCGGTCGACCGGCACCGGCTCCTTGCCGGGCTCCGGGGTGTCCTTGAAGAGGTAGAACTCGATCTCGGGGTGGGTGTAGAACGTGAAGCCCTTGTCGGCCGCCGCGCTGAGCGTGCGCTTGAGCACGTAGCGCGGGTCGGCGTACGACGGGCTGCCGTCGGGCATCACGACGTCGCAGAACATCCGTGCCGTCGACGGCCCCTCGCCGCTGCGCCAGGGGAGGATCTGGAAGGTCGACGGGTCCGGCATCGCGAGCATGTCGGCCTCGTAGACCCGGGCGAAGCCCTCGATCGCCGAGCCGTCGAACCCGATGCCCTCCTCGAAGGCGCCCTCGAGCTCCGCGGGGGCGACCGCCACGGACTTGAGATAGCCCAGGACGTCGGTGAACCACAGCCGCACGAAGCGGACGTCGCGCTCTTCAAGTGCGCGGAGAACGAAGTCTTCCTGCTTGCCCATGGGGGCAACTATGGCGTATCCGCCGTCCCGTCATCGCCGGAGGGCACGTTCTCGAGCTCGGCGAGCCACGCCACGGGGGTCGCGTCCGACGGCATCCGCCAGTCGCCGCGCGGCGACATCGTGCCGCCCGGCGAGACCTTGGGGCCGTTCGGGAGTGCCGAGCGCTTGAACTGACTCGCGAAGAACCGTTTGACGAAGACCTCCAGCCAGCGCCTCACCTCGGCCAGGTCGTAGGCCTGGCGCCGGTCCTCGGGGTAGCCGGGCGGCCACTCCCCCGCGGCCACGTCGCGCCAGGCGTGCCAGGACAGGAACGCGATCTTGCTGGGCCGGTAGCCGCGCCGGATCACGTGGTAGAGCGTGAAGTCCTGCAGCGCGTAGGGACCCACCGAGTCCTCGGTGGCCTGGGGCTTCTCGCCCTCCTTGGTCGGGACGAGCTCCGGCGTGATCTCCTGCGCGAGGATCTGGGCCAGCACCTCGTTGGTGTCGTCCTCGAACTGCCCGCTCTCGATCACGTAGCGGATCAGGTGCTGGATCAGCGTCTTCGGCACGCCCGCGTTGACGTTGTAGTGCGACATCTGGTCGCCCACGCCGTACGTGCACCAGCCCAGCGCGAGCTCGGAGAGGTCGCCGGTGCCCAGGACGATGCCGCCGCGGTGGTTGGCGAGCCGGAAGAGATAGTCGGTGCGCAGGCCGGCCTGGACGTTCTCGAAGGTGATGTCGTAGACCTCCTCGCCCTCGGAGAAGGGGTGGTCGAGGTCGTCGAGCATCTGCCGGGCGGCCGGCGTGATGTCGATGGTCTCGAACGTGACGCCCAGCGACTCCGAGAGACGCGTGGCGTATCCCTTGGTCGTCTCCCCCGTCGCGAAGCCCGGAAGGGTGAAGGCGTGGATGTCGCTGCGCGGGCGGCCGAGCCGGTCCATCGCCTTGGCCGCGACGATCAGCGCGTGGGTGGAGTCGAGCCCGCCGCTGACGCCGATCACGATCTTGGGGTGGCCGATCGACTCCAGGCGCCGCTCCAGTCCCGAGACCTGGATGTTGTAGGCCTCGTAGCAGTCCTGGACGAGGCGCTCGACGTCGTCGGGGACGAACGGGTAGCGGTCGACCTTGCGACGCAGGCCGATGTCGCTGGTCGGTGCGCCGAGCTCGAAGGAGACGGTGCGGAAGTCGGCGATCCGCTCGGCGAAGGAGCGCCGGTTGTCGTCGAACGTGCCCATCCGCAGCCGCTCCTGGCGCAGCTTGTCGAGGTCGACGTCGGCCACCGAGCGGCGCGGGCCGTCGGGGAAGCGCTCGCTCTCCTCGAGTAGGTCCCCGTTCTCGTAGATCATCGTCTGGCCGTCCCACGACAGGTCCGTGGTCGACTCGCCCTGGCCCGCCGCCGCATAGACGTACGCCGCGGAGCAGCGCGAGCTGGCGCTGCGGCACAGCAGGTGGCGATCCTCCGCCCGCGCGATGGTGATCGGGCTGCCCGACAGGTTGGCGAGCACGGTCGCCCCGGCCAGCGACGCCTCGGCGCTGGGCGGGATCGGGACCCACATGTCCTCGCACACCTCGGCGTGCAGCACCAGACCTGGCACGTCCTGGGCGGCGAAGAGCAGGTCAGGCCCGAACGGCGCCTCGCGGCCGGCGAGCATGATCGACTGCCCCCGCTGGTCGTCGCCGGGCGCGAACCAGCGCCGCTCGTAGAACTCGCGGTAGTTCGGCAGGTGCGACTTGGGCGCGACCCCGAGGATCTCGCCGCGGTGGATGACGACCGCCGCGTTGAACAGCCGCTGCCCCGCTCGCACCGGCGCCCCGACCACCAGGACCGGCATCAGGTCGACCGATGCCTCGACGATCTCGTGGATCGCGGTCTCGACCGCCTCGAGCAGGGTGTCCTGCAAGAAGAGGTCGTCCACCGAGTAGCCCGTCAGGCACAGCTCCGGGAACACCGCCACCGCCACCGACTCCTCGTGGCAGGCCCGCGCCTGCTCGAGCACCTGCGCCGCGTTGGCCGCAGGGTCGGCAAGCGCGACCGGGAGCGTGACAGCTGCGATGCGGGCGAATCCATGGGCGTAGGCCGAGTAGAAGTCCACGCGGCGAGTCTGTCAGACGACGTTCGCTGGTCGAGCAGGTTGCGCAGCAACCCGGCCCCTCGCTGGTCGAGCAGGTTGCGCAGCAACCGACGTCGAGACCCCCGGCCCCTCGCTGGTCGAGCAGGTTGCGCAGCAACCGACGTCGAGACCCCCGGCCCCTCGCTGGTCGAGCAGGTTGCGCAGCAACCGACGTCGAGACCCC
>NZ_BAAHCI010000014.1:310617-347902 GCF_054775955.1 Nocardioides pacificus
TACTGACGAACCCGCATCGGCTCAGTCCGGTGGATCGAACCCACCGGCGGCGACTCCGCATCAACCGCGCTCCCGCATCCCGCTTCCCGTCTCAGAAGGTCGTGCGGTTTCAGGATCTGGTCTCGACGTCGGTTGCTGCGCAACCTGCTCGACCACCGAAGGGTCGGTTGCTGCGCAACCTGCTCGACCAACGGACGAGCGCGGGTGACCCTCGCCACACCCCAGCCCGCCCGTCTCCGGTCTAGCCTGTCGATGGTCCGTGGACTCCAGCAGGGAGCCGCGAGAGCACACCGAGGTGAACCTCTATGAGCGAGCAGAGCTCCGGCCCCGCGCCGGGAAGCGAAGTGGCCGCCCCCTACGGCACCGGGCCCGCGAAGCCCGCCGCCGAGGGCGCGAAGCCGGTCAAGCGGATCCGCACCCACCACCTGCGTGAGATGAAGCAGCGCGGCGAGCGCTTCGCGATGCTCACCGCCTACGAGCAGTACGCCGCCCAGACCTTCGACGAGGCCGGCATCGAGGTCCTCCTGGTCGGTGACTCGGCCTCCAACAACGTCTACGGCAACGAGACCTCGCTCCCCGTCACCGTCGACGAGCTGATCCCGCTGACCCGCGCCGTGGCCCGGTCCGCGCACCGCGCCCTCGTCGTCGCCGACCTGCCGTTCGGGTCCTACCAGGCCTCCCCCGAGCAGGCGTTCCACACCGCCGCCCGCTTCATGAAGGAGGGCCTGGCCCACGCGGTGAAGCTCGAGGGCGGTGTCGCGATGACGCCGCAGACCAAGCTGCTCACCGACGGCGGCATCCCGGTGATGGCCCACATCGGCTTCACCCCGCAGTCCGAGCACAATCTCGGCGGCTACCGCGTCCAGGGCCGTGGCGACTCGGCGGCGCGGATCATCGAGGAGGCGAGGGCCTTCGAGGAGGCCGGCGCCTTCGCGATCGTGATGGAGATGGTGCCCGGGGACGTCGCGGCCCAGGTGACCGAGGCGCTGGCGATCCCCACGATCGGGATCGGCGCCGGCGAGCGCTGCGACGGCCAGGTGCTGGTGTGGCAGGACGCGTTCGGTCTGCGCACCGGCCGGATGCCGCGCTTCGTCAAGCAGTACGCCGACGTCCACGGGATCCTGCTCGCCGCCGCGCGCGAGTACGCCGCCGACGTGAAGGCCGGCACCTTCCCAGGCCCCGAGCACACGTTCTGAGTCGACTGTTCCCGGGAGCGGGGTCACGGAGCTACCTTGACCGCATGCGCCTCGCTCTCGGGACTCTCGCCCTCGCCCTGGTCGGCTCCTTCGCCCCGGCGGCGGCCGTCTCGCCGCCCAGCGCACCCGCCGCGGACGCCGTACGCGCCGTAGCGCCCCAGGAGCGGGCGGCCGCCCCGTCCCTGCAGGTACGCCGCGTGGTCGGGGGCCTCGAGATCCCCTGGGACGTGCAGGTCGTCGACGGCGGCGGGCTGCTCATCACCGAGCGCGAGACCAAGCGTCTCCTCCTGCACCGCGCGGCACGACCACCCCGGTGGCCTTCCCCAGCGACTCGGTCTGGGCCTCCGGCGAGACCGGGCTGATGTCGCTGGCCATCGACCCCAAGTTCGGCACCAACCGGCGCTTCTACACGTGCGCCGGCGGCTTCGCCGCCGGCGGCGGCCACGACGTGCGCGTCACCGCCTGGCGGCTCAGCCCCGACGGCGCCCGCGCCAGCCGATCCCGGGTCCTGCTGACCGGTCTGCCCGCGACGAGCGGGCGACACGGCGGCTGCCGGCTGCTGATCACCCGCTACGGAGCGCTGCTGGTCGGCACCGGCGACGCCGCGGTCGGCGAGAACCCTCAGCGCCTCACCTCCCTGGGAGGCAAGGTGCTGCGCCTCAACCGGTGGAGCGGCGCCCCGTGGCCCAAGAACCCCTGGCCCAAGGCGCGCAGCACGAACCGCCGCTACGTGTTCACCTATGGCCACCGCAACGTGCAGGGGCTCGCCGCGCGCGCCGACGGCAGCCTGTGGTCGGTCGAGCACGGCAGCTTCCGCGACGACGAGGTCAACCGGCTCCGCGGTGGCGGCAACTACGGCTGGAACCCGGTGCCCGGCTACAACGAGTCGGTGCCGATGACCGACCAGTCCCTGCCCGGCTGGCAGATCCCGGCGCGCTGGCGCTCGGGTGAGCCGACCATCGCCACCTCGGGTGCGACCTGGGTGCGCGGCAAGCAGTGGGGCGTCTACAACGGCACGCTCGCGGTCGCTGCGCTGGCGGGCGAGCGGGTGGTGTTCATGAGGTTCGACCGCGCGGGCAAGCTCCGGTGGGCACGCGCCCCGCAGGCGCTGCGCACCCACGGGCGACTGCGCTCGATCACCCAGGCTCCCAACGGCGACCTCCTGGTCACCACGTCCAGCGGCTCGAACGACGCCGTGCTGCGCGTCTCGCCCCGCCGCTGACGGCAGTCACTCCCCCCACCCCCACCACGCAGCACCGGCGGCGATCGCCACGATCCACACCAGCAGTGCCACGGCGGGGAGGGCCGCCACCCAGTGCGGGTGCGGCGTCCACCAGCGCGCGCCCAGCGCCAGCAGCACCACCCAGAGCAGCAGCAGTCCCGTCACACCCCACCAGGGCGCGATCGCCCCGCTGGCGGCGTACACGAAGAACATGCAGGCCAGGCCGCCCATCCCGACGAAGGGCCACGGCGAGGCCGCGGTGTTGCGGCTCACGCCCCGCTCTCGGGCGCGGCCTCGTCGTCGGCGTCGTCGTTCCACGCGGGGTCGTTGTCCCACTTCTCGTTGCGCTCCTCGACCGACTCGAGCGCCCGGGCGGCCTCCGCGGACGACGCGTAGGGGCCGAGGCGGTCGGCGTTCTTGCAGCCGTCGCGCTCCTCGACGGCGTGGTGCTTGAGGCAGAACCAGTACTCGCGTGGGTCACTCATAGCCGCGAAACTACACTCGCCCCCATGTCCGCCATAGCCCCTGCCACCATCTCTGCGCGGCGGCCCGTGCCCACGCACATCCCGCGCCCCGAGTACGTCGACCAGCCGGCGCCGGCGAAGTTCACCGGCAGCGAGGTCAAGGACGCCGAGACGATCGAGCGGATGCGCGCCGCCTGCAGGCTCGCCGCCCAGGCCCGCGAGCTGGTGGGCAGCCACGTCGCCCCCGGGATCACCACCGACGAGCTCGACCGGATCGGCCACGAGTTCCTCTGCGACCACGGCGCCTACCCCTCGACGCTCGGCTACCGCGGCTTCCCCAAGTCGCTGTGCTCGAGCGTCAACGAGGTCGTCTGCCACGGCATCCCCGACAGCCGGGTGGTGGAGGACGGCGACATCGTCAACATCGACATCACCGCGTTCCTCGACGGCGTGCACGGCGACACCAACGCGACCTTCCTCGCCGGTGACGTCGACGAGGAGTCCCGTCTGCTCGTCGAGCGCACCCGCGAGGCACTCGAGCGCGGCATCCGCGCCGTCAAGCCGGGCCGGCGCATCGACGTGATCGGCAGGGTGATCGAGTCCTACGCGAAGCGCTTCGGCTACGGCGTCGTGCGGGAGTTCACCGGCCACGGCATCGGGACGTCCTTCCACAGCGGCCTGGTCGTCCCCCACTACGACGAGTCCGGCTACGACGACCTGATCCAGCCCGGCATGACCTTCACCATCGAGCCGATGCTCAACCTCGGCACCCACGAGTGGGTGATGTGGGACGACGACTGGACCGTCGTGACCCGCGACGGCCGCCGCAGCGCCCAGTTCGAGCACACCCTGCTGGTCACGGCCACGGGCGCCGAGGTGCTGACCCACCCCTGAGCGGCGCCCTGGCCCGTTCCGGCTCAGCGCAGGTCGTCGAGCGAGCCGTCCGCACTCTGCGCGATCAGCCGCTCCACCCGGAGCACGGCGAGCTCGTGCTCGGGATCGCCGCTCATCGCCGCGGCCAGCCGCAGGTGGGGCAGCGCCTCGCGCATCTTCGACTGCCGCTCCAGGCTGCGGCCGAGCGCGTGGCGCACCCAGTCGTCGCCCGGGAGCTCCTCGACCAGCTCGCGCAGCGCCTCCTCCGCCTTGACCAGGTGGGCCTGCATCAGCAGCGCCCAGGCCCTGAGGATGCGCAGACCGGTCGCCCGGGGGTCCTGCTCCAGAGCGGGCTCGATGACCGCCATCGCCTCGCGCGGCGCCCGCCGCGTGAGCAGGTCGTACGCCACGCGGTAGGCGGACGCGGGGTTGCCGGGCTGACCCGGGAAGACCAGGGCGGGGGCCTGCAGCTGCTCGTCGTACTCCATCGTCGTCCTCTCCAGATCGTCCGGTCCACGTCGTCGGCTCGCGCGTCCGGGGCTCCAACGTCACTGCACCGTCGGTTCTTCCCCTATCCTGACTCACGCGGATGGGCTGGCCGGGCGACCGCGTCGTCCTCTCACGAGGATGCCGAGGAAGGTCCGGGCTCCACAGGGCAAGGTGGTGGGTAACGCCCACCCGGGGTGACCCGCGGGAAAGTGCCACAGAAAACAGACCGCCTCCCGGCTTGTGAGGGAGGTAAGGGTGAAACGGTGGTGCAAGAGACCACCAGCGAGCCGGGTGACCGGTTCGGCTAGGTAAACCCCACCTGGAGCAAGGTCAAGAAGCCGCTCCCTCTCCGGAGGGGACGGTGCGCGAGTGTCTGAGGGCGGCCCGCCCGAGCTCGCGGGTAGACCGCCCGAGGCTGTCGGCAACGGCAGCCCTAGATGGATGGTCGCCAACCGCGTGGTCGTGAGGCCGCGTGGCGAACAGAACCCGGCCTATGAGCCAGCCCATCCGCACCCCATCGGTGGTCGAGCAGGTTGCGCAGCAACCGACGTCGAGACCAACCGACGTCGAGACTCAGACCTCCCGCACGACCTCGTCCAGCTCCAGGCGCGGGGACCGGTCGAACCACGCGTTCTCGGCGGGACGCCCGATGTTGACCACCAGCAGCGACTTGAGCGTCGTACCGGCGAAGAGGGCGGCGTCCAGCCCGGCGGCGTCGAAGCCACCCATCGGGCCGGCGGCGAGGCCGGCGGCGCGCACGCCGATGAGGAAGTAGCCGACCTGCAGCGACCCGTTGAAGCGGGCGGCCTGCTCACGCGTGGCGTCATCGGCGAAGACGTCCTTCGCACCGGGGAAGTGCGGGAACGTCCGCGGCAGGTTCTCGTGGAAGTCCGTGTCCGCAGCGAGTACGGCGACCAGCGGCGCGGAGGCGGTCTTCTCGCGGTTGCCGTCGGCCATGTGCTTGAGCAGTCGCTCGCGGCCGTCCTCCGAGCGGATGAGCACGACCCGCAGCGGCTGGGTGTTCATCGCGGTGGGCGCGTACTTCACCAGGTCGTAGATCGCGGCCACCTGCTCGTCGCTGACGGGCTCGTCCGTGAACGCGTTGGCGGTGCGGGCGTCGCGGAAGAGCAGGTCCTGGGCGTCCTGGGACAGAGCGAGGTCGTAGGTCATGCAGCATTCAACAATCACCGAGGCCCGCCCCATCCTCCTCAGCGCGTGGCGTTGCTCATACCGCGTGCCTGGGCAACGCCCGTCCGCCCTACGCGCTGCCCCGGCCGCAGCCGCGGACCGGCGAGCCCCACTCGGCGCGATAGTCGGGGTGGTCCGCATAGAGCGCGGCGCGCGCCCGCAGGCCCAGGAGCCGCCGCTCGGCCACCCGCCCGACGGGAGCGTGACGCGCCCGTTCCACGGCGGCCAGCGTGACCCGGGCACCGTCCAACAGGTAGTGGTCGACCGCGTCGGACTCGTAGGCCGCACGCTCGTCCTCGTGAGCGCGCGCGACGAGGAAGTCGAACATCGGGTGCTTGGTCGGGCAGATCACGTTGGTCACGACAGTCCTGGTGTTCGCTCGGGAAGGAGGGCCTCCTTGTACCCAGGGCCGTCGCGCCCCCAACGGTTCGCAGGTAAAGGTTGAGTCGTGCGGCTCACACAGCTCACTCCAGCGCGAACTCCACCCGCCGAGCCTCGACGTCGGCCACCGCGAGCCGAACCGACACCTGCTCCCCCAGCGGCAGGTCGCCACCCTCGCTGCGCACCCGAGCCTCGATCGCCGGGTCCTGGACGGTGAGCTCGCCGCGTCGGGGGTCCTTCTCGTCGATCTCCACCACGACCGCCTCGAAGCGCTCGCCCACCCGGTGCTCCAGCTCGGCGGCCTCCACGAGATCGAGGATCGCGCGCTCATAGCGGTTGGCCCGCCGACTCGACTCCGTCATGGTGCGCGGGAGCTCCTCGAAGCGCTCCAGCACCCACGCCGGCACGTCCTCGCCCGAGGAGTGGGCGACGCACACCTCGAGGGCGTAGCGGTCGACCAGTCGGCGCAGCGGCGCCGTGACGTGCGCGTACTCCGCCGCGATCGCGGAGTGGAGGAGCTGGTCGGGCAGCTCGCCGTCGAAGCCGACGTACCCCGAGCCGCGCAGCAGCCGGGTGCACGCGACCACCATCGCGGCGTGCCGGGAGTCGGACGGGTCGAGCGAGCGGATGAACTCCGGGTAGTCCTGCTCCGCCGGCCAGGCGATGCCCAGGCCCCGCGCCACCCGGTGCAGACGCCGTACGTCGCGCGGATCGGCGGGCGGGAGCGTGCGGAGGAGCCCGACCTTCGCATAGACCATCATCGAGGCCGCCGCCATCCCGGTCAGCAGCGAGATCTGCGCGTTCCACTCCTCCACCGGGTGCAGCGACCGGAACGTCAGCTCCCAGCGATCCTCGACGATGTCGATCTCCTGCTCGGGCAACGGCAGGGAGACGCCTCCGCGGGCGATCTCACGCGCCAGGCGCAGCTCACCCACGCTGCGCAGGTGGGTGAAGACCTCCTCGGCCGCCCCCTCGTCGAGCGCCGCCTGGACCCCGGCATAGTCGTAACGGCCCCGGGACCGCACCAGCGCCCGCTCCACCCGGGCATCGACCTGCTCGCCGTCGGCGTCGAGCCGGATCGTCCACAGCAGCGCCGGGCGGGTCTGGTCGGGCAGCAGGGAGCCGCCGTCCTCCGAGATCGCGCGAGGATGCAGGGGCACCTTCGAGTCGGCACCGTAGAGCGTCTGCCCACGCCGGTTGGCCTCCTCGTCGACCGCGTCGCCGGGCGTGATGAACGCGGAGAGGTCGGCGATCGCGTAGTGCACCGACCAGCCGCCACCCTCCGCCGGCTCGATGTGCAGCGCCTGGTCGAGGTCCATCGCCCCCGGCGGGTCCAGCGTCACGAAGGGGATGGCGGTCCGGTCGAGCTTCGGCAGCCTGGGCGCAGCCACCGCCTCGGCGGCGACCCGCTCGACCTCCTCGGGGAACTCCGGCGTGACCTCGAGCTCCTCCTGGATCAGCGCGATCCCCTCACGCAGTCGTCGGACCGCGGCGCCGTCATCGGCTGCCCGGACCCGGATCACTCGGCTCGGCATACCGGTCACAGTAGCCATCGGGCCCACCACCTAACCTGTCCCGCGTGCTGATCCTGCTGCCGCCCAGCGAGGGCAAGGCCGCGCCTCGCCGCGGCCGTCCTCTCGACCTCCCACGCCTGGGGTTCCCGGAGCTGGCCGACGCCCGCGAGGAGGTGCTCGCCGCGCTCGTCCGGCTCTGCGAGGGACCTGTCGAGGAGGCCGCGAAGGTGCTCGGCCTGGGGGCCACCCAGCTGGACCTGGTCCAGCGCAACGCCGAGCTGCGCGAGGCGCCCACCGCGCGCGCCGACAAGGTCTACACCGGCGTCGTCTACGAGGCGCTCGACTTCGCCACGCTGTCCGCTGCTGCCAAGCGCCGCGCCGCCTCCCGGGTGGCCGTGACCTCGTCGCTGTTCGGGCTGGTGCGACCCGGCGACGCGATCGCGGCGTACCGGCTCTCGGGCGACACCACCCTGCCCGGTCTGGGCCCGGTGGCCGCCCACTGGCGTCGCCATCTCGCGGCGGCCGCGAGCACAGCACTGGGCGACGGGCTGCTGGTCGACCTGCGGTCGGGCACGTACGCCGCGTTCTGGCGCCCCGAGCCGGCGCTCGCCGCCCGGGTGGCGACGGTCCGGGTCCTGCACGAGGTCGGCGGCACCCGCAAGGTCGTGAGCCACTTCAACAAGGCCACCAAGGGACGCATCGTCCGCGCGCTGATGGAGGACGGGCGCAACCCGCGCACGCCGGCGGCCCTCGCGGAGGTCCTGCGTGATCTCGGCTGGGTGGTCGAGGTGGGCGCGTCGGGGCCCCGCGGCACCCAGCTCGACGTGGTCGTCAGCGAGCTCTGAGGCTCACCCCTCCGAGCCCTGCCACAGCGGGTGGGTGGCGTCGTAGGCCAGGGTCTTGACCATGTGCACCACGGCGCCCGACTGCGGCTCGTCGCGGAAGTCGAGCCGGTCCACGAGCGCGCGCATCAGGGTGAGGCCGCGGCCCGCCTCGGCGGAGTGCTCCGCGGTGGCCGGGACGGAGGCCTCGTCGAAGCCGGCGCCGCTGTCAACGACCGTGATCGCGCACCGGTCGGCGGCGAGCTCGACCTTCACGTCGTAGGTGTCGGTCTCGGCCGCATGGTCGATCACGTTGGCGCACGCCTCGGTGATCGCGAGCTGGACGTCGTCGATGTCGTCGTCGATCACCCCGAAGGCCCGCAGGGCCTGTGCCGCGAGCCGCCGGACGACGGGCACGCTGACGCCCTCGCGCGGCAGACTCAGGGACAGATCCAGGTGGGGCGTCGGCCCGCTGTGCCGGGCGGCGGTCGGCGGCCAGCGGTGGGTCTCCCCACCCTCCTCGTGGTCCTCGGCGTCGAGCCAGATCTGCACGCGGCAGTCCCCCACAGCCGCCTCGAGCATCCGGTCCAGGACCACCGTCGCCGTCCCGTTCGCCCGGGCGGCGATCCGTCCGGCCAGGCCGGTGACGACGTGGCACAGCGTGTCGCTGCCGGGACCGCTGGTGCTGAAGGGGCAGTCGATGACGGCCACCTCGAGGGTGTCGGCCCCCGCGGCCGCGACGCTGGCCCTCCCCCCGAGAGCCTGATAGGCCTCGACGAGCAGCTCACCGACGGCAGCGGCGTCACCGGGAGGGGTGTCACCGACGATGCGATCGGCCAGGGCAGCGCCGGCCAGCGAGGCCATCTGGGAGGGGCACGCCGTAGGGTGGGCCTCGGCGGCGGCCGCGAACGCGACCGCGACGCTGGCAGCCCCGATCTCTCGGGGGTCCACCTCGATCTGGGGCATCGGCGGGGGGCCGTCGTCGAAGGTCCTGCGCACCCTGGCCACGCGCAGCGGTCCGTCCGCCGGCAGGTCGAGCGGGTCGAGGGTCGCCATGGGTCCGCCTGTCACTAGGAGCACTGTTCCTCGACGATTCCCCCGCGCCGGGGACGCAAACGCCGGCGCCGCCCACCAAGGGACGACGCCGGCTGTGACGCCTATCTCAGCGTCGGGTGGTCCGCCGGCCGCGCGTTGTAGAGCCGCATCGACGCCATCGACTCATCACCCTCGCGCCCGCCCAGGAAGTAGGACAGCACCGTCACCGACGCCGGCGAGAGCTCCATGCGATAGACCGACTCCAGCGGCGCACGCAGCGCGTCCGCGACCAGCGTCTTGATGGGGGTGACGTGGCTGACCACGACCACGGTGCGGCCCGCATGGCGGGTGAGCAGGCGATGGAGTCCGGCCAGCACCCGCTGCTCCACCGTGCGGAACGACTCGCCGCCACCGGGTGCCACGTCCATCGAGTTGAGCCAGGCGTCCAGCTCGGCCGGATGGCGGCGCGCGATCTGGGCGAAGGTCAGCCCGTCCCAGCTGCCGAACTCCATCTCCGCGAACCCGGGCTCCACCTCGACCGGGCGGGGGCAGTCGTCGCCGAGGTACTCCGCGATGATCTCCGCGGTCTCCAGGGTGCGGCGCACCGGGGAGGAGACGATGATGTCGATCTCCTCGACGAGCGGCGCCAGCCACTCGGCGGTCGCCCGGGCCTGGGCACGCCCCTCGTCGCTGAGACCCGGGTTGTCGCCTCCGAGCCCGCCGGAGAAGCGCTTGGCCGACGTGTGCTCGGTGACCCCGTGGCGCACGAGTACCACCGTGGTCGCCTTGTCCCCCGACGCCGCCCAGCCGCGGGCGGGCTGGGTCTCGGGGTCCGACAGCTCCGGGTCGTCGAGTCCCTGGTCGGGGTCGATGCCTGCGGCCGAGACCCCGTCGCGCTTGCCGTCGAGTGCCTCGTTGGCGAGCCGGTCGGCGTGGCTGTTCTTGGCCCGGGGGATCCAGGTGTACGTCGTGCCGGGCGGCGCCAGGCGGCGCGCCTCCGCGGCGAGGGGCTGCATCGAGGGGTGCTTGATCTTCCACCGGCCCGACATCTGCTCGACGACCAGCTTGGAGTCCATCCGGACCTCGACCCGTGCGCCCGGAGCGAACTGCGCGGCGAGCTTCAGTCCGGCGATGAGACCGGAGTACTCCGCCACGTTGTTGGTCGCGACCCCGAGGGTCTCGGCGGCCTCCGCGATCAGGGTCCCGGTGCGCGCGTCCTTGAGCAGCGCGCCGTACGCCGACGGGCCGGGGTTGCCCCGCGACCCGCCGTCGGCCTCGATGATGACGGCCTCGTGGGAGCCTGCGGTCACAGGCCCGACTCGTCGGTGCGGACGAGGATGCGCGAGCACTCCTCGCAGCGGATCACCTCGTCGGAGGGAGCCGCCTTGATCACCGCCAGCTCGGCGGTGTCCACCGTCAGCCGGCAGCCGCCGCACTGGCGTGCGCGCAGCGGGGCGGCGCCCACGCCACCCTGCTTGTCGCGCAGCTTGTCGTAGAGCGCGACCAGGTCGTCGGGGAGCCCCTCGGCAGCGACGGCACGTGCGGTCCGCACGGACTCGAGGTCGGCGTCGATCTCGGCCGCCTTCTCGTCGCGCGCCGCCGTCAGCACGGCCATCCGCTCGTCGAGCACGGCGAGCTCGCCGCTGAGCCGCTCCTTCTCGCGCTCGGCGTCCTCGAGCAGCGCCATGATCTCGAGCTCCTCGTCCTCGAGGGTCGCGATCCGCCGGTCCAGGGAGACCAGCTCGGCCTGCATCCGCGAGAGGTCCTTGGGGTTGGTGATCAGCCCCTGGTCCATCCGCTCGCTGTCGCGCTTGCGGCGGGTCTTGACGAGCTCGACGTCGCGGTCGGCCTTCTTCTGGTCGACGGTCAGGTCGTCGACGACGATCCGCGCGTCCCGGACCTGGTCCTCCAGCCCGGTGCGCGTCGCGTGCAGCTGCTCGATCTCGGCGATCTCGGGCAGGGTGCGGCGCTGGTGGGTCAGCCGGGCGACGCGGGAGTCGAGCTCCTGCACGTCGAGCAGCTTGAGTTGGGCGAACGGGTCGGCTTTCAGCGTCGGCTCCTCGATCAGGTGGTGCGGGGGGCAGGTGGCCGTGAGGGGGTCACAGCCGGAATCGCCACGGGTCGGTGGGCAGGGTGCTCACGCGGGTCTCCACCGTATCGCCCGAACCGCCGTTCCCCAGCGCCGCCGCCACCCGTGCCTCGACCACCGGCAGCCAGGTCCACTCCGCCGCCCAGTGGGCCACGTCCACGAGTGCCGGCCCGTCCTTCTCCAGGAACTCCGAGGCGGGGTGGTGGCGCAGGTCGCTGGTGAGGTAGACGTCCGCGTCGCTGGTGGCCATCCGGTCCAGGAGGAAGTCGCCCGCGCCGCCGCACAGCGCCACCCGTCGTACGACGCGGTCGGGGTCGCCGGCGACCCGCACCCCGTGGGCGGTCTGCGGCAGGCTCGCCGCCACGCGCTCGGCGAAGCCGCGCAGCGTGGTGGGCTCGACGTCGCCGATCCGGCCGGTGCCGGTCTCGGCCAGCCCCGGGTCCGCGAGCTCGACCACGTCATAGGCCGGCTCCTCGTAGGGGTGCGCGGCCAGCATCGCCGCGACGACGCGGCTGCGGCGCGAGCGAGGCAGGACCGCCTCCACCCGGACCTCGTCGACGACCTCGAGGCCGCCGACCGTGCCGATGACGGGGTCAGCCCCGGGCAGCGGACGGAAGCGGCCCTCCCCCGGCGTCGAGAACGAGCACTGGTCGTAGTCGCCGATGGCGCCGGCGCCGGCCGACCCCAGCGCCTCGCGGACCCGGTCGGCGTCCGCCCGCGGGACGTAGGTCGTGATCTTGTCGAGCGCGGCCGAGCCGGCCGCGATGATCGGCTCCAGCCCGGTCAGCCCGAGCGCGAGAGCGAGGGACTCCGAGACGCCCCCGACCGCCTGGTCGGCGTTGGTGTGCGCGGCCAGCAGCGCGCACCCGGCGCCCGCGAGCGTGGCGAGGGTCCGCCCCTTCGGCGTGGTCGCGGCGAACCCGTGCACCGGCTTGAGGAACAGCGGGTGGTGCGTGACGAGCAGGTCGGCTCCCCACTCGGCGGCCTCGCGCGCGACCTCGGGGCTGGGGTCGACCGCGAAGAGCACCTTGCGCACCGGCGCCTCGGGGTCGCCGTACACGAGCCCGACGGCGTCCCAGGACTCCGCGGTGTCGGGGGGATACCACCCGTGCAGCAGGGACACCAGATCACCAAGAGAGGCCATGGCCGCAGGCTAACCCCCCACCCGGCGCATCTTCACAGCCGAGTCGGCGCATCTTCACAGCCGAGTCGGCGCATCTTCACGCGCCCGCTCAGTTCACCTGCCGGTCCCGGCCCTCCCAGTACGGCGCACGCAGCTTGAACTTCTGCAGCTTCCCCGTAGCGGTGCGCGCCAGCTCGTCGCGGAACTCGATGCTGGTGGGGGCCTTGTAGCCGGCGGCCTTCTGCTTGCACCAGGCGATCAGCTCGGCCTCGGTGACGGCCTGCGACTCCTCGTCGGGCGCCTTCACCACCAGCGCCATGATCGTCTCCCCCCACTTGTCGCTGGGCACGCCGATCACCGCCACCTCGGACACCGCCGGGTGGGAGAAGAGCACGTCCTCGACCTCGATCGAGGAGACGTTCTCGCCGCCGGTGATGATCACGTCCTTCTTGCGGTCGCTGATCGTGAGATAGCCGTCGTCGCCGAGGCTCCCACCGTCACCGGTGTGGAACCAGCCGCCCTCCAGCGCCCGGGCGCTCTCCTCGGGCTGCTCCCAGTAGCCCTCCAGCACGACGTTTGAGCGGGCCAGCACCTCGCCGCTCTCCGACGTCGAGAGGCGTACGCCGAGGGCCGGGGCTCCGGCGCGGACCAGCCGGCCGGCGCGCTCCTCGGCGGTGAGGTCGTCCCACTCCGCACGACTCCGGTTGACGGTGAGCAGCGGCGAGGTCTCGGTGAGGCCGTAGATCTGGATGAACTCCCAGCCGAGCTCCTCCTCGACGCGCGCCACGGTCTTCGTCGGGGGCGGTGCGCCGGCGACGACGATCCGGACCCGGTCGCGGCCGGGGATCTCGCCCTCCCAGGTCTGCGCCGCCTCGAGCACAGCGGCCACGACGGCCGGGGCGGCGCACATGATCGTGACTCCATGCTGCTCTACGCGACGCAGGATCTCGGCGCCGTCGATCTTGCGGATCACGATCTGCGGCACCCCGAGCCCCGCGGTGGCGAAGGGCATCCCCCACCCGTTGGCGTGGAACATCGGCAAGGTGTGGAGATAGACGTCGCGGTCGCTGAGCCCCAGGTGCATCGCCATCGTCGCGGCGTTGACCCAGATGTTGCGGTGGGTGATCTGCACGCCCTTGGGCCGCGCGGTCGTCCCGGAGGTGTAGTTGATGCAGGCCGTCGCCGACTCGTCGGGCTCCCACGGAGCCGGCTGCGTCCCCTCGGGTGCATAGAGGTCCTCGTCGGAGCCGAGCACGAACCGGTGCTCCACCGGCACGACGTCGAGCTCCTCGGCGATCTCGGGGTCGACCAGCAGGACCCGGGCTCCGGAGTGCCGCACGATGTAGTGCACCTCGTCGGGCCGCAGCCGGAAGTTGATCGGGACCAGCACCCGCCCCGAGCCGGCCACGCCGAAGAACGACGTGAGCAGGCGAGCGCTGTTGTGGGAGGCGATCGCGACCCGCTCCCCCACCGCGATGCCGAGCTCGTCCAGCTTCGCCGCCTGGCGCCGCGCCAGCGCCGCGATCTCTCGATAGCTGAGCGTCCCCAGCGACGGCGCCGGCTGGTCCGGCTCGTCGACGACGCCGGTGCGATCGCCGTACACGGTCTCCGCGCGGTCGATGAAGTCGCTGACGCTGAACGGCACGAACATGTGCTCTCCCTCACGGTCGGACGTGGACGTCACTGTAGCCAGCGGATGAGAGTCCTCTCATCGGTCTCTCACCCGGACCCCACGATGGGGCAGGATCGTGGTCATCATGAGCACGCTGCTGAAGGTCCTGCTCGGGCTGCTGATCGCGCTCCCGATGACGGCGTACGTCGTGGGGTCGCTCGCCGCCTCCTCCAGCGACCGCCCCAGCCGGCTCGACCCCGTCGTGATCACCGGGGCCCCCACGACCTCCGGCACCTCCACGGCGCGCCCCTCCCCCCGCCCCACCACGCGCCCGTCCTCGCGCCCCGAAGGAGACGACCGAGACGACGATGACGAGGTCCGCGTCCTCACCCCCCGCCCCTCCCAGCTGGGCGGGGACGATGACCGGGACGACGACCGGGACGACGACGACCAAGATGACGACGACCGGGACGATGACGCGGGGGACGATGACGGGGACGACTGAGCGGGGACGACGCCGACCGCTCCCGCAGTTCTCGGTCCGCACCCGCCTCGTCGTCGTCATCGCGCTGCTCACCGGCACCGCGATGGGCGTGGCCGGCGTCCTGGTCTTCGCCCTCGAGTCCCAGCGCATCGACCGCGCGGTCACCGAGCAGATCGACCAGGAGATCGCGGAGTTCCGCCAGCTCCAGACCTCCGGCAACGACCCCGACACGGCCCAGCCGTTCCGGGAGGTCAGTCGCCTGCTGGAGGTCTTCCTCATGCGCAACGTGCCGGACGACGACGAGATGCTGGTCGGCTACTACCGCGGCCGGGAGCGCGACGTCACCCCCAACCGCTACGGCCAGGAGATCCTCGACGAGCCGGCGTACGTCGCGGCCGTGGAGCGTCTACTCGAGGACGGTGGCACCGACGAGATCCGGTCGCCGGAGTTCGGGGAGGTCTGGGTGACGGTCGTGCCGGTCCGCAGCGCCCGCGACAACGGGGGGCTGATCATCGTGAGCTTCCTCGACGACGAGCACTCCGAGATCAACCGCACCATGCAGACCTACGCCATCGTGGCGCTGCTGGCGCTGGGCACGATCACGGCACTCGCCGCCTGGCAGTCCGGCCGGCTTCTCGCTCCGCTGCGCACGCTGCGCGAGACGGCCGCCGAGATCACCGCGACCGATCTCTCGCGCCGGATCCCCGAGCGGGGCAACGACGACATCACCGCGCTGACCCGGACCCTCAACGACATGCTCGACCGGCTCGAGAGCGGGTTCGCCCACCAGCGCCAGTTCCTCGACGACGCGGGCCACGAGCTGAAAACCCCGCTCACCGTGCTGCGCGGGCACCTCGAGCTGGTCGACCTCGACGATCCCGCCGACGTGGCCGAGACGCGCGAGCTGCTCATCGACGAGGTCGACCGGATGTCACGCCTGGTCGGAGACCTGATCCTGCTCGCCAAGAGCAGGCGCCCCGACTTCCTCACGCCGCGACCGTTCGGACTCGGCCCGCTGACCCACAGCGTGCTCGCCAAGGCGCAGGGCCTCGCGGACCGCGACTGGCGCCTGGACGGCACGGGAGAGGGGACCGTGCTGGTCGACGAGCAGCGCCTCACCCAGGCGCTCCTCCAGCTCGCGGACAACGCCGTCAAGCACACCGGTCCCGGAGACGTGATCGCCATCGGGTCCTCCTACGAGGCGGGTCCCGCTGCGGGGGGTGAGGGTGGCACCGTCCGGCTCTGGGTCCGCGACGGCGGGCCCGGTGTCCCCGAGGACGAGCGCGAGCGCATCTTCGAGCGCTTCGGCCGCGGCGCGGTGCACCCCGGCGACGAGGGCTTCGGGCTCGGGCTCTCGATCGTCTCCGCGATCGCCGTCGCGCACGCGGGCACCGTGCACGTGGAGGACGCCGACCCGACCGGGGCCCGGTTCGTGATCACGTTGCCCGCCGGCCCACCCGCCGACCCACCCACTGGCCGCCGTACGACGTCACAGGAGGACACATGGCCCGCATCCTGATCGTGGAGGACGAGGAGCGCATCGCGTCGTTCGTCGCCAAGGGCCTGCGGGCCGAGGGCCACCAGACGACGGTCGCAGGCGACGGTCAGGTGGGTCTCGACCACGCCCTCGGCGGCGACTTCGACCTGGTGGTGCTCGACATCGGGCTCCCGACCCTCGACGGCTTCCAGGTCCTCGACCAGCTGCGCTCGCAGGGCTCGCGTGTCCCGGTCATCGTGCTGACGGCGCGCGACTCGGTGACGGACACGGTCTCGGCCCTCGAGGGCGGCGCCGACGACTACATGCCCAAGCCGTTCCGGTTCGCCGAGCTGCTCGCCCGGGTCCGGCTCCGACTGCGCCAGGGGCCGGGCGAGAGCGCCCCGGGTCCGGCTCGCGACGAGGTGCTGGCCGCCGGTGGCGTGCGACTCGACCTGCGGACCAGACGCGCGGAGGCCGGCGGGCGGCAGGTCGACCTCTCCGCCCGCGAGTTCGCCCTCGCCGAGATCTTCATGCTCAACCCCGGCCAGGTGCTCTCGCGCGAGCAGCTGCTCGACCACGCCTGGGGCTACGACTTCGACCCCGGCTCCAACGTCGTCGACGTCTACGTCGGCTACCTGCGTCGCAAGTTCGGCGCGGGCACCATCTCGACCGTGCGCGGGATGGGCTACCGGTTCAACGCGTGACCTTGAAGCCGGCCAGGTGGCCGCGGGGCTGCCGAGCGAGCACCGGCTCGAGCATCTCGGCGATCTCGTGTGGAAGCGGGCGCCGGTCGGGATCCGGGTCCAGCGCGGCGAGGACGATCTTGGCGACCTCGTGCGGGACCCGCTCAGGCAGCTCGTACGGCGCGTCGCGCAGCTGCGGGAACCGGTCCGGGAGCGCCTCGGCGTCGCCCTGCCCGTCGTCGAAGGGACGGTAGCCCGCCACCGCCTCGAAGAGCGTCGCCCCGAGGCCCCACACGTCGCTGGCATGGTCCGGAGTCCCGGTGCCGGGCGGGTCGCACTGCTCGGGCGCCATGTAGGCGTCGGTCCCGATGGGATGGCGCAGGGCCTGCGCGTCCTCGAGCGGCCGCGCCACGGAGAGGTCGATCAGCCGCGCCGGCGCCCCCATGATCACGTTGCTCGGCTTGATGTCGAGGTGCGTGTGCCCGATGTGGCGCAGGTAGTGCAGCGCCGAGGCGACGTCGATCGCGAGCGGCAGGTACTGCTGCTCCTGCAGCGGCCCGTAGCGCCGGATCAGCGTCGAGAGTCGCGGCCCGTCGATGTGCTCCAGCACCACGTGCGGTCGCTCCCCCTCGAGCTGGTGGCGCAGGCCGCGCACGACCACCGGGTGGTTGACCCGGGCCAGCGACGCGACCTCGCGGCGCAGGCCCCGGAGACTGGACGCGTCCTCGACCTCGTCGGGGCGGATCACCTTCACCACCACGGGGGCGTAGGTGATCTCGTCGAAGGCGAGATAGGCCTCGTAGGCCGCCCCACCGCCCAGCAACCGTGCCACGGTCAGGTCGGGGGTGAGGGCGTCGCCCTCGGCGAGCCTCCAGCTCTCAGGCATGGGTCAACCTCCCGGTGCTCACGTCGTACGTCGTCAGCCGCGGCCGCGGGTGTCGTTGCGCGAGCGGTCGTTGGTCTTGTTGGCCGACCAGTCGCGCTTGCGCTTGCCGGGGCCGTCCTGGGTCCAGTCGCGCGTCTTGTCGCTGCGGCTGAGGTCGCGGTTGCGGCTCACCCGGGTGAAGTTGCTGCGGGTGTTGTCGTTGGTGCTCCGGCTGAAGCCCGTGTTTCGGCTGCGGCTGGTGTCGTCGGCGTTGGTGTCGTCGTCATCGTCGTCGGCGACCAGCACCAGCTCGGGGACGTCGTCCTCGCGCTTGCTCGCCTCGTCGTTGACCGCCGACACCGACGGGCTCTGCAGCGCCAGCAGCCCGACGGCCACCATGCCCGTCAGCCCGAGTGTCGCGGTGGTGACCAGCTTCCTCATCGCATTCTCCTTCTCGTCGGGGCGGATGCCCGTGATCAGTGACGAGGGGAACGATGCTCACCGCTGGTGAGCGGACCGTGAAGCCGCGATGAGAGGCCTCTCATCTGGGTGCCCGGGCACCGTCCCGTTGCACTTCTTCGTCGAGGAGTCCCGATGAGCGACCAGTCCCCGGCGACCACCGACCCCCACGGCCAGCACCCGCAGCCCGAGACCGAGGGCGAGCAGCTGCCCCCTCCTGGGGCTTCAGGCTCCGTGACCAGCCGGATGGACAGCGAGCCCGACCATGGAGAGGAGAGCTACCGCGGCACGGGCAGGCTCAGCGACCGCGTCGCCCTGATCACCGGTGGCGACTCCGGGATCGGGCGGGCGGTCGCCCTCGCCTTCGCGCGCGAGGGCGCCGACGTGGTCCTCACCCACCTCCCGGGTGAGGAGGAGGACGGGCGTCGCACGGCGGAGCTCGTCGAGCAGGCTGGCCGCAGAGCCGTGACGGCGCCGGGCGACCTCACCTCCGAGGAGTTCTGCACTACGCGACCACCAAGGCCGGCATCGCGAACTTCACCCGTGGGCTGGCTGCCAGCCTCGCGGGCGACGGCATCCGGGTGAACGCCGTCGCCCCCCGGCCCGATCTGGACGCCGCTGATCCCGGCGACCATGGACGAGGACCAGGTCGAGGGGTTCGGCGAGCAGAACCCGCTGGGACGCGTCGGGCACCCCGCCGAGGTGGCGACGGTGTTCGTCTTCCTCGCCTCGGCGGAGTCCAGCTATGCGACCGGTGAGGTGCTGGCCGTCACCGGAGGCCAACCCGTCACCGTGTGACGCGGCGGGCGCGCGTGCGTCGATCGTGGTGGGCGCAGAGGGGATCGAACCCCCGACCGCTGGTTTGTAAAACCAGAGCTCTACCGCTGAGCTATACGCCCGTGAAGCCCGCACAGACTAGACGAGGGGGGCACCAGCACGGCAACTCGGCCGCTCTCCGGCGGCGAAGCCCCAGGAAATAGAAGTCGCGCCGCTGGCGTCTCGGGTCACCAGCGGCGCGACATGGACAACGTTAGCGCCGCACCCCAACACCGTCTGGGAATCGCGTCGGAATGCGTCCGAAGACGACCCCTCGGTCTAGACCGCCGCCTCGTGCAGCTGGGTCAGGTGCTCGTCCAGGTCGCGCCCCTCGGGCATCGCGTTGTGCACCGACCAGCGCACCCGCCCCTCCCGATCCAGGACGTACGACGAGCGCCGCGGGCATCCCTTGGCCTCGTCGAAGACGTCGTAGGCGCGAGTGACCTCGCCGTGCGGCCAGAAGTCGGAGAGCAGCGGGAAGTTGAGCCCGTCCTGGTCGGCGAAGGCCCGCAGGGAGTAGACCGAGTCGCACGAGATCGCGAGAACCTCGGTGTCGAAGGTCAGGAACTGCGCGAGCCGTCCGCGGATGCCGGCCAGCTCACCGGAGCAGACGCCGGAGAACGCGTAGGGGTAGAAGAACAGGGCCACCGCCTTGCGCCCCCGGAAGGAGGACAGGGTGACGTCCTGGCCGAACTGATCGCGCAGCGTGAAGTCGGGCGCCAGCCCCCCGAGCTCGATGCCCGTCATCGAGCGTCTCCGCAGGATCGGCACAGGTGGTCGGCACTCATGGGGGTCATCCTCGCACTCGAGAGCCTCGGCGACGGTCCGCGGGTCACGCTTGGTGCAGCTCGCGCTTGAGCACCTTGCCGGTCGAGTTGCGGGGCAGCTCGTCGAGGAAGACGATCTCGCGCGGCACCTTGAAGCGAGCGAGATTCTGCTTGACCCAGCCCTTGAGCTCGTCCTCGCCGACTGCGTCCGGGGTGCGCAGCACCACGAAGGCGCGCAGCCGCTTGCCGAAGTCGGGGTCGTCGACACCGACAGCGGCGACGTCCGCGACCTGCTCGTGGCGGGCCAGGCAGTCCTCGACCTCCTTGGGGAAGACGTTCTCCCCTCCGGACACGATCATCTCGTCGTCGCGACCCTCGACGTAGAGCCGGCCGTCGTCGCCGAAGCGCCCGACGTCGCCGGTCGACATCAGGCCCTCGACGACCTCCTTGTGCCCGCCGCCGGTGTAGCCCTCGAACAGGAAGCTGTTGCTGACGAAGATGCGTCCGGTCGCCCCCTGCTCGACCTCCTTGCCCTGCTCGTCGAGGATGCGTACGACGGTGGCGTACGGCGGCTTCCCCGCCGAGCCCGGCGCCTCGCGCAGGTCCTCCGGAGTCGCGATGCTGGCCCAGGCCACCTCGGTGGAGCCATAGATGTTGTAGAGGGTGTCGCCGAAGCGGTCCATCCAGGCGAGCGCCAGGTCGCCGGGCAGCGCGGAGCCCGAGGCTGCGACGACCTTCACCGCCCCCAGGTCGTGGCGGTCCAGGACCTCGTCGGGCAGCTGCAGGATGCGCTGCAGCATCACCGGGATCACCACGAACGAGTCGCAGCGCTCGTCCTCCAGGACCTTCAGGCAGGCCTCCGGATCGAAGCGCCGACGCAGCACCAGCGTCGATCCCAGCAGCATCGAGAGCGCCATGTGGGCGAAGCCCCAGGTGTGGAAGAGCGGAGCGGCGATGTGGGTGCGCCAACCCTGGCGCAGCGGCATCCGGGAGAGCAGCGCGACGGCGGCATCGATGCCCGCCTCGTTGCGCGGGGCACCCTTGGGGGTTCCGGTGGTGCCGGAGGTGAGGATCACGATCCGGGCGTGCCGCTCGGGGGGCTCGAGGTCGTCCTCACGGCCGGAGCGGATCAGCGACTCCAGCGTCGGCACGTCCTCGGGCGTCTCGTCGGAGTCCACCCACGCCAGGATCCGGTGGTGGGCGTCGGCGTCCGCCAGGAGCTGGGTGAACTCCTCGTCGTGGATCACCGCGACCGGCTTCTCCCGGGCGAGGACGTCGACCAGCTGCGGGCCCGCGAAGGCGGTGTTGAGGTAGAGCAGGTCGGCGCCGAGCTTGGCCACCGCCACGGTGGCGTCGAGGAAGCCACGGTGGTTGCGCGCCATCAGCGCGACGTTGTCACCCTCGCCTACACCGCGGTCCCGCAGCGCTCGGGCCAGCGCGTTGCTGCGGCGATGCATCTCCTGGAAGGTGAGCGATCCGAGCTCGTCGACCAGACCGACCTTGTCGCCGTAGCGCGCCGCGAGCGTGCTGAAGCCGCCCGCCGGCCCGGTGCCCCAGGTCAGGACCGTGCGAGCCAACCGGCCGAGCACGAGGGGAGGGAAGGGCCGGATGACGCCGGCCGAGGTGAGCACCTTGGCGCTCATGACAGCAGAACCGGCCAGATCCAGTACGCGTCGCATCTGCCTGCTTCCGACCCCGGTGCTAGGCGGGGGTCTTGGGCGCCATGAGGCGCGTGGCGGTCCAGTCCTTGCTGACCGAGGCTGTCGTCGTCTGTGCGAGACCGGCGACGGGAGCCGCTTCGGAGATGTCAGCAGCGTCGATGGCGTTGGGCCGACCGACCTTCGGGGTCAGCAGCCAGATCGCTCCGCCGCCCACGAGGTCCGTGAGAGCGTCGACCAGCGCGTCGACGAGGTCGCCGTCATCCTTGCGCCACCACAGCAGGACCGCGTCGACCACGTTGCCGTAGTCACCGTCCACCATGTCGCCGTCGATGCAGTCCTCGATCGCCACCCGAAGCTCGTCGTCGCTGTCGTTGTCCCAGCCGAGTTCCTGGATGACCATGCCTGCCGCGAAGCCCAGCCTGCCGGCCGGACCCGAGGGTGTGGACTTGTCTGCATCTGTCTGGGTGGACCCGCCACCCGCGGTCGGACTCACTGAGGCCTCCATCTGCTCTGCTGATCGACACTGATGCGGGACAGTGTCCCGCACTGGCATCCCGCTCAAACACGGGGTAGTCCATCGAAGTTCCCCCACCTGCGCAACCCTTGCCCCCCTCGGACGGCTCCGCGTGCGCTTACTCATGGGTAGATTTTCTGTCAACACCCGGCGTGCAACGATGGCTCAGTGACCGAAGACGCACCCAAGTCCCGTCCCAGCTCCACCCCGTCCGTGATCCATGAGGGCCTGCCGACCCAGTTGCCCGACATCGATCCGGACGAGACCCACGAGTGGATCGACTCCTTCGACGCGCTCGTGGACGACCGCGGCCGGGAGCGTGCCCGCTACGTGATGCTGCGGCTGCTCGAGCGCGCGCGGGAGAAGCAGGTCGGCGTCCCGGCTCTGCGCAGCACCGACTACATCAACACCATCCCGCCCGAGCGCGAGCCGTGGTTCCCCGGCGACGAGGACATCGAGCGCCGGATCCGCGCGTTCATCCGGTGGAACGCCGCGGTGATGGTCTCCAGTGCCAACCGCAAGGGCCTGGAGGTCGGCGGTCACATCGCGTCGTACCAGTCCTCGGCGAGCCTCTACGAGGTCGGCTTCAACCACTTCTTCCGCGGCAAGGACCACCCCGGCGGCGGCGACCAGATCTACATCCAGGGTCATGCCTCCCCCGGCATCTACGCGCGCGCCTACCTGGAGGGCCGGCTCGAGGAGCAGCAGCTCTTCCGCTTCCGCCAGGAGGTCCAGCACGGGCCGGGCAAGGGCCTGCCGTCGTACCCCCACCCCCGCCTGATGCCGGACTTCTGGGAGTTCCCGACGGTCTCCATGGGTCTCACGGCGCTGAACGCCATCTATCAGGCGCGCTTCAACCGCTACCTGCACAACCGCGGCATCAAGGACACCTCGCAGCAGCACGTCTGGGCGTTCCTCGGCGACGGCGAGATGGGCGAGCCCGAGTCGCTCGGCGCCATCTCCGTGGCTGCCCGCAACGAGCTCGACAACCTCACGTTCGTCGTCAACTGCAACCTGCAGCAGCTCGACGGTCCGGTGAACGGCAACGGCAAGATCGTCCAGGAGCTGGAGTCGGTCTTCCGCGGCGCCGGCTGGAACGTGATCAAGGTGGTGTGGGGCCGCGAGTGGGACGCGCTGCTGGCGCGCGACATGGACGGCGTGTTGGTCAACAAGATGAACACGACCCCCGACGGCGACTTCCAGACCTACTCGGTGGAGAGCGGCGACTACGTCCGCGAGAACTTCTTCGGCGGCGACCCGCGGCTGCGCAAGATGGTCGAGCACATGAGCGACGACCAGATCCGCAAGCTGCCGCGCGGCGGTCACGACTACCGCAAGGTGTACGCCGCGTTCGACGCCGCGACCAAGCACGTCGGCCAGCCGACGGTGATCCTGGCCCACACCATCAAGGGCTGGACGATCGACGCGCTCGAGGGCAAGAACGCCACCCACCAGATGAAGAAGCTGACCCCCGCGGACGTCAAGAAGTTCCGTGACCGGCTCTACCTGCCGATCAGCGACCGCGACCTGGACCGCTCCTACGAGGAGAACGGGACGGCACCGCTGTTCCACCCCGGCAAGGACTCCGCCGAGATCGAGTACATGCTCGAGCGCCGACGTCAGCTCGGCGGCTCGCTCCCCCGCCGTGTCGACCGGGCCAAGCCCCTGCAGCTGCCGGACAACTCGGTCTACTCCGCCCTCACCCACGGCTCGGGCAAGAACAAGATCGCCACGACGATGGCGCTCGTGCGGCTGCTCAAGGACTGGATGAAGGACCCGGAGATCGGCCAGCGCATCGTGCCGATCGCGCCGGACGAGTACCGCACGTTCGGGATGGACGCGATGTTCCCGACCGCCAAGGTCTACAACCCGGCCGGGCAGCAGTACCAGTCGGTCGACCGCAAGTTGTTGCTCTCCTACAAGGAGTCGGCGCAGGGCCAGATGCTCCACGAGGGCATCTCCGAGGCCGGCGCCATGGCGTCGGCGACCGCTGCCGGGTCGGCGTACTCGACGCACGGCGAGCACATGATCCCGTTCTACATCTTCTACTCGATGTTCGGGTTCCAGCGCACCGGCGACTCGATCTGGGCGATGGCCGACCAGATGGCTCGAGGCTTCCTGATCGGAGCCACGGCCGGCCGCACCACGCTCACCGGCGAGGGCCTGCAGCACGCCGACGGCCACTCCCCGCTGCTCGCGGCGTCCAACCCGGCTGTCGTCCACTACGACCCGGCGTTCGCCTACGAGGTCAGCCACGTGATGCGCTCCGGGCTGGAGCGGATGTACGGCGCTCACCCCGAGAACGTCATCTTCTACCTCACGGTCTACAACGAGCCGGTCACCCAGCCGGCCGAGCCTGAGGACGTGGACGTCGAGGGCATCCTCAAGGGGATGCATCAGGTGTCCAGGTCCGAGGCGGAGGGCCCGCGGGTCCGTCTCCTGGCCTCCGGTGTCGGCTTCCCCTGGATCCAGGACGCGGCCCGGATGCTGGCCGAGGAGTGGGGGGTCGCGGCCGACACCTGGTCGGTCACCTCGTGGAACGAGCTCTCCCGCGAGGCCATCGCCTCGGAGGAGTGGAACCTCCTGCACCCCTCCGAGAAGCCCCGCACCGCCTACGTCACCGACAAGCTGTCCGCCACCGAGGGCCCGGTCGTCGCGGTCTCGGACTTCATGGCGGCGGTCCCGCTGCAGATCGCGCGGTGGGTCCCGGCCGACTACCGGGTCCTCGGCGCCGACGGCTTCGGCTTCGCCGACACCCGTCCCGCCGCCCGGCGCTTCTTCCACATCGACGCCCAGTCGGTGGTGGTCCAGGCGCTCCAGGCTCTGGCCGACGACGCCCAGATCTCGCCCGAGGTGGTCCAGCAAGCCTTCGACAAGTACCGCATCGACGACCCGACCGCCGTGTCGGGTGTCGAGCAGGAGGGCGGCGACGCCTGACGGCGCCGACCGGGCGGGCAGGTCAGCTCACGCGATGCCTGTCTGCCCGGCCGCTCCGCGGCCCGAGGCGCGATGGTGGGTGTCCACCGGCGAGACGGGCCAGTGCCCGGCCGCCGCCTCGCGCGGAAGGATGCGGGCGCCGTGCTCGAGCAGGGCTCGCCACTCCTCGCGGCTGTGCTGGGCCGGCGGTGTCGCCCGGACGAAGTCGTTGACGATCTTCACGAAGCGCTGCGGGTGGTCCTTGTGCGGGAAGTGCCCCGCGTTGCGGATCACCTCGACCCGGGCGTTCGGCGCCAGGGCCGCGGCATTGGCCGCGTGCTGGACAGGGATCACGGCGTCGTCGCGACCCCAGATGACGCACATCGGCATCGCCTCGGTGAGGTAGGCCCGGTCGGCCATCGTGACGATCTGCCCCTTCCAGTCCACGACGGCGCGCACCACGTGGCGGATCGCGGCGCGGGCCTCGGGGTCCTTGAAGGAGTCGTAGATGTCCGCGACCTCGCCGAGATCGCGGGTGAGCTTGAGGGGGCTCAGCGCACTGAGTGCGCGCATGCCGGCCATGCCCAGGTGCCGCACCCCCGGGAGCGTCAGCAGCCCCATCACCTGGTGGAAGCCCGGGGTCGTGATCGCGCGGATCCCGGGATTCACCTCGGGGCCCAGACCGCCGCTCGCGACGAGCACGAGCCGCTCGGTCCGCTCGGGGTACTGATACGCGAACTGCATCGCGACGCCCCCGCCGAAGCTGTGCCCGACCACGGTGACGCGGTCGATGCCCAGCAGCGTGAGCAGGTCGCGCATCCCGTTGGCGTATCCCCCCAGGGAGTAGTCGGCTCGCGGCTTCGCCGACACCCCGTGGCCCAACAGGTCGGGCGCGATCACCGTGTAGCGCCGGGCCAGGGAGTCGATCACCGGCGCCCAGGTGGTGTGGTCGCACCCCAGACCGTGGAGCAGGAGCAGGGCCGGCCCGCTCCCCTTCTTCACGAAGGCGCGGCGATGGCCGTGGATGTCGAGATGCTGGACCTCGTGCGGCGTTCCGGGCATCAGAGCCTCCTCGGGGGTATCCAAGAATTCAACCAGACCAACGGCTGAACGGAGCGCAAACGGCCGCTGTTCACGCGTCCATCCAGATCCTCTAGCCTCAGCCACGTGCCCACCCCCGAGTCCGCCGGACGCCGAGCTCGCGCCCGCGCCGCCGACACGCTGCTGCGGTCGGTGGGGGCGCTGAGCACCTCGGCGGTCACCCGGATGGAGTCGGCGCTGCCCTGGTTCCGAGGACTCAGCGCCGAGGACCGGTCCTGGGTGGGCCTCATCATCCAGGCCGGCATCCGCGCCTTCGTGGAGTGGTATCGCCACGAGGCCCGGCGCCTCACCGGCGAGCACGCGATCGCAGCCGAGGTCTTCGGTGCCGCTCCCCAGGCGCTCACCCGGGTGATCAGCCTGCGCCAGACCGTCGACCTGGTCCGGCTGACCCTGGAGGTCGTGGAGGAGCAGGCCGCCTCCTTCCTGCATCCCGACGACGTGCTCGCCGTCCACGAGGCGGTGCTGCTCTACGGTCGCGAAGTCGCCTTCGCCACCGCGGAGGTCTATGCCCGGGCTGCCGAGCAGCGCGGCGCCTGGGACGCCCGCCTCGAGGCCCTCGTGGTCGACTCGATCCTGCGGGCCGACGCCGACGAGGAGGTGCTCTCCCGGGCGAGCGCGCTCGGCTGGGCGGGGCGCGACGGCGTGGCCGTGATGCTCGGCGGCCTCTCGGCGGATCGCCCCCAGACCGACCTGTTCGAGGACGTACGACGCACGGCCCAGGCCGCGGGAATGGATGCGCTGTGCGCCACCCAGGGTGACCGGATGGTCGTGGTCCTCGGCGGCGTCGAGCGCCCGGCCGACGCCTCGGTCGCGCCGCTGGCCGATCTCTTCGGCCCCGGACCCGTCGTGGTGGGGCCGGTCACCGGCGACCTGAGCGGTGCCCATGTCTCGGCGCGCGCAGCGCTGTCCGCTCACCGCGCGTGCACGGGCTGGCCGGAGGCGCCGCGTCCGGTGCGGAGCGGCGACCTGCTCCCGGAGCGGGCGCTGGCCGGCGACGGACACGCGCGACGCCAGCTGGTCGAAGAGGTCTACCTGCCGCTGATGGAGGCCCGTGGCACCCTCCTGGAGACCCTGACGGCCTACCTCCACGACGGAAGCTCACTGGAGGCCACCGGCCGGGCCCTGTTCGTGCACACCAACACGGTGCGCTACCGGCTGCGTCAGGTCGCGGAGCTGACCGGGCTCACCCCGTCGCGGTCACGGGACGCGTTCACCCTCCGGATCGCGCTGGTGCTCGGCCGACAATCGGGCCGCACTCCCTCGTCTTTGTAGGAGTCCTACAAAGAACGGTGCGCGAGTTTCGTGCGCGCCGGAGGCGATCCCTACCCCCTCGGAACGGCAGAGTGGAGGGGTGCTCGTCATCGTCGCTCCCGGCCAAGGGGCCCAGACCCCTGGCTTCCTGACCCCCTGGCTCGAAGACCCGGCCTTCGCCTCCCGCTTCGAGTGGCTCGCCACCGTGGCCGGCCTCGACCTCGTCCACTACGGCACCGAGGCCGACGCGGAGACCCTCCGCGACACCCGGATCGCCCAGCCGCTCCTCGTCGCCTCCGGGCTCGTCGCCGCCCTCGAGCTGTTCCCGCACCCGGCCGACGCCTTCTCCCGCATCGGCGCCGTGGCGGGCCACAGTGTCGGCGAGCTCACCGCGGCCGCCGGCGCGCGGGCCATCAGCGCCGAGCAGGCGATGGTCCTGGTCCGCGAGCGTGGTCGCGCCATGGCCGAGGCCGCCGCCGTCACCGAGACCGGGATGACCGCGATCCTGGGCGGCGACCGCGAGGAGGTGCTCGCGGCGCTGGCGAGCCATGGGCTCACCGCGGCCAACGACAACGGCCCTGGCCAGATCGTCGCCGCCGGCACCACCCAGCAACTGGCCGCCCTGGCCGAGCAGCCGCCCACCCGCGCCCGGTTGATGCCCCTGAGCGTGGCCGGCGCCTTCCACACCACGCACATGGAGCCGGCCGTGGGGCACCTCGCCAACCTGGCCCGCTCCGTGTCGACCCACGACCCCCGCACCGCGCTGATCTCCAACCGCGACGGCCAGGTGGTCCACGACGGTCGCGAGGCACTCGCCCGCATCGTCGGTCAGATCGCCAGCCCGGTCCGTTGGGACCTGTGCATGGAGGCGATGCAGGACCTCGGCGTCACGGGCATCCTCGAGATGCCCCCCGCCGGCACCCTCACCGGCATCGCCAAGCGTGCCCTCAAGGGCGTGGAGACCTTCGCGCTCAAGACCCCGGACCAGCTCGACGACGCCCGGGCGTTCTGCGACAAGCACGGCGAGGCCAACGGGCTCGACGTCCACCCCACGTGGCGGATGGTCGTCTCCCCCTCCAAGGGCACCTTCCACCGCTCGGCGCAGGTCGCGGACATGGCCTTCCTGCCGCCTGGTGCCACCATCGGGGATGTCGCCAGCTCCCGTGACCGCACGCCCATCACGGCCGCACACGGCGGCCACGTGACCGAGTGGCTCGTCGAGGACGGCGACTTGGTCTCCCCCGGCCAGCCGCTTCTGCGTCTGCACCCCCAGGAGCCGTGATGAGCACCTCCGTGCTGTCCAGCGGCGCTGCCGGCTCGGCCCACGCCGGCATCCTCGGCGTGGGCGCCTACCGCGCCAGCCGCATCGTCCCCAACTCCGAGATCGTCGACGCGATCGACTCCACCGACGAGTGGATCCAGCAGCGCTCCGGCATCCGCCAGCGCCGCTTCGCCACCCCCGAGGAGACGGTCCAGATGATGTCGGTGGCCGCGTCACGACGCGCCCTCGACCGAGCCGGCATCGACGCCCGGCAGATCGACTGCGTGATCGTGGCCACCGTGAGCCACCTCCTGCAGACCCCGGCGATCGCCACGGCCATCGCTCACGAGCTCGGCACCGAGCAGGCGGCCGCCTTCGACATCTCCGCGGCCTGCGCCGGCTTCTGCCACGGGGTGGCGCTCGCGTCCGACATGGTGCGCGGCGGGACCGCCCAGCACGTGCTCGTGATCGGCGTCGAGCGGCTCTCCGACATCACCGACCCGGCGGACCGCGGTACGGCGTTCATCTTCGCCGACGGTGCCGGAGCGGCAGTCGTGGGTCCCAGCGAGACACCCGGCATCAGCCCGGTGGTGTGGGGGTCCGACGGCGAGCAGTTCGACCTGATCCGCCAGCGCGAGGACTGGCGCGACGTCATCGCCTCCGACAGCCCGCTGATGCCGCACCTGACCATGCAGGGCAACCCGGTCTTCCGGTGGGCCTCGTTCACGATGGCCAAGGTCGCGCAGCAGACCCTCGACCGGGCCGGAATCAGTGCCGACGAGCTCGACGTCTTCGTCCCCCATCAGGCCAACATGCGCATCATCGACGCCATGGCGCGCGCCATGAAGCTCCCCTCGCACGTCCGGATCGCGCGTGACGTCGCCGACCAGGGCAACACCTCGGCCGCCTCGATCCCCCTGGCTCTCGACCGGATGATCGAGGAGGGCGAGGCCCGCAGTGGCGACAAGGCCCTGCTCATCGCCTTCGGCGCCGGGCTCGCCTACGCCGCCCAGGTCGTCGTCGTCCCCTGACGCTCTCGCGAGCCCTCCAGCTCCTGAGCCCCCAGAGTTGCACCCCACCCACAGAGAAGGAACCACAGATGGCCACCACCGAAGAGATCCGCACCGACCTCGCCGACATCGTCAACGAGGTCGCCGGCATCCCCGCTGAGGACGTCCAGCTGGACAAGTCCTTCGTCGACGACCTCGACGTCGACTCGCTGTCCATGGTCGAGGTCGTCGTGGCCGCCGAGGAGAAGTTCGGCGTGTCCATCCCCGACGACGAGGTCAAGAACCTCAAGACCGTCGGAGACGCCGTCGCCTTCATCGAGCGCGCCCAGGGCTGAGCCCCTCCGGTGGTCCTGCCGCGCGCAGGGCCACCGGCCCCGGCTCAGCTAAGCGCCCCACCCCGCAACTCGAGCCCCTGCAACTCGACACCACCGCAACCGAAGGACCCCACACATGTCGCTCAAGCGAGTCGTCGTCACCGGCCTCGGCGCCACCTCCCCCGTCGGTGGCGACGTGTCGACCACCTGGGACGCCCTTCTGGAGGGCCAGTCGGGCGTCAGCGTCCTGGACGATGACTGGGCCCAGCCGCTGGGCGCCCGGATCGCCGCGCGCGTCGCTGTCGAGCCCGGCGAGGTCCTCGACCGTGTCAAGGCCCGACGGATGGACCGCTCCGGCCAGCTGGCCATGGTCGCCGCGCTCGAGGCGTGGCGCGACGCCGGCCTCAGCGCCGGCGAGGGCGAGGACCCGCGGATGGACCTCGAGCGGCTCGGCGTCGCCATCGCCTCCGGCATCGGCGGCGTGACGACGCTGCTCAACAACTACGACGCGCTGCTCGCGAAGGGGCCGAGGCGGGTGTCCCCCCTGGCCATCCCGATGCTGATGCCCAACGGCCCCGCGGCCGCGGTGGGCCTGGCGATCGGCGCCAAGGCCGGCGTGCACACCCCCGTGTCCGCGTGCGCCTCGGGCAACGAGGCGATCGCGCTCGGCATCGACCAGATCCAGCTCGGCCGGGCCGACGTCGTCGTCTGCGGTGGCACCGAGGCCGCCGTCCACGTGCTGCCGATGGCCGCGTTCGGACAGATGATGGCGCTCTCCAAGCGCAACGACGACCCGACCCGAGCCTCGCGCCCCTGGGACAAGGGCCGCGACGGCTTCGTCCTCGGTGAGGGCGCCGCCGTGATCGTGCTGGAGTCAGAGGAGCACGCGGCCGCCCGGGGCGCGCGGGTCTATGCAATCGCCTCCGGAGCGGGCATCACCGCCGACTCCCACGACATCGCCCAGCCCGACCCGGTCGGACGCGGGGCCACGCGTGCGATGGGGATGGCTCTGCGCCAATCGGAGCTCAGCCCCTCCGACGTCGTCCACATCAACGCCCACGCGACCTCGACGCCCCAGGGCGACGTCGCCGAGGCGCTGGCGATCCGCACGGCGCTCGGCGACGCTGCCGACGGCGCCGTGGTCACGTCGACGAAGTCCATGACCGGGCACCTGCTCGGTGCCGCGGGTGCTCTCGAGTCGGTGGCCACGATCCTGGCGCTGCACCATCGCAAGGTGCCCGGCACGATCAACCTCGAGGACCCCGAGGATGTCGGGCTCGACCTCGCCGACAAGGTGCGCGACCTCCCCGAGGGCGACATCGCGGCCCTGAACAACTCCTTCGGGTTCGGCGGCCACAACGTGGCACTCGCCTTCCGGAGCGTCTGATGACCCAGGCCGCCGCCCCGACCCGCCGCGAGAGGCTTCCGCGCGAGCAGGACCCCCGACACCCCGTCAAGCGACTCAGCGCGCTGCTGGACCCCGGGTCCCTCGAGCTGATCACCGCCGACGACGACTCGGGCATGCTCGCCGCAGTCGGCACCGTCGACGGCTGCCCGGTGGTGGCCTTCTGCTCCGACGCCACGGTCATGGGTGGCGCCATGGGGGATCTCGGCTGCAAGGTGGTCGTCAAGGCCTACCACCGGGCGATGACCGACCGCGTGCCGATCATCGGCCTCTGGCACTCGGGCGGGGCGCGTCTGGCCGAGGGCGTCCTGTCGCTGCACGCTGTCGGACGCATCTTCCACGTGATGACCCAGGCCTCGGGCAAGGTCCCCCAGATCTCGGTCGTGCTGGGCCCCGCGGCCGGTGGGGCGGCCTACGGGCCCGCGCTCACCGACGTCGTCGTCCTCGGCCCCGAGGGCCGGATCTTCGTCACCGGCCCCGAGGTGGTCCGTTCCGTCACCGGCGAGGACGTCGACATGCTCCGCCTCGGTGGACCCGAGCCGCACGGTCGACGCTCCGGTGTCGTGCACATCCTGACCGAGAGCGAGCAGGAGGCGCTCGACCGTGCGCGCACGGTCGCGACCCTGCTCGGCTCCCAGGGCAGCCTGGACGTCGAGGGCGTCACCGACCAGGACCTGGCTGCGCTGCTTCCCGAGTCCCGCAAGCGGGCCTACGACGTCCACCCCCTCGTGGAGGGCGTCCTCGACGAGGGGACGACCCAGGAGCTGCACGCCCGCTGGGCTCCCAACATCGTCACCGCGCTGGGCCGCTTCGGGGGCCGCACGGTCGGCGTGGTCGCCAACAACCCGCTGCGTCTGGGCGGATGCCTGGACTCGCTCTCGGCGGAGAAGGCCTCCCGGTTCGTGCGAATGTGCGACGCCTTCGGCGTTCCGCTCATCGTGCTCGTGGACGTGCCGGGCTACCTCCCCGGTGTCGGCCAGGAGTGGGACGGCGTCGTACGCCGCGGAGCGAAGCTGCTGCACGCCTTCGGCGAGTGTGTCGTCCCTCGGGTGACGCTGGTGACCCGCAAGACCTACGGGGGCGCCTACATCGCGATGAACGCTCGATCGCTGGGGGCGACCCGGGTGTTCGCCTGGCCGGGAGCCGAGGTGGCCGTGATGGGGGCCGTCGCCGCGATCCGGGTCCTTCACCGCCGCAAGCTGGCCGAGGTGTCGCCGGAGATCCGCCCTCAGGTGGAGGCCGAGCTGGCGGCTGAGCACGAGCGGCTGGCCGGCGGCGTCGAGAAGGCCGTCGAGATCGGGGTGGTCGACGAGGTGGTGGAGCCGGATGTCACCCGCTCAGCGCTCGCCCGCGCGCTCGCTGAGGCCGTCGAGACGGAGGGCGTGCGACGGGGCGCACACGGCAACATCCCGCTCTGATCCGACCTGCTGAAAACCCAGCGCCACCCCGTCCGCACATGCCAGAGTTCCTCCCTGCGCATGGTGCGCCTCTCGGGCGTGGTCGATAGGGAAAACAAGATGGCTGGCACCAGGCGCAGGGACACCGCGCGGTATTGGTTCGACAACAGCATGTCGCGGGGCACCCCCGCTCTGGTCGGTTGGCTGGCCATCGCCACCCTCGTGCTCGTGGTGGTCTTCACCCTGATCGTGAACGGGTTGGGGCTGGCCCCGGAGAGCGCCGAGCAGGGCTTCTTCCGGCAGATGTTCACGAGCCTGATGCACGCGCTGGACGCGGGGACGGTCGCCGGCGCGACCGGCCCCTGGCGCTTCGTGCTCACGATGCTGGCGCTCACGATCGCCGGACTCTTCATCGTGAGCGCCCTGATCGGCGTGATCGCCGCCGGGATCGACGCGAAGCTCGCCGAGCTGCGGCGTGGTCGGTCGGTCGTGATCGAGCGGGAGCACACGGTGATCCTCGGCTGGTCCGAGGCCGTCTTCACGATCATCAGCGAGCTCTCGATCGCCAACGAGAGCCGTCGTCGGCCCGCGGTCGTCGTCCTCGCCGACCACGACAAGGTCGAGATGGAGGACGCCATCCGGGCCAAGGTGCCGAACCTGCGGGGCACCCGCGTGGTGTGCCGCTCGGGCTCCCCCATCGACCTGACGGACCTCGCGATGACCAGCCACGAGCGGGCGCGCTCGGTGATCGTGCTGGCGCCTCCCGGTGACGACCCGGACAGCGAGGTCATCAAGGCGCTGCTCGCCCTGACGCACTCCGGGCAGGAGGGGGCGCCGATCGTCGCGGAGATCCAGGATCCGCAGAACCTCGAGGCCGCACGTCTCGTGGGTGGCGGGCGCACGGTCATCGTCGACAAGCGCGAGACCATCGCCCGGCTGATTGTGCAGACCTCACGCCAGTCCGGGGCCGCGGCCGTCTACACGGAGCTGTTCGACTTCGACGGCGACGAGATCTACTTCCACCGTGACCCGGCTCTCGACGGACGCACCTATGCCGACCTGCAGCAGACGTTCGAGGAGGCGTGCGTCATCGGAGTCCTCGACGCGGACGGCGCGCGGCTGAACCCGCCCGCCTCGCTCGTCATCGACGGGCACACGCTCGTGGTGGTCGCGGAGGACGACTCCGCGCTGCTGCGTCCGGCTGCTACGACCGTCACTCCGGATCTCACCTCCCTCAGCGCGCAGGCCGGGCACGGCCCGACGCCGAGCTGCTCCCTGGTGATCGGCTGGAACGAGCGCGCGGCGCTGATCGTGCGGGAGCTCGACCACTACGCGGAGCCAGGCTCCTCGCTTTGCGTGCTGACCGAGTTCGGCACGCCTGCGCTGCCGGAGCTGAAGAACCTCACTGCCACGGTGGCGACCGGACGCACCACGGACCGCGCGACGCTGCTGGGTCACCTGCACGAGGGGCTCGACCAGATCATCGTGCTGTGCTACTCCGAGGAGCTGAGCGTGCAGCAGGCGGACGCGCGCACGCTGGTGACGCTGCTGCACCTACGCGACATCCTGGGCGAGGGCGAAGGCCCCGCGGTCGTGAGCGAGATGCTCGATGATCGCAACCGTGCCCTGGCAGAGGTGGCCCAGGTCGACGACGTGATCGTCAGCGACGAGATCCTCAGCCTGATGGTGACCCAGCTCTCCGAGGACTCCCGTCTCGAGCCGGTCTTCCGCGATCTCCTGGACGCCGACGGCGCCGAGATCTACCTGCGACCTGCGGAGTGGTACGTCGAGGCCGGCCGGGAAGTCACCTTCGCGACCATCGTCGCGGGCGCAGGCCGGCGCGGGGAGACCGCCTTCGGCTACCGGACCGCCGCTCAGGCGCGCGATGCCGCCCAGGGCTTCGGGGTCCAGGTGAACCCGGCCAAGTCGGCTCGGTTCACCGTGGCGCCCGGGGACCGTGTCGTCGTGCTGGCCGACGACTGAGGAACGCGGCTCGGCTCAAACGACCTGGTGAAGCCAGCGCACCGGCGCGCCGTCACCCGCGTGACGGAAGGTCTCAAGCTCGTCGTCCCAGGGCTTGCCCAGGAGCTTGTCGATCTCGGTCAGCAGCGTCGTGTCTCCGAGGGCTGCCTTGACCACCGCCGCCTTGAGGCGGTCCTCGGGGATCATAATGTCGCCGTGCAGACCGGTGACGGCGTGGAACACCCCGAGCTCGGGGGTGTAGGAGTAGCGGGCTCCCTCGGTCGAGGCAGTGGGCTCCTCAGTGATCTCGAAGCGCAACTGGCCCCAGCCCCGCAGAGCGGAGGCGACGGCTGCTGCCGAGCCCGCAGAACCGGTCCACGAGAGCTCCGCGCGGTAGGTGCCCGATTGGGCGGCCTGCGGAGTCCAGTCCAAGCTCACGGGCACTCCAAGGACACCGCCGGCTGCCCACTCGATGTGTGGGCACAGCGCCGACGGCGCAGAGTGCACGAACAGAATTCCCCGCGTCCCAGGACCGTTGGGACGGGCGACGGTGCGTGTGGTCACGGTGGGCTCCTTCATCCTCGGCGTCGAGATACGCCTTCCCCAGCGGTCTCTTTCGAAGATGTCGAAGCATCGAGTGACACGTGTGTAGTTGTGGAGCCATTGTGGCCGATGTGGCGCCGGAATGCCAGCGAACTAGCCGGTGGCCCGACGCGGACCGAGGCTCATCAGTGTCCCGAGCACCTGCTCGGCGATGGCCAGGCCACCGAGGTGACTCTCCCCGTCGATCGGCGTCATCGTGGCGTCGGGCAGCCGGTCCACCATGTGTTGCCCGTGGGCGAAGGGGACGATGTGATCGCTGTCCCCGTGCCACCACCGCACGGGCACCCTCACGTCAGCCGCTGTGAACCCCCAGTCCCGTGTGAACAGCACCAGGTCGTTGAGCGGGGCGGACGTCTGGAAGCGCGCCCCGTTGAGGAGGTCGTCGAGGAACATCGCCTTGAACTCCGGCCGCGCCAGGAGAGCCCTGTCCCCCTCGGGCTGGACCGCCGCGTAGAGGTTCAGCGCCGGCCCGGCCAACGGCCGCACGAGCCGGATGGCCTGGGTGATGGCCACGCCGAGGGGCACTCGAACGAGGCCGAGTGCGGGTGCCAGGCGCACCGCTAGCTGGATGGGGCCCCCCGCAGCCGCGTCGCGCCCGCGCGTGGGCGGCAGACCTCCCAGGACGGCGATCCCGTGCACTCGATCCGGCAGCGCAGCACCGGCGGCGAGAACATAGGGACCGCCCCCGGACAACCCGACCAGCCGCACCGTGTCGATCCCCAGGGTTGCGAGCAGTACCTCGAGGTCGGCGGTCCAGTCGAGGATGCGCGGGTAGAGGTGCGGAGTCGAAGACCCGATCCCCGGGCGATCGACCCCGATCAGACGCAGACCGTGCTGCTCGGCATAGGCACGCGCCTCGACCGGGATCTGGCGGCGCGCACCGGGTGTCCCGTGCATCCAGACGATGGCGGGACCGCGTGTCGACCCGTACTCAGCGAAGCTGAGCCGTCGACCACCGCAGACCGCGACAGTGCCTTCGAGGGCTGGGCGCGCGATGCTACTCATCTGCTGAGTGTGGCACGCCTAACGGTCGAGCTTCTTCTCCAGCTGCTCGGCGCGCTCCGCGGCGTCGGTGGCTTCGTCGCTGTCGATGGCGTGCGTGCGGTGGAACCACTCCAGGGCGTCCCGCTCACGTCCTGCCGCCACGAGGGTGTCGGCGTAGGCGTAGCGCAGCCGAACGACCCATGTGGCGCGCGTCTTCGAGTTCAGCGGGGCGAGCTCGAGCGTGCGCAGAGCCGCGTCGAGCTGGCCCATGTCCCGGCGGGCGCCCGACTCCACGAGCGTCATCTCTGCCTTGGCCTCAGCCGGGAAACCGACGACCGACGGGCTCTTGGCGAGCTTGAGTGCCTGCTCGGGATGCCCCAGGGCGCGGTGACAGTCCGCCATGATCGGCAGGTAGGCCGTGGCACCGTTCATCCGCTTGGCCGCGCGCAGCTCGGCAAGGGCCTCGGCATAGTGGCCGGCCGCGTACGCCGCCTCGCCCGTCGCCTCGCGAACGACCGCGAGGCGCGAGGCGCGCGCCCGAGCCGCGAGCGTGTGCTGGTAGGCGGTCTCGGGATCCTCGTCGATCAGGGTGCCGGCGGCCGCGAGGTGGCGAGCCACGCGCGCAGCCAACTTCTCCGGAAGGCCCTTCAGCTGGGAGGTGATCGAACGGTCGAGCTCTTGCCCGGTGATGCCCTCGGGGAGCGGCGGCCCGTCGTACTTGGCCTGGTCCTCGTCCCGCGTCTTCTGATCGGTTGCAGGGCGCGTCCAGTCGCTCTTGCGGCCCGGGCGGTCGTCCCTGCCGCGACGATCATCCTTGCCCCGGCGGTCGTCACGCCCGCGTCGATCACCGTCGCGGGAGTCCGAGCGACCCCGTGCAGGAGCGCCGCGACCGTCCGGCTTGCCCCCCGTGCCGGCTCGCTTCGGGCCATCGGAGCGTCCTCCGCCTGAGGTGGGGCGCTGGCTGCGGCGGTCTTCGGCCACGGGGTGTCCTTCCAAGGAGCAAACGATCAGGAGTCCAGTAAACACCGACTCCGGTTGTAAATGTCGTAGAGGCCACCCGGTGGGTGGCCTCTACGATGAAGTGTTGTCCGGCGGCGTCCTACTCTCCCACAACCTCTCGATTGCAGTACCATCGGCGCTGTGGGGCTTAACTTCCGGGTTCGGAATGGGACCGGGTGTTTCCCCCACGCTATGGCCGCCGTAACTCTGGCGAACCCACCCACCAACACCCAAACAAACCGGGTGTGGTGGTGCGTGTTCAAATCTATGGGCACTATTCACATATATCCGAGTGAATGCACAGTGGTTGTTGTTTCAAAACCGCACAGTGGACGCGTAACATCATTGG
>NZ_BAAHCI010000014.1:347912-452986 GCF_054775955.1 Nocardioides pacificus
ATGGTGCGCTTTTGGCACTGAGGCCTGGGCGCGGCGAATCCGCTCCCTCGTAAGGCAAAGCCACACATCCACAAGGTTGAGACAGTCCGCTGGAACGGCCCTGTTGGGCTTCTGCGTCGTCCGGGCAGCAGGTGCAGCGCCCGTCCATCGAGGAGAGCCTGCTACGACACCAGCCTCGACGGAGACGGCGACGGCGTGGCCTGCGAGTAGATCATCTACTACTTGTAGGACTAGTACCTCACGTCTAGGTGCTTGACCGATGATGGTGCCGTGATCAGTCGGCTGAAGTACGAGCACAAGTCCGTGAAGGTGCTGCGGGGCACTGATGGTGCATCGAAGTGGGCAGCGGATGGCTGGGAGGTTGTCGGTGAGGAGAAGGGAAAGATCCGCACGACTCTGCAACTGCGTCGCGCCCGAACGCGCGCAGGCTGGCTCAATATCGTTGGGCCGGTCGCTGCACTTGTGGCTCTCGCCGCCGCTATCGGCGTTGGCGCTGCCCTTGAGGACGACGAGCCTGCATCCGACGACTCCGCTCAGCCCGCACGCGAAAGCAGCAACGAGTCGCAGCTAGCCGATGAGAAGTCTGCGCCCCCCTCCGACGAGGAGAAGTGGGCCGTCAACTACGAGGAGTCCCAGGGGGCCTTCGCCGACGAGGTGGCTGCCGCCTTGGGTGTGGGCAAGGTCCGGGCACTCACGAGCAAAGTGCCGCTGGGCTCATGTGCCCTTCTGAAGAAGGACCTCCCCGTCGGGGCAAGGATCTCAGAGACAGCCCAAGCCATCTCGGTACGCCGCCCACCCACCGCTGCCCAGGTCTTCGACGTCATCTCAGCGGCCACGACCTACGTATGCCCCGAGTTGGCGAAGCGTCACGCCACCCAGGTATCGGTCTACACGCGTGCCGCACGCCAAGCTGAGCTAGATAAGCAGCGCCAAGCAGAGGCGCGTGAACGTCGCAAGGCCAGGCAACAGGCGGCAGCCAACCCGCCAGCGCCACCGGTCGACGTCTACTACGCCAACTGCACCGAGGTCGAGAACGCTGGCGCAGCACCCATATACGCCGGGCAACCGGGATACTCCCGCGATCTCGACCGAGATGGTGACGGCGTCGCCTGCGAGTAGCCGCAGCCCGTCCGGCTCACGTGCCGGATTCGTTCTCCGATCGCCAGCAAGCCCGGGTGCAGCCGAGTTTTCAGCGCTCAGGAGGTTGCGTCATGCCGCGTACCGGCGCGCTTGCCCATGTATGCATGGTGACTACGTCAGAGCTGCTCGAGAAGCTTGGCTTTGGCCGTAGCGAACTCTTCGTCGGACAGCACGCCATCGTTGTGCAGGTCTGCCACTTGACGCAACTGCTCGCCGACGGTGGCCGACGGCACGCTCTGAGTCATCATTGTCTGGCCTGCGTCGCTTCGCCGAGTGGCCTCCAACACTGCCTTCCCAGCCGCCTCCAATGCGAGCCCTGCCTTGTCCTCAGTGCGCCCCATTCCACCCTCAGCTTGGAGGGTGTGCACTTTCTTGTCCGTCGCGACGGTTAGAAACAGGACTCGCTTCTCGTTCGAGGTAAATGTGCTCAGACCCATGGTGAGTCCGGCAGCCACCGCACGACCGCCTGCGCTCTTGTCCTGCACTTGAGTCGTGAAACTGATCGACGCGAGCTTCTCGAAGGGCGACTTCTGCGTGAGGAAGAGCCCGATGCGCACGAAGCCGCGTTCGTAGATCTCGACCGTGGTCGCACCGAACACGCCCTTCTTGACGATCTGCCCGTACGTGTTGCGATTGTGTGCATCTCTCACTTGGCCTGCCGCCTGCGCGTCCCCGTAGGCCTTACTCATAGACGACCCGAACTTCGCAACCGCACCCGGCTGCTCAGCAACCTGCGCCTGAGTGCTTCCACCTGCATCATTGGCGGGGAGGATGTCGGGTTGAGCAGCACCCCCCGAAGAGTGCAAGTGGGCCCGAACGGCGTCGGCGTCGGCGACGTCCATCGACTTGAAGACGGTGCGGGTGCCATCTCTCTTGGTGATCGTCAGGGTGGCTCCTGACCAGTTCGACTCCGCGACGGCGTCAACTACCTCACCATGGCTAGCCCAGTACTTGATCTTTCCATCCGTAAGGCTGGCTGCCAGCAGGCGCCGGTCTGTCAGCAGGACGCGATCCACCAGCGGCTTGAAGTTGTTGCACTTGCATACGAGGAGGACTGTTTCCCCGTCGAGCAAGTCCGGTTTGATCTTCGCCGCAAGCTTCTCGGCGCTCGACTGCTTGATTCCATCGCCCAACTGCATGGGATCATCCTCCCTGGTTGTGAGGCCGTGGCGTGGCGGGGCCCCACTATCCACCGTTTCTAGTGCTCCCTTAGCGTCATACCACCGCCGGTGACGCCTTCAGGCCTCGGACGTGAACCTATAGACATACGGCGTCGCTCCGTTCGCTATCCGCCCTCTGTCGAGCACGATCACCCGCGGCTCGCTGAGCAGCGCATGGGTGACAATCACCAGTTTCCAGTTCACATCGTCCGCGGCTCGCCGCCATTCGTTTGCCGTCAGCAGAACGGTGGGCTTCGAGCCCGACACACCCTTCACCTCCGCATGCACCTCGTCGCTGCCACGTCGAAACGTGATGTCCCACCCACATTTCTTGACGCTCACGTCATCGTGGTCCCACCCCGCAAACGCCGTGATCGCGGCCCGCATCGCCGCCGTTTCAACGAGCCAGTTATGGTCCGGTGTCCCGTACCCGGCGCCCGCATCGCTGATCGTCACAACGGCCACTGTGTTCTCCGCTGCCTCGCTCACCGATCCCGCAGAGGAAACGTGAACTGATGATCCCTGGCCCGGCGCCTTCTGGATCAGCTCGTACTCGTCCTCCAAGAGGTCGTAGATCTCCCTGCGCAGCGGGCGCAGCCGCTTTACAGCCTCGTCGTAGAGCGGCTCGCCCAGCGCGTTTGCCCACCACGGCATGACCCCGGCTGAGCCAGCGCTGACCTCGGTCCAACCAGGCCTCGTCGAGGGCTTTCCACGACGTGACCGTAGAAACTCCAGAGTCGCTTTAGCCAGCCCAATCCTGTGAGTGTCGGAAAGGTCAGACAACCTTGCAGTCTTCCGACCAGCTGAGACCGCGGCAATCCTGGCGTCGGTGAGTATCTGTTCCAGGCTCATGCCCAGGATTGAACCACCGTGCGTCAGCTAACGGTCGAAGTAGACCCACCATTCCTGGCGCCCGCGGCTGCGTCCTATCACCGCGATAGGGACGCAAGCCGGCACGTGTGTCCCGCTTGTCGTGTGCCCGCTCTCAGAGCCGTTCGATGATCGTCACGTTCGCCTGCCCGCCGCCCTCACACATCGTCTGCAGCCCGAACCGCCCGCCGGTCCGCTCCAGCTCGTTGAGCATCGTCGTCATCAGCCGTGTCCCGGTCGCCCCGATCGGGTGACCCAGGGCGATCCCTCCCCCGTTGACGTTGACCTTCTCGTGCGGCGCGCCGGTCTCCTTCATCCAGGCCAGCACGACCGAGGCGAAGGCCTCGTTGCACTCGAAGAGGTCGATGTCGTCGATCGACATCCCCGTCTTCTCCAGCGCGTGCGCGGTGGCGCGGATCGGGCCGGTGAGCATCCAGATCGGGTCGTCGCCGCGCACCGAGAGGTGGTGGATGCGGGCGCGCGGGGTGAGGCCGTGGTCCTTCACCGCCTGCTCGGAGGCGATCAGCATCGCCGAGGACGCGTCGCAGATCTGCGAGGCTACGCCCGCGGTGATCCGGCCGCCGGGTGCCAGCGGCTGCAGGCCGGCCATCTTCTCCAGCGAGGTCTCGCGCGGGCACTGGTCGGTGTCGAAGACCGTGCCGTCGGCCAGCGTGACGGCCTCGATCTCGCCGGCGAAGCGGCCCTCCGCGATCGCCGTACGCGCGCGGGTGTGGGAGGCGAGTGCGAACTCCTCCATCTCCTCACGCGAGATGTCCCACTTCTCAGCGATCATCTCCGCGGAGTTGAACTGCGAGACCTCGACGTCGCCGAAGCGCGCCTGCCAGCCCGGGGACTGGGCGAAGGGCGTGGTGAAGCCGTACTGGTCGGCGACCAGCATCGCCGCGGAGATCGGGATCGCGGACATGTTCTGCAGGCCGCCGGCGACGACCAGGTCCTGGGTCCCCGACATCACGCCCTGCGCGGCGAAGTGGACCGCCTGCTGCGAGGAGCCGCACTGGCGGTCAATGGTCACGCCGGGCACGTGGTCGGGCAGGCCCGCGACCAGCCACGCCGTACGCGCCACGTCGCCGGCCTGGGAGCCGATCGTGTCGCAGCAGCCCATGATCACGTCGTCGACGGCGCCCGGGTCGACGCCCGTGCGGCGCATCAGCGCGGACAGCGAGTGCGCGCCGAGGTCGGCGGAGTGCATCGCGGCGAGCGCGCCGCCGCGCTTGCCGACCGGGGTGCGGACGGCGTCGACGATGTAGGCCTCGGGCATGGGGGTCTCCTCAGATGACAGTGAGCTAGGACTTGGCGGCGATGCCGTCGAGCAGGATCGAGAGGTATTGATCGGCGACGACGTGGTGGGAGGTGTCGCCGCCGGGGCGATACCACCGCACAGCGACCCAGACGGTGTCGCGCACGAAGCGGTAGGCCAGGACGAGGTCGAGGTCCTTGCGCAGCACGCCGGCCTCGACGCCCTCGGTGAGCAGCGTCATCCAGACGTCGCGCAGCTGCGCCTGGCGCTCGGCGAGGTAGGAGAAGCGTTCGAACGCGCCGAGATAGTCGGCCTCGTTCTGATAGATCGCGACCTCGTGGCGGTGCTGGTCGATGGCCTCGAACGAGAGCCGGACGACGCGCTCGATCTTGGTGCGCGGGTCGTCGTCGCTGCGCAGGACCTCGTCGTAGGAGCCGAAGAGCTCCTCCTGGAAGCTCTTCAGGATCTCGTCGACCATCGACTCCTTGGAGTCGAAGTGGTGATAAAGGCTGCCCGAGAGGATGCCCGCCCCGTCCGCGATGTCGCGCACCGTGGTGTTCTTGAAGCCCTTCTCGGCGAAGAGCCGCGCGGCGATCGCGAGCAGCTCGGCGCGCCGGGTGGGGCCGGTGGCGGCGGGTGACATGGGCAGGCTCCTCTAGGGCGTTCAGGCGTGCTGGCTGCTGACGGAGACGACCTCGCCCGTCATGTACGACGCATAGTCGCTCGCGAGGAAGACCATCACATTGGCCACCTCCCACGGCTCGGCGGCCCGGCCGAACGCCTCGCGCTGCTTGAGCTCGGCGAGCAGCTCGTCGCTGGTCACCTTGGCCAGGAACGGGTGCATCGCCAGGCTCGGCGAGACCGCGTTGATCCGGATCCCGTGCGGCGCCACGTCGAGCGCAGCGCAGCGGGTCAGCGCCATCACGCCGGCCTTGGCGGCGGCGTAGTGGGCCTGGCCCTCCTGGGCGCGCCAGCCGATGACCGAGGCGTTGTTGACGATCACGCCGCGCTTGCCGGCCGCGACCATCTTGTTGCTCGCCGCGCGCACGCAGCGGAAGGTGCCGGTCAACGTGATGTCGAGGACCCGCGACCACTGCTCGTCGGTCATCTCCATGACGTTGACCGTGCCGCCGAGACCGGCGTTGTTGATCATGATGTCGACCCCGCCGAACTCGTCTGCCGCGTCGAGCAGCGCGGCCACCTGGGCCTCGTCGGTGACGTCGCAGACCAGGCTGCGCACGCGCTCGGCGCCGAACTCCTCGCCCAGCGTCGCCTCGGCCTCGGCCAGCCGGCGCTCGTGGGTGTCGGAGAAGACGACCGCCTTCGCGCCCTCCTCGAGCGCGCGTCGTACGACGGACGCGCCGATGCCCGCGCCGGCCGCGGCGGTCACCACGACGACCTTGCCGGCCAGCAGGTTGTGCCCCTCGACGTAGGCGGGGGTGGGCTGCTCGGGACGCTGGACGCTCATGCACGTGCCTCTCGGGTGGGCTTGGGTTCGCGGGGAAGGCCGAGCACGCGCTCGGCGAGGATGTTGCGCTGGACCTCGTCGCTGCCGCCGTAGATCGTGTCGGCGCGCGAGAAGAGGAAGAGTCGTTGCCACTGGTCGAGCTCGTAGCCCTCGACCTCCTTGGCGGTCAGGCCGGCGGGACCCGCGACCTCCATCGCGAGCTCGCCGAGGTGGCGGTGCCAGTTACCCCAGACCAGCTTGGCGATCGAGGCCGCTCCCCCGCCGGCCGAGGAGTCCGAGCCGCCGGTGACCAAGGAGAGCCCGCGCAGCGCGTTGAGTCGCATCACCTCGAGCTCGACCTTGGCGACCGCGAGCCGGTCGCGCAGCACCGGGTCGTCGATCGCGCCGGTACGGCGAGCGAGGTCGACGACGCCCTCGAACTCGCGGGCGAAGCCGACCTGCTGGCCGAGCGTGGAGACGCCGCGCTCGAAGCCGAGCAGGCCCATCGCCACGCCCCAGCCCTGGCCCGGCTCGCCGACGACCATGTCGGCGCCGGTGCGGGCGCCGGTGAAGAAGACCTCGTTGAACTCCGAGCCGCCGGTCAGCTGCTCGATCGGGCGGACGTCCACGCCGTCCTGGTCCATCGGGACCAGCAGGAACGACAGCCCCGCGTGGCGCTGCGAGCCGGCCTCGGTGCGGGCGATCACGAAGCACCAGTCGGACAGGTGGGCCAGCGAGGTCCACACCTTCTGCCCGTCGATCACCCAGTCGTCGCCGTCGAGCCGTGCACGGGTGGCGACGGCGGCGAGGTCGGAGCCGGCGCCGGGCTCGGAGTAGCCCTGGCACCACAGCTCCTCGACCGCGACGATCCCGGGCAGGAAGCGCTGCTTCTGCTCCTCGGTGCCGAACGCGATCAGGGTGGGGCCGAGCAGCTGCTCACCCAGGTGGTTGACGGTCGCCGGCGCGTCGGCGCGGGCGTACTCCTCGTAGAAGATTACCTGCTGCATCAGGCTGAGCTCGCGCCCGCCGTACTGCTTGGGCCAGCCGAGCGCGGTCCAGCCGTGCTTCGCCAGGTGGCGGTTCCAGGCCAGCCGCTCCTCGTGCGCCTCGTGGTCACGACCGGGGCCGCCGAGGCCCTTGAGGGCGGCGAAGTCGCCCACCAGGTGCTCGTCCAGCCACGCCCGGACCTCGGCCCGGAAGGCCTGGTCCTCGGCGGAGTAGCTCAGATCCACGGTGTGGGTTCCTCTCGACATCGGGTCGGGCTAAGGTAGCCTACCAAGCACTTGCTTGGGAACACTCAGCCGCTCCAGTGGAGGACCGCGATGTCATCGGACCAGCCGCTCACGCTGCCCGCCGCGCTGCGCCGCGCCGCGCAGTCCTTCGGCGGGCGCACCGCCGTGGTCGACGCCGGCGCGCGCACGTCGTACGGCGAGCTGCTCGAGCTCGTCCGCTCCGCCGCGAGCGGGTATGCCGCACTCGGGGTCCGCCCCGGCGACCGGGTCGTCGTCTGGGCGCCGAACGGGCGCGAATGGGTCGTCGCCGCGCTCGCCGTCAGCTATGCCGGGGCGACGCTGGTGCCGGCCAACACCCGCTACACCGGCCACGAGGTCGTCGAGCTCGCCGAGCGCACCCGCGCCTCGCTGCTGGTGCTCTCCGACGGCTTCCTGGGGCGCGAGCAGCTGCGCGAGATCGTCCGGGCGGCCGACGCGCTGCCCGCCGCGCACCGCGCCCACGCCGACGACGACGTGGTGCCGGGGCTCCCCTACCTGCGCGCGGTCGTGCGGATCGGCGACGGTCCCGCGCCCGCCCACATCACGCCGTACGACGCGCTGGCCGGGCTGGGCGCGGACCTCCTCGCGACCGTCGACGAGCGCGCCGCGGCCGTCTCCCCCGACGACATCGCCGACATCCTCTTCACCTCCGGCACCACCGGCCGCTCCAAGGGCGTGCTCACCGCGCACCGGCAGACCATCGCCGCCGCGCGGGTGTGGGGCGAGACCGTCGGCGTCGGGGAGGGCGACAGCTATCTGCTGGTCAACCCGTTCTTCCACTCGTTCGGCTACAAGGCCGGGATCCTGGTCTGCCTGCTCAACGGAGCGACCATGCACCCGCAGGCCACCTTCGACGTCGCCGAGAGCATCCGGCTGATCGAGGAGGAGCGGATCTCGGTGCTCGCCGGGGCGCCGACGATCTTCCACTCGATCGGCACCACGCCCGGCATCTCGCGACGCGACCTCAGCTCGCTGCGGGTCGCCGTCACCGGCGCGGCGACCGTGCCGGTGGCGGTCATCGAGATGATGCAGCGCGAGCTCGCCATCGAGACCGTGGTGACCGCCTTCGGGATGACCGAGTGCGTGGTCGCGACGATGTGCCGCCCCGGCGACCCCGCCGACCTGGTCGCCGCCTCCTGCGGGCTCCCGGTCGACGGGCTGGAGCTGCGGATCGTCTCCCCCGAGACCGGCTCCCCGCTCGAGGCCGGCGAGGAGGGCGAGGTGCAGCTGCGCGGGCCGATGGTGATGCAGGGCTACCTCGACGACCTCGAGGCCACCGCCGAGGCCATCGACGCCGACGGCTGGCTGCACACCGGCGACGTCGGCAAGGTCGACGAGCGGGGCTACCTCGCGATCACCGACCGGCTCAAGGACATGTACATCTCCGGCGGCTTCAACGTCTACCCCGCCGAGGTCGAGCAGGCCCTGGCCCGCGTGCCCGGCGTCCTCGACGCTGCCGTCGTGGGCGTGGCCGACGAGCGGATGGGCGAGGTCGGCCGCGCGTTCGTCGTACGCCGCCCGGGCAGTCCGGTCACCGCCGGCCAGGTGCTCGACGGGCTGCGCGAGCGGCTGGCCAAGTTCAAGGTGCCGCGCGAGGTCGTCTTCGTCGACGAGCTGCCGCGCAACCTGTCCGGCAAGATCCTGAAGAACGAGCTGAGGAGTCAGTCGTGAGCGTCTCTCCCCCGACCGGGCCCACTGACAGCCCCGAGGTCGTGACGTACGACGTGGAGGGCGCGGTCGCGCGGATCCGGCTCAACCGGCCGGAGTATCGCAACGCGCAGAACAGCGCGATGACCTATGCCCTCGACGCGGCGTTCACCCGCGCGGTCGACGACGACGCGGTCAAGGTGATCGTGCTGTCCGGCAACGGCGAGCACTTCTCCGCCGGCCACGACATCGGCACGCCCGGGCGCGACGTCGACCAGAGCTTCGAGCGGCAAGCGGTCATCTGGTGGGACCACACCGACAAGGAGGGCGGCGACGCGCGCTTCGCCCGCGAGTCGGAGGTCTACCTCGGCATGTGCCGGCGCTGGCGCGAGATCCCCAAGCCGGTGATCGCGATGGTGCACGGCGCCTGCATCGCCGGCGGGCTGATGCTCGCCTGGTCGTGCGACTTCATCGTCGCCTCCGACGACGCGTTCTTCGCCGACCCAGTCGTGAAGATGGGGATCCCGGGTGTGGAGTACTTCGCGCACCCGTGGGTGATGAACCCGCGCGCCGCCAAGGAGCTGCTCTTCACCGGCGACCGCTTCAGCGCCGAGCGCGCCCGCGAGCTCGGGATGGTCAACCAGGTCGTCGCCCGCGACGACCTCGAGGAGACCGTGCTGGCGATGGCCGGTCGGATCGCGCAGATGCCGCGCTTCGGCCTCGCGCTGACCAAGAAGGCCGTCAACCAGGCCGAGGACCTCCAGGGGCTGCGCGCCGGGATGGACTCGGTCTTCGGGCTGCACCACTTCGCCCATGCCCACAACGCCGAGGTCTCGCGCGACTCCCTCGGCGGGCTCGACGCCAAGGCGATGGCCGCGCACAACCGGACCCACGCCGACGACACGAATCAGGCAGGCACCCGCTGATGGATCTGACCCTCTCCCCCGCCGAGCTGGAGTTCCAGGCCGAGGCCCGCGCCTGGCTCGCCGCCAACGTGCCCTCGCAGCCGTTGCCGTCGATGGACACCGAGGCCGGCTTCCGCGCCCACCAGGAGTGGGAGGCCAAGCTGGCCGAGGCCCGCTGGGCGGTCGTCTCGTGGCCCTCGGCCTACCACGGGCGCGAGGCGTCGCTGGTCGAGTGGGTGATCTTCGAGGAGGAGTACTACCGCGCCGGCGCGCCCGGCCGGGTCTCCCAGAACGGGATCTTCCTGCTCGCCCCGATCATCTTCGACCACGGCACGCCCGAGCAGCAGGACCGGTTCCTGCCGTCGATGGCGACCGGGGAGAAGGTGTGGGCGCAGGCGTGGTCCGAGCCTGAGGCGGGGTCCGACCTGGCGTCCTTGAGGTCGACTGCCTCGCGGGATGAGGCTCGTGGGGGGTGGGTGCTCAACGGTCAGAAGACGTGGTCGTCGCGCGCGTCGTACGCCGACTGGGGCTTCGGGCTGTTCCGCTCCGACCCCGAGGCGGCGCGGCACAACGGGCTGACCTACTTCCTCTTCCCGCTCGACGCGGACGGGATCACCGTGCGGCCGATCGCGCAGCTCGACGGGGAGGCCGGGTTCGCCGAGATCTTCTTCGAGGACGTGTTCGTGCCGGACTCCGACGTGCTCGGAGCGCCCGGGGACGGGTGGCGGGTGGCGATGAGCACCGCCGGCAACGAGCGCGGGCTGTCGCTGCGGTCGCCGGGGCGGTTCTGTGCTGCTGCTGATCGGCTCGTCGGTTTGTGGCGGTCGGATGGTGCCTCGGTGCCGTCGGCTGCGGACGGGGTCGTGGATGCGTGGCTGAAGGCGCAGGCCTATCGGTTCTACACGTGGGGCACCGTGACGCGGCTGGCCGGCGGCGGCGAGATGGGGGCTGCCGGGTCGGTCAACAAGGTGTTCTGGTCCGAGTTGGACATCGCGCTGCACGAGACTGCGCTTGATCTCTTGGGGGCGTCGTCGGAGCTCGAGTCCTCGTGGACCGATGGGTATCTCTTCTCGCTGTCCGGGCCGATCTATGCCGGGACCAACGAGATCCAGCGCAACATCGTGGCGGAGCGGATCCTCGGCCTGCCCCGCGAGCCGAAGGTGAGCCCTGTGAAGAGTGACTCGAAGGGAGCGACCCGATGAGGTTCGTGCTCACGTCCGACCAGGAGGACTTCGCGTCCTCGCTCGACTCGCTGCTCTCAGCGTCCGACTGCGTGGGCGCTGCCCGTGCGTGGGCGGCCGACGACACCGCGCCGGGGCTGAAGCTGTGGGGCAGGCTCGCCGAGCAGGGCGTGCCGGCGCTGATCGCGTCTGAGTCCTCGGGCGGCATGGGGGCCAGTGCGGTCGAACTGATCGTCGCGCTCGAGGCGATCGGGCGGCACGCCGTCCCGGGTCCGTGGGTCGAGACGGCTGCCTATCTGCCGGTGGCGCTCGGTGACTCGGGTGTCGTCGAGGCGCTCGCCGAGGGGGCTGTCGGGAGCGTGGCGGTCGCTCCGCACACGCCGTACGCACTGGACGCGGACGTCGCCTCCCACCTCTTCGCGGTCGCTGACGGGTCGCTGACCGAGGCCACGGCCGGGGAGCTGCACCGGTCGGTGGACGGGACCCGGCGGCTGTTCTCGGTGTCGTCGGGCTCTGCTGTTGACTCCGGTGACCTGTCGCGGGCGTTCGACCTGGCCGTGCTCGCGTGCTCCGCGCAGCTGCTCGGCGCCGGGGAGCGGCTGCTCGCCGACAGCGTGGCGTATGTGAAGCAGCGCAAGCAGTTCGGTCGCGAGATCGGGTCCTACCAGGCCATCAAGCACCAGCTCGCCGACGTGCGGATCGCACTCGACTTCGCGCGGCCGCTGGTGTTCGGGGCTGCGCTGTCGGACGAGGCTCCTGAGTTCTCCCGTGATGTGTCGGCCGCCAAGGTCGCTGCCGCGGACGCCGCTTACCGCGCGTCGCGGACGGCACTGCAGGTGCACGGGGCGATCGGCTACACGCAGGAGTTCGACCTGTCGGTCTGGATCACGAAGGTGCGGGCCCTGGTCGCGGCGTGGGGCACCACGGCGTACCACCGGCAGCGGATCCTCGACGCGCTCGTCTCTGCTTCTCCCTCGTCTGAGTCGGCCGCCATCGAGCAGGGGGTCTGAGATGGAGTTCGGGCTCTCCGAGGAGCAGCAGGAGCTGGCCTCGACCGTCCGGTCGCTGCTGGACAAGCGCGCCGACAGCCAGGCCGTGCGGACCGCGTCGGAGTCTGACGCGGGGTACGACGAGGCACTCTGGGCGACGCTGTGCGAGCAGATCGGCGCGGTGGCGCTGGGGATCCCGGAGGAGTACGACGGGGCCGGGTTCTCGCTGTTCGAGACGTTCGTCGTGCTCGAGGAGCTGGGGCGGGCGCTTGCTCCGTCGCCGTTGCTCGCGTCGCTCGTCGCCGCCGAGGCTGTCTTGGCGTCGGGTGACGTGGACGCCTGTGGGCGGCTGCTGCCGCGGATCGCCGCGGGCGAGCCCGCGACGCTGGCGTGGTCGGGGACGGCGTCCGTGCCCGGCTCCGAGCCGGTGCGGGCCTCCGGGGACCTGCTGACGGGGACGATCTCGTGCGTGCTCGACGGCGACGTCGCCTCGGTGCTGGTCGTCGCGGCCGCCACGGACGACGGGGTCGCGCTGTTCGAGGTCGACCCGGCGTCAGTGACGCGGTCGCGCACGCAGGCGATGGACATGTCGCTGCGGCTGGCGACGCTGACGTTCGACGAGACGCCGGGGACGCGGCTTTCTGGCTCCGCCTCTGACGCTCTGTCTCGTGCGCATGTGGTGGGGGCCGCGGCCGTCTCGGTGCTCGCAGTCGGCTGCGCCCAGCGAGCTTTGGACATGACCGTCGCGTACGCCAAGGAGCGCGAGCAGTTCGGCCGCCCCATCGGGTCGTTCCAGGCGCTCAAGCACCGGATGGCCGACATGCTGGTGCTCCTGGAGATGTCCCGCTCGGCCTCGCTCGCCGCCTCGCACGCCGTCTCGGTGGGCTCGGACGACGCCCCCCGCCTCGCGGCCGTCGCCGCGTCGTACACGGGGGACGCGGTGGGCCGCATCGCCGCCGAGACCGTCCAGCTCCACGGCGGCATCGCCATCACCTGGGAGCACGACGCCCAGCTCGTCTTCAAGCGCGCCCACGCCCTCACCCAGCTCTACGGCCGCCCCCACCAGCACCGCGCCCTCCTCCCCCTCTGAGGCCCCGCCGTCAGGCAGGGCAGGCCTGACAGGCTGGCTGGGCTTGGGTGGGCGGGTGGTTGGTAACAAGCAACCCCCAGACCCGCCGACCCGTCACTCGCTCGACCAGACACGCCGTGTACGGCGGCGCCGGTGACGGGTCGTGCCGTGTGCGGCCTGCTGGTCCGTGCGTACGACGAGCCCGCGGCGCGCGCCGTACCGGCTCCCCTGGGTGCCGAGCACGCCAGACTGGAGCACGCTGAGCTCGCCCGCGTTGTCAGCCCGCCGGCGAACCACGGACCCTGCTGGGCCCCCTGGCAACAAGCTGGAGATCTTCACGCACCCGATGCCTGAGGAACGCCAGTTACCCGTCGGTCACCCTGACGCACGAACCTGGGCTCGCTGCATCGGGTAGGCGCCTGCGATCGACCCGTCACTCGCTCCGCCACGCTCGGCGTGTCTGGTCGAGGGAGTGACGGGTCGCCGTAGCCTGGGGGTCCCCTGAAGCTCTTTGACGGCGGGGGGCTCGCGTCGGCGACCGTCATGGCGCACCTGGGACCCACGGGGGTTGAGTGAACCGAGGACCTCGAGCCACCCGGCTCAGCGACGCGCGCCCCGGGCGATCCGCTCGAGGCGCGCTCCCGGCCGGGCGACTCGGCCTGGCCACCGGCCTGCTTGCCTGTCTGGCGCTCGCCTCCGCGTGCGATGAGGAGATGCCCGGTGGCAGCGCGGACGGCACGTCGGATGCCCTGTACGCCGTCGGGACTCCGCATCGCATCTGCGCCCCCTCCGAGCACCACAGCGCCTTCTCCGAGGGGTTCGACACGTTCGCCAACCGCGGGCCGGCGCCGGTGACGATCGACCGCGTCGAGTGGCCGACCGAGGGCGACCTCGCCGTGACGTCGGTGAGCGTCTTCCAACGCGAGCCGGGCGACATCTTCGCGACGCTCGGGATCTGGGGCGGACTGCCTCCGGGCGAGATGACTGACCGCGAGCTGCGCGCCTGGCAGCGGGCCGAGCCGGCTGACGGGGCGGTGCTCGACCTGGCGGATGACGGCGAGCGCTATCTGGTCTTCGTCGTCGGGTTCACCGGGACCAGTGGCTCCGGTGGGCCGCTGACCGTGCACTTCACCGACGCCGACGGGCGGGAGGGCTCGGCTACCTCGTTGGCCGAGGTGCGGGTTTCGCGCACCTGCTAGCGCCCCCGGCCGCCAGCGGCCGAGCCCCGCCGCGCCGACCCGTCACTCGCTCCGCCGTACTCGGCGTGTCTGGTCGAGGGAGTGACGGGTCGGCGGGTGGGGTTACTGCTGGAGCCAGGCCTCGGAGAAGTCGGGCATGTACTCCGCGCCGAGCTCCACGCCGTGGACGTTGTCGTTCCAGGCGTGGACGGCGGCGTTGGCGCCGGTGACGACGATCGGGTTGTCCTGGTTGAACAGCTCCTGGATCTCGTCCAGCACCGCCTGGACCTCCTCGTCGGTGGCGGCGGACTGCAGGTCGGCCAGCGCCGCGTCCATCTCCTCGGAGGCGTAGCCGGTCTCGTTGCCATAGCTGGTGGAGCTGAGGCTGCCGACGAGGCGGTGGTAGGGGTCGGACTCCGAGACGCTCATCGCGCCGCGGGCGAGGTCGAAGTCGTGGTCGACGAAGACGCGGTTGGTCTGGTCGGCGATCGAGGCGACCAGGTCTGTCTTCACGGCGAAGCCGACGCGCTCGAGCATCGCCTTCATCGCCACCGCCTGGGTGCGCGAGGTCGGGTCGGCGCCGTCGAGGTAGGTGATCTGCCCGTCGAAACCGTCGGCCTTGGCCTCCTCGACCAGCTGCTCGGCCCGCTCCAGGTCCACGTCGAGCGCCGCGTCACTGGTGTCCCACTTCGACTCCGGGGCGAACATCTCCTTGCCCGGCAGGCCCTTCCCGTCGTACGAGCGCTGGTAGTCCAGCTGCGGGTCGTAGGCCAGCGCGATCGCCTCCCGCACCCGCGGGTCGGACCCGGGCCGGCCCTCACGGTGGTTGATCGAGAGGTTGTTGCCCAGGCTGGTCAGCGTCAGGTGGCCGGCAATGTCGGCCTCGACCACCTCGTCGACGACCTTCGGGTCCCGGATGAACGCGACGTCGGCACTGCCGTCCTCGAGAGCGTCGAGCTTGGCCTCGTCGGCCAGCGGCCAGAAGATCCGGATGCCGTCGAGGTGCGGGGCGCCGTCCCAGTAGCTCTCGTTGGCGGTGAGGAGGAGCTCCTCCGCCGGCTTGTACTCCTCGAGCATGAACGCCCCCGCGCCGATCGGCTCGAACTCCGCACCCGCGTAGGCGGCCGGCGCGACGATCATCCCGGCCGCCTGGGCCAGCATCGCCGGGAACCGCGCCCACGCGTTGTTGAGCTCGAAGACCACCGTGCGCTCGTCCTCGACCTTCATCTCGGCGAGGTTCGGAGCGAGCATCGCGGTGTCGACGCCCTGGCTCTTCATGTACCACTCGATGCTGGCGACCACGGCCTTCGCGTCCAGCGGCGTCCCGTCGGAGAAGTCGACACCCTCGCGCAGGGTCAGTGTCCAGGTCTTGAGGTCGTCGCTGCTCTCCAGCGACTCCGCCAGCTTCGGCTCGAACTCCTGGCTCTCGGTGTTCAGGGTCATCAACGTGTCGTAGACGGCGACGAGGGCGCCGCCGCCGGAGGCGCCCGTGGCGTACGACGCGGCGGGGCTGAGGCTGCGGATCTCGCCGTAGTCGGCGAAGTCCAGCGTGCCGCCGTCGACCGGGTCGCCGGCCTCGGGCTGGTCGCCGATCAGCCCGAAGGTGTAGCGCCCGCGGTCGACCGCGGCGCCCTCCTTCTTGGCTGCGTCGTCATCGTCCGCGGACGCACAGGAGCTGAAGAGCAGGGCGCCGACGACAGCGGCGACGGCAAGACGGACACGAGGGGTCGAGTTCACGGGTGGTTCCTCCAGGGTGGGGGTGCTGACGAGTGGTGGGCAGTGAGGTCGATCAGGTCTGGTGAGCCAGGTCAGGCAGGCAGCACGCGGGCGGTCGCCTTGATCTCCAGGCGCACCCCCGGCAGCCCGCCGCCGATCTGGGTGGCGCCGATCGCGGTCCAGGCGGGCCACGGCTCACTGAGCCGCCGGTCGCGGACCTGCATGAAGGTGGGCACCTGCGCGGCGAGGTCGAGGTGGAAGGTCAGCAGGTCGACCACGTCGGCCAGGCTCGCGCCGGCCGCGTCGAGCACGTGGGCGAGGTTGGTGAGGGCGAGGTCGATCTCCTCGGCCAGGTCATCGGGGACGGAGCCGTCGGGGCGCGTGCCGAGGACGCCGGAGCAGTGGATCGTGTCCCCCGCCCGGACGGCCGGGGCCAGGTGCCAGGCGGCGTAGGTCTCCTCCTGGCCGGCAGGCACCACCGGCACGAACGACGCGGCGCCCGCCGGGCGCTCGCCGTACTGCTCGTCGATGGGGGCCGCATCACCCTCGGCCCAGGCCGCGGCGAAGACCTCGTGCGGGATCGAGTCGCGCCACTCCCCCGTCAGCGCGAGCTCGGCGCCGAGCCGGCCGATCTCGTCGGCGGCCATCGCGCCGCGCTCGCCCTCGACGAGGACGACGGTGCGGTCGTCGGCCCAGTCGATGTAGGGCCGGTCGGAGGGGGTGTCGCAGACCAGGCACGGGCGGGTGCGCATCGAGAGGATCTCGACGTCGGGCAGCAGCTCGCCCAGCAGCTCGCGGGCCTCGTCGATGTCCGCGGCCCGGCCGCCGGTGCGCACCCAGGCGGCGATCTCGTCGCGTTCGGTCAGCGGGTTGGCGAGCAGGCTGGCGCCGGAGGTCTTGATGTACCAGCGGCCGTCGGGATACTGCACCGGCGCCATCACGATGCCGCCGAAGGCCATCGCGCCGTCGCGGACCTTCATCATCATCATCGTCGGCATCGCCACCGCGTCGGGGCCGGCGACCTCGGCCAGCACCACGGTGGCTCCATAGGTGGTGGTCTGGAGGCGGCGGGCCAGCAGCCCGGTCGCGTTGGTCGCGGCTCCTGTCGCGACCACGACCCTGGCGGCGGTCCAGGACTCGCCGCCCCGCGCGGTCACCTGGATCCCCTCGGCGACCTCGGCGGTGGCGACCACCTCGTCGCGCACGAGTACGGCGCCCGCGGCCAGCGCTGCGGACAGTTCCGCCTGGACCAGCGCGCGCGGGTTGAGGAGGAAGGCGTCGGGCTCACGCAGGGCCACGTGGTCGGGCGGGAAGGAGAGCGTGGGGTACGCCGCGGCGAGCTGCTGGGCGTCGAGGTGGTCGACGGCGACGCCGAGGTCGGCCGCGTTGCGGGCCAGCACCTCGCGGTCGAACCACAGCGAGGACGCGGCGCCCTCGCCGTCGGGCAGCACGGTGACCGAGTGGGTCGGGGTCAGGAAGTCGATCCCGGTGCGCGCGATCAGATCGGCGAAGCGGCGCCGGCTGCGCATCGTCAGCAGCGAGGTCGCCAGCGGTACCTCGAGGACGTGGCAGAGCCGGCCCTGGTCGTAGTAGCCGGCCCACGTCCCCTCGTGCGACTCGGTCCCCGCCGGCTCGTCCGGCCCGATCAGCAGCACCCGGGCGCCGGACTCGGCGGCGTGGCGGGCGGTCGCCGTACCCAGCGGGCCGGCGCCGATCACAGCGAGATCGAAGGTCGGGGTGGTGCGCACGGGCGTCTCCGAGGGTCAGGGGGAAGGCGGAGGCCACAGCATCCACGCCACCCCTGCTTAAAGCAACAGGCTGTTGCTTTAGGTGGGACACGGCTCCGCGTCCCGTCTAGACAGGGGTCTCCCGAGGACTGCCCTAGGCTGGCCCGACCATGAGCGTCCAGACACGTCAGCGCAGCGGCGGCCGCAGCGAGCAGGTGCGCCTGGCCGTCGGTCGCGCGGTGCTCGATCTCCTTGCGGAGGGGCACTTTCCGTTCACGACCGTCGAGGTCGCCGAGAGGGCCGAGGTCAACCGGCGCACGCTCTATCGCTGGTGGCCCACCCACGACGACCTGCTCGCCGAGGCGCTCACCCATCACGTGCGGACGGTGACGGTGCCCGACACCGGCAGCTGGACCGCGGACGTGCGCGTGTTCGCCCACGAGATCGCGGCGTTCGCGGCCGATCCGGTCGACCTGACGATGACGCGGATCATGGTCTCGGGGCTGCACCCGGCCTTCAACGCGGCGGTGGTCGAGCACTTCGCGCCGGTGATGGCCGGCTGGTACGAGATGCTCGCCCGTGCCGTCGCCCGCGGCGAGGCGAGCAGCACCCACGATCCCCGGACCGTCATCAACACCCTGGTCTCCCCGCTCTTCCTGGCCCCTCTCACCAGCGGCCAGCGCACACCACCTGAGTTCGTGGACCAGCTGGTCGCCCTGGTCCTGGACGCCACACGCCCCGTCCCCTGACGCTTCACCTCTGGGGGCAGCCCCTGCAGGCGCAGGCCCCCAGACCGCCGACCCGTCACTGCCTCGACCAGACACGCCGTACGCAGCGGCGCGAGTGACGGGTCGTCGTCAGTCGGGGGTGGGGCCTGGGAGGGGCGGGGTGAAGGTGAGCCGGGTGTGGGGCCGCTGGCCCTTGATCTGGTCGCGGGGCCAGACGGCCGTGCCGACGTACTCCTCGCCGTCCAGGGTCAGCCTGACCTCGTAGGTGAACGGGGCGGGGCCCAGGGTCGCCTCCGGGTGGACCGGGGGCTGACCGCTGAAGGACAGCGACCCCTCGACGGGGCACGTGCCGGGGTGGTTCAGCGTGGCGTCGACGACGATCGGGATCCCCCGGGCGGTCCTCGCCACCACCTCGGCCTCGACCTCGTCGGGCTGGAATCCCAGACCCTCCACGACCAGCTGCATCCGAGGAGCGACCGCATAGTCACCGGCCTTGCGCAGCAGCGCGAGGTGGGCCGACGGCTCCTCCCCGGGCCCGCCGACGGGCGTGGTCCAGGCGAAGCTGGTGGTCACGTCGCCCGCCTCACCCGTGCCGAACAGATCCACCCGATAGCGGCCGGGAGGACCGGCCGGCTGCAACCGGAACGTCTGGTCACCGATCCGCTCGGCCCTCACTGTGTGGCTGCGCGGGCAGGCCGCGTCGAGCTCGGTGAACGTCGCTCGGAAGTCCCATCCCTTCAGACCGAACCAGAAGTCGAGGGCATCGTGCTCTCCGGCGCTCGGGAGGTCACGTGTGCTCGGGCCGAGGCTGTCGACACAGATCCCCTTCGCTGTCCCCCGCGGGCTCGGCGGCCCGGTCCAGCAGTAGCCCCAGGCGGAGAGCGCGACATCCCCGTCCGCCAGACGGAGCACGACCGGCGACGGCTCGTCGCCCCAGGTGTACGACGGATCCGGACGATCGCTCGGACTCGGGGAGGAGCCGGCAGCGCGGTGATCCGGGCTCGGGTCGCCACCTCCGACCACGCCGATACCCACTGTCACCGCGACGACCGCAGCCATCGCGGCACCCCCCGCCAGGACCGCCCGCCGCCGCCGACGCCGCCGAGCGCGCCGCGACGACACCTCATGGAACGGCGCCACCCCCTCCGGAGTGAGCTCGTCGACATGCCTGCGCAGCCGGTCGCCGAAGTCGTTCATCTCGTGCTCCGTTCCTGGTCAGCGCGTGTCTCGTCAGCCAGCAACGGCGCCAGTGCCGCGCGGGCGCGCGACAGCCTCGACTTCACCGTGCCGGTGGGGACGTGGAGCAGCTCGGCGACCTCGTCGACCGGGAGGTCGTGCAGGTGGTGCAGCACCACTGCCGCACGCTGGGCCACGGGAAGCGCCATCAGGGCCGCCGTCAGTTCGAGATCTGTGCCTGGGGAAACCGCCGGCGGTGCGGTCACAGCTCGTCGGGCGAGCAGGCCCAGCCCCCGTGCCGCCACCTGCCGCCGCCGCAGCCTCGACACGAGTAGCCGCACGGCGACCGTGCGCAGCCACGCCTCGGGATCGTCGTACTCCCGCACCTTGCGCCAGTGCTCCAGCACGCGCGCGAACGCATCCTGGGCGACCTCCTCTGCATCGGCGCGGCTGCCGCCGATCGCGGTCAGCAGCCCCACCAGCGCCGGGCAGGCGCGGGCATACAGGGCAGCCACCTCGTCCGTCTCCACACCCCTGTCACGCTGCAGGGGCCGGTCAGGTTCCATGAGAGTCAGCCCTATCGCACGAGCACCCCCGGCGGCCACCTCCCCGTCCGCGCCGACCCGTCACTCGCGCCGCCGTACCCGGCGTGTCTGGTCGAGGGAGTGACGGGTCGGCGGGTCAGGGGCCTCTCAGGTGCTGCTCCAGGGCCTTGCGTACGACGTGCGCGGTCTGCTCGCGGGGCACGCCGTAGACGTCGCGGTCGGTGAGGACGCAGATGCCGAAGCCGTGCTCCTCGCGGACCCAGGCCCGGCGACGTCGGTCGCGGGCGCGCTGCTCGTCGCTCTCGTGCCAGGCGCGCCCGTCGTACTCCACGGCGAAGCGGCGGATCCCGTCCCCCAGGTCGAGGTAGGCCCGCTCCAGCCAGCCGTCGTGGCGGCGTACCTCCAGCTGCGGTTCGAGGATCAGCCCGGCGTCGCGGCAGCGGATCCGGACGAAGGACTCCGCCTGGGACTCCGCGCGCGGATCCGACAGCGGCACCAGCTCGCGGCCCTGGACGATGCCGCGCGCGCCCTTGAAGTCCGGGAGCCGCTCGATCAGCTCGTCCAGCCCCACGCCCAGGTGCCGGCGGATCTGGTCGAGCGCCGCCAGCGCCTGGTCGCGCGGACGCAGCCGCGCCATGTCGAGCGCGAGCCGCACCGGCGACAGCACCCGGATCCCGGCCACTTCCGCGACGTCCTCGGGGCGCAGCGTCCGCTCGCCGCCGTCGCAGCCCAGCTTGCGGATCCGGGTCGAGCCGGGTGTCCGGAACACCCGCAGGGGCGCCGCCACCCAGCGCGCTCCCGGCGGGTCGAGGTCGAGGCCGTAGACCCAGCAGGCCGTCTCCTCGGTGACCACCGCGTCCTCAGGCAGCACCAGGGAGAGTGCCTGGACCCGGGTCAGCGTCGTGTCGGGGACGGCATTGTCGACATAGACACCGAGAAGCGGGCGGCGCAGGATCCCGTGCGCGCACAGGGTCGTGAGCTCGTCGCGGCTGACCCCGACGTCACGGGCCTGCGCGAGGGTGAAGGGGCGCGCCAGCGGGAGTCGCGGGTGGGAGTCCGGCAGCGCCAGCGGCAGCTCGTCGTACGCATGCATTCGCTCAGACTGCCCAAGGACGGCGCGACGCCGCCGAGCTCATCCACAGGCGCAGATCGACCCGTCACTCCCTCCGCGACACGCCGCGAAAACGGTCGAGGGAGTGACGGGTCGGCGGGCTTGGGGCCCGGCTGAGCCCTGACCTGACGTGACCTGCTCAGGTGGTGGTGCGGTACTTGCCCTGGAAGAACAGCAGCGGGTCGTTGTTGTCGGTGACGTCGAGGTCCTGGACGCGGCCGACGACGATGTAGTGGTCGCCGGCCTCGTGGATGGCGTGGACGGTGCAGTCGACATACCCGACGATGCCCTCGAGCAGCGGCGAGCCCGTCTGCGACGGCGCCCACGAGACGCCGGCGAACTTGTCCTCGGCGCGGCTGGCCATCGCGTTGGAGATGTCGATCTGGTCGGCGGCCAGGAAGTTCACGCAGAACTTCCCCGCGTTGCGGATCGCGGCGAAGGCGCGCGAGGTGCGCATCGGCAGGAACGCCACCAGCGGCGGGTCGAGCGAGACGCTGGTGAACGACTGGCAGGTCATCCCGACCGGCTCGCCGCCGGAGACGGTGGTCACCACGGTCACCCCGCTGGCATACCTGCCCAGGACGTCGCGGAACTTGCGCGCCTGGGCCTGCGCCGTCTCGTCGTCCGCCGGGACGGCGAAGTGCTCGCCCGCACGGAACTCGAAGTCGACCTTGCCCAGGAACGACTCGATGAGCTCCTGCGGCGGCCAGGACGCCTGGGCGTCCTCGCGCATTCCCTCGGGGATCTCGTGATCAGACATGAGGTCCATTCTTAACCTCAGTGCCCCACGCTGAAGTCATGCCCCCAGTAGGACACGGCCGTCGACTCGCGCGCGACCCACTTCGCGTCGTCGACGGTCATCCCCTCGGTGCCGTACTCGACGTCGAAGCCGCCGGGTGACTTCACGTAGAACGACACCATCTCGTCGTTCATGTGGCGCCCCAGCGTCGCCGACAGCGGCACGTTGTGCTTGCGCACCCGCTCCAGCGCGCGGCCGACGTCGTCGAGCTTGTCGACCTCCATCATGATGTGCACGCACTTGGCCGGGTTGGGCATCGGCAGGAACGCCAGCGAGTGGTGGCGCGGGTTGCAGCCCAGGAAGCGCAGCCATGCGGTCGAGCCGGGCTCCTTGCCGACGAACTCGCCGGGCATCCGCATCGAGTCGCGCAGCCGGAAGCCGAGCACGTCCTCGTAGAACTTCAGCGCCGCCTCGTCGTCGCCCACCGGTACGACGATGTGGCCGAGGCCCTGGTCGCCGGTGACGAACGTGTTGGCGTACGGCGTGACGACGGGGCGCGACTCGTAGGTCACCCCGTGGTAGAGCTCGAAGACGTTCTCCCACGGGTCCTCGAACCGGATCATGCCCTCGACGCGCCGCTCCTTGAGCTCCTCCGGCGTGGCCTCGTGGACCTCGACACCGTGGTGCTTGAGCTCGTCGAGCGCGACGGCGAGCGCCCGGTGGTCGGGGACCTCCCAGCCCATCGCGGCCAGGCAGTCGCGGTCGCTGGGCTCGATGACGATCCGTGCGGACAGCGCGTCCATCCGGTAGTAGAGGTTGGCCGGGTCCGGGCCACGTCCCTCGGCGAGGCCGAGCACCTTGCCTGCGAAGTGTCGCCACTTCTCCAGGTCCGTGCTGGCGACGCGGACGTATCCCAGTGCGCGGATGTCCATGTTCTCCCTCCCTAGCCCTTCGGCTTCTCGCGGTGCATCGCGAGGTAGTTGGTGGCCACCGCGCGGAACTCCGCGGCGGCCTCGATCTGGGCCCAGTGGCCGCAGTTGGGGAAGACGTGCAGCGACGCCTTCGGGATCAGCTTCAGCGCCGCGAAGGCGCCGTCGAGGGGGTTGACCCGGTCCTCGCGGCCCCAGGTGAGCAGCGTGTGCTGGCGGATGCGGTGCGCCTCGCGCCACAGCAGCCCGTCCTCGAAGGTCTCGGGCTTCATGAACGACGCGCCCATCGACGCCATCGCCTCCCGCGCACCGGGCGCCGTCGCGTCGGCGAAGCGCTCCTCGACCAGCTCGTCGGTGACCAGCGCCTGGTTGACGACCATCGTGGAGATGAACGCCCGCAGCGCCTCGCGCGACGGGTTGCCCGCGAAGTCGTAGAGCCGCTTGATGCCCTCGGTGGGGTCGGCGTGGAACAGGTTGAGCGAGAGCCCGCCCGGCCCCATCAGGATCAGCCGACCGACCCGCTTGGGGTGCTCGAGGGCGAACCGGACCGCGGTGCCGCCGCCGAGGCTGTTGCCGAGCAGGTGGATCCGCTCGATGCCGAGCTCGTCGAGCAGCGCGGCCAGCGCGTCGGCGGAGAACCGGTAGTAGTTGCCGACGATCTCGGGCTTGTCCGAGGCGCCGAAGCCGGGCTGGTCGACCAGCAGCGTGCGGAAGTCCTCGGCGAAGCCCGGCAGCGCGGCGCCGAAGTTGGACCACGCCGAGGCGCCCGGTCCGCCGCCGTGCAGCATCACCAGCGGCAGTCCCCCGCCCAAGGGGCCGTCGGGACCGACGCGGGACTCCCCCGCCTCGTAGTAGTTGAGCGTGAGGTCGCCGGCCTTCGCCGACCGCCTTGTCGTCTCCTGAAGAGAGGTCATCGCTCAGTACATCCCCGGGTCGACCTTGTGGCCGAACTCCGATGCGCCGTACATCTGCAGGGCGCGCTCGGGGTCGTTGGCCGCGTGCACCCGGCCGGCGTGGGAGTCGCGCCAGGCGCGCTGCAGGTAGGTGCCCTCGGCGAGCGCGCGGCCGCCGGAGGCCTCGAAGAGCGCGTCGATCGCCTCGATGGCGCGCTCGGTGCCGACCACCTGGTCGCGACGCACCTTGAGGCGCAGCGTCAGCGGGATCTTCTCGCCGCGGGCGACGTGGGCCTGCTCCTCGCGGATGTTGTTGGTCAGCAGCGCCCAGGCCGCGTCGATCTCGCTGGAGGCGCGGGCGATGCGGACCGCCGCGAAGGGGTCGAGCGACGCCTTCTCCCCGATGTACGACGCGCGCACCCGCTTGCGCTGCATGTCGACGTGCTCGTCGTACGCCCCCATCGCCATGCCGATGATCGGCGTGGTGATCGTGCTGGTGAACAGCGAGTGGAAGGGCAGCTTGTAGAGGTCGGAGGTGTTCTGCTCCTGGCCGGGGCCGAAGCAGCGCCCGGTGTCGCTCATCGAGAGCGTGAACGCGTCGGGGATGAACACGTCGTCCACGACGATGTCGTTGGAGCCGGTCCCGCGCAGGCCGACGGTGTTCCACACGTCGATGATCCGGTAGTCCTTGCGCGGCACCATGAACGTCTTGAAGTCCACGACCTGGCCCTCGGCGTTGAAGACCAGCCCGCCGAGCAGCACCCAGGTGGCGTGGTCGCAGCCCGAGGAGAAGCTCCACTTGCCCGAGAGCGTGTAGCCGCCCTCGGCGACGACCGCCCGGCCGGTGGGGGCATACGACGAGGAGAGGCGCGCGGAGGTGTCGGAGCCCCACACCGCCTGCTGGGCCTCGTCGGCGAAGAGCGCGACCTGCCAGGGGTGCACGCCCAGCACGCTGGAGACCCAGCCGGTCGAGCCGCAGGCCGAGGCGATGTCGCGCACGGCGGTGTAGAAGTCGATCGGGTCGGCCTCGAGTCCGTCGAAGCGCTGGGGCTGCAGCAGCCGGAAGAAGCCGGTCTCCTCGAGCTCCTTGACCGACGACTCGGGGACGACGCGCAGTCGCTCGGTCTCGTCGGCCCGCTCCCGGAAGGTGGGAAGCAGGTCGCGGACCCCGTCGAGGACTTGCTGGGACATCGGCTCTCCTGAGATCGCGTGGTTCGGTGCTGCCATACTAGAACACGTTCTAAATAGTTCGTAAGGTCGAGGCCACCTCGTCCAGACGCCATTTCCAGACGCCATGGAACCCGCCCGGATCGCCTGACAGGCACCGACTCCCACTCACCGGGCGATCGTGTGGACGCGGGAGCGAGGCCGAATGGAACCTTTGATCCGCCAGACACCTATTGCCTGACACACCCATCAGGCCAGCAGCCCGCAGAGCATCAGGAGCGCACGTGACCGCAGAGTCCCTCACCCCGGGGCCCGCAACGCCCGAGACGACCGTGGACGTGGTGGTCGTCGGCACCGGCGGGGCCGGCATGACCGCCGCGCTCGCCGCGAAGCACCGCGGCCTGGACACGGTCGTCATCGAGAAGACCGACGGCTTCGGCGGCTCCACCGCGCGTTCCGGCGGCGGGGTCTGGATCCCCAACAACCACGCGCTCACGGCGGCAGGCCAGGGCAACCCGGACTCCGAGACCCGCGCCTACCTCTACGAGGTGATCGGCGACGTGGTGCCCCAGGAGCGCATCGACGCCTTCGTCGACCGCGGCCCGGAGATGCTGAAGTTCGTCACCGACAACTCGGCGGCCGACTTCATGTGGGTGCCGCAGTACTCCGACTACTACCCCGAGGCCACCGGCGGTCGCGCCAGCGGGCGCAGCGTCGAGCCGAAGCCGATCGACGGCAACATCCTCGGCGACGAGCTCAAGCGGCTCACCAAGCCCTACACGAAGGCGCCGGTCGGGCTGGTCATCGGCCAGGCCGACTACCGCAAGATCAGCCTCGGGCTGCGCTCCTTCCGCTTCCCGCTGACGATGATCAAGGCGATGCTGCGCCGCACGATCACGCTCGCGCGCGGCAAGAAGATGTACGGCATGGGCAACGCGATGATGATCGGGATGCGCAAGGGCCTGATGGATGCCGGCATCCCCGTCTGGTACGAGACGCCCCTGACCGACCTGGTCGTCGAGGACGGCCGCGTCGTCGGCGTCAAGGTCACCCGCGAGGGCAGCGAGCAGGTCATCCGCGCCCGCCGCGGCGTGATCCTGGCCTCGGGCGGCTTCGAGCACAACGCCGAGATGCGCCAGCAGTACCAGCGCGGCCCGATCGGCTCCGAGTGGACGACCGGCGCGGCCGGCAACACCGGCGACGGCATCAACGCCGGCATCCGCGCGGGTGCGGCGCTGGACCTGATGGACGACGCCTGGTGGGGCCCGTCGATCCCGCTGCCGTCCGGCCCGTGGTTCTGCCTCGCCGAGCGCAACCTGCCCGGCTCGATGATCGTCAACCAGGCCGGCAAGCGCTTCAGCAACGAGGCCGCGCCGTACGTCGACGCGGTGCACGCGATGTATGACAACGCCGAGAGGACCGGGATCGAGCACGTCCCGTCCTGGATGATCATCGACCAGCGCTACCGCAACCGCTACCTCTTCGCCGGGCTCAGCCCGCGTCAGCCCTTCCCGGGCCGCTGGTACAAGTCCGGCTCGATCGTGAAGGGCGACTCGCTGCGCGAGCTCGCCGAGAAGATCGGCGTCCCGGCCGACACGCTGACGCAGACCGCGGAGCGCTTCAACCAGATGGCGCGCACCGGCAAGGACCTCGACTTCGGCCGCGGCGACTCGGCCTACGACAAGTACTACGGCGACCCGAGGTCCAAGCCCAACCCGTCGCTGGGCGTCATCGACCAGGGGCCGTTCTACGCCGTGAAGATGGTGCCGGGCGACCTCGGCACCAAGGGCGGCATCGTCACCGACGAGCACGCCCGGGCGCTGCGCGAGGACGGCTCCGTGATCGAGGGCCTCTACGCCGCCGGCAACGTGTCGTCGGCCGTGATGGGCCGCACCTACGCCGGCGCCGGCGCCACGATCGGGCCGGCGATGACGTTCGGCTACATCGCGGCGCACCACATCGCGGACTCCTCCGCGGACACCGGCTCTCGCCGCGGCGCCACCGCCGAGGCCTCCTGAGGCGCCCGTGCCGGCTCTCCCCCGCTCCGTCGCCGCGCTCGTGCGGCCCGTGATGCCGCAGCAGATCGCACGGCGACGGGTCTACCTCCCCTGGGTGCCGATCCCCCAGGGGAGGATGGTCGAGCTGCCCGGGCGGGGCTCGACGTACGTCACGGACACGCCGGGGCCGAGCGAGAAGGCGCCGACGATCGTGCTGCTGCACGCGGTCGGCTGTACCGGGCTGCTGACCTGGTTCCCCGCGATCAAGGCGCTCTCCGAGCGCTATCGGGTGATCACGCTCGACCAGCGCTGGCACGGGCGGGGCATCCACTCCCCGACGTTCTCGCTCTATGACTGCGCGGACGACGTGGCGGCGCTGCTCGACGTGCTCGAGATCGAGGAGGCGGTGATCGGGGGCTACTCGATGGGCTCGATCATCGCCCAGCGGGTCTGGCGCCAGCACCCCGACCGGACGGCCGGCCTCGTGCTCTGCGCGAGCACCGCCCACTTCCGCACCCACGCCCACGAGCGCGCGTTTCACGCCGGCGTCGAGCTCGCGATGGTGGGCGCCCGCGGCATCTCGACCTCGCGTACGGCGGTGCGCGCGTCGCGCTCGGCGGCCCAGGCGCTGGGCGACGTGCCCGACGACCTCTACGAGTGGGCGCTGGCGGAGTTCCGCCAGACCAGCCCGTGGGCCGTCGCCACCGCCGTCGCGGCACTGGGGCGCCACCACTCCCGCCCCTGGCTCGCCCGCATCGACGCGCCCACTGCCGTCGTCGCCACGCGCCGCGACCGGGTGATCCCCTTCGACCGGCAGCTCGCGCTGGCGCGGCTGATCCCCGGTGCGACGGTCCACGACATCGACGCCGGGCACGCGGCCTGCACGATCGAGTCCGAGCTGTTCGTCCCGGCGCTGCTGGAGGCGACCGCGACCGTGGTGGCGCGGGGGCGCGACTTCAGCCGTCGACGGACGTCTGGGCGGCCACGGCCTTCCTGAGCCGCTCCAGCTCGTCGGGGAACAGCCGCACCAGCTCATCCACGTGGGGCATCGACTCGCGGCACGCGATGATGCCGATGTGGAGGGCGCCGTTGTGCGAGATCACGGTGATGTTGAGCCCGGCCCCGTGGAAGACCGGACCGAGCGGGTAGAGCCCCAGGATCCGGGCGCCCATGTAGTAGAGCGGGACCGGCGGCCCCGGGACGTTGGAGATCACCAGGTTGTGGATCACCGGGTGCTTCTCGGGCAGCTTCCACCCGGCGTAGGCGCGCATCGCGAGCCCGAACGTGCGGGGTGCGGCGAACTCCGCCCAGTCCTGCAGCGCGTCGGCGCTGATCGCGTCGTGGTGCTCCTTGGCGTGCCGGTTGTTCTCTGCCATCTCCTGAAGCCGCTCGAGCGGGTCCTCGACGTCGGTGCCGAGGTTGGCGAAGAGCGCGGACACCTTGTTGGCTCCCGAGGAGCGCTTCGAGCTGTCGCGCACCGAGACCGGCACCGTGGCCAGCAGCGACGACGACGGGAGCTCGCCGCGCGCGTCGAGGTAGGAGCGCAGCGCCCCGCCGGCGATGGCCAGCACCACGTCGTTGACGGTGGTGCCGGTGGCCGTCTTGATCGCGCGGACCGCGTCGAGGTCCATGTCGGCGAAGGCGATCGAGCGGTGGCTGGTGATCGTGCCGTTGAACGACGTGCGGGGCGCCGAGAACGGCGCCGCCATCGCCGTACCCTCCAGGGCCTTGCCGATCGTGCGCCCGATCAGCTGCACCGAGGGGGCGAGCAGCTTGACGACCGTGAACGGCTTCACCGCGGTGCTCACCAGCGCCCGGCCAAACAGCTCCACCTGGTCGGGGTCGCGACCGGCACGCGGCTTGTCGTCGGAGGTCATCACCGGAGGGGCGTCGGGCTCGAGGCTGCACAGGTGGGAGATCAGGTTGGCGCCCGAGACCCCGTCGACGGTGGCGTGGTGCATCTTCATGAAGACCACGACCTTGTCGGTGTCGAAGCCTTCGATCACCCACAGCTCCCACAGCGGCCGGGACCGGTCCAGCGGCAGGCCGGCCAGGTGACCGGTCAGCTCGGTGAGCTCGTCGTAGCCCCCCGGCTGCGGCACCGCGACGCGGTGCACGTGGCGGTCGATGTCGAAGTTGCGGTCCTGCACCCAGATCGGGTGGTCCAGCCCCATCGGCACCCGGCGCAGCTTGCGAGTGAACTCCGGGACGTCGATCACCCGCCGCTCCAGCTCGTCGCGGAACTCACGGAAGTCGTAGCCGCCCGGGATCGTCGCGGGGTCGAGCAGGATGAGCCCGCACACGTGCATCAGCTGCGCGGGGGTCTCCAGGTAGAGGAAGCTCGCGTCGAGACCGGACAGACGTTCCATGGTGCTCCCCCAGGGATCTCCAGCGCAGAATTAGAACAGGTTCTCATTATCTCCGGGCGGGGCGCGTTGCGCCAGAGCGTCCGGTCAGCGGACCCGGGGTCGCCGGTGGGCCCGGGCCGGGGCCTAACATCGAGGCGTGGGTTTCCTTCGCCGCCAGATCGTGACCGCCGCTCTCACCGCCAACGCGCTGCGTCCGGTGCCGGGCTTCCGCCCCGGCATCCCGGCCTTCTTCGCCGGCTGGCTCACCTCCGAGCTGGCCCCGCAGCTGCTCGCGATCACCGCCGGCGACGCCGCGGCGCACGTCGTACGCGGTCGGGGTGCGCGTGATCGTGCCGGCCTCCTGCTCGCGGCGGGCAGCGCGGCCGGGCTGGCCTGGATGATCCGGCAGGGCCAGCAGGTCAAGGACGACGTCGAGACGGCGCTGGAGGAGGGCATCGGCGTGGACTACGTCGAGCAGCTCGACACGCCGCCCACCCCTGCCGAGCTGGCCACGCCGTGGCGCAAGCTGGCGAACCCGTTCCGGATGAAGGACGTGCGGGTGCGCGTGCAGCGCAACATCGCCTTCACCGAGGGCGGTCGCCGCGGGCACCTCGACATCTACAGCGCCGCCGACGGCGACATCAGCAACGCCCCCGTGCTCCTGCAGGTGCACGGCGGCGGCTGGGCGATCGGCCGCAAGGACCAGCAGGGCGTCCCGCTGATGCAGCACATGGCCGCGAAGGGCTGGGTCTGCGTGGCGATCAACTACCGCCTCGCCCCCAAGCACCCGTTCCCCGCGCAGATCATCGACGTGAAGCGCGCGATCGCGTGGGTGCGGGAGAACATCGAGCAGTACGGCGGCAACCCCGACTACCTCGCCATCACCGGCGGATCCGCGGGCGGCCACCTCACCGCCCTCGCCGCGCTCACGCCGAACGACCCGGCCTACCAGCCGGGGTTCGAGGAGGCCGACACCTCCGTCCAGGCGGCGCTCCCCCACTACGGCGTCTACGACCTGGCGGGGTCCACGGGCCTGCGCAGCGCCGTGCTGATGCGCGACACGTTCCTCGCGCCGTACATCGTGCGCAAGAAGTGGTCCGAGGCCCCGGAGATCTTCGAGGCGGGCTCCCCCATCCTGCGGATCACCCCGGACGCGCCGGACTTCTTCGTCATCCACGGCTCGCAGGACACGCTGGTCAACGTCGAGCAGGCGCGCCTCTTCGTGCACGAGCTGCGCACCAAGACCCGCGCCAGCGTCGTCTACGCCGAGCTGCCCGGCGCCCAGCACGCGTTCGACATCTTCCCGTCGATCCGCAGCGCCCACGTGGTGCGCGCCATCGAGCGCTACCTGAACTGGCACTGGAACAGCTACCGCAGCCAGCGCAAGGACGCCGAGCCCACCTCAGCCTGACCCCCACCCGCCCAGTCGGCGCGGTTTCACCGCCCAGTCGGCGCAGTTTCACCGCCCAGCCGGCGCAGTTTCACCGCCGAGCCGGCGCAGTTTCACCGCCGAGCCGGCAGCGCGTGGCTCACTCCATGACGCGCAGGGCCGACGGGATGTCGGTGCGCCGCAGCCGGCCGAGGGTGAGCAAGGGTGCCAGGGCGACCGTGAGGACACCCAGCGCGAGTGCCTCGACGACGGTGGCTCCCGCGACCGTGGCCGTGACGCCGATCTCGGGCATCACCTCGGCGATGGTCGTCGCTGCCATCCAGCGCAACACGAGATAGCCCCCGCCGATGCCGACCAGCGTCCCCGCCGCGCCGACCACGACGGTCTCGAGCGCGGTGAGACCGAGCACCGTCCGCACCGGCAGCCCGAAGGCAAGCATCGTCGCGTGCTCCCGCGCTCGCTCGTCCACGGCGATCGACGTGGTGTTGAACGCGATCAGCAGGGCCAGCAGCAGCGTGATCAGCGCTGCCACGTTGAGGATGCCGACGAACTCGTCCAGGGTCGCGCGCATGCCTTCGGTCGCGGCGTACGGCGTCTGGGCCGAGGCGACGTGCGGCACCTCGAGCAGTGATCGCCGTACGCCCTCGGAGGGGACGCCGTCGGCCGGCTGGACGCTGAGCGTGTTGGTGAGCCCGGCCAGCCCGAACGCGTCGGCGTAGACCGGGTCGAGGTAGGCGAACATCCGCATCGGATCCGGGTGGAGACCGACGACCGGGAGCTCGCTGCTGATGGTCTGCAGGCCGTCCGGGGTGGCCTGGGGGTGCTCGACGAGCACCGTGTCCCCCACCCCGACCCCGAGGTCCGTCGCAGCCTTCTCGGCCAGCACCAGGCCACCGTCTCGAGACCCGGCGACGAGGGTCGGCGTCCAGGTGGCGTCATCGGGAAGCATCTCGATGATCAGCTCGACGCCCTCTCCTCCCCGTCCGGTGGCCTCACCGGCCAGCAGGAGGCCTCTCTCGACGGCCCCGGTCTCGGGCAGACCCTCGACGGCCTGTACGACCTCACCGTCGCGCGGCTGGAAGGTGTCGAGGGAGACACTGACCCGGTCGGGGGCGGCGTGGAGCATCTCCTCCTCGGCACGATTCAGGGTGGCTCCGAAGGTGTCGAGCAGCCCGACCGTCGTCACCAGGGTCGTGATCGCCGTCGCGATGCCCAGGGCGGTGAGTGCGCTGCGTCTGGGGGTGCGCAGGACGTTGCGCAGCGGCACCTGCCAGTAGCCCCGCCCCGGCACCCGCAGCCGACTCAGCAGCGGCGCCAGCCCACCGCCCCGAGCCGCGAGATGACCGACGCGGATCGCGTCGACGGGCTGCACCCGCAGCGCCCGCCACACCGGCCAGGCGATGGCCACGAACGGCAGCACGAAGCCGAGCGCGGCCGCCTGCGCGAACACATCGACTTGCAGGGGGGTCCGCCAGACAGGCAGCGGGACCATCTCGACGAACACCCCTCGCAGCGGGATCGAGATCGCCCAGCCGGCGACCAGCCCCAGGCCGACGCCGAGCAGAGCGATCTGGGCGCCGAAGAGCAGCGGACGTACGGCGAGCAGCGCCGGCCGGACTCCCAACGCCATGCCGATGCCGATCTCGCGCCGCTGGGCCTCGACGATCCGCGTCGTCAGGTTCATGGCAGCGAAGGCCGCACCCACCAGCACGAGCAGCGCGATCACCCGCCACAGCCGCTCGTCGCCGTCGATGTCGTCGTACAGCACGCGGTAGGCGCTGATCTCGTCACGAGTGGTGACGTCGGCGGCGAGCGGCGGCCGGGCGGCGGCAAGCGCCGCGTCGAGCTCCTTGAGGACGGTCTCTCGATCGGCGCCGGGCCTCAGCGTGAGGACCACGTCGTTGACCCGACCGGAGTTGGCGGTGGCCTGCTGTGCGGTGTGCAGCGAGGAGAACAGCACTCCGTAGGACTTCTGGGTGAGGAACGGCAACCCGCCCTGGCCCCCGCTCAGGATCAGGTACTCCGGCGCCTGGCCCCGGCCCACCATCTCGACCCGCGCGCCACCGGAGAGGGTGAGCTCGGCACCGAGGGGAAGGTCGTTGGCCTTGGCGAACGCGAAGTCGGCGACGACGGTGAGCTGTCCCTCGTCGCCCTCTTCGCCCTCGTCCCCGTCGGCGAAGCCGCGCCCGGTGTTGATGTTCACCCCGTCGACTCCGGGGCCGGGCCGGGCGTCGGTGCCGATCAGCTCACCCGGGACCAGCAGTCCGTCGGGGCCCGCCACCTGGGTGGGCACGACCAGCCGCTCCCGGGCCCCCACCACGTGGTCGCTGTGTGGCAGCCCGGCCACGATCTCGAGCAGCCGCCCCTCCTCGGTCATGCTGCCGCTCGGCAGCGCGGCGCGCAGGTCGTGGACGTCCAAGAGGGCGAAGCTCGCGTCGTTGGACTGGGTGCGCCACGCGGAGCTGCCCAGCAGGGCGGCATAGGTGCCGGTGCCCAGCGCGATCACGGCCGCGATCGCGATGACGGCCGTCCAGCGCCGGCGCAGGTCGCGCCACGACCAGCGCAGCCAGAGCGTCGTACCCGTCGCCATCGTCGACTACCAGTGCAGATCCGCGGTGCCGGTCCGACCGCCGGGTGGCGGGCCGTCCGCGACGATGTGACCGCTCGAGAGCTCGATCACGCGATCGGCCACCCGGGAGATCTCCCGGTTGTGCGTCACGACGATGACGGTCTTGCCGAGCTCGGCCTGCGCTCGCAGCAGCTCCAGGATCTGGACGCCGGTGCGGAAGTCCAGCTCGCCGGTCGGCTCATCGGCCAGCAGGATCGGGTTCCCGGTCGCCAGCGCGCGGGCGATCGCCACTCGTTGCTGCTCGCCCCCGGACAGCTGGTGGGCGAAGTGCCGGGCCCGTGCCCCGAGCCCCACCTGCTCCAGCACCTCGGCGGACACGGCCTCGGCGTCCGCCCGCCCCGCCACGTCGGCGCCGAACTGGACGTTCTCCAGCGCGGTGAGACCGGGGAAGAGGTTGAAGCTCTGGAAGATGAAGCTGACCGTACGACGGCGGATCCTGGTGCGCTCGGCCCGGGAGGCGGTGGTGAGCTCGACGCCGGCCAGGCGCAGGGTGCCCTGGCTGGGAGTGTCCAGTGCGCCGATCAGGTTCAGCAGCGTGGTCTTGCCCGACCCGGACGCGCCCAGCACCACGACGAACGTGCTGTCGTCGACGTGGAGGCTCACCTGGTCCAGGGCCTTCACGACCGTGTCCCCCACGGTGAAGAAGCGACAGACGTCGTCGAGGTCGATCCGGGTGCCCTCCGAGCCGGCCCGTGCGTCGACGACCGGCCGCGGGTCAGCGACTCCGCTCATCTCTCCACGGTGCCGGACGGGCACGAGTGGGGGCAGAGCACAAAGACCCACCCCCGCCGAGTCGGCGCACTTTCACCGCCGAGTCGGCGCACTTTCACCGCCGAGTCGGCGCAATTACACGGGCGCCGGCTCGGTCTGCGGCTCCGGCGGCAGCCCGCCGGGGTCCTCGCCGGGCATCGTCCCGGGCATCGGGTCGGGCGTCGGGATGCCACCGGGGTCTCCGCTGGGAACGACCTCAGGGTCGGGGCTGGGCTCGATCGGTGTCGTAGTCATGGGTCTTCGGTACCCGGTTACGTTGGACGCATGACCGACCAGCGTTTCGTGTCCCCCGAGTGGCTCCGCGATCACCTCACCGACGACGACCTGCGCATCGTCGACGCGACGGTGCATCTCACCTTCGACGCCGACGGCGCCCATGTGGAGTCCGGCCGCGCCACCTATGAGGAGGCGCACGTGCCGGGCGCGACGTTCGCCGACCTCATCGTCGACTTGGCCGACCCGGACGGCGAGGCACCCTTCGCCGCCGCTCCCTCCGGCCGGTTCGCCGCCGCCGTCGGCGAGCTGGGCATCTCCAACGACAGCACGGTGGTCGTCTACGACCACGCCAACGGCATCTGGGCCACGCGGCTGTGGTGGCAGTTCGCGCTCGAGGGGTACGACGAGGTCTACGTGCTCGATGGCGGCCTGGACGCGTGGGTGTCGGCGGGTTTCGAGACCGCCGCCGGCCCGGCGTCGTACCCGCCTGCCACGTTCACCGCGCATCGGCGCCCCGAGCTGCTCCGCTCGACAGCCGAGGTCGAGGCCGCGATCGACGACCCCGGCGTGCTGCTGGTCAACGCGCTCGACGCCGACTCCTTCGCCCAGGGCCACATCCCGGGCAGCGTCAACGTGCCGTTCGGCGACCTCGTCGACGAGGAGGGAGCTCTGCGCTCGCGCGAGGAGCTGCGCGCCCTGTTCGAGGGCGTGGGTGCGCTGGATCCCGACCGCACCCCGGTCACCTACTGCGGTGGCGGCATCGCCGCGACCGCCGCAGCCTTCGCCCTCGCCGAAGCCGGCCGCAGCGACGTCGCGGTGTACGACGGATCCATGAACGCCTGGACCGCCGACCCCGCCCGCCCGCTGAAGCAGAGCCCCCAGCCCTGACCTCTTCAGTCCCGACCCCACCAGCCGAGTCGGCGTGAATTCACGCCGACTCGGGGGTGAAATTGCGCCGACTCGGCTGTGAAATTGCGCCGACTCGGGGGTGAAACTGCGCCGACTGGGCTGTGAAGATGCGCCTACTCGGCTGGGGTCAGGATCTGGGGAGGCCCAGGATCCGCTCGGCGGCCACGTTGCGCAGGACCTGGGTGGTGCCGCCGGCGATCGACAGGCAGCGGGTGTTGAGCATCTCCCAGACCGCCTCGCGCACGTCGTCGCCGTCGGTGACGACGCGGTCCTCGAGCAGGCGTACGACGAGTTCGGCGCCGTCCTGCCGGTTGCGGACGCCCAGCAGCTTGGCCACGCTCGACTCGGCGCCGGGCCCCTTGCCCGCCAGCGAGCGCAGCGTCGTCCGCACCCCGAGCAGCGTGCACACCGTCGACAGTGCGACGGCGCGCCCTACCCGGACGAGCTGGGCATCGGTGAGACCCCCGTCAGCGGCCAGCGCCACCGCCCGCTCGGTGCTCCGGTCCAGCCGACTCGTGGCCATCGCGACCCGCTCGTTGGCGAGCGTGGTGCGGGCCAGCCGCCAGCCGCCGTCGACCTCGCCGACCAGGCAGTCGTCGGGCACGAACACGTCGTCGAGGAAGACCTCGTTGAACAGCGCCTCGCCGGTGATCTCGCGCAGCGGTCGCACGTCGATGCCCTCGCTGCGCATGTCGACGAGGAAGTAGCTGATCCCGCGGTGCTGCGGGGCGTCCGGATTCGTGCGAGCGAGGCAGATCGCCCAGTCGGCACGGTCCGCGACCGAGGTCCACACCTTCTGCCCGGTCAGCCGCCAGCCGCCGTCCACCCGCTCCGCACGCGTGCGCAGAGACGCCAGGTCGGAACCGGCGCCGGGCTCGGAGAACAGCTGGCACCACACCAGCTCGCCCAGCAGCGACGGTCGCGCGAAGCGCTCCTGCTGCTCCGGCGTGCCGTGCTCCAGGATCGTGGGCACCGCCCAGCCGGCGATGACCAGGTCGGGGCGCACTACCCCGGCGCGGGCGAGCTCCTGGTCGATCACGAGCTGCTGCACCGCGTCCGCGGCGAGTCCGTACGGCGCGGGCCAGTGCGGCGTGAGGAGGCCTGTCTCGACGAGCGCCGCGCGCTGCTCCTCCTCGGGCAGTCCCGCGATCCGCTCGGCGCTCGCCCGGGCCTCGCCGCGCACCGCCTCGTCGCGCCCCTCCAGGTCGACGACGACCCGGCGCCGTACGCCGGAGGCCGCGCGCCCGGCGAGCCGCAGCGCCGCAGCGTCGGTGTCCCCCAGCAGTCCACGCAGCATGAGCGCCCGCCGCAGGTAGAGGTGCGCGTCGTGCTCGAACGTGAACCCGATCCCCCCGAGCACCTGGATGCACGCCTTGGCGACCTCGACCGCGCCGTCGAGCGCCGTCACGTGGGCCACGTCGGCCGCGAACGCCCACTGCTCCCCAGCTCCGTCAGCCCCGCCAGCAACCTCCTGGGCCGCATTGGCGACGTCGAACGCCGCCGCGGTGAGGGCCTCCGCGGTCTCGAGCATCTCGGCGCACAGGTGCTTGATCGCCTGGAACGACCCGATCTTGCGGCCGAACTGCTCACGCACCCCGGCGTACTCGACCGCGGTCTCCAGGCACCACCGGGCCACCCCGGCGGCCTCGGCCGCCGCGAACGTGACCGCCGCCCGGCCCACCAACTCGGCCGACACGTCCGGCGCCGCCACGAGGTCGGCGAGAGCCACGTCGACCGTCACCGCGCCGGTACGACGCGACAGGTCGCGCACCGGGTGCGGCGCCACGGCCACAGCCCCACCCGGCACCACGAACCACGACTCCCCGCTCGAAGCACCCTCAGCACCACAACCGAGGAGGAGCAGGTCGGCCCCCGGTGCGTCCCAGACCACCGCGACCTCTCCCACCAGCCGGTCGCCCTCGACGCGCAGCGACGGCACGGGTCCGATGGCCAGGTGCGCCCCGTCGGCGACCTGCTGCGCGACCGACGACACGTCGGCCAGGAGCAGGCCGCCCACCGCGGAGCTGAGCACGGGCCCCGGCAGCAGCGCGTGGGCGCAGGCCTCGAGGGCGACCGCCACGTCGAGCGCGGAGCCACCTCCGCCGCCCACGGTCTCCGGCAGCCCGATGCCCGGGAGCCCCATCTCGAGGGCGGCCTTCCACTGCTCGGCGAACCCTGCGGCCGGGTCGGTCTCAGCCGCTCGGGCGGCCCTCACGCCGCCGGTGCTCGCCGCCCAGCCGCGCAGGCTCGCCGCCAGCTCCGCGTGCTCCTCGCTGATGCCGATCGACACGGTGCCTCCCCTGCTCGGCGCCCACGACTGACGCGGACGAACAACTAGAACGTGTTTCAATCCTAGGGCAGTTAGGGTGTGCGCCGTGAACACCCCCGACGCCATCTCCAACGCGGGCCCCGACGCCCTCCCCGCAGACCTGCTCCCCCACGCGCTCGGCGCCAAGGGCTTCATGCCCGAGGACGAGGGCCTGCTGCTGCACCGCCTCGCGCGCCGCCAGCTCCCGCTGGGCCCGGTGCTCGAGGTCGGCACCTACTGCGGCAAGTCCGCGATCTACCTCGGTGCCGCCGCGCGCGAGGTCGGCGGGACCGTGTTCACCGTCGACCACCACCGCGGCTCGGAGGAGAACCAGGCCGGCTGGGAGCACCACGACCCGACACTCGTCGACGACGAGATCGGCCGGATGGACACGCTGCCGACCTTCCGACGCACCATCCAGCAGGCCGGTCTGGAGGACCAGGTCGTCGCCGTGATCGGACGCTCCACGACGGTCTCCGCCCACTGGCGCACGCCGCTGTCGATGCTGTTCATCGACGGCGGGCACGCCGAGGAGCACGCCCACAACGACTACACCGGCTGGGCGCCCTGGGTGCAGCGGGACGGGCTGCTCGTCATCCACGATGTGTTCCCCGACCCCGCCGACGGCGGGCGCCCGCCGTACGACGTGTACCTGCGGGCGCTCGCCGGCGGGGCCTTCACCGAGGCCGAGGCGCTCGGCTCGGTGCGGGTGCTACGCCGTACCGGCGGGGACGCCGGGGACCGGGTCGCCTGAGGGGCAGCCGCACTCCAGCGCGATGTCGGCGAAGTCGGGGGCGAGGCTGTCGCCGCGCATGATCCCCGACCCAGGCGTCCCCCGGCCCTCGAGCTCGGCCAGCGCGTCCACCGCGAGGATCACGGCGGCCGCGGTGTAGGTCGTGAACTCCGGCGGCCAGTTCACCTCGTCGGGCCAGACGTAGCCGGTCCAGTAGCTGCCGTCCTCGGCGCGCAGGTGCTGCATGTCGATCAGCAGCCGACGGGCACGCTCGTGGTCGCCGATGGCGTCGAGCGCCATCACGAGCTCGCAGGTCTCCGCACCGGTCACCCACGGGTTGGTGTCCACGCAGCGGATGCCGAGGTCGGGCACCACGAAGTCGTCCCAGCGCGGCGCGAGCAGCGTGTAGGCGGCCTCGCCGCGCACGGCACCGCCGAGCACCGGGTAGTACCAGTCCATCGAGTAGGTGGACTTGTCGAGGAACAGGTCGCGGTGCTCGCGCAGCGCGTGCCGGAGCCGGCCGCCCGCCAGCTCCCAGGCCGGCTGCGGGTCACCGACGAGGTCGGCGAGCGCGACTCCCGCGCGCAGCGACTGGTAGATGCTCGACGATCCCGCGAGCAGCGCGTCGGCGTTGAGCTCGCCGAGGGCACCGGTCGCCTCGTCCCACTCGTGCGACCAGCCCAGCCCTCCGAAGGGCAGCTGCCGGTCGGTCACCCAGTCCAGCCCACGGCGTACGGCGGGCCACATCCGGTCGACGAAGGCCCGGTCCTGGCGCAGCAGCCAGTGGTGCCACACGCCCACCGCGAGGTAGGAGCACATGTTGGCCTCGCCGCGCGGGTCCTCGACCACGCCGGCGACATACTTCATCGCCCAGGAGCCGTCCTCGCGCTGGGCGTCGAGGCACCACTGGTAGGCACGCTCGGCGGCCTCCACCTCGCCGCCGACGAGCATCGCCATCGCGGCCTCGACGTGGTTCCACACGTCGGTGTGCTCGCCCTCGGCCCAGGGGATCGAGCCGTCGGGGTGCTGCAGGGCGGCGATGGAGGCGGCGGTCGCACGGACGTCGGCGGCGCTCAGGACCCCCTCGACGGAGGGGATGCCGCGCAGGTCGTCGTTCGTCATCGCCTGCTCAGGCCGTCTCGGGCTTGCGGAAGTAGAGCACCATGCTCTTGCCGATCAGCGGGTCGAGCACCTTGCCGGCCAGCTGCAGCGCCTTGGGCTGCTTCATGATCTCCCAGACGAGCAGCTTGTGGTACGTCTTCGCGGCCGGGTGGTCGTCGTTGCGGACGCCGACGGCGCACTTGATCCACCAGTACGGCGTGTGCAGGCCGTGGGCGTAGTCCTTGCCCTCGAACTCGAGGCCGGCCTTGACGACCTTGTCGGTGAGCTCCTTGTCGGTGTAGATCCGGATGTGACCGCCGGGGACGTTGTGGTAGTCCTCGGACAGCTTCCAGTTCACGACCTCGGGGAACCAGCGCGGCACCGAGACCGCGAGGGTGCCGCCGGGGCGCAGGACACGCACCAGCTCCTCGATCGCCTGGATGTCGGCGGGGATGTGCTCGAGCACCTCGGCCGCGACGATCCGGTCGAACTCGCCGTTCGCGAACGGGAGGGCGAGGGCGTCGCCCTCCTTGGTGTCCGCCTCGGCGCCCAGGGGCACCTCGCCGGCGTCCTTCATCGCGCCGAACAGCTCCCGGACCCCGGCGAGCTCGTCGGCGTCCTGGTCGAAGGCGATGACGTCCGCACCGCGGCGGTACATCTCGAAGGCGTGCCGACCGGCACCGCATCCCATGTCGAGGACCCGCTCACCGGGGCGCAGCCCCAGCCGGTCGAAATCAACGGTCAGCACTGATCTTCTCTCCTTGGTTGTTCCCGGCGGCGCCCGTGGCGCGGCTCGTGGCGATGACGTCCTCGTAGGCGGCGGCGGTCGCGGCGGCGACCGCGCGCCAGCTGAAGCGCTCGAGCACCCGGCGGCGGCCGGCGGCACCCATCCGCGCCCGGCGCTCGGGGTCGTCGAGCAGGGCGGCGATGGCCGCCTCGAGCTCGCCGACGTCCCCGGGGGTGACCAGGTCGGCGCAGACGCCGTCCTCGCCGACCACCTCGGGGATCGCGCCGGCGCGGGAGACGACGAGCGGGGTCTCGCAGGCCATCAGCTCGGCGGTGGGCAGCGAGAAGCCCTCGTAGAGCGACGGGACGCAGGCGATCTCGGCCGAGCCCATCACGTCGACCAGCTCGGCGTCGGAGATCCCGTGCACGAATCGCACGTGGTCGGCGATCGAGAGCCGCTCGATGAGCTTCTCGGTGCGTCCGCCGGCCACGGGCTTGGTGACCAGCAGCAACTCGACGTCGCGCTCGGTGCGCAGCTTGGCGAAGGCCTCCAGCAGGGTCGCGATGCCCTTCATCGGGGCGTCGGCGCTCGCCATCGCCACGATGCGCCCCGGCACCCGGGGCTGGGTCGGCGGGACGAACACGTCGTCGACGCCGAGCGGGATGACCTGCAGACGGTCGATGTCGACGCCGAAGTCCTTGGCGATGTCGCGGCGCGAGGACTCCGAGACCGTGAGGATCCTGCTCAGGCCGCGGGCGACCTTGCCCTGCATCCGCAGGAAGCCGTACCAGCGGCTGAGCGTGAACTTGCGCCACGGGTTGCGGGCGGTCGAGATGTCGATGCGCCGGTCGAAGGTGATCGGGTGGTGGATGGTCGTGATGAGCGGCAGGCCCATCTTCTCGATCTCGGCGATGCCGTGACCCAGGACCTGGTTGTCGTGGGCGATGTCGAAGTCGTCGAGCCGCTTCTCGAGCAGCCGCGCCACCCGGCGGCTGAAGGTGCGCGGCTCGGGGAAGCCGGCCAGGCACATGATCGCGAACTCCTGGACGTCGATCAGGTCGCGGAACTCGCGTGGCTTGGGGACCCGGAAGGGGTCGGGCTCGCGGTAGAGGTCCAGGCTGGGCACCTTGGTCAGCGCCACGCCCTCGTCGAGCTCGGGATAGGGCTGCCCCGAGAACACCTCCACGTCGTGGCCCAGGGTCACCAGCTCCCGACTCAGGTGCCGCACGTAGACGCCCTGGCCACCGCAATGGGGCTTGCTACGGTACGAAAGCAGCGCGATGCGCATGGCCACGACCTCTCTCTTGTAGTCCGACGCGGGGGTCCCGCCCGGGACTCACCGGCTCGAACTCAGGTGAAACGTGTTCCAGTTCCGTCTCACAGGTTGATAGCCTAGTCATCAACGTCAACAGACGGAGCGGGGGCCGCCCCTTGCGGGCAACTCCCGCAGGGGCCGGAGGGAGCCCGCTTCCTACCAACAGGTAACAGGAGGCTTCGTGAGCAGCGTCAGCTCGCTGTCCGTCGAGGAGCTCGGGTCCGCCGCACAGCGCGACCGCCGCAAGCGCATTCTCGACGCGACCATCTCGCTCGCCTCTCAGGGCGGATTCGACGCCGTGCAGATGCGCGCCGTCGCCGAACAGGCCGACGTGGCCCTCGGCACGCTCTACCGCTACTTCCCCTCGAAGGTCCACCTGTTGGTATCGGCGCTGGCCCGGCAGTTCGAGCGCGCCGAGAAGGCCGGCCGCTCGGTCCCGATCCCCGGCGACACCCCGCACGAGCGGGTGATGTTCGTGATCGGGCGGACCACCAAGTCCCTGCAGCGCGACCCCAACCTGACCGAGGCCCTCACCCGGGCCTTCATGTTCGCCGACGCCTCGGTGAAGAACGAGATCCACGTCGTCGGGATGCTGCTCACCCGGATGCTCACCCAGGCCATGGGCAAGCGACCCGAGGACGAGCCCACCGAGGAGGAGATCGCGATCGCCAAGGTGATCGGCGACGTCTGGCTCTCGACCCTCGTCGGCTGGGTCACCGGTCGGGTCGCCGCCAGCGACGTCCAGAGCTCGATGGACGTCGCCGTGCGGCTGCTGCTGCGCTGACAGGTGGGCTGACGGCTGGGCTGACGGCTGGGGTGACGAGTGGGCAGACTCCCGAGGACGCGCGCCCTCAGCCACCGAAGGCGTGCGTCGCGGTGACACCGCCGTCGATGGCGATCTCGGCGCCGTTGACATAGCTGCTCTCGTCGGCGGCGAGGTAGACGTAGAGCGGCGCGATGTCCAGGGGGGTGCCAACCCGGCGCAGCGGCACCTTGCTGGCGCCGAACTCCATCGCGAGGTCGCCGCCGTGCACGCGCGTCATGCCGGTGTCGATCATCCCGGGGTGCACGGAGTTGACCCGGATGCCCTTGGGGCCGAGCTCGAGGGCCGCGACCTTGGTCATCCCGCGGATGGCGAACTTGGTGGCTGAGTAGGCGACCAGAGACCCCATGCCGCCGAGCCCCTCGACCGACGAGGCGTTCACGATCGACCCACCGCCGGCGGCCTCCATGCCCGGGATCACCGACTTCATGCCGAGGAAGCAGCCGAGCTGGTTGACCCGGAAGACCGACTCGTACTCCTCGACCGTGGTGTTCACGATGTCGTTGAAGCGCAGGATCCCGGCGTTGTTGACCAGCACGGTGACCGGCCCGAACGCCTCCTCGGCGCGGGCGACGACCGCCTGCCAGGAGGCTTCGTCGCTGACGTCGTGGTGCACGAAGACCGCGTCGTCACCGAGCTCCTTGGCGAGCAGCTCGCCGGGCTCGGTGGCGACGTCCGCGACGACGACCTTCGCTCCCTCGGCGACGAACGCCCGGGCGATCTCGGCGCCCTGTCCCTGTGCACCGCCGGTGACGATGGCGACCTTGCCGGCAAGACGAGCCATGGTGTTGCTTCCTCTCGGGGGAAGGCCGCGCGCTCGCGCGACCCGATCTGGTGGAGCGGGGGTGCTGCTGGGTGCTGGTGGCTGGCCGCTCGCGGTCACTCCTCCAGGGAGATCGCCGCCCGTGGGCAGGCGGCCGCGGCGCGTCGTACGGCGTCGTGGTGCTCGGCGGCGGGCTCGTCGGTCTTCACCACCAGGTAGTCGTCGTCGTCCAGCTCGAAGACCTCCGGGGCCAGCCCCTCGCACAGGGCGTTGGACTCGCAGAGATCGAAGTCGACCTTCACTCGCATGGTGCTCTCACTTCCTCTCGCCGGTCCCGGCGAGCAACTTGGCGTGGTCCCACGTGGCGACGTGGTCAGGATGGATGACGACGGCGACCCGCTTGGCGACCTGTCGCTCGACCTCGCTCATGCCCAGCTCCCCCAGGTCGGCCAGGTCGGCGACGCCGGCCATCCGGCACGCGACGGCCGAGCCGATCTCGCGCAGCCGGTCGGTGTCGCGGACGATCTCGGCGGTGCCGGTGATCGAGGCTCCGCGCAGCGCGAAGTAGTCGTCGCCGTCCTCGACGAGGCAGCTGACACGGGCGTCGCGCTCGAGGTTGCGGATCTTCTGCGAGCGGGCGTAGGTCCAGAACGCGATCCGCCCGGCGTCGTCGAGGACGTAGAACAGGGTGGACAGGTGCGGGGCGCCGTCCTTGCCCACGGTCGCCACCTGGGCCTTGAGGTGCTCGCGCAGGAAGGCGGCGACCTCGTGGTCGTACATCCGCACGACGTCGCGGGTGCCCACCTCAGCCTGCTTCGCTGGAGTGGCCGGGGAACACGTGGGCGGACGGGTCGATGACGACCGCGGCGTTGTTGACCGCGGTGGCGGCCTCGCCGAAGCCGACCGCGATCAGCCGGACCTTGCCGGGGAACTCGGTGATGTCGCCGGCTGCGAAGACGCGCGGCAGGTTCGTGCGCATCGCGGAGTCGACGACCAGGTGGCGCTTCTCGACGGTGAGGCCCCAGTCCTGCAGCGGGCCAAGGTCGGCGATGAAGCCGAGGGCGGCGACCACGGCCTGCGCCTTGCGCTCCTGGACCTCCCCGGCGACGTCGATCTCCACGCTCTCGAGGTGCGCGTCACCGCTCATCCCGGTGACCTGGGCCTTGGTGAGGATCTCCACCGACGAGGCGCGTACGGCGTCGACGGTGCGCTGGTGGGCGCGGAACGCGTCGCGGCGGTGCACCAGCGTGACCGACGCCGCCACCGGCTCGAGGTGCAGCGCCCAGTCGAAGGCACTGTCGCCGCCACCCACGATGACCACGTCCTTGCCCGCGTAGGGAGCGAAGCTCGGCACGAAGAACTCCACGCCCCGCCCGATCCACCCCTCGGCGGCCGGCAGCGGTCGCGGGCTGAACTTGCCGATCCCCGCGGTGATCAACAACGTCTTGGCGGTGATCTCGGTGCCGTCGTCGAGCCCCACCGTCACCGACTCTTCGTCGTGGCGCAGGGTCGTGGCGGTCCGGTCGAGGTGGTACGTCGGGTGCGCGGTCGCCGCTTGCGCCACCAGGCCGTCGACGAGGTCGCGTCCCTTGATCGACGGGAAGCCGGCGACGTCCATGATCTGCTTCTCGGGATACATCGCCGTGATCTGCCCGCCCAGCTCGGGCAGCGAGTCGATGACAGCGACGCTCAGTCCTCGGAAGCCGGCGTAGTAGGTCGCGAACAGCCCGGCCGGACCCGCACCGAGAACCGCGAGGTCGGTTGCGACGGATGCCACGTCGACCGTCCCTTCACCTCTGGGGGAAGCCCGCGGGCGACCCGAAACTGAAACGTGTTCTTGTTTATATCAGAGCGCGTCCAGGTCTGTGACCAACCACACGCCCCCGTCTCGCCGCAGCGTCACCACGACCCGGTTCAGGTCGGTCCGGGGCGCCTCGAGGTGCTTGCCGGTGGTGGTCTGGTTGACGAACAGCAGGGTCTTCGCCGACTCCTCGCCGACGGAGATCACCGAGGATGCCACCACTGAGGCCTCGACGACAGCCTCGTTCTTCACCGTGTCGTCGCGGATCGTGGCCATCGTCTCGTCGTACTCGTCGAGCATGGTGCCGTCGAGCCGCTCCTTGGCCTTGGCGACGTCCTCGTCAAGGGTCTTGGAGTCATAGGAGAGCACCTCCTCGACGGACTCCGTGGCGGCCACCATCGCCGCCTGCTTGGCGCCGTCGCCGACGATCTGGGTCCCCTCGGCGAGGGGCGTGCCGCCCTCGGGCGCGGCCGCCGCGTCGTCGCCGGTGAGCATCAGCCCCCAGACGGTGCCGAGCGCGCCCACCAGCACGAGGAGCAGCGCCGCGACCGCCGGGAGCAGCCGGCGCCGCGACGGGGCAGCGGGCACGGGGTCCTCGTCGGCCGCCTCGCTCACGGTCTCGGGCTCGACGCGCGCCTCGGGCTCCGCGTCATCGACGACGGGCTCCGCGGGCTCTGCGGGCGCCCCGGTCAGGTCCGAGTGGCAGTAGCGGCACTTGATCGCCGCGGCCCGGATCGTCTCCGCGCAATAGGGACAGGTCTTCTCGTCGCTCATCTGCTCACCCCACGAACTTCACGTCGGAGGCCAGCCAGCGGCCGTCCACCAGGGTCATGTCGAGCTGCAGCCGGTAGTAGCGCGGCTGCTTGGTGCCGTCGGTGCTCGTGTTGGAGACCTCGCTGTTGGCGGCCACGTAGACCAGCGCCGAGTCGTCGTCCATCTCGCCGACGCCGAGGGCCACCACCTCGCCGGTGGAGATCGACTTGTTGAGGGTGGCGGCCTCGATGATCTCCTCGCGCCGCGCGGCGTAGTCCTTCTTGAAGTCACCGGTCGCCCCGTCGAGGACCTTGTCGATGGCGGCGTCCATGTCGCGGTGGTCGACGCTCAGGAAGGCCACCGTCTCGGCCTCGGCCGCCCGGGCCACCTCGCGGTGCTGCTCGGCGAGACCCCCCTCGTCGCGCCCCTGCCAGGCCTCGAAGCCGACCGCCGCCGCGAGCCCGAGCGCCAGGACGGCGAGCGCCACGATGATCCGCCTCCAGGTGCGGTCCGTCGGCCCGCGCCGCCGCGTGGGCGTGCTTGCCCCTTCCGGTGCCTGCTCGGCCTCGGGACTGGCCGCGGCGTCCCTCTCCTGGAGGTCGCCTTCCTGGGCGGGGTCCTTCGTCAGGCTCTTCACTGCGGCTCCATCGGTCCGATGAGCATCCATCGCCACGAGTCATCTCCGAACACGGTCTGAAGTCCTCCTTGGTGTCCGACGATCACGTCGGCGTCGTCTCCGGAGCCCTCGACGACCCCGGTGACCGGGTCGTACGGCGCGACCCGGCTCGCCGTACCGTCGTCGAACTTGGGGGCGTACTTCGATCCGCGCATGTTGTAGGGCGGGCCCTGCAGGCATCGGGCCGGGTAGGGCTCGGTGTCGGTCAGGTCGGTGCTGTCGCGCCACTCGCTGCTCGGCTTGTAGCCGTCCCGGCAGGGACCGGGACTCTGGGCGAACTGCAGGTTGATGTGGCCGTAGCCGTCGCCGGGGGTGCCGGTGAACCCGGCCGCGACCATCTTCGGGAAGGTCACCAGCAGCTGCTCGACCGCGGGCAGCCGGGCCGTCACCACCTGGTTGAGGGTGACGAGGTTGCTGATGAAGATCGGCAGGGTCGGCTCCAGCCCCTGCATCAGGGCGTCCACCTCGCGCACCGCGGACCCTCCGCCCTCGAGCACGTCGCGCAGCTCGGGGTCGCGCGCCTTGAGCGTCCCGGTGAGGTCGGCCAGGTCGCGCGCGAAGCTGCGGATGTTCTCCTCGTTGCGCTGCTGGGTCGCCAGCACCTTCCCGCCGTCCTCGAGCAGGGCGAACGTCGCGTCCTCGTTCTCGATGGCGGCGGTGAGGAACTTGTCTCCCCCGTCGAGCATCCGCTGCAGGGGGTCCGCGGTGTCACGGAATGCGGTGCCGAGCTCGCGCAGGACGGTGTTGAGGTCCTGCTCGTCGACCGAGCTGACGAACTCGTCGAGCTCGATGAGGATGTCCTCCTCCGCGACCGGCAGGCTCTCGGCGCTGCCCTCGAGGGTGTCCCCGTCCTCGGCGTAGGGCCCCTTGCCGTCGGCGGGCTCGAGATCGAGGTACTGCTCCCCCACCGCCGAGAGGTTGTGCACATAGACCTTGGAGTCCAGCGGGATCTCGGTGCCCTCCTCGATCGCGAGGTCGGCGCGCATCCCCTCACGGGTCACGTGCATGGCCGAGACCTTGCCGACCTTCACCCCGCGGTAGGTCACCTCGCTGCCCACGAAGAGGCCGCCCGACGACGGCAGCGTCGCGTGGATCTCGAGCCCGCGCCCCAGCACCCGGTCGACCAGGCCGAGGTAGGTGCCGGTGATGTAGACGACGCCGACCGCGGCCAGCACGGCGAACGCGGCCAGTCGGATCCGGACTCCGGTGCTCATCCCAGTCCTCCCGCGAGCAGGCCGCCGTCGGTGCCGACGCGGTCGTCGATCGCCGGGGCGCCGGCCTGCTGAGCGCCCTGCCTCTGCTTGCCGGCCGACTGCTTGAGCCCCAGGTCGAGGCCGAGGGAGTCGAGGATGCCCCCCAGGTCGGGGAGCGGGATCGTCGGCAGGCCGGGGATCTTGATGCCGTCCTCGTCGAGCGTGACGCCGGCGGCCTGCAGGATCCCCTCGAGGGACACGTCGAGGCCGAAGAGCGCGTTGGCGTAGTCGCCCTTGACGTTCTCCATGGCCTCCTGCGGGAACGGGAAGCTGATCAGCAGCGAGAGCCCACGAGGCAGCGAGTCCCCCGTCTCGTTGAGGCGGCGCAGGATCGGCTTCAGGTGCTTGAGATCGGCGATCAGGTTGTCCTTGGTGCCGTTGATGACCCGGGTGCCGACGCGCCCCAGCTTGTCGAGCGAGCCGAGCATCGTGATCAGGCTCTTGTGCTGGGTGTTGAGCACCTTGAGCGCCGGCCCGGTCGCGTCCAGGGCCGACCCGATGGTCCTCTTCTCGCGGTTGAGCGTCTTGGTGAGCGAGTTCAGCGACTCCATCGCCGCGATGATGTCGTCCTTCTGGTCGTCGAGCGTCCCCACCAGCGAGTCGAGCTCGCGCAGCAGGTGCTTGACCCGCCCGGTCCGGCCGGTCATCACCTCGTTGATCTCGGTGCTGATCTCCTTGATCTGGCCCACGCCGCCGCCGCTCAGCAGGAACGAGAGCGCCCCGAGGACCTCCTCGACCTCCGGGTTGCGGCTCGTGTCGCGCAGCGCCAGGTGGTCGCCCTCACCGAGAGCGCCCACCGCCTTGCCCTCCGGGGCGCTCACCTCGATGAACTTCTCGCCCAGCAGGCTGGTCTGGCGGATCTCGGCCACCGCGTTGTCCGGCAGCTCGATGTCGGCGCGGATCCGCATGGTGACCTCGGCGGCCCAGCCCTTGCGCTCCACCTCGGTCACCTCGCCCACGGTCACGTCACTGACCATCACCGGCGAGCGGGGCACGACGTTGAGCACGTCGGCGAAGTCGGCGGTGATCGTGAACGCCTCCTCCCCGGCGATCGGGCTGCCCGGCAGCGGCAGGTCGTAGGCGCCGTCGAAGTCGCAGCCGGTGAGCACCGACGTGCCCAGCGCCAGGCTGAGGCCGAGAGCCGCCAGCCGGGGCCCGCGGCACGCCGTACGACGGGCCGCGCCGGGCGAGGCGTCCCTCGTCATCGTCCACCTCCCAGCAGGCCGGCGAAGGAGTCGGCCGGGACGGCCTCACCCGGGACGCGAGTCGTCTCGACACCGGCGCGGGCGCCCAGGTCGGGCAGGCGCAGGCCCAGCGGCTCGAGGAGTCCCTTGAGCAGTCGGCAGACTCCACCCGCACCGGGGACGCCGGCGTTCTTGACGATCGCGCAGAGGAACCCGTCGAGGTCCTCGATGTTGGGCCCGATCTGGATCCGTGCGTTCTGCGAGCCGGTCTTGGTGTCGAAGCCGAGCGCCAGGTTGCCGGCACCCAGCGGCCCCTTCTCCAGCGAGGTCGCCAGCGACTCCTTCTCCTGGACCAGCGCGTCCAGGACCACGGTCAGGTCCTCCACCTCGCCGGTGACCGCCTTGCGGTTGTCGCGCACGAAGCCGCGGACCTTGCCGACCGCGCTGGCCAGCGCCCTCAGCACCTTGCCGATCTCGCGACGCTCGCCGGACAGCTGCCGCGAGGCCCGCCCCAGGTCGCCCATGAAGTCATCCACCAGGCGGTCGTTGCGTGCGAGCGTGCGGGTGAAGAGGCCGAGCTGGCGCACGGTGCCGAACAGGTCCCCGCTGTTGTCGCCGAACGTCTCGGCGGCCAGGGAGAGGTCGCGGATCGTCTGGTTCATGACGACCCCCTGCCCGTCGAGCGTGTCGGCGCCCGCCTTCAGCAGGTCGTTGAGGGAGCCGTCGCGGTTGGCCCCGTTGGGGCCCAACGCCTCGGAGACCATCTCCAGGCTGGCGTAGATGCGGTCGAGCTCGACCGGGGTGCCCGTCTCCTGGAGCGGGATCTCGCCGCCGTCGGCCATCACCTTGCCCTCGGTGTAGACCGGCGTCAGCTGCACGAAGCGGTCCGCGACCAGGGTCGGGGTGACGATGACCGCCTGGGCGTCGGCCGGCACGTCGTACTCCGCGTCGTAGGCCATCTCCACCCGCACCGAGTCGCCCTCGGGCACGACCGCCGTCACCTCGCCGATCGTGACGCCGAGGATGCGGACCTCGGTGCCGCGGAAGACGCTCACCGCCCGCGAGAAGTGCGCGGTCACGGTCTTGGTCTCGGGGCCGTCGAAGACCACCACGAGCCCGGTCAGCACCAGCGCGACCACGGCCGCCACGGCCACGCCCCGCAGCGGGTAGCGCTTCGAGATCCAGGTGGCCATCAGTTCGTCTCCCGCGGTCCGGGCAGGAACTCGCCGGCCAGGCCGCCAAGGTTGACCAGGTAGGCGTCGAACCACGGCCCCGTGCCCACGATGTTGCCGAGGATGTCGGCGTAGGGGCCGACCGCCGCGGCCGTCGCCCGCAGCTCCTTCTTCTTGCGCTTGAGCATGCTGGTCACGGTCCTGAGCTCCTTCAGGGCGGGAGCGAGCTGGTCCTCGTTGTCGTCGACGACGCCCTCGAGCGAGACCGAGAGCTTGCGCGCGTTGACGAGCAGACGGTGGATCGCCTTGCGGCGCCGGTCGAGCTCGTCGAAGACCAGGCTGCTGTCGGCCATCAGGTCCACGAGGTCGCCGCGCCGGTCGGCGAGCAGCGTGCTCACGGAGTTGGAGCGACCGAGCAGCGCCTCCAGCTTGTCGTCGCGCTTGGCGATGGAGCGGGAGAGCCGGGAGAGGCCGGTGAAGCTGGAGCGGACCTCGTCGCTGGATCCCTCCAGGGTCGTGGCGAGCGTGTCGAGCGCCGTCCCGAGCTGCTTGTCGTCGATCCCCTCGGTGGTGAGCGTCAGGTCGCTGAGGACGTCGACGATGTCGTACGCCGAGCGGGTGCGCTCCAGCGCGATCGTGCTGCCCGGCTCGAGCTCGCCGCTGCCCTCGGGGCTGAGCTCGAGGTACTTCTCGCCGAGCAGGTTGAGCACCTCGACCGACGCCCGGGTCTCCTCCCCCAGCTCGATGCCGGCGTCGAGCTCGAAGTCGACCAGCACCCGGTCCTTCTCGACGCTCAGCTTCTGCACCCGACCCACGCGCTTGCCCGCGATCTGCACCATGTGCCCCTTGCGCAGGCCGCTGGCGTCGGCGAACTCGGCGTGGAAGCCCTCACCGCGGAAGCCCGGGAACTTCTGCAGGTTGAAGGCCGCCGCCATGATCACGAGCAGGATCACCAGCGTGATCGCTCCCAGGCGCAGGACCGCTGCGTCGCTCCGTCCGCGCGCCATCACTGGCACCTCGGGGCGGTGCTGTGGAACGACAGGTCGTTGAGGCTGTCCTGGATGACGCTCAGGTCGATGCCGAGGTCGGGGAGCTTGATGCTGCCCTCGAAGTCGCAGAGGTAGTAGTTGTACCAGGACCCGTAGGTGCCGATCCGGGTCTGATCGGTCATCGCCTCCGGAAGCCGGTCGAGCAGCTCGGTGAGGACCTTCTGGTTCTCGGGCTTGGCCAGCAGCGTCATCAGCTTGCGCAGCTCGGCGACGTCGTCCTTGAGCAGCGGACGCGCCTGGGTGAGCAGGTCGGCCACCGTGTCGGTGAGCGTGGACATGTTCTCGATGGAGTCGCCGATCGAGGTGCGGTCCTTGGACAGGTTCCGCATCCAGCCCTTGAGCTGTACGACGAGCTGGTTGAGCTGGGTGCGCCGGGTGTCGACGGTCTCCAGCATCGTGGAGAGGTTGGTGATCACCTCGCCGATGAGCTCGTCGCGGTCGGCGATCGAGTTGGTGAGCGAGGCGGTCTCCGCCAGCAGGCTCTTCACCGTGCCCCCCTCCCCCTGCAGGACCTGGATGATGTTCAGCGAGAGCTTGTTGACGTCCTCGGGCTCGAGTGCCGAGAAGAGCGGCTGGAAGCCGTTGTAGAGCTCGGTGAGGTTGAGCGCCGGCTGGGTGCGCTCCAGCGGGATGACCGCGTCCTCCTCCAGCGCCGGCGAGTCAGGCACTCCCTGCTCGAGACCGAGGTAGCGGTCGCCGACGATGTTGAGGTAGCGGACCTCGGCGCGGCTGGCCTCGGTGAGCTCCACGTCGCTGTCGACACGGAAGGTGACCAGGGCCTGGCTGCGGTTCTCGAGCTCGACCGAGCGGACCTCGCCGACCGGGATGCCCGCGATCCGGACGTCGTCGCCCTTCTCGAGCATGCTCGCGCTGGTGAACAGAGCGCGGTAGGTGGTCTGGTCGCCGAAGCTGAAGCCGCCCATGATCGTGGCCAGCAGCCCGGTGACCAGCAGCGAGCAGATCGTGAAGATCCCCAGCTTGACCGCGGCGAGCGAGGTGACGGTGTTGCGCGAGCTCATCGGCTCACCCGCGTTCCGCGCACCTGCGGGCCGTAGAGCAGCGTGGCCAGGGACCCTCGGCTGGAGCTGCTGGGGGAGGACGTCCCGCCGCGGGAGGCCAGCAGCGTGTTCACCAGCCGCTGCTCCGCCGGGGTGCCGGCGTAGCCGCTGGTGGGGTTGGCGAAGGATCTCGAGGCGAAGGGCAGGGTGGGGCCGGTGAGCTCGTCCTGGTCGCTGCCGTCCTTGAGTGGGATGGGCCGGATCGGCACCTCCGGGTCGGGCAGGCCCACGCACCAGGGCCCGTGACCGACCTCGCCGTAGACCGGCCTGTCCCCCGCGTCGTAGGCCGGCCTCTGGACCGAGCCGAGCTCGAGGATCTGGTTGACCCGGCCGTTCTGGAAGACCTCGGCCAGGCGACCGGTGTAGCGGTCCAGGCCGCGCAGCAGGCAGGGGTACTCCGGCGAGTAGGTGTCCATCAGCCGCAGCAGCGGCCGCGACAGCTGGCCCAGCTTGATCAGCCCCGCCTCGTTCTCGGCCAGCACCCGGGAGGTGGTCTGCGCCATGCCGGTCAGGTCGCCGAGGAACGCGGAGAACGCGTCCTCCTTCTCCGCCAGCGTCTTGGCCGTCACCGTGGCGTTGCGCATCAGCCGGACCAGGTCGGGGGCGGCGATCTCATAGCTCTTCGCCACGTCGGCCAGCAGCACCAGGTCCTTGCGCAGAGTGGGCAGCCGGGTGTTGAGACGGGTGACGTAGCCGTCCATGTCGTCGAGCAGTCCGCCGATCTGCTCGCCGCGTCCGCTCAGCGCCGTGGAGAGCGCATAGAGCGTGGCGTTGAGGTCGGCCGGGGAGATGGCCCGCAGCAGCGGAAAGAGGTTGCCGAGGATCCGGCTGAGCTCGACGTTGGTCTCCACTCGGTCCGAGGGGATCACGTCGCCGTCCTCGAGGCTGTCCTCGGCCGGCTTCTCGGGGTCGATCAGCGCGACGTACTTCTGGCCGAACAGGGTCGTGGGCAGGATCTGGGCACTGACGTTGGCCGGGATCGACGTCGCGGCCTCGGGCTTCAGGCCGAGCTTGATCACCGCCTCCTCGCCGTCCTGGGAGATCTCGCGGATCTGCCCCACGAGGACGCCGTGCACCCGGATGTCGCCGCCTTTGGCGAGCTGGAGACCGGCTCGCTCGGCCTTCATCGTGACCATCGTGACCGGCTCGAACTTCTTCTGGTAGACCGCGATGGCCAACCAGATGAGGATCGCCATGATCGTCACGAAGACCACGCCGAAGAGCAGCAGCCGCCGGTGCTCGGCGGGGCTGTCATGGTGGACGTTCACGAGCATGGCGTCACCCCGTGATCCGCACGGTGGTGGTGGAGCCCCAGATCGCGAAGCTGAGGAAGAAGTCCGCGACCACGACCGTGACGATCGAGGTCCGGATGGCGCGCCCCACGGCCATGCCCACGCCGGCCGGCCCGCCCGAGGCGGTGTAGCCGTAGTAGCAGTGGATCAGGATGATCGCGACGGCCAGGAAGATCAGCTTGCCGAAGGACCACAGCATGTCGATGGGCGGCAGGAACTGCAGGAAGTAGTGGTCGTAGGTGCCGGCCGACTGCCCGTAGATCATCGTCGTGATCAGCCGCGGCGAGAGGTACGACGAGAAGAGCGCGACGACGTAGAGCGGGATGACCGCGATGAAGGCGGCGATCATCCGCGTCGTCACCAGGAACGGCAGGGACGGGATGCCCATCACCTCGAGGGCGTCGATCTCCTCGGAGATCCGCATCGCGCCGAGCCGGGCGGTGTAGCCGCACCCGACCGTCGCCGCCAGTGCGATGGACGACACGAGCGGGGCCACCTCGCGGGTGTTGAAGTAGGCGGAGATGAACGCCGTGAACTTCGCGACCCCGAGCTGGCTGAGCGACGCGTAGCCCTGGATGCCCACCTCGGTGCCGGCGAAGAACGCCAGGAACGCGATCACGCCCACCGTGCCGGCGATCACCGAGAGGCCGCCGACGCCGAAGGCGACCTCGGCCAGGGTGTTCCAGATCTCGCGGCGGTAGCGGGTCAGCGCGCGCGGCGTCCAGGCCAGTGCCTTGACGTAGAAGAGGAACTGGTCGCCCCGCTCCTCCAGACCGGCGCGGCGCTCCCTGTAGAACGCGGACCCGAACTCACTGAGTGCAGACATCACAACCCCGGCTGTGGGACGACCTGGAAGTAGATCGCCGTGATGATGGCGTTGAGGAAGAACAGCAGCATGAAGGCGACGATCACCGACTCGTTGACCGCTCGACCGACGCCGCTGGGCCCGCCTCCGGCGTTGAGGCCCTTGTAGGCCCCGACGATGGCGGCCAGCCACCCGAAGACCGCTGCCTTGACCATCGCGATCCACAGGTCGGGCAGGCTGGCCAGCGCGGTGAACGACGACAGGAACGCGCCCGCCGACCCGCCCTGGATGATCACGGTGAAGAAGTAGCCGCCACCGATGCCGGCGCCGATCACCAGCCCGTTGATGCCGAGGGCCACGAACACGGTCGCCACGACGCGGGGCGCGACCAGGCGCTCCAGCGGGTTGATGCCGAGCACCTCCATCGCGTCGATCTCCTCGCGGATCTTGCGGGCGCCCATGTCCGAGCAGATCGCCGACCCCGCGGCACCCGCGATGAGCAGGGCGGCGGCGATCGGGGCGGCCTCGCGAACGACCGCGAGCACCGCCGAGGCTCCGGCGAAGGACTGCGCGCCGAGCTGTCCGGTCAGGCTCCCGACCTGCAGCGAGATGACGGCGCCGAAGGGGATCGAGACGAGGATCGTGGGGAAGAGACACACGCTGGTGATGAACCAGGCCTGCTCGATGAACTCGCGGGTCTGGAACTTCGTGGTGAAGATCAGCTTGGTGACGTCGACCACCATCGCGGCGAGCTCGCCGGGGCCACGCAAGAGGGACACAGCCGAGAATGCCATCGTCCCACCTCCCCTGTTAGCGACGGCCGTGAGCGAGAATAGAACCTGTTCTCATTTTCCACAACGGCAGTTCGAACTCCGAGTTACCTTCTGTGCCACAACGAGCAGAACCCCCCGGTGGTCACGCTCACCGGGGGGTTCTCGAGGGGCCTGAAGCCCGTCTCACGTTGTGGTCAGGTCACGGTTTCAGGGGCGGTCGAAGCGGTAGGCGGAGCCGTCGACGGTGGTGATCCACGTCGTGCCTCGTGCCGCCTTGCGCAGCTTGCGCCGCAGGCTCCCGATGTTGACGTCGAGCTGGTAGTCGGACTCGACCACCTCCTGGCCCCAGAGCTCGGCGACGATCTCGGCGCGCCCCATCACCTGCCCGGGACGCTGCGCCAGGAAGGTCAGGATGTCGAGCTCGGGCGCGGTCAGGCCCAGGTTGTCGTCGTGGAGCCGGGATTCACGGCGCGCCACGTCGATGACCAGGCCACCGCCCGCGTCGAGGGGCTCGGGGACGGTGCGCTGCGCGAGGCCCGACTCGGGCTCGGGCTCAGCTTCAGGCGGGGTCGGACGGGCCACCGCGGCCCTGCGCAGCATCGAGGCCACGCGCGCCCGCAGCTCGCGGGGATGGAACGGCTTGGCGAGGTATTCGTCTGCACCGCTCTCGAGCCCGACGAGCCGCGCTGCCTGCTCGTCGCGGCCGGTGATCATGATGACGAAGGCGTCGCTGAACTCGCGGAGCCGGCGACACACCTCCATGCCGTCGATGTCGGGCAGGGTGAGGTCGAGGGTGACCAGGTCGGGGTTGATCTCGCGGATCTTGCGCAGCGCCTCTGCGCCCGAGGCGGCGATGTCGACGTCCAGCCCGGCGCCCTCGATGATCGTGACCACGAGGTCACGCACGTCCTGGTCGTCGTCGACCACCAGTGCCCGATGCCGCGTCTCCACGCACACTCCTCTCGACCGTGTCCCCGTGTCCGCTCACGCTAGCCGGTGGAATCACAAGGTTAAGGTTCCGGGTAAAGACGACGCTCGGAGGACGCGCGGCCATGGCAGTGAGCAGGCACGACCAGCAGGAGGCGAGCCAGCAGGCCCGTGAGGACCGGCGCCAGCGTGCTGTCGAGAGCCTCGGCATCCTGGACCAGCCGCCCTCCGAGCGCCTGGACCGGATCACCCGCCTGGCCCGGACGGTGTTCGGCGTACCGATCACCGCCATCACCGTGCTGGACCGTGATCGAGCGTGGAATCTGAGCCTCCAGGGACTGGAGATCCGCGACAGCCCCCGCACTGGGAGCTTCTGCCAGGTCCCCACCGCCCTCGACGAGACCGTCATCTGTCCGGACGCGACTCGCGACCCTCGCTTCGCCCACCTCGAGGCAGTGAGCGAGCACGGGCTGCGCTTCTATGCCGGCCACCCGCTGCGGGACAGCAACGACAACGTCGTGGCGGTCTTCTGCATCCTCGACACCACACCCCGCACCCTGGACGCCGAGCAGCTCAGCGCGTTCGAGGACATGGCCGCATGGGCGCAGCAGGAGGTCGTGTCCTCCTCGGAGATGGCGCGGGCCGGCGAGGTGCAGGCCTCGATGCTGCCCGAGCAGGCGATCGTCACCGGCGGCTGGGAGATCCGGGGTGCCTGCCTGCCGGCGCTCGCCGTGGGCGGCGACTTCTTCGACCACGGGGTCATCCAGGACGTGGCCCACCTCGCAATCGGCGACGTGATGGGCAAGGGCACCGGCGCCGCGCTGGTGGGCGCCGGGGCGCGCGCCGCTCTCCGGTCGACGCACGCCGTGGCGGCGGCCGGGGTCGATCTGGGCATCACCGTGACCCAGGTCGCGCGCAGTCTCCTGCAGGACCTGGAGCGCACGGAGTCGTTCATCACGCTCTTCCAGGGCGTGATCGACCTGTCCGACGGAGAGCTGCGCTTCGTCGACGCGGGGATGAACCTCACCCTGCTGGTGCGGGCCGACGGCGAGACGGTGCACCTGCACGGCCAGGGGCTCCCCATCGGCGTCCTGCCCGACTCCCACTGGGACGAGCAGCAGGTCGACCTCGAGCCCGGGGACCGGCTGCTGGTCTTCAGCGACGGTCTCCTCGACCTGCTCGACGCCCCGGAGGACTGGGTGCCCGAGGTTCGCGAGCTCGTCCTCGCCCACGACACCGCGAGCTCGCTCCTGGCCGGCATCACGCGGATGGCTCGCCGCCGCACCGCCCTGGACGACGTGACGGCGGTCGCCGTCTACCGGGAGTCCGGCGACGCGGGTACGACGCGGTGAGTCGCCGACTGCTCCTGATCCGCGCTGTCGTCACCGTGACGGCGGTGCTGGGCCTCAACTACGTGGTGTGGCGCTGGCTGTTCTCCGTGCACTGGGACAACTGGTGGATCGCCGTACCCCTCGTGCTCGCCGAGACCTACAGCCTCGTCGACTCACTGCTCTTCGGCCTGACCATGTGGCGTCTCAAGGAGCGTGGCGAGCCGCCGGCGGCGGCGCCCGGCCGCACGGTGGACGTGTTGATCACCACCTACAACGAGCCGATCGAGATGGTGATGGGGACCGCCCGCGCCGCGAAGGCCATCACCTACCCGCACCGGACGTGGGTGCTCGACGACGGCAACCGTTCCGAGATGCGGGCCGCCGCCGAGGCGGAGGGCGTCGGCTGGATCACCCGCTCGGCGGACTGGGTGGACAAGCCACGCCACGCCAAGGCGGGCAATCTCAACAACGCCCTGCTGGCCACCGAGGGAGAGTTCCTCGTCATCCTCGACGCCGACCAGGTGCCGCTCCCCACGCTGCTCGACCGCACCCTCGGCTACTTCGACGACGAGCAGATGGCTCTCGTCCAGACCCCGCAGTGGTTCGTGAACGTGCCGGACGGCGACCCCCTCGGCAGCCAGGCCCCCCTCTTCTACGGCCCGATCCAGCAGGGCAAGGACGGTTGGAACGCCGCCTTCTTCTGCGGGTCCAACGCCGTGATCAGGCGCGAGGCGCTGATGCAGCTCGGCATCGTCCGCTACGCCGGCGAGGTGGAGGCCGGCGTCCACCGGGCACTGCGCACCGCCCGGTCGGTGCTCCGCTCTGCCCGCAAGGGACTCGGGCCCGACGACGACGCCGTGCGCACCGCGCTCACCGAGGTCGAGGAAGCGGTCACTCACGCGCGCGCCGAGCTCGCCCGCGGCGAGGCGCTCTTCGACGTGACCTTCGACTTCCAGCAGCGGGTCGACGCGGTCCATCGCTGGCTGGTCGAGGCCGACCTGAGCACGCTCCAGGCCGACCTCGCGGTGATCGCGGAGCTCGAGGAGGCGACCGCGGCCGGCGACGACACGCTCGCGTCGTACGACGGGCCGGTCCTGGACGCGATCACCCACCGCGAGTGGTCGCCGCTCGGGGCCATCGAGACCGTGCAGTCGCTGGTGGAGGCGGTCGACGTCGGCCTCGGCAGCGAGGCGCAGCCGATCATGCCGATGGCCACCATCTCGGTGACCGAGGACATGGCGACCTGCATGCGGCTGCACTCACTGGGCTGGCGCACCGCCTACCACGACGAGGTCCTGGCCCACGGGCTGGCACCGGAGGACCTGCAGACGATGCTCACCCAGCGGCTGCGCTGGGCCCAGGGCACGGTCCAGGTGATGTTCCGGGAGAACCCGCTCGTCCAGCGCGGCCTCTCCTGGGGGCAGCGGCTCATGTACTTCGGCACCATGTGGAGCTACCTCGCAGGCTTCGCCGCGCTGGTCTACCTGGCCGCGCCGGTGGCCTATCTGACCCTCGGCGTGATGCCCGTGAAGGCGTTCTCGTCGGACTTCTTCGTGCGCCTGGTGCCGTTCCTCATCATCAACCAGCTGCTCTTCTGGATCGTGGCCAACGGACGCAGGACCTGGCGGGGACAGCAGTACTCACTGGCCCTCTTCCCGGTCTGGATCCGTTCGTTCACCTCCGCCTTCGGCAACGTCTTCCTCGGCCGCAGCCTCGACTTCGCGGTCACTCCCAAGACCAAGCGCGAGGACGCCGGCCCACCCTGGCACCTGGTGCGACCCCAGCTCTTCGCGATGGCCGCCCTGGTCGTCGCCAGCGTGATCGGGCTCGTGCGGCTCTCCCAGGGGCTGGGGACTCCGCTGGGGACCTGGATCAACATCGCCTGGATCGTCTTCGACCTCGCGATCTTCTCCATCATCATCCAGGCAGCGCGCTACCGCGGGTTCGTCGCCGACTCCGGGACCCGCGTTGGTTAGCGGGCCGCGGGAGCGGGTAGGACGAGGCCCCGGCCGACAAGGAGCAGCATGATCGATTTCGACGTCCAGACGACCGACCGCGGCATCGGGGTGGTCACTCCCCAGGGTCGACTCAACATGGTCTCCGCACGCCGACTCAAGGAGGTGCTGGGCGACCTCGTCGCAGCGGGCACCGTGCGGATCGTCGTGGACCTGGCGGAGACCACGTTCCTCGACTCCTCCGGGCTCGGCGCGCTGATCGCCGGGCTCAAGCACGCCCGTCAGCACGGCGGCGACCTGCGCATCGCGCGGCCCACCGAGGCCGTCGCGGCGGTCTTCAAGCTGACGAACCTCGACAAGGTGCTGCGGGCCCGCGACGACGTCGAGGGGGCCTTCGATGACTGAGCCGGAGCAGCCGGAGCAGCCGGAGCAGCCTCGTCCGGCCAGGCTGCAGCTCTCGGCGCCGCCCGACGACGCGCTCCTGGAACGCGTCCACGACCTCGTCGAGCAGCTGTGGGAGGTCCACCCCCACGTCCCCGCCACCGACCGCGCCCGCTTCGAGACCGCCGTCATCGAGATCCTGGGCAACATCGTCGAGCACGCCTTCGCCCTCGACGGCGGCAACGTCGAGGCCCGCCGCTTCAGCGTCGTCCTCAGCGTCACCGACACCGAGGTCGTCGGCGTCCTGCGCGACAACGGCATCCCCGCCGCCATCGACCTCAGCGCCGTCACGATGCCCGACTTCGAGGCCGAGTCCGGCCGCGGCCTCGCCCTCGCCGTCGCCGCCCTCGACGACCTCACCTACGAGCGCGTCGAGGCCTGCAACCACTGGACGCTCACGTGCCGGGTGGGCGCGCGGGAGTGAGGGGTCGGCTCCCTGTCCGTTTCACGAGTTAACTCGTGAAACGGTCACTTCCCACATGAAGAATCACGTGGGATGTGATTGTTTCGTGTGGTCAGTACGGCGAGCGCCGGGCGCGCGGCGGCTGTACGGCGAGCGCCAGGCGGCTCACGGCTGGGCGCGCGTGTGCGCCCGGGCCAGACGGCGGTAGCGCCACACCTGGAGCAGCCCGAGCGCCCACAGGGCGTACTGGGCGCTCATCGCCCAGCGGAACGCCTCGGGGGTGTAGGCCGTGCTGGCGCCGGGGGTGCGCCAGTCGAGGATCACGCCGATGGCGACCACCAGGGTCAGGCTCGCGTAGAACCCACCCTGGTTGACGATGCCGCTGGCGCTCGCCATCCGGTCGGGTGGGTTGGCGGTGCGGGCGACGTCGAAGCCGATCATCGACGCGGGTCCGCCGACGCCGACCACGATGGCCAGCAGCACCAGCAGCCCGAACGGCGCGGCGCCCGGCCAGGCGAGCACCGCCGTCCAGACGACGACGATGGACGACACGATGCCGAGCACCATCGTCGAGCGGTGCCAGGGGAAGGCGCCCACCAGCCATCCCAGGATCGGGCCCGCGGTCATCACGGCCACGACGATCAGGGTGAGCAGGAAGCCCGCCTCCCCCGGCGTGCGTCCCTCGCCGCGCACGAAGAACGGGTAGCCCCACAGCAGGCTCAGCACGGTCGCGCTGAACTGCGTCGAGAAGTGCATCCAGAAGCCCAGCCGGGTCCCCGGGTGCGACCAGGACGTCGCCAGGCTGTGCCGGATCGCGGCGAAGGAGAACGTCGGCCCGCGCAGGTTGCGCGCCCGCGGCGAGTCGTGCACCACCGCCACCAGGGCGACGGCGAGCACCAGCCCGAGGAGCGCCGTCGCGAGGTAGGAGCGGGTCCAGCCGAAGGCCCCCAGGGCCCAGGTCATCGGGACGGCGGCTCCGACCGCGCCGAGCTGCCCCAGGGTCCCGGTCAGCTGCGACACCAACGGGATCTGCCGGGTGGGGAACCACGTGTTGACCAGCCGCAGCACGCAGATGAACGTCATCGCGTCGCCCATCCCGACGAAGACCCGCGCCAGCAGCGCGAGAGCGTAGGAGTCAGCGAAGGCGAAGCCCGTCTGCGCCACCGAGAGCGTCAGCACCCCCGCCAGCAGCACGCTGCGCGAGCCGAACCGGTCGACGGCGAGGCCGACCGGGATCTGCATCAGCGCATAGACCAGCAGCTGCAGCATCGTGAACGTCGCGAGCTGCGAGGCCGAGATCCCGAACCGATCGGTCGCCGCCAGGCCCGCCACGGCAAGGGACGAGCGGTGGAAGACCGCCAGCAGGTAGACCAGCATCGCCACCCCCCACACAACGAGGGCGCCGCGCGGGCGAGGGTCGAGGGGGTGTGGCACTGCCCCATCCTAGGAAGGATCGCCGACCGCGCGGGTCGGGGTCCGGGACAACCCCCGCGGCACCTAGGATTCAAGCGTGCCCCGCGCGCTGGGCAGCCTCGCCCCAGGAGCACGGGATCGCGGCGTACGAGTCCGCCCGTCGCCACGCACTGCTCGCGTTCCTCGCGCCGTCGGTGATCTGCAGCGTCATCTACCTGGCCCCGGCCATGATCCTGCTGCGCACGCTGGTGCGCCGACCCGACATCATCGCCGGGGCCGATCACGCCCTCAGCGCGTCGCCTCCATCATCTGGCGAAGCTCCTTCTTGAGCTCGGAGATCTCGTCGCGCAGCCGCGCCGCGACCTCGAACTGAAGCTCGGCTGCCGCGTTCTTCATCTGGTCGGTGAGGTCCTGGACCAGCTGGGCGAGCTCGGCGCTCGGCATCCCCGCGAGCCCCTTCGCGTGCTTGCCTGCTGCGTCTCGGGTGAGGGCCGGCACCGGCTGCTTCTTGGCCTTGGCGCCGTCACCGTGCTGCCAGGTCTCGAGCAGCTCCCGGGTGCTCTCGTCCTCGCGCGCCAGCATCTCGGTGATGTCCGCGATCTTCTTGCGCAGCGGCTGCGGGTCGACCCCGTGCAGCGTGTTGTAGGCGACCTGCTTGGCCCGGCGGCGGTTGGTCTCGTCGATCGCCGACTCCATCGAGGGCGTGATCTTGTCGGCATACATGTGCACCTGACCGGACACGTTGCGCGCCGCACGACCGATGGTCTGGATCAGCGACTTGTCCGAGCGCAGGAAGCCCTCCTTGTCCGCGTCGAGGATCGCGACCAGGGACACCTCGGGCAGGTCGAGGCCCTCGCGCAGCAGGTTGATGCCGACCAGCACGTCGTACTGGCCCAGCCGCAGGTCGCGCAGCAGCTCGATCCGCTTGAGGGTGTCGACCTCGGAGTGCAGGTAGCGCGTGCGGATCCCGGCGTCGAGGAGGTAGTCGGTGAGGTCCTCGGACATCTTCTTGGTCAGCGTCGTGACCAGGACGCGCTCGTGCTTCTCGGCGCGCGTGCGGATCTCGTGGATCAGGTCGTCGATCTGACCCTTGGTCGGCTTGATGATGACCTCGGGGTCGATCAGGCCGGTGGGGCGGATGATCTGCTCCACGGTGTTGGCGACCCCGCCGACCTTGTCGAGCTCGTAGTTGCCCGGCGTCGCCGACAGATAGATGGTCTGCCCGATCCGCTCGAGGAACTCCTCCCACTTCAGGGGCCGGTTGTCCATCGCGCTCGGCAGCCGGAAGCCGTGGTCGACCAGGTTGCGCTTGCGCGACATGTCGCCCTCGTACATCCCGCCGATCTGCGGGACGGCCACGTGGGACTCGTCGACGACGGTGATGAAGTCCTCGGGGAAGTAGTCGAGCAGACAGTTCGGCGCCGAGCCGCGGGACCGGCCGTCCATGTGCATCGAGTAGTTCTCGATGCCGGAGCAGGAGCCGACCTGGCGCATCATCTCGATGTCGTACGTCGTGCGCATCCGCAGGCGCTGCGCCTCGAGCAGCTTGCCCTGGCGCTCGAACGCCGCGAGCTGGTCCTCGAGCTCGAGCTCGATGCCCTTGATCGCCCGCTCCATCCGCTCGGGACCGGCGACGTAGTGGGTGGCCGGGAACAGGTAGAGCTCCTGGTCCTCGGTGACGACCTCCCCGGTGAGCGGGTGCAGCGTCATCAGCCGCTCGATCTCGTCACCGAAGAACTCGATGCGCACCGCGTGCTCCTCGTAGACCGGGAACACCTCGAGCGTGTCGCCGCGCACCCGGAACGTGCCGCGGGTGAACGCCATGTCGTTGCGGGTGTACTGGATCTCGACCAGGCGGCGCAGGATCGAGTCGCGGTCGTGCTCCTGGCCCACCTTGAGCCGGATCATCCGGTCGACGTACTCCTGCGGGGTGCCGAGACCGTAGATGCACGACACCGTCGACACCACAATCACGTCGCGACGCGTCAGCAGCGAGTTGGTCGCCGAGTGGCGCAGCCGCTCGACCTCCTCGTTGATCGAGGAGTCCTTCTCGATGTAGGTGTCGGTCTGCGGGACGTAGGCCTCGGGCTGGTAGTAGTCGTAGTAGCTGACGAAGTACTCGACCGCGTTGTCCGGGAAGAGCTGGCGCAGCTCGTTGGCGAACTGTGCGGCCAGCGTCTTGTTGGGCTGCAGGACGAGCAGCGGACGCTGGACCTGCTCGGCGACCCAGGCCACCGTGGCGGTCTTGCCGGTGCCCGTCGCGCCGAGGAGAACGACGTCCTCGACGCCGCCGTTGATCCGCTTGGTGATCTCGGCGATGGCAGCAGGCTGATCGCCGGAGGGGCTGTAGTCGGAGACCACGTGGAACGGCGCCACGCGGCGCTCGAGATCCGTCACTGGACGCATGCTGCGAGCCTACGGGCTGTCACCGACACTGGTCCTCTCCCCGCTGAGCAGCGCTGCTCAGCAGCGCTGCTCAGCAGCGCTGCTCAGCAGCGCCGGCGCGAGCCCGCCGCTCCGGAGCCACCCGCACCGCCGAGCGCGATCGAGGCGCCGAGGATGAACCCGGTGTCGTACCAACCGCCGGTGTTGGCGACCTCGTAGATGCCGACGTCGTCGCGGAACCACGAGATCACCAGGGTCACCGGCGAGATCACCCCGTGCCACAGACCCGGCCAGAAGCCCGCAGCCTGCGAGCCCCCCGCCACCTCGTTCGCCTCGGCCGCGCAACCGCTGAGCAGCAGCAGCACGGCCACCAGACCCACGATCCATCCGACTCTCGTCATCCTGTCAGCCAAGCCCCTCACCGGGTCCTCCGCCAGATCCGGAAGTCCCTTGCCGGACACGCGAGAGGGACGACGGGCCCACGCAGCCCCCGGTCCCGGATACATTGACCCCCGTGCCCCGCCTCCCCCGCCTCTCCACCGACACATGGCTGACGGTGCTCCGGCGGACGCTGGTCACAGTCGTCGGTGTCCCGTTCCTGATCGCCATCGCGATGAGCCTCGTCGACTCCTACCGTCGCCGGGGCAAGCGCCCCAAGCCGTTCCCGACCACCGACCCCGCGCCGGTGCGGATCGGCGACGGCGAGGTCACGACGTACACCTACGGCCAGCACCTGTACGACGACATGCTGGCCGCCATCGAGTCCGCGCAGAAGCGGATCCTCTTCGAGACCTACATCTGGAAGGGCGACGAGGTCGGGGAGCGCTTCAAGGCCGCCCTGGCCGCAGCGGCGGACCGCGGGGTGGAGGTCTACTGCATCTACGACGCGTTCGCGAACCTGGTGGTGTCGCCGCGCTTCAAGAGCTTCCCCAGCAACATGCTGGTGCTCCCCTACCCCGCCTACTCGGCCGGCTGGCGCTTCTACAACCTGCGCCACTACGGGCGCGACCACCGCAAGATCCTGGTGGTCGACGGCGAGGTCGGGTTCGTCGGCGGCTACAACGTCGGCTCGGCCTACGCCACCGAGTGGCGCGACACGCACGTGCGCATCACCGGCCCGGGGGTCTGGGACCTGGAGCGAGCGTTCGCGGACTTCTGGAACCTGCACCGCCGCAAGCGCTTCCGCACCAGCGAGCGCCCGCTGCTGCTCGAGACGGCGTCGCACTGGGAGCCGCAGATCCGCTTCCACCGCAACGTGCCACGGCTGTGGATGTTCCCGATCCGCTCGATGTACCTCGAGGCGATCCACCGCGCCACCCGCAACATCTGGATGACGCACGCCTACTTCATCCCCGACCAGGACTTCGTCGACGCCCTCAAGGACGCGGCCCGGCGCGGCGTCGACGTACGCCTGCTGATCCCGCTCAAGTCCAACCACGTCGTCGCGGACTGGATCTCACGCGGCTACTTCTCCCAGCTGCTCGAGTCGGGGGTCCGGATCTTCCGCTTCCGCGACGCGATGGTGCACGCCAAGACCTCGACCATCGACGGCAACTGGTCGACCGTCGGGACCGCCAACGTCGACCGGCTCAGCCTGCAGGGCAACTACGAGATCAACGTCGAGATCATCCACGAGGGCATGGCCCGGACCCTCGAGGGCATCTTCGAGACCGACCTGTCCAACAGCCTGGAGCTGCGCGCCGACGAGTGGGAGGCGCGCGACTTCCACCGCAAGTTCACCGAGCACGTGCTGCAGCCGCTGCGCCCGCTGCTCTAGGACCAGGTCCCGAGCGGCGGGCGCAGCAGGCCGCGGCGACGCAGCTCACCAGCGGCGCAGGCGCCAGACCTGTCCGCTCCACTCCGGGTTGCCGCCGAAGCCGGCGGCCGGGGAGACGGAGAACGCGCTCACGTAGGGGACGCCCCTGCGCAGCGTCAGTCCGGCGGGGAAGGGTACGTCGCGTGCGGCGCGGGCACCTCCGGGACGCACCCGGACCACGCGGCCCGGGAAGCACGTCGGGATCTGGTCGAACCCGCAGCCGCCGCCGAACAGCTCCGAGACGTACATCGTCCCGTCGGCTGCCACGTCGACCCCGGTCACGGTCGTGAAGCCACCCCACGAGCGCAGCAGCCGGCCGCTTCTGCTGAACCGGTGCACCTTGGCCTTGCCGGGCTGCTCCGAGTGCAGCTCACCGACGTAGACCCGGCCGTCCGCTCCCAGCGACAGCACGGTCGGTACGGCGTCGGTGCGCGGGCCGTACTCCGGCATCAGCGCCCACAGCGACACGCGACCGCGGCGCACCTGGAGGATCGAGTCGCCCGCGGCGTCGGCCACGAGCACGCGGTCCTTGAGCGCGAGCAGCGAGTAGGGGTTGCTCTCCACGCCCTCCCCGTCGGGGTCGCGCCGCTCCTCGAAGCGTGCGATGTCGGCGACCACCCGGGCTCCCCCGCCGGCCTTCGAGGCCAGCAGCTTGCCCGACTGCCACCCGGGCACCGAGGAGGGCAGCTCGGGTGGGGCCTCGGTGATGATGGCGTAGAAGGGACCCCCGGGGCGCTTGCCGGCGCCGTCGGAGCCGACCGCGAAGGAGCCGTCGGGGCCGGTCCCCGAGAGCAGGCCCCTCATCACGTGCCGACGCTTCCCGCCCGGGGTGAAGACCGTCACCTTGCCCGTGCGCCCGACGCAGAAGGCGTCCTCGCCCTCGCCGGTGCAGCCGGCCGGTCCGGCCGAGCCACGCCCGGCCTCGGCGACCACGATCCGCTTCCCGTCGGGGGTGAGGCTGAGCTGGCGCGGGTTGTCCAAACCGTCCAGCACGACCCGGTGCGCCGGGGGCCGGGCGGACTCGCGTGTCGGAGGGGCCTCCGCGCCGGTGACCGGCGCAGGTCCGGTGGCGAGGAGCGCGCCGACGGCCGTTGCCGACAGCAGTGTCCGGGCGGAATGACGACGAGTGAGCATGACCTACCTCGATCCCGAAGACTGGTGGATCGCAGCACGCTAGTCAGGCAGGCGGCGTCACGGCATCGCCCATCCGGGGTATCCGGGCCCGCCGGCTCAGCGCGGCAGGTGGGTGCGCGGCGCCATCCTCGGCCCGTGCCGGGGTCGGTGCAGCCCGGCCATCACGACCAGCGCCTGGACCCGGCCACGGTGCGGGCGCCAGGGCTCGAGCAGCTCGGCGAGGCCGTCGTCGTCCACCTCCTCGCCGGTCAGCGCCCAGCCGATGTCCTTGGCGACGTGATAGTCGCCGAAGCTCACGGCGTCCGCGTCACCCAGCGCCCGTGAGCGGGTCTCGGCACTGGTCCACACCCCGATGCCCGGCAGCGAGCGGAGCCGGCGGTCGGCCTCGTCACCCGAGACCGTGCTCAGGCGCTCGAGCGACTCGGCCACCCGGGCGGCGGTGACGACCGCCCGGGAGCGCGCGGGATCGACGTGCAGGCGCAGCCACTCCCACGACGGGATCGACCGCAGGACGTCTGCAGACGGCTGCACCCGCAGCCGCAGGTCGGCCGCCGGACCGGGTGCGGGCTCGCCGTAGCGGTGCACCAGCAGCCGGAAGCCCTTGAACGCCTCCTGTCCGGTGACCTTCTGCTCGAGAATGGCCGGCACCAGGGCCTCCATCACCAGGCCGGTGCGTCCCAGCCTCCAGTCGGAGTGCCGGCGCCACACCTCGTGGAGCACCGGATGCCGGGGATCGAACCCGCTCACGTCGTCGGAGCTGCCGAGCAGGTCCGGGACGGACCCCAGCGCCCACTCCGCTCCCGGCCCCCAGGCACCGGCGTGCACCTCTCCCGCGGCGGCGCGCTCGCCCAGCACCAGCGTCGCCGGCCCCTCGGGCGTGCCCAGCCCGCGCCAGTGCCGGCCCCCGTCGTCGATGCGGTACGTCGGGTCGCCGGGGCCGCGGCGGTGCGTGCGCAGGATGCGCCCCACCGGGCAGGGTCGGCCGGGACGCCACACCCGCGAGTGCGGCGCGGCGGCGACGGGTCCGGCGAGCTCCACGCCCCCGACGCTAGTGGACGGCTCCGACACTCGCCGAAAACTGAAACAGGTTCTACCCTGTCGCCCATGACTCTGCAGATTGTCGACGACCACCGCGTCCGCACGCTGACCCTCGACCGCCCCGACGCGCTCAACGCCTTCAACGAGGAGCTCTACGACGCGACGGCCGAGGCGCTGATCGCGGCGGCCGCGGACCTCGAGGTCGCCGTCGTGCTGCTCACCGGCAACGGACGCGCGTTCAGCGCCGGCACCGACCTGCTCGAGATGCACGCCCGCGCGACCGACCCTGCGTTCGTCCCCGGCAAGCACGGCTTCCTCGGCCTGATCGATGCCCTGGTCGACTTCCCCAAGCCGCTCGTGTGCGCCGTCAACGGCGTCGGGCTGGGCATCGGCGCGACCATCCTCGGCTTCGCCGATCTCGCCTTCATGTCGAGCACGGCCCGGCTCAAGTGCCCGTTCACGAGCCTGGGCGTCGCGCCCGAGGCGGCGTCGTCGTACCTCTTCCCCCAGCTGGTCGGCCGGCAGAACGCCGCCTGGATGCTGCTCTCCGCCGAGTGGGTCGACGCCGCCCAGGCGCTGGAGATGGGCTTGGTCTGGCGCGTCTGCGAGCCCGACCACCTGCTCTCCGAGGCGCGGCGTCACGCCGAGCTGCTCGCCGCCCGGCCGATCTCGTCCCTGCGCGCGGTCAAGCACACGATGACCGAGCCGCACCGCGCCCAGGTCCGGGCCGCCCGCGACCGGGAGAACGCCGCCTTCGCCGAGCTGATGGGCGGGCCGGCCAACCTGGAGGCGCTGAGCGCGTTCGCCGAGGGTCGCGAGCCCGACTTCGCGTCGCTTCCCCCCGGTTCTTGAGCAGCCGGGTCGTGAGCAGCCGGGTCAGGGAACGACCAGCACCTTACGCTGCTGGCTGGCTGAGGACAGCTCGGCCACAGCCGCGTCGAGGTCGCCGAGCCCGACCCGGCCCGTCACCATCGAGGCCGCCTCGAGACGCCCGCTGCCGAGCAGCATCGCCGCGAGGGTGAACTCCTGGCGGGTGTAGTAGGAGACGAACGCCATGTCGACCTCCTTCATCACGCCGACGACGGGCATGAAGGGGTCCTCCTCGACGCACACCCCCGCGATCACGATCCGTCCGCGCGGCGCCACGAGGTCGAGGGCCGTGCCCACCATCCCCCGGGCGCCGACGCACTCGACCACGACGTCGAACGGGCCGCCGAGCTCCTCGGTGGTGGGGTCGACGACGCTCGTCGCCCCGAACGCCCCCGCCGCCTCGCGTCGGCTCGCCACCGGGTCGGAGGCCACCAGCTCGCCGACGCCCTGACGGCTCGCCCACAGCAGGACGGCCAGGCCGACCGGGCCCGCCCCGATGACCAGCACCCGGTCACCGGGCACGATCCGGGCACGCTGCACCGCATGCAGGCCGACGGCCAGCGGCTCGACGAGGGCGCCGGTCTCCAGCGGGACGCCGGCCCCCAGGACGACGCTCTCGCGCGCGCCCACCACGACGTACTCCGCGAACGCGCCGGGGCCGCCGCCGACGCCGAGGTGCTGGCCCGTCGTGCAACGGGCGACGTCGCCCAGCGCGCAGTCCGCGCAGGCGCCGCAGCCGATGACCGGCATCGCCACGACCGAGGAGCCAACGGTCCAGTCCCCCACGACGTCATCGCCGACCGCGACCAGCTCGCCGGCGAACTCGTGGCCCATCACCGTCCCGTCCGGCAGATAGGCCGCGGCCTTGAGATCCGAGCCGCAGATCCCGCACGCGGCCACGCGGAGCAGGAGCTGACCCGGCCCCGGGCTGGGATCCGGCACCTCCCGGACGACGAAGTGCCCACCCTCGAGCACGGCGGCGCGCACCTCAGCGGCCCTTGCGGATGGTGTCCTCGACGATGGAGTTGATCCGCGCCCCCACCGGCCAGCCGGCGTAGTGGCACAGGAACACCACGATCTCGCGCAGCGCGTCCTCGTCGAGCTCACCGTTGGCGTAGGCCGCCGGCAGCTGGATGCCCAGCACGTCCGCGCCGCCGGTCCCGGCGAGCAGCCCGATGAGCAACAGCCGGCGATCACGGTCACTGAGGCCCGGCCGGTTCCAGATGTCGGCGAAGAGGTGGTCGGCGGTGTAGGCGAAGAAGTCGCCGGCACCGTCGCTCATGTCGAAGCCGTAGACCTGCTCCATCTTCTCCAGGCCGCGACGGCGCTGCTCGGGGAGGTCGGCGAACTTGTCACTCATGCGTTCTCCTTGGCTGGGTGATCCTGGCTCGTGGTGTCGCGGGGCGGCAGGCCGAGGCCGGTTCCCAGTCGGTCGAGGGCCAGCCGGGCCAGGGGCACCTCGACTCCCAGCTCGTCGGCCAGCCCGGTGGCGAGGCGGAGGTCCTTCTCCCCCAGGTCGCGCACGTGGCCGAACACGCCGGTCCAGAAGTCCTCGGGCTCCAGCGGGGCCGCGGTGGCGCGGTGCATGATCGCGCCGGGGCCGCCGGTGACCGCGTCGGTGTGGCGGACCACGTCGCCGAGCGCCACCAGGTCGAGTCCGGCAGCCTCGGCGAGACGCTGGGCCTCGGTCGCGGCGGTGAAGGCGACGAAGTGCATCAGGTTGCGAGCCAGCTTCATCCGGGTGCCGGCGCCGACCGGGCCGGCGTGGACGACCTTGGAGCCCAGCCGGGCGAAGGGGGCGGCACAGGCCGCGTAGGCCTCGTCGTCGCCTCCGACCAGCAGGGCGAGCGTGCCCGCGGAGGCGCCCATGGCGCCGCCGCTGACCGGCGCGTCGACCACGCGTACGCCGTGGCGCGCGGCCTCCTCGGCCAGCTGCCCGGGCGTCTCCGGCGCCACGGTCGAGTGGATCGCGACCGTCAGTCCCTCGCGGGCGGCCCCCAGCACCTCCCCGAGCACGTCGCGGACCTGGTCGTCGTCGCGGACCATCACGCAGACCAGGTCCACGTGGGCCGCCAGCTCCGCCACGCTCGCGGCCACCCGGGCGCCCGCCCGCTCCAGCTCGGCGAGCGGCTCGGGCGCCACGTCGTACACCCAGAGCCCGGAGGGCCAGTCCGCCAGCCGCAGCGCCATCGGCTTGCCGATGTTGCCCAGGCCGACGAAGCCCACGGCCCCGGCGCCGGGAGAGCCGGTGGAAGGTCCGGTCACGAGCGGAACACCTGGCCACCGTCGACGGCGAGGATCTGGGCGGTCACCCAGGCGGCCTCGTCGGAGAGCAGGAACACGCAGGCGCCGACCATGTCCTGGGGCTGGCCCATCCGCTTGATCGCGAGCGACTTCACCAGCTCCTTGGTGGCCCCGCCGGCCTGGGTGCGGGTCGCCTCGGTGTCGGTCGGCCCGGGCGCGATCGCGTTGACCCGGATGCCCATCCCGCCGACCTCGTGGGCCAGCTGCTGGGTGAGGCCGTTGATCCCGACCTTGGCCAGGCCGTAGAAGCCGGAGTAGAGGTAGGCGGCCGTCGAGCTCTGGTTGACGATCGAGCCGCCGCCGCGGGCCTGCATGTGCGGGTAGACCGCCCTGGTCATCACGAGCGCGCCGTCCATGTTGACGCTCATGAACCTGCGGTAGTAGTCCCAGTCGACGCTGATCAGCAGGTCGAACTGCATGTCACCGTAGATCGCCGCGTTGTTGACGAGCCCGTCGATGCCCCCGAGCTCCTCCACCGTGCGGGCCGCCATCGCCTCGGCGGACACGTGCGAGGCGACGTCGGTGCGCACGAAGATCGCGCGTCCTCCGGTCTCGTTGATGGCGGCCGCGACCTTGGCGCCGGACTCCTCGTTGAGGTCGGCGACCACGACGGCCGCGCCCTCCGCGGCGATCGCGCGGGCGTAGGCCTCGCCGATCCCCTGGGCCGCGCCGGTGACGACGACGACCTTGTCCTGCAGACGCATGTGGTGCTCCTTCTTCGTGGAGGGGTCAGGGGTTGTCAGTGGGGCCAAGAAGGGTGCTCAGGCGGGCGCAGCGATGGTCTTGGTCTCGAGGTACTCCTCGAGCCCCGCCACCCCCATCTCGCGGCCCAGCCCGGACTGCTTGTAGCCGCCGAACGGCGCGTCGGGGCTGAACCAGACACCCCCGTTGACCGCGAGGGTGCCGGTGCGGATCCGGGCGGCGACCGCCATCGCCCGCTCCAGCGAGCCGGAGTCGACCGACCCCGACAGCCCGTAGTCCGACTCGTTGGCGATCCGGACGGCGTCGTCGTCCCCGTCGTGGGGGATCACCACGAGCACCGGCCCGAAGATCTCCTCCTGCGCGAGCCGCGAGGTGTTGTCGAGGCCGGCCACGACCGTGGGCTCGACCCAGAAGCCGGGCCGGTCCAGGACCTGCCCGCCGGTGGCGAAGGTGCCGCCCTCCTCCTGCGCCAGCCGCAGGTACGACGCGACGCGGTCGCGCTGGACCTCGGAGATCACCGGGCCGCAGATCGCACCCGGGTCGGCCGGGTCCTTGACCCCGATCGAGGCCATCGTGTCGGCGGCGACCTGGACCGCCTCGTCATAGCGGTCGCGCGGGACGACCAGCCGGGTGGTGATCGCACACCCCTGGCCGGCGTGGATGCAGGCGGTGAAAGCGGTGGCGCCGGCGACCGCGGCGACGTCGGCGTCGTCGAGCGCGATCGCGGCCGACTTGCCACCGAGCTCGAGGAAGACGCGCTTCAGCGTGGGCGCGGCTGCGGCCATGATCGCGCGACCGGTCGCGGTGGAGCCGGTGAACGAGACCATGTCGACGCGCGGGTCGGTGGCCAGCACCGAGGCGACCTCGTTGGAGCTCGGCGTGACCACGTTGAAGACGCCCGCGGGGATGTCGGTGTGCTCGGCCACCAGTCGCCCCAGCTCGGCGGCCACCCACGGAGTGTCGGGCGCCGGCTTGAGCACGACGGTGCAGCCTGCGGCCAGCGCCGGGCCGACCTTGGCGAGGTTGATCTGGGTCGGGACGTTCCACGGCGAGATCGCGGCGACCACGCCGACCGCCTCACGCCGTACGGTGCGGCGCGAGCGGATGCCCATCGGCGCGGCGACGCCGAGGTCGGTCTCCCAGGCATAGGTCTCGGCGAGGTCGGTGACCCACTTCAGCCCCTCGACGGGGACGTCGAAGCCGGCCGCGCCCATCATGAAGCCGGGCATCCCCACCTCGGCGGTGGTCAGCGCCCGGAACGCCTCGGCGTCGTCCAACAGCGCGGCGTGCAGCTGGCGCAGGCACCGCACCCGCAGCTCCACGTCGGTCGACCAGGTCGTCTCGTCGAAGGCCCGGCGGGCGGCGGCGATGGCCGCGTCGACGTCCTCGGCGGTGCCGTCCGGCGCGTGGCCGATGACCTCGCCCGTCGCCGGGTTCAGGATCGGGTACGTCGCGCCGTCCGAGGCCGGCACCAGCTTGCCGTCGACCAGCTGCTGGGCGGGCGGCGCCGCCAGCGCGGCCGGAGAGCCGTCGTGGTCGCCCATCAGGCCTGGTCCTGGGTGACGAACTGCCCCGCCTCGACGGGCGGCGGCCAGACCGTGGAGGGCAGGTCGGCGAGCGGGTAGTGCCCCGGCTGCTCCTTGCCGTTGAGGTGCATCCGGTCGAGCAGCCCCTGCGGCGCCTTCCCGGAGCCCGCGAGCGAGAGGAACGTGTGGGCCGTGGAGCCGAGGTCGAACCAGTCACGCTGCCAGGCCAGGTGCAGCCCGTCCTCGCCGCGGCCGATGCCGAACCAGCTGCCGCCGATCCCCATGATCTCGTACTCCTTGCCGGAGTCGTCGAGGATGCCGGCCTTCTGCTTCCAGAAGCCGACGACCATGCCGTTGACCTCGTCCATCACGTTGGCCATGTAGTCGTAGTGCCAGCCGTCGAGGCCGGCCATCTCGGTGCCCAGCGCCCACGCGCGGATCTGCTCGCGCCCGACCGCCATGAAGTGCTCGTCGGGGGTGTACATCCAGCCGTACGTCGCGTCCTCGGCGTAGTAGTCGGCGAGCGGGCCCCAGTCCTTGGCCCGCTCCGCCTCGCGGTTGGCCTCCTGCCAGCGTCCCCAGAACTCCTCGAGCTCCGCGCGGGTGAAGGAACCGTTGCTCTGCGTCATGTCTCTCCTCAGTCGTCGACGACGGCGAGCGCCATCGCGGGGCAGTACTTCACCGCGGCCTGGACGGCCGGGCGCTGGGACTCGTCGGGGTGCTCCTGGAGCACGGTCACGACGTCGGCGGCCTCGTCGAAGCCGAAGACGTCCGGGGCCTCGCCCTGGCACATCTGGTGGGCCTGGCAGAGGCCGAGATCGGCCTTGACCAACACCGGGCGGCCCTCAGCGTCCCGCGCGCCGGCGGTAGGTCACCCGGCAGGGCTGCTGGAGCTGGATCACCATCTTGGAGACGTCGTCGCGGTAGGACTCCGACGGCTGGGCCATCTCGAACTCGTAGTCGCGCAGGATCACCGAGAAGATCGCCTTGAGCTGCATCATCGCGAACGCCGACCCGACGCAGCGGTGCTTGCCGGCGCCGAACGGGATCCAGGTCCACCGGTTGACCAGGTCCTCCTGACGCGGGTCGATGTAGCGGCCGGGGTCGAAGGACTCCGGCTCCGGGAAGTCCTCGGGGATCCGGTTGGACACCTTGGGGCTGGCGCCGATCATCGTGCCCGGCGGCAGCACGTGGCCGCCGATCTCGAACTCCTCCTGCACGATGCGCAGCAGCACGATCAGCGGCGGGTGCAGGCGCAGGGTCTCCTTGAGCACCGCCTCCAGGCGCGGGATCGAGCGCAGCGCCTGGAAGGAGACCTCGGAGCCGTCGGCGTAGAGGTCGTCGAGCTCGGTGACCACCTCCTGCATCGCCTCGGGGTGGCGCATCAGCTCGATCAGCGCCCACGCGGCGGTGCCCGACGAGGTGTGGTGGCCCGCGAACATCATCGAGATGAACATGCCGGTGATGACGTCGGCGCTGTAGGTCGGCGTGCCGTCCTCGCCCCGGATCGAGATCAGCACGTCGAGCAGGTCGCGGTCCTCGCGGGCGACCTTGCCGCGCGCCAGCCGCTTGTCGATGATCGCCTGGACCAGCTCGACCAGCTTGATCCGCGCGGCGTCGCGTTCGCGGAACGAGTCGAGGTCGGCGTAGGCGTCGACGTAGGCCATCGCGTCGGTGCCCTTCTCCAGGTGGTGGTAGTGCTCGGCGAAGGAGGAGTCGAGCTCCTCACGGAAGGGCTTGCCGATCAGGCACGCGGAGGTGGTGTAGATCGTCAGCTCGGCGAACCAGTCGAGCAGGTCGATCTCGCCCTCGTCGCCCCACGAGGCGACCATCCGGCGGATCTCGTTCTCGATCGTGGCGGCGTGGCCGCGCATCATGTCGCCGCGCAGCGCCTGGTTCTTCAGCATCTGCTGACGCTCCTCGGGGCTGGCGTCGAAGACCACGCCCTTGCCGAAGATCGGCGTCATGAACGGGTAGGCCGCCGCCTGGTCGAGCGTGGAGTCCGGCGCCCGGAAGAACGCCTCGTTGGGCTCGGCCCCCGACACCATCACCACGTCGCGCTCGGCCAGCCGGAACCGGCCGATGTCGCCGCACTCCTCGCGGATGCGGTAGAGCAGCCCGATCGGGTCGGTGCGCAGCTCGGCGAGGTGCCCGTAGCCGTCGTCGGGGACGGCGTACGACACCTCGGGGATGGCCCCGAGACCAGGTGCTGGGCCCGCTTCGGGGTTGGTCGAGAGGTCGGTCATGAGCGGTCCTCCACAGGAGCTTCGGGCGAGACTTCGATGAGGTTCAGGTGCACGCCGCGGGGGGCGGCGACGATGGTGGCGATCGCGTCGGCGATCGCCTGGGGCTTCATGAAGTGGCCGTGCCGGGCGAGGCCGAAGCGCACCCACTGCTCGAGGACGTGACCCGTCAGCTCCTCGTCCCAGTCGCTGCCCATCTCGCTCCAGGTCGGGCCCGGGCGCACGATCGAGGCGCGCACGCCGGTGCCCTCGAGCTCCATCTGCATCGCGGTGGCCATCCCCTCGAGACCCCACTTGCTCGCGGTGTAGGCGGCCATGAACGGCCGGGCCCGCACGGCGACGTCGGAGGAGACGAAGACGACGTCCCCGCGGCGCCGCTCGACCATGCCGGGCACGAAGGCCCGCACCAGCCGGTGGGCGCCGACGATGTTGAGGTCGAGCTCGCGGGCGAAGCGCTCGGAGTCGACCTCGTGCACGGTGCCCGGCGCGACCGCGCCCGCGTTGGAGACCACGGTCTCGATGTCGCCGAGCTCCTCACCCACGCGCTTGGCGAAGTCGGTCACCGAGTCGGAGTCGGTGAGGTCGAGCCGGGCGACGACCGCCTGTCCCCCGTCGGCGCGGATGCTCGCGGCGAGCTCCTCGCACCTGTCGGTACGACGAGCGCCCAGGGCCACCGGGTGGCCGGCCCGGGCCAGCGCGACGGCGGTGGCCGCGCCGATGCCCGAGGAGGCGCCGGTGACGACGGCGGGACGACGCTCGGGGCGGGCGTACTTGTCGGGTCTGCTCATCGCCGCACCTCCACGGTCACCGGCATCGCCGCGAAGCCGCGGACGTTGGTGGAGTGCACCCGCACGGACCGGGCGTGGTCGACCTCGACCGAGGACACGCGACGGACCAGCTCGCGCAGGGCCACCTGGGCCTCGAGCCGGGCCAGGTTGGCGCCCAGGCAGAAGTGCCGCCCGCCGCCGAAGCTCAGCAGCTGGGCGACCTCGGCCTTGTCGCGGTGGATGTCGAACTCGTCGGCCCGGCTGAAGACGCGGTCGTCGCGGTTGGCCGAGCCGAGTGCCAGCAGCAGCTTGGCGCCCTTCGGCGCGACCCGTCCGTGCAGCTCGACGTCCTCGAGGAGGTGGCGGGCCACCATCTGGCTGGAGGTGTCGAAGCGCAGCGTCTCCTCGATCCACGGGTCGACCAGGTCCGCGCCGTGCGCGAAGACCGCGTCGTGCTGGTCACGGTGGCTGCTCAGGTGGGCCAGTGCGTTGCCGAGCAGCTTGGTGGTGGTCTCGTTGCCCGCGACGACCATCAGGAAGAGGAACGCGATGATCTCCTCGTCGGTGAGCCGGTCGCCGTCGATCTCGGCGGCGAGCAGCGCACTGGTGAGGTCGTCGGTGGGCGTCCGGCGGCGCTCGGCCAGCATCTCGGCGTAGTAGCCGACGAGCACCAGCGAGGCGTCCATGCCGGCCTGAGGCACGTCGTACACACCCTCCTCGCGGTGCACGACGAGGTCGGCGAGCCGGCGGATCTCGTCGCGGTCGGGCTCGGGGACGCCCATCATCTCGGAGATGACGTCCATCGGGAGCTTGCCGGCGAAGTCCGCGATCCAGTCGAACGAGGAGTCCTCGAGGGCCCCATCTAGAGCTCGGTCGAGGTAGCGGTCGGCGATCGCCTGGATGCTTGGCTCGAGCTCGCGCACCCGGCGCGGCGTGAACCCCTTGGAGACCAGCGAGCGCAGCCGCGTCTGCCGGGGCGGATCCATCGCGAGGAACGACATCACCCGGTGGGCGTGCGGGCCCCAGGCGCTGGCGTCGAGGGAGACACCCATCGCGTTGGAGTAGACGCCCTCGGTGCGGACCGCGTGCTGGATGTCCGCGTGCCGCGAGAGCACCCAGAAGTCGTGTCGGGTGTTGTGGTGCAGCGGGTCCTCGTCGCGCAGCCGGGCGTAGACCGGGTAGGGGTCCTCCTGGAACGCGTAGTCGTAGGGGTCGAACTCGATCTGCGGGCTATCAACGGTGGTGCTCACGCGTGTCCTTCCATGATCACGTCGACGACGCTGTCCAGTCGCTCGCCCATGTCGGCGTAGGTCATCAGCCCCATCCCGGCCTGGAGCATGGCGCCGGAGAAGGCCAGCGACAGCGCCTCCAGCACCCGCGGGTCGGCGGGGTCGCCGATCGCCACGCGGAAGCGGCGCACGAACTCCTCACCGATCCGCAGCCGCAGCCGCCCGACGTCCGGGTCGCTGCCGAGCAGGGCCGGGGTGACCGCGGCGGCCAGCTCCGGGGCTCCGGAGAGGAAGGCGGCCATGCCGCGGGTGACCTGCTTGAGTCGGGCCACCACGGCCTCGCCCGCTGGCCCTGGGACCGGCTCGGTCACCAGCCGCCGCCAGAAGAGCTCGGCGAAGAGGTGGCTCTTGGAGCCGAAGTAGGTGTAGGCGGTCGCCGGCGAGACCCCGGCCCGCTGCGCGGTGGTGCGGATCGTCAGGGCCTCGTGGCCGACGACGCGCAGCTCCTCGTCAGCGGCCGACAGGAGCTTCTCGACCGTCTCGGTCTGCCGGGCGTTGAGGCCCTGACGCGGCGCGCTGGACAGGTGACTGGACACGTGTCCAACTATGAGACCCAGGTCACGTGAGCGCAACCCCTCCACCACCGGCCCTCGCCGTCCCTACACTGACCCGGTGACGAGCAGGCGGCGCGAGGGCAGGCGCGCCCCTCGCTGGATGGCCTCACTCGCCCACCGCAAGGGCCAGACCCTGGTCGCGTTCGTCCTCACGGCGCTGCTGGCCGCAGCGGCCGTGTTCGGCCCCTGGTACACCCAGCTGGTCGACCGCACCGTGACCACGCAGGCGTTCGCCCTCGACGAGCCCGGCACGACCGTCCGGCTGGCCAGCGCGACGGTCCCCGACCTGGCGCAGCTGCTCCCCGCGACGTCTAGCCACCTCTTCGAGGCACCGGTCGCGAGCCGGCACACGAGCGTGAAGTGGGTCGATGAGGGCACGACCCAGCCGGTGGAGGGCGGACTGACCTGGCGCGAGGGCATCTGCGACCACATCCGTCTCACCGCCGGGCGCTGTCCCGAGAGCTCGGCCGCGACCCCCGAGGACAGCACACGCGTCGAGGTCGCGGTCTCCGCCTTCGACGCCGAGCGCTACGACGTCGGTGTCGGCGACCTCGTCGGCGAGACCGGCTCGCTCACCGAGGCGGTCATCTTCGAGATCGTCGGCGTGTACGACGTGCCCGAGCCGGGCGCGCCGTACTGGTTCGGCGTCATCCCCACGGAGCGCTCCGGCTGGCGTGACCTCGACTTCCCCACCTCGGACCTGTTCGTGGTGGCGCGCGAGGCCTTCGAGACCGGCACGCAGCGTCCCTTCAACGACCAGCTCGAGGTCCGTGTGGTCCCCGGCGGCGTCGACACCGACGACGTCGCGCTGCTGCGCGAGGATCTCGCCGCTCTGCGCACCTCGGCCGCGGCCGCCCAGGTCGACGTGGCCACCGACATGGATGCCACCTTCGAGCGTCTGGGTCGCTCCCGCGAGGTGTCCTCGACCACGATGACGCTGGTGCTCGCCCAGCTCGGCGTGCTGGCGCTCGTGGTGCTGGCCATGCTGGTCAGCCTCGCGCTGGCCCAGCGCCGCCCCGAGATCGGACTGGGGCGACTGCGCGGGCAGGCGGCGCGCCGGCTCCGCCGCGGGCTGACCGGGGAGTGGGCCGTGGTCGTCGCCGCCGGCACCGCCGTCGGCGGACTGCTCGGCACGCTGGGCGTCGTGGGCGTCCGAGCCGCCTGGCTGCCGGGCTCCCCCGCCCTCGCGCCCCCCTGGTCCGCGGCGGCAGCGCTTGCCGCCACGGCGGTCGCGGCCGTCGCGCTGATGGCCCTGATGGCCGGGCCTGTGGTGCAGGAGCCGGTGTCCGCACTGCTCCGCTCCACCGGCCCCCGTGCCAGCGCACCCACCTCCTCGCGGGTCCTGCTCGACACCGCCCTGGTGACCCTGGCCGCGGCCGGCCTGCTGGTCGGGCTGCAGTCCCCCGACGACTCGGCTCTGGTGCTGCTCGCCCCCTCGCTGCTGGCCGTGGGCGCCAGCGTGCTGCTGGTCCGCGCCCTGACCACGCTCGCCGCCCGGTCGTCACGCCGCGCACTCGAGCGGGGACGCACCACCACCGCGCTGGGATCGGTGCTGCTCGCCCTCAGCCGGGGTCTCCGGGTCCTGGTGACGGTGCTGTGCCTGGCCTCGGCGTTCGCGGTGTTCAGCGCGCAGATGGCGAGCGTCGGCGAGCGCAACCGCCAGCACCGCGCCGAGGTCGAGGCGGGCGCCGCGGCGGTCGCCAGCACGACCGCCGCCCCCTCGGCACTGGTCCGGGCCCTCGACGAGGTGGACCCCGATCGCGAGCTCGCCACCGCGGTGGTCGTCACCCGGCGCACCGACCCCACGGCACTGGGCGCCATGTACGTCGAGCCCGATGCCTTCCCCCGGATCGCGTTCGGGGCAGGCGAGGCCACCGACGCCCGGGGCTGGGGGTCGATCGGCGCGCCGTCGGTGGAGCCCGTCCCCCTCCAGGGGGACACGCTCTCGGTGACGGTGCAGCCGCACCGGCTGACCACGAGCGACGTCGGCACCAGCGCCGCCCTCCTCGAGGTCACCGCCGACTACCTCACCGCCGGCGGTGACCGCCTCGTCGCCCGGCTCGGCACCACGGATCTGGTCGCCGCCCGCGCGGTCACCCTCCGCACCCGCATCCGCTGCGGGGACGGGTGCCGGCTGCTGCGGCTCGGGCTCGACCCCGACGGCCCGGCCGCCGGGCGCGTCGAGCTCACCGACCTCGCGTCCGGCACGGCCGGGCAGCCGGAGCCGGTGGAGCTGGGCGCAGCAGAGCACTGGGAGCCCACCGCAGCCGCCGCGGACGGCACCGCCTCCACCTTCGGCGCAGGGACGTGGAGCGCGGACTTCGACACCGGCGGCTCCGAGATCGCCGTCCAGCACGCCCTCCTGCCCGTCAGCCTGCCCGTGCTGCTGGCCGAGGAGCACGCCCCCAGCGCCGAGTACGCCGGCGCCACGGTGTCCACGCCCGCGGGCGAGCCGGTGCCCCTCACCATCGTCGCCACCACCGAGGCGGCCGTGCCCCGGGTGCTTCGCAACGTCGGCGTCGCCGACCTCGAGCTGCTCCTGCGGCGAGGAGAGACCCTCACGCGGGGCAGCACCGAGGTGCAGGTGTGGTACTCCGCCACCGGCTCCGCCCGCACTGTGCTCGACCGCGCGCTCGCCGACGCGGGCATCGAGGTCACCGAGGTGGAGACGCTCGCCGACCGCACCGAGCGCTACGCCGACTCCGCCGAGTCGCTGACGGCCCGCGTCCATCCGGTCGCCGCGACGCTGGCGGCGCTGCTCGCCGTACTCGGACTGGTGCTGGCGGTCGCCTCCGGCTGGCGCCAGCGCACCCGGGACCTCGCCGCCCTGCGGATGGTGGGGGTACGTCGTGAGGTGCTGCTGCGTGCCACCCACGGGTCCCACCTCGTCCTGGTGGCGAGCACGGTGCTGGTGGGCGCCCTGTGCGGCGGGGTGGGCTTCCTCCTCGCGATCGAGCGCACGCCGCTCTTCACCACCCCCGAGTCGGCGATCCCGACGGACCTGTCGTTGGCTCCCGGGGTGCTCCTCGTGGTGCTGGCCCTGCTGCTGGGGGCGCTCGCCGCGACGGCCGTCGCGGGCGGGCGGTGGCTGGTCGGGCGCAGCACCCTCGAGCGGGTCCGGGAGGCGGCGCCGTGAGCAAGCAGCAGGGATCGGGCCCCCAGGGGTTGGGCCCCCGGGGATTGGGCATCGTCACCGTCGGGCTGGTGCAGATCTATCGCACCGAGGGTCACGACGTGGCGGCACTGTCCGGCGTCAGCCTGTCCATCGCCCCCGGGGAGACCGTGGGCCTGCTCGGACCGTCGGGGTCGGGCAAGTCGACCCTGCTGCAGGTGTGCGCCGGACTGCTGCGCCCCAGCGCCGGGAGGCTGCTGGTCGGCGGCCACAACCTGGCGACGATGAGCCCCGCCGAGCTCGACGAGCTGCGCGCCACCCGGCTCGGCATCGTGCTGCAGGGGGCGGGGACCAACCTGGTGCCCTATCTGAGCTGCGCCGAGAACGTCCGCCACGCCCAGACCGCGGCGCGCCGGGCCGGGCGCAGCGCCGCCGACCTCCTCGACCCCACGGACGCCCTGGGGATGGTCGGGCTCGAGGTCGACGGGGACCGGCGGCTGCCCTCCCTCACCCCGGGCCAGCTCCAGCTGCTGGCGCTGGCCACGGCGATCGCCCATCGGCCGGGGCTGGTCCTGGCCGACGAGCCCACCAGCCAGCTCGACCATGCGGCGCGCGACCGGGTGCTGGCTGCGCTCGCCCGCATCAACCAGGAGCTCGGCACCACCGTGCTGCTCGTGACCCACGACCCGGTGGTCGCGGCCCGGCTGCCGCGCACGGTCACGATCCGGGCCGGCCGGATCGGCGCGGAGGGGCGCGCGGGCGAGGAGTTCGCCGTCGTCACCGCCGACGGGTCGCTGCCGCTGCCACCCGACGTCCTCGAGTCGGTGCCGCCCGGCACACTGCTGCGGGTCACCGAGACCCCCGACGGTCTGATGCTGACCCGCGTCGAGGAGGACGAGCGATGAGTCTGGAGCTGCGCGGCGTCGAGGTGCGCTACGACGACGTGGTCGCCGTCCACGCCACCTCCCTGGTCGTCCCGGCCGGCTCCCTGCTGGCCGTCACCGGCCCGTCCGGCGCCGGGAAGACCTCGCTGCTGTGGGCGGTCGCCGGGGCGGTGCGTCCCGCTGCCGGCGAGGTCGCCCTCGACGGGCTCGCCCTGCCCGACCACCACGCCTCCCTGGACGCCGGGGTGGTGCTCGTGCCGCAGGGCAACGGCCTGGCCCGGATCCTGACCGCGCTGGAGAACGTGCTCGTCCCGCTGCCGGCCCCCGACTCAGGACGCGGAGGCCGCAGCAAGCGCGGGAGCCTCCTGCGCGAGCGCGCCCAGGACGCACTGGCAGCGGTGGGGATGGCGGAGAGCGGCAACCACCTCGTCGAGGAGCTGTCCGGCGGCCAGCAACAGCGGGTGGCGATCGCGCGCGGTCTCGCGCAGCGCGCCCGGGTGCTGCTCGCCGACGAGGTCACCAGCGAGCTCGACCCGGTCAACCGCACCTTGGTGCTCGATCTGCTGCGCCGCGAGGCCGACCGCGGCGCCACGGTGCTCTTCGCCACCAACGACCTCGAGGCGGCCGAGAGCTGCGACGCGCACGCAGCACTGGACGAGGGACACCTGTCCTGGGTCCGCCCGTTCGCCACGCACCGCGCCTGACCCCTGCTCCTCGGCGCCCCCGGCATGATGGGGAGATGCTGCTCCACGACGTCGTCCTCGCCTCGGGTGCGGTCGCGGCCACCCGCTCGCGCAAGGCCAAGGTGGCGGCGCTGGCCGAGGCGCTGCGCACCGCGGGTCCCGACGAGATCGAGACCGTCACGTCCTACCTCTCCGGGTCCCTGCGCCAGCGGCGCACCGGCCTGGGCTGGCGCAGCCTGACCGAGCTGCCCGAGCCCGCCGCGGAGCCGACGCTGACGGTGGGCGAGGTCCACGACGACTTCGAGACGATCGCGGCGCTGGCCGGCCCGGGCTCCCAGGCGCTGCGTGCGGAGGCGGTGACGCGGCTCTTCACCCGCGCGACGGCGGCCGAGCAGGTGTGGCTGCGTGGGGTGGTCACCGGGGAGGTCCGTCAGGGCGCCCTCGACGCGCTCGTCCAGGAGGCGGTCGCGGCCGCCGCCGGTGTGCCGGTGGCCGTCGTGCGTCGGGCGGTGATGCTCGCCGGCGCGACGACGCCGGTGGCCGTCGCTGCACTGACCGGGGGCGCCCTGGCCGCCTTCGGCCTCGAGGTCGGCCGCCCCGTCCACCCGATGCTCGCCTCCAGCGCGCCCGACCTCGTCGCTGCCCTGATCAAGGCCGCCGGCGCGGGCGAGGAGCCCCGCGTGGCCGTGGAGACCAAGCTCGACGGCATCCGGATCCAGGTCCACCGCGACGGCGACGACATCCGCATCGCCACCCGGACCCTGGAGGACATCACCGCCCGGCTTCCCGAGGTTGTCGACGTGGTCCGGGCCCTGCCCGCGCACCGGCTCGTCCTCGACGGGGAGGCGCTCGCCGTCGGCCCCGACGGGCGACCCCGGCCCTTCCAGGAGACGGCCTCGCGCACCGCGAGCCGCAGCGGCGCGGTCATCACGCCGTACTTCTTCGACGTGCTGCACCTCGACGGACGCGACCTCCTGGACGCGCCCGGCCACGAGCGTGCGTCCGCCCTCGAGACCCTGGTCCCCGCGGCACACCGGACTCCCCGCCTGGTCACCGACGATGCGGCGGAGGCTCAGACCTTCCTCGAGGCCGCGCTCGCCGGAGGCCACGAGGGGGTCGTGGTGAAGAGCCTCGACGCGCCGTACGACGCGGGGCGGCGGGGCGCCGCCTGGGTCAAGGTCAAGCCGGTGCACACCCTCGACCTGGTCGTGCTGGCGGTCGAGCGCGGCAGCGGCCGGCGCTCGGGGTGGCTGTCCAACATCCACCTCGGGGCGCGGGACGCGACGACCGGCGAGCTCGTCATGGTGGGCAAGACGTTCAAGGGGATGACCGACGAGATGCTGGCCTGGCAGACCGAGCGGTTCACGGCGCTCGCGACCTCCGACACCGGCTACGTCGTGCACGTCCGCCCCGAGCAGGTGGTCGAGATCGCACTCGACGGGGTGCAGCGCTCCACCCGCTACCCCGGCGGCGTGGCGCTGCGGTTCGCACGCGTCGTTCGCTACCGCGACGACAAGACGGCCGCCGACGCCGACACGATCGACACCGTCGCCGGGCTGCTCGGCGGGTCGTAGAGTCCCGTCATGGACATCGAGAGCGTCACCGTGGGCCTGCCGGTCGGCGACCTGGACGAGGCGGTGCAGTGGTACGGCCGCGTCCTCGGTGTCGCCGCCCCGGACCTGGAGCCCGCGGAGGGGGTCGTCGAGTTCCAGCTCGGACCGATCTGGCTCCAGTTGGGTGTCGAACCCGTCGAGCGCACCGGCGCCCAAGTCGTCGTACGCCTCGGCGTCGCCGACGCAGCGGCCGAGCACGCGCGTCTCCTGGAGCTCGGCGTCGACGCCGACCCGGTCGAGGACGTGCCCGGCGCGGTGAGCTACTTCGACTTCCGCGATCCCTACGGCAACGTGCTGTCCTGCTACTCGCCGTTCGCCTGACGGTGCCGGGGGCGACCGTTCGTCGCGATTTGCGTCACGCCCGTCGCACACCTGTGACACGCGGAGTTGCAGGAGACCTAGGATGCCATCCATGAGCAGCACCCCCACCCCTCCCGCCGCCGAGACGGACCGACGACGCTCCGCCGCCGCGACCCGCCGCAAGGCCCGCGAGAAGGAGATCCTCGACGCGACGCGTGCGCTCTTCGACGAGCGCGGGGTGCGCGACGCCCAGATCGAGGACATCGCTCGCTCGGTGGGCGTCAACCGGGCGATCATCTACCGTCACTTCACCGGCAAGGAGGAGCTCTTCGCCCTCACGCTGGTGGGCTATCTCGACGAGCTGCGCGCCGCGCTCGCCGCGGCCTCCGCGGCTCACGAGGCGCCCGCCGACCGGCTGACGGCGATCGTCGAGGCCTTCGTGGAGTACGGCGTGGCGCACCCCGCCTTCGTCGACTGCGCCCAGACACTGATGCGGCGCTCGGGCCCCGAGCTGCTCGACGAGATCAGCGAGAGCGCGCTGTTCCGGCTGGGGCGAAGCATCTCCGGCTGTCTGGCCGAGCTGACCGCCGTCCTCGAGGCCGGGGTCGCCGCCGGCGAGTTCAAGGTCGCCGACCCGACGCTGCTGGCCAACACGCTCTATGCCAGCGGACTCGGCTCGTTGCAGCTCGCCCGCGTGGGCATCCTCGTCAAGGAGGCGGCTCCGGGCATCCCGACGCTGGGCACGATCTCGCCGGAGCAGGTGCGCGACTACCTGGTCGCCACCGCGCTGGCCCTGGCCGCCCGCCCCGGCTGAGGCTGAGGCTGAGGCTGAGGCTGAGGCGCGAGCGGCTCAGCGTCGCCCCTGCCCCTTGCCCTTGTTGCGCCCGGGCCCCTGCCCCTTGCCGTTGCCGGGCCCTCCGGCTCCCGCCGACGGGCCCGCGGAGCCACCGCCCGAACCGGCCGTCGCTCCCCCGCCGCCTCGTCCCGCTGCCGAGCCACCGGTGGCCGGGGCCTGCGGCGCGGCTCCCCCCGGCTCGCTGGACTGCCGCGCGGGGCTCACGGCCGGCTCCGCGACCGCGACGGTGAGCGTCACCGTCGAGCCCACCGGGAGATGCCCGGTCGGCTCGGCCGACAGCACGCGACCAGGGGGCTCCGTGGAGACGACCTCCCGGCGCTCTGCCACCAGGCTGAGCCTCTCGAGGCGCTTCACCGCCCGCGTGTAGGGCAGGCCGACCACCTGGCCGGCCCGCACCGTGACGCGGCCCGAGGCCACCGTGAGCCGGACCACGGTGCCCTCGTCCACCTCGTCCCCGGCCCCCGGGCTCTGCCGGAGCACCATCCCTGCGGCGGCCAACGGGTCGTCGACGACCTCGCGGGTCACGTCGAGCTCGCTGTCCTCGAGCTGCCGGGCGGCGTCCTGCACTGTCATGTCGGTGACGTCGGGCACGACGCGAGAGGCGCTGCCCGCCCCGACCAGGGCCACCGCCCCGATCAGCGCCAGCAGGGCCGCGACGACGCCGGTGGCCAGCACCATCCGGCGCCGCCTGGGCTCCCGACCAGGCGCGACCTGCCCACTCGCATCAGGCGCGCTCTCACCCGTGTGGTCGGCCAGGGCGGCGTCCCCGAGGGGAAGCACGCGCATCGTGTCCGGCCCGCCGATGGGCGCCTCGTCGGCCACCGGCTCGGTGAGCTCTCGGCCCAGCAGCCCCGCGGCGAGCTCGGCGACGACGACGGCACCGCGGGGGCGCTCCGCCGGGTCCTTGGCCAGCAGCGCCATCACCAGCTCGCGCAACGATGCAGGCACCTCCTCACCGAGCGGTGGCACCTCGTCGTTGATGTGTGCCAGCGCCGTCGCCACCTGGGAGTCGCGCCGGAAGGGGCGCAGTCCGGTCAGGCACTCGTAGGCCACGACGCCCAGCGAGTAGAGGTCCGACCGGGTCGTGGCCTGCTGCCCCGACGTCTGCTCGGGACTGATGTAGTCGACGGTGCCCACGATCGTGCCCGTGAGCGTGATCGGGTCGACCGATTCCGAGCGGGCGATCCCGAAGTCGACCAGGACGACCCTGCGGTCGGGAGTGAAGAGCATGTTGGCCGGCTTGAGGTCGCGGTGGATGATGCCCGAGGCGTGGGCCGCGGCGAGCGCCCCGGCGACCTGCTCGATGATCTCCAGCACCTCGTGCGGTGGGAGCGTTCGCCGCTGACGCAGGACGTCGGACAGGGCCACCCCCTCGACGTACTGCATGACGATGTAGGGCGTCGACGGCTCCGAGGTGGAGTCCTCGCCGAGGTCGAAGATCTGCGCGACGCCGGGGTGCTGCAGGGCCCCCGCGAGCTGGGCCTCGGCCCGCAGGCGGGCCCGCTGCATCTCGTCGTCGCCTCCGCCCGCGCGCAGCAGCTTGACCGCGACCGTACGCCCCAGGACGGTGTCGCGCGCGCGATGGACCGACCCGGTCCCGCCCGAGCCGACCTCGGCCTCGAGCTCGTAACGCCCATCGAAAAGCTCGCCCACCCGGCTCATGGAGGAGCCAGTACCCCGCCGGCCGCCCGGTGATGCTGGCGGCCGGCGGACTAATTGCGAGCCGCGGCCGTGTGCCTCAGCGCTCGAGGATCGCGACGACGCCCTGGCCGCCGGCGGCGCAGACCGAGATCACGCCGCGCCCCGAGCCCTTCTCCGCGAGGAGCTTGGCCAGGTTGGCGACGATCCGCCCGCCGGTGGCGGCGAAGGGGTGTCCGGCCGCCAGCGAGGAGCCGTTGACGTTGAGCTTGGCGCGGTCGATGCTGCCCAGCGGCGCGTCGAGGCCCAGACGCTCCTTGCAGAAGACCGGGTCCTCCCACGCCTTGAGCGTCGAGAGCACCTGCGAGGCGAAGGCCTCGTGGATCTCGAAGAAGTCGAAGTCCTCGAACGAGAGACCCTCGCGCTGCAGCATCCGCGCCATGGCGTAGGCCGGCGCCATCAGCAGCCCCTCGCCCCCGTGGACGTAGTCGACGGCCGCGGTCTCGTAGGCCGTGAGGTAGGCCAGCACCGGCAGACCCCGCTCCTTCGCCCACTCCTCGGAGGCGAGCAGGACGGCGGAGGCGCCGTCGGTGAGCGGGGTGGAGTTGCCGGCCGTCATCGTGGCGGCCTCGCCCTTGCCGAAGACCGGCTTGAGCTTGCCCAGCTTCTCCACCGAGGAGTCGGGGCGCAGGTTCTGGTCGCGCTCCAGGCCGCGGAACGGCGTGACCTGGTCGTCGAGGAACCCCGCGTCGTACGCCGCGGCGAGGCGCTGGTGGGAGGTGGCGGCGAGCTCGTCCTGCTCCTCGCGACCGATCTGCCACTCCAGCGCGGTCAGCGCCGCGTGGTCGCCCATGGAGAGACCGGTGCGCGGCTCGCCGTTCTGCGGGATCGACGGCACGATGTCGCCCGGACGGACCTTCGCGAGTGCAGCCAGACGGCCCTTGAGGTCCTTGGCCCGGTTGAGCTCGAGCAGGATCTTGCGGAGGTTCTCCCCCACTGCGATCGGCGCGTCGGAAGTGGTGTCGGAGCCTCCGGCGATGCCGACCTCGATCTGCCCGAGGGCGATCTTGTTGGCCACCTGGATCGCGGCCTGCAGGCCCGTGCCGCAGGCCTGCTGGATGTCCGTCGCCGGGGTCTCGGCGGAGAGCTTGGAGCCCAGCACGGACTCCCGGGTGAGGTTGAAGTCGCGCGCGTGCTTGAGCACGGCACCGGCCACGACCTCTCCGAGACGCTCGCCCTCGAGGCCGTAGCGCTCGACGAGCCCGTCGATGGCCGCGGTCAGCATGTCCTGGTTGGACGCCGTGGCATAGACGCTGTTGGAGCGGGCGAACGGGATCCGGTTGCCGCCGATGACGGCGACGCGGCGGGTCTGGGCCTGCATGATCACTCCTGGGGTTCGAGACGCTGCTGGGTGGTACTGGTTCCCTATCCTTGCCGGTCGAAGCGGCACACGGAATGCGGTGAGTGCCACGTCACGAAAAGTGGACTCCGAGTTACACCTCTAGTTACATGACAGTCACACGCCCCGACACGCAGGAGGACCCGCGCATGAGCGACCGTTACCAGGGCTTCGTCCAGTCCCCCATCGGCAAGCTTCTGGTCAAGAACCTCGGCCTGCCCAACCCGGTGGCGCTCGACCGCTGGACCGAGGGGTCGCCGCTGGTGGAGGGCGTCGTCGTGGTGGGCGGGAGCGGCCGCCTCGCCGACTCGTTGCCCGACCTCCTCGGCGGCCTCGACATCGACACGGTGACCGAGGCCGACCCGGCGAGCCGCTACAAGGGGCTCGTCTTCGACGCGACCGGCATCACCAGCTCTGACGCCCTGGTCGGGCTGCGCGACTTCTTCGCGCCGCTCATGCGCAGCCTCGAGGGCAGCGCCCGCCTGGTCGTCATCGGCACCGACCCCTCCCTGGCCGCCAGCAGCGAGGAGCGCGTGGCCCAGCGCGCCCTGGAGGGCTTCACCCGCTCGCTCGGCAAGGAGGTGGGGCGAGGCGGCACCTCCCAGCTCGTGTACGTCGCCCCGGGCGCCGAGCGTGCCGTCACGTCGACGCTGGCCTTCCTGCTCTCCCCCAAGTCGGCCTACGTCTCCGGCCAGGTGATCCGGATCGGGACCACGGGCGCCACCACGCCCGCCGAGGAGGTCACCGACTGGGACCGGCCGCTCACCGGCAAGATCGCGATCGTCACCGGCGCCAGCCGCGGCATCGGCGAGCAGATCGCCCGGGTCCTGCACCGCGACGGAGCGACGGTGCTCGGCATCGACGTCCCCCAGGCCGCCAGCGAGCTGCAGGGCCTGATGCGCGAGCTCGACGGCGACAGCCTGGTCCTCGACATCACCGCCAAGGACGCCCCTCAGCGCATCGCCCAGCACGTGAAGACCAAGCACGGCGGCGTCGACATCGTCGTCCACAACGCGGGCATCACCCGCGACCGCCGACTGGCCAACATGATGCCGGACAGCAAGGGCGACCGGTGGACGTCGGTGATCTCGGTCAACCTCACCGCCCCCGAGCGGATCTCGCGCGAGCTCCTCGACCAGGGCCTGGTCAACGCCAACGGCCGGATCATCGGCGTGGCCTCGATCGCCGGCATCGCGGGCAACAACGGACAGACCAACTACGCCGCCTCCAAGGCCGGCGTGATCGGGCTCGTCGACGCCCTGGCCCCCGACCTGGGCGACGGGATCACCGTCAACGCGGTGGCGCCCGGGTTCATCGTCACCAAGATGACCGCGGCGGTGCCCTTCGCCACCCGCGAGGTCGGCCAGCGGCTCAACTCGATGAGTCAGGGCGGGCTCCCGATCGACGTCGCCGAGACCATCGCCTGGTATGCCAACCCCGCCTCGACCGCCGTCAACGGCAACGTCGTCCGGGTGTGCGGCCAGATGATGCTGGGGGCGTGATGAGCGGCTCCTCCGCCCCGGCCCCTCGGGTCGTCGAGGGCGAGCCCGGCGGCCTCGGCGTCCTGCTCAAGGCCGCGCTGCCGGCGCTTCCCATCGTCGGCCAGCTCCCCGGCATCCGCAAGGACGCGTCGTCCGCGGCCGAGGGCCTGACCTTCACCCGCCCTGCGGTGAAGGTGGCGCGCGAGCACGCCGACGCCTACGCCGCCGTCTGCGGCTTCCCGGTCAAGGACGTCGTGCCGCTGACCTACCCGCACCTGCTGGCGTTCCCGTTGCACATGGCGATCATGACCGAGCCGGCGTTCCCCTACCCCGCCATCGGCACCGTGCACCTGGAGAACTCGCTGGTCTCCCACCGCCGGGTACACGTCGGCGAGACCCTGGCCGTCACCACCCGGGTCGGTGCACCCCGGGGTCACGCCAAGGGCACCGTGATCGACTTCCTCACCGAGGTCCGCAGCGCCGACGACGAGCTGGTCTGGGAGAGCACGTCGACCTATCTGCGCCGCGGCAAGGGCGACCCGTCGGCCGCCGCTGGGCTGAGCCTGGAGGACGTGCCTCCCACCGGCACCCGCTGGCGGCTGCCCGGCGACCTCGGCCGGCGCTACGCCGCAGTCTCCGGCGACCACAACCCGATCCACCTCTACCCGCTCACCGCCCGCGCCCTCGGCTTCCCCCGCCAGATCGCGCACGGCATGTGGAGCAAGGCCCGCTGCGTGGCCGCCCTTGAGAACCGGCTCCCCGACGCCGTCCGCGTCGAGGTGGCCTTCAAGAAGCCGATCCTGCTCCCCGGCACCGTCGCCTTCGGCTCCCGCCCGACCGACGACGGCTACGCCTTCAGCCTCTCCAACCCCAAGAACGGCGCCCCGCACCTGGTAGGCCGCACCGCTCCCGCCTGACCGAGTCGCAGCGACCCGGCAGGAGTGCGACCGTGCGGACCGCTGGGAGTGGCGCGCCCCCAAGCGTCGCAGAGGCTCTCTGTCGGGCGCACGACTGCACGCCGCCCGAGGCCCGAGTCGGCGCAAGCGCACACCGTACGACGGCCGAGTCGGCGCAAGCGCACCCCGTACGACGGCCGAGTCGGCGCAAGCGCACCCCGTACGACGGCCGAGTCGGCGCAAGTGCACACCGGAGCAGGTCCAGCGTCCACTCGCGTGCCCGACGACGCCGCCGACCGCGCCCAGCAGGGCTTAACCCGTCAGGCGAGGCCTGGTACGACGGGCCGCTAGAACGCGGAGCCCGACTCGCGGGTAACTGGAGATCCTCACCCACCAGGTGAACGAGAACCTCCAGTTACCTGCGAGTCACCCACCCCACACCCGAGTCGGCGCGACCGCGCGCCGTACGACCCACGATGAGGCCGGCTGTGCACGTCAGGGGCACAGACCTCACCCGATGCCCGCTGTACGGCGCGGCCCGTCTCGGCACCCTCGCGCGAGCACGAGACAGCCGGGGCAGGAGGAGCCTCTGGGGCGCCAGTGGTAGTGCACGCCGTCAATCACTGACGTTGTCGGGCGAAGCTTCGGCCGACAACATCAGCGTTCCCCGGTCGACCGGGGAAAACGACAAGGGCTATCACCGCTGCCGGATCAGCCCCTCCTGGGCGACCGTGGCGACGAGGCTGCCGTCGGCGGTGAAGACGCGGGCCAGGGCGAGCCCGCGACCGCCGGAGGCCGAGGGCGAGCTCTGGTCGTAGAGCCACCACTCGTCGGCGCGGAACGGCCGGTGGAACCAGATCGTGTGGTCGAGCGAGGCGACCTGCATGCCCGGGCTGCCGACCTGCACGCCGTGCGGCACCATCGTCGCGCCGATCAGCGTCATGTCGCTGGCGTAGGTGAACGCCGCCAGGTGCAGCAGCGGGTCGTCGGAGAGCTTCCCGCCGGTCTTGATCCACAGCTGGGCGCGCGCGGGGCGCATCGGGTCCTCCGCCAGCCCCCGGGTCGACGTGCCGAGGTGGCGCACGTCGAGCGCCGACCACTCGCGGTCCCACTCGGCAGCCGCCTCGTCGGAGCGCGAGGCGAAGATGGCGCTCAGTCCGATCGCCTCGTCCGGCGGCGGGACCTGCGGCATCAGGTCCTGGTGCTCGAAGCCCTCCTCGGGGCGCTGGAAGTTGGCGGTGAGGAAGAAGATCGGGCGCCCGTGCTGGCGCGCGACGACCCGCCGGGTCGCGAACGTGCGACCGTCCCGGATCGCCTCGACGTCGTAGATGATCGGCACGGCCGTGTCACCGGGCAGCAGGAAGTAGGAGTGCAGCGAGTGCGGCGAGTACGCCGCGTCCGTCGTCCGCGCCGCCGCGATGAGCGCCTGGGCGGCCACCTGACCTCCGAAGACGCGCTGCAGCTGGGTGTCCGGCTGGCGCCCCCGGAACAGGTTCGTGTCGATGTCCTCGATATCGAACAGGTCGACGAGCTCCTCGATGGTGCCGGGCACAGCGGTTCCTCTCAGCTTCGGGCGGGACGGGGGTGGCGCAGGGTCAGCGGGGTTCGGCGTCCGGCCCGTCAAGCCCGGCGAGGAACTGCTCGAACTGGTGACCGATCTCCTCACCGGTGGGCAGCGGCTCGTCACCGGCGAGCAGGCTGCTGCCGCTCTCCTCGGCGCGCTGGAACGCGTCGTACTGACGCTCCAGGCCCAGCACCACCTCGTTCACGTCGTCGTGGGTGGAGAGGTAGCGCGCGATCTCGACCTCGCGCTCCTCGGCCTCGGCGCGCAGCGCCGTGAGGTCGATGGTGAGGCGGGCACCGCGCTCGACCTCCTCGAGCAGCGACACCGCCGCCCGGGGGTAGTCGAGCTGGGCGAGGTAGTGCGGCACGTGGGCGACGTAGCCCAGCGCGTCGTGCCCCCACTCACCGAGGCGCACCTCGAGCAGCGCCTGCGCACTGGCCGGCACCCGCAGCTCACCGCGCCACGGGCTCTCACCGGTGAGCAGCGCCGCTCGGTTGGCGTGGTGGGTGATCGCGATCGGCCGGGTGTGCGGGACCGCCATCGGCACCGCGCCCATGCCGACCACACGTCGTACCTCGAAGCGCTCGACGACCTCGCGCACCGCGCGGTTGAAGGCCTCCCAGCGGTTGTCGGGCTCCGGCCCGCGCAGCAGCAGGTACGGCGTGCCGGCGCTGTCGCGCAGCAGCCGCACGGTCAGCCGGGGCGCCTGGAAGTCGGTGTAGTGGTCGCGCGCGAACGTCATCGGCGGGCGCCGCGCGCGGTAGTCGTAGAACGCGTCGACGTCGAAGGTGGCCACGACCGGCCCGTCCCCGAGGTCCTCGAGGTACGTCGCGGCGCGCGCCGCTGCCGAGCCCGCGTCGAGGAAGCCCTCGAGCGCGTGGACCATCACGAGGTCGCCACCCGCCGGGCCGTTCGCCTTCGCCTCGGCGAGTGCCGCGGTGAGCTCCGGCACGTCGTCGACGATGTGGACCAACCTGGATCCCTCGGTCACTGCTCCTCCTAGATGGTGGCGGTGTCGCCAGTGACGACCGGCCACGCGATACGTCGCTCCGCGCTGGCCCAGCGCGCACGGCAGCCACGATATTCCCCTCGGCCCCCGTCGGCAGCGTCGCGCCCTAGCGTGACCACACCCACACGCCGACCCCGCTGCTGGGGGCGACTGCGTTGTTACCGGGAGGTAACCTATCCCCGGGAGCGCGACGCCCGCCGTCCGCGCGCCCATCCCAGCCACACACCCTCCGAGGAGACTTCGTGCCCCGACAGCTGCGAGAGGTCGTCTTCGTCGACGGCGTGCGCACCCCCTTCGGCAAGGCCAAGGGCCAGTACGCCGAGACCCGCGCCGACGACCTGGTGATCAAGTGCATCCGCGACCTCATGCGTCGCAACCCCTCGCTCCCGGCCGAGCGGGTGGACGAGGTCGCGATCGCCGCGACCACCCAGATCGGCGACCAGGGCCTGACCATCGGCCGCACCGCGGCGCTGCTCTCCGGCCTGCCCAACTCGGTGCCCGGCTACGCGATCGACCGGATGTGCGCCGGCGCCATGACCGCGGTCACCTCGGTGGCCGGCGGCATCGCCTTCGGCTCCTACGACGTCGCCATCGCCGGCGGTGTCGAGCACATGGGTCGCCACCCGATGGGCGAGGGCGTCGACCCCAACCCGCGGATCATCTCCGAGGGCGTCGTGAACCCCGACGCCCTGGTGATGGGCAAGACGGCCGAGAACCTGCACGACCGCTACCCCACGATCACCAAGGAGCGCGTCGACGCCTACGCGGTCCGCTCGCAGGACAAGACCGCGGCGGCCTACGTGGACAACAAGATCCAGCCTGACCTGGTCCCCGTCGCCACCCGCTCGGCCGAGCTCGGCTGGGGTCTCGCGACCACCGACGAGCCGATGCGTCCCGGCACCACGATGGAGACGCTGGGCGCGCTGAAGACGCCGTTCCGCTCGCACGGCAACGTCACCGCCGGCAATGCCGCGGGCATCAACGACGGCGCCACCGCGTGCCTGCTCGCCGAGGAGGAGACCGCCCGCGAGCTGGGCCTGCCGATCAAGATGCGGCTGGTGTCCTACTCGTTCGTCGGTGTCGAGCCCGAGGTGATGGGCGCCGGACCGATCCCCTCGACGGAGAAGGCCCTCAAGCAGGCCGGACTCACCATCGACGACATCCAGGCCTTCGAGGTCAACGAGGCCTTCGCCGTCCAGGTGCTGGCCTTCCTGGAGCACTTCGGCATCGCCGACGACGACGCCCGCGTGAACCCCTACGGCGGCGCGATCGCCATGGGCCACCCGCTGGCCTCCTCTGGCGTGCGGCTGATGACGCAGCTGGCCCGCCAGTTCGAGGAGCGCCCCGAGGTCCGCTACGGCCTCACCACCATGTGCATCGGCATCGGCATGGGCGGCACCGTGATCTGGGAGAACCCACACTGGACCGGCGCCACGGCTGGTACGACGACTGCCACGACCACCGAAGGAGAGGTCGCCTGATGACCGAACTGACCACGCTTCTCGAGCGCGCCGCCGCGATCTCCTCCGACGACGAGGTCGTCACCCAGGCCCTCCTGCGCCCCGTCACCCTGCCCGGCGGCGCCGGCGTCCTCGGCCTGATCACGCTCGACAACGGCCACGACCACACCCGGCCCAACACCTTCGGGCCCCGCTCGCTGATCGCGCTGAGCGAGGCCATCGAGGCCGCGCTGTCCGAGCCGGCGATCACCGCGATCGGCGTGACCGGCAAGCCCTTCATTCTCGCTGCCGGCGCCGACCTCACCTCGATCGCCGGCCAGGGCCCCGACGCCGTGCGCGTCGTCGCGGAGCTCGGCCACGCGGTCTTCCGCCGGCTGCGCGACGGCGGCAAGCCGTCGTTCGGCTTCGTCAACGGCCTCGCGCTCGGCGGCGGCCTCGAGGTCGCCCTGCACTGCGACTACCGCACGGTCGTCAAGACGGCTCCGGCGCTGGGTCTCCCCGAGGTCATGCTCGGCCTGGTCCCCGGCTGGGGCGGCGCCTACCTGGTGCCCAACCTCGTCGGCCCCGAGAAGGCCGTCAAGCTGATCATCGAGAACCCGCTCAACAACGGCAAGGTCCTCGGCGGTCAGCAGGCCTTCGAGCTCGGCCTCGCCGACGCGGTCTTCGAGGGTGCCGACTTCCTCGAGCAGTCCCTGCTCTGGGCCGCCGACGTGCTCTCCGGCACGACCGTCGTGGAGCGCCCCGAGATCGACCGGGGCGAGGCCTGGGACGCGGCCGTCGCCAAGGGCCGCTCGATCGCCGACGCCAAGACCGGTGGCGCCTCCCCCGCGGCGTACCGCGCCCTCGACCTGATCGCCGCCGCCAAGACGGCGTCGCGCGACGAGGGCTTCGCCGCCGAGGACGAGGCGCTGGAGGCGATGTCCCGGGCGCCCGAGACGGCCGCCAGCCTCTACTCCTTCGACCTGGTGCAGAAGCGCGCCAAGCGCCCCGCCGGCGCGCCGGACAAGGCCCTGGCCCGCAAGGTCACCAAGGTCGGCATCGTCGGCGCCGGCCTGATGGCCAGCCAGCTCGCGCTGCTGTTCGTCCGCCGCCTCCAGGTGCCCGTGGTCCTCACCGACCTCGACCAGGAGCGCGTCGACAAGGGCGTCGGCTATGTGCACGCCGAGATCGACAAGCTGCTCGCCAAGGGCCGGATGAACCAGGACAAGGCCAACCGCTTCAAGGCCCTGGTCACCGGTGCCGCCAGCGAGGCCGACAAGGCCGCCGCCATGTCCGACGCCGACTTCGTGATCGAGGCCGTCTTCGAGGAGATGGGCGTCAAGAAGGCGGTCTTCGCCGACCTCGAGAAGTCCGTCTCCCCCGAGTGCGTGCTCGCGACCAACACGTCGTCGCTGTCGATCACCGAGATGGCCGCGGACCTGGCGCACCCCGAGCGGGTCGTCGGCTTCCACTTCTTCAACCCGGTCGCCGTTATGCCGCTGCTCGAGATCGTCAAGGGCGAGCAGACCGACGACGCGACCCTGGCCACGGCGTTCGCCACCGGCAAGGCGCTGAAGAAGACCACGATCCTGGTCAAGGACAGCCCGTCGTTCATCGTCAACCGGCTGCTCGGCCGCTTCCTGGGCGAGGTGGCCAAGGCCGTCGACGCCGGCACGCCCCTGCAGGTCGCCGACCGGGCCTTCGCCGGCGTCGCCCCGATGCCGCCGTTCGTGCTGCTCTCGCTGGTCGGTCCGGCCATCGCTCTGCACAACAACGAGACGCTGGCCGGCGCGTTCCCCGACCGGTTCTATGTCTCCCCCTCGCTGAAGCGGGTCGTCGAGGCGCGCAAGGGCTCGTTCTACGGCGCCGACGGCAACGTCGACCCCGAGGTCGAGGCGCTGCTGGAGAAGCCGGAGAACCCGGTCGTCCTCACCGCCGACGAGATCCGCGCGAAGGCGCTGGCCGGGCTCGCCGAGGAGGCCCGCCTGATGCTCGAGGAGGGCGTCGTCGCGGCTCCGCAGGACCTCGACCTGGCGATGATCACCGGTGCCGGCTTCTCGTTCTGGAACGGCGGCCTCACCATGCTGCTCGACCGCAGCGGAGCCAGCGAGCAGGTCAACGGCAAGCGCTTCCACTGAGTCGCACGCCAGCGCACGCCCAGGCCGCTGAGCCGGCGTGAACGCGTGACGTAGAATCACCGAGTCGGCGCATCCTCTCGCCAGGGTGCGTCGACTCGGCATTTCCGGACACTGCCTCCGTCAGGTGCGCCTGTAGGTTTGCCCCATGACCGAGTCCCCCGACGAAGCCCGCATCGAGAGCCGCTCCGACCTGCTCCCCGAGGAGGTCGCCGCCGGCAGCGACGACGCCATCGGACAGGCCCAGGCGATCCTCGAGGAGTCCGACGACCGGACGGAGAACCCCGAGGAGACCCGGCACGAGTCGACGCAGACTCCCGACTGAGCGAACCTTCTCCTCACCTGATCGCGTCTGGGTGGGTGAGCCGGTCCACCACGGAGCGGCCCCACGGAAGAGGTGATCCATGGCTCGCAGGGATCCTGCGGCGTTCGCCGAGTTCGTCGCCGCCCGCTCGACGGCGCTGAACCGCGCGGCGTACCTGCTCGTCGGCGACGTCCAGCTCGCCCAGGACCTGGTCCAGGAGGCGCTGACCAAGACGTACGTCGCGTGGCCGCGGCTGCGTGACACCGGCGCCGTCGAGGCCTACACCCGCAAGGCGATCACGACGACCGCCATCGGCTGGTTCCGGCGCAAGGGCTGGTACGGCGAGCGGCCGACAGCCGACCTCCCGGAGCCGCTCGTGGGGCAGCCCTCGTCCGGCCACGCCGACGCGGTGGCGCGCCACGAGTGGCTGTGGACCGCGCTGCAGGAGCTGCCGGTGCGTCAGCGCGCCGCCATCGTGCTGCGCTACTACGAGGACCTCACCGAGGCCCAGACGGCCGCTGCCATGGGCTGCGCCGTCGGCACCGTGAAGAGCCAGGTCTCGGCCGGGCTCACCAAGCTCCGTGACCGGCTCGGCGACGACGCCGACCTCTCCCTCGACGACCTGGTGGTGACCCGATGACCGGACTGCTGAACGACGTGATGCACGAGCGCGCCGAGAGCCTCGACACGGCTCCCCCGAACGTGGCGGCGATCATCCGTGCGGGTGAGCGCCGCGTCACCCGACGCCGTACGGCCTGGGTCGGCGGCGGTGTCGTCGCCGGGCTGGCGCTCGCGGCGATCGCGCCCATGACCCTGGGGGGCGACGGCCCGTCCACGCGCGGCATCGCCCCGGCGGCCACGTTCGCCGAGGGCCAGGTCGTCTACTCGCTGGGATCGACGATCCACGCGGGCCCGCAGAAGATCGAGGCCGAGCGCGATGTCTTCACGCTGGCCACGACCGATCACGGGGTCGTGTTCAGCGACGAGCCCGGTCAGGTCTGGTCCAGCACCGGCGGCGCTCCGACGCGCGTGGGCCAGAGCGGAGGCGAGGGCGTCGAGCTCTTCGGCGGGGACGACCTGGCCGCCTGGCTGGACACCAGCGCCGGCGCCGCCACCTTCACCGTCCTCGACCAGGGGTCTGGCGAGATCCACCGGCTGCCCGCTCAAGGTCAGCCCGGGGACGGTGAACGGGGGGCGACCGTCGCGGTCGATGCGATCGACGGCGACACCGTCTACGTCCATGACGACCGCGGCCCGATCGCCTGGGAGCCCGCCAGCGGCGAGACCACGGTCCTGGAGACCGTGCCTGGCGAGCTCGTCGACGTCTACGACGTGGAGGACGGCGTGTTCGCCTACGACGTCAGCGACGGCCGCGACACGGGGACCGGGATGGACGAGGAGGAGCCGCAGCAGCGGGTGGGGCGCAGCCTGATCGACGGCGTGGGCGTCGAGATCTGGAACGCCCGGATCTCTCCGGACGGCGCTCATCTGTTCTCGGAGGTATCGGACGAGAACGTCATCGTGGAGACCGCCACCGGCCGTCGCCTCCCCTTCGACAACCAGGGCTACTCGTTCCTCGTCGGCTACCACTGGCTCGATGACGAGACCTATGCGGCGATCGCCTTCCGCTCGAACTCGGACCCACAGCCGGAGCTGCTGCGCTGCGACCTGCAGAGCGGTGACTGCGAGGTCGCGGTGGACGGTCTGCCGGCTGATGTGTTGATGTCCATCCCCACGAGCTCCTGACGGCGCGCACGCTCAGCCGAACGTCGCGACGATCCGCTCCCCCGCCCGACGGGCCAGCTCGGTCTCCTGCAGGCCGAGCTGGTCCTCGAGCACGCCGTCCTGCTGCGGGGCCTCAGCGGCGGCGTACGCGTCGAGCAGGCCCCACAGCACGTCCTCGCCGAACGTGTCGACCAGGTGCTGGCAGGCCCACCAGGAGATGCCGTAGTTGGCCCCCGACTGGGCGCCGTTGAACGTGTCGTCGCCGGGCAGGTCGTCGATCCCCCGACGCGCGGCCTCCAGCGCCTCGCGGGAGATCGTGCGGTCCTCGCGCGCCAGGGGCAGGACCGAGACCCACTCGGCCACCCCCTCCGACAGCCAGGTGGGGACGTCGTCGTCCTGGTCGCCCAGGGCGACGTGGGTGAGCTCGTGACGGATCAATCGGTCGCGTGGGGCCCCGGAGCGCGTCAGCATCCGCGGATGCAGCATGAACCGGTACGCCGCGGTGCGCCCGGCGCCGCCCGCCGGGACCGGGAACGCGACGGCGTCGAGCCGGTCCGGGTCGCCTCCCGGAAGTCCCCGGAGCCGCCCCAGCACCTCGGTCGTGGACAGGGCGTAGACCACCACCCGGCCGGCCCACTCCGACGGCACCACCCGCGCCACCTCGGAGCGGGCGGCGTCGACGGAGGCCAGGATCGAGTCCGCGTGCTCGACGCTGTCCTCGTCGAAGACGCCGAGGACCCCGCCCTGCTCGCGGACCACCACCCTGCCCAGGTCCCAGGGCTGTCCCGCGACGTGCTGACGCCGCTGCCAGCGGCGGTCGCCGTCGGAGCTGATCAGCCAGCTGCCGTCCACCTGCGGATCGGGGACGAAGCGCAGGCGACGGGTCTCGACGACGGGCACCGCGTCGTACCCGTCGAGCTGCATCCGCAGCCGGACGTCGACCTGCACCTCGCCGCCCTGCTGCTCCACGAGCGAGTCGGGCACGAGCGTGTGGCGGAAGGCCGTGAGCGGCAGCTGCCCGAGGTTGGCGAAGTAGCGGCGCTGGCGGCGCTCCAGAGCAGGGTCCCCCTCCAGGACACCGGCCAGGAACGCCTGCACGTTCTCGCGGCGCACGGCTCGGTCGCGCCGACCCAGCGCTGCCTCGATGCCCTCGACGACCTGCGCGGTGTGGTCGTCGGACTCGGGGACCTCGTCGTCGAAGACGGCGCAGCCGGCCCCTCCCAGGAACACGCCCAGGACCACGGCCAGCGCGAGCACGCAGCGGAGGAGTCGCGACGCGCACCAGGGCATGCCGGATCAACGACGCAGGCCCCGAGCCGTCACGGCCGGGGCCCGCTGTGCCGCCGGGGACGGGGGGTGGCGGCTAGACCGGACGGTCCGCGTCGACCAGAGCCCCGCCCTCGGAGAGGGCGGTCATGTCCTCGACGATGCCGCGCGCGATGGTCTGCGCGGTGAGACCGATCCGCTCGAGGATCGCGGCGCGCTTGGCGTGGTCCAGGAACTCCTGGGGGATGCCGTGCAGGCGGAACGGCGTGTGCACGCCGGCGTCGTTGAGCGTCTGCAGCAGGACCGCACCGCAGCCGCCCACCCGGCCGTTGTCCTCGACGCTGACCACGAGCCGGTGCTCGCGGGCGAGCTCGATGATCGCCGGGTCGACGGGCTTGACCCACCGCGGGTCGACGACCGTGACTCCGATGCCCTGGGCGATCAGCCGCTCCGCGACGTCGACCGCCGTGGTGCACATGGATCCCACGGCCACCACGAGCACGTCCTTAGGGCCGTTGCGGACGAGCACGTCGGCGCCGCCGGCCTTGCCCACGGCGTCGATGTCGTCCGGCGGCGGTCCCTTGGGGAAGCGGACCACGGTCGGCGCGTCGTCGACCTCGACGGCCTCGTTGAGCAGTTCGCGGAGTCGCGTGGCGTCACGCGGCGCGGCGAGCTGCAGGCCCGGCACCACCTGCAGCATCGACATGTCCCACATGCCGTTGTGGCTGGCACCGTCGTCGCCGGTGACGCCCGAGCGGTCCAGCACGAAGGTGACGCCGCACTTGTGCAGCGCCACGTCCATCAGGACCTGGTCGAACGCCCGGTTGAGGAACGTCGCGTAGACCGCGAAGACCGGGTGCAGCCCGCCCATCGCCAGGCCGGCCGCCGAGGTCGTGGCGTGCTGCTCGGCGATGCCGACGTCGAACGTCCGCTCGGGGAAGTGCGCCTCGAAGTGGTGCAGGCCGACCGGGTGCATCATCGCCGCGGTCAGCGCGACCACGTCGGTGCGGCGGTGGCCGATGTGCACGATCTCGTCGGCGAAGACGTCGGTCCAGATCCGCCCCTTCGGCGTCTCCTCCCCGGTGTCCACGTCGAAGGGACCGGGCGCGTGGAACTGGTCCGCCTCGTGGCGCTCCGCCGCGTCGTACCCGAAGCCCTTGCGGGTCAGCGCGTGCACGATCACGGGCCCGCCGTAGCGCTTGGCCTGAGTGAGCACCTGCTCCATCGCGTCGCGGTCGTGGCCGTCGACGGGTCCGACGTACTTCAGGCCGAGGTCCTCGAAGAGCCCCTGCGGCGCGATCGCGTCCTTGAGGCCCTTCTTCATCGCGTGCAGGGCGTCGTACGCCGCGGGGCCGACGCCGGGGACGGCGTTGAGCCGCCGCTTGACCTGGTCGAGGACCTGCTCGTAGCGGGGGTTGGTGCGCAGCGCCGTGAGAGCGGTGGCCAGGCCGCCGATCGTGGGCGTGTAGGAGCGACCGTTGTCGTTGACGACGATGACCAGACGGCTGCTCTGGGCGATGGCGATGTTGTTGAGCGCCTCCCAGGCCATGCCGCCGGTGAGCGCGCCGTCGCCGATCACGGCCACGACGTGGCGGTCCTCCCCACGGATCGCGTAGGCCTTGGCCAGCCCGTCGGCATAGCTCAGCGCGGTGGAGGCGTGGGAGTTCTCGACGATGTCGTGGTCGGACTCGCCCTGGCTAGGGTAGCCGCTGATGCCGCCCTCCTGGCGCAGCCGGTCGAAACCGGCCGCCCGCCCCGTCAGCAGCTTGTGGACGTAGGACTGGTGCCCGGTGTCGAGGACGACGCGATCGCGTGGAGAGTCGAAGACCCGGTGGATCGCCATCGTCAGCTCGACCACCCCGAGGTTGGGGCCGAGGTGTCCGCCGGTGCGTGAGCAGGTCGCGACGAGGAAGTCGCGGATCTCGCTCGCCAGCGCGTCCAGCTCGGAGTCGTTGAGACCACGCAGGTCCCTCGGGGTCGAGATCGACTCCAGGTAGCCCATCAGCGCGTGTCCTCCCAGTTGGCTGTGCCGACCCACAGACGCGCGGGCCGAAGGACGAGTCTATCGGGGACCGACAACGAGGGCTCAGTCGTCGGTGGGGTTGCCAGCCGTGTCGACGGCCGCGCCGTCACCCGTGCCATCACCTGGGCCCGGAACGGGCCGCCCGGCCGCCACGGTCAGCTGGTCGTGCAGATCGGTCCCGACGAGCATCGGGAGCACGATCGCCGCGGCAGCCGTCAGGTCCAGGGAGAGCGCAGCCGACGGCTCCACGAACACGATGCGCCGCCCCTCACCACAGACGATGTCGTCGTCGGTGAGCGTGGTCGCACCCAGGAACACGTGGCACACATCATGCGAGTCATAGGCCTCGTGGAACACCTCCACGTCGCGCCACCAGCCCAGCCCCGACTCCAGTCGGACGCCGGTCTCCTCCTCGAGCTCGCGGTAGGCGCAGGCCTCCGGGTCCTCCCCCTCGTCGAGATGGCCGCCGGGGAGGCCCCACTTGTCCGGGTCGATCACCGGATGGGAGTCCCGCTCCTGCAGCAGCAGCCAGCCACGCGGATCGACCAGGATCACACTCGAGAACTCATGCACGCCCCGCACGCTACAACCCGGGCCTACAGCCGGGCGACGAAGCGTCTCCCCCGAAGCGCCTCCTCCACCAGGCCGACCGCACGCCGTACGCCGAGGAGGCGGGCCTCCTCGACCTGCCAGGTCTGCACCGCCGCCTCCACGACATCGGGAGAGGCGACGTCGCGCAGGGAGGCGCGGGCCTCGCTGAGACCACGGCGCACAGCCGCCTGGCTCGCCTCGACGTGCAGGGTCGCGAACCGGGCGAGCACGACCACGTGACGGCGCAAGGTCGGGTGGCCGCGGTATTCCGGCGGGCACACGTCGAGCAACCAGTCGGCCGCCGTGCGCTCCCAGTCGGGGGCGTCCGGCGGCCGGACCTGGGCGGGCCATCCGGGTGGAGCGACGTACCTGGGCATGACCGGATCCTACCCCGCCCTCGAACACCTGTTCGACCCTGGGCTCAGGCGAACCGACGCTCCAGCTCGGCGAGCAGAGGGTCGCGCAGGCCGACGCAGTCCTGCGCCCAGAAGGGCTCGCAGTAGACGAGGGCCCCCGTCAGCCGCGGCTGATGGCCGGACAGCCGTCGGACCTGGAACGCGGCGTCGGGGATGCGCACCGACGGACGCACGAACCCGTGGGCACTCCCCCGCTCGAAGCCGAGTCGTCCGTAGTAGCCGGGGTCTCCCTCCAGGAAGACGGCGGGTGCTCCCAGCTCCTCGGCACGTTGGGCAGCGGCCTCGACCAGCCGCGCCCCGCATCCCTCACGCTGGCGCTCCGGCGAGATCGCCAACGGAGCCAGCACGAGCACCGGCACCAGACGTTCGCGAGCGTCCACCCACGAGTCACTGAGCATCACATGACCGACGACGAGACCGTCCACCTCGGCCACCAGCTCAGCCCGGACGCGTCCGGAGGCCCACAGCGCCTCGACCAAGCCCCCGACCTCGGCGCCCTCGTCACCGAAGGCGGACCGCACGACGGCGAGGGCCGTCGGCCGATCTTCGCGCCGGGCGTCCCGGATGACCGCGGACATCGCTCACCCCTCCAGGAGGGAGAGTCGAACCTCACGCGTCGCGTTGTCCACGTTGAGGTCCACCAGACAGATGCTCTGCCAGGTCCCCAGTGCCAGTGAGCCGCCCAGCACCGGAACGGTCGCATAGGGCGGGACCAATGCCGGCATCACGTGCGAGCGACCATGGCCCGGGCTCCCGTGGCGGTGGCGCCACCGGTCGTCGGCCGGCAGCAGATCCTGCAGGGCGGCGAGAAGGTCGTCATCGCTGCCCGATCCGGTCTCCAGGATCGCCAGACCCGCGGTGGCGTGCGGGACGAAGACATGGAGGAGCCCGTCGCCCCGATCGCGCGCGAAGTCAGCGCACTCTCGCGTGATGTCGAGGACGCGTTCGCGGCCGCCGGTGGAGCACGTGATCGTCTCGGAGATCATGACTGGAATGCTCCCACCGTCTGGCTGTCGATGCCCGGACGCCCCGCAGGCGGCCCATCGTCCGGCGCGTCGTCGGGGTCGCTCACTCCGCCGGCACAGTCCGCGAACGGCTCGGGCGCCGTACCGCCATCGCCGAAGGTCTCGATGAAGAGCCCAAGCCGAGGATCGTCCGCCCCGGTGAGGGCCAACTGCCGCCCCCAGACGGAGACCACCACCGGCGTCTCGAGCCCGGGGTACGGCGACAGGATGCCCTCCGCCGGCAGGATCGCCTCCAAGTCGTCGACATCCGCACCTGACAGACCCTCGTCGTAGGTGATCCATACCGTCCCGTGCTCGAGGGAGTGGACCGCCATCTCGTCCACGACCGGCTCGTCGTACCTGCCGCACTCCCACCACACAGGGGCGTGCTCCCCACCCAGGGGAGGCGTCTGTTCGTAGTCGACATCGCCGCTGGTGTGCAATGCGTCGAGGTCCTCGACCGCCACAACCTCGGCGAGGTCGACAGCGCGAGAAGACGCGGCAGACCCCCGCAGCTCCCCGACGACGAGGGGCACCGACAGCACCGCGCCCAGCAGCGTCAGAGCCATCAACCCCGACAGCATCAGTGGGAGCAGGCGACTGCTGCTCACTGAGAACCCAGGAGACGCTCGACCCGCTCGACCTTGGCGGAGAGCTGTCCCTGGAAACCCGGGCGGATGTCGGCCTTGAGAACAAGCGAGACGCGTGGCGAGACCGCAGCGACGACCTCGACCGCGCGCTTCACGACGTCCATGACCTCATCCCACTCCCCCTCGATGTTGGTGAACATCGCGTTGGTCTCGTGGGGCAGGCCCGAGTCGCGTACGACGCGCACCGCCGCCGCGACCGCCTCGCTGACGCCGCCTGACTCGTCAGCCACGGACGGGGAGATGCTGAAAGCCACGATCATGGGCCAACCGTAGCGCGGGGCCGGCGGGGGGGGGGG
>NZ_BAAHCI010000014.1:453183-453304 GCF_054775955.1 Nocardioides pacificus
GAACCGGGTGTGGTGGAGCGTGTTCAAATCTATGGGCACTATTCACATATATCCGAGTGAATGCACAGTGGTTGTTGTTTCAAAACCGCACAGTGGACGCGTAACATCATTGGAGTAAGAC
>NZ_BAAHCI010000015.1:0-127718 GCF_054775955.1 Nocardioides pacificus
CCGCTCTCGGGCGATTGACTCCCATCGAGTACGAGACCATCATGACCGCGCCAGCCACTCAGGCTGCGTGACCCAACCTGTCACCTGATCGTGCAGCAGTCCCACCTCCACCCGAACGACGCCATGCACACTCAATCGCGCAGGCGATCGCGGACGTACTGCTCGGGTCAACGCGCAGCTAGGTCAGGTGCTGGCTGCGTGGAAGACATCCGTGCAGGCGCACTCGCCGGGCCAGCCTGACTCGTTCTGCCCGACGTCAGCCCAGGCCAGCCACCACGAACACTTACAGGTGATTCACCAGACCAGCCGGTTGAACCAAGCCAGTGGCGCCCACTCGCGCGAAGCCTTCGCTTGCGTGGCCTCACCCTGAACAGATCATTCAACCAGGCTATCGCGTTCACAGCCCAAGCACTCGCTTCGCCATCGGTGGTGTCATCCGACGCCCCGTCCTGTGTGCGCTGGGCGTACCAGGCCAGAGCGTCCCGCTCCACGAATCGGCGCGACACATGTGCGGCGACCAAGGACACCGTTCCGCCAATGAGTAACACCGGCCAACTGCGACCAGCCTGCCGACTACCCGACCGGGACTGATGACCGAGCTTTGAACCGCAATGCCGGCTTCTCAACTGCCCTACAGCTGAGGTATGCCAACGGGACCGTGCCCGCCACGCTCAGCGCGATCATCACCCCCACGTTCAGACGGTCACCCAGGGTCAGGACAACCATCTGCTGAACGGGCCAGGCATAGATGTAGACGCCATAGGAGATGTCGTACACGCTCCCTACGCTCGCTAGGTCAGGGAACGCGCCCAGCCAGAGCAGCAGGATCGCGATCGGGAGGGCGCCGAGGGACTGCACAAGCCCGAGACCCGTCGCTGCTGCCAGCATGCCGCCTGCCACGACCAGGGTTGCCGGGCGCATCGAGAGCCGGTCGGACCAGAGGAACACGATGGACCCGGCCAGGAAAGCGGCGACCATTGGCATCGCCCTCGCCGTGATGCCCGGCGCCGTCACCACTCCAAGCTCAGCGACGAGCGACCCTACCGAGGCCAGGATGAACCCCGCCGCAAGCCATCCCCGAACATATTTCGCGGGCACGGCACTCACCACGCCTCCGACCAGTAGGTAGCAGCCCGCCTCCCAGAACAGCGTCCACAGGGAGCCGTTCCACATGCCCGCAAAAGGGACACCGGCGAGCGTGCACGCGATACCGTCCTGGGCGATCGAGGGTGGATAGAGCGCCAGGTTGCGGAGCACGTACGTTATGGCACTGGCAGCGTCCCACGAACCGGCCTTGAGCGCCGAGAGCGGCGCGAACACGACAGCCGTCACCAGAAGGCAGACCAGGAAGGCAGGCAGGATGCGGAGCGCGCGGGCCTCATAGTATCTCGCCGCATCCAGCCGCAGACGACTGCGTGTGATCAGAAAGCCTGACAGCGCGAAGAACCCCAGAACCGCCCACGTGCCGAGATGTGCCCCGCCGGCCGAGGGCTCAGGACCGAAGTCACCGATCGCCCAGGAGTGGGACACGATCACCGCCGTCGCGAGCGCCAGGCGCAGGGCGTTCAGGCTATTGCGGCGGGGGTCGAAGGCTGCAGAGAGCGACTGGGGGGTCGGCATGCCGCACATCCTTGCCTAACGGGCCGTCAGTCCGTAGTGGAGTTCGTCATAGACGCCGGCCACCCCGTCCCCGAACCGCTCGATATCTCCTCGCCCACGCAGGGCACGGACAGATACGCGCTACGCAAGACAGGAACGGCCAAGCTGCTGTTCGGCGGAAATACCCGTATGTCGCTCGCAACCACGCAGTTGCTCCACGCCTACGCGGGAGAGGTTCGCTCGCGCAAGGTCTCGGTCGGTGGAGTCGCTGTCGTCACGCAGGGCGGTATTAATGTCGCTGGAGACGTCGCGATGCTGACCGTCCAGTCCAACCCCGATTCTGACGTGGTGGCGCACCTCAAGGGGCGCGGCACGCAAGCCGGCGAGCTCCTCCGCATGGGTCGCGACGCGGCAGTAGGCACACGGTTCGACATGCGCGGACGATTCATCCAGGCCAAAACAGTCGCACCCATGGACGCAGATCTCGCCAACGGCGAGCTGTCCATCTACGTGGACGCGACCAGCGGAGCCATGAAGCTGATGATCAAGGCCCGCGACGCGGGCGGAACTCTTCGGACCGGATCGGTGGCCCTGACGTGAACGTGACCCCCGAAGACGCTTGCCGAGAGGCATGTCATGCGCTCGGCGAAGCCGTTGTGCGCGAGCGCTTGCTCAGCGTCGGGTTGCAGCGGCTGTCCGACGAGAACGGGCAGCTTCGCGAGGGGCTGGAGCAGGGTGCGACTGGCGGCCCAGCGCCAACCCGAGCATAACGGTCGCGCTCGCGTAGAAGAGCAGGTCGAACGACAGGAACATGGCCGCGGACACCAGGATGAGAAGCCGTCCCGTGGTGTCGGCGGTGCGCACTCCAGCGACCAGCAGCCAGACCAGAGCAGCCAAGCCGACAATTCCACCTTCGACCAATGTCGAGACGAACTGGTTGTCCACTGCGTAAAACTCACCGCGCTGCAAGAGCCCCCGAGCAAACAAGCTCGGCGCGCTGAACACGCCGTTGCCCAGCCACACCTCGCGTCCGTCCTGCCACTGCAATAGTCGGGGCACTGACTCGAAGGCTCCGATCCGGTGACTCAGCGAGTCGCTGGATAGGAATCGCTGGGCGGCGTCGCCACGGAAGATGCCAAACGCGATCCCGAGTGTGAGGCCGAGCGTGGCGATCCATGCGGCGAGTGGGAAGTTGACCCGCCTCGAGATCACGACAACACCGAACAGCATCGCCAGGACGACTGCTGAGCGGCTTCCCGTAGCGAGCAAACCGGCGGAAAGCGCCATCAGGACTAGTGTCCGCGAACCGGCACGTTGATCGAGGTCTCGCGCGGCGACTAGCAGTGCTACTAGAAGGAAGAAGGCCAGAGGGAGCGGATGCCCCATCGTCGCCTGGGCACGAGAGAGACCAGTGAATATCTGGTTCGTGGACGGGGTGCCCGCACCCCAGATAGCCGGGGCGACGCCAATCACTTCGAGCACGGCGTACAGTCCGACGACGACGCCGAGACGGACCAGCCACTTGCTCACGACGGCGCGCTCTGCGTCCGTAGCGGCTTGCATTAGGAGCAACGACGACAGCAACGACACGGCGAGCAGGGCGAAGAAGTTCCACCCCTTCGCCGGAGCATGCGCCCACGTTGCGTAGCCGAGGGTGACGAGAAGCAGCGTGAGCGGCGCGTAAACCCTGCCCAATCCTCTCGCCCTCAGGACTTCCGGCCGCCTCATGGCGGCGAGCGCAGTCAGCGCGATCATCGCTGCGAGCGGCGTCATTGTGGCTACCGGTCGCGCCACGACGACGAACACGAGTAGGACGAGCACTAGGGCGACGACACGATCCCGGCGCATGGTGCCGACAACCAGCGCCAGGACCGTCGCACCAATCAGGATCGCCAACTCCACCATGCCCGCAGGCTACGCGAGTCCTTCGCCTATCGTCGGCGCGCCTGGGAGTCCTCCATTAGAGCGATAATGTCGAACGGCGTCGCACCGAGCACGCCAAGCCATTCCCATGCCCCGAGCGTCTGGCCGTCACGAAGGTTGTGGAGTGCCTGCGAACCGATCCCGGCCAGGACAAAGAGAGCGGCGATGACGGCCGCAACTATGCCGTGGTTCGACATCTGACGGTCCCCATCGTTTACGACTGTCGACAACGACAGGTCAGGCTACGCGCCGCCTGACCGGAAGTGCTCGGGTTGCCGCAGTCGCCAAGCCACGCTCAGCCATCGCGACACGGCCCCCGATGAGCATTTGGCGGGCATGGGGATCTGCGCCGAGGGAGCAGGAGCCCGTTGGGTCTCGGGCCGCAGCAGAGGCCGGTCTCTCCACCGGCTGGTACCTGGACGGCCCTGGTCACGTGGGGGCAACTCAGGATGGCTGGTGGCCCGAGGCGGGCCATACCGCAATCAACGCTAAGGCATCACGTGCGCATCGGCGTCGGCATGCCCGAATCCGAGCCGTTGATGGACCGCGATCGCTGGCGCATTGCCGGACTCGACGTGGCGGACCACTTCCGCCACGCCTTCAATGCGAGGTGCAGCCCTGTCAACGTGAGCAGCTTGCCGAGCCCGCGCCCTGGGTGGTGCCCGGGTCGATCCCCACGACGTAGACCTCCCCAACGAGTCTTGTGGATATCCCGGGGCGAAGTCGTGTCCACCACCTGCTCATACGCCACAGGTGTGACGGTGCCGAGTGGGAGCCGTCCCTTCCATGGCGCGGGCTACCCCGTCTTGGGTAGCGGACATGCCGATGACACCGTCATCTGATCTCCGGGGATAGGTGTAGGTGATGCTGACCCTCAAAACCACCCTCGGGGGCTCCACGACGCTTCACCACACCACCTCAACCCGGGCGCAGACATGCCCCGACTGTGGTCACGCAGCCGCCGGGACCACCGGCGGCCTGGCCCGCCTGGCTCGATCGGTCCTTCCGCCTCGTTCCTGCACCCACGTCATCGATACCACCCCAGCGTGGGCAGACGTCCGGTGCGGTTGCCCTTCGGCGGCGCACTCGGGTCGATGAGGCGCGGCGTCCTCATTAGCGCCGATACATCACGTGCGTGTCGGCGGCCGCGTGAGCGAAGCCGAGCCGCTCGTAGACCGCGATTGCCGGCGCGTTGTCGGACTCGACGTAGAGGATCACTTCCGCCACGCCCTTCGATGCGAGGTGGTGCAGCCCCGCCAACGTGAGCAGCTTGCCGAGGCCACGCCCCTGGGTGCCCGGGGCGATCCCCACGACGTACACCTCGCCGACCAGCGGCTCCTCGCCCACCCGCGGGTGGAGCTTGGTCCAGTGGAAGCCGAGCATCGCCCCGGACCTGTCGACAGCGACCAGCAGCCCGGCGGGGTCCCACCAGTCCTCGCCCATGCGCGCGGCGAGGTTGGCCGGGCCCATCGCTCCCTGCTCGGGATGCGCCGCGAACGCCGCCGCGTTGACCCGCAGCAGCTCGGCCTCGTCGCCGGCCTCGAACGCCCGTACGACGAGCCCGTCGGGCACGACGATCTCGGGCAGCGCGAGCGCTTCGGGGCGCCGCATGACCCACAGGTCTCGTACCCGCTCGAAGCCGTACGTCGCGGCGAGGGCGTGCGCGCCGGGGTGATCGGCGTGCGACCAGGCGCGTAGGGGCTCGCCCTCGGATACGGCGAGCACCTCTTCGATCAGCGCGCGCCCGAGTCCGTGATCGCGCACCGTGGGGCGGACGACGAGGCTCAGGTCGCCGTCGATGAGCAGCGCGAACCCGTCATCGGCGAGCCACCACCCGATCTCGTGGGCGGGCCGGTGGTGCAGCGCCAGCCAGGTGCCCTCGTCGAGCGGCGGGGCGCCGTCGGCGCGGGTGGCGTCGGCGGCGATCGAACCGATCCGGATCAGGACGTCGGACTCAAGGGTGTCGAGGTGGGGGGTGTCGGACTCCATGCGGCAACCCTAGAAGGCACTCGTTGGAGCGCCGTGGTGGACTGGAGGGGTGAGTACCTCTCCACTCCTGTCCCTTCCCGGCGCGGTCGCCGGCGACGGCATCGACGCTCCGGTGGCGGCGCACTACGGCTCGTTCAACACCGAGCAGCGCACCCTGGCGTCCGGCGAGGGCTTCGTCGACCTCTCCCACCGTGACGTGTTCCGCCTCGAGGGCCTGGACCGCCTGACGTGGCTGCACTCGCTGACGACGCAGTTCTTCACCGACCTGCCGCCCGGCGTGTGGACCGCGGCCCTGATCCTGAGCCCCAACGGTCACGTCGAGCACGCCTTCTATGGCGTCGACGACGGCGAGGCCTTCACCGCCCACACCGAGCCGGGCCAGGCACAGCCTCTCATCGACTTCCTCGAGCGCATGAAATTCATGACCCGCGTCGCGATCACCAACCTCACCGAGGAGCTGGCAGTCACCTGGCGCCCGCCTTCGCCGGATAAGCAGGTTGCACAGCACCCGACGTCGAGACCCTTCTACGCCAACTACAACCTCATCCCCAGAGCCGACCTCGAGCCCTACGCCAAGGCAGCCTCCCCGTCCTGCGGCCTCTGGGCCTTCGAGGCTCTCCGCATCGAGCACGGCGAGCCCCGCTTCGGCATCGACACCGACCACCGCACGATCCCCAACGAGGCCGGCTGGATCGACAGTGCCGTCCACCTCGACAAGGGCTGCTACCGCGGCCAGGAGACGGTCGCCCGCGTCCACACCCTCGGTCGCCCGCCCCGCCGCTTGACCCTGCTCCACCTCGACGGCACCGAAAACCGCTTGCCCGCCGCGGGCGCGGAGCTCAAGCTCGGGGAGAAGGTCGTCGGCTTCGTCGGCTCCTCGGCGCGCCACCACGAGCTCGGCCCGATCGCGCTGGCGATGGTCAAGCGCAACGTGCCGCTCGACGAGACCCTGGTCGCCGACGGCGTCGTGGCGAACCAGGAGGTCTTGGTCGACCCGGAGGTGGGCCTGCACGTGCGACCCAAACTGGGCTGAGCAGGGCGATCCAGACGTAGCGCAGAGCCCTAGGCCGCGCCTTGCCGCGCCGGGCAGCGTGCAGTGCGGTTGGTCACCTCCCTATAACGGGGGGCCCGTGCTCCGGTAGCGTCTGCGCCCATGCGCATCGCCATGCTTGGAACGCGAGGGGTGCCGGCCCAATACGGCGGTTTCGAGACATGCGTCGAGGAAGTCGGCTCTCGGCTCGTCGACAAAGGCCATGAGGTCGTCGTCTACTGCCGCAACAGCGGGCAGGAGCTCACCTCGTACAAGGGGATGGAGCTGGTCAACCTTCCCGCCGTGAAGAAGCGAAGCGTGGAAACGCTGAGCCACACGGGCCTGTCGGTGGCTCACTTGATGCGGCACGGCGCCGACGCCGCGATTCTCTTCAACGCGGGAAACGCCCCCTTCGTGCCGGCGCTCCGGGCGCGCCGGATCCCGACGGTGATCCACATGGACGGCATCGAGTCCCGACGTGCGAAGTGGGCCGGCTTCGGCGCCAAGTACTACACGTGGGCGGAGCGCAGCGCCGCCGGCTCGGGCCTCCCTCTGATCGCCGACGCCCAGGGCATCGCGGATCACCTGCGCGAGGAGCATGGCCGAGACAGCCACATCCTTGCCTACGGAGCCCCCATCCTGAGTCCTGGCACCGACCTGCTCCAGCAGATGGACGTCCAACCCAGGCAGTACCACCTGGTGGTGGCTCGGATGGAGCCGGAGAACCACGTCGATGTGGCGGTGGCCGGCTACCGCCTGAGCGGCTCGCCGCATCCCCTCGTGGTCGTGGGCTCGGCCCCCTATGCGGACGAGTACGTCGCCGAGGTGCGGGCGGCTGCCGGGGACGCGGACGTCCGCTTCGTGGGAGGCGTGTGGGACCAAGACCTGCTCAACCAGCTCTACGCCCACACCCGCTCCTACATCCACGGTCACTCGGTAGGAGGGACCAATCCCTCTCTCCTGCGCGCGCTCGGCGCTAGCGCGCCCGTGATCGCCTTCGACGTGGTCTTCAACCGTGAGGTGGCGGGCGACTGCGCCTTGTACTTCTCGTCTCCCGAGAGTGCCGCAGCCGCGATCGGTCAGCACGATGCGGGCCTGGAGGCAGCCGAGGCGCGCGCTCAGCAGGGCCAGCGGCGCGTCGAGAAGCTGTATCGATGGGACGACATCGCGGACGGCTATGAGGCGCTGGTTATGTCCGTCGCGCGACGCCTCGCCACTGTCTGACGCCAGGTCGGGTATCGGGACTTAGGTGGATCTGTGACCGGGGCGAACGGCGATAAGGACAGCCACGCCGGCTGCACCCAGCCCCGCCCCGAGGGTGTTGGCCACGACGTCGCTGAAGGTGGCGGACCGCGCGCCGAGGGCCAGACCCTGGGTGAGCTCGACGAGCCCCGAGAACACGAAGCCGTAGGCAACCCAGATCCGCCAGTCGGCCTTCCTTGTGATGAGCGCGCCGAGCACCGAGAATGGCACCAGGATCAGCACGTTGAGCCCGAACTCGACGCGCGAGGTGTGGCTCAGCTGCTCCGGCATTCCGAGGGCGCGGCCGAGGTCCGAGAACCATCGGATGGACTGGGTAGGGACGTCATTGGACGGATTGAACAGCACCAACGCCAAGCCCAGGCAGTAGGCGCCCATGGCCGCCCACAGGACCCCGCGGCCGAGCCGCTGCGATAGCACGATGCTCAGTTGTCGACTGTCTCAGCCGCAGCGGAGACCTCGGCGTCCCCCTCCGCCGTCTGAATCGCGGCCCGCTCCGAAGTCCGCGCCTGCTCCGCGGCCGCGGTCTCCTTCTTGCTGGGCAGCACGAAGCGATAGCCGACGTTGCGCACGGTGCCGATCAGCGTCTCGTGCTCAGGGCCGAGCTTGGCGCGCAGCCGCCGGACGTGGACGTCGACGGTGCGGGTGCCACCGAAGTAGTCATAGCCCCACACTTCCTGCAGCAGCTGCTGGCGGCTGAAGACGCGGCCGGGGTGCTGGGCGAGGAACTTGAGGAGCTCGAACTCCTTGAAGGTCAGGTCCAGCGGCCGCCCGCCGAGCTTCGCGGTGTACGTCGCGTCGTCGACAACGACCTCGCCGGTGCGGATGACGTGGGAGTCCGGGTCGTCGGCGGTGCGCTGCGCGGCCAGCCGGCCGATGGCGAGCTTGATCCGCGCCTCGAGCTCCGCCGGACCACAGGTGCCGAGGACGACGTCGTCCATGCCCCAGTCGGCGGTGGCCACGGAGAGGCCGCCCTCGGTGAGGATCAGGATGACGGGCGCGTCGCTGCCGGTCGTGCGGATCAGTCGGCACAAGTCGCGGGCGTGAGCCAGCTCCTGGCGTCCGTCGACCAGCAGCAGGTCTGCGTCGGGTGCCTCGAGCAGGGCGCTGCCCTCCGCGGGCAGGACCTTGACGCTGTGGGCAAGCAAAGCCAGCCCGGGCAGGACCTCGGCTGAGGGCTGCAGGGCGCTGGTGAGTAACAGCAGATTGCTCAAGCTGACTCCTCCCGGTTAACGAGGACCGGTGTGCGCCATTGCATCGTCCCTCGGGGATTGGGAGAGAATACCGATATGAGCGACGAAACGGGCCAGTCACACCGAAGTGAGACAGACGTCATCGTGGTCCGCTACTGGGCAGGCGCCAAGGCCGCCGCCGGTGTAGACCACGACGACATCCCGGTCAACGGCCCCGTGACGCTCACGGACCTAATGGCTCGAGCGGTGAAACTGCACCCCAACACCCGCCTCGGCGACGTCGTCCAGATCTGCTCCGTCCTCATCGGTGAGCGCCCGGCGGGCGCCGAAGATCCCAACGACGTCCTGGTCCACCCCGGGGCCACCGTCGAGTTCCTCCCCCCCTTCGCCGGCGGCTGACGTTTCGCTGGTCGAGCAGGTTGCGCAGCAACCGACGTCGAGACCAGCCCACCGCATCCTCGTCGGAATGCCAACACACCCCCAAGCGTTGATAAGCCTGTGAACACCGGAGCCTGGGTCCTCATCATCGCCGTCCTTTTGGCCGTCGCCTTCGGCCTCTACCGCGCAGCCACCGACGGCCGCTTTCGCGGCACCCACCGCGTCCGCGCCGTCGACGAGTCCCAGCCGACCGAGCGCCTGCCGGCGAACGAGCCTCTAGCGATCCCCGACCCCGACAAGGACCTCAACGTCCTCGCCAACACCGACATCGCCCACGAGCTGGGCGAGCGAGCCACCCTCCTCCAGTTCTCCTCCGCCTTCTGCGCCCCCTGCCGCGCCACTCGCCGCACCCTGACCGAGGTGGCCGAGCTCGTCCCCGGCGTCACCCACATCGAGGTCGACGCCGAGCACCACCTCGAGATGGTCCGCCGCCTCGGGATCCTGCGCACCCCGACGACGCTGATCCTCGACGAGCACGGCCAGGAGATCACCCGCGCCGCCGGAGCGCCCCGCAAGGAGGCAGTCCTCTCCACCCTGAGCAACACCCTCACCCAGGACTGACACCCACGGACCCCTGGCGCTGAGCGTCACGCAGCGGTGAGATGGGGGTGGCGTCCGCGACCGCCGCGGCCGCCGCCAGGAGGTCGCGATGCAGGGAGCCCGTCCGGTCCGCGCCCCGCGAGGCACCGCGCTGACGGCCAAGAGCTGGCAGACCGAGGCGCCACTGCGGATGCTGATGAACAACCTCGACCCCGAGGTGGCCGAGCGCCCCGACGACTTGGTCGTGTACGGCGGCACGGGCCGCGCCGCCCGCGACTGGCAGTGCTTCGACGCACTGGTCCGCACGCTCACCACGCTCGAGGCCGACGAGACCATGCTCGTCCAGTCGGGCCGTCCTGTCGGCGTGATGCGGACCCACGAGTGGGCGCCGCGCGTGATCATCGCCAACTCCAACCTCGTCGGCGACTGGGCCACTTGGCCGGAGTTCCGCCGTCTCGAGCACCTCGGCCTGACCATGTATGGCCAGATGACAGCCGGTTCCTGGATCTACATCGGCACTCAGGGGATCGTGCAGGGCACCTACGAGACCTTCGCCGCGGTCGCCGAGAAGCGCTTCGGCGGCACTCTGGCCGGCACCCTCACGCTGACCGGCGGCTGTGGTGGCATGGGCGGCGCTCAGCCGTTGGCGGTCACGATGAACGACGGCGTCTGTCTGGTCGTCGACGTCGACCGCACCCGGCTCGCCCGACGAGTCAAGGACCGCTATCTCGACGAGATCGCCGACGACCTCGACGACGCGGTCACGAAGTCGCTGGGCGCCAAGCAGGACCGCCGTCCCCACTCCATCGGCCTCGTTGGCAACTGTGCCGAGGTCTTCCCTGAGCTGCTGCGACGCGGCGTCGAGATCGACATCGTCACCGATCAGACCTCCGCCCACGACCCGCTCTCCTACCTGCCGCTGCACATCAGCGTCGAGGAGTGGCACGAGCGTGCCGCCAAGGATCCTGACGACTTCACCCTGCGTGCCAGGGAGTCCATGGCTCGCCACGTCGAGGCGATGGTCGGCTTCCTCGACGCCGGCGCGGAGGTCTTCGACTACGGCAACTCCATTCGCAGTGAAGCTCAGCTCGGCGGCTTCGAGCGCGCCTTCGACTTCCCCGGCTTCGTGCCCGCCTACATCCGTCCGCTCTTCTGCGAGGGCAAGGGCCCCTTCCGGTGGGCGGCGCTCTCCGGCGATCCGGCTGACATCCACGCCACCGACCGGGCGGTGCTTGAGCTCTTCGGCGACGACGACAAGCTGCAGAAGTGGATGCGCGGCGCCCGCGACAAGATCGCCTTCCAGGGCCTTCCCGCGCGCATCTGCTGGCTCGGGTACGGCGAGCGCGACCGGGCCGGCCAGCGCTTCAACGAGATGGTGGCCTCCGGGGAGCTCTCCGCCCCCGTCGTGATCGGGCGCGACCACCTCGACTCCGGGTCGGTGGCCTCGCCCTACCGGGAGACGGAGTCGATGCTCGACGGTTCCGACGCGATCGCGGACTGGCCGCTGCTCAACGCCATGCTCAACACCGCCTCAGGCGCGACCTGGGTCTCGATCCACCACGGCGGTGGCGTCGGGATGGGCCGTTCGATCCACGCGGGTCAGGTCACCGTCGCCGACGGGACCCCGCTGGCAGCGCAGAAGATCGCTCGGGTGCTGTCCAACGACCCCGGCACCGGGGTGCTGCGCCACGTGGACGCGGGCTATCTGGAGGCCCTGGCGGTGGCCGAGCGTCGCAGCCTGAGGATCCCCATGCGCGAAGGCTGAGATGTGGCGTTCTCGTCGTCGGGTGTCGACGTGGTGAGCGCGAACAGGGCCGGGACCATGGCTTGGTCCATGCCCATCCATTCGGCGACGTCATAGGGGAGCGGCTCAGCGCGACGCTCCACTCCAGTGGAGTGCGGTGTCATTTCGTGCGTCCTTCAGGCAGGCCGACCGTCGACACTCGTAGTCGAGTGCCAACAAGTCGGGATGTCGGGCCGCTGCGTTCGACCCCGCTGTCGGCGCCGTCCGGCCGGTTCTTGAGGCTTCGAGCCCACAATCGCGAAGTCTCACTCTTTGGACGTAGTACTCACATGATGAGACGACGTTTTCCCTGCCTCGGTGGCACCCCCTAATGTTCTGGTCATGTCCTCGACCATGCTGACCAAGCGCCGCGCAGTGGATCACTGCCTCGTGCGCTCGTCGCTGTGTCGAATGTCCTGACGGGACGCCCTTCCCATTTCGCGTGACCCACAGACCGACGGTCTGTGCGGAGCGCTTGCGGCGTCCCGATGCTGTGCCCCTTTGTGGCCCCCGGACATCGAGACATCCCAGGAGTACCCGTGCCCTCGCAGATCGACCCCCGCGGTCCCCAGTTCAACGCCGCCGTGACCGCGGTGGTCCTCGCCGTCGTGCTGCTCACGGCGCCCTCCACCTTCGGGCTCACGCTGCTCGGCGTGCAGGCGGCCCTCTTCGCCGTGGGTGCCGGCCTCGGCGTGCAGCGCACCCCTCTCGCCTGGGTCTTCCGCACCGCTGTGCGCCCTCGGCTCAGCCCTCCTGCCGAGCTTGAGGACGCCGCACCGCCGCGCTTCGCCCAGGCGGTCGGCCTCACCTTCGCGCTGGTCGCGCTGCTCGGCTACCTCAGCGGCCTCGAGCTGCTCGGCGCCGTCGCCACCGGGTTCGCCCTGGCCGCCGCTCTGCTCAATGCGGTCTTCGCGTTCTGCCTCGGCTGCGAGCTCTTCCTGCTGGTACGCCGTGTGCTGCCGCGCACCGAGGCCGCTCGTCGCGTCCTGATCGACTCCTCCATCCACTGATCCCTCCACGGATCAGCCCCGACATCGCACCACCAACCGAAAGGCAACCCTCATGAGCCGCGAGACCGCTCTCGTCACCGCCCAGTGGGTCGAGGACAACCTCGACAACCCCGACGTCGTCCTGATCGAGGTCGACGAGGACACCACGTCCTACGACAAGGGACACATCCGTGGCGCCATCAAGTTCGACTGGACCACCGACCTGCAGGACCAGGTCCGCCGTGACGCCGTCAACAAGGAGCAGTTCGAGGCTCTGCTGAGCAAGAACGGCGTGAGCAACGACCACACGGTCGTCCTCTACGGCGGCAACAACAACTGGTTCGCGGCCTACGCCTACTGGTACTTCAAGCTCTACGGCCACCAGGACGTCCGCCTGCTCGACGGCGGCCGCAAGAAGTGGGAGCTCGACAGTCGCGAGCTGGTCGACGCCGTCCCCACGCGCGAGGCGACCACCTATACGGCGCAGGAGCAGGACCGCTCGATTCGCGCCTTCCGCGACGAGGTCGTCGAGGCCATCGGCGTGAAGAACCTCGTCGACGTCCGCAGTCCCGACGAGTACGCCGGCCGCCTGATGGCGCCCGCGCACCTCCCGCAGGAGCAGGCCCAGCGCGCCGGCCACATCCCGACGGCCGCCAACGTCCCGTGGAGCAAGGCCGCCAACGACGACGGGACGTTCAAGTCCGACGACGACCTGCGCAAGCTCTACACCGACGCCGGCGTCGACTGGGACAAGGAGACCATCGCCTACTGCCGCATCGGTGAGCGCTCGAGCCACACCTGGTTCGTCCTCCACGAGCTGCTCGGCGACAAGTCCACCAAGAACTACGACGGCTCGTGGACCGAGTACGGCTCGCTCATCGGCGTCCCCGTGGTCCTCGGCGACGACGCCGGCGAGGCCTGAGATGTGCGGCGCGACTGAAGGCGGCCTGTCGCTCGACGGCGTCAACGTCGCCAAGGAGGCCGTGATCCAGGGCCAGGTGCTGCGCGAGGGGGAGCCGGTGGGCAACGCCTACGTGCGCCTGCTCGACCGCACCGGCGAGTTCACCGCCGAGGTCCCCACCTCGGCCACCGGCCACTTCCGCTTTTTCGCCAAGGACGGCGAGTGGACCCTACGGACCCTCGCCCCCAAGGCCGACACCGTCGATAAGAAGGTCATCGCCCAGATCGGGGCCGTCGCGGAGGTCACCGTCGCGATCTGATCTCTTGCATGCACCACCTAGCTAGACCACTGCGGGACGACGGTGAAATCTTGCTCACTCGTGAGCGTGAGGACGCCGTTGTCCCGCAGGCTTCTTGCCGGAAGGGCTCAGGTCTCAGTGGCGCGGCGGAGGAGAGCAGGATGGCAGCGGGCACGAAGCGGCGCCGCAAGGCGCACCCGGTGGAGCGCAAGCGGCGCACGATGCTGCTGCAGGGGGTAGGGCTCACGATCCTGATCGTCATCACCGCGTTCCTCGTCTTCAAGGCCCTCACGGTCAACGGCTGACGGGGCTCTCCAGGGGCAGCGTGATCGGCCCGTCGTTGACGGCCGTGACCTGCATGTCGGCGCCGAAGACCCCGCGCTCGACGTGTGCTCCGAGGCGCTCGAGCTCCGCACATACCGCCTCATACATGGGCTCGCTGACCTCGCGCGGCGCTGCTGCCTGCCAAGTGGGGCGCCGTCCCTTGCGAGCGTCGCCATAGAGGGTGAATTGGCTGACCACCAGGATCGGCGCACCCGCCTCGGAGGCGGACTGCTCGCCCTGCAGCAGTCGTAGTCCCCAGAGCTTGCGTGCCATCCACGCGACGTCAGCCTGGGTGTCGGCGTGGGTGACGCCGAGATAGGTCAGTAGCCCAGGCTGGGCGAGTTCGCCGACGATCTTCCCGTCAACCGTGACGGATGCGCTCAAGACTCGTTGCACAACGGCCCTCAAAGCGAAGAACCTCCTGCGCCACTGGTCGACATGGACGCGCGCAGTCTGCCACGATGCGGCCATGGCTGCTGTCCCTGACGACCGTCTGTTGATCACCGTCGCCCCCACGGGTGCCGAGACCAGCAAGGCCGACTGCCCCCAACTCCCCACCACCCTTGAGGAGCTCGTTGCGACCGCACGGGAGTGCGAGGCCGCGGGGGCCGGCATGATCCATGTGCACATCCGGGACGACGAACACCGTCCGACGTTGGACCTGGGGCGGCTGACCGAGACTGTGGCCGCCCTGCGGGAGGCGACGACGCTCGTGGTGCAGCTCTCCACCGGGGGGTCGGTCCACGACCCCCTCGAGAAGCGTCTGCGCGTGCTCGAAGCCGCCCCCGACTCGTGCAGCCTCACGATGGGGACGACCAACTTCGGCGACGACGTCTTCTCCAATCCGTGGCCGTTCATCTGCGAGCTGTACCAGCTCAGCCAGGAGCGCCAGATTGTTCCCGAGTTCGAGTTGTTCGATCTCGGTCACGTCCACGCGCTGGGGCGCCTGCTCGACACGCATGGCCTCCCTTACGGCGGCAAGGTCCATTGCGACCTGGTGATGGGCGTCCCTGGAGGAATGCCTGGGACAGCGGACGCGCTCGTCGCGGCTGTCGCGTCCCTGTCGGGAGCCGTGACCAGCTGGTCGGCCACCGGTGTTGGGCGCTCCACCCTCCCCGTCGCGCTGGCCGCACTGTCGAAGGGCGGACATCTGCGAGTGGGGATGGAGGACGTGCTGACGCTGTCTCGGGGTGTGCCGGTGTCAGTAAATCGTGAACTGGTGGACAGGGCTGTAGCCCTGGGGGCACTCGCTCAGCGCCGCCCCTTGTGCGGGGGCGAGGCAAGAGTCCTGCTCGGGCTCGACGCGCCGGTCAACGCCATGTGACCTAGGAGCTTCGCTGAGTTAACAACTGGTGACAGGGCGAGAAGTTTCGTACTGAACGTGCAGAACTTGCTCGAACCCTTTACGCTGAACCCTCAACCACGTTCTATACCAGGCCGCAGGGCCACATGGGGAGACACTATGAAGAAGCTGATCGCCGGGATCCTCTCGGCGTTCCTGATGACGTTCGGCCTCGTCGCCTTCTCGGGTGCTCCGGCTTCGGCTGAGCCGTACCCGGATGGCACGCCCACCGAGACCGAAGTCAAGCCGGCTCCGCCGTCGCCCGGCCAGAAGCCGCGCATCACTGTCAACGTCGACCCTGTTGCGGGTCAGGGCGCGCCCCGGGGCCACGTGTTCATCACGTTCGTTCGTCGCGATGGCAAGTTCACGTACTCCTTCAAGCGCTTTACCACGGGTGACTCGAAGACCTTCGTGTTCCCCAAGGTGAAGAAGGCGGGCCGTTACGTGGTGACCGTGACCTTCGTGCCTAACACGATGTCCTCCTACGCCCCGAGCAGCAACTCCTTCAACCTGTGGGTTCCCAACCGCTAATTGAGGTTGCACGGACACCCCCACCCGGGTCTCTGGGTGGGGGTGTTCTGCGTCTGAAAGGATGATTGCGTGCTCACACGACGAAGGTTGATCCCGTTCGCCCTCCTGATCTTCGTATTGGGTGGGATCGGCTACACCGCGTGGTCGGCACGCGCAGTTGAGCAGGACCTGCGCGCGGCCGAGAGTGCCGTCATCAAGTTGCAGGACGCGGTGAGCGCAGGTGACGAGCCCGGGGCCGCTTCGGCCGCTGACGCGCTGCAGGAGGCGGCAGCCGCCGCTCGGGAGGGGGTGGACGGCCCCTGGTGGTCGCTGCTCAGCCACATGCCTGAGTTAGGCGACGATGTGGTCGGTGTTCGCGCACTGAGTCACTCGTTGGATCTGCTCGCGAGCGAGGGCGTCGATCCCTTGCTGGACGGCTCTGAGAGCGTGGACGAGCTTGTCGTGGACGGACGTATCGACCTGGACGTGGCCTCTAGCCTGGCGCGGCCGGTGAAGAAGAGTCTCATCGCTGCTGAGACGGCCGTTGGCATGGTGGCAGAGCTTGACAGCTCGAGCTACGTGGGCCGGCTTCGGGGGCGCTTCGATGACTATGTAGCGCGACTGGAGTCCCTGCGATCGGGGTTGGCCTCCGCCGATAGCGCTGTGCAACTGCTGCCCACGATGGCGGGTGGCGAGGAACAACGACGCTATCTCCTGGTCTTTCAGAACAATGCCGAGATCAGAGCGACTGGTGGCCTGCCTGGAGCCTTCGCGGAAGTCATTGCCGACAACGGTCGACTCTCTATGGGCCGGCAGGGCACTGGCACCGATCTCGGTCAGCGAGAGACGCCCGTCCTGCCCCTAAGTGACGCCGAGCGCCACTTCTATGGTGAGCAGTTGGGCACCTACTTTCTCGACGCCAATTTCACCTCAGATTTTCCGCGGGCGGCAGAACTGATGGGGGCTCGCTGGGAGGAGGTCAACCGGGTCGAGCTTGATGGAGTCATTGCTCTCGACCCCGTGGCCCTTTCGTACATGCTCAATGGAACAGGGCCTGTGGATGTTGGGGGACGGACGTTCACAAGCGACAACCTGGTCGATGGACTGCTGAACGAGCCTTACCTGACTCTCGCCCCCGAAGCGCAGGACCGCTTCTTTGCTCAAACGGCGCGAAAGGTCTTCGACGCGATCACGGGGGAGGTGTCGTCGCCGCTCGAACTCTTGAAGGCCCTTCAACGCTCCGCCGTCGAGGGCCGGTTGCTGGTGGCACCGTTCGGGGAGGCCGAGAAGGAAGCACTGAAGGGCTCCGTTGTGCTTGGTGAGCTCTCGGGGGATGACGGGTCCGTACCTCATGTAGACGTCACGCTCAACGACGCGACCGGGGCCAAAATGTCCTACTACTTGCGATCGAGCGTGACGGTTCGTTCTGTCGCCTGCAGTGGGCGCCGTCAAGCATTGTCGGCCACCATGCGGCTCGGCTCCACCATCAACTCGACCGAAGCCAGGAAACTGCCGGACTCGATCACCGGTGGAGGTGTCTTCGGCACGGACCCCGGAAGTCAGCTCGTTCAGGTCAGGATATTTGGGCCCTATGGTGGCTCAGTCGACGGAGCAACATTGGAGGGGGAGGAACTCGACTCATCGGTGGTCAACATGGATGGCAGACCTGCCATCCGCTTTGTCGCTCTGCTCTCCAGCGTTGAAGACCTGAAGGTAACCTGGCAGATGACCAGCGGCCCCGACCAGGCCGCCGATGCGAAAGTGACCATGTCTCCCGGCCTCGTCTCCGGCGACAAAGTCACCTCGGCCCGCAGTAGCTGTTGATCAGATCCATAGACCAGGGCCCTGGACGCCATCAGCAAGGTCTTCCTCGACGAACACAGCCGCACCAGCGATCCGCAGGCCGGGCGTCACAAGTCGAGGGTGATCGAGCGGCGCTCGGCGTACTGGCTGCAGACCGTCACTCGAGCCGACCCCACGAGCACGTGCAGGGTCAGCGAGTGGGGCTGTGAACGGGAGGTTGAATAAGTCCGCCCTGCTGGGCACCTCGAACCACGCAGCGTCGCCCGTCAGCCATATGTTGACCTCGGCGCCCGCTGCGACAGCCGACTCAGGGACGGTGAAGGCCTGTTTGCAGCGTTCGGGATCCTGTGCTGCCGCAGGTCACTTGAGGACGAGCGTTCGAGACACGGGCCCACACTAGACTGGCGCGCATGCCCTTTGAACTTTCGGACAACCTCCACCCCGACTGCGCCGCTGTCGCGTGGATGCTAGGCACATGGCGGGGCAACGGCCACGGGGACTATCCGACCATCGATTCGTTCCAGTTCGGTCAGGAGCTCATCTTCGCCCACGACGGCAGGCCCTTCTTCCATTACATGGCGCGCTCGTGGATCGTTGCTGAGAACGGGCAGAAGGTTCGCGACGCCGCCATCGAGACGGGCTTCCTCCGGGCACGACCCCAGGGCAAGATCGAGCTGGTTCTCGCACACCACACTGGCTTCGCTGAGCTCTGGTACGGGGATGCTGACGATGGGAAACTCGAGATCTCAACCGATGCGGTAATGCGCACAGAGTCGGCGAAGGAGGTCACTGGGGGGCATCGCCTCTACGGCAATGTTGAGGGCGATCTCCTCTACGCCTACGATATGGCGGCCATGGGGCAACCGCTGCAGCCCCACCTGTGGGCCCGCCTGAGGCGTCAGCCATCCTCCCGGCCCGAGACGCAACAGGCCCCCGGCAGCGAAGGCCAGCAGTAGTGTCGCGAGCCGGACCCTCTACAGTAGCGACTCGCTGGCCAACCGTGCGATCGGAGACTTGAGTGGAACTGCGTGAGTACCTGGGGACTCTCCGCCGCCAATGGGTCTTGGTCCTTACCGTCACGTCCCTGCTGGTCGCAGTTTCGGCGGTACTGACCTTCATCTCGACCCCCCAATACTCCTCGTCTGCTCGGTTGTTTGTGTCCACCACTCAGGCAGACACGGCGGAGGCCTACCAGGGGGGACTCTTCTCTGCTCAGCGAGTCACTTCGTATGCCGACTTGGCCACTAGTAGGGAGCTAGCGCAATCAGTCATTGACGATCTCGGTTTGTCGCTGAGCGCCGAGGAGCTCACCGCCCGAATATCGGCTTCCGTCGTTCCTGAGACAGTGATCCTTGAGGTGGCCGTTCTAGACGAAGACCCGGCTGAGGCGCAGAGACTTGCTGAGGCGGTTGCTGAGGCGCTTGTCGCCATGGTCCGTGAGATCGAAACACCTGCCGGTCGCACGGAACCGCCAATCCGGGCATCGATCGTGGACCCAGCCTCCTACTCGGATTTCCCTGTGGCTCCTCGGCCCGTCCGGAATCTCGCGCTCGGTTTGGTCCTTGGCCTGCTCCTGGGGTTCGGCCTAGCAGTTCTGCGTGAACTCATGGACACCACGATCAAGTCGTCAAAGGATGTCGAGTCCATCGTCGATATCCCCCTCATGGGGACGATCGCCTATGACTCGTCGACTCGCTCAAGGCCGCTTATCAGCTCCCTCGACTCGCATGCGCCACGGGTGGAGTCCTTCAGGGTGCTCCGTACGAATCTCCAGTTCCTCGAAGTGGACCGTTCAGACAAAGTCGTGGTGATCACCTCCGCACTACCGGCCGAGGGGAAGACCACCACGGCGATCAACTTGGCGATCGCGCTAGCCCAGTCGGAGCAGCGAGTGATGCTCGTGGAGTGTGACCTGCGTCGTCCGCGGGCCGCCGCGGCGCTCGGCCTCGACAACTCCATCGGGGTGACCACTGTCCTTGTAGGTAAGGTCTCGTTGCAGGATGCAACCCAACGCCACGATGGGTCTGGGCTCTTTGTGCTCGCCAGCGGTGCTATCCCTCCCAATCCGGCCGAGTTGTTGCAGTCAAAGGCGATGGCTGAACTTCTCGACAGTCTGCGGGAGGAGTACGACGTGGTCCTCATCGATGCTCCTCCGTTGCTCCCGGTTACTGACGCAGCCTTGCTCACGGCCAAGGCTGACGGTGCGCTGATGGTGCTTCGTCATGGGAAGACCACGAAAGACCAGCTGGCGCACGCACTCGATCGACTGCAGCAGGTGGACGGCCGAGTGCTGGGAGTAGTGCTTAACATGGTTCCGGTTAATCGAGGCGGAAGGTACGGCTATGGGTACGGCTATGGGTACGCGCCCAGTTCTGTTCCGGTCCTCGACCAGTCAACAAGAGCCGACTGAGTTCGAATCGTGACTGATACTCCTACAAGTGGGCGGTTTGCCAACCCGAAGAATCATCGATGTGTTGCCCGCCGTGCTCCCGCGGACGACTCACGCTCGACTCCTGTTCGCTTGGCTTAGAGTGACGGTATGCGCGTAATGACCTGGCCCGGATACACCGACTCCCGGTTGCCCCTGGCTTGCCTTGGGCTTGTTTCGCAGCGCCGATCGGCCACTCCCAGGTCTGTCTTTTCTTGATGATTTGCCCCTCAGTTGTCGCCGGGATCGTCACCTTCAATCCTGATGTCACCCGTCTCTTGGAGAACGTGCTCGCCATTTCTCGACAGGTCCCACGAGTAATTCTGGTCGATAATGCCTCGACCGATATGTCGTGGGTCTCTGTCGTGCAAGCGCGGCTTCCGGGGGTGACCATTCTTGAAAATCATCAAAACAGGGGCATTGCGGTTGCGCTCAATCAGATAATGCGCTGGGCGCGTCACGCCGAAACAGACCTCGTTGTCCTACTCGACCAAGACTCCGTCAGTGGGTCAGACATGGTCGAAAACCTTATGGCGAAGCATGCAGCGGGGATTGCTATCGTCGCCCCGACGGTAGTGGACCGAAATCTCGGGCGCGATCAGCCGACCTTCGTCGATCAAGACCTCGACTACTGCATCACATCGGGGTCACTCGTTGACGTCGATGCTTGGTCTGCCGTGGGCGGGTACGACGAAGATCTGTTCATCGACTACGTGGACTTCGATTTCTGTCTGCGGTTGAGGCAGTGGGGCTTTCGAATCGTGCGGGCCAGCCGTGCCGAGATCCTCCACGAGATCGGTCACGCCGCGCGTTTCGGACGTTTCACGGCATGGAACCATTCGCCATTCCGCAACTACCATATGGCGCAAGACATGCTCCTGTATGCGAAAAAACACCGATCGGCACCAGAGGAACTCCGCGTGAACGGAAGGGGGGTTTTTGGAACGTATCTGGTTCTTTTTCGCAAGTGCTTAATCATTGCGGCGTTTGAGACCAACCGGTGGGCCAAGGTCAGAGCCCTCGTCAAAGGGAGCCTCGCCGCGTGGCATGGTGGGCGGAGCCGGTGAATAGCACCAGTTGGCGACGGTGGACATCCGCGCCCTTCTTGTCCACCGCCTCTCAGGCGGTCGGAGTTCTACAACTGATCGGACTTCTCTGGCGATTTGGGCCAACGAACGCAACAGATGCCTACCTCTACCTATTCAACCTAGGCAACCTGCCGATTCAGATCTTGGTGGTGGGTGTCTTCTATCCAATGCTCCTGAACGAAGATCGGATCACTCGGCAGGGCGCTCGTCGTTTTCAGACCTGGATGCCTGTTGCAGGGTTGTTGGCGGTTGCGGCAGGCGGACTCTGGCTGGGGGTCACGGAACGCACGTCTCCATCCGTGACACTGATTCTTGCCCTAAGTGGTGTTAATGCGGTCTTTCAGGCCTCACTGTGGTGTCGCGCAGTCGCGGCTGAGGCTGGTGGTAGTGCTATGTGGGTGGCAAGCATCGCGCTCCCTGCAAATCTGGGTGCGCTAGCTCTCCTGTTGCTCCCATGGCCGTCATCCAACGCCACAGTTGTTGCAATGCTGGTGGGCTTGGTGCTCGGAAATGGAGCATTCTTGATCACCAGCATCGTTCGGAGGGTTGGCGTCGATGTCATCGCCGGACTACCCGCTGTCCCAGCACGGCGTCATCGTGCTCCGTGGTGGTTCTTGGCTAAGTCCGGGACCAGTTATGGAGGGCTGATGGTCATCCAGTCTTTGTCACTGGTGTTGCCCGCGTCAACGCTCACCCTGCTGGCGGTGCCCATGAAGATCGTCGGGTCGGTCGCTGCGACGTTTGTAAACACGGTGATGCCTCGACTTGTCCATCAGGGCACACACTCAGCCGACGAAGGCGCCCGGTTCATGAGAACCATGGTGGCTCTTCTAGCATCGATTGGTTTGGCCGGGGTCGTGATCTGCCACTTCCTCCTGCCCGACTACTTTGTGATGAGTACGGTCGTCGCGCTTTGGCTGCCAGCTTCCGCGGCTGCTGCCATTGCCCAGCGACTTGCGTTCAGATTGCTCTTGCCTCGGGCGTCGCGCATTACCATCGTTGTCGTTCCCTTGCTCGTGTTGGGGGTGGCCATTTCCTCCAGAGCCGAGAACTTCGGGCTCACGGCGCTCTTGTGCGCCTATGCGGCGGTCGACGCCGCCACCAGTTTCCTCATCCTCATCGCCTTGCGACTTCGGCTCATGGCGTTGATCAGCGGGACTCTGCTGGCAGGTCTTCTGACCATTTGGTTCGGCAGCCTCGCGGCCTAGCCGCATCAACCGCGGCACCTCATCAGGGCATGGACCCCTACCTGGACATCTCCGCAAGAGCCGAACTGACGCGCGAGATGTAGGACTCTTGGCTGAAGTGACGCTGCCAGTAATCGTGCACGCTTTGTACTTCGGTTCGACCCCATTGGGCAACTTCCATCAACTGCGCGAGCAGTTCCTGTCCGCTGAGGGCGCTCCTTAGATACGTCCCATCGAGATAGTCATGCATCCCTGACACATCAGTCGCCACGACTGGTACGCCCGACTCGATCGCACCTACCGCGACCATATGGCCAGCGGCGCGTGATCTCTCGGTCAGCGGGAGATACACGACGTCGCATGCGGCCAAGACTCTTCCGAACTCCTGCTGGCTGAGGGAGGGGTGCGTCTCCACTCGGGATGCCCAGTTTGGTCGGAGGAACCTCGCGGGCTCTCGCCCCATCGCCAAGACGAACGTGATGGGTAACCCGGCCGAGTGAGCGTTCTCGATGGTGGCGGCCAGAGTCCGCATGTCACGATCTGACGTCCCTCCGACGAAGACTCGGATCTCTCGGTCGAAAGCTGGCTTCCGGAGTGGATACTCGAAGGTGTTTCCGTACCTGACGGCTCTCCCCGTGCCACCTGACGCGCGCCAGGCAACGATCTCCGGCTCTGACAGCGTAATGACTGGCGAATCCCTAAGACCTCGCCGCAGAACCTCCCATGAGCGACTGCCAGGCATTGCGTACAGGCCCGTAACGTACACCCGCTGACCAAGGAGCCGGAGTGCCACGCCAGGCCATGGATTAGCGGCGAGAAAAGTCGATCCCTGAGAGGTGATCGTTGCCTTGAGCGCGACGATGAACGAATCCAGGCCGATCCCGAGGATTCGGTTTCGGAGTCTGTACCCACTGGGGGATGCATGCCTGAAGTTGATGATGCGCTTGACCAAGCCCGCAGCCGCCCAAACCTCAGCGGCCGACTTGGAGTCGTGGCCCAGCGTGACAAGAATCATCAGAGCTCCCTAGTTCTTCCGTATGCGGATAGTGATGACCAATCACGACTTCGAAGTTAGGAGACCGTGCCAACCAGCCCTGGCCTCCACAAAGGCGCGCACGTGGGCCTGTCCTAGGTCACTAGTAGTCTCTGTCGAGCGACGGATCGCGTGGGCCCAGGCTGAACCACTCATGACAGTGGGGAGGGCGGGCGCCAAGTCAGGCGTCAACTCGGCGAGCCACGAGTCTCGAGGGCCGACCACGGGAGTTCCGCATTCCAAGGCCCTTACGGCAATACCGCTCTGGAAAAATCGCCGGTAGGGAATGAGAATCACCAGGCTGGTTCGGATGAGTTCATCCATCACGTCTTCCGCCACAAACTCGTCTTGAACCGCCCACCCCGGGATCCGCGGCCAGCCCCTTCCGTGCACCGACAGCGGCTTCTCGCCCTGCAGCTCGGTGGCAATGCCCTGCAGCAGGCCCAGGTCCCGATCGCGCTTGAACTGACCTAACACCCGGACGTTGCTGCCGCCCTCTCGACGCGACGGCCTCTTGTCGTCATCGGGGCGCAACACCGGGTGCGGCACAAGAGATGTAGAGAAGCCATCGGCCTCGGCCGCAGCCGTGGCCGCGCGGGAGTGAGTGATCAGCACTGTTCCGCGCAGGAGAGTTCCCAAGCGCTTAGCCAGTCGCCCATATCCGATCGCACGAACAAGGGGCTCCGGGTCATGCATCACGAGTAGGGAACTGCGTGGTCCGAGGACTTTGAGAATCAGCAAGTCGAAGTAACCCAGGACCGGCCATAAGACCACGGCGCGATCGGCATGTCGTGACTCGTGGATCATCCTGATGTAGGTGAGCACCCACCTGACTCTGGATGTGCCTGCAACACTTGGTTCGTTGAAGGCTTTGACAGTTGTCGTCAGATCGCCATCGGCCAGCACGTCCTCGAGTTCTCGCTGATAGTGCCGCAGGGTCACGCCGAGCGGATTGATGACGCTAAGGTTAGTGATGGCTGCTCCTTCCGGCGCGATAACCGCGACCGGCTTCACGCAAGGTTGTCAGATCGCCTTTCAGTGCTGCCCGCAAGGCGACTTTCCCGCAGGTGACAGCGATCGCCCAGTTGCGAAATCCAGGCCGACCCCACCGCTCAGCGAATATCTGTATGTTGCGGCATGCCCAGTATGCCGGCATCCCCGAAGATGTCTGACTGGCCAGCGCCGCTGGCTCGATCGCAACAGGGCCGAAAGCTCGCGATAGCGCGCGGTGGTAGTCCACCTCCTCCATGTAAAGGAAGTACGACTCGCTGAGGGGAGCGCTCTTGACGGCGGCCCAGCGGTACATGACAGCTGCGCCATCGAGCCAGTCGCAACGTCGCAAGCTGCGGGGCACGGAATCGAGGTGTCGAGGTAGGCGCAGCACTCGAGTCAGGCGTCCACCCGCCGACCACAGCGGTGCGTGTTCGTGAAGATGTCCCCGCAGGACCGGACCTACCGCGGCGAGGTCCTGATGGCTTTCCAAACCGTTGAGCATGGCGCGCACGCTCCCCTCGGCAAGCTGTACCTCGTGAGTCACGACCAAGACCGCGTCGGCATCAGATGGCCCAAAGCTGGATCTGGCAATTTCCATTCCATGGTTCACGGCATTTGCGTAGCCGCGATTCGGAATTCGGCGGACTGTGACTCGGTGGGGGAGGGCGGCACTCAGGTCATGATCGCTCACAGCGTCTTCGCTGTTGTCAACCACCACAATTCGACGAGCGGCTATCCCGTTGGCGATGAGGTTCTCCAACGTCGGTCGAAGTGTGCCTAAACTCCTGTGGTGCACCACGATTGCCGCTGCAGGTTCTATCAGTCCTAGGCCTGTCATGTCAGGTTCTCGGGTGAAGGCGTGTGTGTGAGAGGAAACGCCCGTCTGTCGGAGGCAGCGACCGTTGGACCTCGGCGACGCCAAGGGGGTCCCCGAGCGCTGCGACGATCGCGGCCGCGAGCTGGTGCGCGTCGATCGCGGCCGGCAGCACATAGTGACCCTGCCGGCTGAGCCAGTCCGCGAGTCCGGTCTCCGTGGTCGTGACGATTGTGAGACCGCTTGCCAGCCCTTCCGATATCGGCCGACCGATCTGTTCGCGCCACCGCCCGTCTCGAATCGAGGGAGCAACCAGTATCCGTCCTGTCTGTAGGACCGATGCGACCGTGTGGTGGGGAATCAGGCCCAGGAACGCTCGGCTAGGACTTGAGCGGCACCACTCGTTGACCTCGGACTCGAGAGGCCCAGCCCCGACGATGTGCAGCCGGGCCCCCTCGACCGCTTCTTCAACCAGTGGCCATGCCTCTATGAGGAGGGGCAGACCTTTCCGTCGAGCCAGCTCCCCAACGAATATCACCGTCGGCTCGTCAGGCTGTGAGGGCTCTTCGGCGCGAGCCTTGGGGAGCTCGAGGAGGATCGAGCCCTTCGCCGCAAAACGCGGCGCGATTCGGTTGTACGCCTGGAACGCGCTATCGCTGCCGAAGATGACTTGGTCATAGAGGAGGGCCATGACCGTGGCCAGGGTCGGCCTGACAGCGCTGACCACGACCCGGCCGAGAAGCCCTTTGAGGCCCACAAGGGAGTGGAGGTCATTGTTCTCGATGGCGTAGGTCACGACTCGCACTGGGCGCCGTGTCAGCAGGCAAACGATTCGGGCCGACGCGGCCAGAAGCACGGATCGTGGGAGCTCGCGCAGGAAGAGCGGCTCCGGGATCTCCACGACCGCTGGACGGCGACGGAAGAGCCACATGATCGCACCACGCGTGGTGCACTCGATAGCGTTCCTCGGCAAGGGGGTGTCACCGAGGTCCCACTTCCGCCCCAGACAGAGGGCATCGACCGCCGGGCTGGCGAGTAGCAGATTGACCTGCTCGCTCCGCAGCTCGGGAAACACCATGACGTCGCGAGCATGGGCTGTCACGCCCTCACCGGGCTCGGGCCGTGACTCTGGACGCCTGATCCTCAGCAGAGGAGTGACCCCTCTCGTTGCATAGGCCGTCCGCCAGTTCGCCCACTTAGACATGTTGCCCTCTCATGCGGTCGACTCGGATGAGCGAGAGGTGAGTCCTGAGCTCGGTCCCCTTGGTGGTTGCCGGGACTAGGACGCGCTGTTGATCATGCCGGCGCCGACCGTGACTCCCGTGGCCTCATCGATGAGGATGAACGACCCGGTGGTTCGGTTCTTGGCATAGGCGTCGCAGAGCAGCGGCACCGTGGTGCGCAATTGGACACGTCCGATCTCGTTGAGGCCGAGCTCCTTGGTGTCCTGGTCGCGGTGTAGCGAGTTGACGTCGAGGCGGTACTGAACGTCCTTGACCAGGGCACGCGCCGTGCGGGTGGTGTGCTTGATGGCGAGTTTCTGGCGCGGCCGAAGCGGCTCGTTGGTCATCCAGCAGACCATCGCGTCAATGTCCTGTGACGGCTTCGGAGCGTTGGCCGGACGGGCGATCATGTCGCCGCGGGATACGTCGACGTCGTCCGCGAGCCGGACGGTCACGCTCATGGGCGGGAACGCCTCGGTGATCTCCTTGTTGAAGAGGTCGATGCCGGCGATGCTCGACGTCATGCCGCTGGGCAGCACGACGACTTCGTCGCCGGGCTTGAGGACCCCGCCGGCGACCATGCCGCCGTAACCGCGGTAGTCGTGGTGCTCATCCGACTTGGGACGCACGACGTACTGCACCGGGAAGCGGACGTCGACCAAGTCGCGGTCGGAGGCGACGTGCACGTTCTCGAGGTGGTGCATGAGGGTGGGGCCGGAATACCAGGCCATCTTCTCGGAGCGGTTCACGACGTTGTCGCCCTGCAGAGCCGAGATCGGGATGACCACCAGGTCGGGGATATTGAGCTTGGTGGCGAACGTCGTGAACTCGGCATGGATCTTCTCGTAGACCTCTTCGGAGAAGTCGACGAGGTCCATCTTGTTCACGGCCAGCACGAGGTGGGGGACCCGGAGGAGCGAGAGGATCACCGCGTGGCGACGCGACTGTTCGGTGAGGCCCTGACGCGCGTCGACGAGCACCAGTCCCAGGTCGGCGGTGGACGCGCCGGTGACCATGTTGCGGGTGTACTGCACGTGCCCGGGGGTGTCGGCGATGATGAACTTGCGATTGGGCGTAGCGAAGTAGCGGTAGGCCACGTCGATGGTGATGCCCTGCTCGCGCTCGGAGCGCAGACCGTCGGTCAGCAGCGCGAGGTCGGTGTAGTCGTAGCCTTTGGACTGGCTGGTGGCCTCGACGGCCTCGAGCTGGTCCTCGAAAATCGACTTGGAGTCGAGCAGCAGCCGCCCGATCAGGGTGGACTTGCCGTCGTCGACGGAGCCGGCCGTCGCGAAGCGCAGCAAGTCCATGTTCTCGTTGAGCGCGGCGGCTGCGGTTGCGTGGGCGACGGTCTCGGGAGCGGGGCCGGTCATCAGAAGTAGCCTTCCTTCTTGCGGTCTTCCATGGCTGCCTCGGAGAAGCGGTCGTCGCCACGCGTGGCGCCGCGCTCGGTGACGCGGGCGATGGCGATCTCGTCGATGATCTCCGCGGTCGTGGAGGCGGTGCTCTCGACGCAGCCCGTGAGGGTCAGGTCGCCCACGGTGCGGAAGCGGACAGTGCGCTCGGCGGCGGTCTCGCCGGCGCGGAGCGGGTTGAACTCGCTCTCGGTGAGCAGCATGCCGTCGCGCTCGAAGACGCTGCGCTGGTGGGAGAAGTAGATCGTGGGGATCTCGATCTTCTCGCGGTCGATGTAGGCCCAGATGTCGAGCTCGGTCCAGTTCGACAGCGGGAAGATGCGCATGTGCTCGCCGGCGTGGATGCGGCCGTTGTAGAGGCTCCACAGTTCGGGGCGCTGCATCTTGGGGTCCCACTGGCCGAACTCGTCGCGGTGGGAGTAGACGCGCTCCTTGGCGCGGGCCTTCTCCTCGTCGCGGCGGCCACCACCGAAGGCAGCAGTGAAGCCCTCCTCCTCGATGGCATTGAGAAGGGTGCCGATCTGCATCCGGTTGCGGCTGGTCTTGCCGTCGTCGACGACGATGCCGTTGGCGATCGCCTCCTCCACCGAGGCCACGATCATCCGGACGCCGAGGCGGTTGACCCAGGAGTCGCGGCAGGCGAGGACCTCGGGGAAGTCGTAGCCGGTGTCGACCTGCAGCATCGGGAACGGGATCTTCGCCGGGTAGAAGGCCTTCTCGGCCAGGCGGAGCATCACGATCGAGTCTTTGCCGCCCGAGAACATCAGGACCGGCTTCTCGAACTCTGAAGCGACCTCACGGAAGATGTGGATCGACTCCGCTTCCAGCTGGTCGAGCTGACTCAGCCGGTAGTCGGCGTGGGTTTCAGTCATGACTGAATGGTGACCTCTCGTCGGGACAGCAACCGTCATCGTAGCCAGCAGGCGGCGCGACCGGCGAACTGCGCTCGCGCGACGGGACGTGGGTCACTTCGAGCGCTTCTGGTCAGGACGCTCAGCAGCGCGCTCGCGCTCGGGGTGACGCCAGGCCCCGGAGTTGTGATCGAAGGCCGGAAGCCCGCGGGTCTGACGAACAAATCCCCAGGCGAGGGGGCCCAAGAGCAGGAATGCTGCGCCGATGATGCCGACGACCTCCGGGCTGATCCCGAGCAGTTTGAGTCCGGTGAGGCTGAGCACGATCACGATGCCGCGCCGGATCACGGACTGGCTCACCCAGTTGGCGATCCGGGCACCGAGGAAGGTGCCGGGGATGCCGCCGATGACCAGGGGGAGGAGGATCTCCCAGTCGACTCCGCTGACGATCACGTGACCGATGGCGGCGGCGAGGACTAGTGGCACCGCCTGGACCAGGTCGGTCCCGACCAGGCGGAGGGCGGAGAGAGTCGGATAGAGGAGCAGCAGAGCCACCATGATCAGGGAGCCGGAGCCCACCGAGGTGACGCCGACGAGGAGACCGCCAACGGCCCCCACCAGAAGGGTGGGGACCACCCGGATGTCGGCCACCTCGGCGGGCGCCTCGTTGCCTGAGGTGACCAATCGAAGCTGGAGATACATCCGAAGCGTGTAGGTCGCCGCCGTGAAGAGGAGCGCAACGCCGATGGCGTTCTGGACGAACGCTTCCTGTTCCTCGCCGGCGCCGAAGAAGTCGATGATGAACGCGCCTGCGAAGGCGAAGGGGACCGAGCCCGTGATCAAGAGCCCGGCGAGCTTGAGGTCCGGTGAGCCGGCGCGCCAGTGCACGGCAGCGCCGACCGACTTTGTGATCGAGGCTGAGACGAGGTCGTTGGCAACCGCGGCCGTAGGCGAGACCCCGAGGAAGATCAGGGCCGGCGTCATCAGAGCGCCACCGCCCATGCCGGTCAGGCCAACGACGATCCCCACCCCGAAACTGACCACGAGCACCGCCAGGGCAGCGGTGGTAAGGAGCTCGCCCATCAACGCTCCGTGGCCTCGGTGAGGCGTGGCAGGACGGTTTCCAGCAGACCTGTCAGGAGGACGGCGCTCGCGGCGGCGGCCTCCTGGCCACGGCGGTAAGGGTCCTGCACGTCGAGGGAGACGTCCGCAGGTCCACGGTGTCGGCCGGCCTCGTCCAGGAGGGCGCGGCCCTTCAGGGCCGGGTCCAGCTTGGCGATGGTCTCGGCGAACTGGCCGAGGGTGAGGACCTTGCGGAAGGCAGCGACGTGGTCGTCGAGGATGAAAGTGCGGTGGCTCTGCTCCGCAGTCAGCACCAGGTCGGCCTCACGGATCAGGGCGCCGGTGAGGCGGCGGCTGCGGAAGGCCTCGTACGCGATCTGACGGGTCGAAAGCTCCGCCGCCATTACGTCGTCCATGGGGTGGTCGACGAAGCCGTGGGTGCCTGCGCTGGAGACCTTGACCTGGCTGTCAGCGCCGAGGGCGTGACGGGCGTAGAGCTCCATGAAGGGGGAGCGGCAGATGTTCGCGGTGCAGACGAAGAGGATCGAGATCATCGGATGGTCTCGACAGGCTCGACCGACGAAGCTGCGAGGTCCAGGTAGCCGGCCTCGCGCAGCGCGACCAGCACGTCGTCGAGGGCGGCCTCGATGCTCCGGCCAGTGGTGTCGACCCGGACGGCCGCGTCCTCGGGCTCCTCGTAGGGCGAGGAGATGCCGGTGAACTCGGGGATCTCGCCTCTGCGGGCCTTGGCGTAGAGGCCCTTGCGGTCGCGGCGTTCGCACTCCTCGAGAGGGGTGGCTACGTGGATCAGGGAGAAGGCGCCGCCGGCTTCTTCGACCATGTCGCGGACCTGTTGGCGAGTCTCGTCGAAGGGGGCGATGGGGCTGCAGATGGCTACTCCGCCGTGGCGGGAGATCTCGGCGGCCACCCAGCCGATGCGGCGGATGTTCGTTTCTCTGTCTGCTTTGGTGAAGGTGAGGCCGGCTGAGAGGTTTCGGCGGACTACGTCGCCGTCGAGCGTGGTGACTGTTCTGGTGCCTTGTTCTAGGAGGCGGTCCATGAGGGCTCGGGCGAGGGTGGACTTGCCGGAGCCGGAGAGGCCTGTGAAGAAGAGGACTAGGCCTTGTTTGTCTGCGGCGGGGCTGTCCTTGGCGATGATCGCTGCGATGTCGTCCGGGTATTGGTCGCGACGCGGTTGCTGCGCAACCTGCTCGACCAGCGAAGGGGGTTCGATGGGGGCTTGGATCTTGTTGTTGCCGGCGTAATTGCCTACTACCTGGACGCCTAGGGCGTGGTCGGTTTCTGGGTCTCCGTGGGAGGCCAGGGGGATTGCTACGACGTGGGCGTCTTCAAGATGCTCGGCGGCGGCGAGCGTTGCGCGGATCAGGGCGGTGGGGGAGAGATCTGGGGTGTTGGTGCCGACCAGGGCCAGGAGGACGATGCGGCCGCTCAGGGTGCGGAGGGCGTCGATCTGGTGAGTGGTCAGGGCGTCGGCCACGGGGACGAAGGTGGCGCCGGCGTGCTCGGTCCGACTCTGCTCCGGGGTGAGGTAGAGGCGGCGGTAGGGGCCGAACTGGGCGTGCGTCAGGGGGGTGATGTGGCCTGAGGTGGGGGCGACCAGGGCCAGGGGGAGGCCCTCGGGGTCGACCAGCTCTACGGCTCCTGCTTCGCGGGCGGCTGCGGCCACGTCGTCTGGCAGCGTCAGGGTGACCGGCGAACCCGGTTCATTGAAGGCTGTCAGCGGCGCGAAGGCGCCGTGGACGAGGAGCTCGAGGTCGTCGAGTTCGGTCGGCGTGGGGCAGTGCTGGGGCACGGGAGGAGTCGACACGAAAAGCATCCTCCCAGAGAGGTCCCACTAACCTGCGCACCATGTCTGTTCCCGTGGTTGTGGCTGAGATCGTGCGTTCTGGGTTCGTAGAAGGACGGCACTACGGATCCGTGGTGGCGCTGGGCCGGGACGGGGAGGTGGACTGGGCGGTCGGGGCCGTCGATGTGCCGGTGCTTCCGCGCTCGTGCAACAAGCCGTTGCAGGCGGTGGCAATGGTGCGCGCGGGGCTTGATCTGCCGCCTGAGCTGTTGGCGCTCGCATCGGCCTCGCACTCCGGGGAGGACTTCCACGTCGAGGGCGTGCGTCGGATCCTTTCGTCGGTCGGACTGGATGAGGCTGCGCTGCAGACGCCGGAGGACTACCCGCTGGAGGATCGGTTGCGCGATCAGGTGGTGCGGGCGGGCGGAGGGCGTTCGTCGATCCTGATGAACTGCTCGGGGAAGCACGCGGCGATGCTGGCTACCTGCGTGGTCAACGGGTGGGACACCGCGACGTACTTGAATCCGGAGCATCCCCTGCAGCGGCACGTCACTGCGACGTTCGCGGAACTGACTGGGGAGCCGATTGACACCGTGGCGGTGGACGGGTGTGGGGCGCCACTGCTGTCGACTTCGTTGGTGGGGCTGGCGCGAGCGTTTCGGACGATAAGTCTCGACAAGCTCGACCAACGAAATGGGGCTGAACGACGAAATGGGGCTGACCAGCGAGGGTGGGGAGTCGGAGACGCGATCCGTCGGCATCCGGAGTGGGTGTCCGGGACGGAGCGCGACGAGCGCCGGCTGCTGGACGCCATCCCTGGCGCGATCGGTAAGGCTGGAGCGGAGTCCTGCTATGCCGTGGCGCTGCCGGACGGGCGTGCCTTCGCGCTGAAGGTCGATGACGGTGCCCCGCGGGCGCGTCCGGTGGTGATGGCGGCGGCCCTTGTGCGGGCCGGTGTCGACACGGAGCCGGGCGTCGACGGCGCCGCTGTGCGTCGTACCGGTGAGCACGTGCTCCTAGGTGGGGGACGCGCGGTGGGTGAGATTCGTCCGAGTGGGTTGCTAGCGCCTTGATCGGTCGCCAAACACCTGTCTAGTAAGGCGATTCTCGGTTGCGACTGACCGGGTGCTTGCTGTGTGACTTGATTTTGCTAGCAAGAGCAAGCACTATGGGAGTCGTGGCCAAGAGCAAGGTAGGGAAGACCGCCGAGTCGCTCGGCGAGTACCTCAAGGAGCAGCGGATGTCCGCTGAGTACTCCCTGCGGCAGCTCGCTGACCTCGCCGGCGTCTCCAACCCCTATCTGAGCCAGATCGAACGCGGTCTGCGCAAGCCCTCGGCCGATGTGCTGCAGCAGATCGCCAAGGCGCTGAGGATCTCGGCGGAGCAGCTCTATATCCGCGCCGGGATCGTCAGTCCCGACGAAGGTGTGGCCGGGTCGGTCGAGCTCGCGGTCCTCGCGGACCCCGGACTGACCGAGCGCCAGAAGCAGTCACTTCTCGACGTCTACTCGTCGTTCCTTGCGATGAACGCAGGAACGACCTCCGAGGACGACGCCACCAACCACTAGGCCCTGACCCTAGGTCGGGACCAACCCGAAGGAGAGATCGACATGGCCAAGGCCAAGTTCGACATCAAGACCGAGGCGACTCGTCCGTTCTATGCGGGCGTGGGCGTCACCGACATCGCCGTCGAGTTCGTGCGCGGCTACGTGGCCGAGGCGCAGGCTCGCATTGCCGGTGTCCAGAAGAACGTGACCACCCTGGACCTCGAGCCCAAGGTGCTGCGCGAGCAGGCTGCTACGGCCGTCAACGCTCGGATCGAGGCCGTCTCCAAGGAGGCCAAGGCGCGTCAGGCTGCTATCGAGGCGCGGGTTGCTGAGCTGCAGGACGAGGCGAAGAGCCTGCCGACTCGTGTGCAGACGATCGTGGACGAGAACGTTGCTGCGGTCACTGACACGTACTCCGGCCTTGTGAAGCGTGGCGAGACGCTGGTCGGGCGCATCCGGAAGCAGGAGGCTTCGAAGGCGACTGCTTCGTCGGCGAAGACGACGACTGCCAAGGCCAAGACGACCACGACGCAGGCCAAGAAGACGTCGAAGACGGCTGCCAAGAAGTCGACGACTGCTGCTAAGCGGACGGCTAAGAAGTCCTCGGCGCCGGCTAGCGCCAAGGCGACTGCTACTGCTGCGAAGAAGACGGTGAGCAGTGCTGCTGAGGCTACGACTGAGGCTGCCAAGAAGGTTGGCGACTGAAGGTCTGAGGGACAGCTGATGCTGTTCTGAATTGCCGAAGGCCCCTGGAGCGTTGCTCTGGGGGCCTTTGGTGATTGGTCTCGACGTCGGTTGCTGCGCAACCTGCTCGACCAACGACGGGGGGCGCCGGCGAGGGGGCACGTAGGGTGGTGGGGTGAACATCTTTGCCTTTGAGAGCGCCGTGATGCTCGTGGTGCTCCTATTGCTGCTCGTGGTGAAGGGGTTTGCCTTCATCAATGCGATGACGTTTCCGGCGGAGGCGTATGCCGCGGCGGGCAAGTTGACCAAGCCGGCGTGGCTGATCATCCTTGGGCTCGGGCTGGCCTTCGAGCTGCTGATGTTCCAGCCGATCGGGTTGATCGGGATCGCGTTCACGATTGCGGCGTTGGTCTACCTCGCCGATGTCCGACCCGCCCTGGCTGGTCTGCGCCGGCGTTAGGTGAACCTCTGGTGCTTTGGGTCCCAAGGTCCGGCTGCCAGCGGTAGCCTTCTGCGTAGCTTTTTATGGGTCTAGGAGAGGACGCAACATGGTTGAGAAGTCGGCCGAGCGCCCATGGGGTTCGTGGCACGTCATCGACGACGGCCAGGGATACAAGGTCAAGCGGATCCATGTCACGCCCGGGCAACGGCTCTCCTACCAGACCCACCAGCACCGTTCCGAGCACTGGGTCGTGATCTTCGGGATCGCGACGTGCGTCGTCGACGGGGAGACGGTCGTGGCCGGGCCCGGCGAGTCCGTGGACGTCCCTACCGGGGCGCCACACCGGATCTGCAACGAGCACTCCGAAGAACTCATCATCATCGAGGTCCAGCACGGTGGCTACACCGGCGAGGATGACATCTGCCGGCTCAACGACGACTACGGTCGCGAGGATGCTCGGGCTGAGGGTCCCGCGACCGGCATCGAGCAGCCTGCCTAAGACCTGCAGTAGCGCGCCAGCGCCTGCAGAGCGTCCTCCGGCTCGAAGCCGGTGGCACGGATCCGTTCCAACGACAGGGCGCTGTGCTGGGGACGCGGGGCGAGCAGCTTGCCTGCGGCGTACTCCTCGGTGCTGATCGGGGTGACGTCGTCGGCGCTGCGCCCCGACAGCTCGAAGACGGCCTTGGCAAGAGCTGCCCACGACGTGGGCTCGCCGGCGTTGCTGAGGTTGTAGACGCCGTAGGCAACTCTCGCGTCGAGCAGGTGACGGGTGGCGCGGACCAGTTCGGTCGTGAAGGTCAGCCGGCCGATCTGGTCGTCGACGACCGAGGGCGAGACGCCCTTGGCCGCCAGGGACTGCATGGTGCGCACGAAGTTGCCGCCGTCGCCGACCACCCAGGATGTGCGCAGGATGTAGTGACGCGGCGCCTGTGTGACGGCTACGTCGCCGGCGGCCTTGGTCTGGCCGTAGACGCCGAGCGGGCTCAGCGGCTCGTCCTCGGTGTGCTCGGTGGCGGTGCCGTCGAAGACGTAATCGGTGGAGTAGTGGACCACGGTGAGCTGGTGCTCGCGGGCGAGCCGGGCCAGCATGGCCGGGCCCTGCACATTGGTGGCCCAGGCATCACGCCGGCCCTCCGGGGTCTCGGCGGCGTCGACGGCGGTGTAGGCGGCGGCGTTGAGCACGAGGGCGTACTCGTGCCAGGGCCAGGCTTGAAGCGCGGCGGTGTCGGCGATGTCGAGCTCGTCCCGGTCGACCGCGTGTGCGTCGGGGAAGGCCTCGATGAGGGCGCGGCCGAGCTGGCCGTAGGCGCCCAGGATGAGCGTCCGCTTCGGGGCCATCGGAGTGACGGCGTCCAGGGTGGGGTTGTGCTGGTCCTTCTCGGAGAGGTCGGACTCCTCGAGCGGGATGGGCCAGGGGATCGCCGCGGTGGGGTCGCCGAGGTGGAGGGCGGGGTAGGCCGTGGCCGGACGCCAGTGCTCGTTGACGAGGTAGGTGTAGGCCGTGCCGTCCTCGAGCGCCTGGTAGGAGTTGCCGACACCGCGCGGGACGAAGACCGCCACGCTGGGATCGATCTCGACGTGGAAGGTGGCGCCGAAGGATTCGCCCTCGCGCATGTCGACCCAGGCGGCGAAGACGCGGCCGGTGGCCACCGAGACAAACTTGTCCCAGGGCTCGGTGTGGATGCCGCGGGTGGCGCCGCGGTGGGAGTTGAAGGAGATGTTGTTCTGGACCGGGCCGAAGTCGGGGAGGCCGAGGGCGACCATCTTCTCGCGCTGCCAGTTCTCCTTGAACCAGCCGCGGGAGTCGGCGTGGACGGGGAGGTGGAGGACGAGGAGGCCGGGGATGGGGGTGTGCTCGAGCTTCATCACTGGCCCTTCGAGGCGTAGGAGGCTTCGACGGCGGTCTTGTGGGGGCGCCACCAGTCCTTGTGGGCTTGATACCACTCGATGGTGCGGGCGAGGCCGGTCTCGAAGTCGGCGAACTGCGGGGTCCAGCCGAGCTCGGTGCGGAGCTTGGTGGAGTCGATGGCATAGCGCATGTCGTGGCCGGCGCGGTCGGTGACGTGGTCGAAGTCGTCTTCCGCGCGACCGAAGTGGCGCAGGATCATCTTCACGACGTCGAGGTTGTTCTCCTCGCCGTCGGCGCCGATGAGGTAGGTCTCGCCGATCCGGCCCTCGTTGAGGATCGTCCAGACGGCCGAGGAGTGGTCGTCGGCGTGGATCCAGTCGCGCACGTTGAGCCCGGCGCCGTAGAGCTTGGGGCGGCCGCCGTCGATGACGTTGGTGATCTGGCGGGGGATGAACTTCTCGATGTGCTGCCAGGGGCCGTAGTTGTTGGAGCAGTTGGAGATCGTCGCCCGCACGCCGAAGCTGCGCACCCAGGCGCGCACCAACAGGTCGGAGCCGGCCTTGGTGGCGGAGTAGGGGCTGCTGGGGTTGTAGGGAGTCGCCTCGGTAAAGCGCTCCGGGTCGTCGAGCTCGAGGTCGCCGTACACCTCGTCGGTGGAGATGTGGTGCAGCCGGGTGCCGGTCTTGCGGACCGCCTCCAGGATCGTGAACGTGCCGATCAGGTTGGTCTGCACGAACGGGCTCGGGTCGTGCAGCGAGTTGTCGTTGTGCGACTCGGCTGCGTAGTGGACCACCGCGTCGTGGCTCGCGACCAGCGGGTCGACCACGGACGCGTCGGCGATGTCGCCGACGACCAGCTCGACGCGGTCCTCGGGCAGGCCCGCCAGGGCCTCGCGGCTCGCGGCGTAGGTCAGCTTGTCGAGCACGGTCACCCGCGCGTCGGTGTGCGCGATGAGGTGGTGGACGAAGTTGGAGCCGATGAAGCCGGCGCCGCCGGTCACAAGGAGGTGATCCATGGGGCGATCCTAGTGATGTGTGGCTCAGCAGCACTCAACCGCCCGGTTAGGCCCCTTAAGGTGACGCCATGCGCGGAATAATCTTGGCCGGCGGCACGGGCTCACGACTGCACCCGATCACCCAGGGCATCAGCAAGCAGCTGGTCCCCGTGTATGACAAGCCGATGATCTACTACCCGCTCTCGACGCTGATGCTGGCGGGGATCCGAGACGTTCTCGTCATCACCACCCCGCACGAGGCCGAGGGCTTCGTTCGGCTTCTCGGGGACGGGTCCCGATTCGGCATCTCGATCAGCTACGCAGTGCAGCCGAGCCCGGACGGGCTCGCGCAGGCGTTCCTGATCGGTGAGGAGCACATCGGCTCGGACAAGGTCGCGCTGGTCCTCGGCGACAACATCTTCTATGGACCCGGGTTGGGGCATCAGTTGCGGCGCTTCGCTCATGTGGAGGGCGCGGCGATCTTTGGCTATCAGGTCGCGGACCCGACGTCCTATGGAGTCGTGGACTTCGACGAGGAAGGTGTCGCGCTCTCCCTGGAGGAGAAGCCCTCGGAACCCCGCAGCAACTATGCGGTTCCGGGACTCTATTTCTATGCCAACGACGTCATCGGATACGCCCGCGACCTTCAGCCATCGGCGCGCGGGGAGCTCGAGATCACTGACCTCAACCGGATCTACCTCGAGGCCGGCCGGCTCCAGGTGCAGGTCCTTCCCCGTGGCACCGCCTGGCTGGACACTGGCACCTTTGACTCGCTGAACGACGCCTCCAACTTCGTGCGCACGATCGAGGGGCGCCAAGGAACCAAGATCGGCTCGCCGGAGGAGGTCGCCTGGCGGATGGGCTTCCTAAGCGACGGGGAGCTCGCTGAGCGCGCGCAGGGACTGGTGAAGAGCGGGTATGGGGCGTACCTGCTGGGGCTGCTGGATCAGTAGGCGCCGCGGGAGCGAAGGACCGCACCGACGGTGCGCGCAAGAATCGACAGGTCTTGGACCATCGACCAGTTGTCGACGTAGTACAAGTCCAAACGGATCGCTTCCTGCCAGGACAGGTCCGAGCGGCCGGAGACCTGCCAGAGGCCAGTCAGCCCGGGACGTACGCGCAGACGGCGGTGCATCGCGCTGTCGTAGCTTGCCACCTCCAGAGCAAGCGGGGGCCGCGGCCCGACCAAGCTCATGTCTCCACGGAGGACGTTGTATAGCTGTGGTAGCTCGTCGATCGAGAAGCGGCGCAACCACTTGCCCGGCTTGGTGATCCGGGGGTCATCCTTCATTTTGAAGAGGCCCTCCTCATGTCCTTGCTCCGCGTGCAGGGACTCGAGAAGTTCTTCTGCGTTGGTGACCATGGTCCTGAACTTGAGGCAGACGAATTCCCGTCCCTCCCTGCCGATACGCGTTTGACGGAAGAGGACCGGCCCTCGATCGTTGATCCGGATCCACAGGGCAGCGGCGGTCAGGAGGGGCGCCACGAGGATGAGGAGCGCAGCGGAACTGATTACGTCGAAGGACCTCTTGGCCCATCTTGATGCATTGACAGCGCGCGGCCCTTCGATGTGGATCAGTGGCAGCCCCCCTGCGGGGCGCATACTCATTCGCTCTCGAGAGACGTCGGTGACGCTGGGAGCCATCACGACCTGAACGTTGAGGGGCTCGAGATCCCAGACCACGCGGCGCATCTGGGTAGCGGAGCTAAGAGCCCCGCCCGCGATGAAGAGGACATCCGCCTCAGTGTCTACGGCTATCGAATGGACATCGTCGGCGTTGCCGAGGACGGGCACACCAGCAGGCGTCTCCTCGCTCAGATCGTGGGGCGGAGTCAGAGCCCCTACGACGTGGTAGCCAAGCCAACTCTCGCGGTTGAGGACGTGGGCGACCTCATCGATGTGTCCGGGGGTACCCGCGATCAGGACTCGTCGCTGCAACGCCCCGGTCCTACGAGTCTGGTGTAGCAGGTAGCGCAGCGTCCTTCGGGTCAGGAGGAGGGCTGGTGGACCGAGGACGAAGGCGAGGACATAGAAGCCCCGGGACAGATCGAACTTCAGTAGGTAGCAGCCGATGCCGACCCCGGCGGCCGTGGACAGTGACGCGTTGGCTACTCGCCGGAACTCGTCCGTGCCCTCGCCAAAGACCGCGTTGGCGTAACCCCCGAAGCCTGCAATGGTGAGGACCCACAGAGCAACCATCAGCGGCCCCGCGACTGACAGCGAACTTGTGATATCGCCGGGGGCGAAGCCATCCAGGCGTTCGCGACCCAGCCCCGCCATGATCACGACCGTAACAATCACAGCGAGATCGAGGACGAATGCGATCAATGGCAGGAGCCGCAAATTTCGGTGACGGACGATGGCCTCCTGTCGCTGCGACGACGCTACCAACGTCATGTGCCCCCCCGGCGGTTTCGCTACATCATGCGCGGCGGCTCAGCGCTCGCGCCAATCAGGAGGCCCATCTTCGCTGGAGTTCGTTACATCCGCGAGTCGAAGGGGTTTTTTTGACGCTGCTACCTGGGTGACTCTTGACACAGGGTCACCTCACAGGGCGTTCGTTGCTGAGATCGGCGTCGACCATCCGGGCCACGAGACCGGTGAAGTCGACACTGGGGGACCAGCCGAGCCGCTGGCGCGCACGGGTGGAGTCGCCGGCGAGCTCGGTGGCATCGGCGGGACGGGTGAACTCGGGGTCGGTGCGCAGGCGCTCGGGCCAGTCGTCGATGCCAGCGTGGGCGAAGGCGGTGGCGGCGAAGTCCCGCACGGAGTGGGCCTTTCCCGTCGCTACGACATAGTCGGCGGGCTCGTCGGCGCGCGCGGCGCGGACCATCGCGTCGACGTAGTCGGGCGCCCAGCCCCAGTCGCGGCGGGCCTCGAGGTTGCCGAGGGTGAGGGTCTCGGCGTCGCCGCGGGCGATGGCAGCCACCGTCGAGGTGATCTTGCGGGTCACGAAGCGCTCCGGGCGGCGCGGCGACTCGTGGTTGTAGAGGACCGCGCTCACTGCGTGCAGGCCCCGCTGGCGATAGACGTCGACGGCGAGGTGGGCGTAGGCCTTCGCCGCGCCGTACGGGTTGACCGGGCGGACCGGCGTCCGCTCGTCCTGCGGGCTGTGCTCGGGCTGGCCGAAGATCTCGGCGGAGGAGGCCTGGACGAAGCGGACGGGGCGGTCCTCTCGCTCCTGGACCTGGCGGGCGGACTCCAGCAGTCCGACGGCGGCGAGGCCGTTGATGCGGGCGGTCAGGTCGGGCTCGGACCACGACTGCGCCACCGAGCTGATCGCGGCCAGGTTGTAGACCTCGTCGGGGGCGAGCTCGAGCAGCAGGGCCCGGGTCGCCTCGATGTCGCCGATGTCGCCGCGGTGCAGCGTGACGCCCTCCGGGACGTCGGCCTGGTCGGTGTGCAGCGCGAGGGCGTGCACCTCGGCGCCGTCGGCGAGCAGCCGCTCGGCGAGGTAGCCGCCGTCCTGGCCGCCGACGCCGGTGACGAACGCGCGCAGCACGCCCGCGTCCCGCGTGCCCGAGCCCGTCATCTCAGAGACCGGCGAGCCGGTGCTGCTCGGCCAGGTCGGAGTCGACCATCATCTGCACCAGCTCCTCGAACCCGACCTTCGGCTTCCAGCCCAGCAGCTCGCGGGCCTTGCTGGCGTCGCCGACCAGCATGTCGACCTCCGCGGGGCGCATGAACCGGTCGTCCTGGCGGACGTAGCTCTCCCAGTCGTCGAGCCCGACATGGCGGAACGCGACGTCGACGAGCTCGCGGATCGAGTGGGTCTCCCCGGTGGCGATCACGAAGTCGTCGCCGTACGGCTGCTGCAGCATCAGCCACATCGCCTCGACGTAGTCGCCCGCGAAGCCCCAGTCGCGCTTGGCGTCCAGGTTGCCGAGCACCAGCTCCGACTGCAGCCCCAGCTTGATCCGGGCGACCGCGCGGGTGACCTTGCGGGTCACGAACTCCGGCCCGCGCCGCGGCGACTCGTGGTTGAAGAGGATCCCCGACGAGGCGTGCATGCCGTAGGACTCGCGGTAGTTGATGGTCATGTAGTGGCCGTAGACCTTGCTCACGCCGTAGGGCGAGCGCGGCCACAGCAGCGTCGACTCGTCCTGCGGCACCTGCTGCACCTTGCCGAACATCTCCGAGCTCGAGGCCTGGTAGAAGCGGATCGACGCCGGGTCGTCCCCGGCCTGCAGCCGGACCGCCTCGAGCATCGTCAGCACGCCCTTGGCGGTGACGTCGGTGGTGACGGCGGCGTTCTCCCACGAGTAGGCGACGAACGAGACCGCGCCCAGGTTGTAGACCTCGTCGGGCTGGGACTCGCGCAGCGCCCGCATCAGGCTGGACATGTCGGTGAGGTCGCCGTTGTGGAGCTGTACGTCGGGCAGCAGGTCCCGGACCAGCTGGCGCTTCGGGTTGTTCTGACCGCGGATCACCCCGTGCACCTCGTAGCCCTTGTCGAGCAGAAACTCGGCGAGGTAGAGGCCGTCCTGGCCGGTGATTCCGGTGATGAGCGCGCTGGGCATAGGGGGATTGTGTCAGTCCGCGCCCGTCAGCGAGGTGAGCGCGCGCGTGAGACAGTGCGACAACCCCAGAACCACGACAGCGGAGGCTCCAGATGGCACGCGACACGAACAGCGGGAACGGGCTGGCCGGGCAGGTGGTCTTCGTGACCGGCGCCGCCCGTGGGATCGGCGAGGCGACCTCGCGGGAGCTGGTGCGCCGCGGCGCCCGGGTGGTGCTGGCCGACGTCGACGAGGCCCCGCTGCGGGCGCTGGCCGCCGAGCTCGGCGACGCCGCGGTCTTCGCGGTGTGCGACGTGGTCGACCTCCCCTCGGTCGAGGCGGCCGTCGCCGTCGGAGTGGAGGCGTTCGGCGGCATCGACGTCGTGCTCGCCAACGCCGGGATCGCGTCGTACGGCTCGGTGCAGGCGACCGACCCGGCGACGTTCCGCCGACTGATGGACATCAACGTGCTCGGCGTCTTCCACACCGTGCGGGCGGCGCTGCCGTCGCTGATCTCGCGGCGCGGCTATGTCCTGGTCGTGTCGTCGCTGGCCGCGTTCGCGCCGGCGCCGGGGCTCGCGGCGTACAACGCCTCGAAGGCGGGGGTCGAGCACTTCGCGTGCGCGCTGCGCCTCGAGGTCGCCCACCAGGGGGTCGAGGTCGGGATCGCGCACATGTCGTGGGTCGACACGCCGCTGGTGCAGGACGCCAAGGCCGACCTGAGTGCCTTCGCCGAGCTCATCTCGCGGCTGCCCGGGCCGCTGAAGCGGACGATCCCCGTCGAGGAGTGCGTCGCCGGCTTCGTGCGGGCGATCGAGCGGCGCTCGCGGCGGGTCTATGTGCCCGGGTTCGTGCGGATCATCGGGTGGCTCAAGCCCGTCGTCACCTCGCGGCTCGGTGAGGCACGGACGCTGCAGCTGGTGCCGGAGCTGCTGCCGCGGATGGATGCTGCTGTGGCTGCGCTGGGGCGATCGACGAGTGCGCGGAACGTGCGGCGCGACGTCTGAGCCAGGCCTGTGGTCACGGCCGGCGGGTGGGGGTGGACGGTGGGCGCCAGCATGGGGTCTGGCGCCCACCGGCTCTGGGGCGGTCAAGCCGCGGGCGCTGGCTCGGGTGGGTCGGCCGGTGGCGGGTCAGCGCGGGTGGGTGGCGCGGTAGGCGGCCAGGTGGGCCTCGAGAGCTTCGATGAGGGGCGTCAGGTCGACGAGGGGGCGGCGGGGCTGGGGGACGTTGCGCGCCGCGGCAGGGGCCTGGGTGACGTGGTCGCTCGCGACCGTCGTGGCCGGGGAGTCGGGTGCGTCGTCCATGCCCATCCACTCGGCGATGGAGGGCGGAAGCGGTTGCCACGTCATGGCGAGTTCCTACCCCACCGAACCTGGGTCGACACCTGGCGTTGGGGCGGACTTCACCAAGATGGGGTAGTGCGTCAGCGCGGGTAGGCGTCCCCGGCGGCCTGACGCGCCGACCAGGCACTGGCGACCATCGCGCGCAGGTCGTGGCGCATCTCCCAGTCCAGGTCGCGGGCGGCGAGCTCGCCGCTGGCCACGATCCGGTCCGGGTCTCCGGGACGACGCGGGTGGACCTCGGGGGTGAAGTCGATGCCGGTGACGTCGCGGATGGTGTCCATGATCTGGCGCACCGAGCTGCCGTCGCCGCTGCCGAGGTTGTAGACCGGCTCCAGCGGCTCGCCGGCCGAGAGCCGGCGGGCGGCGGCCACGTGGGAGAGTGCGAGGTCGGCGACGTGGATGTAGTCGCGCACGCAGGTGCCGTCGGGGGTGTCGTAGTCGTCGCCGTTGATGCGCGGGGTGTCCCCGCGGTAGAGCGCGTCGAAGACCAGCGGGAAGAGGTTGTGGGGGCTCGCGTCGAAGAGCGCGTCGGAGGCGGAGCCGACCACGTTGAAGTAACGCAGCGACGTGTGGCGCAGACCGTGGGCGGTCTCCGCGTCCTTGAGGAGCCACTCTCCGATGAGCTTGGTCTCGCCGTAGGGAGAGGCGGGGCGCGTCGGGGTCTGCTCGGTGACCAGGTCGGTGTCGGTCGCGCCGTAGGTGGCCGCGCTCGAGGAGAAGACGATCTTGTCGACCCCGGCCTCCTGCATCGCGCGCAGCAGCAGGACGGTGGCGGTGACGTTCTGCTCATAGGTGTGCAGCGGCCGCTGCACCGAGACGCCGGCGTACTTGTAGCCCGCCACGTGGATGACGCCCTCGACGTCGTGCTCGACCAGCGTGGCGGCGATCGCCTTCTCGTCGAGCAGCGTCGCCCGGACCAGCGGCACGCCCTCGGGCACGAACGATTCGAAGCCGGTCGAGAGATCGTCGATGACCACGGGCTCCAGGCCAGCCTCCAGCAGCGCCTGCACCACGTGGGAGCCGATGTAGCCCGCTCCGCCTGTCACCAACCACGTCATCGTGCGCTCCTCGTTGTCGTCCGTCAGGACGAGGATAGGGCGAGCGCGTGGGGGCGCCTGGGCCGGCGAGGGCTGGTCAGCGAGCGAGCACGAAGCCGGCCGCGCCCACGGCGGCCCAGAAAGGGGCGCTGAACAGCAGCCCGAAGATCAGCCCACGGGTCGACTCTCGCATGGGGCGTCTTTCGGTCGGGACTCGTCGGGTCTTGATGGAGCGGTCGAAACGTGCCGAGTGGTCTGAACCAGCTGGGATCGTGACGTGGGGTGTCGGGCGTAGTTGACTGGTGCGCATGCGCACTCTCCTCGCCCTGATGCTCGCTGTCGTCGTGGGGGTCGGGGGCGCGCCGGCTTCTGCTGGGTCGGTGGACGGTGCCCGGGTGGGCGGTGCCGGGGTGGCTGCCGAGGCCGCGGCGCCCGGGCGCGTCGTACCGCGTGCGGAGGGGCCTCTGGTCGGGCGGACGATCGTGCTCGACCCCGGTCACCAGGTCGGCAACAGCAACTACCCGCGCCGGATCAACCGGCAGGTGCCGGCGGGCGGGTTCCACAAGGCCTGCAACACGACGGGGACGGCGACCAACGCGGGCTACCCCGAGGCGACGTTCGCCTGGCGGGTCGCACAGCGGCTGCGGCGTCAGCTCGTCGCTCGTGGGGCCCGGGTGTTGATGACGCGGACCTCGAACCGGGCGGACCGGTGGGGGCCGTGCGTCGACGAGCGCGGGCGGGCCGGCAACCGGATCGGCGCCGACCTCAAGCTCAGCATCCACGGCGACGGCTCCACCAGTGGCGGGCGCGGCTTCCACGTCATCGCGCCCACGTCGCGACGGGGCTGGACGAACGACATCTACCGGCCGTCGCGGCGGCTCGCGCTCGCCGTACGCCGGGCGCTGGGGGAGGCGGGGCTGCCGCGTGCGACGTACATCGCCGGCGGGGACGGGCTGGACTTCCGCGGGGACCTGGGGACGCTCAACCTGTCCGACGTGCCGGTGGTGATGGCGGAGCTGGGGAACATGCGGAACGCGCGGGATGCGCGGTTGATGGTGCGGCGGCCTGGGGTGTTCGCCTCGGCGCTGCGGAAGGCTGCTGTGGCCTATCTCGGGTGAGGTCTCGACGTCGGTTGCTAGCGCAACCTGCTCGACCAACGAACTCGGCTGCGCAACCTGCTCGACCAACGAACTCGGCTGCGCAACCTGCTCGACCAACGAACTTGTCGTAAATAGCGAAGTCGCCCGCGGTCTCGGGTCCGCAGGCGACTTCGAAGACAAAGTTACGGCATCTCGCCCGGCAATGGGAGAGATTGAAACCGATTTTACTTTGGCTCAGTTGGCGGCCGGGTAGTTGCTCTCCTTGAGGAGCTTCGCCAGGTGGGCCGCGTTGACCGCGAGGGTGCGGGTGGTGGAGGCGGTCTTCTCCGGGCGGGGGCTGACCTCGTTGTAGTCCGTGCCCTGCATCGCCTCGCCCACCCAGTAGGTCACGCCGTTGGCGGGGATCGTGAAGCCGACGTCGCTGAGCGCCTGGTAGACCTCGGCGCTCACGTGGTGGGCGCCGTCCTCGTTGCCGACCACGGCGACGCCCGCGACCTTGCCGTAGGTCGACATCCGGCCCTCGTCGTCGGTCTCGCTCAGCTCGGCGTCCAGGCGCTCGAGCGCCATCTTGCACACCGACGACGGCTGGCCCATCCAGATCGGGGTCGCGATGATCAGGATGTCGGCCGCCAGCATCTTGGCGCGCAGCGCCGGCCAGGCGTCGCCGTCGCCCTCGTCGGGGCTGACGCCGAAGCGGACGTCGTGGTCGACGACCCGCTCCATCTCGCAGGTGACGCCCTGATGGGTGAGCTCGCCGATCAGCTCCTCGGCGAGCTGCTGGGTGCTGGAGGGGGCGGGGGAGGGCTTGAGGGTGCAGTTGAGGATCAGGGCTTTGGTTTCGACAGGCTCAACCATCGTTTTTCTCCTGTTCGGCCTGGACATCGAGCATCTGACGGGCATGGGCGCCGGCGGCGCCCTCCTGGTCGAGACCGCGGCGGAACATCTCGAGCTTCTGCTCGCCGGCGGGGAACGGGGGCAGCAGCGGCACGTCCGGGTCGACGATCGCCTCGATCAGCGTCGGGCGGTCGGCGGACAGCGCGGTCTGCCAGGCGCTGTGGATCTGGTCGGGGGAGTCGATGCGGATCCCGCGCAGGCCGAGCAGCTCGGCATAGCCCGCATAGGGGAAGTCCGGCAGCGACTGGCTGTCGTCGAAGCGCGGGTCGCCCTCCATCTCGCGCTGCTCCCAGGTGACCTCGGCGAGCTCGCGGTTGTTGAGGACGAGTACGACGAAGCGCGGGTCGCGCCACTCGTGCCACAGGTGGGAGACGGTGATCAGCTCCGCGACGCCGTTCATCTGCATCGCGCCGTCGCCGAGCATCGCGATCACGGGTCGGCCGGGGGCGGCGAGCTTGGCGGCCACGCCGTACGGCAGCGCGGAGCCGAGGGTGGCCAGCGTCGAGGACAGGTGGGCCTGGACTCCGGGCGGGAGTCGAAGGTGGCGGGCATACCAATAGGTGATCGAGCCGACGTCGACGCTGACCTGCGCGTCGGAGGGGAGGTGGTCGCTGAGCGCGCGGACCACCGGCTCCGGGCTGAGCGGCTCGGCCGGCATCGCGGCGCGCTCCTCGGCCAGCGCGTGCCAGTCGGTGACCGCTCGCTCGACGCGCTCGCGCCACGCGGTGTCGGTGCGCTCCTCGAGCATCGGCAGCAGCAGGTCGAGGGTGTCCGCGGCGTCGCCGGTGAGGCCCACCTCGATCGGGTAGCGGTTGCCCAGATGGCGTCCGTCGAGGTCGATCTGGACGGCGCGGGCCTGGCCGGGCGGCGGGTAGTACTCCGTCCACGGGTCGTTGGTGCCGATCATCAGGAGCGTGTCGCACTCCTCCATCAGCCGCGCCGACGCCGTCGTGCCGAGGTGGCCCATGACGCCGCAGCTGTAGGGCAGCGACTCGTCCCACCACGGCTTGCCGAGCAGGCTCGTCGTCACGCCCGCGCCCAGCCGCTCCGCGACAGCGCGCACCTGCTCCCCGGCCTCGCGCACGCCCTGTCCGACCAGCAGCGCCACGCGCTCGCCGGAGTTGAGGACGTCGGCCGCCTCGCGCAGCGCGTCGTCGTACGGCGTGACGCGGGGGCGGCGCCACCCGGGAGAGGTGACCATCACGCCGTGCTCCTGGGGGAGCTCCTCGGGGGCCTCCATCTTCTGCACGTCGTGGGGCACGAGCACGACGCAGGGGGAGCGGGTCGCGAGCGCCGTGCGGAAGGCGCGGTCGAGGACCATCGGCGCCTGCTCGGCGGACAGGATCGTTTGCAGGAACTGCGCGGCGACGTCCTTGAAGACCGACTGCAGGTCGATCTCCTGCTGGTATTCCGAGCCCATCGTCGTCGTCTGCTGCTGGCCGACGATCGCGACGAGCGGCACGTGGTCGAGCTTCGCGTCGTACAGGCCGTTGAGCAGGTGGACCGCCCCCGGGCCCTGGGTGCTGGTGACGACGCCGACCTCGCCGGTGTACTTCGCGTGGCCGACCGCCATCAGCGCGGCGTTCTCCTCGTGGCGGGCCTGGACCAGGTGCGGGTCGCCGTTCGCGCGGCGCAGGGCGCCCATGAACGAGTTGATGCCGTCGCCGGAATAGCCGAAGAGGCGGGTCACGCCCCAGCGGCGCAGGCGCTCGACGATCAGGTCGGCCACGAGGGGCTGGTGGGTCGGCATGGTGGGTCGGTACCCGACTGGTGCCTGTGCACGCTTGCACGGTCGCGGCATCCCTAGACTGCCGCGGGTGGGGTCGGAGACGGGAGCCAAGCGGCTTGACATCCAGGGCCTGCGGGCCGTGGCGGTCGTCGCCGTGATCCTGGACCACCTCACGGGCTGGCCCCGGGGTGGCTTCGTCGGGGTCGACGTGTTCTTCGTGATCTCCGGGTTCCTGATCACCGGGCTGCTGCTGCGCGAGTGGGAGGCGCACGGGGCTCTCTCGCTCGGGGGGTTCTATCGGCGGCGGGTCAAGCGGATCGTGCCGGCCGCGACGTTGGTGATCGCGGCGACGCTCGCCGCGTCGTACGCGCTGCTCGAGTCTCGTTGGCGTGACGTCGGGTGGGATGCGCTGGCGAGCCTGGGGTTCGTGGCGAACTGGCGCTTCGCGGCGCAGGGAGCGGACTACTTCCAGGAGGGGGCGGCGCCGTCGCCGCTGCAGCACTACTGGTCGCTGGCGGTGGAGGAGCAGTTCTACCTGGTGTGGCCGTGGCTGCTCGTCGGGGTGCTGGTGGTCGGCCGCCGGGGTCGGTCCTCGGGGCGTGCGCTGGTCGGCGTGGCGGTCGGGGCGGTCGTCGTCGCGTCGCTGGGGTGGGCGTTGGTGCAGAGCTCGTCTGCGGCTGAGGTGGCCTACTTCTCCACGCTGACGCGGGTGTGGGAGCTCGGGGTGGGGGCGCTCGTCGCGGTGCTGGCGCCGTGGCTGGCCCGGCTCGGCGGGGCCGGTCCCGATGCGGCCTGGGTGCGGGTGGTGCTGGCCTGGGCCGGGCTCGGCGGGATCGTGCTGTCGGTGCTCGTGGTGCCGGCCGAGGGCGGGTTCCCCGCGCCGTGGGCGCTGCTGCCGGTGCTGTCCACCGCGCTCGTCATCGGCGCCGGCGCCTCGTCGTACCTCGGGGTGCTGACGAACCGGGTGAGCGTGGGGCTGGGGGAGATCTCGTATTCGCTGTATCTGTGGCACTTCCCGGTGATCGTGCTGCTGCCGGCGGTGATGGTGTCCACGGGGGTTGGGTTCTTTGTGGTGGCGCTGGGGCTGACCGTGGTGTTGGCGTGGGCGTCGTATCGGTGGGTGGAGGGGCCGGCGCGGCGGGCGGAGTGGGTCCGTGTCTCGGGGGTACGGCGGGTGCGGCCGGTGGTCGGGTGGGTGCGCGTGGCGTCGGTGGCGGCCGCGCTCGTCGTACTGGCTGTGGTCGGTGGGCGGCTCGTCGGCACGCAGACCGAGGTGCCGCTGGTGCCGGCCGCGGCGCTGGCGGGGGACCGGATCAAGGCTGGCGACGACCCTTATCGGTGCGTCGGCGCCGGGGCGATGGATGCCGCGAACGGGTGTCCGTTGAACGACGGGGACTCGCTCTCGCCGCCGGTGGCGGAGATGGAGCGCGACTCCGGGGGCGCGTTCGCGTGCTGGATCGGGACGCGGGGGTCGTTCGAGGTGTGTTCGCAGGGGAGCGAGCGGGCGGACGCGCTGCGGGTCGCCGTGGTCGGGGACAGCCACGCGGCGCTGCTGATGCCCGCGCTGACGCCGTCCCTGGAGCAGCTGAACTGGCGGGTCGACTCCTACGCCGGGGTGATGTGTCAGTGGTGGACGATCGCGACCCCGAAGTGCACCGCCCTTCCTGAGATCCGCTCGGCCTTGGAGACGGGTGAGCCGTATGACCTGGTGATCACGACCAGCAACCGGGGCTCGTCGGTCGCGGCGACCCCGTCGGACTATGCGGAGGCCTGGCGGCCGGTGGTGGCGCGCGGGACGCAGGTGGTCGTCGTCGCGGACGTCGCCGAGCCGAGCGCGGAGTCGCTGAGCTGCGTGCGGCGGGTGGGGTTCCGGGCGTCGCAGTCTGGGTGTGGGACGGCCGAGTCCGCTGGGTTCGCGCGGCCGGACCTGCCGGTGCAGGCGGCTTCCTTGGTGGACGGAGTGCGGGTCGTGGACCTTCGGGAGTTCCTGTGCGTCGACGGCTTCTGCCCGGCCGTGATCGGGAACGTGATCGTCTATCAGGACACCGTCGGGCATCTGACGGGGACGTTCGCTCGGACGTTGGGGCCTTATCTGGTGCGGGAGCTGGAGCGGGTGGTGGTTTCCCCGGTCGACCGGGGAACGCAGACGTTGTCGGGCGAAGCTTCGGCCGACAACATCAGTGATTGACGAGCGCCAGCGGCTCGGTTCAGTTATAGCCTTTACCTGCCAGATGTTCAGCGATAATCTGAACTCATGGCAAGTTCAGTCATCGTCTTCACTCTGATCGGTGACCTCGTCGCCTCCCGCTCCGCTACCTCGCGGGCGTCGGTCCAGGACGCGGTGGGTGAGGCGCTCGCGCGGGTCGCGGAGATGGTCCCGCCGCTCGACCGGCTCGAGCCCACGGTGGGCGACGAGTTCCAGGGGGCGTTCGGCTCGTTCGCCGACGCGGCGCTGGCCGCGCTCCTGCTGCGGCTGCACCTGCTGCCCCACATCGACTCGCGCTACGGGCTGGGCGTCGGCGAGCGCGAGGTGCTCGAGGCCGACCGGCGCCCGATGCTCCAGGACGGGCCCGCCTGGTGGAGCGCCCGGCAGGCGATCGACGAGCTGGGCCGGCCCGGGCGACGTACGGCCCGCACCTGGTATGACGCGAGCCAGGCGCCGCAGGGCGAGGGGGCCGGGGTGCCCGACGCCGGGCTGGCCAACGCGTTCCTGCTGTGTCGCGACCAGGTCGTCGACCGTCTCAGCGAGAGGGGATGTCGGATGCTTCTGCTCTCCTTGGAGGGTGCGACGCAGCGCGACATCGCGGCTGCGGAGGGGATCAGCAAGTCCGCGGTCTCCCAGCAGTTCGCACGCGGGATCCAGGCGGTGAAGGAGGCGCAGACGATGCTCGGAGGAGTCACGTGACCGCCCTCGCGCTGTGGCTGGTCGTCGTCGGGCTGTGCGACCTGCTGCGGGCCGCCGGCGACGCGACGAGCGCTTCGCGCCGGGTGCTGCTGTGCCTGATCGGGCTCGCGTTGTTGGGTGGGGGAGCCGTGCTCGTGGGGCCGCAGCAGGGTGGCGCGGTCGGCTGGCTCGTCGGGGCGGCGGCGCTGTGCGGGTGGATCGTCGCCTCCTCAGTGGTGACGACGCGTGGCGGGACCGGTCACCGCGGTTGGGTCGCCGCGTCGTACCTCTCGCTCGGGGCGGGACTGGCCGGACTCGTCATCGCCGGGTCGCGCGGCGGGAGCGCGGACGGGCTGCGCGACGCACTCGAGCAGACGGCGCTCGCCGGCGTCGATCCCGACCGGCTGCTGCTGGTGTGCGGCGTATTGCTCGTGCAAGTCTCGACGGCCAACATCGCTGTACGCCTGCTCCTCGACGTGGTCGGAGTGCCCGTCGGGCCCAACGAGAAGAAGCTGCGCGGCGGACGGGTGCTCGGGCCGATGGAGCGGCTGCTGATCGTCGGGCTCGGACTCGCCGGCGAGCTCGCCGGCGCCGCCCTGGTCGCCGCGGCGAAGGCGTTGTTGCGCTTCCCCGAGCTCAAGGAGTCCGAGCGAGCGGGCCGGGAGTCACCGGGGCCCAGCGACGTGACGGAGTACTTCCTCATCGGCAGCTTCGCCAGCTGGCTGATCGCGCTCGCCGGCTTGGCTTTGGGCTCCATGACGTTGTGAGGTCGGTTACGTTGTCGCCATGCCTCTGGACCCGGGCCTTGGTGCCCTCCTCGAACTCATGGCCTCCGCTGAGCGCCCCGCGATGCACGAGAGCACCCCCGAGGACGCGCGTGCGGCGTTCGGTGCGCTGTCGGCGATGACCGCCGCGCAGGAGGGCGTCATCGAGATGGCCTCCGTCGAGGACATCGCGATCCCCGGCCCTGCGGGCGACATCCCGGCCCGCGTCTATCGCCCCGCCGGCGAGGGGGCGCGCCCGACGGTCGTCTACCTGCACGGCGGCGGGTTCGTCATCGGCGACCTCGAGAGCCACGACCCCAGCTGTCGCCGGATCGCGCGCGACGCCGACGCGGTCGTGGTGGCCGTCGACTATCGGCTCGCTCCCGAGCACAGGTTCCCGGCCGCGCCCGAGGACGCGCTCGCCGCGGTCACCTGGGTGGCCGACCGGCTCGCCGACTTCGGCGGCGACCAGCGCCTCGGCGTCGCCGGCGACAGCGCCGGCGGCAACCTCGCGACCGGCGTCGCCCAGGTGCTGCCCGATCGGGTCACCGCGCAGCTGCTGATCTACCCCGTCACCGACATGCTCGGCGAGCACGCCTCCCGGGTGGAGAACGCCGAGGGCTACTTCCTCGACTCCGCGACCATGCAGTGGTTCGGGATCCAGTACGCCAGCCCCGGCATCGACCCGCTCGACCCGCGCCTGTCGCCGCTGCACGCGAAGTCGCTGGCCGGTCTGCCGCCCGCCGTCGTGGTCACGGCCGAGTTCGACCCGCTGCGCGACGAGGGCGAGCTCTACGCCGCCAAGCTCGCCGAGGCCGGCGTACACGTCGACCAGGTCCGCTATGACGGGATGATCCACGGGTTCGCCGAGATGGGGATCTTCAGCCCGGCCGCGGCCGATGCGGTGGCGGACTACATCGGGCGGTTCAAGAAGGTGCTCCACCGCTGACCCGTCAGAAACTTCGCGTGACCCGTCAGAAGATCTCGGTGACCCGTCAGAAACTCTCGCAGCTGTGGATATGTTGCGCCGGGTTGCGCGAAGTTGGCGCCGGGTCGCGGGGATTTGCCGACGGGCGGCTAGAGGAGGGCTCGGGTTTGCTGTGAGACCGGGGCGGTGAGCATGCCGACCCAGCCGTCGACGTAGTTGTTGAGCTGCGCCTCGCTGATCGCGCGGCCGCTGCGGGCCTCCTCGCCGAGCAGGTTGAGCACGGAGTTGTAAAGCTGGAACGTGCGCCCCCGACGGATCCGCGGCGGCAGGTCGGCGAGCGCGGCGTCCAGCACCTGCTCGACCCCGGCGACGCCCCACGGCTGCACGTCGGCCGGCCAGTACGCCGTGTTGGCACGCGTGTTCTCGCTCAGCCGGGCCAGGAACGGCACGTACATCTCGCCCGCCCGGATGCTCGCGATCAGCGGGCGCACCACCAGCCAGACCATCGCGCGCAGGTCGCCCGCGGTCTCGTCGGCGCGCATCTCCGCCAGGACCGCCGCGCGGCGCTCGTCGAGGCCGCCGTGGCGGTGCCGGACCAGCGCCTGGACCAGGCCGTCCTTCGAGCCGAAGTGATAGGTGATCACCGACGAGTTCGACTGGCCCGCCTCGAGCTGGATCTCGCGCACGCTCACGCCCTCGATCCCGCGCAGCGCGAAGAGCCGCTCGGCGGTCTCCATCAGCAGCAGCCGCGTCGACTCGCCGGTCGCGTGCCGGCGCTTGGTGGGGGCGGGGGATCCGGGCGTCATCGGCGGCCCCCTCTCGTCGTACGGCGTGTGTGGTCGGCGTGGTGCCGGCGGTTCCCGGCAGCCGGGCTTCCTAATGACTATGTCTTAGGAAGCGGGTACTGTCGAGCCGTTCCCGCCCCGATCCAAGGAGTACGCACGTGACGCTCGACGACAAGCTGGCCGGCAAGACGATCGCCGTACTCGGCGGCACCGGACCCCAGGGCCGCGGCCTCGCGCGCCGCTTCGCCGCCGCCGGCGTGCCCGTCGTGATCGGCAGCCGCAGCGCCGAGCGCGCCTCCGAGACGGCCGCGACGCTGGTCGAGGCCGTCGGCGGCACGGTCACCGGCGCGGACAACGCGGGAGCCGCCGCCGCGGGCGACATCGTGATCGTCGCGGTCCCGTGGGAGGGCCACGGCGACCTGCTGAAGGAGTTGGCGTCGGCGCTGGCCGGCAAGATCGTCGTCGACTGCGTGAACCCGATGGGCTTCGACAAGCAGGGCGCCTTCGCGCTGCCCGTCGAGGAGGGGTCGGCTGCGATGCAGGCCCGCGCGCTGCTGCCCGACTCGATCGTGACCGCGGCCTTCCACCACGTGTCCGCGGTGCTGCTCGAGGACCCCGAGGTCACCTCGATGGACACCGACGTGCTGGTCCTCGGCGACGACCGCGAGGCCACCGACACCGTGCAGGCGCTGGTCGACGTGATCCCCGGGATGCGCGGCATCTTCGGCGGCCGGCTGCGCAACGCCCACCAGGTCGAGGCGCTGACGTGCAACCTGATCTCGGTCAACCGTCGCTACAAGTCGCACGCCGGCGTGCGCATCACGGACGTCTGATGCTGACCTCCGCGATGTACCCGGCCTACCCCGCCCCCTCGGACAACGCCGTACGCCTCTTCGAGGAGATGCGCCGGTTCGTCGCCGAGGAGGTGCTGCCCGCCGAGGCGTCGTACGACGAGTATCGCCGCCACGTCGGCCACGACGACCACACGCTCCCGCCGGTGGTGGAGGAGCTGAAGGCCAAGGCCCGCGAGCGGGGGCTGTGGAACCTCTTCCTGCCCTCGGAGTCCGGGCTGACGCAGCTGGAGTACGCCCCCATCGCGGAGCTGTCCGGCTGGTCGATCGAGATCGCGCCGGAGGCGATCAACTGCCAGGCGCCCGACACCGGCAACATGGAGCTGCTGCACCTGATCGGCACGCCCGAGCAGCAGGCGCAGTGGCTCACGCCGCTGCTGAACGGCGAGATCCGCTCGGCGTTCGCGATGACCGAGCCCGGCGTCGCGTCGTCGGATGCGACCAACATCGAGACGCGGATCGAGCGCGACGGCGACGAGTACGTCATCAACGGGCGCAAGTGGTGGACCTCCGGTGCGGCCGACCCGCGCTGCAAGGTGCTGATCGTGATGGGCAAGACCGATCCCGAGGCCCCGCGGCACCGCCAGCAGTCGATGGTGATCGTCCCCGTCGACACTCCCGGCGTGGACATCCAGCGCTCGCTGACGGTGATGGGCCACCAGGACCAGCACGGGCACTGCATCGTGGAGTTCACCGACGTACGGGTGCCGGTGTCGAACATCCTCGGCGAGGAGGGCGGCGGGTTCGCGGCCGCGCAGATGCGGCTCGGCCCGGGCCGGATCCACCACGTGATGCGCGCCCTCGGCGCCGGCGAGCGGGCGCTGGCGCTGATGGTGAAGCGCACCCAGGAGCGGGTCGCGTTCGGCAAGCCGCTGGCCGACCAGTCGGGGGTGCGCGAGCGGATCGCGGAGTCGCGCATCGAGCTCGAGCAGGCCCGCGCGATCTGCCACCGGGCGGCGTACGTCATCGACTCCGAGGGCAACAAGGCGGCCCGGCACCTGATCTCGGCGGCCAAGGTCGCCGTGCCCCGCGCCGTACTGTCGGTGATCGATCGGGCGATCCAGGTCCACGGCGGCGCGGGCGTCTCGGACGAGACCGTGCTGGCGGGGCTCTACGGCTGGATCCGTGCGATGCGGATCTTCGACGGCCCCGACGAGGTGCACCTGGTGACGCTCGGCCGCGCCGAGCTGGGCGCCGAGCCCCTCTTCAACCTCTAGCCGCCGACCCGTCAGAAACTTCAGCTGACCCGGCAGAAGATCTCGCTGACCCGGCGGAAGATACTCACCTGTGGATATCTTCCGCCGGGTCGGCTGGATTTAGGGACGGGTCGCGGGGATCTTCTGACGGGTCAGCGCTAGGGCGGTGAGTGCGGCTGCGGCCATGATCGAGGCTGCCGTCCAGAGGGCCGCTTCCAGGCCCTGCTCGTCTGCCTCGGTGGTCGAGGCCAGGGCCATCACGGTCACGCCGAGCGTGGTGCCGATGGACATGCCGAGGTAGCGCAGCACCTGGTTGAACGACAGCGCGCTCGCCGTCTCCGCCTGCGGCACGTGGCGCACGATCACGCCCGGCATGCTGGCGAACGTCCCGCCGCTGCCCAGCCCCGCGAGCGCCATCCACACCAGCACCAGCCACACGTGGCCGTGCCACAGCGCCATCCCGCTGGCCGCGACGACGTACAGCAGACAGCCGATCGGCAGCACCAGCTCCGGGGCCATCCGGCGGCCGACCGCCAGGGAGACGCGGCTGCCCAGGACGCTCATCAGCGAGTAGGGCACCAGCACCAGAGCGGCAATGCTCACCGGCTGCCCGAGCCCCCAGTCGTCGGACTGCATGAGGACCACGGACAGCGTGAGGATCATGTACATGCCGACGCCGCCGGCCAGCCCGGTCGCGTGCGCGGCCACCACACCGCGGCGCAGCGCGAGGCGCAGGTCGACCAGGGGGTACGGCGTGCGCAGCGCGTGGGCGACCCAGCCGACGAGTGCGACGAGGCCGAGGGCGGCGGTGGCGAGCGTGGTGACGGACGACCAGCCCCAGGTGCCGCCCTGGCTGACGGCGAGCAGGACGGCGGCGGTGCCGGAGCCGAGGAGGACCGCCCCCGTCCAGTCGACGGGGGTCGCCTCCGCGTCGGTGACCGGCGGGAGGAACGCGACCGCGGCGGCGAGCGTCAGGGCACACAGGACGAGGCCGAACCAGAACGCGCCCTGGATGCCGCCGACCTGGGCCACGAGTCCGGTGACCGGGTAGCCGAGCCCCGCGCCCGCCACCGTCGTCACCGACAGCAGCGCGACTGCGCCGGGGAGGCGGGGGCCGCGGATGCCGTCGCGGGCCGCGGCGATCGCGAGCGGGGTCAGCGCCAGGCCGACGCCCTGCAGGGTGCGCCCGGCGAGCAGGGCCGCGAAGCCGAGGGGGAGGGCGGCGAGCAGGAGGCCGAGCAGGACGACGCCGAGGCCGGCGAGGACTACGCGGCGGCGATGGCGGCCGCTGCCGAGACGGCCCAGCACCGGGGTGGAGACCGCGCCCATCAGCATCGTCGCGGTCAGCGTCCACTGCGCGTCGTGCAGGGAGACGCCGTGCTCCTCCGCGATGACCGGGACCAACGGGGCGCCGAGGCTGCTGACGACCGCGGTGACCGTGGTGAGGAGGGCGAGGGTGGTGAGGAGCCAGGGTTGGGGGTGGGGCTGGGGCTCTTGGGGGGTGGGAGCGGCGGGGATGGCGGGTCCTTCGGGGGTTCGGTGGGGCATCCGCAGGTTACGCCGTGCCCGGCAGCGACCGTTCAGAAGGAAGACACGCCCCTCGGGACCAGCCCTGAGCGGGGGCCACGGCGAGTTTTCCTTCTGAACGGTCGCTTGTGGATGACGTCAGCGGCGTTCCGTCCGTTTCGGCAGGCTGAGGCCGTGTCAGTTGGTGCTGAGGCCCTCGAGTGGGAGGACGAGATCCTTGCCCTGGACCCTGTCGATGCGCTCATCCGACTGGGGGGCGTCGCGACGCGGCAGCGGCTGCTGAGACTGACCACCATCCGCCGCGTGCGGACAGCGGTGGGCCGCGGTGACATCAAGCGCCTCACCCGCAACCGCTACGGGCTGCCGGACATCGACCGAGCCCTGCAGAAGGCCGGAGAGCTGCATGGGGTCGTGTCCCACCTGAGTGCCGCGCAGCACCACGAGTGGGGACTCGCCTTCCGTCCATCGATGCCGTGGGTGACCGTGCCGCGCAATGCGGCGCGCAAGAGTCGGCGCGGCGTGCACCTCCACTACGCCGACCTCGACGGCGAGACCGGGCTCGTCACCTCCAAGCTCCGCACCGTCGTCGACTGCGCCCGGACGCTGCCGTTCGCGCCGGCGCTGGCCGTGGCCGACTCGGCGCTGCGCAGCGGCGACGTCGACCCGCACTCGCTCGTGCGTGCCGCCGAGCAGGTGCGCGGGAAGGGGGCCGGTGCGGCGCGACGGGTTGCTTCCGCAGCCGATGCGCGCGCGGCCAACGCGTTCGAGTCCGTGCTGCGTGCGCTGGCGATCGAGGCTGGGCTGAGCGTCGTGCCGCAGCACCCGGTCTCGGCCGGAGGGCGGATGCTGCACCCGGACCTCGTCGACGCCGGCCGGCGCCTGGTCCTCGAGGCCGACTCCTGGGAGTTCCACACCGGCAAGGAGGCGCACGAGCGGGACTGCTGGCGCTACAACGCGCTGGTGTTGGAGGGGTGGACCGTGCTGCGGTTCACCTGGCAGCAGGTGATGTTGGACCCGGACTATGTGCTGGCGTGTCTGCGGGCGGTGACGGGGCGGTAGGTCTCGACGTCGGTTGCTGCGCAACCTGCTCGACCAGCGACCTCGACCAGCGACCTCGACCAGCGACCTCGACCAGCGACCTCGACCAGCGACCTCGACCAGCGACCCCGGCCGGCGCCGCAGCGCTTCCTCGCCTGAGGCCGCCTGTCCCTTCACGACCAGGCACTCACACCGTCACCGACAGCCCACCGTCCACGACCACCGTCGTGCCGGTGACATAGCTCGAGGCCGGGCTGGCCAGGAACAGCAGCGCACCGTCGAGCTCCTCCTGGCGGCCGAAGCGCGGGATCAGCGCGTGGCGCGCCACCATGTCCTGCAGGGCCGCCTCCCCGTCCGTCGTCATCTCGCTGGCGAAGTAGCCCGGCGCCAGGGCGTTGACCCGGATGCCGCGCCGCTGCGTCCACTGCTGCGCGAGGTCGCGGGTCAGGCCCAGCACGCCGGCCTTGCTCGCGGCGTACGCCGCCTGCGGGAAGCGCGACGCCCGCAGCCCGTGCACGCTGGACACGTTGACGATGGCGCTGCCCGGCTGCATCACCCGGCCGCAGGCCTGCGCCATCCAGTAGGTGCCGTGCAGGTTGGTGTCGACGACGCCGCGGAAGTGCTCCGGCGTCTCCTTGAGAGCCGTCACCGCGCCGCCGACCCCGGCGCAGTTGACCAGCACGTCCACCGACCCGAAGCGCGCCATAGCGGCCTCGACGAGGGTGGCGCAGGCGTCGGGCGAGGTCACGTCGGTGGCGTGCACCAGCACCTCGGTGCCCTGCCCCTCGAGCTCGGCCGCCAGGTCAGCGAGCCGGTCGGCGCGCCGCGCGGCGAGCACGACCCGCGCTCCCACGGCGCCGAGCGCTCGGGCGAAGCCGCTGCCGAGGCCGGAGCTGGCGCCGGTGACCACGACCGTCCGGCCGTCCAGGCGGAACGCGTCGAGCGGGCTCATGACCCGCCGCCGGGCAGGACCAGGATCTTGCCGATCGTGCCTCGTTCGCCCAGCCACGTCAGCGCGGTGGGCGCGTCCTCGAAGGCCACCTCGCCGCCGATGAGCGGATCGATCCGGCCCGCCTCCCACAGGGCGAGCAGCTCGGCGTGCACCTGCGCGGCGTACGACGGCTCGTGGCGCGCGTAGAGCCCGTAGTGCAGGCCGACGATGCTGTAGTTCTTGATGAGCGGGTGGTTGACCGCCACCTCCGGGATCCGCCCGCCCGCGAAGCCCACCACGACGATGCGTCCCTCGAACGCGATGCACTTGCGGCTGCGGTCGAAGACGTCGCCCCCGACCGAGTCATAGATGACGTCGGCGCCTCGCCCGTCGGTGGCGTCCTTCACGGCCGCGACGAAGTCGTCGGCGAGGTAGTCCACCACGACGTCGGCGCCCAGCTCGCGGCAGATCTCCGCCTTGTCGGGCCCGCCCGCCGTCGCGATGACCGTAGCGCCGGCCGCCTTGCCGAGCTGGATCGCGGCGCTCCCGACCCCTCCTGCTCCCGCATGCACGAGCAGGGTCTCGCCCGCCCGCAGACCGGCCCGTCGGTGCAGGCCCGCCCAGCCGGTCTGGTACGTCGTGAGCATGGCCGCCGCGGTGACGGGCGACATCGCCTCGGGGACGGAGAGGACGGCCGGGGCGGGCACCGTCACGAGATCGGCGAGCGCGCCGTGGGGGAGGCGGGGCGCGAGCAGGACGCGCTCGCCGTCGCGCTCCCCGCCGACGACGCGCCCGCAGGCCTCCAGCCCGGGCGTGAACGGCAGCTCGGGACGCTCCTGGTAGACGCCGCGGCACAGCAGCAGGTCGGGGAAGTTCAGCGCCGCGGCCTCCACCCGGACCAGCAGCTCGTCAGGACCGGCCACCGGGTCGGCGACCTCGGCCAGGTGCATCACGTCGACGGGCTCGCCGGCGGCTCGGATCTGCCATGCACGCATCTAGGTCTCCTGAGGTCGAAGGCTCGGGTCAGTGGTGGGTGAACACCGGATCGCGCCGCTCCTGGAACGCCGCGACGCCCTCGGCGAAGTCGGCGGTGCCTGCCAGCACCGTCTGTCCTTCCGCCTCGCGGCTGAGTGCGCCCTCCAGCTCGGCCAGGCTGGCGGCGTTGATCGCGTCCTTGGTCAGGGCGTAGGCGCGGGTGGGCCCCTGCGCGAGCCGGGCGGCGAGCGCCCGCCCCTCCTCCTGCAGGCGGTCGTCGTCGGTCACGCCTGCGACGAGTCCCCAGGCCAGGGCGTCGGCGGCGGGAACCTTCTCGGCGAGCAGCGCCATCCGCAGCGCCCGGGCCCGCCCGGCCGAGGCGGCGACCAGCGCGGTCGCCCCGCCGTCGGGCATCAGCCCGATCTTCGTGAACGCGAGCATCAGGTAGGACGAGGAGCCCATCAGCACCAGGTCGCAGGCCAGGGCCAGCGAGCAGCCGACGCCGGCCGCCGGACCGTGGACCATCGCCACCACGGGGACCGGGGCGCCGCGCAGCGCACGCACCGCGGCGTTGGCCGCGTCGACCGACACCTCCTCGTCGGTGTCGCTGAGGTCGGCCCCGGAGCAGAAGCCCCTTCCCGCGCCGGACAGCGTGACCGCCCGGACGCCGCCCTGGGCGCTCACCCGCTGCAGGGTCGCGGTGATCTCCTCGAGCAGCTCGGTGGTGACGGCGTTGAGCTTGTCCGGACGGTTCAGCTGCAGGTGGAGGACGCCGTCGACGAGCTCCTGGCCCAGGCCCTGGGGGGACAGGTCCATCTCAGCTCACCGCCGCGGCTTCGTCGCGGACCAGGTCGCGCAGCGGCGTCTTGAGGATCTTGCCCGAGGCGTTGCGCGGCATCTCGCCGAGCACCACCACCCGCGTCGGCTTCTTGTACGACGCGAGCCGGGTCGCGCAGAACGCGATCAGCTCCTCCTCGGTCGGCGCGTCCGCGGGGTCGTGCGGCACCACCACGGCGACCGGGGTCTCGCCCCACTTGGGGTGGGGGCTGCCCACGAGGGCGACCTCGCGCACCTTCGGGTGGTCGGCGACGACGGCCTCGACCTCGGCGCTGTAGATGTTCTCACCGCCGGAGATGATCATGTCCTTGAGCCGGTCGACGACGTAGAAGAAGCCCTCCTCGTCGACGCGGACCAGGTCGCCGGAGTGGAACCAGCCTCCGCGGAAGGCCTCGGCGGTGGCCCGCGGGTTGTCCCAGTAGCCGCGCATCGTCTGCGGACCGCGATAGACGATCTCCCCGATCTCGCCGGGTGCGACGTCGTTCATCTCCGCGTCGACGACGCGCACCGAGACCAGTGGCACCGGCTTGCCGATGGAGCCGATCTTGCGGATCGCGTCCTCGCCGGGCAGCACGGTGGTGATCGGCGACATCTCGGTCTGGCCGAACGTGCACACGTTGGGGACGCCGGGGAAGGCCGCCTCCATCGCTCGCAGCACGGCGGGCGTCGCGGGCGCCGCGCCCCAGGCCATGCTCCGCAGCCGGATGTCGCGCTGCGGGATCGTCGGGCTGGCCGAGACCGCCTGCCACTGGGTGGGGACCAGGAACGCGCTGGTCGCCCCCTCCGACTCGACGAGGTCGAGGAAGGACTCGGGGTCGAACGCGCCGGTGGGCGTGATGACGGTGGTGAAGCCGAGCACCAGCTGGGGCACCAGCGCGCCCACGGCGGCGATGTGGAACAGCGGGGAGGTGACCAGGCCGATCTCGTCGTCGCGGAAGAGCCGGAACGCCTGGACGAGCGTGATCGTCTGGCCCAGCAGGTTCTGGTAGGTCAGCATCGCCCCCTTGGGCAGGCCCGTCGTGCCGGAGGTGTACATGATCAGCGCCAGCGTGTCGACGTTGTCCGGGCCGCTCGCGGCGTGCCGCTCCGCGGAGGCGAGGGAGTCCTCGTAGAGCTCGGCGCCCGGCCCGGCCGGGGCCACGTCGGCACCGACGACCAGGCAGGGCAGGCCGCCCGCGCGGGCCTCGCGCACGCCGGCGACGAGCGGGGCCAGGGCCTCCTCGACCACGACCGCGCGTGACCCGGAGTTCTCCGCGAGGAAGGCCACCTCGCTCGCCACGAGCCGGAAGTTCACCGGTACGGCGATCGCGCCGAGCCGGTTGATCGCGACCAGGGCCTCGACGAACTCGGGCCGGTTGGTGAGGAGGACCAGCACCCGGTCACCGGCGCCGACGCCGCGCTGCTCCAGCACGGTCGAGAGTCGGCGGGTCCGGTCGTCGAGCTCGGCCCAGGTGGTGGTGGCCCCCCGGAACCGGATCGCGGCCCGGTCGGGCTGGGACTGGGCGTGCTTGGTGACCTGGTGGACCCAGGTGAGGGGCTGGCTGGGGTGGCCGGTCATGTGGTCGGTCACGGTGGTGGTGTCCATGGGTCTCCCTCTCGATGTGGACGGGCTGTCTCAACGGCCGGCGGAGCGCGGGTCGTCGTCGACCTCGTCGGACAGGTACTTCGGGTTGGCGACCGCGAGCCGGTCCCCGGTGATCGTGCGCAGCGCGTCGAGCAGGCGCTCGTCCGCGGGATCGAGGTCACGGGTGCGGATGCGCCGCGCGAGGTCCTCCTCGTCGGCGGCGCCCAGCTCGGCGAGCCGGTGCTGGAAGCGCTCCTCGCCGCCGGGGCCGAGCGCGAGCTCGCGCTCCAGGGTGCGCAGCAGGTTGGCGGCGACCCGGGCGTGGAAGGAGAGGCCGGGCTCGGTCGCCGGCATCACGTCGTGCTCGAGGAACTCGCGCACGGCCACGACGATCTCGCTGGCGTCGGGATAGGTGTGCAGCATCAGCGGGTCCCTCCCGGGATCGCGATCGGGGCCGGTGCGGCGGACGAGGGGCCCGAGTGGGCCGACGAGGCCGGGACCCGGCCGTGCAGCATGTTCAGCAGGTCGTACTCCTGCTCGGCGACCCGGCGCCCGATGGCAGCGAGCTCGACCGAGCGCGTGGTGCCGGCGAAGTGCCGCCCCGCCTGCACCAGGCAGCCGACCCCCCACGACAGGGTTCCGGCGACCTGCCACCAGTGGACGACGTCCGGATCGGGTCGGTGACCGCTCACGGCCTCGTAGGCGTCGAACAGCTGGGCGAAGTCGCCCACCCCCGCCACCGGCCGGGGCCCGCCGAAGCGCCACGCGCGGATGCAGAGGTAGCCCAGGTCCTCCATCGGGTCGCCGACGTGGACGAGCTCCCAGTCCAGCACCGCCGCGAGCCCGGCCTCGTCGACGATGACGTTGCCCAGCCGGAAGTCGCCGTGCACCAGCACGGGAGCGCCCGTCACCGGCGGTCGGTGGTCCTCCAGCCAGCGCAGCGCCAGGTCGAGAACGGGGCGCGCGACCCCCGTCGCGTCGTACCTCGCGCGCAGGTCCTCGAGGGTGTCGATGTGGGGGATCAGCGGCACCTCGCTGAGCGGGACCTGGTGGATGCGGGCCGCGGCGGCCCCGAGGTCGGCGGCGAGCACGTCGCGCGCCCCGGCGTAGCGGTCGTCGCGCAGGATCCGCCGGGCGATGGTCTCGCCCGGCACGAACGTCATCAGCAGGTACGGCGCGCCGAGCGGGCCGGGGTCGGCGGAGAAGTCGATGAGGTCCGGTCCGGGGACGCCGTGGCGCCGGGCCGCGGCGAGCGCGGCGGCCTCGCGCGACATCTCCTCGGGGCGGGGCTCCGAGGGCGGGTCGCGCCGCAGGATCAGCTGTCGGTGTCCTCCGTCGGGGGCGTCCACCTCGAAGGTCCAGGTCTGGCGACTGGCTCCGCCGGAGACCCGGCGCAGCCCCTGCAGGGTGCACCCGGGGTCGAAGAGCCTCTCGACCAGGGGGGCGAGCTTGCCCTCGAGGGCAGCCTGCTCGTCCACGGCGTCTCCTTTCGCTGGGCCCGAGATCCGCGACCCGCTGTTCGTCAAGCAATGAGCGAACGGTCGCTCGTGACTCTAAACGATTCTCGGACAGGGATGAGTGAAGTCGCTCACACCTTTTCGCGTCAAGTCATTGACGAAAGCCGGTTGGAGTGTGTTTGCTTTCAAGCGATCGCTCGGTAATCAGTGAACGTCGTCGCTGGCACAAGACCGGGCGCTACCCCTGGAGGCTGACCATGAACCACCGTCTTTCCCTGCTCGCCGTCACCTGCGCAGCCCTGCTCCTCTCCGGCTGCGGGGGCCGGGACGATTCCACGGGCGCCAGCGGGGACTGCTCCCCGGGCATCACCGACGACACGATCAAGATCGGCACGAGCATCCCGATGTCGGGTGCCGCCGCCGTGTACGGCGCGATCGCCCGCGCCACCGAGGGCTACTTCGAGGACCTCAACGCCGAGGGCGGCGTCGAGATGGGCGACGGGAAGACGCGCAAGATCGAGTACAAGGCCATCGACGACGCCTACGACCCCGCCCGCACCGTGAGCAACACCCGCACGCTGGTCGAGCAGGACCAGGTGTTCGCGATGATGAACGTGCTCGGCACGTCCCCCAACCTCGCCATCAGCGACTTCGTCGCCGGCGCCGGGGTGCCCAACCTCTTCGCGATGACCGGCACCGACGAGTTCCTCGACCAGGACGAGAACTGGACGATGGGCTTCCTGCCCCAGTACGAGTTCGAGGCGCAGGCGATGGCGAACTACGTCCTGGACAAGAACCCGCAGGCCAAGGTCGCCGTGCTCTACCAGAACGACGGCTTCGGCAAGGGGATGCTGGAGAACTTCGAGGAGCAGTTCGAGGGCACCGACGTCGAGATCGTCGCCTCGCAGGCCTACGAGCAGTCCGGCGGCACCGCCGACTCCCAGGTCGTCAACCTCGCCAAGTCGGGGGCCGACGTCTGGCTCAACTACGCCACGGGCACGTTCATGACCCAGTCGCTGAAGAAGGCCGACGAGATCGGCTGGGAGCCGCTGAAGATGATCACCTCGGGCACCAACCACGCGAAGAACATCATGCAACCGGCGGGAGCCGGCGCGATGGACGCGGTCTCCTTCACCTGGCTCAAGGACGTGTCGGACCCGGGGTGGAACGACGACGAGGGCATGCAGGCCTGGAAGGCCTTCGCCGAGAAGCACAGCGGCGACGTCGAGGCCGCGGACTCCACCGCCGCCAACGGCTACACCACGGCGCAGCTGATGGTCTCGGTGCTGGAGGAGATGGACGGCTGCACGCGCGACGACATGCTCGAAGCGGCTCAGAGCATGTCGGACGTCCAGCCCGACCTCTACCTGCCCGAGGTGAAGGCCTCCACCACCGAGGACTATCCCTTCTTCACGAGCCAGGTCCAGATGATGACCTTCGACGGCACCACCTGGCAGCTCGAGGGCGACGTCCTCGAGCGGGAGTGACGGCGATGACCCCGGCGGCGACGTCCTCGAGGAGCAGCGTGGCCGCCGGCCAGCCCTTCCTCTCGGTCCGCGACGTGCGCCTGCGCTTCGGCGGGGTGGTGGCCCTCGACGGGCCGTCGTTCGACCTGGCCAAGGGCGAGGTCTGCGGCCTGATCGGTCCCAACGGGGCGGGCAAGACCACGCTGTTCAACTGCATCAGCCGGCTCTACGAGCCCGACTCCGGCGAGATCACGCTGGCAGGGACCGACCTGCTGTCCCTGCGCACCGAGCAGATCGCCTCGGTCGGCATCGCCCGCACCTTCCAGAACCTCGGGCTCTTCGGCTCCATGACCGTCCTGGAGAACGTGCTGGCCGGCGGCTACCACCGCACCCGTTCAGGGATGGTGGCCACCGGGCTCGGCTGGCTGGGCGTGGCCCGCGAGGAGCGCAGGGAGGTGACCCGGGCCCGCGAGCTGATCGAGGACCTCGACCTCACGCCGGTGGCCGGCTCCCTCGCCGCAGGACTGCCCTACGGCACGCTCAAGCGGGTCGAGCTGGCGCGGGCGCTGATGGCGGAGCCGGAGCTGCTCATGCTCGACGAGCCGGCCAACGGCCTCATCCACTCCGAGGTCATCGAGCTGGCCGACACCATCCGTCGGCTCTGCGACGAGCGCGGACTCTCCGTGCTCCTCGTGGAGCACCACATGGCGATGGTGATGCGCACCTCCGACCAGGTCGTGGTGCTCAACCTCGGACGCAAGATCGCGGACGGCCCGCCCGTTGAGGTGCGGGCCCACCCCGAGGTCATCGAGGCCTACCTGGGAGGGGCGGCATGAGTCTGCTCGAGGTCGACCAGCTGGTCGCCGGCTACGGCCCCGTCCGGGTCCTGCACCAGGTGAGCCTGAACGTGGAGCAGGGTGAGGTGTCGGTCGTGCTGGGCGCCAACGGCGCCGGCAAGACGACCCTGCTGCGGGCGCTGTCGGGGATCATCAAGGGCAGCGGCCGGGTCACCTTCGACGGCCACGAGCTGCTGGGCCGCTCCAGTGAGAAGATCGCGGCACTGGGCATCGCCCACGTGCCGCAGGGGCGCGGCACGTTCAGCGACATGACCGTCGAGGAGAACCTCCGCATCGGCGCCCACCTGCGACGAGACCGCGAGGAGCGGGCCCAGATCGAGCACTGGTACTCGATCTTCCCCCGCCTCGGTGACCGCGCCGCCCAGCAGGCCGGCAGCCTGAGCGGTGGGGAGCAGCAGATGCTCGCGATCGCGCGGGCCCTGATGTTCTCCCCCCGGCTGCTGCTGCTCGACGAGCCGTCGCTGGGCCTGGCGCCCAACACCACCCGCTCGCTGTTCGACTCACTCGGACAGATCAACCGCGAGACCGGGACGGCGATCCTCGTCGTCGAGCAGAACGCCCACCTCGCCCTCGACATCGGCAGCACGGCCGTCCTGCTCGAGGCGGGCGAGGTCGTGTCCGCCGGCCGGGCCGAGGACCTGCGCAACAACGAAGAGATCCGCCGTGCCTATCTCGGCTACTAGGGAGCAATGATGGAGCTGCTGCTGCAACAACTGCTCGACGGCGTCGCGTCCGGGGCGCTGTACGGCGCGCTGGCACTGAGCGTCGTACTCGTCTATCGCGCGTCGGGGATCGTCAACTTCGCCCAGGGGGAGATGGCGATGTTCGCCGCCTTCCTCACCTGGCAGGCCTGGACCTGGGGCGTCCCACTGGTCTTCGCGATCCTGATCTCGATGGCCATCGCCTTCGCCTTCGGCGCCGTGGTCGAGCGGATGCTGATCCGTCCCTTCGGCACGACCGCGTCGGCGCACCTGTCGCTGATCATCGTCACGCTCGGGCTGATGCTGGTGCTGACCAGCGGCGCGGGCTGGATCTGGGGCTACCTCACCAAGGAGGTGCCGCCGGCCTTCGGCGAGGGCGCCGTCGATCTCGGGACCGCCGCGATGTCGCGGCAGGCGCTGGGCATCGTGGCAGCGGTGGCGGTCGTCGCCGCGGTCCTCTACTGGCTGTTCCAGCACACCCGGCTCGGGCTCAACATGCGGGCCGCGGCCAGCAACCCCGAGTCCGCGAGGCTGTCGGGGATCCCCGTGGGCCGGATGCTGATGCTCGGCTGGGGTCTGGCCGGCGCCATCGGCGCGCTGGTCGGAGCGCTCGCCGCGCCGCAGCTCTTCCTGCAGCCCAACATGATGGCCGCGATGCTGCTCTACGCCTTCGCCGCGGCGACGCTGGGCGGCTTCGACAGCCCCGTGGGGGCGCTCGTCGGCGGACTGATCGTCGGCGTGCTGGAGAACCTCGCCGGCACCTACGTCGACTTCATCGGCAACGACTTCAAGCAGGCGGTGGCGCTGATCATCATCATGGCGGTGCTGCTGCTCAAGCCGGAGGGTCTCTTCGGATCGAGGACGGTGGCACGCGTATGAGCATGGTCAGGACAGGTGCCCCGAGCGGAGTCCGGGCATGGACGAGCAGGCTGCTCGCCCTGCGCGAGTCGCAGGCGGTGCTGGACGCGCCGATCTGGTTGCGCGCGGCGGTCTTCGTCGCCGTCGCCGGTGCCGCGGCACTGGTGCCGTTCAACTCGGCGCCCTACGTGAACTTCGACCTCAGCATGGTGATGATCTACGCCGTCGTCGGCATGGGACTCAACCTGCTGACCGGATTCAACGGGCAGATCTCGCTCGGGCACAGTGCCTTCTTCGCCACCGGCGCCTACGTGGCGGCGGTGCTGATCCAGGAGGGCTGGCACTACCTCGCGGTGCTGCCGGTGGCGGTCGTGGCGACCTTCGTGCTCGGCTACCTCTTCGGGCTGCCCGCGCTGCGCCTGCAGGGCCTGCAGCTCGCCCTGGTCACGCTCGCGCTGGCGATCGTCACGCCGGCCGCCATCAAGCGGCTCGACGACTTCACCCAGGGGCAGGAGGGGATCTCGCTCTACACCGCGGAGCCGCCCGAGTGGACGGGTCTGGAGCGGGACCAGTGGGTGTACCTGCTGTGCCTCGCCGCCGTCCTGGTGGCGTGGATCCTGACCCGCCGGCTGGCGACGGGACGCATCGGCCGCTCCCTCGTCGCAGTGCGAGACAACGAGACCGTGGCCCGGACCCTCGGGGTGCGCAGCTCGCGGACCAAGACGGCCGTGTTCGCGATCTCGGCGGCCTACACCGGGGTCGGGGGCGTGCTCTACGTGTACGTCGTGCAGTTCGTCGGCCCGGACTCGTTCGGTCTGGTGATGGCGATCGCGTTCATCTCGCTGATCGTGGTGGGCGGGCTCGGAACGCTCAGCGGGGCGGTCTTCGGGGCCTTCTTCATCACCTACGTCCCCGAGTGGACCGCGGACGTCAACGCATCGGCGGCCGGCCTGGTCTACGGCGTCTCGCTGATCCTCTTCATGTTCGTGATGCCCTTCGGCATCGCCGGGCTGGCCCGGGCCGGGCTACGGCCGGTCGTGGAGCGGATCCCCGGCAAGCGTGGCCCGCTGAGCAGCCGCTCGGCCGGTCCGAGCCTCACCAAGTCCGTCCCCCCGTTGGCCACGGCCGACAAGTCCTAGAGGAGATCCCATGAACAGCGCCGTGATCGTCGACATCGTCCGCACCGCCTCAGGCAAGGGCAAGCCCGGCGGCGCACTGTCGGGGGTGCACCCAGCCGACCTGCTGGCCACCACCCTGCAGGCGCTCGTCGAGCGCAACGGACTGGACCCGGCGCTGGTCGACGACGTGATCGCCGGCTGCGTGGGTCAGGTCGGGGACCAGGCGCTGAACGTCGCTCGCACCGCGCTGCTGGTGGCCGGCTTCCCGGAGTCCGTGCCCGGCACCAGCATCGACCGGCAGTGCGGCTCCAGCCAGCAGGCCGCGCACTTCGCCGCCCAGGGCGTGATGGCCGGCGCCTACGACATCGCGATCGCCTGTGGCGTGGAGTCGATGAGCCGGGTTCCGATGGGGATGAGCGCCCAGGGCGGCGACGCCCACGGCCCGCTGGCGGCGCGCTATCCCGAGGGGTTGGCGCACCAGGGGATCGGCGCGGAGCTGATCGCCGCTCGCTGGAAGCTCACCCGTGAGGACCTCGACGCCTACTCCGCGACCTCCCACCAGCGGGCCGCGACCACCGCGGCCGGCGGGGGCTTCGACTCCCAGATCGTGCCGGTGACGCTGCCGGACGGCTCGGTGCACACCGTCGACGAGACCGTGCGCGCCTCCACCACCGCCGAAGGGCTCGCCGGGCTGCGCCCGGCGTTCCAGGACCCGGGCTTCTCCGAGCGGTTCCCCGAGATCGACTGGGTGATCACCCCGGGGAACTCCTCGCCGCTGACCGACGGGGCGTCGGCCGCGCTGATCATGAGCGAGGAGAAGGCGGCCGCCCTGGGACTGACCCCACGGGCGCGGTTCCACACGTTCGCGGTGACCGGGTCGGACCCGCTGCTGATGCTGACCGGCGTCATCCCGGCCACCCGCAAGGCGCTCGAGCGCTCGGGGCTGTCGATCGACGACATCGACGCCTACGAGGTCAACGAGGCGTTCGCGCCGGTCCCGCTGGCCTGGGCCCAGGAGCTCGACGCCGACCCCGCCAAGCTCAACGCCTGCGGCGGCGCGATCGCCCTGGGGCACCCGCTCGGCGGGTCCGGCACCCGGCTGATGGCCACCATGCTGCACCACCTCGAGGCCACCGGTGGGCGCTACGGCCTGCAGACGATGTGCGAGGGCGGCGGCATGGCCAACGCCACGATCATCGAGCGGCTCTGATCCCGTGGAGGACATCTCCCTGTCAGACATCTCCTTGGCCGTCAGCGACGGCATCGCGACGATCCTGCTGAACCGGCCCGCCTCGCTCAACGCCTTCACCGACCGGATGGAGGTCGAGATGCTGGCGGCGCTCGACGCGTGCGACCGCGACGACGACGTCCGGGCGGTGGTGATCACCGGAGCCGGTCGCGCGTTCTGCGCCGGGATGGACCTCAGCGCCGGGGCCGCGGCCTTCGACGAGTGGGGAGGCGAGGCACCCGTAGGGGAGGCCGCGACCCCGCGCCGCGACGGCGGCGGCCGCGTCGTGCTGCGGATGTTCGAGATGGACAAGCCGCTGATCGCGGCCATCAACGGTCCGGCCGTGGGCGTCGGCATCACCCTCACGCTGGCCGCCGACATCCGCCTCGCCGCGGACGACGCCAAGATGGGCTTCGTCTTCAACCGGCGCGGACTGGTCCCGGAGTCGTGCTCGTCGTGGTTCCTCCCGCGGGTCGTCCCCATGCAGCGTGCCCTGGAGTGGGTGTTCACCGGCCGGGTGTTCCCTGCCAGCGAGGCCCTGGCCGCCGGCCTGGTGCGCAGCCTGCACCCGCGTGACGAGCTGCTCGACGTCGCCTACGGCCTGGCGCGCGAGATCGCGGACAACACCGCGCCGGTCTCGGTGGCGCTCTCGCGCCAGATGCTGTGGCGGATGTGGGGCGCCGAGCACCCGATGGCCGCCCACGAGATCGAGACCCACGCCCTGGCGGTCCGCGGCACCAGCGACGACGCGGCCGAGGGGATCTCCGCCTTCCTGGAGAAGCGGCCCGCGCGCTTCCCGCTGACCGTCTCCGCCGACCTCCCCGACCTGTTCGCCGGCCGCCCGGCTCCGTCGTACCAGCCGCCCGTGGTCAGCCCGGCCACCCGCACCCGACCTGAGGAGCAGTCATGAGGCGTGGCCTCTACACCGACGACCACGAGTCCTTCCGCGGCGTCGTCGCCGAGTTCGTGGCGCGCGAGGTCGCGCCCCACGTGGAGCGGTGGGACGAGGAGGGGCTGATCGACCGCAGCGTCTGGCTGGCCGCCGGCAAGCAGGGGATCATCGGCCTCTCCACGCCGACCGAGTACGGCGGAGCCGGTGTGGGCGCGGACTACCGCTACCGCGCGGTGGTCCTCGAGGAGCTCGCGAAGGTGCACGCCGCCTCGCTCACGTCGGGCTTCTCGCTCCAGGACGACATCGCGATCCCCTACCTCGTCTCGCTGGGCACCGAGGAGCAGAAGCAGCGCTGGCTGCCGCGGATGTGTGCCGGGGAGCTGATCGGCGCGATCGCGATGACCGAGCCCGGCACCGGCAGCGACCTGCAGGGCATCCGCACCAGCGGCACCCGCGTCGAGGGCGGCTGGGTGGTCAACGGGGCCAAGACCTTCATCACCAACGGCATCCACTCCGACCTGGTCGTCGTCGTCGTGCGCACCGATCCCGACGCCGGGTCGCGGGGCTTCAGCCTGCTGGTCGTCGAGCGCGAGATGGCCGGCTTCTCCCGCGGCCGCAAGCTCAAGAAGATCGGCCTGCCCTCCCAGGACACCGCGGAGCTGGTCTTCGAGGACGTCTTCGTGCCCGACGCGAACCTGCTCGGAGTCGAGGGCGGCGGCCTGCGCCAGCTGATGTCGCACCTGCCGCTGGAGCGGCTCTCCATCGCTGTCGGGTCGGTGGCCGCCTCCGAGGCGGTGCTCGCCACGACGCTGGACTACACCCAGCAGCGCCAGGCGTTCGGACAGCCGGTCGCCGACTTCCAGAACACCCGCTTCCGGCTCGCGGACCTCTCCACCGAGCTCGACGTCACCCGGGCCTTCGTCGACAAGGCGCTGCTCGCCTACAACGAGGGCGACCTCGGTGCCGTCGACGCGGCCAAGGCCAAGCTCTGGGCCACCGAGGTGCAGGGCCGTCTCGTCGACCAGTGCCTGCAGCTGCACGGGGGCTACGGCTACATGCTGGAGTACCCCGTCGCGCGGGCCTTCCAGGACGCCCGGGTCCAGCGGATCTACGGCGGCACCAACGAGATCATGCGCCACATCATCGGCCGCGACATCGTGGGCCGGCGCTGATGGGCGCCGCGACCGGGCACGAGGCGCCGGCCCGGGTCAGTTGCACGGTCGCCGACGGCGTCGCCCAGGTGCGGCTGACCCGTCCGGACAAGATGAACGCGCTGGACCCGGCGATGTTCGAGGCGCTGGTCGCCACGGGCACCTCCCTGATCGGACGCGACGACGTCCGCGCGGTGGTGCTCAGCGGCGAGGGGCGGGCGTTCTGCGCCGGTCTCGACCTGGAGCAGTTCGCACTGATGGCCCAGGGGGCCGGGCAGACCGCTGCGGGCGAGCGCCCGACGCTGCCGCGGCGTGAGCCACTCGGGGCCGCCGAGGCGCTGGCCCAGCAGGCCGTCCACGTCTGGTCGCTCGTCGAGGCGCCGGTGATCGCCGCCGTGCACGGCGTCGCGCTCGGTGGAGGGCTGCAGCTGGCGCTGGGCGCCGACCTCCGGATCGTGGCGCCGGACGCCAAGCTCGCGCTGATGGAGGTCCAGTGGGGTCTCGTGCCGGACATGATGGGCACCCAGCTGCTGCCCGAGCTGGTCGGTCGCGACCGGGCGCTGGAGCTGGCGCTGACCGGGCGACGCGTGTCGGGGGAGGAGGCCGTCCAGCTTGGCCTGGCCACCCGGGTCGCCGACGAGCCGCTGGCCGCCGCGACCGCCCTCGCCGGCGAGATCGCCGGGCACAGCGGCGCGGCAACGCGCGGGATCAAGCGGCTCGTCGGCCTGGCCGGGCGGGTCGACCTCGCCGCCGGCCTGGCGGCCGAGCAGGAGGTGATCGCCTCCCTGATCGGGACCGACGAGCAGGCGGCGGTGGTCAACCGCCGCCTGCACGACCGCGGCTAGGCGTGCGCCTTGCGGCGGCCCATGAAGCCGAACAGCGTGCCGGCGACCTTGCGGATCTGGATCTCCTCGGCGCCCTCGGTGATGCGGTAGCGGCGGTGGTGGCGGTAGATGTGCTCGAAGGGCTGGTTGCGCGAGTAGCCCTCCCCACCGAAGACCTGCATCGCGCGGTCCGCGGCCTCGCAGACCAGCCGGTTGGCGCGGAAGTTGGCCATCGAGACGAACTCGCTGACCTCGGTGGGGTCGCCGGCCCGGTCCAGGGTCCAGGCGGCCTTGCGCACCAGGCCGCGCACCATCTCGGCCTCGGTGTGCAGCTCGACCAGCGGCCACTGGACCGCCTGGCGCTTCGCCAGCGGCTCGCCGAAGGTGACCCGGGTGCGAGCCCGCTCGACGGCGCGGTCGATGCAGTACTGCGCGGCGCCCAGGCTCGAGGCCGCCTGGCGGATCCGGTTCTCGTGCAGGAAGTGCTGGGCGATCATCAGCCCGCTGTCCTCCTCCCCGAGGATGGCGGAGTGCGGGACCCGGACCCCGCGGACGGCCACGTTGGCGTGGTCGGTCGGCATGTTGAAGGTCCAGTCATAGCTGGTGACCTCGAGGCCCGGCGTGTCCATCGGCACCACGAACGCCGTGATCCCCCGCGCGTCGCCGTCCTTGCCACTGGTGCGGGCGAAGACCACGTCGTGGGTGGCGTGGTGGACGCCGGAGTTCCACCGCTTGGCGCCGTCGATGACCCACTCGTCGCCGTCGCGGACCGCCTTGGTCTCCATCCAGGTGGCGTCGCTGCCGTGGTCGGGCTCGGTGAGCGCGAAGGCGACCATGACGTCGCCGGTGATCATGCCCTCGAGCAGCTCCTCGCGCTGCTCCGGCGTACCGAAGTCGCGGACGATGTGGACGAACGGCAGGTTGCCGACGATCGAGGACTCGTTCTGCAGGTCGTTGTGCAGGCCCAGGCCCCGGTGGGCGAGGTGCTCGCGCACGATGGCCAGCTCGAGGTTGGAGGCACCCCGGCCACCGAGGTCCTCGGGGAGTGCCCAGCGCAGGAAGCCGGCGTCGTCGGCACGGCGACGCATCTCGGCGAGCAGCTCCTCCCACGCCTTCGCCGGTGTGCCGCCTGCCTCCCAGTCGGTGCGGGCCCACTCCCGCCGATGGTCGAAGTACTGGATGTTCTCCTGCTCGAGGGGAGCGATGTCCTTCTCGATGAAGGCGTCGATCTCGTCCAGGAAGTCCTGGATCCCGTCGGGGAGCGCGAAGTCCATGGCGGTAGCCCTTCATTGCCGTGAGTGTTTAGTGATACAGAGTGAGCGCTAGGTTAGTAGTGGCGTGTCGGGCTTGTCTACGCTGAGAAGTGACCAGTTTCGACTGTTTGGCCAGAGTGAGCGATCGAGTCGCTAAACCTCTTGTACGCTTCATGGGAGTCGGCCGGAGGTGCCGCACGGCGGATGAGGAGTCGGTGGGTGTTGCGCGAGGACAAGCTGGGTCCCGAGGTGGGGCCGCTGCTGCGCACGATGCGGCAGGCGAAGGGGTTGAGCCTGCGCGGTCTCGCGGAGCTCGCCGGCGTGAGTGCGGCGACGCTGAGCCAGATCGAGACCGGCAAGGCCGGCGCCCGCCCGGCGCGAGTGGTCCAGCTGGCCCGCGCACTCGACGTGGATCCCGCTGAGCTGTCACCCGAGCTGGCCGGCCAGCACGTCGGCGAGCACCCCCCGGCAGTGGACCCTCGGGACTGGCGCACCTTCCCGCCGCTGGCCTACGACCCCGCCCTCCTGGCAGCGCTCCAGTCGTTCACGATGACCGGCTACCACGGAGCCTCCGTGCGAGACATCGCGCGGCGCTGCGGGCTGTCCGTGCCGGGCCTCTACCACTACTACCCGAGCAAGCAGGCGATGCTCAACACGCTCTTCGAGCACGCGATGGAGGACCTCCTCGCCCGAGGGGAGGCGGCTCGGGCCGAGGGCACGGGCCCGGTCGAGCGGTTCTCGCTGCTGGTCGAGGCGCTCACCCTCTTCCACGCCCACCGCCGCGAGCTGGCCTTCCTCGGCACGAGCGAGCTGCGCAGCCTGGCTCCGCGTGAGCGGCGGCGCCACGCCGCGCTGCGCACGGCCCAGCAGCAGCTCTTCGACGACGAGGTCGAGAACGGCGTGCGGGAGGGTCTGTTCCGGACTCCGGTGCCGCACGAGGCCGCCCGCGCCGTGGTGACGATGTGCGTGGCGGTGGCGAACTGGTATCGCTCAGGCGGGCCGCTCACCCCGGAGGAGATCGCGACGCAGTACGTCCAGTTCTCGCTCGGCATCGTGGGGTACCGGCCGTGACCCAGGTCGACGACACCCTTCTCGGGGGCGCCTGGCGCTCGTCGGTGCAACTCGAGCTCAGCCCGATCCTGCTCGCGGCGCTCGACGCCTTCAACGAGCACGGCTACCACGGCACGACCGTGCGCGACATCGCCCGCCGGGTCGGGGTGACGGTGCCGGCGCTGTACTACCACCACGCCAACAAGGAGGACATCCTCCACACGCTCCAGATGCTCTCGATCGACCGGCTGGCGGGGCTGTGCCGTGCCGCGGTCGTCGACGCCGGGGACGACACCGAGCAGCGCCTGCTCAACCTGATCGAGGCGCTGGTGCGCTACATGGCGCACAGCACCAAGCTGGCGGCGCTCGACAGTGAGATCAGGTCGCTGAGCGCCGAGCGGCGCGCTGCCTACGTCGAGCGCCGACGCGAGGTCGAGCAGCTGCTCGTCGAGGCGGTTCAGGCGGGGATGGACGCCGGGCACTTCGACGTACGCTCCGCGCGCGACACCGCTCGGGCCCTCATCGGGATGGTCCAGGCGATCGCCGTCTGGTACCACCCCGAGGGAGAGGTCTCCCCGGCGGCGCTGGCGCGCAAGTACGCCGAGATCGCGGCGCACACGGTGGGAGCGTCACCGGATCTGGTGCGCCGCCTGCGTGACGACAACAAGGGAGCTGGACATGACGAGTGAGCTTTTCGACCTGACCGGGCGCGGCGTCGTCGTGACCGGGGGAGGGTCCGGGATCGGACTGGCGATGGCCCGGGGGCTCGCCGGTGCCGGCGCCGCCGTCTCGCTGTGGGGCCGCACGGAGGCGAAGGTCCGCGGCGCGGCGGAGGCCCTGGTCGCCGAGGGCCTCACCGCCCACGCGCAGCGCGTCGACGTCTCGCAGGAGGACGAGGTGCGCACCGGCATGCGGGAGGCCGCCCGGCTGCTCGGCTCCCTCGACGTCGTGGTCGTCAACGCCGGCGTGGGACTGCCGCTCGCGAAGCTGGTCGATTCGACCACCGAGGACTACCGCACGACCTTGGCGACGAACCTCGACGGCGCGTTCTGGACCATGCGTGAGGCCGCCGCGGTGATGACCGAGCAGGCCGCGGAGGACGGCGCCGCCGCCCGTGGCAGGTCGATCATCGCCGTCGCCAGCCTCGCCGCGATCGAGGGAGCGGGCCGCAACCACGCGTACGGCGCGACGAAGGCGGCGCTCACCGCACTGGTGCGCTCCTCGGCCGTCGAGCTGGGCCGCTCGGGGATCCGGGTCAACGCCGTGCTGCCCGGGTGGATCGCCACCGACATGACCGTCGCGGCCCAGGACTCCTCGGCCTTCGCGGACCGGGTGCTCACCCGGGTGCCGACGCGGCGCTGGGGGCAGCCGGAGGACTTCGCCGGCATCGCCGTCTACCTCGCCAGCGACGCCTCGTCGTACCAGACCGGGAGCACCGTCGTCATCGACGGCGGCTACAGCGTCTTCTGAGTGGCCGGGCGTTCCCCCCACCCAGACCTCGGTCGTGTGCCTGAGCGCGCGCCGGGGCGCGGTCTCGGGCACACGACCCGGGTCGGTGGGGGCACTGGCTAGGGTGCAGGAGTGAGTGAGGACTGGTTCGCGCGGCGGACGCACCGCTGGCAGGACTGGTCCCTCGAGGACCTGATGCAGGCCAAGGCCGGCACCGGCGTCAGCCTGGTCGTGCCGGCGCGCAACGAGGGCGCCACCGTCGGCGACGTGGTGACCCGGGTCCGCGAGCGGCTCGTCGACACCGTCGGGCTGCTCGACGAGATCGTGGTCATCGACTCCGACTCCACCGACGACACCTACGCCGTCGCGACCGACGCGGGCGCCGTCGTGCACCGCGCCTCCGAGATCCGCCCCGACCTGGGCTGGATGCCGGGCAAGGGCGAGGCGATGTGGAAGTCGCTGTTCGTCACCTCCGGCGACGTGCTGGTGTTCATGGACGCCGACCTGCTCGACTGGGACTCCCACTTCGTCCCCGGCCTGCTCGGCCCGCTGCTGACCACGCCGGAGGTGGCGCTGGTCAAGGGCTTCTACGAGCGCCCGATGCTCGAGACCGCTGCGCAGGCCCCGGCCTCCGCGGCGTACGAGGGCGGGCGGGTCACCGAGCTCGTCGCCCGACCGCTGATCGCGCTGCTCTTCCCCGAGCTGGCCGGGCTGGTGCAGCCGCTGGCCGGCGAGTGGGCGGTGCGGCGCTCGCTCTTCGAGTCGCTGCACGTGCCGACGGGGTACGCCGTGGAGCTGGCCGCGCTGATCGACACGGCGCGCGGCCCCGGGCTCGACGCGATCGCGCAGGTCGACCTCGGCCGGCGCGCGCACCGCCACCAGGCGCTGCAGGACCTCGGCGCGATGGCCACCCAGATCATCGCCGCCGCCCAGCGGCGCGCCGGGGCGCACGGTCACAACACCGTCTTGCTGCAGCAGTTCGGCCACGCGCGCGGCGACGACGGGGCGATCGCGCCACTGGTGCGCGACGTCGGCACGGGGGAGCGGCCGCCCGCCGGCGCGTTGCCGGGGGGCACTGGATCACGGGGAGCCGGGTCGCGGCCGGGTCGTGTGCCTGGCGACGCGCCGGAGCGCGCCCTCGGGCACACGACCGGGGGATCGGCATCGGGATCGGGGGCGACGGCATGACGCTGCGGCTGGGGCGCCATGAGTTCGCCGACGACGCCACGATCATGATGGCGATCGTCAACCGGACCCCTGACTCGTTCTATGACAAGGGCGCGACCTGGGCCGAGGACAAGGCCTTCGAGCGGGTCGCGCACGTCGTGGCCCAGGGCGCCGAGATGGTCGACATCGGCGGGATCAAGGCCGCGCCCGGCGCCGAGATCGACGAGGCGGAGGAGCGCGGCCGCGTCGTGGACTTCGTGGCGCGGGTGCGCGAGGCCTTCCCCGACCTGGTGATCTCCGTCGACACCTGGCGCGCCTCCGTCGGCCGCGCGGCCTGCGAGGCCGGGGCCGACGTGCTCAACGACGCCTGGGGCGGCGCCGACCCCGAGCTCGTCGACGTGGCGGCCGAGCACGGCGCCGCGATCATCTGCACCCACACCGGCGGGGTGACGCCGCGGACCCGCCCGCACCGGATGGAGTACGACGACGTGGTCGCGGCCGCGATCGCCGACACCGTCGCCTACGCCGAGCGCGCGATCGCAGCGGGCGTGCACCCGGACTCGGTGGTGATCGACCCGGCCCACGACTTCGGCAAGAACACCTTCCACTCCCTCGAGCTCACCCGCCGGCTCGGCGAGATGGTCGCGACCGGCTGGCCGGTGCTGGTGTCGCTGTCCAACAAGGACTTCGTCGGCGAGACCCTCGACCTGCCCGTCGGCGAGCGGCTCACCGGCACGCTGGCCGCCACCGCCGTCTGCGCACTCGCCGGGGCGCGGATCTATCGCGTGCACGAGGTCGTCGAGACCCGGCAGACCGTGGACATGGTGTGGACGATCGCCGGGCGTCGGCCACCCGCCCGGGCGATCCGGGGGCTGGCATGAGCCGCCCGTGCCCGAGGTGGGCGGCATGACCGCCCGCGTCGTCGTCGTCCCGTCCGCGCTGGCCCTGCTCGCGTCGTACGCCAGCCTCACCGACCCGGTCGCCGAGATGCGCGCGGCCGCCGTCGACGCGGTCGCGTGGCTGACCGGCCAGGGGGTCTCCCGGGTGGTCGTGCTCGGAGCCGCGCCGGACCCGGTCAGCGTTGCGCACGGTGTCACCGAGCCGCTGTCGATGCGGGTGGCGCGCTCGCTGCTCGCAGATGCGGGGTATGCCGGCGAGATCATCGAGGCGACCCAGCCCGGCACGCTGCTCGACATCACCGACGCCGAAGTACTGGTCGTCGCCGACGGCTCCGCTCGGCGCGGTGAGAAGGCGCCGGGGCACCTGGACGAGCGGGCGTTCGCGTTCGACGAGGCGATCGGGTCGGCCCTGGCGCGGGCCGACGTGGAGGTGCTCCGTGATATCGACGAGGTGCTCGGGGCCGAGCTGCTGGCGGGCGGCGTCCCCGCGCTGCGGACGCTGGGGCGCGTGGTGACCGGGCGGTGCGAGGCCGAGGTGGTGTGGGCCGGCGACCCTTACGGCGTGCAGTGGTGGGTGGTGCGGTGGCAGTGCGTGTCCTGATCCCCGCGGGCGCGGACCCCGACCTCGCCACGCTCTACGCGACCCCGCCGCGCTCCCCGTGGCTGCGGGTCAACATGGTCTCCACCGTCGACGGTGCGGCGACCGGCGCCGACGGGCACTCCGGGTCGATCAACAACGCCGCCGACAAGCGGGTCTTCGACGCGCTGCGGGTGATGGCGGACGCGGTCGTGGTGGGGGCGGGTACGGCGCGGGCCGAGGGCTACGGGCCGGGCGCCACGCCGATCGTCGTGGTCAGCGGGCGGGGCGAGGTCCCCGAGACGCTGCGCGGCGCACCCGCGGGCGCCGTACTCCTGGCGACCTGTGCCGGCGCCCCCGGCCTGGCCGCCGCCCGCGCCGAGCTCGGGGACGAGCACGTCCTGGTCACCGGCGACGGCGCCGTCGACCTGCCGGGGCTCGTCGCCGCGCTGCACGACCGCGGCCTGCGCCAGCTGCTCGGCGAAGGCGGGCCGACGCTGCTCGGCGACCTGCTTGCGGCCGGCCTCGTCGACGAGCTGTGCGCCACGGTGGTCCCGAGCCTGGTGGGCGGGGTCCATCCGCGGATCACGACCGGCCCGGCGCTCGACGTACCCCTCACCCTGCACACGCTCCTCGAGCACGACGGCACCCTGCTCGCGCGCTGGCTGGTTGGCAGGCACGTCTAGCGTTGGGGGCATGAGTCAGGTCGCGCCGGCCCGTCGCCGCAACGCCGCGTGGGGCACGGCCATGCGCGTGATCCTCGGGTTCGTCGCGCTGCTGTGGGCGCTCGAGCTCCTCGACACGCTGCTCGACAACCGGATGGACGGGCTCGGGGTGCGCCCGCGCTCCGACGAGGGGCTGGCGGGGATCCTGTTCGCGCCGCTGCTGCACGTCGGGTGGGGGCATCTCGCGGGCAACACCGTGCCGCTGCTGGTGCTCGGCTTCCTGATCCTACTGTCGGGAGTCCAGCACTGGGCCGTGGTGACCGCGACGATCTGGCTGATCGGCGGCGCCGGCGTGTGGCTGACCGCCGACCCGTGGACGATCCACCTCGGGGCGTCCGTGCTGGTCTTCGGGTGGCTGGTGCACCTCCTGCTGCGCGGGCTGTTCACGCGCCGGCCGGGGCAGATCGCGCTGGGCGTGCTGGTGCTGGTGGCGTACGGCGGGCTGCTGTGGGGCGTGCTGCCCGGCCAGCCCGGGGTGTCGTGGCAGGGACACCTGTTCGGCGCGCTCGGTGGCGGGCTCGCCGCGTGGTGGACGCGCAACGACTGACTCCCCGAAACAATGCGACGTAATGGCTGGAGAACCGGCCCGATCGCAGCCAATACGTCGCATCATATCGGGCGGGGCCGGGCGGGGCCGCTCAGTCGTCCAGGCCCCGGGCGGCCAGCGCGTCGCCGAGCGCGTCGGCGCGGCGCAGCGCCCCGACGATGAGGGGTACGGCGAACGCCCGCGGGCTCGCGCTCAGCCCCCGGGCGCGCTGGGCGTCGCGCACCTCCTCGGCGAGCTCGACCACGATCGGGACGGCACGGATGCCGAGCATCAGCAGCAGCCCGACCCGCTCCGCGTTGACGCCGAGCGGGCGCAGCGGACGGCAGATCGCGACCACCACGTCGACCAGGGCGGTGGTGCGCGTGGTGAGCGTGACGAGGTTGGCGAGCAGCACGAGCACGACGATCACGCCGACCACCACCGCGGCCCGCTCCCAACCGTTCACGATCACGTGGAAGGCGCCCAGCGGCAGCGAGAACCACAGCACCGGCTTGAGCAGCCGCAGCCCGACCCGCCACGGCGAGCGCGCCACGACGTACCCCACCAGCACGACCAGCAGCGCCACCCCCACCTGCGCGGAGGTGTCGAGGAAGATCGAGCCGATGCCCGCGAGCACCATCGCGCCGAGCTTCACGCCCGCCGGCAGCCGGTGCAGCACCGAGCCACCCGGCTGGTAGAGCCCGATCGTGCTCATCCCATCAGCGCCCGGTAGTGCGCGACCGCCTCGCCGGGCAGCCCGTCGAAGACCAGCCGCGACTCGTCGAAGACGAGCACCCGGTCGAAGTCGGCGAGCAGCTCGAGGTGGTGGGTGACCAGCACGACCTGCTGGCTCAGCCCCGCGACGACCTCGGAGACGCGCCGCGCGTTGCGCAGGTCGAGCAGCGTCGTCGGCTCGTCCATCACCAGCAGGTCCGGCTCGGTGACCAGCACCGACGCCAGCGCAAGCAGCTGCTTCTGCCCGCCGGAGAGGAGGTGGGCGGGGTGGTCGCCGAAGCCGGCGAGGCCGTACGACGTGAGGGCGGCGGCCACCTTGGCGGCGATCTGGTCCTTGCTCAGCCCACGGCGACGCAGGCCGAAGCCGATGTCCTCGCCGACCGTCGGCATCACGATCTGGGCGTCGGGGTCGGTGAAGCAGAACCCGACCCGCTTGCGCACCGCCTTGCCGTCCTTGGCGGTGTCGAGGCCGTCGAGGCGCACGCTGCCGGCGCTCGGCACGATCAGCCCGTTGAGCATCCGGGCGAAGGTCGACTTGCCCGACCCGTTGGCTCCGACGACGCCGATGCGGTGCTCGGTGAGGGTCACGTCGAGGTCGCGTACGACGAAGCGCGGCGTGCCCGTGCCCGGGTAGGAGTGCGAGACGCCCGCGACCTCGATCAGCACGACTCCACCACCATCGCCACGCCCTGGCCGCCGCCGACGGCGATGCCGGCCAGCCCGATCCGACCGGGGGCCCCGCGGGTCACCAGCTGGGAGAAGAGTCGCGTCACCAGCACCGCGCCGGACGCGCCCCACGGGTGGCCCAGCGCGAGCGCCCCGCCCTCGGGGCAGACCCGGCCGGGGTCCAGGCCGAGCGCGTCGCAGCAGGCGAGGACCTGGCCGGCGAAGGCCTCGTTGAGCTCGACCACGTCGACGTCGTCCAGGGTGAGTCCGGCGCGGCTGAGCGCGAGCCGGGCGGCGGGGACGATGCCGATGCCGGGGCGGGTGGGGTCGACGCCGGCGGTGGCCGTGGCGAGGACGCGCAGGCCGGGGAGGCGTCGGCGGGGGGCGCTGGCGTCCGGGGACGTCCGGCCGAGGCGCTCGTGGGCCGCGGCGTCGACGACGACCACCGCGGCGGCCCCGTCGCTGATGCCGCACGAGTTGCCGGCGGTCACCGTGCCGCCCTCGCGGAAGGCCGGGCGCAGGCGGGCGAGACGCTCCACGCCGAGGCCCGCGCGGGGCCGGTCGTCGAGCGCGACGCCGGCGACGGGGAGCATCTCGTCATAGGCGCCGGAGTCGCGCGCGGCCATCGCCAGCGCGTGGGAGCGCGCGGCGTATGCGTCCTGGCGCGCCCGGCTCACGTCGTACTCCTCGGCGAGCAGGTCGGCGGCCAGACCCATGTCGGGGTCGCCGAGCTCGGCGGGAGCGAAGGGGGCACGCTCGTAGCGGACCGGCTCCGCGTCGGGCGTCGCCGGCGGCCACGAGCGCCAGGGGGCCGTGGAGGCCGACTCGACGCCGCCGGCCAGCACGACCTGCGCGCCGCCGCGGACCATCGCGACCGCGACGTCGATCGCGGCCAGACCGCTGCCGCACTGGCGGTCGACGGTGAGCGCGGGGACGGTGACGGGGAGGCCGGCGGCCAGGGAGGCCACGCGCGCGACGTCGCCGCCGGGGCCCATGCAGTTGCCGAGCACCACGTCGTCGATCTGCGCCGGGTCGAGACCGGTGCGCTCGACGAGGGCGGCGAGCACGGGGGCGGCGAGCCCGGCGGCGTCGATGCCGGCGAGCGAGCGGCCGGCGGTGCCGATCGGGGTACGCAGAGCGGCGACGATCACGGGAGCGTCTGGGGAGGCGGAGGTCATGGCAGGGCCACGCTAGTGCGCCTCACACCAGCGGCTGCGCGGCACCCGGCGTGACGACCAGCCGGGCGAGCGCCTCGCGGTCGACCTTGCCGGCGGTGGAGGAGGGGAGCCGCTCGAGGTGATACCAGCGGCGGGGCTGCTGACCGGGCGACAGCTCGGCGCGCGCCACGGTCCGCAGCGTCGCGAAGTCGTCGGCCCGGGTGAGGACGGCGGTGACGACCTCGCCGAGCTCGGGGTGCGGCGTACCCACCACCACGACCTGGCCGCTGGCCTGGCCGCGCAGGACCTGCTCGATGTCGGAGACCTGGACGGTCACGCCGGAGGTGGTGATGCCGCCGGCGCGGCCGTGGACCTCGACCCTGCCCCCAAACTCGTCGTCGACCAGCGCGCCGCGGTCGCCGACCGTGGCCCAGCCGTCGGCGTCGGTGCGCAGCGGGCCGGTGCTGCCCCGATGGAAGTGGGCCCGGCGGGAGTTGGTGCGGTGCGCGCCGGGGCGCCGCCCGCCGGGCTCCAGGTAGCCCTTCGCGAGGTACGGCGAGCGCACCCACAGCTCGCCGTCGCGCACCTCGACCTCGACGCCCGGGAACGCCCGCAGCTCGCCCGCGTGCGGACCCCAGGCGACGAACGACAGCTCGGCCGCGCCGTAGTAGTGCTGCACCCGCGCGCCGGCCGCGACCGCTTCGTCGTACGTCGCGCGGTCGAGGCTGTCGCCGGCCACCAGCACGCTCACGCCGGCCAGCGCGGCGCGGCTGGAGAAGAGGAGTCCGCGCAGCGCGGTGGGGGTGAGCTGGGCGTGCGTGGCCTCGTCGAGGGCCGGGACCAGCGCGGCGCCGGCCCACGCGGCGTGGACGGCGGCGAAGAGGTTCATGCTCGCGGTGACCGGGCCGGGCACCCAGACCCGGCTCTCCGCGGCTAGGCCGGTGAGGTCGGCGACGACGGGGAAGGAGTCGGTCCAGGAGCGGGTGGTGCGTACGACGTGGCGCGGCTGCGTCGAGGTGCCGGACGTCGCGAGGACGACGTCGCGGCCGTCGCGATCGGCGTCGAGGAAGGCCTGGACCGGGTCGGCGGCGAGGAGCACCTCGACCGGAGGCGGCGCGGTCGTGGCGGTCACGTGGTCAGGCGGCGGGCTTCGCGGCTGTGCTGGCTGGGCTGGCCGAGCGGCGCTCGCGGATCAGGCCGGGGTAGGCGGCGTGCACCCCGCGCGCGACGATGCCGGTGATGATGGCCTTGGCGATGTCGCCGGGGATGAAGACCCAGGCGGCGACCAGCGCGGCCCACAGGCTGGTGTCGGTGCGGATCGCGGTGCCGGGGACGCCGAACGCGTAGAGCACGACGACGCCGCCGAGGAGGTTGGCGGCGATGCCGGTCCACAGCCGGTACGGCGCGCCGGCGACCTGGGTCAGCCACCCGATGACGAACGCGGCGATCGGCCAGCCGAGGAGGTAGCCGACGCTCGGGCCCGCGAAGACCCCCAGCCCGCCACGCCCACCGGCGAGCAGCGGCAGCCCGATGGCGACGAGCGCCAGGAAGAGGACGACCGCCATCGTCGCGCGGCGCGGGCCGAGCAGCGCGCCGGCCAGCATGATCCCCATCGACTGCGCGGTGATCGGCACGCTCCCGCCGAGCGGCGTGATCGCCGGGATCACGCCGAGCGCCGCGATGACGCCCGCGAAGATCGCGACCAGCGCGAGGTCGCGCCCGGCGCTCGCGGGGGCCGGGGCGTTCGTCGTACCAGGGGTGTTGCGGGTGGAGAGCTTCACAGCTGACGTCCTCAGGGGGAGTCGGGCGGCAGGGTCGTCTGAGTGTAGGTCCGCCAGCCGACACCGCCATGTGAGTTCCACCACCCGCCCGCCCACCCCGCCGAGTCGGCGCAGTTTCACCGCCGAGTCGGCGCAACTTCACCGCCGAGTCGGCGCAAGTTGTCAGGTGGCCCGTCAGAAACTCTCGGCACCCGCTGGACCCGCTGAGCGAGAGTGGCTGTGTGACCCGCACCTCACGTCGTACCCTGACAGTGTGACTGTCAACGACGCCCCCGCCGCAGCCCCGGCGCCCCTCACCTTCCCCGAGCTGATGGACCAGCGCTGGAGCTGCCGCGCGTTCCTCGCCGACGAGGTCCCCGACGAGCAGCTGACGCAGATGTTCGCGCTCGCCCAGCGCACGGCGTCGTGGTGCAACACCCAGCCGTGGCAGGTCCACGTCACGACCGGCGAGGCGACGCAGCGCTTCTCGAAGAGCCTCACCGAGCACGTGCTGGCCAGCCCGCAGACCTCGGACCTGCCGATGCCGACGGGCTATTCCGGCGTCTATCAGGAGCGGCGTCGCGAGGGTGGCTACGCGCTCTATGCGAGCCTCGGGATCGACCGCGCCGACGGCGACGCGCGGCTGGTGCAGATGCTGAAGAACTACACGTTCTTCGGCGCCCCGCACGTCGCGGTGATCACCACCGACCGCGAGCAGGGGGTGTACGGCGCGATCGACTGCGGTGGCTACGTCGCCAACCTGATGCACGCCGCGCACACGCTCGGGATCGCGACCGTCCCGCAGGCGGCGATCGCGATGTACTCCGACCACGTCCGCGAGTTCCTCGAGCTGCCCGAGGACCGGATGGTGGTGTGCGCCGTCTCGTTCGGGTACGCCGACCTCGAGGACCCGGTCAACGCGTTCCGTACGACGCGCGCGGACGTGGCCGACGTGGTGACGGTCCTCCGGGCCTGACCCAGATCCCAGCCCCCTCCCCGCCGAGTCGGCGCAACTTCACCGCCGAGTCGGCGCAACTTCACGCCGTACCTGCCCTCGCCGGCGAAATTGCGCCGACTGGGCTGACAAATTGCGCCGACTGGGGGGTGAAGATGCGCCGACTGGGGGGTGAAACTGCGCCGACTCGGGGGTGGGCGGGGGACTAGGGTGCTGGCGTGACTTCGCCTGATACCTCTGCTGAGCCTCCCGCCTCTGCTGAGCCCACGCCCGCCTCCTCCTCTGCCTCCTCGTCCGATGCAGCCGCCGAGCTGCTGATCACCCGGCGCGACCGGGTGGTGGAGGTGGTGTTCAACCGGCCGGCGCGGCACAACGCGTTCACCAAGGCGATGTATGCCGAGCTGCGCGCGCTCTGCGAGGAGCTGCACGAGGACCCGTCGGTACGGGTGCTGGTGCTGCGCGGGGCCGGAGGGCGGGCCTTCGCGGCGGGCAACGAGATCACCGACTTCGTCGAGGCGGACGCGGTGGCCTACGAGGGGTCGATCCGCGAGCTGCTGCGGGCGCTGTTCGAGCTGCCGCAGGTGACGATCGCGGCCGTCGAGGGCGTGTGCGTGGGCGGCGGGCTCGCGGTCGCGACGCACTGCGACCTGCGAATCGCGACGGAGGGCTCGCGCTTCGGCTATCCCATCGCGCGCACGCTCGGCAACGCGCTGTCGGCGTCGGTCGTCTATCGCTGTGCCGCGGTCTTCGGCGAGTCCCTGACCCGGGAGATGCTGCTGACCTCGCGGCTGACGACCGCCGACCGGGCCTACGCCGTGGGCGCGCTCCTGTCCGTCGTACCCGCCGACGAGCTCACCGCCGAGGTCGACGCCGTCGTCGAGGGCCTGCTCACCGCCTCCGGCGTCACCCTGCGCGCCACCAAGGAGCAGCTGACCGCCCGCGCCCGCGTCCTCGAGGCCGAGCCGGCCGGTGACGACGAGTTGCTGCGCGCGGTCTACACCGGCGACGACTTCGCCGAGGGTGTGCGGGCGTTCGTGGCCAAGGAGAAGCCGACGTTCGCCCGGTGACGCGGTTTGGCCGGGCTCGCCGCGCGGTAGGTACTGCCGCGTGACCCGCCGGCTGCTCGTCGTACTCCTCCTGCTTCTCCTCACCCCCGCGTTCCCGGCGGCCGCCGCGACCGACTACGTCGCCGAGGCCGCCGCCGCGCTGGCCGACGGCCCGGTCCACCTCAGCGACGACAGCGGCGCGATCACCCCCGCGCAGGTCGACGTGCTCGAGGAGCGGATCGACGGCTGGCGCGACGACGTGTACGTCGTGGTGGTCCCGGCCGCCGCGCTCTCCGCGATGCCCGGCGGCAGCGACCCGGCGCAGGCGATGGCGTTCGTCGACGGGGTGGCCGACGAGGTGGGCCGCGACGGCGTGTACGTCGTGAGCTTCAGCGGAGCGGGGACCTACGGCGCGGCCTACGGCACCGACGACAGGGTCGGCCCGATCGTCGCCGAGGAGGTCGACGAGCACACCCTCGGGCAGGTCGACCAGATCCTCCACGGGGTGCTCGACGGGCTCGGCGCTCCCGGTGGGGAGGGCGGCTTCCCGTGGGGGTGGGTGCTGGTCGTCGTCATCCTCGGGGCCTGCGCCGGGGGCATCGTGGCGTGGTGGGCGCTGTCGCGGGCCGGCGCTCGGACCGGCGCTCGGACTGGCGCTCGGTCGAGCCGGCAGCCCAGCGAGGACGAGCGCTGGGCCGGCCCCGCCGACTACCGCCCGGCGTTCGCCGTACACGACGACGAGCACGACACTGTCGAGGAGCGCGCCGCGCTGGCCCGCGAGGACGTCACCCGCCTCGGCGAGGAGATCGACCGCGAGGACCTCCCGACCACCGACCCGGCGGTCGCCGCGCACGTCGGGGCCGGGCTGGACGCCTACTACGACGCCTCGCGCCGCGTCGACGCGCTGACCACCGACGAGGGGCTGCGCCAGATCGGCGAGGTCGTGGAGTACGCCCGCTGGCAGCTCGCCTGCGCGCGCGCCCGGCTCTCGGGGGATCCGCCGCCGCCGCGCCGGGTGCCGTGCTTCGTCGACCCCGCCCATGGGATCTCCGTGACCGACGCCCGCTGGGCGCCACCCGGCGGTGTCGAGCGCCCCGTCCCTGTCTGCCGCACCTGCCTCGATCGGATCACCGGATGAGAGTCACCGCATGAAGATCACCGCATGAGAATCAACCTGGCCAACGTCGTCGCCCCGGCCTTCGTGGTGCTGATCCTGGCGTTCGTCGCGCTCGGGAACTGCTCCGGCCCGGAGACCTCGGAGGGCCCGACGCTGGGCCCCCGCAACGGCGGCGCCGCGGACCGCTACCTCGACGACGTGGCGATCGAGCTCGCGCGGCCAGGGGTGTACGTCGATCCCGCGGTCATCGAGGCAAACGACCTGAGTGCTGCGGAGGCTGCGGAGCTCGACGACGCGGCGGCCGACACCGCCGGCCCGGTGCGGATCGCCGTGCTACCGGCCGAGTCGCTCGTCATCGACAACCCCGTCGAGTGGGCCAACCAGGAGGACAACCTCGTCTATCCCCCCGAGGAGCTGGTCGCGCAGGTCTACGACCGGGTCGGCGTCGACGGGACCTACGCCGTACTCGTCGCCGCCGACAGCCCGGAGAGCAGCCGGTCGTTCACGGCCTACCAGTTCGCCGAGGAGCGGCCGTTCTTCCAGGTCGAGGACGCGCTCGACAGCGCCGTCGACTGCTGCGCGCCCGTCTATGCGCCGATGCTGGAGCGGTTCATCGCCGAGGCCGGCGAGGAGGAGGCCAACCTCTGGGCCTGGGCGGCGTGGATCGGCGGGGCCGGTGCCGCGGGCGCGGGCGGGTACGGCGGGCTGCGGTGGTGGCGCCGGCGTCGTACCCAGCAGCAGGCCGACGCCGCCATCGCCGACGCCTGGCGCGAGCCCCTCAACGAGGAGGTCATCGAGCTCTCCGCGACGATCTCCGCACTGCCGCCCGCGCCCGCCGACTCCGACGAGGCACGTCGCTCGCGCACGATCCTGGACCTCATCGAAGGAGCCCGGCAGCGACTCGACACGCTGGCCACCTCCGCCGACGTGGAGGGGGTCGTCACCCGGCTGGCCGACGCCCGCTACGAGCTGACGGTCCTCGACGCGCTGCGCCACGGCCGGCCCGTGCCGCCTCGCACACCGCCCTGCTTCTTCGATCCGCGCCACGGGCCCAGCGTCGACACCCACGCGTTCACGCCCTCGCGCGGCACCGAGCGGGAAGTGCCGGTGTGCGTCGACTGCCGGGCGCAGGTCGAGGCCAAACGGATCCCGACGACGCGGACGGTGAGGATCGACGGCGATCGGCGGTTCTACTGGGACCTCGGGCGTGCCAGCCGGCCCTACCTCAACGGGTACTGGCAGCGCGACCGGTTCGCCGACCCGGCCGCCGAGCGGGTGCGTCGGGCCGACGACAAGGACTTCCGCTCGTCGTCCCCGACCGCCGCGCCGACGGCGCCGAAGCAGCGCAAGACGGTGTCGTTCGTGTGGGAGTCGGGGTCGTCCGGATCGGGGTCGTCCGGGTCGGGGTCCTCCGGGCGGGGGTCGACCTCGTCGCGGCGGCGGAGCTCGGGTGGCGGGTCGAGCCGGCGGTCGTCGCGGAGGTCGGGCGGGAGTCGGCGGTTCTGAGCGCGCGGTGGTTGAGGAGCGAGCGCCAGCGAGCGTCTCGAGACCCCGCCGTGGTGCCCCGACCGGCGGGTAACTGGAGATCTTCACGCACCAGGTGCGTGAACTCCTCCAGTTACTTGCTGGTCGGGGGTCTCGACGTCGGTTGGTCTCGACGTCGGTTGCTGCGCAACCTGCTCGACCAGCGAGTGGGGTCTCGACGTCGGTTGCTGCGCAACCTGCTCGACCAACGGGTGGTCAGGCGGTGGCGATGTCTCCGTGGGCCTGGCGCAGCTCGCGCTTGAGGATCTTGCCGGAGGGGTTCTTCGGCAGGGCGTCGGTCACCACGACGTACTTGGGAGTCTTGTAGCCCGCCAGCACCGAGTGGCAGTGGGCGATCACGTCTTCCTCGCTCAGCGTCGCGCCCGGCTTGGGTACGACGACCGCGGCGACCGCCTCGACCCAGCGGGGGTGGCTGACGCCGAAGACCGCGACCTCGGCGACGTCGGCGAGGCCGTAGATCGCCTCCTCGACCTCGCGACTGGCGACGTTCTCCCCGCCGGTCTTGATCATGTCCTTCTTGCGGTCGACGACGTAGAGCCGGCCCTCGTCGTCGAGGTAGCCCAGGTCCCCGGAGTGGAACCAGCCGCCGCGGAACGCCTCGGCGGTCTTGGCCTCGTCGTCGTGGTAGCCGAGCGTCGCGTGCGGCGAGCGGTGCACGATCTCGCCGACGGTGCCGGCCGGGACCGGGGCGTCGATGTCGTCGACGATGCGGGTCTCGACGTTGAGCGCGGCGCGGCCCGCGGAGCCGGCGTGGGAGAGCTGCTCGTCGGGGCCGAGGATCGTGGCGAGCGGCGCCATCTCGGTCTGGCCGTAGAAGTTCCACAGGTCGACCTCGGGCAGCCGCTCGCGGATCTCCTTGAGCACCTCGACCGGCATCGCGGACGCGCCGTAGTAGCCCTTGCGCAGGCTCGAGAGGTCCGCGGTCTCGAACTCGGGCGCGCGCAGCAGCCCGATCCACACCGTCGGCGGGGCGAAGAACTTCGTGACCCGCTCGGCCTCGATGGTGCGCAGGATCGCCGCCGGGTCGGGGCCGGGCAGGATCACGCTGGTGGCGCCGAGGTAGACGTCCGGGCCGAGGAAGCAGTCGAGCTGCGCGCAGTGGTAGAGCGGCAGGGTGTGCAGGTCGATGTCGTCGGCGCTCATCGACCCGTCGACGGTGCAGGAGACGTACTGCCACAGCAGTGAGCGGCTCGACAGCTGGGCGCCCTTGGGGCGCGACTCGGTGCCGGAGGTGTACATCAGCCGCAGCGGGTCGTCGTCGGCCACGTGCACCTCGGGCGGGGTGCCCTCGTTGTCGCACCACGCCTGGACGTCGTGCCAGCCGGTCGGCGGGGGCGTCGCGGGGCCGTTGGGCTGGATCACGGCGCGCAGCGAGACCGACCCGCTCGAGGCCGCCATCGCCTGCTCGGCCACCGGCACCAGCGCCGCCTCGACGACGAACGTCGTGGCCCCGCTGTGGTCGAGGATGAACGCGATCTCGTCGCCGCCGAGCATGAAGTTGACCGGCACCAGCACGACCCCGAGGCGGGCCGTGGCGAAGGAGAGTACGGCGAACTGCCAGCAGTTGTGGCTCAACAGCGCGAGCCGGTCGCCCTTGGTCACCCCCTCCGCGTCGAGCGCCGCCGCGACACGGTCGACGACCGCGTCGAGCTCGGCGAAGGTGAGCCGCACGTCGCCGTCGACGATCGCGGTGCGCGTCGGCACCCTGCGCGCCGTACGGCGGGGGAGGTCGCCGAGCGACTGCTGGCGGGCCTGCAGGACGGGTGACGGCTCGGGCATGCGGGCTCCTCGAGGGCGCGGCGTGGCGTGGGTCACGTCCACCCTAGTGGGGGCTGGGACTGCCACAGTGGCGCCATGGACGTAGGGATGACGATGCCGGTGATGGAGCCCGATCTCACCGGAGAGGTGCTGGAGGCGTGGGCGCGGGCGATCGACGAGGGGCCGTTCGCGTCGCTGGCGTTCGGGGAGCGGATGGCCTTCGACAACCCCGAGTCGCTGACGCTGCTCGGCGCGTGCGCCGCCTGGACCCGGCGGGTGCGGCTGGTGACGACCGTGATCGTGCCGCAGCTGCACGACCCGGTGATGCTGGCCAAGGCGCTCGCGACCGGCGACGTGATCAGCGGCGGGCGGCTGACCGTGGGGCTGGGCGTGGGCGGGCGCGACGAGGACTACGCGGCGGTGGGGGCCGACCTGGCGTGGCGGAGCCGGCGGGACACGGCCGAGCGGGTGGCGGTGATGCGGTCGGTCTGGGCGGGTGAGCAGGTCGTGGATGCGTGTCGCCCGGTGGGGCCGCTGCCGGTGCAGCCGGGTGGGCCGCCGTTGCTGATCGGAGCGGTCGGGCCGAAGTCGATCCGCAGCGCCGCCGCGTGGGCCGACGGGATCGCGGGGATCACGATGGACCTCGACATGGGCGTCGTGGAGCGGACCTTCGAGCAGGTGCGGGCGGCGTGGGCCGAGGCCGGGCGGCCGGCGCCGCGGCTGACGACGTCGCTGTGGTTTGCGCTCGACGATGTGCCAGGGGATGGGGTGCCGGGAGAAGGGCGGGCACGGGCGCAGGTGGATCGGCATCTGCGCCGCTACTTCAACTGGATCGACCCCGCGCTGGTCGAGGCGATGCTGCCGACGACCGGGTTCGCGGGGACCGGCGACGAGCTGCTCGCCGTACTCAAGCAGCTGGAGGCGCTGGGCGCCGACGAGGTGCAGCTGATCCCGACGGGATCGGATGTGGAGCAGGTACGGCGGGTGGCGGCGCTGCTGGGTTGAGGGTTGAGCATGCGTGCTCAGGCGGTCCGGGGTGGGCGCGCCGGATGGTGGTGGGGTGACCTCCTCCCTCCTCGTCCTCGCGCGGGTGCCCGGCCCGCTCGTCACCGGCTTCCTGGCGACGCTCGGCTCCCTCGGGCTGGCGTTCGCGGTGATGACCGACTGCACCAACAACTACAGCTGCAGCCCGGCTCACTGCTCGCCGTGTGCGTCCGCGAACTTCCTCGTGACCGGCGGCTGGATCCTGCAGGGCGTCCTGTTCGCGGTCGCGCTGGCCCTGTGGCTGCCGCCGGTGGTGCGGCGGATGCGGGCGCGGACCCTGGCGGTAGTGGCGCTGGTGGTGCCGCTCGTGGCGGTGCTGGCGTTCGGCGGGATCGCGTGGGCGGCGCAGGGGTCGTACTGCCGGCCGGGTCAGGTCGCCGAGGGCTATGAGGACTACTGCGGGACGAGGTAGCGGGACGGGGTAGCGGGACGGGGTAGCGGGGCGACGCCGGCGCCGCGGCGCGTCGTACTGGCCACACGAAACTGTCACTTCCCACGTGAACCTTCGTGTGGGAAGTGACCGTTTCACGAGTTAACTCGTGAAACGAACCGCCCCACGCGCCCCACGCGCCCCACGCGCCCCACGCACCCCACGCACCCCACCCGCCCCATGTCGAGCGCCGAGCGCCGAGCGCCCCACCTCACCCCAGCGCGACCCCGGGGTCGGTCACGATCCGCCCGCCCTGCGCCTTGTCGAGGTGGCGGGCGATGACCATCCGCTGGATCTGGTTGGTGCCCTCGAAGATCTGCATGACCTTGGCCTCGCGCATGTAGCGCTCGACGGGAAAGTCGCGGGTGTAGCCGTAGCCGCCGAGGACCTGGACGGCGTCGGTGGTGACCTTCATGGCGTTGTCGGTGGCGACCATCTTGGCGATGGAGGCCTCGCGGCCGAAGGGGAGGCCGCGGTCCTTGAGGCGGGCCGCGTGCAGGGTCGTGGCGCGGGCGCTCTGGACGGCCGCCTCCATGTCGGAGAGGACGAAGCCGAGGCCCTGGTGGTCGATGATGCGGCGTCCGAAGGTCTCGCGCTCCTGGGCGTAGGCGACCGCGCGGTCCAGCGCGCCCTGGGCCAGGCCGACGGCGACGGCGGCGATGCCGAGGCGGCCGGAGTCGAGGCCGGCCAGCGCGATCTTGAGGCCGTCGCCCTCGGCGCCGAGGCGGCGCTCGACGGGGATCCGCACGTCGTCGAGGCGCATCGTCGCTGTCGTCGAGCCGGTCAGGCCCATCTTGCGCTCGGGGGTGTCCGCGGAGAGGCCGGGCGTGTCCGCGGGGATCAGGAAGCAGGAGATCCCGTTGCGGTCGTCGGAGGTCCGCGCCATCACCTTGTAGAAGTCGGCCTGCCCGCCGTGGGTGGTCCAGGCCTTGGCGCCGTTGAGCACGTACTCGTCGCCCACGAGCCGCGCCGACGTCTTCATCGCCGCGGGGTCGGAGCCGGCGTGCGCCTCGGAGAGGCAGTACGCCCCGAGCAGCTGGCCGCCGAGCATGTCGGGCAGCCACGCGCGCTTCTGCTCCTCGGTGCCCTGGGTGACCAGGCCGAAGCACGACAGCGCGTGCACCGAGACCCCGACGCCGACGCTCGACCAGACCGCGCCGATCTCCTCGAGCACCTGCAGGTAGACCTCGTAGGGCTGCCCGCCCCCGCCGTACTCCTCGGAGTAGGGGAGCCCCAGCAGTCCGGTCTCGCCGAGCATCCGGAAGACGTCGCGCGGGAACGCCTCGTCGGCCTCGGCCTGCGCGGAGCGCGGGGCGAGCTCACGCTCGGCGAGCTCGCGCACCAGGCGGAGCAGGTCGGTGGCCTCGTCGGTGGGCAGCACGCGGCTGGCGGTCATCGGCACCTCGCAGAGGGAGAAGGGGAAGGGAAGCGGCGGAAGGGACAGTGTGGCGCACGTCGCATCATATTGATACTATTGACAGATCCACAGTATCGATTCTGGTACTCACTGTCACCCTGGAGGATCTCGATGACTCCCGACGAGCGCGTCGCCGACCTGCTGGCCACCTTCGACGTCCCCGACCTCTCGGTCGCCGAGCTGCTCTGCGACCGGCACCCGGCCGACGCCGTCGCGTTCACGGTCGTGCAGCCCGACCTCTCCACGCTCGACCTGACGTACGGCGAGATCGGGGAGCGCTCCCGCCGCTTCGCCGCCGCGCTGGCCGCGCGCGGCGTACGCCCCGGGGACCGCGTCGCGACGCTGATGGGCAAGTCGGCCGACCTCGTCACCGCGATCCTCGGCATCTGGCGCGCGGGCGCGGTCCACGTGCCGCTCTTCACCGCGTTCGCGACGCCCGCGATCGCGCTGCGCCTCGACGGCAGCCAGGCGAAGTACGTCGTGTGCGACGCGGGCCAGCGCGCCAAGCTCGAGCCCGGCGAGGACCTCCCCGCCGACCCGGCGTGGCAGGTCATCCAGGCCGGCGGCGAGGCCGAGGGCGGAGACCTCGGCCTGGCCGCGCTGCTCGAGGAGCACGAGCCCGCCGATGCCCCGGACGTCCGCGTCTCCGGCGACGCCGAGTTGGTCCGGCTCTTCACCTCCGGCACCACCGGCACCCCCAAGGGCGTCCCGATCCCGGTCAAGGCGCTGGCGACGTTCGTGGTCTACCTCGAGTACGGCCTGGACGTGACCGCCGAGGACGTCTACTGGAACGCCGCCGACCCCGGCTGGGCCTACGGCCTCTACTACGGCGTCGCCGCGCCGCTTGCCGCCGGGCGGCGCTCGATCCTGCTCCAGGCCGGGTTCACCCCCGCCGTCACCTGGCAGGTCATCGCCGACCTCGGCGTCACCAACCTCGCTGCCGCCCCGACCGTCTTCCGCGCGCTGCGCAGCGCCGACGTGCCCGCTCCCGAGGGCGTCCGGCTGCGCCGCGCGAGCTCCGCCGGCGAGCCGCTGAACCCCGAGGTCGTCAGCTGGGGCGAGCGGGTGCTCGGCTGCCCGATCCACGACACCTACGGCCAGACCGAGCTCGGCATGTCGATCGTCAACGGCTGGCACGACGACGTCCGCGGCGAGCTCAAGGAGGGCTCGATGGGGCGCCCGATGCCCGGCTGGTCGGCCGCCGTGCTGCGCGACGACGCCGACGAGCCCGCGGCGCCCGGCGAGCTCGGCCGGGTCGCGATCGACCTCGCGGCGAGCCCGCTGATGTGGTTCACCGGGTACGTCGACGCGCCGGGCAAGACCGCCGAGCGGTTCAGCCGCGACGGCCGCTGGTACTACACCGGCGACGCCGGCACCCGCGACGCGGACGGCTACATCTTCTTCTCCGCCCGCGACGACGACGTGATCATCATGGCGGGCTACCGGATCGGTCCGTTCGAGGTCGAGAGCGTGCTCGTCGGGGACCCGGACGTCGCCGAGGCGGCCGTGGTCGGCGTGCCCGACGAGCTGCGCGGCGAGGTGATCGAGGCGTTCGTGGTGCTCGCCCCCGGCGTGGAGGCCACCGACGAGCTCACGGACCGGCTGAAGAACCGGGTCAAGACCAAGCTCGCCGCCCACGCCTACCCCCGTGCCGTGCACGTGGTCGACGAGCTGCCGAAGACGCCCAGCGGCAAGATCCAGCGCTTCCAGCTGCGCACCCGGCGCGCCGCCGAGCTCCGCGGCTGATGCCCACCGCGGGAGCGTCGACCCGGGCCCGGCCCCCCGCCCGGCCCGGCCGGCGCCGTACGGCGCGCCAGCTGGACCTGCTCGACCGGCTCGTGGCGCTGATGGCCGCCGAGGGGTTCGCGGCGTTCACTCTCGACGACCTGGCCGAGCGGCTGCGCTGCTCCAAGACGACGCTCTACGCCCTCGCCTCCTCCAAGCAGGAGCTGGTCGTGGAGGTCGCGAAGCAGTACTTCCGCACCGCCGTCGCCGACGTCGAGGCCAAGGTCGCCGCGGTCGACGACCCGGCCGGGCGGGTGGTGGCCTACCTCGAGGCGGTCGCCGCGCAGCTGCAGCCGCTCTCGCGGGAGTTCATGGACGACCTCTCCGACTTCGCGCCCGCCGCCGAGGTCTACCGTCGCAACACCGCCGCCGCCGCCAACCGGACCCGCGAGCTGATCGCCGAGGGGATCGAGGCCGGCGCCTTCCGTGCGGTCAACGCCGCCTTCGTCGCCGAGATGGTCGCGGCCACCATGTTCGGGATCCAGCGCGGCGAGATGTTCCAGCGGCTGGAGATGACCGACTCGGAGGCATACGCCGAGCTCGCGTCGCTCGTCGTACACGCGTTGGCGCCGGGGGCCTGAGAGCCGGCGACAGAGGCAGTCAGCCGGCGAGGCGCAGGTGGCGCAGGTCGCGGGTACGGCGGGCGCGGATCGGGTGGCGCCACCGCCAGCCCGGCTCGGTGGCGCGGGCGGCGAGCTCGGTGAGCGTGCGCTCGTCGAGGGACACGCCCTGCGCCTCGAGCGCCGCGCCCAGCGTGGCGACCGCCTCGGGCAGCGGGCGCCCGCGGTGGGTGCCGGCGAGGTCGTGGAGAGCCTCGGGGATGTCGACCCACGGGTGGGGGACGAGCGCCTCCGCATCGGCCTCGACCCTCGCGACTCGCTGGCGGCGCAGGTCCTGGGCGAGCTCCGCGGGCCAGCGGTCGACGACGTGCTCCAGGTCGGGATCGTGCCAGTCGCGCCGCCCGAGGAAGCCCTCGCGGACGGCCATCGGAGCCAGGATCTCCTCGTCGGCGAGCCCGCCGTTCATCACGGCTGCGATCCGGTCGCCCAGCTCCGGGTCCCCGCCCCGGTAGGCGGCGACGGCCAGCTCGCCCATCGCCTCGCACACCCGGAACGGCGCGACCCGGCCCCACGTCCAGTCGACCTTCTCGATGACCGCGGCCGCCTCGGGCAGCTCGCGGCGCAGGCGCTCCACCAGCCGGTCGGCGCTGGTCACCTCCCGGGGCGGGGGCGGCATCGTGTCCGGGTCGCCGTTCCAATAGGTGGGGCGCCACCAGTAGAGCGCCTCGGGGTTGCGTGGCATCCGCTCGCTCTCGAGCGTCGGGTCGGTCCAGTCGCGGGCCGGGTCGAACGGCCGCCAGTCGGGGTCGAGTGGCTCGTCGGGACGCGGGCGGCGAGTCTTGCCCTTGAGCCGCAGGAGGAGTCCTCGCCCGCGCCGATGCCTCCGCTGGGCCACCACCAGGCTCTCGCCGTTCGCCCCGTCGTTGCGCAGCGGATACCGCAGCTGGCCGCCGTCGTCCTCCCACCAGCAGACCGGGCACAGCTCGTAGTCCCCGGGGCCGCTCGGCAGCGTCCGGTGTCCGCAGCAGGGGCAGGGCCAGGCCATGCGTGTCAGTGTGCCGTGTCGAGCGACAGCTCCGTGGCTACCCCGGCGTGCTGCTCAGCCCCGTAGCCACGAACCGACCCTCGCGGCAGGTCACGTCGGCCCGCAGCCCACCGCCCTCCTGGAGAGAGGTCCGGGCGTCGTCGTTGCGGAGCCCGGGATCGGTGGCCGCAGTCACCCGGACCCGGATCGTGGTCCCGAGATAGCGGCGCGGTCCCGCGGACACCTTCAGCTCCACCCAGTACGGCGCGCGCAGGGCGCCGGCCGGCTCGGTCGTCAGCGAGGGCGACACCGCGAGCCAGTCGCCGTCGACCTCGAACGGCCCGTCCTCCACACACCTCGGCGACGTGAACCAGATCCGGATCTCCTCGGGGAAGTCCAGGTCGGTCCGCACGTAGACCGTCCCGTTGACGAGCACCGCGCGGTCACTCGAGATGTCGGCCAGCTCGGCGACCTCGACGTCGTAGCTCTCCGCGGCGCCGTTGCCGTCGTCGCAGCCAGGCGCGAAGCCGGGCTCGACCCGGCCGGTGACGGCGGGGGTGCGCCTGAGCTCGCCGAATCCGGAGTACTCGTGCCCGTCGTACTCCAAGAGCGACGCGCAGGAGGCGTCACCGGGGCCGGCCGGACCCTCGCCGCTGCAGCCCGCCAGCGCTGCGGCCAGCAGGGTGACAGCGAGGGTGACCCGAAGAATGCTCATGGGGATGAGACGCGCCGCCGGCCTCGCCCGTTCCAGCTCATCGCAGCACCAGCGCCCCGAGCTCGGTCGCGCCGAGCAGCACGGTGGCGACGGCCAGCGTCGTCGGCGCCCGACCGCTGCGTCGCCGCGGTCGTGGCCGCAGCCCGGCGTCGTGGGCGTAGCGTCCCCGGCTCTCCACGAAGACCCACCCGGCCAGCAGCAGCGCCAGCCCCAGCGGCACGAACGCCGCGCCGCCGAGGTCGGCGAAGGTGAGCCGCGCCATGATCGCGCAGGCGGCCATCAGCGACAGCGCGGTGCGCTGCCAAGCGAGCGCGGTGCGCTCGTTGGCCAGGCCCTCGGCGCCGGCCGGTGCGCCCGCCCGGGTGGGGGCTGCGCCGGGGGCGACCGGGTCGCTCACGCTCAGATCCCGACCGCGATCAGCACCAGCGCGGCGATGACGAGGCACGCGGTGAACAGGGCGCCGTACCCGAACGACGGCAGTGCCTCGCGCCGGCGCATCGCCCGCTCGGCCCGCGCCCAGCGCACCCAGGCGGCGACGGCGGAGAGCATCCCGAGCCCGACCATCACGGCGGCGAGGCCGCGCTGGGCGTCGTCGGACATCGACAGGTCGACCACGTCGAGGGCGACGCCGCCGGCCAGCAGCGCCAGCGAGGTGCGGATCCAGGCGAGGAAGGTCCGCTCGTTGGCGAAGCTGAACCGGTAGTCCGGCTCGTCGCCCCCGTCGTACACCCAGCCGGGCCACCGCTCGCGTGTCATGCCCCCAGCGTGTCAGTCAGCGGGTCAGTCGCCCAGCTCAGTCACCCAGGTCCGGCGCCCAGCTGACGCCGTTGATGTGGCTGCCGCCGTCGACGAAGAGCGTGTTGCCGGTGACGTAGCGGCAGTCCTCCGACGCCAGGAACAGCGCGGCCGGCGCGATGTCGTCGTCGGGGTCGCCCATCCGGCCCATCGGGTTCGCCTGGTTGGCGGCCTCCTCGAGCTCGGGGTGCTCGGCCATCATCCGGCGGAACGCCGCGCTCTTCGCGCCCGGCGCGATCGCGTTGACGGTGACGCCGGTCGGTGCCCACTCGCGCGCCGCCGTACGGGTCAGGGTGCGCAGCGCCTCCTTGGCGCTGTTGTACTCCAGCGAGCCCATGTGGGCGTTGACGCCGTTGAGGCTGACCATGTTGACCACCCGGCCCCAGCCCTGCGCCTTCATGTGCGGGAACGCCGCGCGCATCGCCCAGAACGGCCCGTAGTAGCCGACCCGGAGGCCGGCCTCGAGCATCTCGTCGCTCTTGTGCTCGACCCGGCCGATGTTGCCCGAGCCCCAGGCGTTGTTGACGAGGATGTCGACCGAGCCGTACGTCGTGAGCGCGGCGTCGACCATCGCCTCGACCTGCGCGCGGTCCCCGACGTCGGTACGGACGAACGTGCCGCCCACCGCCTCAGCCGTCGCCCGGCCCGTCTCCTCGTCGAGCTCGGCGACCACCACCCGCGCGCCCTCCGCGGCGAAGCGGCGCACGATGCCCGCGCCGATCCCGTCGCCGCCGCCGGTCACGATCGCCACGCGTCCCTCGAGTCTTCCCATGGCCCCATCCAACGGGCGGTGCGGCCGCGTCGACGCCGGGCTCCCGGTGATCGGGACGCCTCGGCCCCCGCGCGGCGGACGGCTTCCTACGGTGGCGGCCGCACGCCGTACCGACGGCGCCGTGCCCCCGCACGCCGTACCGACAGAGGAGAACCATGAGCACGCTCGAAGGACAGGTCGCGATCGTGACCGGCGCCGGCCAGGGGGTCGGGCAGGGCATCGCGCTCGCGCTGGCCACCGAGGGCGTCAACGTGGCGGTGCTCGGGCGCACCGTCGCCAAGCTCGAGGACACCTGCGCGCAGCTGCGCGAGCGCGGCGTCAAGGCCGAGCCGTTCGCCTGCAACGTGCTCAAGACCGACACGCTGCCCGGCGTCGTGGACGAGGTGGTGGCGGAGTTCGGTGGCGTCGACATCCTCGTCAACAACGCGTACGACGGCGCGCACGGGCCGCTGCTCAGCCTCGACGAGCGCGCGTTCACCAAGGGGTTCGTGAGCGGGCCGTTCGCCGCGTTCACGCTGATGAAGGCCTGCCATCCGCACATGGCCGCGCGCGGCGGCGGCAACATCATCAACCTCGTCACGTCGGCGATGGTGCGCTGGGACCTCACCAACTACGGCGCCTACGCCGCCTCCAAGCAGGCGCTGCGCTCGCTGACCCGCACCGCCGCCGTCGAGTGGGCCACCGACGGGATCCGCGCCAACTGCATCGCCCCGCACGCGCTGTCGCCTGGCCTGAAGTGGTGGACCGAGACCAACCCCGAGGAGGCGGAGGAGTTCGTCGCCTCCATCCCGATGAAGCGCATCGGCGACTGCGAGGACGACATCGGCCGCGCCGTCGTCGCGCTGGTGGGCCCGGACATGCGCTACCTCACCGGTGCGACGATCCCGCTGGACGGGGGGCAGGCGCACTTCGGGTGATCGGGGGCGGCGGTTTCCCCGGTCGGCCGGGGAACGCTGATGTTGTCGGGCAAAGCTTCGCCCGACAACATCAGTGATTGACAGGCTGAACTACCTCATCAGGCTCGGCAGTCCCGCTGTCATCTCCCATCCCACCCGTGTACGACGCGTCGGGGCGCTGCGCGTCGGTTTCCCCGGTCGGCCGGGGAACGCTGATGTTGTCCGGCAAAACCTCCGCCGCCCCAGCCCCAGCCGCCCCCACCGCCCCCACCGGCCCCTCCAACAGCGCAGCCAGCATCTCGACCAGGTCGTGCAGGATCTCGGCCGTCTCCTCGGGCCGGTCGCGAGCCTGGGCGAGCGTCGGCTCGTGGTCGGCGAGCAGTCGCAGGCTGACCCGGGCGACCCAGCGCATCCGGCGCTCGAAGGCCTTGGGGGGCAGGTGGGGGAGCGCCTCGCCCAGCTGGATGACGATCCGCTGGAACGACGCGGGCTGGACCTGGCTCACCTCCCACTGGTCCGACGGCGGGTAGTCGTCCATCACGTTGGCGAGGAAGCCCAGGTAGTGCGTGCGCGGTCCGGGGGCGGCGGCGCTCTCGGCGAGCGGCTGCACGAGCACGCGCAGCAGCGAGCGCACGTCGGGATCGCTGCCCAGCTGCGCCGTCATCTCCGCACGCCGTGCGTCAATTGGGGGCGTCCTGAGCTGCACGATCGCGTCGATCAGGCCCTGCCGGTCGCCGAAGTGGTACTGCGCCGCGGAGTTGTTGCGCTGCCCGGCCTCCTGGCCCACCATCCGCAGCGAGACCGCTGCCGTGCCGTGCTCGGCGAAGAGCCGCTCGGCCACCTCGACCATCCGGCGCCGGGTGTCGTTGGCCGCCTCGGACACGCGCACTCCTCTCCGGCCGGCACCCCCGTGCGCACGCCGAGAGCGAGCCTAGCGCCGCGCCTGCCCCGCCGTACGGCGAACAGCGGCGGGCCCCGCTCCCGCTGCCGGTCCAGACCCCTCGTCCGCCAGGCGCCACAGGATTCAGACACGCGTCTCAAATTCTTCCGATCAGTGGGACGTGCGTCACGTGATGCAGGACACCCCGCCTAGCGTCCCGACCCGCAGGATGCGCCCCGAATCGCATCTGCATCCCGACCTGGAGGAACCACCGTGAAGTCGACCCACCGTCTCAGCGCCCGTCTCGCCGTCGCCGCCGTCACCGGCGCGCTGCTGCTGTCCTCGTGCGCCTCCACCGACGACGACGCCGACAGCAAGTCCGACGACACGAGCGCCGCCGTCGACCGCGGTCGCTACGCGTTCGGGCTGATCGGCGACCAGCCCGAGGCCGGCGAGCCGGTCGAGGGCGGCACGCTGAACTTCGCCGACTACGGCGAGATCCGCAGCCTCAGCCCCGCCGCGTCGTACGCCACGGGCGCCTCGGGCGGCGGCGCGATGGTCGCGGTCTACGACACGCTGATGACCCTCGACACCGAGACCCAGGCCTACGAGCCCAAGCTCGCCGAGTCCCTCGAGAGCAGCGACGACCTCAAGACCTGGACGCTGACCCTGCGCGAGGGCGTGAACTTCTCCGACGGCACCCCGCTCGACGCGAAGGCCGTCGTGGCCAGCATCAACTGGTACATGACGAGCCAGGGCGCCGACACCGCGATGCTCGCGCCGAACCTGGCCGGCATGGAGGTCACCGACGAGCGCACGGTCGTCTTCAACCTCAACAACGCGTGGGCCAAGTTCCCCTCGATGCTGGCCCAGGCCGCGGGCATGATCGTCGCGCCGGCCGCCTACGCGGGTGCGGAGTTCAAGCCGATCGGCGCGGGCGCGTTCACGCTCGACGAGTACAAGCCGGCCGAGGAGCTCACCCTCACCGCCAACCCGGACTACTGGGACGGCAAGCCCCACCTCGACGGGCTGCGCTTCTTCTGGCCGCTGGCCGACGAGGCCAAGCTCGACGCCCTCAACGACGGCTCCGCCGACGTCGCCTTCATGCGTGACCCGAAGGTCGTCGACCAGGCCGTCGACGCCGACGTCTCCGGCCACCTGACGCTGACCAGCCTCGGCAACACGATCACGATCAACAACCGCGAGGGCTACCCGGGCTCCGACCCGCGCGTGCGCAAGGCGATCGCGCTGGCCTACGACCCCGAGCTGGACTACAAGCGCTCCTACGACGGCAAGGGCATGCCCGGCATGGAGCTGTTCCCGCCGGAGTCCAAGTGGGACACCAGCGACGAGGCCCTCGAGGCCGACCTCGACGAGGCCACGAAGCTGGTCGAGGAGGCCAAGGCCGACGGGTTCGACGGCGTCGTCACCTACCTCGACGGCACCGACCCCACCTCGCGCACCCAGGCCGTCGCGATGAAGGCGATGCTCGAGCGCGTCGGCTTCACCGTCAAGACCGACCTGGTCGCTTCGATCGCCGACCAGACGTCGCGGGTCTTCGTCGACCACGACTTCGACATCGCCCGCGGCGCGATGAGCGTCTCGGAGTCCGACCCCTACCACCGCCTGATCAGCAACCTCAGCTCCACCAGCTATGGCAACGCCAGCGGCTATGCCTCCGAGGAGATGGACGCCGCGCTGGTCGAGCTCCAGGCCGCCGGCAGCGACGAGGAGATCCAGACGGTGCTCGACAAGATCCAGGAGATCTTCAACGAGGAGGTCCCGGTGATCACCACCGGCGCCAACGCGGCCATCCACGCGTGGAACGACAACGTGTACGGCGTGGAGATGGCGGCGGAGTACATGCCCGACTTCTCCGACGCCTGGCTCGTGCCGTGATCCGGAGGATCGCCCTGCAGGTCGGGGAGCTCGCACTCGTCCTGCTGATCGTCAGCTTCGGGGTCTTCTCGTTGATGGCGCTGCTCCCCGGCGACCCTGCAGTGGCGATCCTCGGAGCCGGGCGGGCACCCGAGGCGTACGACGCCCTGCGCACCCAGCTCGGTCTGAACGACCCGATGCTCACCCGCTACTTCGAGTGGCTGGGCTCGGCCGTGCAGGGGGACCTCGGACAGTCCGTGGTCCCCCCGCAGTCCGACGTGATCGACCGGATCGCCTCGGCGCTGCCGGTCAGCGTCCAGATCGCCGTGATGGGGCTGCTGATGGCCCTGCTCGTGGCGGTCCCGGTCGCCATGCGCGCGGCCTACCACGAGGGCGGCAAGATCGACCGGCTGATCGGGGCGAGCACCTTCGCCCTGCTGTCGGTGCCGAGCTTCCTCGCCGGCCTGCTGCTGATCATGCTGCTGGTCAGCGGGACCGGATGGTTCCCCCGCTCGGAGTGGGTGCGGCTCGGCGACGGCGACATCCTCGGCAACCTGCACCACGCGTTCCTGCCGGCGGTGACGGTCGCGCTCGCGGAGCTCGCCATGTTTGCCCGGGTGCTGCGCGGCGACCTGATCACCACGCTGCGCGAGGACTACATCCTCGCCGCGCGGGCCAAGGGGATGCACCCGCTGCGGATCCTCTTCTCCGACGCGCTGCGCCCCTCGTCGTTCTCGCTGGTCACGCTGCTGGGGCTCAGCCTCGGGCGCCTCATCGGCAGCACCGTGATCGTCGAATACCTCTTCTCGCTGCCCGGCATGGGCTCCCTGGTCGTCAACGCCGCCAACCAGGGCGACTTCCCGATGGTGCAGGGCGCGGTGCTGGTGATCGCCGTGCTCTACGTGCTCATCAACGCCGGCATCGACCTGTCATACGGCTATCTCGACCCGAGGACGCGACGTGCCCATGTCTGAGCCCATGACCCCGCTCGCCCCCGAGGACCCCGACGCCAAGGCGCTGGTCCCCGAGACCGCGCTCACTCCCGAGGCCGCCGCGCTCGCCCCCGAGGCGGCGGCGCCCGCCCCGGCCCGCGGGCCGCGCCGCAACCAGCTCCTGGTCGGCGTCGCGCTGACCGTGCTCGGCCTGGCCCTGCTCACCTTCGGCGCCCTCACCGCCGCGCTGATCGGGCTGGTCAAGCTGGCCCTGATCCTCGCCGGCTTCGCGCTGGCGATGGTCGGGGGCAGCCGGATCGGCCGGACGGTCTCCGGGCCGGGCTTCGACCTCACCTACTGGCTCGCGCTGGCCTGGCTGGTCGGGCTCGTCGTGGTCGCGGCGATCGCGCCGCTGCTGCCGTTCGCCGAGCACCAGGACGTCGCCACCACCCTGCTCGAGGAGCCCTTCGCCCGCCCCGACCTGACCTCGGAGCACCCGCTCGGCACCAACGGCTTCGGCCTCGACCTGCTCGCTCGCTCGGTGTACGGCGCGCGCTCGTCGCTGCTGATCGCGCTCAGCGCCGTCGTGATCGGCACGATCATCGGCGGGGCCATCGGGCTGGTCGCCGGCTACTTCAAGAAGACCCTCGACCGGGTCGTCGGGGTCTTCACCAACTCGCTGCTCGCCGTACCCCCGCTCATCCTGCTGATCGCGCTCGCGACCGTGCTCGAGCCCAACCTGCGCAACATCGCGTTCTCGCTGTCACTGCTCACGATCCCCAGCATGGTGCGGCTGAGCCGGGCCACCACGATGTCGTACGCCAACCGCGAGTTCGTCGTCGCCGCCCGCGCGCTGGGCGCCACCCGGGCCCGGATCATGCTGCGCGAGCTGCTGCCCAACGTGCTGCTGCCGCTGGTGTCGCTGGCGATCGTGATGATCTCGGTGCTGATCGTCGCCGAGGCGTCGCTGAGCTTCCTCGGTCTCGGCATCCAGCCGCCGGAGCCCACCTGGGGCAACATGATCGCCGAGGGCGAGGGTGACGTCTTCGAGGACCACCCGCAGATCATCCTGGTGCCCGGCATGTTCCTGTTCCTGACCGTTTTCGCCTTCAACCTGGTGGGCGAGAAGGCCCGCCAGCGTTGGGACTCCCGGAGCGTGAAGCTGTGACCGCACCCCTGCTCGAGGTCGACGACCTGCACACCGTCTTCCGCACCCCGCGCGGCGAGATGCACGCCGTCGACGGCGTCTCGCTCAGCCTGGCGCCCGGGGAGACCCTCGGCATCGTCGGAGAGTCCGGGTCCGGCAAGTCCGTGCTCGGGCGCACGATCATGGGCCTGATCTCCAACGGCGACACCACCCGGGTCACCGGCACGGTCCGCATCGGCGGGCGCGACGTGCACGCGCTCAAGTCGGCGCAGCGCCGCTCGCTGTGGGGCACCGAGGTCGCGATGGTCTTCCAGGACCCGATGACCTCGCTCAACCCGGTCAAGAAGATCGGGCTGCACCTCACCGAGAGCCTGCGGCTGCACCTGGGGCTGTCCCGCGGCGCCGCCAAGGAGCGCGCGGTCGAGCTGTTGCGCCTGGTCGGCATCCCCGAGCCCGCGCGCCGGGCGGGGCAGTATCCCCACGAGCTCTCCGGCGGCATGCGCCAGCGTGTCGTCATCGCGATGGCGCTGGCCTGCGACCCCAAGCTGCTGATCGCCGACGAGCCCACCACCGCCCTCGACGTGACCGTCCAGAAGCAGATCCTCGACCTGCTCCAGACGCTCGGCGAGGAGCTCGACATGGCCACCATCCTGGTCAGCCACGACCTCGGCACGGTCGCGGGCCGCACCGACCGGGTCGCGGTGATGTATGCCGGGCGGATCGCCGAGTGCTCCGACACCGACTCGGTCTTCGGCGCCCCGCGCCACCCCTACAGCCAGGCGCTGATCGAGTCGATCCCGCGCATCGGCTCGCGACCGCACACGCTGCTCCCCACCATCGAGGGCTCGCCGCCCGACCTGACCGCGCCGCCGGTGGGCTGCCGGTTCGCCGCGCGCTGCCGCTATGCCGTCGACCGGTGTCACGTCGAGTCGCCGGAGCTCGCGCCCCGAGGGGCTCGTGAGGACAGCCTGGCCGCCTGCCACTTCCCGCTCGCGGCGCCCCCCGAACCGCCCGCGTCCGCCGTACTGCACCAGGAGGTCGGAGCATGAACGCCGCCCCACCCAGCACAGCACCCGTCGCCGCGCCGCACCCCGCCGCCGGACCCGGCACCCGGGTCCACGACTCCGCGCTGCGCGCCGAGGACATCGTGGTGGAGTTCCCCGTCGGGCGTGGCCAGGTCGTGCACGCCGTGTCCGGGGTGAGCCTCGAGGTGCTGCCCGGGCAGACGCTCGGGATCCTCGGGGAGTCCGGCTGCGGCAAGTCCACGATCGGCCGCGCGCTGATCCAGCTGCCCTCGCCCGACTCCGGGAGCGTGAAGCTCGGCGACCTCGAGCTGACCTCGCTCAGCCCCAAGGAGCTGCGCCGGGCCCGCGCCCGGATGCAGATCATCATGCAGGACCCCGTCTCCGCGCTGAACCCGCGACGCAAGGTCAAGGACCTGATCTGGGAGGGGCTGTCGATCTGGGGCTACGACGGCGACGACAAGGCCACCAAGGTCGACGAGGCCCTGCGCGCGGTCGGTCTCGACCCGGCCGCCGTCCGCGACAAGCACGCCCACGAGCTCTCCGGCGGCCAGTGCCAGCGGGTCTGCATCGCGCGGGCGCTGATGATGGACCCCGACGTGCTGATCTGCGACGAGCCGGTCTCCAGCCTCGACGTGTCCGTGCAGGCCCAGATCCTCAACCTGCTCGAGGAGAGCGCGCGCCGCTTCGGGCTGAGCATGGTCTTCATCGCCCACGACGTGTCGGTGGTCAAGAACATCAGCGACAAGGTGATGGTGATGTACCTCGGCAAGGCCTGCGAGGTGATCCCCTCCGACGAGATGCACCTCAAGGCCGTGCACCCCTACACCCGGCTGCTGCTCGCCTCGATCCCCGGCGAGGCGCAGGACCACCCGCACGGCCAGCAGGTCGCCAGCGAGCTGCCGTCGCCGCTGAACCCGCCCTCGGGCTGCCGGTTCCGCACGCGGTGTCCGCTGGCGACTGACCTCTGTGCTGCCGAGGAGCCGGTGATGCGGGAGATCGCGATCGGGCACACGGTGGCGTGCCACCACGTGGCGAACGGGTGAGCGGCATGGAGGGCTGGGACGCGACGGGTATGGCTGCGGCGATCGCGGCCGGCGAGATGACGGCCCACGAGGCCGTCTCGGCGGCGATCGCGCGTCTGGAGGCGGGGGACGCCGAGCTCAACGTGATGGTGAGCCGGAGGTACGACGAGGCGCTCGCGGAGGTCGCGGCCGGGCTGCCCGCGGGGCCGCTCCACGGCGTACCCATGCTCATCAAGGACCTCGGCACGGAGGTGGCCGGGCTGCCCGCGACGGGTGGCTCGCGGCTGTTCGCCGACGCCGTCGCGGCCCGGGACTCCGAGGTCGTCGCGCGCTACCGCCGCGCCGGGATGGTGGTGCTCGGGACCACGAACACGCCGGAGTTCGGGCTCAACGCGAGCACCGAGCCGACCTGGCAGGGCCCGACGCGCAACCCCTGGGACACCGCGCGCTCGCCGGGTGGCTCCAGCGGCGGGTCGGCGGTCGCGGTCGCCGCGGGCCTGGTGCCGGTCGCGCACGCCAGCGACGGCGGCGGCTCGATCCGGATCCCGGCGTCGGCGTGCGGGCTGTTCGGGCTCAAGCCCAGCCGGGGTCGGGTGACGACCGCGCCCTCGACCGCCTCGCTGGCCAACCTGGTCTCGGTGCAGCACGCCGTGACCACCACCGTGCGCGACAGCGCGCTGCTGCTCGACGTGGTGGCGGGGGCGCTGCCGGGTGACGCGTTCGCGGCGCCGACGCCGGCCGACTCGTTCGTGGCGCTCGCCGCCCGGGAGCCGGGTCGCCTGCGGGTCGGTGTCTACACCTCGCTGCCCGCGCGTTCCACGGACCCGCACTGCGTCGAGGCCACGCTGCGCGTCGCCCGGGAGCTGGAGGCGCTGGGACACGAGGTCGTCGAGATCGACGCGCCCTACGACCCGGCCGAGGTCGCTGCTGCGTCGGGCGTCGTGATGGGCGCCCACCTCGTCGTCACCATCGGCGACCGGCTCGCCGAGCTCGACCGCGCCCTGCGCGACGACGACGTGGAGCCGTTCACGCGGATGCTGCACGACTACTACTCCACGATGTCGGCGGCCGACCTCAATCGGGCCCTGCGCGCGCTTCAGGACATCGGCTGGCGGGTGGGGGCTGAGTTCGCGTCGTACGACCTGCTGCTGACGCCGACGCTCGCCCAGCCCACCCCGCCGCTCGGGCTGCTGGACACGACGCGTCCCGAGAGCATCTATGAGCACGCCTCGACGTACTCCGCCTTCACCAGCGTCTTCAACGTCACCGGCTCGCCGGCGATGTCGGTGCCGGCCGGCCTGGACTCGACGGGTGTCCCGGTCGGGGTGCAGCTGGTCGCGGACCTCGGCGGGGAGGGGCTGCTGCTGTCGGTGGCGACCCAGCTGGAGGCGGCGATGCCGTGGCCGAGGACGGTCGCTCAGCGCTGAGCGGTGGACCCCACCGGCAGCGGTCCTGCCGTCAGGTGCGGAGCCAGCGCAGGTGCTCCTTGTCGTCGAGCAGCTCGATGCGGCGCCACAGGACACTGCCCGGCACGGCCTGGCTGGGATGGCATTCGACGGCCTGGAGCTGCAGGACGCGGTCGACGGTGACCACGAGGTCGATGTCGGATGCGGCGTGGCCGTCGAAGGGTGCGCCGTACTCCTCGCGGAGCCTCGCGGCAACGGTGTCCGGGACGGTCCAGCCGAGCACCGGCAGGTCGAGGGTCTCGGCAGCACGCAGGGCGGCGGCGGTCGCGTGCGCGTGGTCGGGATGGCCGGTGACCCCGGTGAGGTCGAACCCGAGCAGGCCGTCCGCAGCCACGTCTCGCGCGGTCGTGACCACGTCCGCGGCGAGCTCGTCCAGATCGATCTCGGGGAGGCGCCCGTCGGGGTAGCCCATGAGGGTCACGTTGTGCAGCCCGAGGGCTGCTGCAGCGGCGGCGAGCTCCTGGGTGCGCAGCTCGGTGAGGTCTCCGACGACGCCGTGCAGGGTGGACGCCTCGCCGCGGGTCAGACAGAGGACGGAGACCTCGGCGCCGGCTTCGGCGAAGGCGGCGAGCAGGCCGCCGAGCGCGAACGACTCGTCGTCGGGGTGGGCGACGACTGCCAGCACCGACCTCCACGGGGGAAGCTGTGTCTGTGCCATCCGGTACGTCCTCTCGAGGGTCAGGCGATCAGGGCTTTCAGGCAGCGCCGCTCTCGACGGGAAGTCCGGCCAGGCGCCACTCCAGGAGACCGTCGGTGGCCCGTCGCGCGTCGAAGCCCCGGGCGTTGAGCTGGCGGACCGCCTCGTGCGCCAGGACGCAGTACTGGCCGCGGCAGTAGGCGACGATCTCGCGGCCCGTGGGGAGCTCTGCCAGCCGGTCGGTCAGCTCCTCCACGGGGATGTGGACCGCGCCGGGGAGGTGGCCGGCGACGTACTCGACCTCGGGGCGGACGTCGAGGATGACCGCATCCCCGCTGCGGATCCGCCGGAGCAGCTCGTCGGTGTCGACCGCGGCGGTGTCCTCGGGGCCGAGGTAGGCGCGTCGAGCGAGCTCGGTGTGCGGTCGGTGGGCCTGGGCGACGCGGCGCAGGTGGTCCCACAGGCCGGCCACGTCGTCGCCGGCCAGGGAGTAGTAGATCCGCTTGCCCTCACGGCGGGAGCTGATCAGTCCTGCTTCTCGCAGCGTCTGCAGGTGTGCCGAGCAGGTGCTCATCCCGAGAGCGGCGGCGGCGGCGAGGTCGTCGACGCTGCGGCGCCCCTGGCTCAGGAGATCGAGAAGCTCGAGTCGCTTGGGATTGCCGAGCACCTTGCCCACCGCGGCGAACTCGGCGAACAGCGCCTCCTTGCTGGGACGCTCACCCATGGCCTGCTCCTCGAGTCGTGTGGTCGGTGGGTGCGTGATGGGTCTCGTACATCCGGATGGCGACGACGAGCGCGGAGACGACACTGATGGCCGCGGCCACCCAGACGGCGGCACGAAGGCTCCACAGGTCCGCCACGACGCCGCCCATGATGGCACCGACCGCGTAGCCGAGGTCGCGCCAGACCCGGTAGATCCCCACAGCCCGTCCGCGCCAGGCGGGGTGTGCGACGTCGCCGATGGCGGCGAGCAGGGTCGGGTAGACCATCGCCGTGCCGGCGCCCAGCAGCATGGTCCCCACCGCCCAGAGCCTGAAGCCGTCGGCCGCGGCGATCACGGCCAGGGCGGTGGCCTGGGTGAACATCCCCGTCGTGATCAGGTGCTTGCGCCCCCAACGATCGGACAGGACGCCGGTCAGGAGCTGGCCAACACCCCACACCCCGGGGTAGAGCGCGAACAGCAGCCCGATCTGTGCGACCTCGAGGCCCGAGCCGGCGAACAGCAGCGGGAAGAGTCCCCACGACAGGCCGAAGTTGAGGTTGTTGACCAGGCCGGCCTGACTCGCCGAGGACAGCGCAGGCTCGCGGAAGCTGGTCTGGGTGAAGACCTCGCGGTTGCTGAGCCCACCGTGCAGATGGTCGTGCTTCCCGTCGGCGCGCGGCACGTGCGCTGCTGCCTCGACCTTGGCGTGGTGATGGGTCTCCCTGACCGCCAGCGTGGACAGTCCGAGGGCGAGAGCGGTGTAAGTCAGCCCGAGCAGGAAGGGCGCCGGCCGCAGGCCGTGCTCCGCGGCCAGGTAGCCGGCCGCCATCGAGGTGACGGCGACCGCGCCGTAGCCGGCGGCCTCGTTCAGGCCCATCGCCAGACCGCGCTGCTGCGGCCCGACCAGGTCGATCTTCATGATCACCGTCGTCGACCAGGTCAGCCCCTGGTTGACGCCCAGCAGCACGTTGGCCGCGACCACCCAGCCCCAGCTGGGGGCCCAGATCAACATCAGCGGCACGGGAATGGCGAACAGCCACCCGGCGATCAGGACGGGCTTGCGGCCGTACCGGTCCGACCAGGTGCCGGCGAAGTAGTTCGCGGTCGCCTTGGTGATGCCGAAGGCGACGACGTAGGTGAACATGAAGGTGTAGCCGGTGAGGCCGAACTCCTCCTCGGCCAGCAGCGGCAGCACCGTCTGCTGCTGGCCGACCATGCCGCCGACCAGGGCGTTGATCGCCACCAGGAGGGTGAACTGTGCGGCGTTCGCCCGCAGCCCCAGCGTGATCGGCGGCCGGCCGGTCTCCTGGGCCCCAGCCTCCTGGGCCCCGGCCCCGCTCATGCGCCCAGCGATCTCGTCGCCCACGTGACACCTCCACCACCCGAAGAGATGGTGACGGTACCTCATTCCATGGAAGTGTGGAATGAATGTCTGCTCGAGGTGCCGCTCGCCCAGGGGCTAGGGGGCGGGGCGGGCGATGCCCCGCGCGGCGGACACCGGGCGCGACTCGACGACGTCGACGTGCAGGTCGCGGCGCGCGAAGCGCCAGCCGCTCGCCGTACGGCGGTAGGCGTCGAGGTAGCGGACGTGCCAGACCAGGTCGACGGGCCGCCCGTCGCGTTCGGTGACGTGGTGGGCGACGCAGGTCGTGCGGCCGGTGGCCTCGTCGGCAGACAGCGCGTCGACGACGTGGCCGACGATCGTGTGCACCGTCAGCGGGATCGCGGCGAGCTGGCCCATCGTGGCGGCGACGCCGTCCGGGCCGACCGACTCGTGGACGGGGTCGAGCGAGCGCGGCGGGGCGGGGGAGGCGAGCACGCCGTCGTCGGTGAAGAGGGCGCCCACGCCGGCGGCGTCGCGGTCGTCGACGCGCGCGGCATAGCGGTGCACGAGGTCGACCAGGTCGAGCCGGTCCTCGACGGACAGGGCGCTCACGCGGTGAGCCCGAGTCGCTGGGCGCACGCCGAGAGCTCGTCCTTGGCCTGGGCCAGGTCGGCGGTCGGGGACGTCGCCAGCACGATCCGGGTGGCGCCCTGGGCGACCAGCCTCTCCGCGCGGCCGGGATCGATGCGGGAGACCAGGTGGCCGAGGGTGAGCTCGAGCGCAGCCGGGTCGCGCCCCGCCCGATCGGCCTCCTCGCGCATCAGGGCGACGAGCGACGCCAGCTCCTCGCCGGCGACCCCCAGCGGCTGGAGCCCGTCGCCGAGTCGCCCGGCCCGGCGCGCGGCGGCGCGGGAGTGGCCGCCGATGTGGATCGGCACGCCGCCGGCCTGGGCCGGCTTGGGATAGCTCATCGCGCCGGCGAAGTCGAAGAACTCGCCGTGGTGGTCGACGCCCTCGCTGGAGGTGTCCGACCAGAGCTTGCGCAGCACCTCGATCTGCTCGTCGGCGCGCCGGCCACGGGTCTCGAACGGCGCGCCGCAGGCCTCGATCTCCTCGCGCATCCAGCCCATCCCGACCGCCAGCCGCAGCCGCCCGCCGGACAGGGCGTCGATCGTCGCGAGCCGCTTGGCGAGCACGACCGGGTGGTGGTTGGGCAGCACGAGCACGCCGGTCGCCAGTCCCAGCGTCGTGGTCTGCCCGGCCAGGAACGCGAGCAGGTCGAGCGGATCGGGGATCAGGCAGTCGTCGGCGAGCTCCATCTTCCCGGAGGCCGCATAGGGATAGACGCTGGAGTAGCGGCTCATCACCACCGCGTGCTCCACCGCCACCAGCGACTCGAACCCGCACGCCTCCACGTGCCGCGCGAAGTCCGACATCCAGACCGGGTCGGCGGTGGTGTTGGCCTCGACGGGCGCGATCACGGCGAAGTGCATGCCGCGGACGCTAGCGGCGGACGGGCGGCGCGCGTCGTACGGCGTTCGGTCAGTGGGAGGGCGCCAGCTTCCTCTGCAGGAACGCCACCTGGTGCGCCACGACCCGCTCGAACTGCGCCTTGCCCGGCCACACGTCGAAGTGGTCGCACGGGTAGTGGCGGACCTCGGCGTGCCCCGCGAAGCCCGCCTGCGCCGCGGCGTACGGCGGAGCGGAGCGGTCGAAGTCCGCGATCTGCACGAGCAGCGGCGCGCGCAGGTCGGCGGCCTGCTTGGCGGGGCGTACACCGCCGAGCTCGAGCGCCACGCTCGCGTCGATCTCGTTGCGCCACGTCGGTCCGGCGATCGAGAGGTAGTCCTCCAGTGCGCCGTCGAGCGTCAGCGCCCCGAGCTCGCCGGGTGGCGCCACCAGTGGGATCAGCACCTGGTCGCGCCCGGTGCGTGCTGCGACCTTGCCGCGGATCCCGGCCGCGGTGGAGCGCAGCAGCTGGGTCGGCTTGTGGTGCTTCAGCGCGAGCCGACCGGCGGCGACGCCGTCGACCAGCGGCGTCAGCGAGATCACCGCGGCGACGTCGTCGCGGTGCGCGCCGGCGGCCAGCACGTGGCCGCCGGCGAGCGAGACGCCCCAGAGCACGAGGCGCTTCGGGTCGACCCCGTCGAGGCGGGCCGCGGCCTGCATCGCGGCGCGGTAGTCCTCGACCTGCCCCTGCGCGGAGACCAGCTGGCGCGGCGACCCGTCGCTGGCCCCGAACCCGCGGTAGTCGAACGCGAGCACGTCCAGCCCGGCCGCCGCGAGCGCCTGCGCGAACGGCGCGAGCCCGGAGTCCTTGGTGCCGCCCAGGCCGTGCGCCATCACCACGACCGGCCGCCCGGCGGGCCCGGCGAGGGCGTCGGAGGCGGCGGGGAAGTGCCAGGCGTCGCAGCGGGTGCCGTGGGAGTCGAAGGAGATCGAGGTGTACGACGCGGCCTGGGCGGCGCTCGTGTCGGGGGAGGGGGAGAGCTGCTGGGTCATCGGGGGGTCCCTTCGATGGACGGGTCGAGGTGGCCGTGGACCGAGCGCAGCCAGATCGCGATGGTGGCGTCGGCGAGGCCGGTCGCATCGGAGTCGGCGACGTAGGTGAGGCGCTCGAGGAGGTTCTCGTTGAGGTCGAGCAGGACGGTGGCGAGCGGTACGGCGTCGGGTCCCGGGGGCGCGGTGCCGGCGGCCCGCTCGGCCTCGATCATCTCGGCGATCCGCTCGGCGAGCATCCGCCGCCCGGTCTCCCACATGCCCCGGACGCCGGGTGAGGAGTGGTGGGCCTCGAGCAGCGCCCGGTAGAGGTGGCGGTGCCTGTCCCAGATGTCGACGAGGCCGTGGATGGTCGTGGTGATCCGCTCGCGGGGCGGGCCCTGCCCGACCAGCACGTCGGTGACCGACAGGATCTCGTCGTACATCTCCTGGGAGACCGCGGCCACGGCGGCCGGGAGGTTCTCGAAGTAGAAGTAGAACGCCGACCGGGTGACGCCGGCGCGCGCCGAGATGTCGGCGATGTTGACCGGCTCCAGGTCGCCGCCGCTCTCCCGGAGCACCTCGTCGAGGGCCTCGAGCAGCGCGGCGCGCCGTACGTCGCCGCGCGGGGCCGGGCGGCGGTCGCTCTGCAGGGCGCCGGTCACGCGCCTGCCCCGGCGGGGGCTCGTCCCTCGAGCAGCGCAGGGCCCTGGGCCTGGGCGCGCTCGAGGCCGGCGGGGAGCTCCTTGGTGCGCATGTCGTGCTCGTAGAGGAAGTAGTCGACCTGCTGGGTGTGGCGCGGGGTGGGCAGCATGTGGCCGGTGTACTTCTCCTGCTCCTCGATGATCACCCGCTCCATCTCGCCCGCGTCGGGCAGGCGGTAGCGGCCCGCGGCGTACGCCCCGACCAGGCGGGCCTGGCACTCCACGAACGGGAACAGCGTGGGCGTCGACTGGGCGAAGCCGACGAACGCGAGGTCGTCGAGGCCGGGTTTGAACATCCGCTTGTAGAGCGGGATGTGGTTGTCGGGCGCGGAGATGAAGTCGGGGTCGAAGAACGGGAAGGTGATGTTGTAGCCGGTGGCGTAGATGATCACGTCGAAGTCGGCACTGGTGCCGTCCTCGAAGTGCACGGTCTCGCCGTCGAGGCGGGTCACGTTGGGCTTGGCGGTGACGTCGCCGGAGCCCAGGCGCAGCGGCAGCTCGACCGACTGGGTGGGGTGCGCCTCGAAGAACTTGTGGTTGGGCGTCGGCAGGCCGATCTGCTCGGGGCGGCCGGTCATCTTGGGGGTGCCGAACTGGACCATCTTGCGCTGCCAGGAGTAGGGGATGCCGGGGTAGGTCTTGAAGTACTTGTCGGCCGGGGCGCCGGCGATGTACTTCGGCACGATCCAGGCGCTCGAGCGGGTCGAGAGCACGACGGTGTTGCCGAGCGTGCGCGAGGAGAGCTCGACGGTGATGTCGGCCGAGGAGTTGCCGATGCCGACGACCAGGATCCGCTTGCCGTGCAGGTCGTGCGACTGCGGGTCGACGTAGTGGTGCGAGTGCATCGTGGTGCCGCTGAACTCGCCGGGGAAGGTCGCGTAGCGGGGGTCCCAGTGGTGGCCGTTGCCGACGACCAGGAAGTCGAAGTGGCGGGTCTCGCCGCTCTGGTCGCGGATCTCCCAGCCGCCGCCGTCGAGGCGCTTCGCGTGCTCCACGCCGTTCTCGAACTCGATGTGCTCACGCAGCCCGAACGCGTCGGCGTACCCGTCGAGGTAGTCCTTGATCAGCGTGTGGTGCGGGAAGTCGGGGTAGTCGTCGGGCATCGGGTAGTCGCGGAACGACAGCTGGTGCTTGGAGGTGTCGATGTGCAGCGAGCGGTAGGCGCTGCTCGCCCCGTTGGGGTTGCCGAACGCCCAGTTGCCGCCCACCCGGTCCGACATCTCGAAGACCGTGTGCGGCACGTCGTAGTCGTTGAGCATCTTGGCGCTGGTCAGGCCGCTGATGCCGGCGCCGATGACTGCAGTGGTGGGTCCGGGCACGGGGGCTCCTGGCTGTCGGTGCGTGATTGTGAGCCAGTTCACAACTGACCCTGTTGCTGGGCGACGCTAGGGGCTATGTTGACGGGCGTCAAGACAATTCGACACGCATCAGGAGACCGCCCGTGACTTCATCAGCCGTGCCCCCTGTCCCTTCCGGTGCGCCCGTCGCCGTGGTCGTCGGCGGCGCATCCGGGATCGGGCGGGCCAGCGCCGTCGCCCTCGCCACGGAGGGCTATCGGGTGACGGTGGCGGACCGGGATGCCGACGGTGCGCAGGCGGTAGCTGTCTCTCTGCCCGACGGCGTCGGGGTGGGGGTCGACGTCTCCGACGAGGCGGGCGTCGAGGGGTTGTTCGACGCGGTCGTAGAGCGCTGCGGTCGGCTCGACGTCGTGGTCAACACCGCCGGGTACGGCGGGCTCGGGTCGGTGACCGACCTCCCGGTGGAGGAGTTCCGCGGGCTGATCGACGTGAACCTCACCGGCTCCTTCCTGGTGGTCAAGCACGCCGCCCGGCGGATGACCAGCGGTGGGTCGATCACGCTGCTCAGCAGCCTCAACGCGCGCCAGCCCGCGGCCGGGATGGTCGCCTACTGCACCTCCAAGGCGGGCGTCTCGATGCTCACCGAGGTCGCCGCCCTCGAGCTCGGCCCGCGCGGCATCCGCGTCAACGCGATCGCGCCCGGCCTCGTGATGACCGCGCTCACCGAGGGCTCGATGGACATCCCCGGCGTGCGTGAGGACTACGTCGCCAACACCCCGCTCGGCCGCGCCGGCGCCCCCGACGAGATCGCCGAGGCCGTCGTCTTCCTGGCCCGCGCCCAGTGGCTCACGGGCGAGGTCCTCGACCTCAACGGCGGCGCCCACCTGCTCCGCTACCCCGACCTCCTGGGCCATGTCCAGCGCATGCTCGAGGCCTAACCTCACCCAGCCCAGCCCAGCCAAGCCCAGCCCCCAGCCCGCCGAGTCGGCGCAAGTTGACGGCCGAGTCGGCGCATCTTGACGGGCGTGCGGGATGACCGCCAGGTAACTGGAGATGTTCGGCCACCTGGTGCGTGAGGACCTCCAGTTACCTGGGGGTAGCGGGTAGGGCCGGGCGATCGAACGCTGGCGGCGGACCTCGGGACGGCATCTCAGCGCCGGTCCGGCCGCCGACCAGCCCAGCCCCCAGCCCGCCGAGTCGGCGCAAGTTGACGGCCGAGTCGGCGCATCTTGACGGGCGTGCGGGATGACCGGCAGGTAACTGGAGATGTTCGGCCACCTGGTGCGCGAGGACCTCCAGTTACCTGGGGGTAGCGGCGCCCACCGGACAGCCCGGCCCGCACGGACGCCCCGACCCCGGCCAGCCGCGCGACTGCAGCAACGCGGCGATCCGACCGGCGGTCGCGCAGGAGCGATCGTGCACCTGACCCCAGCCAAGGCGCACGGTGGCCCTTCCGGTGAGGGCGGCGGCGAGGTCTCGCTCGAGGTCGCGGTCTCGCTGTCGAGCCAGGTCGTGGAAGAGTCGACCGTCCAGCTCCACGATGAGCCCCCACGCGTCGTACTCCACGTCGCGGACAACCCCTTGACCGCCGGGCTGAGTGGAGCGGACCTGGCGCGAGCCGCGGGGCAGGCCGTGGGCGCGCTCGACGCGGTGGAGATAGCTGTGCTCGAGGACCGAGCAGGTGCCGTCCGCCAGGTCGCGCAACACCGAGTCCAGCCAGCGCCGACGCCGCAAACGGCGGCGGCCCTCGAGGGCGATACGCAGCCGTACCGGCGTCGTCCAGCGGGACTGGCACAGGTCAGCCAGCCCGGCGATCGCCTCGAGCTCAGTGGCCGCCGCCCCGGCGACATCGAGCGCGGCCTCCTCGACGCGGACGCGCGGTGGGCCGGTGTTCCAGAGCACGCGGTCGTCGAGATGGCGATAGCGGGTGAGCCGGTAGCCGTCCGCCACCACCAGCCGGCGCTCCTCGGTCACGGCGAGGTGGATCGGCGCCTGCTCGTCGTGGTGACGCCAGCCTGGCCCGGCCGCGGCGCGCAGGGCCGAGACTCCGGCGAGCGCCGCGGGGGAGTGGAACAGCACTCCCGCCCAGGCCCGCTGCAGCCACGTGGGCGCGCCGGTGTGGTCGACGTAGACGCCGGGCAGCAGCGGCGCCCACTCACGGCGGCGGAGCCTGCGGGCGATGTCGTGGTCGTGTCCGCCCGCCTCGAGGACCTGACGGCGCGCGATGACTCCGGCCTGGTCGGCGATGACCGCGACCAGCGCCGCACCGAAGCCGGCGGGGGTGGGGGCGAGGACGGGTTCTCCCATGCCGGGATCCTGCGGCGGCCGGCCGGTTCGCACCAGTGGGCATCGACGGCCTGTGGAGAACGCGGCGCCGCGGCTCGTCGTACGGCGTGCGTTCGCGCCGACTCGGCGGCGTACGGCGCAGCGTTTGCGCCTGCTCAGGTCTGGTGGAGGGCTTCGGCTAGGGCTGCGATGTGCTCCTGGTCCGGGTCGGAGCCGGGGAAGTAGGCGCAGACGCGCTCGGCGACGTCGCCGAAGCGGCGGTGGATCTCGGCGGCGCACTGCTCGGGGGTGCCGCGTACGGCGAGCGTCTCGAGCATCTCGTCGGTGATCAGCTCCATCATCGCGGCGATGTCACCGGTCTTCGAGAGCCGGTTGAGCTCCGGTTGCACGCCCTCCCAGCCCTCGACCTCGAGCACGGGGAGATAGGCCGGGGTCGAGCCGTAGAACGCGAGCAGCCCGCGCACCCCCACCGACGCCGCCTCGATCTCGGCGGGGGTGCGGCCCATCGCCGTGATCACCTGCGGCACGATCGCCAGCTCGTCGCGGGAGCGCGAGGCGCGGGCCAGCCCCTCCTCGACCGCGGGCAGCGTCCGCTCGCGGAAGTGCTTGTAGCTGTGGAACGGCATCACCAGCAGCCCGTCGGCCACCTCGGCGGCCGTCCGGGTCATCACCGGGCCGAGCGCGCCCATCAGCACGGGCGGCACGCCGTACGGGTTCGGCCCGGGCACGAACGTCGGGGGCATCAGCGTGTGACGGGTGAACTCGCCGCGGAAGTCGAGCTTGGTCCCGTCCTGCCACGAGTTGAGGATCGCCTTGACGGCCAGCACGATCTCGCGCATCCGGGCGGCGGGGCGCACCCACGTGGCGCCGTACCGGTTCTCGATGTGCGGCTTGATCTGCGAGCCCAGGCCGAGGTGGAAGCGGCCGCCGGACATCAGCTGCAGGTCGTACGCCGTGTGCGCCAGGTGCATGGGCGAGCGGGGGAACGCGATCGCCACGTTGGTCATCAGCTGTACGTCGCGCGTGACGGGCGCCGCGGCCGCCAGCGGGAGGAAGACATCGTGCGGTCCCTCGAAGGTGAACAGCCCGTCCACGCCCGTCGCCGCCAGGTGTCGGGCCCGCTCGGCCGCCTGGTCGGGGCGGGCGTCCAGCTGGATGTCGAGGCGCATGGCTCGGAGTCTGCACCAGCCCGACGCGCCACCCGCGCAAGTCGTCCCACTCAGTCGCGGCGGCAGGGCTCAGCCGCGGGTCAGCGGGGCAGTCCCAGGATCCGCTCGCCGATCAGCGACAGCAGGATCTGGCTCGACCCGCCCGCGATCGAGTGCGCCCGAGCGCTCAGCATCTCCCGGCTCACCGGCCCGCGGACCAGGCCCTCGTCGCCGACCAGCTCCAGCGACAGCTCGGCCGCGTCCTGCCGGGCCCGCACCCCGACGATCTTCTGCACCGACGACTCAGCCCCCGGCTGCCCACCACCGATCTGCGCCAGCAGTGCCCGGTGCCCGAGCAGCGCCGTCGACATCGTCTGCGCGACCAGGTGCCCGAGCCGGTCGTCGACGAGCTCGCCGGTGTGCGCGGCGGCGCGGGCGACGAGCTCCTCGGTGCCGCTGCCCATCGACGAGCTGCCACCCATCTCCACCCGCTCGTTGGCCAGCGTGGTGCGTGCCAGGCGCCAGCCGTCGTCGACCTCGCCGACCACGCAGTCGTCGGGCACGAAGACGTCGTCGAGGAAGACCTCGTTGAAGAGCGCCTCGCCGGTGATCTCGCGCAGCGGGCGTACGTCGAGCCCGGGCGTGCGCATGTCGACGAGGAAGTAGGTGATGCCCTTGTGCTTGGGGGCGTCCTTGTCGGTGCGCGCCAGGCAGATGCCCCAGTCGGCCGTGACGGCGGCGGAGGTCCACACCTTCTGTCCCGACAGCGACCAGCCGCCGTCGACGCGCGTGGCGCTCGTCGACAGCGACGCCAGGTCGGAGCCGGCCCCCGGCTCGCTGAACAGCTGGCACCACGCGACGTCCCCGCGCAGGGTCGGCATCGCGAACCGCTCGACCTGCTCGGGGGTCCCGCCTGCCAGGATCGTCGGCATCGCCCACCAGCCGATCACCAGGTCGGGGCGCGACACCCCGGCGCGCTCGAGCTCCTGCGCGACGAGCACCTGGAGAGCGGGTCCCGCGTCCATGCCGTACGGCGCGGGCCAGTGCGGCGCGTAGAGGCCGGACTCGGCCAGCGCCGCTCGGAGCTCGCGCCCCTCCATCCCGACCAGCAGCGCGACCGCGCGTCGTACCTCCTCACGGCGGCTCTCCACCTCGCCCAGCTCCACCCCGAGGTGGCGCCGCTCGCCGGCCCGCACCAGCTGCGCCACCCGGGCCCGCCAGTGCGCCGAGCCGCCGAGCGTCTGGCGCAGCACCAGCGCGCGGCGCAGGAACAGGTGGGCGTCGTGCTCCCAGGTGTAGCCGATCCCGCCCAGCACCTGGATGCAGTCCTTGGCGTTGTCGACGGCCGCGTCCAGCGCGATCGCACCGGCGACCGCGACGGCCAGCGAGCGCTCGGCGGGCTCCGCGACCGACGCGTCCCACGCCGCCACCCGGGCCTGCTCGGCGCGGCACAGCATCTCCGCGCACAGGTGCTTGATCGCCTGGAAGGAGCCGATGGGGCGCCCGAACTGCTCACGCAGCGCGGCGTACGACGCGGCGACCTCGAGCGTGCGTCCGGCGATCCCGGCGGCCAGCGCCGCGGCGACGAGCAGGTGGGTGTCCTCCACCTCGTGCTCGGCCAGCCCGTTCGCCGGCCCGCCCAACGACAGGGCGGGCGCGCCGTCGAGCGTGACGGTCGCGAGCGGCGTCGCCACGTCGAGACCGTCCAGGGGCGTGACCGACACTCCGGCGCCGGGCAGCACCAGGCACCACGTGCGGCGGCCGTCGACCTGTGCGGGGACCAGCAGCGCGGCGTCGGCGGTGGCGCCGGCGACGGCCCCCAGGTCGCCGGTCAGCCGACCGTCGTCCCCAGCGAGGGGGGCGAGCCCGGGGCGCGTGATCGCCACCGTCAGGTCCCCGGCCAGCACCGCGTCGCGGGCCTCGGCCGCGGCACCGTCCGGCAGCGTGACGCGACCGAGCAGGTGGGCGGCCGCGGCGGTGGGCACGACCGGCCCGGGCACGCCCTCGACCCCGGCCTGCTCGACCATCACCGCCAGGTCGACGAGGTCGGCCTCGGCGCCGCCGTGCTCCTCGGGCACCGTCACCGCGAACATCCCCAGCTCGGCCAGGCCGGGCCAGATCTTGCGCCAGGCCTCGGCCGACTCGTCGCGGGCGGCCTCGATCACCTGGGCGGAGCGGGCGAAGGCGCGCACGGCGTCCTGGACCGCGACCTGCTCGGGGGTCGAGGCGATGCCGCTGGACCGGCGGCGGAGGGAGTCGGTGCGGGAGCTCATGACGGCACGGTCGCCGTTCGGCCCCGCGCGCGTCCGGCAGTCTCCCGGTCAGCGGGAGACTCGGGCACCTCACGCCGCCCGGGCTGGTCGGATGTCGGCGTGGAGACCTTCGCCGACATCGTGCGCAGCCGGGCCGGGGACGACGCGGTCGGCCTGGTGTTCGAGGACCGCGCGTGGACCTGGGGCGAGGTGGTGCAGGAGTCCGCGGACCGGGCCGCCGCCCTCGTCGCGGCGGTGCCGCGCCCGGAGGGACGCCAGGTCCACGTCGGCGTGCTGCTCGAGAACGTCCCCGACTTCGTCTTCTGGATCGGCGCCGGCTCGCTCGCGGGCGCGGTCGTCGTCGGCATCAACTCCAGCCGCAGCGCCGCCGAGCTCGCCGTCGACATCCGCCACGCCGACGTCGACCTGATCGTCACCGAGGAGCGCCTCGCCCACCTCGTGCGGGGCCAGTCGTCGGGGCACGACCACGGCGTACCCGACGAGCGCGTCCACGTCCTCGACACCCCGTCGTACGACGCGTGGCTGGCGCCGCACCGCGGCGCGGCCCTGCCGGCGACGACCCCCACCCCCGACGACATCGCGCTGCTCCTCTTCAGCTCCGGGTCCACCGGCGCCCCCAAGGCGGTGATCGTCGGGCAGGGGCGGCTCGGTCGGCTCACCCAGGCGATCGTGGGACGCATCGAGCTGAGGCGGGACTCGGTGACCTACCTGATGATGCCGCTGTTCCACGGCAACGCGGTGATGATGAACCTCGCCCCGGCGATGGCGGTCGGCGCCCGGGTCGGCCTGGCGCGGCGGTTCTCGGCCAGCCGGTTCTCCGACGACGTGCACCGCCTCGGCGCGACGTACGTCAACTACGTCGGACGGGCGCTGTCCTACGTGCTGAGTCGGCCCGAGGACCCTCGCGACCGGACGTCCACGCTGTGCCTCGCCTACGGCACCGAGGCCTCGGAGGCCGACGTGACGCGGTTCGCGGAGCGGTTCGGGTGCGTGGTGCAGGAGGGCTACGGCATGAGCGAGGGCGTGTTCCGGATCAACCGGACCCCCGACACGCCGCCCGGGTCCTTGGGCAAGCCGGCCGGCGACGCCGACGTGCGCGTGCTGGACGAGGCGACCGGGCACGAGTGCCCGCGCGCGGTCTTCGACGAGGCAGGCCGGCTGACGAACCCCGAGGCGGTGGGCCAGCTGGTCGGCGTCGGGCTGGCGCACACCTTCGAGGGCTACTGGGCCAACCCCGGCGCGATGGCCGAGCGGGTGCGGGGCGACGACTTCTGGGCCGGCGACCTGGCCTACCGCGACGCCGACGGGTGGTTCTGGTTCGCCGGGCGCTCCTCGGACAGGCTGCGCGTGGACTCGGAGAACTTCGCTGCCGCCCCCGTCGAGCGGCTGCTCCAGCGCTTCGGTGGCGTCCAGGCCGCGCCGGTGTACGCCGTACCGGATCCGGCCACGGGGGACCGGGTGATGTGCGCGCTCGAGCTGGCGGACGGCGTCGACTTCGACCCGGCGGCGTTCGGGGCGTTCCTCGCGGCCCAGCCCGACCTGGGCGCGAAGTGGTGGCCGTCGTTCGTGCGCGTCGTCGGCGCCGTACCCCTCACCGGCAGCAACAAGGTCGACAAGGCGCCGCTGCGCGCCTCCGCCTGGGTCACCGGCGACCCGGTGTGGGTCCGGGTGGGCCGCACCAGCGAGTACGTCGCGCTCGACGAGGCCGCCCGCGCGGGGCTCGAGGCGGAGTTCGCCGCTCACGGGAGGGCCGCTCTCGTCCCGGCCTGACCAAGGTTGGGGGAGCAGCTGCCCGAAATGGTCGGCAAAGCCCACCCGCAGACCTACGGTGTCAGCATGCGAGTCGACTGGGTGCCCGTGTCGGCGGCGATGCTCGTCACCGGGGCGATGGCGCTCGTGCTCGGCACCTTCCTGACGCCGGCGGGGGAGACGGCGACGCAGACCCTGCGGCTGATCGAGGCCCAGGACGGCCGATGGATGGCCGTGGCGGTGATGTACTTCCTCGCCGCGGTCACGCTGATCCTCGGGCTGCCGACGGTGCTCACGCTCTTCGGGAGCCGGGGGCAACGCACGGCGATCGCGAGCGTCCTGGTGCTCTCCATCGGCTATGTCGGGGTGGCGGGCTACGCGATGGTGCTGGTCTTCTTCCGGGCGCTCGTGCTCAGCGACGCGGTGCGCGCGGACCGGCTGTCGGAGGCCTCCGAGAACCTCGGGCTGGTCATCTTCCTCATCGGCTGGGTGGCAGCGTTCTACATCGGAGAGCTGCTGCTCGCGGTGGCGCTGCTGCGCGCCGGCGTCGTCGCTGTGTGGATCCCGCTCGCGCTGCTGGCGCACATCGCACTGCTGCCGATAGCGGGTCTGCTCCCGGACGGCTCGGAGAACGCGGGCATCCTGTTCGTCGCCGCCGCGTATTCGGGCATCGCCATCGCGGCGGTGGACCGCGGCCGGCCGGTCTGAGTCAGCCCTCCAGCAGCACGTCGCCGAGCCGCTCGATCTCCGCGTCGACCAGGCCGGCACCGCGCAGGTATTCCCGGGCGCCCCCGTGCGCCGTGGTCAGCCGCTCGAGGAAGCGCTCCATGCTCGCCGGCTCCGCGGTGAGCGACTCCTCCGGAAGCGCCGCCAGCCGCTCCTCGTAGGCCGGCAGCGCGCGGATCCGGCCGAAGATCGCGTCGAGGTGGTCGCGGGTGCGGGCATAGTCGGCGACGATCTCGTCGTCCTCCACGCCCACCGCGGACAGCACGAGGGCCAGCGCCACGCCGGTGCGGTCCTTGCCGGCCGTGCAGTGCACCAGTGCGGGGATGTTGTCCTGCTCGACGAGGAGCCGGACGAACCCCGTGACGGACTCGGCGGAGTGGTCGAGGTAGCGCAGGTAGTGGCTCGACACCCGCTGCGCCGGATCCGCCGACGTCGGGTCGTGCTCCCACACCCCGCCCGCCTGCAGCGGCAGGTGGGCGACCCGACGCTCGAGGGCCCCGAGGTGCGGGTTCGTCGACTCGCGCACCTCGACGGCGCTGCGCAGGTCCACCCGCAGCCGGATGCCCAGCTCCTCCACCAGCACCCGCGCCTGCGCCTCGTCCACGAACGAGGTCGACGCGCTGCGATAGAGCACGCCGCTGCGGGTACGCCGCCCCGTCGCCGTCCGCAGCCCCCCGAGGTCGCGCAGGTTCGGCAGGTCGGGCAGGGCCGGCAGGTCAGGGTGGGCCGGCAGATCGGGGTGGGCCGGCAGGTCGGGGTGGGCCGGCAGGTCAGGGTGGCTCTCGGGGTGATTCATCGTCATCATCGCTCCGCTCTCGTGACGCCCGGTCAGCCTAGACACGCCCCCCACGCCGACCCGTCACAAGATCACGTCGACCCGGCAGAAGATCCGCGTGACCCGTCACAAGATCCTCAGGTCGCCCCCAGCAGCGTCGCACGCAGTACGGCGTGGAAGCGCTCGCGGTCGGCGTCGACGGCGACCAGTGCGTTCGGCGTCTCGGACCCGACCCCGCGGAAGTCCATCACCGTGCGCCCGGTCGTGAGTCGCCCGTTCGTCTCCACCTCGACGTACGCCGGCTCGAGCGTCACCACCGCCGGATCGAGGAGATAGGCGAGCGCCAGCGCGTCATGGACGGGGCCGGCGCGACCGTCCCTGTCGTCCGGACGCAGGTGCGGAGACCCGGCGTACCGCTGGATCCGCTCCTCGACCAACCCCGCCACCGCGCCCGCGACCGCCGTACCTGCCCTCAGCTCGTGGCACAGCGACACGGGCACCGTCGCCACGAGCGTCGCGTCGAGCGGGACCAGCACCAGCCGAGCGAACCCGGCGCCGCAGACGGCCGCGGCGGCGAGCGGGTCGCGCCAGACGTTGGTCTCGGCGCTGGCGGTGACGTTGCCGTGCGCGTGTGCCCCGCCCATCACCACCAGCTCGTCGACCGCCTCGACGACGCCCGGGTCCGCGGCGAGGGTCGCGGCGACGTTGGACAGCGGGCCGGTGGCGACCCAGGTGATCGGCTCGGTCGCCGCGCGCGGCGTCTCGACCAGCCACTCCACAGCATCCGCCGCGCCCACCGATCGCGAGGGGGCGGGCAGTCGCAGCGCGTCGTCCGGGCCGGGGAGCGGTGGCGGCGCCTGACAGGGTGCGTACGGCGCGGCGAGGCCCGCGTGCACCGGGACATCGGGCCGGCCGACGAGGTCCAGCACCCGCAGCGTGTTGTCGCTGGTCCGCGCGAGCGGATGGTTGCCCCACACGGTGGTGACGCCGCGCAGGTCGAGGTCCGGGTGCAGCGCCGCGAGCACGATCGCGACGGCGTCGTCGGTCCCCGTGTCGCAGTCGAGCAGGATCGGCCGGGTCATGGCCCCATGGTGCCGACCCACCGCGAAGTATGTGACGGGTCATGCGAACTTTCTGACGGGTCGTGCGAACTTGGGGACGGGTCGGCGAGATCTTCTGACGGGTCGCGGGAATGGGGGTGGGGTGTTGCTGGTTGTGCCGCGCATGACCTCCCCTGCCCGCGACGACTCCCGCAAGGTGTCGGTGCTGCTGGGGCTGCTGTTCGGGTTCGCCGGGCTGGGCTCGTCGTCGGCGGCGATCGCGCTGCCGCTGATGGCCGACGACCTGGGGGTGACGATCGGTCAGAGCGCGTGGGCGATCAGCCTCTACGCGCTGACGCTGGCGGTGACCACGGCGGTCTACGGCCGGGTCTCGGACCTGGTCGGGGTGCGCCTACCGCTCGTCTTCGGGGTCGGGCTGATGACGGCCGGCGCGATCGTCGCGGCGTTCGCCCCGTCGTACCCCGTCCTGCTCGTCGCCCGCCTCTTCCAGGGCGCCGGCGCGGCCGCGGTCCCGACGCTGGGAGTGGCCATGCTCTCCCAGCGGTACGACGGGGCGGTGCGCGGCCTCGCGCTCGGGCGTCTCGCGGGCGTGGCGGCCGCGCTGAGCTGTGCCGGACCGCTGGCCGGGGGGCTCGTCGAGGCGGCCTTCGGGTGGCGTGCGGTGATGGCGCTCCCGGTGCTGGGCCTGCTGATCATCCCCATGCTGTGGCACACGCTGCACAACGACGGCACCGGAGCGCGGCTCGACGTGCTCGGGGCGATCGCGGTCGCCGGCACCGCTGCCGGACTCGTGCTGCTGGTGCAGTCGCCGTCCACCGGGCTCGTGGTCGCGGCCGCGGGCGCGCTGCTCCTGCTGCTGGGCACCCCGGCGGTGGCGCTGCGGGTCCGTCGTCACCCGCACGGCTTCCTGCCCCGCGCAGTGATCGGCAACTCCGTGGTGGTGCGCAGCGCGCTGGCCGCGGCCGCCATCCCGGGCGCGTGGTTCGCGATGCTGATCGCGGTCCCCGCCGTGCTGGTCGGCCACGGCTGGGAGGCGTGGCAGGTCGGGCTCCTGCTGCTGCCGAGCGCCGGGATCGCGCTGCTGACGCCTCGGATCGCCGGCCCCTTGCTCACCCGGATCGGTGCCGCCGCCGCGCTGCGCCGCTCGGGCATCGGCGCCTCGCTGGCCCTGCTCGTCGCGGCCGGGGGCGCCGCCGTGGTCGAGCCGCTGCCGGGCGTCGCGGCCGCCGTACTCCTGCTGGCCGTCGGTCTGGTGACCGTCGCCTTCGGGCTCGGTCAGCCCGCGCTCAGCGCCGCGGTCGGCGACGCCGTCCACGAGCACGTGCGCGGGGTGGCACTGGGCGTCGCCACGCTGCTGTTCCTGGTCGGCGGAAGCGTCGGCTCGGCCGTGGTCGGCGGGCTGGGCGACGTGTGGGGGATGGCGTGGGCCCTGCTGCTGCTGGCGGCCCTCCCCGCGCTCGGGCTGGTCGCGCTCGCGCCGACGCTGCGCGAGCAGCGGGCGGCGAGCGGCGCACCGGTCCCGCCCGCCTGACCCGGAAAAGAGTGGACACGGACCCCTGGGGTCGTGTGCCTGGGCACGCGAGATAGCGCGTCCTCAGGCACACGACCCT
>NZ_BAAHCI010000015.1:127793-239441 GCF_054775955.1 Nocardioides pacificus
CCAGAAACTCTTGAAACCCCAGCGGTGAGCGGCTCAGCTGCTCTCGCGCCGCACCAGCTGCGGCTGGATGACGACCCGCATCGGCCGGCCGGCCCGGTCGCCGTCGATCTGCTCGAGCAGCAGCCGGGTGGCGCGCTCGGCCATCTCCTGGATCGGGTTGCGCATCGTGGTCAGCGGGGGGGTGGTCCGCTCGGCGACGCCGAGATCGTCGTACCCGATCACCGCCACGTCGTCCGGCACCCGCCGCCCGTGCTCGGCGAGCACCTTGAGGGCCCCCTGGGCCATCAGGTCGGAGGCGGCGACGATCCCGTCGAGGTCGGGGTGGGAGTTGAGCAGCGCGCGCGCCGCCCGCTCCCCGCCGGCCTCGGTGAAGTCGCCGTGCTCGATCGCGTCGTCGGGCAGTCCGGCCGCCCGCATCGCCATGCACCAGCCCTGGAGGCGGTCCTGCGAGGCGGTCATGTCGGCCGGCCCGGCGATGGTGGCGATCCGGCGGCAGCCGCGGGCGATGAGCACCTCGGTCGCCTCCCGCTCGCCCGCGAGGTTGTCGACGTCGACGTAGGCGACCTTGTCGCCGCCGGTCCAGGGCCGACCTCCGAAGACGCACGGCAGGTTGATGGCGGCGAGGTGGTCGGCGAGCCCGTCGTCACGGTGGTGGGAGACCACGATCGCGCCGTCGACGTGCCGGTTGCTGAGGTAGCGCAGGGTGCGCTCCTTCTCCGCGCCGGCCCGGGCGAGCAGCAGCAGCAGCTGCAGGTCGCGCTCGGCGAGCACGTGGGTGACCCCCCGCAGGGTCGCGGCGAAGAACGGGTCGGAGAAGACACGGTCGTCCGGCTCGGGCACGACGATCGCCACCGAGTCGGTACGTCGCGTGACGAGGCTGCGCGCGGCCCGGTTGGGGACGTAGCCCAGCGTCCGCACCGCCGCCTCGACCGCGCTCTGTGCCCGGGGGCTGACCCGATCCCCGCCGTTGACCGCCCGTGACGCCGTCGCCCGGGACACGCCAGCGACGCGCGCCACCTCGTCCAGGGTCGGAGAGGTGGACACGACGTGGTGGCGCCCGGTCCCGTTCATCGACGTCACGGTACTGGCCTCAGTCCGCGTTCGCGGTGGATGTCCCGGGCAGGCTCCCGGCGCGGGCGGCCTCGGCATACCAGCGTGCGCTCGCCTTGGGCGTCCGCACCTGGGTGTCGTAGTCCACGTGCACGATCCCGAAGCGCTGCTCGTAGCCGTAGGCCCACTCGTAGTTGTCCATCAGCGACCACGCGAAGTAGCCGTTCACGTCGACGCCCTGCTCGATGGCGTCGTGGGTGGCGCGCAGGTGCGCGTCGATGAACGCGAGCCGATCCTGGTCGTCGACGATCCCGTCCGGGCCGACCTCGTCGTCGTACGCCGCGCCGTTCTCGGTGATGTGGATCGTCGGCACGGCGTAGTCGTCGCGCAGCCGGACCAGCAGGCGGGTCAGCCCCTCGGGCTGCACCTCCCAGTCCATCCCCGTCACCGGCAGCCCGCGCCGCAGGAAGCTGACGTCGTCGCAGCCCGGGAAGGGTGTGGTGACCGGTCGCGGCGCGTGCTCGATGCGGGAGCCGAGCACCTGCGCCTCGTCCTCGACGGGGCGTCCGCTGGCGCCGTCACCGTGGTAGTAGTTCACGCCCAGGACGTCGAGCGGGGCGCTGATCAGCGCGAGGTCCCCGTCCTGGACGAAGTCCTGCCACTGCTTGCCGTCGAAGGTCATGCCGTCGGTGTCGCCGGCCAGGTCGTCGGCGTAGCGGCCGTGGAAGATCGGCTCGAGGAAGACCCGGTTGAAGAACCCGTCCACGCGGCGGGCCGCGTCGACGTCCGCGGGCTCGGCCGGGTCGAAGGGCTCGGCCACGGTCAGGTTGAGCGTGATCCCGAGCTTCGAGGTGGTGCTGCGCCGGCGCAGCTCGTCGACGACGAGCCCGTGCCCGAGCATCAGGTGGTGGGCGGCGACGACCCCCGCCACGTTCTCCTGGCGGCCGGGGGCGTGCTGACCGCCGGTGTAGCCGAGGAACGCCGAGCACCACGGCTCGTTCATCGTGGTCCAGTAGGGGACGCGGTCGCCGAGTGCGTCGTACAGCGTCAGGGCATACTCCGCGAAGCGGTAGGCGGTGTCGCGGTTGGTCCAGCCGCCGGCCTCCTCCAGCACCTGCGGCAGGTCCCAGTGGTAGAGCGTGATCCAGGGGGTGATGCCGTTGTCGAGCAGCTCGTCGACGAGGCGGGCGTAGAAGTCGATGCCGGCCTGGTTGGGGGCGCCGGCGTCGGGGCGGACCCGCGGCCACGCGGTGGAGAACCGGTAGGCGTTGAGGTTCAGCGAGCGCATCAGCGCGACGTCCTTGGGGACGCGGTGGTAGTGGTCGCAGGCCACGTCGCCGGTGTCGCCGTTGAGCACGGCGCCGGGGACGCGGGCGAAGGTGTCCCAGATCGACGGCGTGCGGCCGTCCTCGGCAGCGGCGCCCTCGATCTGGTACGCCGCGGTCGCGGCGCCCCAGAGGAAGTCGGGCGGGAAGACCAGTCGGCCGGCGGGGTCGGTGGTGGGGCTGGTGATGGGGGTGGTGAGAGGGGAGGTCATCCCTTCACGGCTCCTTGCATGATGCCGGCGACCAGCTGGCGGCCGGAGAGGATGAACAAGATCAGCAGCGGGATCGTGGCGAGCCCGGTGCCGGCGAGGACGAGTGCATAGTCGGTCGTCTGGCCCTGGCCGGTGATGGCCAGCTCGTCCAGCGCGACCTGGAGGGTCTGGTTGTCCTTCAACGCGACGAGCGGCCACATGTAGTCGGTCCACACCGTCATGAAGGTGAAGAGGAACAGGATCGCCATCGCCGGTCGGGCGGCGGGGACGGCCACGGTCCAGAAGGTGCGCAGCATCGAGGCGCCGTCGACGCGCGCCGCCTCGATCAGCTCGTCGGGGATCGCGTCGAGGAGGTACTGGCGCATGAAGAACACGCCGAACGCCGTGACGAGGGTGGGCAGGGCGACTGCGGTCAGCGTGTCGTAGAGCCCGTAGTCGGTGACGATGATGAACAGCGGCACGATCGCCAGCTGGGTCGGGACCGCCATCGTCAGGATGACGAAGCCCATCAGCGTGTTGGAGCCGCGGAACTTCAGCTTGGCGAAGCTGTAGCCGGCGAGCGTCGAGAAGAACACGACCGACACCGCGCAGGCGGTCGACACGATCATGCTGTTGACCAGGGCCTGCCAGAACTCGATGGTGTCGAACACGCGCCCGGCGTTGTCCAGGAAGTGGCCGCCCGGGATGAGGGGCGGGGGCATCTCCATCGCCTCGGCCTTGGTGTGCGAGCCGATCACGAAGGACCAGTAGAGCGGCAGGGCCGAACCGATGACGAAGGCGGCGAGGAGGCCGTAGACGACCCACCCGGGGCGGTCAACCAGCTTGCGCGAGCTCATGCGGACTTCCTGGTGAAGTAGCGGGTCAGAGCGAAGTTGAGCAGGGCGATCCCGACGATGATCAGGAAGAGCACCCAGGCCGCCGCCGAGGCACGGCCGTAGAAGCCGTCGACGATGCCGCGGTCGTAGATGTAGAGCGCCAGGGTCATGTACTGGTGGTCGGCACCGCCCTCGCGGCTCATGGAGTCGTCGAAGAGGCGGGGCTCGGTGAAGATCTGCAGGCCGCCGATGGTGCTGGTGACGATGACGAAGACCATCGTCGGACGGATCATCGGCAGCGTGACCGACCAGAACTGGCGCACCCGGCCCGCGCCGTCGAGGGCGGCGGACTCGTAGAGGTCCCGGGGCACGGCCTGCATGGCCGCCAGAAAGATCAGGGTGTTGTAGCCGGTCCAGCGCCAGTTGACCATGCTCGAGATCGCGAAGTGGCTCCACAGCCGGTCGACGTGCCAACGGATGGGCTCGAGGCCGATCTCGCGGAGCGCGGCGTTGATCAGGCCCGACTGGTCGGCGAAGAGGCTGCCGAAGATCAGGGCGGCGGCGGCCGGCGCGACGACGAACGGCAGCAGCACGCTCATCCGCCAGAAGGTGGCGGCGCGCAGTCGGTTGTCGAGCAGCGCCGCGATCGTGACCGCGAGGATGACCTGGGGCACCGACGACATCAAGAAGATGCTGAAGGTGTTGACCAGCGCCTTCTGGAAGATCGGGTCGCCGAGGACGAACTCGAAGTTCTCGAGGCCGCTGAACTCGCCGCGCTGGCGGTAGAGCTTGTCCCAGTCGTGCACCGACAGGTAGCCGGTGTAGAGCAGCGGGAACAGCCCGACGATGGCGAAGAGGATGAAGAACGGCGAGATGTAGAGGTAGGGCGAGACCTTGAGGTCGAAGCGCGATCGGCGCTGGCGGCGCAGACGGGCTCGGTCCGGCGCTTGGATCGCGGTCGCCGTACGGGCGGACTCGGTGGTGTCGGCGCCGGGGCCTGATCGTTCGTCGGTGAGCATCGGCGCCCTTCCTGGGGTCCTGGGATTTCACATCAGCGTGCGGGTCGTCCGGGTCTTTCGGATCGTTCGGGGGGGTGCCGGGCCGCCCGTGGAGAGTTCCGAGCGGCCCGGCGGGCCGAGCTAGTGGATCACTGGAGCGAGGCGACGTCCTGCTCGAAGCTCTTCCAGGACTTGTCAGGGTCGGTGCCCTGGTCGACGCGGTTGATGGCGTCCTGGAACTTCTGGAGGATGTCCGAGTACAGCGGGCCGTGGTGCGGGATGACCGTGATCGCCGCGGCGCGGTTGGAGAAGATCTCGCCGGCCGGGGCGTTGTTGAAGTACTCGTCGGTGGCGTTGAGGACGCTCTCGTCCTCGAGGGCCTCGACCTGCGACGGGAAGTTGCCGGTCACCTGGAAGACCTTCGCCTGCTGGTCGGGAGCGGTGATCCAGGTGATGAATTCCTTGGCCTCGGCCTGGTGGGTCGAGACCTTGGGGATCGACAGGTAGGAGCCGCCCCAGTTGCCGCCGCCGCCGGGGAAGGCGTCGGCGATGTCCCAGACGACGCCGGCGGGAGCCGGGTCACCGGTGTTGGTCTTGATGTTGGCGCGCATCCAGCCGGGGCAGGCGATGGTCGCGATGCCGGGCTTCTTGAACGCGGAGGTCCAGTCCGGGCTCCACTGGACGGCTTTGCTGCCCAGGTCCTTGTGCGCGGTGACGTCGGCGTAGATCTTCGCGAGCTCGTCACCCGAGATGTCCACCTCGTTGTCGGCGGTCTCGAAGGGGAACTCGACCTGGTTCAGCATCGCCTGGGCGATCGAGCCGCTGGCGTCGTAGAAGTGGGCGTCGGAACCCTTCTTGAACTCCTCGCCGAGGGCGAAGTAGTCCTCCCAGGTGCCCATCCGAGCCGCCACCTCCTCGCGGTCGCTGGGGAGCCCGGCCGCCTCGAAGAGGTCCTTGCGGTAGCAGATCGCCTCGGGACCGGCGTCGGTGGCGTAGCCGAGGAGTTGGTCGTCGGCCGTGGTGGCCCCCGCCTCCTTGAACTCCAGCCAGCGACCCTCGACCTCGTCCTGCGCCAGGTCGACCCAGACGTCGGGAGCGGCCACGACGGCGGGCATGTAGTCACCCTCGAGAGCGACGACGTCGGGGAGTCCCTGGCCACCGGCCTGCAGGCTGGTGGTGACCTCGGCCTTCCAGTCGTCCCACTTGGACACCTTGGTCTGCTCGACCTGGATGTCGGGGTTCTCCTTGTTCCACTCCTCGATGAGGGCGTCGTAGCCGAACTCGCCGAAGGTGGTGATGGTGACGGTCTCGCCCTTGGAGAGCTTCTTCTGCTCTGCGGACTCCGTCGGGTCGTTGTCGCCGCCGCAGGCTGCGGTGGTCGCGCCCAACGTCAGCGTCATCATCACTCCGAGGGCGAGTCGTGCTCGCCCGGTCTTCCTCGTGTACACCGTGCTCTCCTGCCGTCACGTGCCGTCCGCCCGGGTGGGCGACGTTGCGGGCGGTCAAGTGACGGAAGTGTGGGAGCGCTTCCATTGATCGCCGTTTGTCACCATGACAGCCGTCACAATCGGTGTCAAGAGACCACCGTCAATGACCGGACATTGGGACTTTGGTCCTGATGGGAGCGCTCCCACTAGACGTGGCGCATTGGGCGTCGTACCTTGGCCAGGACCAGGTATGTCCGGCCCGCGACGTCAGGCGACGGACTCCGCACCGAAGGGATCCCCATGGCCACCGTGACCTTTGAGCACGCACAGCGCCGCTACCCCGGCACCGACCGGCCGGCGGTCGACGACCTGTGCCTCGAGATCGAGGACGGAGAGTTCATGGTCCTCGTCGGACCCTCCGGATGTGGCAAGTCGACCTCGCTGCGGATGCTCGCCGGGCTGGAGGAGGTCAACGCCGGCCGGATCCTCATCGGCGACCGTGACGTCACGACCGAGGCGCCCAAGGACCGCGACATCGCGATGGTGTTCCAGAACTACGCGCTCTATCCCCACATGACCGTGGCCGAGAACATGGGCTTCGCTCTCAAGGTGGCCAAGATCGGCAAGGAGGAGCGCGCCAAGCGCGTGGCCGAGGCCGCCGAGCTGCTCGACCTCGCCGACTATCTCCACCGCAAGCCCAAGGCGCTCTCGGGCGGCCAGCGGCAGCGGGTGGCGATGGGGCGTGCGATCGTGCGTCAGCCGCAGGTATTCTGCATGGACGAGCCGCTGTCCAACCTCGACGCCAAGCTCCGCGTCTCCACGCGCACCCAGATCGCCGCCCTGCAGCAGCGCCTCGGCATCACGACCGTCTACGTCACCCACGACCAGGTCGAGGCGATGACGATGGGGGACCGCGTCGCGGTGATGAAGGACGGGCTGCTCCAGCAGGTCGACACCCCGCTGGGCCTCTACGACCGGCCGGTCAACCTCTTCGTGGCGGGCTTCATCGGCTCGCCGGCGATGAACCTGATCCCCGCCAAGGTCGCGGACGGCCACGCCTGGATCGGCGGCTACGAGATCCCCCTCGACCGCGACGTCGCCTCCCGTGCCACCGGCGACGTGACCCTCGGCGTACGCCCTGACGCCTGGCGCCTGGGCAGCCTGGAGGAGCCGGGCCTCCCGGTCACCGTGACGGTGGTCGAGGAGCTCGGTGCGGACGCGTACCTCTACGCCATGGTCGACAATGAGCACACGCCCGAGAACACCCCGGCGCAGGCCGTCGTCCGCCTCTCGGGACGTCCCCAGCTGCAGAAGGGCGCACCGGTGCGGCTGGTCATCGACCCCACCGGCCTGCACGTCTTCGACACCGCTTCGGGAGCGCGCCTGTCGGGCTGAGCCCACCCCCCAGACCCAACCTCCTCAGGGACAGTGCGAGCCGCTGGCTGATCCGGATCTCCGGACGAGCCGACGGCTCGTGCTGTCTCTGCGGGCAGCACCCTGCGCCCGGGCGCCCGGGCTCGCGGCGTACGTCGTGAAGGCCTCGGCCGGGGACGGCTGGCTCGGTGAGCAGCGCGAGCCTCGTCGCGCCGTACCTGCACCTCGAGCCCGTGGCGTCGAGCGCCTCCCCAGCCCGAGTGGGTGGGCGGGAAATGCGGCGAGCCGAGGGCCGCTCCGGTGATGTCCGGTGCGGCCCTCGGCTCAGGAGGCCTCGGTGGAGCTGGTTACTTGTTGGCCTTGCGGGCCCGCGAGGCGGTCTTCGCGCGCTCGTTGGCGTCCAGGACGACCTTGCGGATGCGGATCATCTCCGGGGTGACCTCGACGCACTCGTCGTCGCGGCAGAACTCCAGGCACTGCTCGAGCGAGAGCTTGCGCGGCGGGATCAGCTTCTCGAAGTTGTCGGAGGTGGCGGACCGGATGTTGGTCTGCTGCTTCTCCTTGGTGATGTTGACGTCCATGTCGTCGGCGCGGGAGTTCTCGCCGACGATCATGCCCTCGTAGACCTCCGTGGTGGGCTCGACGAACATCACGCCGCGCTCCTGCAGGTTGGTCATCGCGTACGCCGTGGCGGCGCCCTTGCGGTCGGCGACGAGGGAGCCGTTGTTGCGCGAGCGGATCTCGCCGGCCCACGGCTCGTAGCCCTCGGAGATGTGGTGGGCGATGCCGGTGCCGCGGGTGTCGGTGAGGAACTCGGTGCGGAAGCCGATCAGGCCACGTGCGGGGACCAGGAACTCCATCCGCACCCAGCCGGTGCCGTGGTTGGTCATCTGCTCCATCCGGCCCTTGCGGGCGGCGAGCAGCTCGGTGATGACGCCGAGGTACTCCTCCGGGGCGTCGATGGTCAGGCGCTCGACGGGCTCGTGGAGCTTCCCGTCGACCTCCTTGGTGACCACCTGCGGCTTGCCCACGGTGAGCTCGAAGCCTTCGCGGCGCATCTGCTCGACCAGGATGGCCAGCGCGAGCTCGCCACGGCCCTGGACCTCCCAGGCGTCGGGACGCTCGGTGGGGAGGATCCGCAGCGACACGTTGCCGATCAGCTCGGCGTCCAGTCGGTCCTTGACCAGGCGGGCGGTGACCTTGGAGCCCTTGACCCGGCCGACGAGCGGCGAGGTGTTGGTGCCGATGGTCATCGAGATGGCCGGCTCGTCGACGTGGATGAGCGGCAGCGCGACCGGGTTCTCCGGGTCGGCGAGGGTCTCGCCGATGGTGATGTCGGGGATGCCCGCGATGGCGACGATGTCGCCGGGACCGGCCGACTCGCCGGGCTGGCGCTCGAGACCCTCGGTGACGAGGAGCTCGGTGATCTTGACGGTCTTGACCGATCCGTCGCGCTTCATCCACGCGACGTTCTGGCCCTTCTTCAGGGTGCCCTCGTGGACGCGGACCAGCGCGAGCCGGCCGAGGAACGGCGAGGAGTCGAGGTTGGTGACGTGCGCCTGCAGCGGCGCGCCCTCGGTGTAGGTCGGCGCCGGGATCGTCTCGAGGATCGTCTTGAACAGCGGCTCCAGGTCGGGGGAGTCGGGGAGCTCGCCGTTCGCGGGCTGGTCCGTCCCGGCGACACCCGCACGGCCCGAGGCGTAGACCACGGGGAAGTCGAGGGCGTCCTGGCTGTGGCTCTCGTCGAGCAGGTCCATGAACAGCTCGTAGGTCTCGTCGACGACCTCGGCGATGCGGGCATCGCTGCGGTCGGTCTTGTTGACGACCAGGATCACGGGCATGTCGGCGTTGAGCGCCTTGCGCAGCACGAAGCGGGTCTGCGGCAGCGGGCCCTCGGAGGCGTCGACGAGCAGCACGATGCCGTCGACCATCGACAGACCGCGCTCCACCTCGCCACCGAAGTCGGCGTGGCCGGGGGTGTCGATGATGTTGATGACCATCGGCTTCCCGCCGCCGGCGGGCCCCGCGTAGTGCACCGCGGTGTTCTTCGCGAGGATCGTGATGCCCTTCTCGCGCTCGAGGTCGCCGGAGTCCATGACCCGCTCGGCGACGCTCTCTGCCTGGTGCGCCGAGAAGGCGCCGGCCTGACGCAGCATCGCGTCCACCAGGGTGGTCTTGCCGTGGTCGACGTGCGCGACGATGGCGACGTTCCTGAGGTCGGTGCGGGCGGTGGTTCCAGACATAAGGTGAGCGGCGCCGTTCTGTAGGGCTTCGGTGGAGGGCCCAGCGGGGCCGGTCGCAGTCTAGTCGCGGACCAGCGCAGGCTCCGAAACCTCGCACGTCCGGCGCCTCGAGGGACGTCGCCGGCGACCGGCTCCTCGAGGGTTCTTGCGGGTGTCGGTGGTGTCGTCGAAGGTGAGGACATGAGCTGCCAGTTCGTGCCGTCCTACCTCCTGGAGCACATCGCCGCGAGCCGTGCGGGCGAGACGTCGGCGCTCGCCGTACCCGATCCCTGTCGGACCACGCTGACGCTCGACGAGCAGCTGCGAGCGGGACGTCGGACGGGGCGTCAGACGGGGCGCGGGGGGCTGCCGGAGACGCTCGGCCCGGGCGACAGGTCCCCGGCCTGGACGGTGCACACGGCCGCGGGCGGCACCGCGCTGCCGGGGATGCCGGTGCGCGCGGCCGGCGAGGACGCCACCGGGGACGAGGCGGTCGACGAGGCCGCAGCGGGGATCACGGCGGCGCTGGCCCTGTTCGCGGAGGTGTGGGGGCGGGACTCCCATGACGGGCGCGGCGCCCCGGTGAGCCTCACCGTGCACTACGGCCGCGACTATGCCAACGCCTTCTGGGACGGGTCGCAGCTGGTCTTCGGCGACGGCGACGGCCGGGTCTTCGACCGGTTCACCAAGCCGGTCGACGTGCTCGCCCACGAGTTCGGGCACGCCGTCGTCCAGCACACCGCCGACCTCGTCTACGAGGATCAGCCGGGGGCGCTCAACGAGTCGCTCTGCGACGCCTTCGCCGCCTGCCTCAAGCAGCGGCTGCTCGGCCAGCAGGCGGCCGAGGGCGACTGGCTGGTCGGCGAGGGCCTCTTCCTGCCGGGGGTCAAGGCCCGGGCGCTGCGCGACCTGGCCGCGCCGGGCACGGCGTACGACGATCCGGTGCTGGGTCGCGACCCCCAGGTCGGGCACCTCGACGACTACGTGGTGACCGACGACGACAACGGAGGCGTGCACCTCAACTCCGGCATCCCCAACCGCGCCTTCCAACTGTCGGCCGTGGCGATCGGTGGCACGTCAGCGGAGGGCGCCGGTCGGATCTGGTACGACGCGCTCACGTCCGGGCGGATCGAAGCGCGCACCGACTTCGCCGGCTTCGCCGCGGCGACGATCGAGGTGGCGGGTCCGCACGCCGACGCGGTGGCGTCCGCGTGGGAGCAGGTGGGGGTGGAGCCCGCGGCCGGTCGGTCGGCTCTGGCCGGGTCAGCCTCTGCGTCTGGTTCTGGGCCGTTGGTGGCACACATGCTCGAGGTGCGCCGCTCCGGCGGCTTCGTCGGCCGCACGACCACGGGCAGGCTCGACCTGGACGGCGACGACCCACGCGTCGCGGAGGCGCGCGAGCTGATCGCGCGCGTCGACCTGACCGCGCTGGGGCAGAGTCGACCGGCGCCGGATGCCTACGTCTATCGCTTCGTCGTCGACGAGCGCTCCGTCGCCGTCCCCGAGCAGCAGCTCACCGCCGAGCTGCGGCGGCTGGCGGCGCTGGCGCTGCCTGAGGAGCCGGGGCAGTAGCTGGGTGGGTGGCCGCCGCAGGGGTGGCCGGCGCCGGGGTGGCTGGGCCGGCGTGCGCGGGCCGGGGTGCGTCGTACGCGTCGATTGGGCGGAGATTGCGGGTGCTGGCCGGTTTTCGTTGCCGTTTGGTCCCCAACGACGACGTTCTTCTGTCCGGTCGGGAGGAAGGGTGCCGATTGGGCAGAGACTGCAGGCCTTTACCCGTTCTTCATGCCGTTGGGGACCAAACGGCAGCAGGTTCCGCCAGGTCCCGCCATCCGCCGTACGGCGAGCAGCGGCCGGCCGGCTCAGGCCAGGGCGCGGTCGAGGGCGGCGGCGACGTGGACGGCCGTCGGCGCGAAGAGCGGGAGCTCGACGTCGGCCTGCTTGACCAGCAGCTCGAGCTCGGTGCAGCCCAGGACGACACCGCCGGCGCCCTTGTCCCAGAGCTCGTCGACCACCTGCACGATCTCGCGGCGCGAGCTGTCCAGGACGCGGCCGTGGACGAGCTCGTCATAGATGATCCGGTTGATGGCCGCGTGCCGCTCAGGGTCCGGGACGACGACCTGCAGGCCATGGGAGGCGATCCGGTCGGTGAAGAAGGGGTCCGACATCGAGAACGACGTGCCGATGAAGCCGACCGAGGTCAGCTCCTCGCGCTTGCACGCCTCGGCGACGACGTCACCGAGGTGGAGCAGCGGGATGTCCACCGCGGCCTCGACCTGGTCGGCGACGCGGTGGAAGGTCGTGGTGCACAGCATGAGGAAGTCCGCGCCGGCACGCTCCACGCCGCGGGCGGCCTCGGCCACCACCTCGGCGAGCTCGTCCCAGCGTCCGGCCTCCTGGAGGGCGGTCACCTCGGCGAAGTCCACGGAGGACAGCACGCTCTTGGCGGACGAGTAGCCGCCGAGCCGCTTGTCCACGCCGAGATTCAGGTCGCGGTAGTAGACGGCGCTGCTCTCCCAGCTCATGCCGCCGATGAGTCCGATGGTCTGCACGGGGAACAGTGTGTCACTGCCGCGACGAGCCCGTGGCGACACCCACCGATTGGACGCCCGTTGTGCGCGAGGGCGGTGTTTGGGAGTCTTCGGCCATGAGTCTGAGCAGCACCGTCGCCATCACCGGGATCCTCGGCGGGCTGGCCTGGATCGCCCGCTCCGTCCTGCTCATGGCAGGAGACCCCGTCACGGGGCTGCCGGACGGGCTCTACTGGGTCGGCCTGGTCCTGCTGGGCGTGGCCCTGGCCGGCGCCGGGGTCGCGATGGTGCGCCGGGCGCCCCTCTGGCTGCAGGCGGTCGTGGCGGTGAGCTTCGCGCTGCTGGTCTGGTCGGTGCTCGAGGTCCTCCACCCGCTCGCGGCCGACCACGCCGTCGACGCGGTCGCGGGCGCCACGTTCGCGGGTGTCGGCCTCTGGCGGCTCCGGGCCGCGGCCCCCGCCGAGGAGTCGGCCGGTCGCACGCCCCCTGCCCGCCGCGCCACCAGGGCCACGCGCGGCACCCGCGCCACCCGCGGCAGCCACGCGCGCTGACCCGGCGGTCACGGGGTACCGGTCCGAGCAGACGCCCTCTCGGGGCCGGGGTCGACGGACGCCGGTTTGGGGAATCCCGGAGAATCCTTCGTGGTTCAACCTCCGGGAGTCAGCCTCCCGGATGCGGCGACCGGAGCGATGGAAGGGATCACGTGGAGCTTGCGCGAGGGCGCGGGGGCAGCGAGCTGTCCCTCCCCAGACCCGTCCCCGGTGGCATCTCCCGGGTGGCCATGATCAGCCTGCACACCTCCCCGCTGGACCAGCCCGGGATCGGTGACGCGGGTGGGATGAACGTCTATGTGCTCGAGCTCTCCCGTCGTCTCGCCCAGCGGGGGATCGCGGTCGACATCTTCACCCGAGCCACCTCGTCGCGCCTCGAGCCGCTGGTGGAGGTCGACGAGGGCATCCTCGTGCGCCACATCCACGCGGGTCCCTTCGAGGGCCTGGGCAAGGGGGAGCTGCCCGGCCAGCTGTGCGTGTTCGCCCGCGAGGTGCTCCGTGCCGAGGCCGCCCAGCCGCTGGGCCACTACGACGCGGTCCACTCCCACTACTGGCTCTCCGGGCAGGTCGGCGCGTTGGCCCGCGACCGCTGGGGCGTGCCGCTCGTGCACACCATGCACACGATGGCCAAGGTCAAGAACGAGGCGCTTGCCGAGGGCGACACCCCCGAGCCCGCCGCGCGGGTGATCGGCGAGGAGCAGGTGGTCGAGGCTGCCGACATGCTGATCGCCAACACCGACATCGAGGCCAAGCAGCTGATCAACCTGTACGACGCGGAGCCCGCCCGCGTGGAGGTCGTCCACCCCGGGGTCGACCTCGACGTCTTCCGCCCGGTCGATCGCGCCACCGCCCGCGACGGACTGGGCCTGCCCCGCGACGCGCACGTGCTGCTCTTCGCCGGCCGGATCCAGCCGCTCAAGGCCCCCGACGTGCTGCTGCGCGCGGTGGCGGTGCTCATCAAGCAGTCGCCGCAGCTGCGATCGCGGCTCGTCGTACCCGTCGTCGGGGGGCCCTCCGGCAGCGGGCTCGAGCACCCCGAGTCGCTGGCCCAGCTGGCCGACGAGCTCGGCCTGACCGACGTGGTGCGCTTCGTCCCGCCCGTGGCGCAGGACGAGCTGGCCCGGTGGTGCGCGGCCGCGACGCTGGTCGCCGTACCGTCCTACAACGAGTCGTTCGGGCTGGTCGCCGCCGAGGCCCAGGCCACCGGCACGCCGGTGGTCGCCGCTGCCGTGGGCGGGCTCACCACCGTCGTCCGCGACGGGCACAGCGGCCTGCTCGTTGAGGGGCACGAGCCGCGGGACTGGGCCGCCGCGCTGCGCCGGGTGATCGAGGACGAGGACCTGCACGCCCGCCTGTGCGCGGGCGCCGTACGCCAGGCCGCCATGTTCGCCTGGGAGGCCACCGCCGAGCGCACGCTCGGGGTCTATGACCTCGCCCGCGCCCAGATGAAGCAGGAGATCGCCTCGTGAAGGCACCGCAGACCGCCGGGCAGGTCGAGCAGATCGCGCTCGTCCGCGACTACCTGAGCGCCAACGAGATCGAGCACGAGGAGCTCTCCGAGGGCGTCTTCTCGCTGACCCTGCCGGGGGAGAAGAAGCTGCAGATCCCGCTGCGCCTCGACGTCGGCCCCCACGCGCTGGGCGTGCACGCCTTCGTGTGCCGCAACCCCGACGAGAACCACGAGGCGGTGTTCCGCTGGCTGCTCGAGCGCAATCTGCGGCTCTACGCCGTCGCCTTCGCCGTGGACCGCCTCGGGGACATCTACCTCGACGCCCGGCTCCCGCTCGCCGCGATCACCCCCGACGAGCTCGACCGGCTGATCGGGTCGGTGCTCTCCTATGCCGACGACTCGTTCAACACGATCCTCGAGCTCGGCTTCGCCTCCTCCATCCGCAAGGAGTGGGAGTGGCGCAACCTGCGTGGCGAGTCGACCCGCAACCTCGAGGCCTTCCGCGGCTGGCTCGAGGCGGGGGAGACGCCCGCCCCGGGAGCCGACGCGACCCCGGACGCAGACACCGCTCCCTGAGCGCGACCCGTCACTGCCTCCGCGACACGCCGCGGAAATGGTCGAGTCAGTGACGGGTCGGCGGGGTGGGGGTGGGCTTAGGCTTGCGGCGGGTGAGGAGGACGCCGCCGATGCACAGGGCGCCTCCCAGGAACGCCAGGGCCGGGGGGACCTCGTCGAGGGCGACCCATGCCATCAGCGTGGCGAGCAGCGGGACCAGGAAGGTCGTCAGCGCCATCTTGCCGGCGTCGGTGCGGGCCAGCGCGTAGGCCCAGGTCGTGAACGCGATCGCCGTCGGGAAGACCCCCAGATAGACGATCCACAGCAGCGTCGACGCCGACGCCTCGCGGGTCACCTCGACCAGCTGGCCGGTCCACGGCAGGCAGACCGCGGCCCCGATCACCGTCGCCAGGAACGTCACCTCCAGCGGAGGCAGGCGGGAGAGCAGCGGCTTCTGGGCCAGCACACCCACGCCGTAGGTCACCGCCGCGACGGCCGCGAGCGCCACGCCCACCGCATCTCCGTTGGCGTGGTCGGCGGAGCCGCGGGCGATGATCAGCACGCCGGCGAAGCCGACGACCATCCCGATCACCAGCCACTTCGTCAGCTGCTCGCCGAGGAAGACCGTCGCGAGCAGAGCCACGATGATCGGCCCGACCTGGACGATCAGCGCGGCCGTGCCGGCGTCGATGCGGCGTTCGGACTCGTTGAGCGCGAGGTTGTAGACCCCGAGCCAGGCGACCCCGCACAGCAGCAGCAGCGGCCAGTCGCGCCGGACCGGCCAGGTGCGCGGGCGCCGGGCCAGCAGCGCGGCGAGGACGACCGCCGCGACCAGGAGCCGGCCCAGCGACAGGGCACCCGGAGGTACGTCGCGGCCCAGGTGGCGGATGGCCACGAAGGCCGACGCCCACAGGACCAGCGTGACCGCGCCCGCCGCGATGGGGAGCCAGGGGCGGGCCGGGGCAGGGCTGTCCGGCTGGCTGTCGAGGGGAGTGTCGAGAGGGGTGCTGGCGACGGTCACGCCGGGGAGCCTAGGCGGCGGGCGACCCCGGCGACATGCGGTTTTCGGACGCGGTTGCGCGAATCACAGCCACCGCCGTACGACGCGCCGCGAGCGCGCGTCGTACTCCTCAGACCTCGAACTTGTAGCCCAGCCCGCGCACGGTGACGAGGTAGCGCGGCTCCGACGGCTCCGGCTCGAGCTTGGCGCGCAGCCGCTTGACGTGGACGTCGAGGGTCTTGGTGTCGCCGACGTAGTCGGAGCCCCAGACCCGGTCGATGAGCTGACCGCGGGTGAGCACCCGGCCGGGGTTGCGCAGGAACATCTCGAGCAGCTCGAACTCCTTGAGCGGGAAGCGCTGCTCGGTGCCGTCGACGGTCACCGTGTGCCGTTCGACGTCCATCCGCACCGGGCCCGCCTCGAGGGCGGCCGGCTCCAGGTCGGGCTCGCCGCCGCGGCGCAGCACGGCGCGGATCCGGGCGACCAGCTCGCGGGGGGAGTAGGGCTTGGTGACGTAGTCGTCGGCGCCGAGCTCGAGCCCGACGACCTTGTCGATCTCGTCGTCCTTGGCGGTCACCATGATCACCGGCACGTGCGAGGTGGCCCGGATCTGTCGGCACACCTCGGTGCCCGAGATCCCGGGCAGCATCAGGTCGAGCAGCACGATGTCGGCGCCGTGGCGCTCGAACTCGCTCAGCGCGTCCGGGCCGGTCGCTGCGAGGGCGACCTCGAAGCCCTCCTTGCGGAGCATGTAGGAGAGCGCATCGCTGTAGCTCTCCTCATCCTCGACGACGAGTACGCGCGTCACAGTGGTGCCTCCTGGCTGGTTCTCGGAAGGGTCAGGCTGAACGTAGACCCCTGGCCCTCGACCGACCAGACCCGAACGTCCCCACCATGGGTGGAGGCGACGTGCTTGACGATCGAGAGGCCGAGCCCGGTGCCGCCGGTGGAGCGGTGCCGGGCCGGGTCGACTCGGTAGAAGCGTTCGAAGATGCGGTCCAGGTCGCCCGCGGGGATGCCGATGCCCTGGTCGACGACCGAGATCTCCACCCCGGTGTCGGTCCCACGAGCGCCCACGGCGACCGTCGACCCGGGCGGGGAGTAGGTCACGGCGTTGGCGACCAGGTTGGTCACCGCCAGCGTGATCTGGTCGCGGCTGCCGAGCACCATCAGGTCGTCGGGGGCGTCGGTGACCACGGCGATGTTGCGCGAGCCGGCATCGGTGGCGCTGGTGTCCACGGCGCTGGCGAGGATGTCGCGCACACGCACCGGCTGCGGCGTCTCGAGCGGGTCGTCGCCCTGCAGCCGGGAGAGCTCGATGACCTGCTGGACCAGCGTGGTCAGGCGGTCGCCCTCGGTCACCATCCGCCCGGCGAAGCGTCGTACCGCCTCCGGGTCGTCGGCCGCGTGGTCGACGGCCTCGGCCAGCAGCTTGATCGCGCCGACCGGGGTCTTGAGCTCGTGGCTGACGTTGGCGACGAAGTCGCGACGCACCGCCTCGATGCGGTGCTCGCGGGTCCGGTCCTCCACGAGCGCGAGGACCAGCCGTGAGCTGAGCGGTGCGACCCGGGCACTGACGTGACGCTGCGGGACGCCGATGGCGCCGGAGATCACCAGCTCGGTGTCGCGGATCTGCCCGTCGCGGCGCACCTGGCGCACCAGGTCGGCGAGGTCCTCCTGGACGAGCCGGTCGCCCCGGACCAGCCCGAGCGCGTACGCCGGCGCGGACGCCTTGCGCACGACGTCGTCGGCGTCCACCACCACGGCGCTGCTGCGCAGGACCGACAGCACGGTGCGGACGTCGGCGGAGACGATCGGCTCCTCGAGCTCGGGGAGCCGTCGCTGCTGGCGCTCGCTGATGTGCCAGGCCAGGACCGTGCTTCCGGCGACCACGGCCCCGAGCAGCGCGGCCAGCAACGCCTGCGTCGTCGGGTCCACGGGGCCGATGTTACGCAGTCCGCGAGAGGGCTCCGCGCCGTTCCCGGGTTGCCGCGGCAGTGTTCATCCTGCGTTCACTCCTACGCTTCCGCCTGTCACCGCCGAGGCCTATGGTCACCGCATGCGTGAGGCCTACACTGACCAGCTCGACTCAATCTTCGGCGATCTCAGCGGGATCGCCACCAAGGTGGGGATCGCGGTACGCCGCGCGACCGCTGCCCTGCTGGACGGTGACGCCGGCCTCGCCGAGGGGGTGATCAGCGACGACATCGAGATCGACCTCGCCCGCGAGCGTGTCGAGGACCGGGCGTTCTCACTGCTCTCCCTGCAGCAGCCCGTCGCCGGCGACCTGCGCACGATCGTCGCGGCGCTGCGGATGGTCGGCGACCTCGAGCGGATGGGCGACCTGTCGGTGCACGTCGCCAAGATCGCCCGGCTGCGGGTGCCCAACATCGCCGTCCCCGAGGAGCTGCGCCCGCTGATCAGCCGAATGGCGGCCGTCGCCGAGACGATGATCGCGGAGATCGCCCGGATCATCTCCGAGCGCGACGCCGAGGGCGCGCTGGAGCTGCAGGTCGTCGACGAGGAGATGGACCAGCTGCGCCGCACCAGCTTCAGCGAGCTGCTCTCCTCCGACTGGGCCCACGGCGTCGAGGCCGCGGTGGACATCGCCCTGCTGGGCCGCTACTACGAGCGCATCGCCGACCACGCCGTGTCGGTCGCCAACCGGGTCGTCTTCGTCGTCACCGGCGAGGCCCCCCACACCATCGACGCCTAGCCGCGGCGTACGAGACCCCTGCCGTTTGGTCAGAGACGGCAGGGGTTCGGCGGTTGACGCTGCCGTTTGGTCCCCAACGGCAGGGTTTCCGTGCTTCCACCTGTCGTCTGTGACCATTCGGCTACGTGTACGACGATGCCGCGGCTCCGGCGCGTCGTACGACGAAACCCCTGCCGTTCGGTCAGAGACGGCAGGGGTTCGGCGGTTGACGCTGCCGTTTGGTCCCCAACGGCAGGGTTTCCGTGCTTCCACCTGTCGTCTGTGACCAATCGGCGACGTGTACGACGATGCCGGCGGCCCCGGCGCGTCGTACGACGAAACCCCCGCCGTTTGGTCAGAAACGGCGGGGGCTCGGCGGTTTTCTACGTCGTTTGGTCCCCAACGGCGGGGGCCTCGTCCTGCCCCAGCCGATCGGCGACCTGCGTCAGCGGCCCTGGTTCGCGACGGCGGCGGCCGCGGCGGCGGCGGTCTCCGGGTCGAGGTACTCGCCACCGGGGACGGTGGGCTTGAGGTCCTCGTCGAGGCGGTAGACGAGCGGCATGCCGGTGGGGATGTTCAGCCCGGCGATGTCGGCGTCGCTGATGCCGTCGAGGTGCTTGACGACCGCGCGCAGGCTGTTGCCGTGGGCGGCGACCAGGACGGTCTTGCCGGAGCGCAGGTCGGGGACGATGCCGGACTCCCAGTAGGGGAGCATCCGGGCGATGACGTCCTTGAGGCACTCGCTGCGCGGCAGCTCCTCCCCGAGGTCGGCGTACTGCGGCAGGTGCGCCTGGGAGAACTCGCTGTCGTCGTCGAGCGGCGGCGGCGGGACGTCGAAGCTGCGGCGCCAGAGCATGAACTGCTCCTCGCCGTACTGCTCGAGGGTCTGCTTCTTGTCCTTGCCCTGCAGGGCGCCGTAGTGGCGCTCGTTGAGGCGCCACGAGCGACGCACCGGGATCCAGTGCCGGTCCGCGGTGTCGAGGGAGAGGTGCGCCGTCGTGATGGCCCGGCGCTGCAGGGAGGTGTGCACGACGTCGGGGAGCAACCCGGCCTCACGCATCAGGACACCGCCGTGGGCGGCCTCCGCGCGTCCCTTCTCGGTCAGGTCGACGTCGACCCATCCGGTGAAGAGGTTCTTGGCGTTCCACTCGCTCTCTCCATGACGCAGGAGGATGAGGGTGTAGGTCATCAGTGCTCCTCGGTCTCGCTGTCGGGCTCGGGGGTCTCGCTGACCTCGGGGGCGGGGCCGTCGAGGTCGGCGAAGTCGCCGGCGTTCGGCACCACGGGGATCTTCATCTCGGCCTTCTCGCCGGTGCTGAACTCCAGCACGACCTCGACGAAGTCGCCCTGGGCGAAGTCGCCCTCGACCTTGAAGCCGCCGTCCTGCGAGAGCGAGACGAAGCCGCCGGGCTTGAGCTCGATCGGCTCGAAGTCCGCGGCCGTCAGCGAGGCGTCGTCGCCGGCGCCTGCGAAGGACGTGACCGTCGCGTCCTCGTCGGTGCTGTTGTTGGAGAAGCTCGCGATGAACGTGCCGGCGCCGTCCTCGCTCGCGACGATCACCGCGCCGAGCACGTCGACGCCTGCGTCGCGGTCGTTGACGCCGTGGGCGGGCGTGTAGACCTGATCGGTGGCGTAGTCGAACCCGCAGGAGGAGAGGGTCGGTACGGCGAGCGCCAGGGCGCTGGTGGCCAGCGCGATGCTGCGTCGGGTGATCATCGTGTCTTCGATACCTTCGCGGTCGTCGTCGGCCTGCCGGGGCAGCGCCGGGAGGCGGGGTGCGGGCACAGCCTAGCGCCGCGCGCCGGGGATCAGCGTGCGAGGCCCACTGTCAGGCCCGCCCAGGCGAGCGCGACCAGGACCAGGGCGGTCCACGCGATGCTCAGCCACAGCAGCTTGGGCGCCCCCGTGCGCAGGGCGATCCGCAGTGGCAGGTGGCGCATCCCGGCCCGATTGTCGCTGACCAGCCCGGGCAGCGCCCGCAGGAAGTGGACGCCGACGCCGAGCAGTGCGGTGAGCACGACGAGGAGCGGCTCGGGCGGGCTGCCGGTGGTCTGCCCGCCCCATCCGCCGTAGGAGAGGAAGGCCGGGTAGAGCGCGAACGACGCCGCCCACGGCACCCACGACAGCACGCTGCGGCGCAGCACGATGTTGGCGGCCAGCCCGATCGCCAGGGCCATCAGGTAGTAGCTGCCGGCCGTCACGCCGTTGCCGACGGCCAGCGGGATCACCACCAGCAGTCCGCAGGCGATGGCGAACCACACCGAGCCCGGGTCGATCTGCTCCTGGGCGACCGGCTTGAGGGGGGCGTCGCTCTCCCGGTCGCGGACCCGGTCGACGATGTCGTTGTGCCAGCCCAGGACGACCTGCCCGACCAGCACGGTCAGCAGGACCAGGCCCACCTCCTCGCTGGGCCGGCCGGAGAGGGCCGCGGCGACGGCGAGGCCGAGCGCCGTGATCAGCGCCTGCCGCGGGTGGGCGGCGTGCACGAGGGCGAGTCGGGGGTGGCGCAGGCCGGTGAAGTGCCGGGCCTGGCGCGAGGACTCGACGGTCGGTCGCTTGAGGACCCGGGTCGGGGTCGTGTCCTTGTCCAGGACCGCCGCGCGCTTGCCCGTCGTACCCCCGGTGGGCGTCTTGCCACTGGCGGGAGCCTTGCCACTGGCGGGCGGGGCCGACCTCGACTCGTCCGGCCTCGACTCGTCGGGCCGCGTGGCCTCCGGGGGCGTGTCATCCGGGGTCGCGGCAGTGCGTCGCAACCTGCGCAAGGTGGGCGGCATGCGTGCAGTATCGACCAACACCGACGCCTTGGACAGGGGGCCCGGGCAATCGGCGACGATTCGTGTAACTCCGCGTGTCTCCGGGTGTGCACGCAGGGTGTCCGCATGCGTGCGACGAGCGTCCGAAATCGTTGGCCACCACATCGACCCAGCATCTGTCAACCCTCGATTGGGCCCCTGACCTGCACAAACGCGTTCCCCGTAAGCCGGATCACGTGTTAACATAGTGGTCTGGAAAGGGGTACCTGACATATGACTTTCACCGTCGGCGAAACGGTTGTCTATCCGAATCACGGGGCCGCAGTCATCGAGGACATCGAGATGCGGACCATCAAGGGAGAGGACCGGCAGTACCTCGTACTGCGCATCGTTGCTCAGCAGGACCTGGTCGTCCGAGTGCCGGCCTGCAACCTCGACCTCGTCGGGGTCCGCGATGTCGTCGACAAGGAGGGCCTCGACCGCGTGTTCGACGTCCTTCGTGCCGCGCACGTCGAGGAGCCCACGAACTGGTCGCGGCGCTACAAGGCCAACCTCGAGAAGCTGCACAGCGGTGACGTGATGAAGGTGGCCGAGGTAGTCCGCGACCTGTGGCGCCGTGAGCGTGACCGTGGCCTCTCGGCCGGCGAGAAGCGGATGCTGGCCAAGGCGCGCCAGATCCTCGTCTCCGAGCTGGCACTGGCCGAGAAGACCAACGAGGACAAGGCCGAGGCCATCCTCGACGAGGTTCTCGCCTCCTGATGTGAGGTGCTGGTCGTCGGTCCGTCCGACGAACAGCATGACGAAGGCCCCCGCGGTGTGCCCCGGGGGCCTTCGTCATTTCTCCTGCCACGCCCTACCGTGGTCCCACCATGACCACACCCGCTGACGGTCCGTCGCCGTACGACGACATCGCGTCCGAGCTCGCGCCCCAGGACTATGAGCCCCAGGACTACGCGGCGTACGACGAGCCGGTCACCGCACTCGGCGCCGTGGTGGAGGAGGGGCGCGGCTCGCTGCCGTTCGCGCTCGTCCACGGTGAGTCCCTGGTCGCGTGCGCCGCGTGGGCGCTGGGCGACGCCGGCATCACCGCGCTCGACACGGGGACGCCGTGGAGCGAGGTGCAGGCGTCGGGCGAGCCGTTCGTGCTGCACGACACCCTGTGCCCGCTGGTCCCCGCCGACTTCCTGCGCAGCTGCCTCGACCTGGCGGTGGCGCGGTCCTGCGTGGTCGTCGGGGTCCGGCCCGTCACGGACACGGTCAAGGTCGTGGGCGGCGACGAGGCCGTCCAGGAGGTGGGGGAGACCGTCGATCGGGCCGACCTCGTCGCCGTGGCCTCGCCGATCGTGCTGCCCGCCAGCGTGGTCGCGGCGCTCGACCAGATGCCCGACCTCGACTTCGCCGCGCTGGTGTCGACGTTGCGTGCCCGGTTCCCACTGGTCTTCCGCGAGGCCCCGCCGGAGGGGCGCCGCATCAGCGGCCCCGACGACCTGCGCCTCCTCGAGGCCCTCACCGCCCGCTGACGGCCGGCCAAGCCGTCAGGCCAGGCAGTCAGGCCAGGCAGTCAGGCCAGGGACTCGGCGAGCGCCACGTCCTCAGGGAAGGTGATCTTGATGTTCAGCGGGCTGCCGTCGACCGCGACGATGCGCACCGGAGCCCCGTCGACGCCGCCGAAGCGCTCCAGGCAGCTCGCGGTGTCGGTGCCCGTGAAGCCGTCCGCGTCCGCGGCGGTGTAGGCCGCGAGCAGGTCGCGGGCCCGGAAGGCCTGCGGCGTCTGCACGCCGACCAGCCCCTGCCCGTCCGCGAGGGGCACGGTGGAGCCGTCGCGGCGCACGAGCGTCGGCAGCGGTACGACGGGCAGGGCGCCGCCGTGGTCGCGAGCGGCGCGCAGCGTGGCGGCGAAGAGCGAGGGGCCGGCGAGCGGTCGGGCTCCGTCGTGGACGGCCACCACGTCGATGGCGCCCGACTCGATCTCCGGGGCCAGAGCGTGCAGCGCCTGCATCTCCGAGGCGTGGCGGGAGTCTCCGCCGGTGACCAGGAGGACCTCGGAGGTGCCGATGTGGGGCGCGACCGCAGCGGTCAGCGCCTCCTCCTCACCCGGGCGCGCGACCACGAGCACGCGCTCCACATCGGGGACGCTCATCGCCTGGCGCACCGACCACGCGACGACGGGAGCGTCGAGCAGCGGCAGCAGGACCTTGTTGCGGTCGGCGCCGACGCGGGTGCCGGACCCGGCGGCGAGGATGACGACGGCGGCGCGCACGAGGGGATGCTAGCCGGGTGCCACCAGCCGCTCGGCACAGGTCAGCCCCGTGGCACAGGTCAGCCCAGGACGAACGCCAGGACCACGAGCACGACCGCCGCCACGGCGCCGAGCACGGCCAGCGCGCCGTACAGCTTGATCTCGCCCGAGGCGTCGTCGATCAGCGCCTCCTCGGACTTGGTCGAGATCACCAGGTCGCGCTTGCCCTTGGGCTCGCGGACCTCGAGGTCGCCGTTGCGGTCGTAGGCCTCGCCCTGCACGAAGATGCGGGTGCCGGGAGCGAGCAGCCACTCCTCGTACTCGTAGCCGATGGTGTCGCGGTCGCCGGAGGGCAGCGAGAAGGAGAACTTGCCGAAGCTGACGTCGGTCCGGTCGCGGTCCTTCTCCTGGCGGAACTCGCTGACCGACTTGCGCGGGTGCTCGACGTCGCAGGACGGGACGATCGTGATCTCGCCGTCGGCGTCGCGCAGCAGGAAGGCGTCCTCGCTGGAGTGCTGCGCGATGGTCTCGGTCTTGGTGACCGTGCGCCGGTTGCCCTCGCTGTCGCGCTCGACCTCGCGATACTTGCGGGTGATCTCGTGACGGTGCCACACGCAGGGCGTCTCGGATATCTCCGAGGTCAGCAGGCCCGCGGGCCCCGCCTGCGCGGTGCCCTGCAGCTCGACGTACTCGCTGAAGCTGCCGGGGCCGGCCGCGGCGGTGGCGGCGGCGAGGAGGTCGCGCAGCAGACCGGTGGTGCTGGTCTCGGTGAGCAGCAGGCTGGCCTTGCGCTCCTTGGCCTGCTGGGCGAGCCAGCCGCAGACGGCGGCAGCGACGAGCGCGACGAGCGCGCCCACGAGGTAGGCGGTCATCGACGCCCTTTCTATTGGTCTGTCGATGCTAGGTCAGGGGAGTGGTGCCGCGCTGGCTAACGGCGCAGAACCCGGCGCCAGAACCCGGCGCCAGAACCCGGCGCCAGAACCCGGGGCGCGGCCGTGAGGGCGTGAGGGCTGTGAGGCCGTGAGGACAAGTTGACGCACGCGAGACCCCGACGGTCGGCACGGCGAAACCTCGGTTGCCGAAGGTAGGGGAAACCGATCGAAGGAGTCCCCCGTGACCGTCACCTCCCCTGTGAGCGCCGGCCCTCGCCGGACCGGGCGCTGGATCGACGACTGGCGCCCCGAGGAGCCCGAGTTCTGGGAGGGCGGTGGCAGGCAGATCGCCCGGCGCAACCTGATCTGGTCGATCTTCGCCGAGCACCTCGGGTTCTCGGTGTGGCTGATCTGGAGCGTCAGCTCGGCCTTCCTGGTCTCGATGGGCTTCGCGTTCTCCGCCCAGCAGCTGTTCCTGCTGGTGGCCCTGCCCAACCTGGTCGGCTCGCTGCTGCGGGTGCCCTACACGTTCGCGGTGCCGAAGTTCGGCGGGCGAAACTGGACGATGATGAGCGCGGCGCTGCTGCTCGTCCCGACCCTCGGCTTCGCGGTCGCGGTGCAGAACCCGAGCACGCCGTTCTGGGCGTTCTGCCTGATCGCGGCCACCGCCGGGCTGGGCGGCGGCAACTTCGCCAGCTCGATGGCCAACATCAACTTCTTCTACCCGGCCGCCAAGAAGGGCTCGGCTCTGGGGCTCAACGCGGCCGGCGGCAACCTCGGGGTCGCGCTGATCCAGCTCTTCCTGCCGGTGATCGTCGGCGGCGCCGGCATCTTCGGGATGGTCAAGGCGAGCGACGGCGGCGTCCACCTGGAGCGTGCGGCCTGGGTCTACGCGGGTCTCGCGGTCGTCGCGACGCTCGCGGCGTACCTCTTCATGGACAACCTCGGCACGGCGGTCTCCAAGCCGCGCGAGCAGCTGCAGGTGGTGCGCAAGCCGCAGACCTGGATCATGGCGTTCCTCTACATCGGCACGTTCGGCTCCTTCATCGGCTACTCCGCCGCGATGCCGCTGCTGATCAAGCTGAACTTCTGGGTGCCCGATCCCGCGCCGCTCGGCACCGGCATCTACTTCGCCTACTTCGCGTTCCTCGGGGCGCTGGTCGGCTCGGCGACCCGGCCCTTCGGCGGCTGGCTGGCCGACCGCCTCGGCGGCGCCCGGGTCACGCTGGCGTCGTTCGGCGCGATGATCCTCGGGACCCTCGCCGTGCTGTGGACGCTGACCCAGCTCACGCCCAACCCGGGCCAGGACCCCGGCATCGCCGAGGCCAACCAGTCGTGGTTCCCGTGGTTCCTGGCGTTCTTCCTGGTCGTCTTCGCCGCAACCGGCATCGGCAACGGGTCGACCTACAAGATGATCCCCGCGATCTGGCGCCACGAGGCGGAGCGCGCCACGACGCCGAACACCCCCGAGCGCACCGCCGCTCTGGGCGCCGCCACCAAGCAGGCCTCCGCGGCCATCGGGGTGATCGGCGCGGTCGGCGCGATCGGCGGCTTCCTGATCCCGCTGGCGTTCAGCGCCCCCTGGGTCGAGGACCCGATGTCGGCGACGAAGGGCGCGTTCGTGGTCTTCACGCTCTTCTACGGGGTGTGCGGGGCGGTGTGCTGGTTCTGCTACCTGCGCACGTCGGTGCTCACCGCCCGCCTGCCCAGCCTCGCGCACGCCAGGGTCTGAGATGGGCGCGACGACTCCTGAACGCGCCCCGACCCCCGAGCGCACCGAGGGCGGGACGCGCACCCACTGCCCCTACTGCTCCCTGCAGTGCGGGATGCGGGTGGCGGGGCGGCGCAGCCCGGTGGTGGCGGCATGGAGCGAGTTCCCGGTCAACGAGGGCGGGCTGTGCCGCAAGGGCTGGAACGCCGCCGGCCTCTTCGGCAACCGCGAGCGGCTCACCACGCCGCTGGTGCGCGACCGCGTCGAGGACGGCGGCACCGGCGAGCTGCGCCCGGCCACCTGGGACGAGGCCCTCGACCTGGTCGCCGGCCGGCTGGCGGCGATCCGCGCCGAGCGAGGCGCCGACGCGGTTGCGGTCTTCGGCGGCGGCGGGCTGACCAACGAGAAGGCTTACCAGCTCGGCAAGTTCGCCCGGGTCGCGCTCGGCACCAGCCAGATCGACTACAACGGCCGGTGGTGCATGTCGTCGGCCGCCTCAGCCGGCACCCGCGCGTTCGGCCTCGACCGGGGGCTGCCGTTCCCGATCGCCGACCTCGAGCAGACCGACGTGCTGGTGCTGGTCGGCTCCAATCTCGCCGAGACCATGCCCCCCGCCGCGCGCCACCTCGACCGGCTGCGCGCGGCCGGCGGCCAGGTCGTCGTCGTCGACCCGCGGCACACCGCCACCGCCGACCGGGCCGACCACGTCCTGCAGCCAGTGCCCGGCACCGACCTGGCCCTCGCGCTGGGCGTGCTGCACCTGCTGGTGGCCGCGGGGTCCGTCGACGAGGAGTACGTCGCGGCGCGCACCACCGGCTACGACGCCGTACGGCGCTCGGTCGCCGCCTGGTGGCCCGAGCGGGTCGAGCGGGTCACCGGCATCCCCGCCGGCGAGGTCCGCGCGCTCGCAGAGCTGCTCGCCGGCGCCGACAAGGTCATCGTGCTCACCGCCCGCGGGGCCGAGCAGCACAGCCAGGGCAGCGACACGGTCCTGGCCTGGATCAACGTCGCGCTGGCGCTGGGCCAGCCCGGCACGCCGTACGGCGGCTACGGCTGCCTCACCGGGCAGGGCAACGGCCAGGGCGGGCGCGAGCACGGCCAGAAGGCCGACCAGCTCCCCGGCTACCGGATGATCGACGACCCCGCCGCGCGCGAGCACGTCGCCGGCGTCTGGGGCGTCGAGCCGGACAGCCTGCCGGGCAAGGGACGCTCGGCCTACGAGCTGCTCGACGCGCTCGGCACCGACGACGGGCCCTCGGCGCTGCTCGTCCTGGGCTCCAACATCGTCGTCTCGGCTCCCAACGCCACCCACGTCACCCGCCGACTCGAGTCGCTGGACCTGCTGGTCGTGGCCGACATCGTGCTCTCGGAGACCGCGGCGATCGCCGACGTCGTGCTGCCGGTGACGCAGTGGGCCGAGGAGAGCGGCACGATGACCAACCTCGAAGGCCGGGTGATCCTGCGCGAGCGGGCGATCACCCCGCCCAGCGGCGTGCGCAGCGACCTCGACCTGATCAGCGGCCTCGCCGAGCGGCTCGGCTCGCCGGTGCCGTTCAGCACCGATCCGGGCGAGATCTTCGCCGAGCTGGGGCGGGCCTCGGCCGGCGGCAAGGCGGACTACTCGGGCATCACCTACGAGCGGATCCGCGCCGAGGACGGCGTTTTCTGGCCCTGCCCGCAGGACCCGGCCGGGGCGCATCCCGGCACCCCGCGGATGTTCCTCGACGCCTTCGCCCACCCGGACGGCCGGGCCCGCTTCCACGTCGTCGAGCACCGCGGCGCCGCCGAGCCGCCATGCGCGGAGTACCCCGTCCACCTCACCACCGGTCGGGTCCTCGCGCAGTACCAGTCCGGCGCCCAGACCCGCCGCGTGCGCGACCTGCCCGACGAGGGGGCCTTCGTCGAGCTGCACCCGCTGCTCGCCGGCCGGATCGGCGCCGTCGACGGCGAGCCCGTCGTCGTCCGCACCCGGCGCGGGGAGATGAAGGCCCCGGCGCGGGTGGTCAGCACGATCCGCCCGGACACGGTGTTCGTGCCGTTCCACTGGGTGGGGGCCAACCGGCTGACCAACGATGCACTGGACCCGGCGAGCCGGATGCCCGAGTTCAAGGTGTGCGCGGCGGAGGTGTCGGCATGAGCGGGGAGCGGCTGGTGGTCGTGGGGAACGGGATGGCGGCGGTGCGCCTCGTCGAGGAGCTCGTGGCCAACGGGTACGGCGGGCACGTCACGGTGGTCGGCGACGAGCCGCACGCGCCGTACAACCGGATCCTGCTCTCGGCGGTGCTCGAGGGCACGCACGCGCTCGACGCGCTGACGCTGCGCGACCCCGCGTGGTACGACGAGCACGGCGTCGACCTGCGGCTGGGGACTCGGGTGCTCGGGATCGAGCGCGAGGAGCGCGAGGTCGTGCTGGTCGACGGGAGCCGGCTGGGCTACGACCGGCTGGTGCTGGCGACCGGGGCGATCCCGACGCTGCCGCCGATCCGCGGACTGGTGCAGCCCGACGGTCGGCTGCACCCCAAGGTGCACGCGTTCCGGACGATGGACGACTGCCTGCGGCTGCTCGGGGCGGTGCCCCAGGCGCGGACGGCGGTCGTGGTCGGCGGCGGGCTGCTCGGCCTGCAGGTCGCCCGGGCGATGAGCGTGCGCGGCGTCGCGACCGAGGTCGTCGAGGGCACCGAGCACCTGCTCTCCTCGCAGGTCGGAGCCCCCGGCGGCGCGGTGCTGCGCCGCGACCTGCGCCGGCTGGGGACCGAGGTCTACACCGGGGCCCGCGCGGTGCGGCTCACCGACGAGGGGCTGCGCCTCGACAACGGGTACACCCTCGACACCGACCTGGTCGTGCTGACGGCCGGCGGACGGCCCTCGTCGGCGCTGGCCCGTGGAGCCGGGCTGATGGTGCGCCGCGGCATCGTGGTCGGTGGCCACCTGGAGTCGGTCACCGACGACCGGATCCACGCGATCGGCGACTGCGCCGAGCACCGGGGGCGCACCACCGGCTTCGTCTCCCCGGCCTGGGAGCAGGCGAGCACGCTCGCCGCCCACCTGACCACCCACCTCACGGGCCGGGAGGTCACCTGGGAAGGCACGCACAGCGTCGCCCGGCTGCGCGCGACCGGCCTCGACGTGGCGGTCCTCGGCGACCCCGAGCACACCGACGGCGAGGTCGTCGAGGTCACCAACCCGCTCGTCGGGTCGCACCGCAAGCTCGTGGTCTCCGGCGGCGTGATCGTCGCGGCCGCGCTGATCGGCGACCTCAGCCGGGTCGGGCTGCTCACCCAGCTCTACGAGCGCCGCACGGTGCTCGGCCCGCACGAGCCAGGCGAGCTGCTGATGCCCGAGCGAGGCCCGGTCGAGGTCGTGCTCGACGACGACGCCGAGGTCTGCTCGTGCGCCGGCGTCAGCGCGGGGGCGGTCCGGGCCTGCGCCAGCCTCGCCCAGGCGAAGGAGAGCACCCGCGCCACCACCGGCTGCGGCGGCTGCGCGGACGTCGTACAGCGCCTCGTCGGGGGCGCCTGCCCACCACCGGGCCGTGCGGCCCGTGCGCAGGCGTTTTCACGCCCGTAACACGACGAGACATCTCCCCTGACACGCGACACCTACTTTTCCACGTACGCCCTAGGAGGACATCGACATGACGCACCCCATGAGACACCGCAGGACGCTGGTCGTCATCGGACACGGCATGGTCGGTCACCGCTTCGTCCAGGCCGCCATCGAGCGTGGCCTGACCGAGACCTACGACGTCGTCGTGGTGGGCGAGGAGCCGCGCCCGGCCTACGACCGCGTGGCGCTCACGTCCTTCTTCGGCGCCGAGAGCGCCGACGAGCTCACCCTGCTGCCCGGCGGGGAGTACGACGACCCGCGGGTGCGGCTGCTGCTCGACACCCAGGTCCTCGCGCTCGACCCGGAGGCCCGGACGGTGTCGCTGTCCGACGGCCAGGTGATCGGCTACGACGACGTGGTGCTGGCGACCGGCGCCGCGCCGTTCGTGCCGCCGGTCCCCGGCCGCGACCTCGACGGCTGCTTCGTCTATCGCACGATCGAGGACCTCGAGGCGATCCGCGAGGCGTCGCTGAGCGCCACCCGCGGCGTCGTCATCGGCGGCGGACTGCTCGGGCTCGAGGCCGCCAACGCGCTGGTCCAGCTCGGCCTGGAGACCCACGTCGTCGAGATGGCGCCACGGCTGATGCCGGTCCAGCTCGACGAGGCCGGCGGCACCACGCTGGTGCGCCACATCGAGAAGCTCGGCGTGCACGTGCACGCCGGGGCGGCCACCGAGTCCGTGATCGGCACCGACGGCCGGGTCTCCGGCCTGGCGCTGGCCGGCACCGAGGAGACCCTCGAGGCCGAGGTCGTCGTCTTCTCCGCCGGCATCCGGCCCCGCGACCAGCTGGCGCGCGAGGCCGGTCTGGCCCTCGCCGAGCGCGGCGGCGTGCTGGTCGACGAGCAGTGCCGATCCTCCGACGAGCACGTATGGGCGATCGGCGAGTGCGCGGCCCCGGGCGGACGGATGTACGGCCTGGTCGCCCCCGGCTACACGATGGCCGAGGTCGTCGTCGACGCGCTGCTGGGCGGGCCCGGCTCGTTCACCGGCGCCGACATGTCCACCAAGCTCAAGCTGCTCGGCGTCGACGTCGCCTCCTTCGGCGACGCCTTCGCCACCACTCCCGACGCGCTGGAGCTGGTCTTCGCCGACGCCGTCGGCGGGGTCTACAAGAAGCTCGTGGTCGGGCCGGCTCCGGCGGGTGAGGAGGGGGAGGACGGCTTCGTCCTGCTCGGCGGCATCCTCGTCGGCGACGCGACGGCGTACGGCGTGCTGCGGCCGATGGTCGCCTCCGGGATCCGGCTGCCCGCCAATCCCGAGGAGCTGATCCTGCCCGCCTCGCGGGGCGGCGTGAAGCTCGGCATGACCGACGAGGCCGTCGTCTGCTCGTGCAACAACGTCACCAAGGGCGCCATCATCGACGCGGTCTCCGGCGAGACCCACGAGGGCGAGGGCTGCGCCGACGCCGCCTGCGTGAAGACCTGCACCCGCGCCGGCAGCACCTGCGGCTCGTGCGTGCCGGTGGTCAAGAACGTCATCGAGGAGCACTTCGCCTCGGTCGGCAAGGTCGTCGACAAGAGCCTGTGCGAGCACTTCGCGCTGACCCGCCAGGAGCTCTTCGACCTGGTCGCGGTGCACGGCTACCGCCGCTTCGACGACATCGTCGAGGCGCACGGCCGCGGTCGCGGCTGCGACGTGTGCAAGCCGGCCGTGGCCTCGATCCTGGCCAGCCAGTTCAACGGTCACGTCCTCGACGACGACACCTCGGGCCTGCAGGACACCAACGACAAGTACCTCGCCAACATCCAGAAGAACGGCACCTACTCGGTGGTGCCGCGCATCCCCGGCGGCGAGATCACGCCCGACAAGCTGATCGTGATCGGCGAGGTGGCCCGCGACTTCGGGCTCTACACGAAGATCACCGGCGGCCAGCGCATCGACCTCTTCGGCGCCCGGATGGAGCAGCTGCCCGCGATCTGGCAGCGGCTCGTCGACGCGGGGATGGAGTCGGGCCACGCCTACGGCAAGTCGCTGCGCACGGTGAAGTCGTGCGTCGGGTCGACCTGGTGCCGCTACGGCGTGCAGGACTCGACCCAGCTGGCGATCGACCTGGAGCTGCGCTACCGCGGCCTGCGCTCCCCGCACAAGCTCAAGGGAGGGGTCAGCGGCTGCGCCCGCGAGTGCGCGGAGGCCCGCGGCAAAGACTTCGGCGTGATCGCGACGGAGAAGGGCTGGAACCTCTACGTCGGCGGCAACGGCGGCGCCAACCCCGCCCACGCCCAGCTGCTGGCCGGCGACCTCGACACCGAGACGCTGGTCCGCTACCTCGACCGCTTCCTCATGTACTACATCCGCACCGCCGACCGCCTCCAGCGCACCGCCGCCTGGGTGGCGAGCCTCGACGGGGGCCTCGACCGGGTCCGCGAGGTCGTCGTGGACGACGCCCTCGGCCTGGGCGCCGAGCTCGAGGCCGCGATGGAGCGGCACGTGGGCGGCTACTTCGACGAGTGGAAGGCGACCCTCGACGACCCGGAGAAGCGTGCGCGCTTCGTCTCCTTCGTCAACGCGCCCGGCACTCCCGACCCCAGCATCGCGTTCACCACCGAGCGCGGTCAGATCCGGCCCGCCGACATGGACGAGCCGGTGAATCTCGGAAGCACGATCCCGGTAGGAGCCCCATGAGTCCCAAGACCCTCGAGGAGTGGCAGCCCGTCTGTCGCGTGGCCGAGCTGGAGGTCGAGCGCGGGGTGACCGCGCTCGTCCACGGCCAGGCCGTGGCCATCTTCCGCACCCATGACGACCAGATCTATGCCCTCGGCAACCACGACCCGTTCGCCAAGGCCTCGGTGCTCGCCCGGGGCATCGTCGGGACGCGCGGCGACGTGCCGTTCGTCGCCTCGCCCATGCACAAGCACGCCTTCGACCTGCGCTCGGGCCAGTGCCTCGACGACGCCCACGTCTCGGTCCCGGCGTACGACGCGAAGGTCGTGGACGGGATGGTGCTGGTGGGTCAGCGCAAGGACGCCTCGGTCGCGTGACGCGGATGCCGGAGGATGCGGTGATGGACGTCGTGGATCCCGACGCTGCGGTCGAGGTGGAGGGCCCGCTGTCGGGGTTCCGGATCGGCGTGACGGCCGCGCGCAAGGTCGAGGAGCAGATCGCGCTGCTCGAGCGCCGGGGGGCGCGCGTCGACTGGGGTCCCGCGCTGTCGTCGAACCCCAACCGCGTCGACGACGCGGAGCTGCGGGCCGCGACCGACGACGTCCTGGCCCGGCCGGTCGACATGTTCCTGGCCACCACCGGCATCGGCATGCGGACCTGGTTCGAGGCGGCCGAGCGGTGGGGGATCCTCGAAGACCTGCTCGCCGCGATCCGCGGCTCGCAGATCCTGGCCCGGGGCCCCAAGAGCGTCGGGGCGCTGCGTCGGCAGGGGCTGCGCGAGCTGTGGGCGCCGGCCTCCGAGCGCTTCGAGGACGTGCTCGCCCACCTGCGGGGGCGTGGCCTCGGCGGGATGCGGATCGTCGTGCAGGAGCACGGGCAGTCGCTGTCGATGGTCGCGCACGCGCTGCGCCGCCAGGGCGCAGACGTGACCGTGGTCAGCGTCTACCGCGTCGCCGGCGCCGACGACCCGGCCCCGCTGTTCCGGCTGATCGACCTGATCGCCGAGTGCAAGCTCGACGCGGTCACCTTCACCTCCGCGCCCGCCGTGGCCGCGCTGATGGACGCCGCCGGCGTGACCGGCCGTCGCGACGAGGTGGTCGCCGCCTTCCAGGCCGACGTCGTCGCCGCCTGCGTCGGCCCGGTGACCGCTGCCGCCTTCGAGCTGTGGGGGGTGCCCACGATCCAGCCCGAGCGCTCCCGGCTGGGCGCGATGGTGAAGCAGATCGAGACCGAGCTGCCCTCGCGCCGAGCCGGCACCGCCCTCGACGTGGCCGGCCACCAGCTGCTGCTGCACGGCGACGTCGTGCTCCTCGACGGCGTCGAGACCCACCTGTCGCCGGCGCCGCTCGCGGTCCTGCAGGCGCTGGCGGTCAACCCCGGCCACGTCGTCTCGCGCCGCGACCTGCTCGCCGCGCTGCCCTCGGGCACGGCCGGCTCCGAGCACGCCGTGGAGATGGCCGTGGCCCGGCTGCGCGCGGCGCTCGGCACCCGACTCGTCCAGACCGTCGTCAAGCGCGGCTACAGATTGGTGTGCCCATGACCCGACTCGTCACCGTCGCCCACGGGACCCGGCACGCGCCCGGCAACGAGGTCGCCCGCCGGCTCACCGTCGCCGCCGCCTCCGCGCTGCGGATGCCGGCGATCGTGTCCTACGTCGAGCTCTGCGCGCCGACGCTCGACGAGGTGATGCTCGACAACGACGAGCCGGCGCTCGTCGTACCCCTGCTGCTGTCGACCGGCTTCCACCTGCGCCACGACCTGCCCGCGGCGGTGCGCACCTCGGCGGCGCCGGTCGAGATCGCCCCGGCGCTGGGGCCCGACCCGCTGCTCGCCGCGGCGCAGTGCGCCCGGCTGCTCGATGCCGGCGCCGATCCGGGGAGCCGGGTGGTCATGGTCGCGGCCGGCTCCCGCGACCCCGCGGCCGCGCCCGACCTGGCGGCGGCCCGGTCCCTCCTCGAGCTGGCCTGGGGAGGCGAGGTCGTGCTCGCGGCGATGGCGGGCCCGGCCCCCCGACCGGAGGAGGTCGTGCGTCCCGGAGACGCTGTCTCGCCCTACCTGCTGGCCGGCGGGTTCTTCGCCGACAAGGCGACGGCGCAGGCGCGCTCGGCCGGGGCCGCGGTGGTGGCTGACGTGATCGGGCCGCACGAGCGCGTCGTCGAGCTCGTCGTACGACGCGCGCTGGGGCTGATGGACGCGGCGTTGGCGCCCGCCGCCTGAGGACTGCTGGGGGCGGGGCTTGGCCTCGGCGAGTGCTTGCGTAGGCCAATTGTTTCCATCGGGATAAGTCTGCGTTAGGTGCTGATCACCGCCGCGCGTCGCGGTGTCGCTGGGTGTCAGGTTCCTGATTCGCTCTCCTCGGTGTCACGGCACCGCGAGCGCAGCGGCGCCCGCATCGGGGGATCCGACGAAGAGGGAGCACAGTGAACAGACGATCAATCGTGGCAAGGATGCGAGTCTCCGCGCTGGCCGTGGGGATGTTGGCCGCCGGCTTGACCCTGGTCGCCCCGCAGAGCGCGGCCGCCGCCGAGAGCGGGGGCGAGACGCTGCTCGCCGAGGGGCGGGAGTGGAGCGTGGAGCAGCTCTCGGGTGGCTACCGGCTGACCCTCGACCTCGACCAGCCGCTGCCGGTGCGGGCCTCCGCGCCGGTGCTGTACGCCGACGGGGAGGCCGTGGGGGCGGCGACCGAGTCCGCCGACGGGCTGAGCCTCTCGGTGGTCACTGCCGACCCGGGCGTCGTCGAGACCGCGCGAGTCGACTACCGCTTCGACACCGCGGGCGGCACCAGCGCGGCGTACACCGCCGAGGGGACCTCGCTCGAGGAGTCCCTGGAGGCCATTGAGGACGACCCGGCCGTCGTGGGGGAGTACGCCGTGGGGCGCGCCGACTACGACTTCGGCACCCAGGCGATCGACCTCAAGGAGATCGGCGGCATCAAGGGCGAGTTCCGCGCGGCGGTCTACGAGCCCCGGGGCGCGTCGGGTGCGCGGCCCGTCGTGGTGCTGCTGCACGGCCGGCACACCTCGTGCTCGGGCCGACCCAGCAACCCGAACCGCTACCCCTGCACCGACGCGCAGACCGAGATCCCGAGCTTCGAGGGCTATGGCTACCTTGCGGAGAACCTCGCCTCGCACGGCTACGTCGTCGTGTCGGTCAGCGCCAACGCCATCAACTCCAACGACAACCAGCTCTCCGACGACTACGGGTCAGCAGCTCGCGGCCACCTGGTGATGGACCACCTGCGCTACCTGGCGAAGGTCGACGCGGGCACGGCCACCGACGCTCCGGAGGCGCTCGCGGCGCTGAAGGGCCGGCTCGACCTGAGCAACGTCGGGATCATGGGCCACTCGCGCGGTGGTGAGGGCGTCGTCCGGGCGGCCGAGCTCAACCAGGCGGAGGGCGAGCCGTTCGGGATCCGCTCGGTGCTCCCGCTGGCACCGGTCGACTACAACCGGATCACGCTGCCGCAGGTCAACACGCTCGCCGTCCTGCCCTACTGCGACGGCGACGTCGAGGACCTGCAGGGCCAGCACATCATCGACGACTCGATGGCGGCCTCGTCCGACGAGGCGCTGCGCTCCGCTGTGCTGCTGATGGGGGCCAACCACAACTTCTTCAACACCGTCTGGACCCCGGGACAGTACGACCTCGCCGTCTCCGACGACTGGGCGATCCTGGACCGTTCGCAGACCGATCCCGTCTGCGGCACGGCGGCCGAGACCAACATCCGGCTCAGCGACCAGGAGCAGCGCGACGCCGGCATCGCCTTGATGGCCGGGTGGTTCCGGCTGACGCTGGGCGACGACGAGCAGTTCCTGACACTCTTCGACGGCACCGGCGGCACCACCGAGACCCTGGGTGACACCGAGCTGGTCGCCACCGCGCAGCTGCCCGCGTCGGGGACCCGGACGATCTCGGTGCTCGGCGCCCCGAGCACCGCCGTGCGCACCACCGGCGCGGCGACGTCCGCGACCTGCAGCACGACGGCGGAGTGTGGGCTGCCGGGGGCCAACGTGGCCAGCATCCCGCACTGGGCCGAGATGCGCTTCGCGCCGGCGACGCCCGGTGCGGCCGTGCGCCGCTACTCCTGGACCGAGGCCGGCAGCCAGCTGGTCGTCGACGTCCCGCGCTCGGCGCGCGACACCACCGGTCTCGACGCGCTCACCTTCCGGATGACGCCCGACACCTCGGTCGCGGCGGACGCCGACCTCGAGATCACGGTCGTCGACGGCGCCAACCGGACCGCGACGGTCACCGCCTCGACGTACAGCACGGCCGTCCGGGCCCTGCCCGGCACCGGGCCCTACCTCAACAAGGTCATCCTGCGCGGTGTGCGGGTGCCGCTCGCGGACCTCGTCGGCGTGGATCTCGCCGACCTGCGGCAGGTGCGACTCGGCGGTATCGGTGCCAGCGGTGGCGCCTACCTGGCGGACCTCGCGTTCAGTGCGTCACAGGCGGGTACGACGACGTCGGCCCGCGCACTGCCCAAGCTCACGGTCGGCGATAGCTACATCGACGAGGGCGACGGGCCCGGGACCACCGAGCTGGCGATCAAGCTCTCCGCGCCCGCCAGCACCGATGTCACCGGCTGGTTCGAGGTGCTGAACTTCGCGCGAGCCACGTCGGCGACCCCGGTGGCCCGCCAGTTCACGATCCCTGCCGGGCGCACATGCGTCGCCCTGCCGGTCCCGGTCAACGGCAACCGCAACCCCGCGGCCGCGGCCACTACCAGCTACATCGTGAACGCCTCGGTCGTGGCGGGTGCCGTCACCGCCGACCACAACGCACGGTTGACGGTCCGTGAGGACGACGCCGTGGTCGTGGACGGCATCGTCCTGGATCTCGCCGAGGAGCCGACCTCCTCCGGCGACGTCTGCGCGGGGGAGAACCGCGCGGCGACCCGGCTGGCAGTCACGGCGTCGGGCTCGACCGTCGCCGGGGCCGTGGTGGCGCTGGCGGGCGACGAGATCCCGACCGGCAGCCTCGTCTACTCCGTGGCCGGTGACGTCGTCGGCGAGTCGGTGCTCGACGCCCGGGGCCGCAGCAGCTTCACCCTGCCGCGGGCGACCGACGGCGGGCTCCGCGCGGGAAGCACCGTGATCGACGTCGAGTACGTCGGTGACGCCTCCCACCTCGGCTCCAGCGACAGCGTCACCGCCGAGGTGGCGGGCGTGGCCGTCCAGCGGGCCGGGCTCCGGGTCGCCAGGGTCGCCCTGCGCGTCGGGCGGCCGGGGACCGTCGTCGTACGGGCCGCACAGCCCGGCACGGTCAAGGTCGTCGTCGCCCGTGGCGGCACGCAGCGCGTCCACCGCGTCGAGCTGACGGCGGCGGGGCGGGTCGTCCTCAAGGTCCGCGCCCCCGGCTCCCGGCCGGGGCAGGCCGAGGTGACCGTCCGGCTCACGCCGAGCGACGCGGCGTACACGCCGGTGCAGGTGGTGCGCACGACGCGCGTGCGCCGCTGATCGAGGGCCGCTGATCGACGGCCGGCCGGGCTCGGGCCCGGCCGGCCGTGGCCCCCAGACTCCAGGCCCACGTCCAGATCCCAGGTCCCGGGTGCGAGCGCGCGCCTTGCTGGTGGGGTCGTGTGCCTCGCGGCGCGTCCGGGCGCGTGCTCGGGCACACGACTCGAACGTCGGCGCCGCGTGATCAGACGACGAGGGCCGTGGCGACGGCGGCTACGCCCTCGCCGCGACCGGTGAGGCCCAGGCCGTCGGTGGTGGTGGCCGACAGCGTGACCGGGGCGCCGGCCGCCGCGGACAGGGCCCGCTCGGCCTCGGCCCGGCGGGCGCCGATGCGGGGGCGGTTGCCGATCACCTGGACGGCGACGTTGCCGATCTCGAAGCCGGCCGCACGCACCCGACGGGCGGTCTCGGCGAGCAGGGTGGCTCCGGGGGCGCCGGCCCACTCGGGCTCCGCCGTACCGAAGTTGCTGCCGAGGTCGCCCAGTCCCGCTGCCGACAGCAAGGCATCGCAGGCCGCGTGGGCCGCGACGTCCGCGTCGGAGTGACCCTCGAGGCCCTGCGGCTCGTCGGGCCAGGCCAGGCCGCCGAGGTGCATCGCGACCCCGTCGACCAGGCGGTGGACGTCGGTGCCGAGTCCGACGCGCGGCAGGCGAGGGGTGTCGTTCACACACCGATCATGCCTGAGCGAGAATCACCGGGTGCGCACCCCTCGCCGCTTGTGGGCCGCCAGCGGCATCGTCGCCGGGCTGGCCGGTCTGGCGACGAGTTATGCGGCCGCCCGACAGCTGAGCGTCGAGTCCCCTCTGGGCGCCGCGGGCGACGCCCTCTCCTTCCTGTCCCCGCCCCAGCTCGACGGGCGCTTCGACGCCCTGATCGGCACGCTGCGCACCCCGGTGATCGTGCTGGTGGTCGCGCTCGTGCTCGGCGCGGTCTTCGGGTACGCCGGCCGGCTGGCCTCGCGGCACTGGTGGCTGGCCGCGCTCGTCCACGTGCCGTTGGCCGGCCTGGGTGCGCTCGCCGTCATCGCCCTGCCGGGCACCAGCTGGTATCACCAGCTCCCCGTCCTCGTCGCCCTCGTCACCTGGCTGCTCCTGCAGCTCGTGCTCACCGGCCCCCTGCGTCGCTGGGCCCGCGCGTTGCGCAGCGCGGGCATCGACCCGGCCTCGCCGGCGGCCCCGCCCGACGCGGAGACGACGTCCGACGCGGAGACCCCGCCCGACGCGGGGACGGCCCCCGATGCGGAGACGACGCCCGAGCAGGCGCGCAGCCTGCTGCGGGCCGAGCACCACCGGCGCGGGTTCCTCGTCCGCGCGGGCGCCGTCACCGTGGCGTCGACCGTGCTGAGCGTCTCCGCCGGCACCTGGGGCAGGGGGCGTCAGCTCGTCGAGCGCAAGCGCAAGCTGCTGCGCATCGCGGGGGTCTCCAAGCCGCAGCTGCCCCCCGACGTCCGGGTCGGCCTTCCCGGCGTCACGCCGTGGCGCACCCGCAACGAGGACTTCTTCACGGTCCAGACGGCGCTGGTGCCGCCCTCGATCGACCCCGACCAGTGGCGGCTGCGCATCCACGGGCTGGTCGAGCGCGAGGTCGTGCTGACCTACGAGCGGCTGCTCGCCCGGCCGATGACCGAGGCCTGGGTGACGCTGGCCTGCGTCACCAACGAGGTCGGCGGCGACCTGGTCGGCAACGCCTGGTGGAGCGGCATCCCCCTGCACGTCCTGCTGGCCGAGGCGGGCCTGCTCCCCGAGGCCGACGCCGTCGTCCAGACCTCGCAGGACGGCTGGACCTGCCAGACCCCGCTCTCCGCGATCCGCGGCGTCGACGCGGCGATGCTCGCGGTGGCGATGAACGGCGAGCCGCTCCCCGTCGAGCACGGGTCGCCGGCGCGCAGCGTCGTACCCGGTCTCTACGGCCACGTGTCCGCGTGCAAGTGGGTGGTCGACATCGAGGTGACCCGCTTCGACGACATGGAGACCTACTGGCCGAGCCGGGGCTGGGCCGCCGAGGCGCCGGTCAAGATCGCCTCGCGCATCGACGTCCCCGGCAACGGCGACGAGCTGCCGGCCGGGCTGGTCCGCCTCGGGGGAGTCGCCTGGGCGCCGCGCAGCGGCATCGCGGCGGTCGAGGTCACCATCGACGGCAGCGAATGGTTCCACGCCCAGGTGGCGCCGGCCCCCAACGACGACACCTGGGTGCAGTGGGCGATCTCCTTCGACGTCCCCGCCGGCGACCACGTCGCCGTGGTGCGGGGCATAGACAAGGACGGCAACGTGCAGACTGGGGTCGAGACCGAAGCCCAGCCAGACGGGGCGACCGGCTGGCACTCGATCGACTTCACCGCTCAGGAGGCCTGATGTCCGACTCCCTCGACTTCGCCGACCGCGCCGGCTGCGCCCTCGTGGTGGGTGGCAGCGGCGGCATCGGGCTGGCGGTCGCGCGAATGCTCGCCCGTCGCGGATCCGACGTCGCGCTGACATACAACGCGCGGGCCGAGGCCGGTGCTCAGGTCGCCGCCTCGGCCCGGGAGTGGGGCGTGCGTGCCTCGGCCCACCAGCTCGACGTCTCCTGCGCCGACGAGGCGGCCCGGGTCGTCGCCGAGGTCGTCGAGCGGCACGGCGGCATCCACACGCTGGTGCACGCGGCCGGACCGCACGTGCCCATGCGCCATCTCTCCACCGTGGACCCCGCCCAGTTCGCCACCCAGCTCGACGCCGACGCCGCCGGCTTCTTCAACGTGGTCCACCCTGCGCTGGCCCCGCTGCGGGCGGCCGAGGGCTCGATCGTCGCGGTGACGACCGCCGCGACGACCCGGTTCCCCGTGCGCGACGGGCTCTCCGCCGTACCCAAGGGAGCCGTGGAGGCGCTGGTCCGCGCCCTCGCCGTGGAGGAGGGCCGGTACGGCGTGCGGGTCAACGCCGTCGGCCCCGGCATGCTCACCGACGGGATGGCCGCCCGGCTGATCGGCTCCGGCGAGCTCACCGAGCAGGACCTGGCGGTGACGCGCAGGAACATCCCGCTGGGGCGCTTCGGCAACGCCGTCGACGTCGCCGAGGCGGTCTGCTTCCTGGCCTCCGATCGCGCGGCGTTCGTGTCCGGGCAGAAGCTGGACGTCGACGGCGGCTACGGCGTCTGAGGGGGCGTCCGAGGAAGCGGCGGGGCCGTCACCAGTTGCGGTTGACGCCCGCCGGGCGGGCCGGCAGCGGGTGCGCGGCGTCACGGATGACGTAGGCGAGCCCCTTGGAGCCGCCCAGCCAGACCCGCTCGACCTGAGCCCGGTCATAGGTACGTCGCACACCGGCGGCGTTGGGGGCGGCCGGGTCGTTGACCACGACGTCGCCGGACTCGGTGAACCCGACGACGACCAGTAGGTGCCCGTTGGTCCCGGAGATGGGCGCGCCGGTGAGCTGGCCGGACGAGAACGACACCGAGATCACGACGGGGATGCCGGCGGCGATGAAGCGCTCGGCCTCCGACAGGTCGCGCAGCCGGGTCACGAACGCGGCCCCGGTGTAGGTCGCGGCGTAGGCGGTGTTGAACGGCCAGTTGCCGGTGCCGCGGTAGGCGTAGTCGTAGGTCTGGCGCGCGGCCTGGTCCACGAACGGGTGCACGTGACCGCTGCCCACCCAGCGGTAGGTCTTGGCCGGCGGCAGCTTGCGGTAGTAGCCGAGCACCATCGACGTCGAGGTCGGCGAGCACCAGGCCTGGCCGCCGCTGCCCCACTGGGGGGAGTGGCCGCGGTGGACCATCTGGGAGTAGCTCGGCACGGGGAGCGTGATCCCGCGCGCGACCCCGGGTGCCGAGGTGGCCGCGCGCGAGAGGTCCCCGAGCCGGGAGACCATCGCGCCGACGGTGTCGACCGACGGGAGGGGTGAGCGCGCGCCGTCGCGGCGCATCAGCGTGACGCGCAGCTGCCACGAGGACAGGCCCTCGGGCGCGGTCACCTGCCAGGTGTCGACGTTGACCTTGGCGTTGTCGTCGGTCTGGCCGCTCACGGTGTCGCGGCGCAGGAACCGGTCCCCGGAGTTCCACCGGGCGAGGGTGTCCCAGGACGCCCGGGCCCCGCTCGCCGTACGCCCGCGGGCCTCGACCTGGATCCAGGAGTCCTTGGGGGTGGTGGCCTTCCAGGACGCCACCATCTCGGTGAGCCCGAAGCCGGGACGCGTCCACGGCGAGAGCCACACGCCGGCGCGGTAGGTGCGCCCGTCGCGGGTGCGGGTGCGGGTGGTCGCCGCGTCGAGGACGAGCCGGCCGTCGCTCACCTTGACGCCGCGGTGGCGGCCCTGGGCGAGCTGGGCGTCGGTCGACCACTCGCGGTAGGCGACCTGGGAGGTGGAGGTGCGTGCGACGCGCTGGGTCGTCGCCTCCGGACCCGACGACGCCGTGCTCGACGCTGCGACCGGGATGGGAGCCAGCAGCGCCATCGGAGCGAGCGCCGCGACGGCGAGCCCCGTCGCGAGGGAGCGGACACGGGAGCGGGAGCGAGAACCGAGGGTGACAGACACCGTTGGACGATAACCTCCTCAGGTCACTGCTGTCCCTTGCGTCACGGTTTCCGACGATGCAGGCACGACTAGCCCGCACCCCTAGACTTGGCCGGGTGACGTTCAGGCTCTTCGACTCCGCGACCCGCGCTGTCCACGACTTCGTGCCCCTCCAGGAGGGGAAGGTCAGCCTCTATGTCTGCGGCCTCACCGTGCAGTCCGCGCCGCACGTCGGGCACGTCCGCTCGGGCGTCAACTTCGACGTGCTGCAGCGCTGGCTGCGCGTGCGCGGCTACGACGTCACGTTCATCCGCAACATCACCGACATCGACGACAAGATCCTGGCGAAGGCCGCCGAGCAGGGCCGCCCCTGGTACAACCTCGCCTACGACATGCACCGCGAGCTGAGCGCCGCCTACGCCGCCCTCAACGTCGCGCCGCCGACCTACGAGCCGGCCGCCACCGGCCACGTGCCCGAGATGGTCGAGCTGATCTCCTCCCTGATCGAGCGCAACCACGCCTACGTCGCCGACGACGGCTCCGGCGACGTCTACTTCGACGTCCGCTCCTGGCCGTCGTACGGCGAGCTGACGCGCCAGGGCATCGACGACATGGAGGCCGCGGAGGACGCGGACCCGAGGGGCAAGCGCGACCCGCGCGACTTCGCCCTGTGGAAGTCGCGCAAGGAGTCCGAGCCCGCCACCGCGTCGTGGCCCAGCCCGTGGGGCCGGGGGCGTCCCGGCTGGCACATCGAGTGCTCGGCGATGGCCGGTAAGTACCTCGGCACCGCCTTCGACATCCACGGCGGCGGCACCGACCTGCGCTTCCCCCACCACGAGAACGAGCAGGCCCAGTCGCGCGCCGCCGGGCACCCGTTCGCGACGTACTGGATGCACAACGCCTGGATCACCACCGCCGGCGAGAAGATGAGCAAGTCGCTCGGCAACTCGCTGACGATCCCGGCGGTGCTCGAGCGCTTCCGCGGCGTCGAGCTGCGCTACTACCTCGTCGCCGCGCACTACCGCAGCCACGTCGAGTTCAGCTTCGAGGCGCTGGAGGAGGCGGCCGTCGGCTTCCGTCGCATCGAGGGCTTCGTCGAGCGGGCCGCGGGGCTGGTCGAGGCTGCGTCGATCGCACCCGGACCGGCCGAGCTCCCCGACGCGTTCGTCGCCGCCATGGACGACGACCTCGGTACGCCGGCCGCGACGGCGGTCCTGCACGACACCGTCCGCGACGGCAACAAGCTGGTCACCGCCGGCGCCTCGCCGGAGCTCGCGACCGCCCTCGGACAGGTGCGCGCGATGCTCGACGTGCTCGGCCTCGACCCGACCGACCCCGCCTGGGGCAACGCCGCAGGCGGCGACACAGAAGACAAGCTCACCCACGCCGTCGACGTCCTCGTCGCCGGCCTCCTCGAGCAGCGTGCCGCGGCTCGGGCGGCGAAGGACTTCGCCGCCGCGGACGCGATCCGGGACCGGATCAAGGCCGCCGGCATCGAGATCGAGGACACCCCCTCCGGACCGAAGTGGAACCTCTGATGGCAGGCAACTCCCAGCGCAAGGGCGCGATCAAGAAGACCGGCAAGGGCAACCCCACCGCCGGCTCGGGCGGTCGCGTCAAGCGCGGCCTCGAGGGCAAGGGCCCGACGCCGAAGGCGAAGGACCGGCCCTACCACCAGGCCTATCGCGACGCGAAGCGCGCGGACCGCACCGGCCCGCGTGCGCCCAAGCGCCGCGTGACCGGCTCCAGCGAGGCCGAGTGGGTCGCCGGACGCAACTCCGTGGTCGAGGTGCTGCGCGCCCAGATCCCGGTGACGGCGGTGTACGTCGCCGAGGGCGCCGAGCGCGACGGCCGACTGCGTGAGGCGTTCGCCCTGGCCGCCGAGATGGGCCTCAGCCTGCTCGAGGTGCCGCGCGGCGAGCTCGACCGGATCACGAAGGGGGCGGTCCACCAGGGCCTCGCCGCCCGGCTCCCGTCGTACGAGTATGCGCACCCCGACGACCTCCTCGACCGCGCCACCGAGCTCGGCGAGAAGCCGCTCATCGTGGCGCTGGACTCGGTCACCGACCCCCGCAACCTCGGCGCGGTCATCCGCTCCGCCGCCGGCTTCGGCGCGCACGGCGTGCTGATCCCCGAGCGGCGTGCCGCCGGGATGACCGCCGCGGCGTGGAAGACCTCCGCGGGTGCCGCCGCCCGCGTCCCGGTCGCGCAGACCGTCAACCTGGTGCGCCAGCTCAAGGCCTACCAGGACGCGGGCTGCATGGTGATCGGCCTGGCCGCCGACGGCGACGTGTCGCTGCCCGACCTGGCCCTGGCCGACGGCCCGCTCGTGGTCGTGGTGGGCTCGGAGGGCAAGGGCCTGGGGCGCCTGGTCGCCGAGACCTGCGACCAGCTGGTGTCGATCCCGATGGCCCGCGAGCTCGAGTCCCTGAACGCCGGTGTGGCCGCGTCGGTCACCCTCTACGCCATCGCGCAGGCGCGCGCCTGATCCGGGTACGGGCAACGATGAAGGGCCGCTGGCTTCGCGCCGCGGTCCTTCTCGGCATCTGGCTGGTCTGCTCCCTGGGGGCCGCCTGGCTGATCTTCGTCAACAGCAGCCGGACGACCGTGGTCGCCGGTCACGAGTCGGTGGTGCGGCCCACCCGCGAGTCGTTCGTGGTGCTGCGCACCGGGCCGGTCCTGCCGGACGCCCGGATCCCCTCGGGGGCCCCGATCGGGGTCGACGTGACGCTCGGCAAGACGCAGTCGGAGTCGACCGGTGAGCTGATCAGTCGCTACGCGTTCATCGCCAGCCAGCCCGAGGGCCAGATCGCGAAGGTCGAGGACACCCTCGTCGACATGGCCGAGCTCGCACTGCTGCGCGGGGCCGCGATGGGCGCGCTGCCGGTGGGCCTGTGGCTGCTGCTGGGCGCCGACCGGCGCCGCGGCCTGCTGCGCCGGGCGGCGACCCCGACCGGGGTGGCCGTGGTCGCCGGGTCGCTGGTGGCGCTCACCTTGAGCTGGCAGCCGTGGGAGAAGCACGACGAGACCTTCGAGTCCGACGCCCGGTGGGTCGGGCTGCAGGAGTTCCTGGGGGAGGCCGTACCGCTGCCCCCCGAGGCCACCGACGTACAGATCCGCGCCGACGTGACGACCCAGCAGACCCGACGCCTCCTCGAGAGCGCGGTGTCGACGTTCGACAAGTCCAAGTCGTTCTATGCGGAGGCGGCCGAGACGGCCGAGACCCTCGAGCTGCGCGAGCCGGCCGAGGACGAGACGGTGGCGATCCTGGTCACCGACCGCCACGACAACATCGGCATGGACCCGGTGGCGCGGGCGATCGCCGACAACGCCGGGGCCACCGTGATCCTCGACGCCGGTGACGACACCTCCACCGGCAAGCCCTGGGAGGCGTTCAGCCTGGACTCCCTCGACGAGGCGTTCGACGACCTCGACCGCTTCGGGGTCACCGGCAACCACGACTCCGGCGACTTCGTCGGCGACTACCTGGCCGAACGGGGCTGGAACATGCTCGGCGGCGAGGTCGTCGAGGGGCCCGGCGGCTCGCCCCTGATCGGCGTGCCGGACCCCCGCTCCAGCGGGCTCGGCGCCTGGCGCGACGAGACCGGGCTGACCTTCGCCGAGGTGGAGGAGAAGCTCACCGAGGAGGTGTGCGCCGCCGAGGAGCGGGTCGCCACGGTCCTCGTCCACGACGCCAACCTCGCCAGCGACGTGCTCGACGCGGGCTGCGCCGACCTGGTCATCGGGGGACACACCCACGTGCGCTCCGGCCCCGAGCTCGTGCTCGGCCCCGAGGGGGAGCGCGGCTACACCTACACCAACGGAACCACCGGCGGGGCGGCGTACGCCATCGCCGTCGGCAGCAAGCCCCGCCGCCCCGCGGAGGTCAGCCTGATCACCTACCGCGACGGCCGCCCCGTCGGCATCCAGGCCGTCCTGCTGCAGACCAACGGCCGCTTCGACGTCGCCGACTTCGTCGAGCTCACCTTCACCGAGCCCGCCGTCGAGGCCGCGCCCGCCCGCTGACGGCCCGCACCCGTCCGCCCCGCGCCGCCATCTCGCGCGGCCCCACCCCCATGTAACGCGGGGTTATGTCCTCTGCCACAGCGAAATACCGCTGTGGCAGTTGTCGTAACCCCGCGTTACATGGGGGCTGCGGCGTAGGACCGACCGCCGGAAAAAGATGCGCTCCGCTCGTGTGACCTTCGTCCCAGTGCCTCGTTGACGAACTGGAACATGTTGCAGAAACAGCCCTGTCGGGGGCGGAGAGCAGGACTCGTGCGGACATCTCGACGAAGCGGCCCCAGCGGCCACAGGCCTCTCGGCCCGAACAGAAGCCTCGCCACGGCGGTCGTCGGCGGGGCGCTGTGCATCGTCCTCGCCGCGTGCGGCTCGACGCTCGATCCCGACCAGGTGGTCTCGATGGGCGCCGGCACCGGCGCCGGCGTCGAGGGCGGTGCGGTCGCCGGCACGGGGACGGGCACCGACGGGACCGGGACGGGCACCGACGGGACCGGCGGCACCGCGGGCACCGACGGCACGTCCGGTACGACGGGCGGCGGCGCCGGCGGCGACTCGGGCGGGGGAGCCCCCGGCGAGGCGGCTCCCGCGAGCGGCGAGAACGCCGCCGACGGCGGCACCAAGGCCGGCAGCTGCGACGGCTTCAAGAACACGACGGGGATCACGGACAGCAAGATCACCGTGGCCAACATCGCCGACATCTCCGGCCCGGTCCCCGGCATCTTCGAGTCGGCCCAGGAGGCCACCCGCGCCTACGCGGCGTTCTTCAACTCCACCGGCGACGTCTGCGGTCGCAAGATCGACGTCACGCTCCTCGACAGCCGCGCCGACGCCGGCGCCGACCAGCAGGCCTACACCAAGGCCTGCGAGTCGGCCTTCGCCGCGGTCGGCTCGATGTCGGCCTTCGACTCGGGCGGTGCCAAGGTCGCCGAGGGCTGCGGGCTGCCGGACATGCGCTCCACCTCGGTCAACCCCGAGCGCCGGGCCTGCAGCACCTGCTTCTCGGCCCAGTCGGTGGCCCCGAACATGATCCCGGCGGCGATCCCGAAGTACATCAACACCAAGTACGGCGACGCGAGCAAGAAGGCCGCGATGCTGTGGATCAACGCCGGCGCCGCGCCGATCAACGCGAAGAGCTTCGCCAAGGGCTACGAGATGAACGGCTGGGACGTCGTCTACGAGCAGGGCATCGACGTCGCCGAGTTCAACTACGCCCCCTACGTCCAGCAGATGAAGGACAAGGGCGTCGAGGTCGTGCAGTACATGGGCAACTACCAGAACGCCGTACGCCTCAAGCAGGCGATGAAGCAGCAGGGGTTCTCGCCGAAGGTCTTCCTCCTCGACGCCACCGGGTACGACGCGCGATACGTCGAGCAGGCCGGCGGCGACGGCGACGGCACGTTGGTCTACATGAACAACCAGATGTTCGAGGACACCTCGATCAAGGAGATGGCGCTCTACCGCTCCTGGCTGCAGCAGGTGAAGCCCGGCGCGGTGCCCAACTTCTACGGCCTCTACGCCTGGTCGGCCGCCCGTCTCTTCGTCGAGCGCTCGATCGCCCTGGGCGGCAAGCTCACCCGGCAGAGCCTCGTCGCCGAGCTCGCCAAGATCAAGGACTGGACCGGCAACGGCCTGCACGCGCCGATGGACGTCGGCGCCAAGATGACGGCCGAGTGCACCAAGTTCATCGAGCTCAAGGGTGGCAAGTGGAGCCAGGTCTCCTCGGGCGACTTCCTGTGCGGGCCGCTGAGCAACTCCGGCATCGGGGGGTGAACCGGTGAGCTCGCTGCTGTCCTTCACGATCCTGGGCCTCTTCACGGGCGCCGCCTACGCCATCGCGGCCAGCGGGCTCGTCCTCACCTACACCACCACCCGCGTCTTCAACATCGCCCACGGCGCCTTCGGCATGGTCCTGGCCTTCACCTTCTGGGACTTCAGCCAGCGCCAGGGTCTGCCGGTGTGGCTCTCGCTCGTGCTGGTGCTCTTCGTGGTCGCCCCGCTGATCGGCTTCGGCATCCAGCGCTTCGTCGCCCGCGGCCTGGGTGACGCGCCGGTCAGCGTGTCGCTCGTGGTCACCGTCGGCCTCTTCGTCGGGCTGATCGGCGTGGCCCAGCAGATCTGGCCGCCGGAGCCGCGGATGGTCCCGATGTTCCTGCCCGACAGCGGCATCCAGATCGGCGGCGCCTACGTCCTGGCACACCAGCTGATCACGATCGTCGTCTCCGCGATCGTGGCGCTCGCGCTCTACGTGCTGCTCACCCGCACCCGGATCGGCTTCGCGATGCGGGCCTCGGTCGACAACCCCGAGCTGCTGCGCCTGTACGGCGGGAAGCCGGACCGCGTGGCGGCCCTGTCGTGGGCGATCGGGATCTCGCTGGCCGCGCTCGCGGGCATCCTGCTGAGCCCCTTCGTGGGCCTGGAGTACTACGAGCTGACGCTGCTGGTCATCAACGCCTACGCCGCCGCGATGCTCGGCAAGCTCAAGAGCCTGCCGCTGACCTTCGCGGGGGCGATGGGGCTGGGCATCCTGCAGTCGTACGCCGTGGCCTACCTGCCCAGCGAGGGCGACCTGGCCGGCCTCCGCTCGGTGGTGCCCGCGCTCTTCCTCTTCGCCGTGATCATCGCGATGCCCCAGGCCCAGCTGCGCATCGGCCAGGTCAAGGGCGTCGTCTCTGCCGCCGTGCCCTCCGCGACCCGGTCCGGAGCCTGGGCCCTCGTCGTCTTCCTCCTGGCCGCCGCGATCACCTTCCCCATGTCGGGGGCCAACCTGCTGCTGGTCGGCACGGCGGCGACCTACGCGATGGTGATGCTGTCGCTGGTGCTGATCACCGGCTATGGCGGGCACGTCTCGCTGGCTCAGTTCACCTTCGCCGGGGTGGGCGCGCTGGCCTACGCCAAGCTCGACGAGCCCAACCTCTACGGCCTCTTCCTCGCCGCCCTGATCGCGGCCGGAGTGGGCGCCCTCGTGGCGCTGCCGGTGCTGCGCCTGACCGGGCTCTACCTGGCGCTGAGCACCCTGGCCTTCGGCGTCCTGATGGACAAGCTGGTCTTCCAGGCCTCGTTCGCCTTCGGCTTCAACGGCACGCTCCAAGCGGCGCGGATGTCGGTGCTCGGGATCGAGATCACCCGGGCCAGCAGCTATGTGCTGGTGATGGTTACCGCGTTCCTGCTGATGGGGATGGTCCTGCTCCAGCTGCGCCGCGGAGTGCTGGGGCGGGTCCTCATCGCGATGCGCGACAGTCCGGCGGCCTGCGGCACGCTCGGACTGGACCTGCGCTGGTTCCGGGTGGCGCTGTTCGCGATGTCGGCCGGCATGGCCGGTCTCGCCGGCGCGCTCTTCGCGGGACTGCGCGGCACCATCGGCGCCACCGACTTCCAGTTGCTGGCCAGCCTGCCGCTGCTGTTGCTCGCGGTGGTCTGCGGCGTCACCTCGATCACCGGAGCGGGTGTGGGGGGCATCTTCCTGATGCTGCTGCCGGTGATCCAGAGCGACCACCCGCAGTACGCCGGCCTCGCCTTCGCCGTCATCGGCTTCGGTGCCGTCGCGCTGGGTCGCGATCCCAACGGCCTGGCCAACCTCGCCTTCAAGCTCGGCCGGCTGCTCGCCGGACGGCTCCCGGAGCCGCTGGCCGGGCTGCTGGTCCCGGGTGCTCGGGGCTCGGGCCCCCGGGGCTCGGGCCTCCGGGGTTCGGGGAGCGCCGTCGTCGCGGACGGCGACGACGCCGGCAGCGACCTCCCCGGCGGCACCGGGGCTCCGCCACCCAGCGACGGCTCCTTCGACCTGCCCGTCCAAGACAGGTTCACCAAGCTCACCGAGGAGGTGCCCGCGCATGCCGCTACTCGAGGTTGAGGACGTCGTCGTCCAGTTCGGTGGGGTGACCGCGGTCAACGAGGCGCGGTTCAGCGTCGACCCCGGCCGCATCACCGGTCTGATCGGCCCCAACGGCGCCGGCAAGACCACCTGCTTCAACGTGATCACCGGCCTGCAGAAGCCGACCCGCGGTCGGGTCCGCTTCGACGGGCGCGACGTGACCGGAGCTCCGGTGCACCGTCGCGCCAAGCGGGGGATGGCGCGCACCTTCCAGCGTCTGGAGGCCTTCGGGTCGCTCTCGGTGCGGGAGAACGTGCGCGTCGCCTTCGACATCCACCGCGGCCTGCTCGGCCTGATCCGGCCGTCGTCGGTCGACATCGACGCACTGCTCGAGCGCGTCGGCATCGCGTCGTACGCCGCGGAGCGGGCCGACTCGATCCCCACCGGCACCGCCCGGCTCCTCGAGCTGGCCCGGTGCCTGGCCTCCGAGCCCAAGCTGCTGCTCCTCGACGAGCCGTCGTCGGGGCTCGACGAGACCGAGACCGACGCGTTCGGCGAGCTGCTGCGCGACCTCGCCGACGAGGGCCGCGCGATCCTGATGGTCGAGCACGACATGGACCTGGTGATGTCGGTGTGCGACGACATCCACGTGCTCGACTTCGGCTCGATCATCGCCTCCGGGCCGCCCGCACTGATCCGGAGCGACAAGCGGGTCCAGGAGGCCTACCTCGGCTATGCCGACGAGGGGTCCGACGAGGGGTCCGACGAGGGGTCCGACGAGGACGTCGCGGGCCAGCACCGCGCGGACCTCGACGAGCTCAGCGCGTCCGAGCTGACCCAGGAGCTGCCGGCGGTCCGCGTCGGAGGAGGAGTGGCATGAGCGTCCCCATCCTCGACGTCGTGGACATCCACGCGTCGTACGGTCGGATCGAGGTGCTGCGCGGCGTCGACCTGAAGGTCCCCAAGGGGGCCGTGATGGCGCTGCTCGGTCCCAACGGTGCCGGCAAGAGCACGCTGCTCAAGGTGATCAGCGGCCAGAAGGCGCCCACCAGCGGCGACGTCCACCTTGGCGGCGTCCACGTGCGCGACGTGCAGCCGGAGGACCTGGCCCGGCTCGGCCTGTGCACGGTCCCGGAGGGGCGCTCGGTCTTCCCGAACCTGACGGTCGAGGAGAACCTCGTGCTGATGTCGTACGCCGGGGTGTCGTCGTCCGCCGTCCTCGACACCGCCTACTCCTACTTCCCCAAGCTGCACCAGCGCCGCCACCAGCTCGCCGGCACGATGTCGGGCGGCGAGCAGCAGATGCTCGCCATGTCGCGGGCCCTGGCCAGCGACCCGGCGCTGCTGCTGCTCGACGAGCTCTCGATGGGGCTCGCCCCGTTGATCGTGGAGGAGCTCTACGACACCGTCGCGGAGATCGCCGCCGGTGGTGTCTCGATCCTGTGCATCGAGCAGTTCGCTCGGACCGCCCTGCGCGTCTCCGACTATGCGGCGGTGATGTCGGGTGGTCGTGTGGTGGCCTCCGGCGAGCCCGCCGAGATCCTCGAAACCATGTCCGACGTCATCCTCGGAGGAGCCGCATGAAGCGCCCCCAGTCAGCCCGCCTCGCCCGTGGCGGGCGCACGCTCGCCAGAACGGCTCCGTTCCTCCTCGCCACCGGCCTGCTCGCGGCGTCCCTCCCCCTCGGGGGAGCCCAGGCGGCGGGAGTCAGCACCGGGGACAAGGGCAAGGCCCCGGCGTTCTCCGGCTACAGCACCCAGGCCTGGGCCACCCCGATCCGGATCGAGATCTATGAGCCGATGATCCCGATCCCGGCCACGCCTCAGCTCGAGCTGATGCTGGGCTACAGCGTGATCGAGGCCTCGAGCGGGACCAGCATGGGTCGCGGCAGCTGGCTGTGGCCCGGTGACCCGGTGGGGGAGGGGCTCAAGACGTTCGTCGAGCAGCTGGGCCTTCCACCGCAGCTCGGTGAGAACGGCTATCCCGTGCAGGTGAACTCCACCGCCCCCGGCGGCGAGAGCAGCCACGTGGACGAGCCGTTCCCCGGTCTCGTCATGCGCACCAGCAGCAGCGACAAGGAGACCGTGGCCCGGGTGGGCTTCTCCCCGGACGGTGACGTCGAGCCGGGGGAGGGGGCCACTCCTGGGGCGCCGGGTCTGCCCGGGCTGCCCGGTCTTCCGGGGCTCCCCGGCGGTGGCGGGGGCTCCGAGAGCCCGCTGGCCCAGCTGACGGGGGTCCTCTCCGGGGCCGGACTGCCGATCGCGGGACTGCTCCCGGGCGGGTCCGCAGCAGCAGCGCCGAAGGACCAGGGCGGCACGCCCCCCAACGCCTTCCCCGGGCTGCCTCCGGAGCTGACCGCACTCGTCGACGTCGCGGGCCTCAGCTCGATGAGCCGCACGCTCACCAGCGGCGATCTGGTGCGGACCACCGCCCGCTCGACGCTGGGGGAGGTCTCGCTGCTCGGCGGCGTGATCACCCTCGAGGGCGTCGTCGCCAGCTCGGAGTCGACGAGCAACGGCAAGAAGGCGACCGCGCGCAGCAGCTCCGAGGTGGGCGCGATCACGATCGCCGGCCAGCGGCTCGCGTTCGGTGACAAGGGGTTGGAGTTCCCCGGCGCTCCCACCGACATCCCGGGCCTGCCCGACGACCCGGCCGAGGCGCTGGCCGCACTCGGCGTACGCATCGTGATGCCGAAGGCCACCAAGACCGTCAAGGGTGAGAGCGGCACCGCCAAGGCGGAGGGGCTGCGGGTCGTCCTGGACGTCCCGGTGCTCAAGGGCCTGCTCAAGGACCTGCCGCTGCAGGCGCTGGTCGACGCGATCCCGGCCTCGGCCGGCGAGCTGAAGAACGCGCTGAGCCTGCTCACCGGGCTCGCGCCCAAGGTGGTCCTCACCCTCGGCAACGCCGAGACCGAGACCGAGACCGTCCAGGGCGTCCCGATGCCCGAGGTCGACCCGGGCGATGTGCCCGGAGCGGACGCCCCGGACGCCGGCACCGGGACCGGCGCCGCGGCCTCCGGCGGCGGAGCCGGCAGCGGTACGACGGGCACGGCCGGCACCCCGGGCACCCCCGGGACCGAGGGCACGGAGGGGTCGGCCGCCGGCGCCGACGGCGACCTGCCGGCCGACACCCAGCTCACGTCGGCGGGGCTTCCCGACCTGACCACGATCCCCGGGGCGCTGACGCTCGGCGGGATCCTCGGCGCCATCGCCGCCGGCACCTGGCTGCGCCGGATCGGCGCGATCGTCCTCGGTGGGGGCGGCGCCTGCACCCACGGCTTCGAGACCGGTCTTCCCGACCTGCGAAAGGCATGACCATGACCACTGCACCCATCAGCTCCGGAGCCGGCGTCCGACCCGAGCCCCAGCTCTCCCTGCTGCCCAAGGCCGGCGCCCGCGGCGGGACCAACGGCGCGGCGCCGCTGCGCGACAACGGCTATCGCATCCTCCAGGTCGTGCTGTTCTTCGCCGGCGCCATCCTGCTGCCGCTCGGGCTCGTCGTCATCGTGCTGGGCTGGTACGGCGCGGCACACACGCCGTACCAGTACGACCAGCTGTCCTACCTCGTCTCGGGCGGGCTGCTCGGCCTGGGGCTGACGTTCTGCGGCGGGTTCCTCTACTTCGGTGCGTGGCTGGCCCGGATCACCGCCGACCAGCGCGACTCCGCCAAGCGGCTCGCCGACACGCTGCTCGTCCTGGCCGACGTCACCTCGCGCTCGGTCGACATCCGCGGCGACGGCGTCGACGTCTCCGCGCTGCCGGTCGTCGCCGGCAACGGCACGACGCTGCACCGCCGGGACTGCTCGCTGGTCGCGCACCGCACCGACCTGAAGCCGGTCGGCGAGGACAACGGCCACCTGACCGAGTGCCGGGTCTGCCGGCCCTGAGGTCGGTCCTGGGGTCGGCGGCGCGCTCCCCGAAGGACTCGGGCGCGCCGGCACACGCGGCGTACTGACCACATGAAACGGGCACTTCCCACGTGAACCTTCACGTGGGAAGTGCCCGTTTCACGAGTTAACTCGTGAAACGGGAGGCTCCTGGGGCCCCCGCCCTCAGTCCTCCGGCGGGGTGGTGAGGTCCTCATCGGGGCGCTGGGTGAGATAGCGGGCGATGTAGTCGCGGGCGGTCTCGAAGATGTCGATCTCGTGGCCGGCCTGCTCGGAGAGATACCAGCGGTGCACGAGGATCTCGTGGAAGACCTCGGCCGGCTCGAGCTTGCCGCGCGCCTGCGGCGGGACCATCCGGGTGATCGGCTCGTAGACCTTGGTCAGCCAGCGGTTGGCCACCAGGGCGCGGTCCTCGCCGCCGAGGTCGTGGTAGGCGGTGAAGGCGGCGATGTCGTTGAGCAGTCGGCGGGCCTGGTTGTCCTGGACGTCGAGACCGGTGAGGGACTGCAGCTCCCGGCGGTGGTGGCCCAGCTCGACGACCTTGGGCTGGATGACCACCTTGTCGCCGTCCCAGTCGGTGACGATGTCGAGCTCGTCCACGTCGAAGCCGAGGTCGTTGAGGCGCTCGATGCGCTGCTCGATGCGCCACATCTCGTGGGCGGTGAACTCCTCGGCGCTGGTGAGCTCGGTCCACAGCTCCTGGTAGCGCCGCTCGATGCGCTCGATGATCTCGTGCGGCTCGACCTCGTCGACGGCCTGGCTGGCCTGCAGGTCGAGGAGCTCGGCGAAGACGTTCTCGCAGCCCACGGTCACGTCGTAGGCCCGCATCTGGTCCGACAGACTGGTGCGCAGCTCGCCGGTCTCCGCATCGACGAGGTAGGCCGCGAACGCGCCGGCGTCGCGACGGAAGAGCACGTTGGACAGCGACACGTCGCCCCAGTAGAAGTCGGTCAGGTGCAGCCGGACCAGCAGCACCACGAGGGCGTCGACCAGCGAGGGCAGGCTGTCGGCGGTCGTGCCGTGGGCGAAGAGGCTGCGGTAGGGCAGCGAGAAGCGCAGGTGGTCGGTGATCAGGACCGCCGGCAGCTCCTCGCCGTTCTCGTCGACGCGGCCCGTGACGACGCCGCGCGGCGCGACCGCGGGGAGCTCCAGGTGCTGCAGGTCGCGCAGCAGCCGGTACTCCTTGAAGGCGATCGGCTCCACGGTCTCCTTGAGGGCATAGGTGCTGGAGCCGAGCCGGATGATGCGTACGACGTGCCGGGAGAGGCCGCGGGGCAGCGGGACGACGTAGTCGTCGGTCCACTCCTCGAGCGGAGTGGACCAGGGGAGTCTCAGCAGCGCCGGGTCCGGGCGCCCGGCCACGATGCGCAGGGCCATGGTTCAGCACACTAGACCCTGCGTTCGGTGGCTGCGGCCGACCGGGCCGGAGGCGCACTAGGCTGGCTGCGCCGCGAGCGCGGCCGCATGACGACGAAGGGACGCCTGTGACCACAGCTGAGCCGCTGTTCCTGCTCGGGCTGGGCCGCTCCGGCACCACCGCCCTCGGAAGCCTGCTGTCCGCTCACCCGAGCATCGTGCTGGGCATCGAGCGCTTCAAGCTGCTCGGGAGGCGCGACCGGATCCACGAGATGAGCCCGGCGCTGTTCTCGCGCGAGCGGTTCTTCGACTTCGACGACGGCCTGACCAACCTGACGCCGCAGGCGGGGGCGACCTGGCGGGCGCACTACGACGAGATGGCCGCCAAGTTCGACCACGCGCGCTACGTGGGCGACAAGCAGACCCACACCCGCGTCCAGGCGCTGCTGGAGGCCGTGCCCGGGGCGCGTGTCGTCGCCATCGTCCGGGAGGTGTCCGAGGTCGCGGCCTCCTGGGACGCCCGGGCCAAGAACCCCCGCGACCCGAACTGGCCCGTGGCCCAGGACGCCCAGGCCGCCGTACGCCGGTGGAACCGGTCGAACCAGCAGCTGCTGCGGGCGCTGCGCCGAGACCCCGCCCAGGTGACGGTCGTCGAGCACGCGTCGTTCTTCGGCGACCCGGAGGGGGGCCGGTGGGCGGAGCTGCTCGACTGGCTCGGCCTCGAGGGGACGGCCGAGACCGGCGCCGGCTTCCGGTCGGCGCACGCGCGCTTCGCCCAGGTGCGGGACAAGGAGCGCGCCCTCGCCGCGGAGGACGCGGACTATGTCCGCGAGCACGCCGACCTGGAGGTCTGGGGCCGGCTCCTCCGCCAGGCCCGCGGCCTGCCCGTCGACGGACGGTAGGCCTCCGCCGACTACGATGAGCCCGCGCCGCCACGGCGGCCGCGCCGCGTTAGCTCAGCTGGTAGAGCATCCGTCTTGTAAACGGAAGGTCGTCGGTTCGATCCCGTCACGCGGCTCCCTTCAATGCCGGGGAGAGGGGCGTCAGCGCACCCGGCTGACCTCGAACTGCATCCGCGGCGTCGCGAAGGTCTCCTGCGACTGGATCAGCTGCAGCTCGCGCTCGCCGGAGTCCAGGGTGTTCTGCAGCAGGTCGAAGACCGACGAGGCCGTCCGCGCCAGCGCGAGCGCCGGGTCCCCGGTCTCGCCGAGGTGCGCGGTGAAGAGCGCGGCGGTGACGTCGCCCGAGCCGTTGGCCTTCATCGGCAGCAGCGGGGTCCGCACGATCCATGCCCCGTCGCCGGTGACGACCATCATCTCGATGGTCCCCTCGGGCCGGCCCTCCCGCTCGACGCTGGTGACCAGGATCGTCGAGGGCCCCATCGCCCGCGCCAGGTCGGCCGAGGCGAGTACGTCGTCGAGCGTCCTCGGGTCGGTGTTGGTGAGGTAGCCGAGCTCGAACTGGTTGGGCGTGATCACGTCGGCCACCGGCACGACCCGCTCGCGCAGCAGCACGGGGATCGCCGGGTTGACGAAGCAGCCCGACTTGGCGTTGCCCATCACCGGGTCGCAGGTGTACGTCGCGCGCGGGTTGGCCGCCTTGACGCGGGCGACGGCGTCGATGATCACGTCGCCGATGTCCTCGCCGCCCTGGTAGCCCGACAGGACCGCGTCGACCTGCCCGAGCACGCCGCGCTCCTCGATCCCGGTGATGACCTCGCGCACGTCCTCCGCCGGCAGCAGCGGCCCGCGCCACGCGCCGTACCCGGTGTGGTTGGAGAAGTGCACGGTGAACACCGGCCACACCTCGTGGCCGAGGCGCTGGAGAGGGAAGACGGCGGCGGAGTTGCCGACGTGGCCGTAGGCGACCGAGGACTGGATCGACAGGATCTTCACGGCCCCATCCTCTCCTGTGGGTCAACGAGCCAGGAACGCGACGCATCCGCGGACACCCCTGTACGACAAAACTAGAACTTGTTACATTGTGCTCGCGATCACATACCGACAGTACGACGTGCCCCGAGCGAGGACATCCATGGCCAAGCAGCAGCTGGTGAACGAAGCCGACTACGTGGTGGCGGGAGCCGGTAGCGCCGGGTGCGCCGTGGCCGCCCGTCTGGCCGCCTCCGGCGCCTCGGTGGTGTTGATCGAGGCCGGGAAGCGCGACACCCAGTTCATCGTCACCAAGCCCGGGATGATCGGCCCGATGCACTCGGTGCCGCAGATCAAGAAGCCGGTCGACTGGGGCTACTACACCGTGCCGCAGGAGCACGCGCTCGGCCGCCGGATCCCGCAGACGCGCGGCAAGGTGCTGGGCGGCTCGAGCTCGGTCAACGGGATGCTGTGGGTGCGCGGCAACCGTGCCAACTACGACGCCTGGGCCGCCGAGGGCAACCACGGGTGGAGCGCCGACGAGGTCAACGAGGTCTACAAGCGCGTCGAGGACTTCGAGGACGGCGCGAACGACTACCGCGGCGCCGGCGGGCCGATCAAGGTCACCCGGCACACGAGCCGCACCGAGGCCTCCGAGCAGTTCGACCAGGCGACCGCGGACACGCTCGGCGTGAAGATCCTGCACGACTACAACGCGGAGTCGCAGGAGGGCGTGAGCCACTTCCAGCAGAGCATCCACCACGGGCTGCGCTACAGCGCCTCGCGCGGCTACATCCACAACCAGGAGCTGCCCACCCTTTCGGTGCAGACCGAGGTGCACGTCGCGCGCATCCTGGTCGAGAGCGGCCGCGCCACCGGCGTCGAGGTGATCGACAAGTCCGGCGAGCGCCGGGTGATCCGCGCCGGCAAGGAGGTCATCCTCTCGGCCGGCGTGTTCGGGTCGCCGCAGGTGCTGATGCTCTCGGGGATCGGCCCGGCCGCCCACCTGGACTCGATGGGGCTCGCGGTCCGCGCGGACCTGCCGGTCGGCGACAACCTGCACGACCACATGTTCGTGCCGCTGACCTTCCACATGAAGAACTCGCTGCACCGCGGCACCCCGGCCTACTTCGCCAAGGGGCTGGCCCGCGAGCTCACGCGCACCGCGTCGTCGTTCCTGGCCAACTCGGTCTTCGAGTCGACCGCGTTCGTGCGCACCTCGCAGGCCACCGACGTGCCCGACCTGCAGATCCACGTGCTGCCCTGGGCCTACCCCTCGCCCAACCAGGACGCGCCGGTGCGGCACAAGGTCGACACCCGGACCGCCCTGACGGTGATGTCGACGCTGATCTACCCCAAGAGCCGCGGGACCGTCCGGCTCGCCAACCCGGACCCGCGCTCCGCCCCGCTCATCGACTTCAACTACCTCGCCGAGCAGTCCGACCGCGACGTGCTGGTCGAGGGCGTCGAGATCATCCGCGAGATCATGCGCAGCGCCGCCTTCGGCGACAACGTGGTCAGCGAGATGCACCCCGGCAAGGAGTACGACGCACGGGCCATGCGCGCGGAGGTCCTCAACCGCGCCACCACCGTCTACCACGGGGTCGGGTCGTGCCGGATGGGCGTCGACGAGCGGGCCGTCGTGGGTCCGGACCTCAAGGTCCGCGGCGTCGAGGGGCTGCGCGTCGCCGACGCCTCGATCATGCCGTCGATCATCGGCGGCAACACCAACGCGCCCTCGATCATGATCGGCGACAAGTGCGCCGACCTCGTCCTCAACGGCTGATACCGGAGTTCTCAGATGACCTCAGCACCAGTAGCCCTGCAGCGCCCCGCCTCCCTGACCGACTCGTTCCTCCAGCGCCTGGTCGCGCGGGTGCCGTCCACCGCCGGCGGCACCTGGAAGCTCACCGAGGTCTACACCGGTGAGGTCCTCGTCGAACTGCCGCAGTCGACGCCCGCCGACATCGACCAGGCCTTCGCGACCTCGCGCGCCGCGCAGCGCGAGTGGTCGCAGTGGCCGCTGAAGAAGCGCCTCGCGGTCTTCAAGCGCTTCCACGCGCTGCTGATCAAGCACAACGAGACCATCGTCGACCTCATCCAGGCCGAGAGCGGCAAGGCCCGACGGATGGCGTTCGAGGAGACCTGCGACGTCCCGATGGTGATCAGCCACTACCTGCGCCGGGCGCCCAAGCTGCTGCGTCCGGTGAAGCGGCCCGGCCCGATCCCGATGGTGTCCTCGTCGATGGAGATCCGGCAGCCCAAGGGGGTCATCGGGATCATCGCGCCGTGGAACTTCCCCTTCGCCACCGGGCTCTCCGACGCGATGCCCGCCCTGATGGCCGGCAACGGCGTGGTGGTCAAGCCCGACAACAAGACCGCGTTGTCCCCGCTCTACGGCTTCGCGCTGCTCGAGGAGGCCGGGCTGCCCAAGGGTCTGCTCCAGGTCGTGTGCGGCGAGGGCCCCGACGTCGGGCCGACGCTGATCGACAACGCCAACTACGTGATGTTCACCGGCTCCACCGCCACCGGGCGGACCATCGGCGAGCGCGCCGGGCGCAACCTGATCGGCTGCTGCCTCGAGCTGGGCGGCAAGAACCCGATGATCGTGCTGCCCGACGCCAATCTCGACGAGGCCGTCGAGGCGGCGGTCTTCGGCGCCTTCGGCAACACCGGCCAGATCTGCATGCACATCGAGCGGATGTACATCCACGACTCGGTCTACGACGAGTTCAAGGCCCGCTTCGTCGCCAAGACCACGGGGCTGCGCATCGCCGCGGCGTACGACTTCGGGCCGCAGGTCGGCTCGCTGGTCTCGGTCGACCACCGTGACCGGGTGGCCTCCCACGTCGACGACGCCGTCGCCAAGGGGGCGACGGTGCTGACCGGCGGTCGCACCCGACCCGACATCGGGCCGGCGTTCTATGAGCCGACGATCCTCGAGGGCGTCACGACGGACATGCTGACCGGCTCGTGCGAGACGTTCGGGCCGGTGGTCGCCCTGCACCGCTACCGCACCGAGGAGGAGGCGATCCGGCTGGCCAACGACACCGACTACGGGCTCAACGCCAGCGTGTGGAGCGCCGACCTGGACCACGCGATCCGGGTCGCCAAGCGGATCGAGGCCGGCAACGTCAACGTCAACGACATCCTCGCCACGGCGTACGCCTCCAAGGGGACGCCCTCGGGCGGGGTCAAGCAGTCCGGCGTCGGCGCGCGGCACGGCGACCAGGGGCTGCTGAAGTACACCGACTGCCAGAACATCGGCGTGCTCAAGAAGCAGGTCATGCAGACGCCCGACGACGTGCCGTTCGCGGACGCGGCGAAGAAGCAGCTGCAGGGGCTGGCGATGATGCGGAAGCTGGGGATCCGCTAGCGCCCGACTGGGTCCCGCGGCCCTCGTTGATCGAGCAGGGCGCGCGCGACTCGTTGATCGAGCAGGGCGCGCAGCGCCCAACGTCGAGATCCCCCCGACCCTCGTTGATCGAGCAGGGCGCGCAGCGCCCAACGTCGAGATCTCCAAGTGCTATTCGCGGCGTGGTCGGTGCCGAACCCAGTCAGGTGGCTGGGCTGGTGGTCGGTCGGGGTCTCGGTGTCGGCGTCGTGGTGGTGGCTGGAACTCGGGCAGCCCGTCGTTGGGGTTGAGTCTGACTTTCCAGGGGGTGTGGTGGATGGTGCGGTGGTGGTGTCCGCACAGCAGCACCATGTTGTCCAAGGATGTGGGGCCGCCGTCGACCCAGTGGGTGATGTGGTGGGCGTGGCACATCACCGGGGGTCGGGTGCAGGCGGGGAACGCGCAGTGGTGGTCGCGTACGACGAGGGCTCGCCACAGCGCGGGGGTGACCAGGCGGTGGGTCCGCCCGACGTCGAGCTGTTCGCTCGGGCCGCCGAGGGCGACGGGGATGATGTCGGCATCACACGCCAGACGTCGCGCGGTGGCCGCGGACATGACGAGTCCTTCGTCGGTGACCCCGAGCCCGGCAGCGAGGTCCGCGGCGAGTCCGGTGGTGACGCCGTTGGTGTCGAGGCCGAGCAGCGGCCAGTCGATCCCACCCTCGAGCGTGACAGGTGCGGTGCGGTTGAGGTGGCCGATCAGAGCTTGGTAGTCGATGGTGACGGTGACCCGCGGCCGGGCGCCGTGGCACTCGGGGGCCTGGTCGGTGTCCAGTCCGTGTTGTGCGTTCTGGATCAGCGCGTCCCACAACCGGGCACCGTGGTCACGCGGATCGGTGACCTCACCACTGCAGCCGTCGTCGTCCTGGGTGCTGTCAGCGAGCGCAGGCTGGGGTTTGGTCAACGGCAGCAGTGCTGCTTTGAGGATGGCGGCGTCCTCGACCGATCCGCGTCCTTTGACGCGGACGCCGCCGGCTCCGTCGTCGACGATGGAGAGGAACCGGTTGAGGTGGGCGGCGCGCTCCTCGCGGTCCAGAGCTTTCTCGAGGTCGCGTTCGGTGCGCTCAGGGTCGATGACGTGGATGAGGTGGCGGGCTGCTTTGGCGAGCTCGGAGGCATCCAAGACCCCGGCCTCCGCCAACAACAGGGCTTCGGCTTCGGCGCGGAGGGTCGGGTTGGTGGGGAGCTGCTCGATGGCCTCCACGATCACCGCTGCCTGCTCGGGTGACACGTCCCCGCGCCGTAGTGCTTCGAGGGTGGCGCGGCGCTCACCGCGCAACAGGCCGGCGTGGTCGACCGCCCGTTTGCCTTGGGCGCGGCGCAGGCCGGCGAGGTGGGTGAACCAGTCCCCGGTCGACGCCCAGGCGAGTTCGGTCTTCGCGGCGGCGCGGGCGTGGACCTCGGCCAGCATCTCGGCTTCGAGGGCAGCGACGTGGGCGCGTATGGCCTCCAACGCGGCGACGCCTTCGAGGAGGTCATCGACAGGGCGGCTGGCCCACAGCACGGCGTCCAGCCCGGCCAAGGCATGGTCGGCCAGACCGAGCGCACCGATGGCACCGGGTGCGGTGTCGTCGGGGCCGTTCGGGGTGGTCGCCATAGAGATCACTCAAACAGGCGGCACCGACATTGACCCCTTGTTTGACCTGGTCTGGTCTCGGATTGTGGACAGTATTCGAAAGTTTTTCTGGCGGCCCACTAACTGTCCACAGGGGGCGGGTTACAGGTGGCGTCTCGACGTCGGTTGCTGCGCAACCTGCTCGACCAGCGAGGGGGCTGGTGGGTCTCGACGTCGGTTGCTGCGCAACCTGCTCGACCAGCGAGGGGCTGCACATTGCGAGGTGCGCCCTAGTCAGGCGACCTGGAGCGAGCGCTTCGAGAGGCCCATCCAGAAGCCGTCGATCACCTGGGTCCCCGGCGTGCCGGGGTCGGTGGCCGCGCCCAGGGTGACGAACAGCGGCGAGTAGTGCTCCACGGTGGGGTGCGCGTAGGGCATGCCCGGGGCGCGGTGGTGATAGTCGGCGAGCGTGTCGACGTCGCCGCGGGCCAGCGCCTCCCCGGCCCAGGCGTCGAAGTCGCGTGACCAGCCGGGGGCGGCGGCCTCGATGCGGAACTCCTTGAGGAACGGCAGGCCGTGGGTGAGGAAGCCCGAGCCGATGATCAGCACGCCCTCGTCGCGCAGCGGGCGCAGCCGCTCGCCGAGCGCGAGCAGGCGCTCCGGGTCGTGGGTCGGCAGCGACATCTGCAGCACCGGGATGTCGGCGTCGGGATACATGATCCGCAGCGGGACCCAGGCGCCGTGGTCGAGGCCGCGCGAGGAGTGCTGGTGGACCGGCTCGCCCGCCGGCATCATCGCCGCGACCCGCTGCGCCAGCGCGGTGGCGTCGGGCGTCTCGTAGGTCATCGCGTAGTACTTGCGGTCGAAGCCGCCGAAGTCATAGACCAGCGGCGCCTGCGAGGCGCTCAGCGAGATCGGCGCCGACTCCCAGTGAGCCGACACGATCAGCACGGCCTTGGGGCGGGGCAGGTCGCGCGCCCACGCCGCCAGCTGCCCCGACCAGATCGGGTCGTCGAGCAACGGCGGGGCGCCGTGGCCGATGTACAGGGCGGGCATGGGAGTGGTCATGGCTCCAGTGTGCCCGAGAATAGTTCAAGTTTCAACTACGCAGGTGGTGCGACGGGCAGCCGCCAGTCGACCGTCGTACCCCCGAGCTGCTCCAGGAGAGCGTTCACCCGGCTGAACGGCCGGGACCCGAAGAACCCGCGGCTCGCCGACAGGGGGGACGGGTGGGGCGAGGAGACCCACGGGACGGGGCCGAGCATCGGGGCGAGGCTCTGGGCGTCGCGGCCCCAGAGGATCGCGGCGAGCGGGCCGCCGCGGCGGGCGAGGGCGTGGATCGCGCACTCGGTGACCTCCTCCCAGCCGCGACCGCGGTGCGAGGCGGCCTCGCCGGGGCGCACGGTGAGCACGCGGTTGAGCAGCATCACGCCCTGGTCGGACCAGGCGGTCAGGTCACCGTGCTCGGGGGGCTCGATGCCCAGGTCGGTGCCGAGCTCGGTGTAGATGTTGGTGAGGCTGCGCGGAACGGGGCGTACGTCGGGCGCGACGGCGAAGCTGAGTCCGATCGGGTGGCCTGGCGTCGGGTAGGGGTCCTGGCCGACGATCAGCACCTTCACCTGCGCCAGCGGGCGCTGGAAGGCGCGCAGGACCTGGTCCCCGGCGGGGAGATAGGGCCGACCCGCTGCGAGCTCCTCGCGCAGGAAGAGCCCCATCGCCCCGATCCGGTCGTCGACCGGGGCCAGGGCCTCGGCCCAGTCGGGGGCGACCAGGCCCTTGTCCACGAGTCCTGCCAGTGCGCTCACGGGCGACATTGTGCCGGGTTGCCCGCGAGCGATCGTCGACCTCCGGCGCGTCCGGTCCCGTCGCGCGTGCACTTCCGGCGGGTCAGCGGTAGACATGGAGCTCGCAGGTGGAGCCGACGAGGCACCTGAGGGGCACCCCGGCGGCTGGAGGGAGTCAGCTGATGAACGACGAGATCGCTCACCGCTTCGGGGCCGGGCGGGAGGCTCGACGTGACGCACGCCGGGCCGTCGCCTCGGCCGCCCGCCGGCTGGCCGAGGAGCGGCTGCTGATCGGTATGGCGGGCAACGTCAGCCTGCTGGTCGCCAGCGAGCTGGTCGCCGTGACCGCGACCGGTGTCGTGCTGCACGGCTGCCGTCCCGAGGACGTGTCGTTCGTCGACCTGTCCGGGAAGGTGGTCGAGGGCTCGCTGCGTCCGACCTCGGAGCTCGACCTCCACCTCGCGGTGTACGACGCCGACCCCGCTGCAGGAGCAGTCGTTCACACCCACGCGCCGTACTCCACCGCGGTGGCGTGCGTGCTCGACGAGCTGCCGGTGATGCACTACGAGCAACTCCTGCTCGGTGGCACCGTGCGGGTCGCGCCCTACACGACGTTCGGCACGCAGGAGCTCGCGCTCGCCGTCCGCGACGCCCTCGTTGGGCGCTCCGCCGCCCTGATGGCCAACCACGGCTCGGTCGCGCACGGGGCGACGCTGAGCCAGGCGATCGAGCGCGCGCTGCTCCTCGAATGGCTGTGCCAGCTCCACTGCCGGGCCTCGGCGCTGGGCACCCCGCGCGTCCTCAGCGAGGATCAGCTCGCCGATGTCGTCGACGCGGCGGTGCGGCGCAACTACGGCCGCCCTCAGCAGAACCCGTGAGGAGAAGTCGGGCGTCGGCCCTGCGCCCCTGGCGTGACCCGTGCGACCGCCCCGCTTCCGTCGTACAGGAGAATCGCTGACCATGAAGTTCACCGAGCGTGAGATGACCGTCGCCGTCGAGGCCGTCGCCCGCCAGCTGTACGTCGCGAAGCGGGCGCCGTGGCGGCGCGGCGGCGCGGACGCGTCGTGGGACGCGCAGGCGCCCATCGACAAGTACAACCACAAGGCCGCCGCCGGTGAGATGGTGCTGCCCGCCCTGCTGGCGCTGCCCGAGCGGCCGACGGTGGGGGCGACGCCGCAGTTCAGCGACGAGGAGTACGCCGCGGCCGCCGAGGAGGCCGCGCGCTCGATGATGGACCACCGCAAGCCCGGTTCCTGGGACGCGACCGGGCAGCGCCAGCGGGCGCTGATCGTCAAGGCCAACGCGGCGCTGACGCGGGCGGCCGTCGAAGCGATGCCGCTGCGCCAGGACCCCGACGCGCTGATCGTCCCGGACGACCTCGGCGGTCTCTGACCGACCCGTCAGCGGGTGGGGCGGGCCAGGCGGTCGAGGAAGGCCACCAACAGGGCCTCGCGCATCGCGGGGCTCGCCACGTCGAGGAGCGCGTTGACCTCAGCCATCCGCTCGGGCATCGCCAGCGAGCCCCCGCCCCCGTCCTCGCTGCTGCCCCCCACGAGCCCGGCGGCGGCCAGCAGCCCGTCGAAGTCGTCGTCGCTCAGCGCGGCAGGGTCGAGCGCCTCGATGAAGGCGACGATCCCGGGGTCCACGCTCACCGGGCCGGCGGCGACCGCCGCGTCGACCGATGCCCGCAGGGCGCTCAGGAACTCGTCGACGTGCGGCAGCGTCGCGGCGCTCACCGACAGGTGGATGGTCGGGGGCTGATCGCCGTGGGTCATCTGCGGCTGCACGAACCAGCCTCGCGCGGCCATCTCGTCGCACACCGTGAAGGCGTCGCACGACCCGTCGGTCGCCAGCGCGATCAGCGTCGAGTCGGGGGAGACCACCAGCCGCAGCGCGGGGAGCGCGACCAGCCCGGCCACGATCGCGTCCACCGCCGCGAACACCTCTCGCGCCAGCGTCAGGTAGCCGGCGTCGCCCAGCGTCTCCACCACGGCCCACGCCCCGGCCAGCGGCCCGCCCGACTTCGTCGACTGCATCGTGGTGTTGAGCATCGTGTAGCCGGGCCAGCGCGCCGAGGAGAAGTACTGCGGGCGGCGCAGCGCAGCGTTGCGGTGCAGCAGCAGCGAGGTCCCCTTGGGGGCGTAGCCGTACTTGTGCAGGTCGACCGAGATCGAGGTGACGCCGTCGACCGCGAACGTCCAGGCGGGTACGTCGCGCCCCAGCCGCGCGGCGTACGGCAGCACCCAGCCGCCGATGCACGCGTCCACGTGGCAGCGCACCCCGCGCGCAGCAGCGGCCGACGCCACCTCCGCCACCGCGTCCACCACCCCGTGGGCGTAGGACGGCGCCGAGACCACGACCAGCACCGTGTCGTCGTCGATCGCCGCGGCCATCGCCGCGGGCACCGTGCGGAAGTCGGGGCCGACGGGCACCATCACCGCCTCGACGCCGAAGTAGTGCGCGGCCTTGTGGAACGCCGCGTGCGCGGTCTCGGGGATCACCATCCGCGGGCGCGCGATGTCGGGGCGCGCGTCGCGCGCGCCCTGCACCGCCAGCAGCACCGACTCCGTGCCGCCGGACGTCACCGTGCCGACCGCGGACGCCGGAGCGTCGAGCAGGTCGCAGGCGAAGCCGACCAGCTCGTTCTCCATCGTCAGCAGGCTCGGGAACGCCGTCGGGTCGAGGCCGTTGGACCCGGCGTAGGCCGCCACCGCCTCGCGCCCGATCCGGTCCACGTCCGCGAGCCCCGAGTCGTAGACGTAGGCCAGCGTCCGGCCGCCGTGCACCGGCAGGTCGCCGGTCTGCAGCTCGCGCAGTCGGGCCAGGGCGTCGCTCATGCGGAGGTCCTCTCGGTGGGGGCGGACGCGGCGTCGACCGACGCGGCGTCCAGGGAGTAGCGGGCCAGCCACAGCAGGCTGACGACGATCAGGACCGCGGGCAGCAGCGAGAAGCCGAGCACGATGGCCGCCACCGCGGAGTCCGGCTGGACGGCGTCGCCGTCGGTGGAGGAGACGTAGCCGCCGGTGGCCAGGAGCACGGCGAAGACCCCGGGCCCGAGCGCCAGGCCAAGTGTCTCGCCCGCCGTCCAGACGCCGGTGTAGACCCCCGCCCGGTTCTCACCCGTACGACGCGCGTCGACCGCCGCCGCGTCGGGGAGCATCGCCATCGGGAAGACCTGGCAGCCGGCGTAGCCGACGCCGACCAGCGCGGTCGCGCCGAACACTCCGGCGGCAGGCATCCACGAGGCCATCACGAGCAGACCGGCGCCGGCCGCCAGGAAGAGCGACGACGCGACGTACCCACGCTTCTTGCCGATCCGCTGCCCGATCCGCGCCCACAGCGGCGTGAGCACCAGCGCCGGCCCGACGAAGCAGACGAAGAGGATGGTCGAGGCGCCCTGGCGCTCGAGCACGTCGCCGGCGACGTAGTCGACGCCGGCCAGCATGCAGCCCACCGCCAGCGCCTGCAGCACGAACGTCGTCAGCAGCAGCCGGAAGTCGCGCGCGCCCGCCACGACCGCGAGCTGCTCGCGCAGGGTCCCGGTGCCGGGGGCGGTGGTGCCGACCGGGGCGCGGCGGGTGCCGCGATAGGAGAGGACGACGCCGAGCGCGATCAGCGCGGCCATCGCGACGCCCATCGCGCGATAGCCGTCACGCCCGCCGATGCCGTCGCGGATCAGCGGCGCCGAGGCGCCGGCCACCAGGATCGTCAGCGCGAGGATCGCCACCCGCCAGGTCATCAGCCGGGTGCGCTCGTCGTAGGAGTCGGTGATCTCGGCCGGCATCGCGACGTAGGGGACCTGGAAGAACGCGTAGGCCGTGGCTGCGGCGAGGAAGAAGACCAGCACCCACGCGGCCTCCGCGACCGAGGAGTCCCAGGCCGGCCCGGCGAAGATCAGCGCGAAGCAGACCGAGAGCGTCAGCCCGGCCCGCAGCAGCCAGGGGCGGCGTGGCCCGCGCGGGTCCTGGGTGCGGTCGCTGATCCGCCCGGCGATCGGGTTGAGCACGACGTCCCAGAACTTCGGCAGGAACACGATGAACCCCGCCCACAGCGCGGCGATGCCGAGGCTGTCGGTGAGGAACGGCAGCAGCATCAGCCCCGGCACGGTCCCGAAGGCGCCGGTGGCGACCGAGCCCGAGCCGTAGCCCAGCCGCACCCCGCGGGGGAGGACGTCGAGTGACATGGGTCGCACCCTAGCGACGTCCACCCCCCGGTGGGTGGGATCAGGCAGGTGGGATCAGATGCCGCAGTTGGGAGCGTCCCAGAAGACCCGGTTGGGCTGGATGTCGACGTGGGTGTGGTCGTTGTGACCGGGGTAGCCCGGCCCGAGGATCGTGTTGAAGGCCGTGTAGCGGGCGCCCTGCGCGATCTGGCAGAACGACGGGGTCCCGCCGATGCCGGTGAAGTCCAACGCCCGGCCGTAGGTGTGCTGGCCGGAGCCGCTGCCGCCGACCGACTTGTCGCAGGCCTGGGACCGGAAGCCCGAGGTCACCCGCAGCGGCTTGTTGCCCAGGCGCTGCCGCAACGCCTCGGCGCGCCACATCGCACGCTCGAGGTTCTCCTTGACCTGGGCCGCGCTCACCGAGCCGCCGCTGTAGCCGCCCGCGCCGCAGCCGCCGTCGACCTCGGCCCAGGTGAAGTTCGCGGTGGAGCAGTCGTCGTCCTGGAGCGCATAGATCTTCGCGAACGTCTGCGGGCCGGCGAGGCCGTCGGCAGTGAGGCCGTAGGCGCTCTGGAAGTTGCGGACGGCGGTCGTCGTGGCCGGCCCGTAGCTGCCGTCGATGCCGAAGTTCACGCCGTACCCGGCCCAGCCGGCGACGCGGACCTGGAGCTCGGTGACGTCGGCGCCGGTGGCGCCCGGGGCGAGGTTGCGGCTCCAGCTGTAGCAGCCGTCGGCCATCGCCGGGGCGCTGGTCACCGACGTGACGCCGACCAGCGCGGCCATCGTCAGCAGAAGGGCGGACAGGACGGAGAGAGCGCGTCTGCGCATGGGTGTGCTCCTGAGGTTCCCGAGAACGGGCCGCGAGGGCCCCTTGGGAACAGATCGTGCCGCGAAAGCACGGGGAGCACCAGCACCTGGAGATGACGGTCCGGTGTCGGGCCGGCTACCGGTCCGACCACTTCTCGAACCACTCGTCGAGCAGACGCCAGGTCGTGTCCCGCGCCCGGCGCCCGGCGATCATGCCCAGGTGTCCGCCGGGGACGACCTCGAAGCGGACCTCGGGGGCCCCCGTCAGCAGCGGGACCACGGCCTTGACTGCGGGCACCGGCGCGATGCCGTCGGTGTCGCCGCCGAAGACCAGCACTGGCACCGCGATCTCGGCGAGGTCGATGGTGCGGGTCCCGAGGGGGAAGGAGCCGCGCCGCAGCGCATTGCCCTTGATGAAGCGGTGGTAGATCTGCCCGAACGTGCGCCCGGGGTAGGCGATCATGTTGGCGGTGAAGCGGTCGACGGCCTCGATCTGGGCGAGGAAGTCGGCGTCGTCGAGGTGGGTGGCCACGGCGAGCGGCTTGGTCACCAGCTTCTGGATCGACGACACCTGGAAGGCCCAGCGCACCAGCGGCTTGGGGGCGCCGCCCATCGCCTGATAGCTGCGGGTGATCAGTCCGCGCCCCTCGGTGAGGTTCAGCAGCGGCCGGAACGGCGCGATGATCGGCACCTGCCGGGTGTCCACGGGCGAGCCGACGATGCTCAGCGACGCGATCGGCAGGTCCGGCCCGTCGGCAGCGGTGAGCATCGCGAAGATCCCGCCGAGGCTCCAGCCCACGACATGCACCGGACGTCCGCCGGCGTGGGCGGACACCTCGCGGATCGCGGTCGGGACGACCTCGTCGATCCAGTGCTCCATGCCGAGCGCGCGGTTGCGGAACGACACCTCGCCGTACTCCACCAGGTAGGTCGGGCGGCCCTGGTCCACGAGGTGCTCGACCAGCGAGCAGCCACGACGCAGGTCGAAGCAGAGGCTCGGCGCCGCCAGCGGCGTCACCAGCAGCACCGGGTCGCCGGTCGCGGGCACGCCGGCGCGGGGGCGGTAGTGGTAGATCTCCCGCAGCTCGCCCTCGTCGACGAGCGTGCGCGGCATCGGCCGCAGATCGGCGATCCCGCCGTAGAGCACCTTGTGCGCGACGTTGCTGGCGGCCGCGACCACCTGGTCGGGCTTGGGGATCAGATCCATGCTGCACCTTCTCGTGGCATCTGACGCGCCTCATGCATCTGCGGCTCGGCGGGCTTGGACCGTGGGATAGACACGGTGTCATGAAGTGGAAGCGGACGGCAGCAGCAGGTACGGCGGCGCTCGGCGCGCTGGGGGCGATCGGTGTGCACGACCTGCGCCAGAGGCAGCACGCGATCCTGCGCAACTTCCCCATCATCGGGCACGGGCGGTTCCTCATCGAGCGGGTCGGGCCCGAGCTGCGGCAGTACATCGTCACCTCGAACGACGAGGAGCGCCCCTTCAGCCGTGACCAGCGCAGCTGGATCTATGCCAGCTCCAAGCTCGAGAACAACTACTTCGGGTTCGGCACCGACAACGACGTCGAGCGGGTCGTGGGCTATCCCGTGATCAAGCACCGGACCTTCACCGGGCAGGGGCCGGCGACGCACCCGCACACCGAGGAGGGCGTGCCGCTGCCCGGCGCCAAGGTGATGGGCGGGGCCCGGGGACGGCGCCACGCCTTCCGCCCGGCGTCGGTCGTGAACATCTCCGGGATGAGCTACGGCTCGCTGTCGCACGCCGCGATCGAGGCGCTCAACCGGGGAGCGGCGATCGCCGGAACGCTGCACAACACCGGCGAGGGCGCGCTCTCGCCGTACCACCGCCACGGCGGGGAGATCATCTTCCAGATCGGCACGTCCTACTTCGGCTGCCGCGACGAGGACGGCAACTTCGACCTCGAGCGACTCAAGCAGGTCGTGGAGTCCGCGCCGGTGCGCGCCATCGAGATCAAGCTCAGCCAGGGGGCCAAGCCGGGGCTCGGCGGGATGCTGCCGGGAGCCAAGGTGAGCGACGAGATCGCGGAGATCCGTGGGATCAAGGCCGGGGTGGACTGCGCCTCGCCCAGCCGGCACCAGGTCTTCCACGACGTCGACTCGATGCTGGACTTCGTCGAGCTCGTGGCCGACGCCACCGGTCTTCCGGTCGGGATCAAGTCGGCCGTCGGAAACCTCGACTTCTGGGACGAGCTGGTCTCGCTGATGAGCTCGCGCGAGCGCGGTGTCGACTTCGTCAACATCGACGGCGGCGAGGGTGGCACCGGGGCGGCGCCGATGATCTTCGCGGACGCGGTCGCCTATCCGTTCCGCGTCGGGTTCTCAGAGGTCTACAAGCGGTTCGCGGCCGCCGGCCTGGCCGACGAGGTCACCTTCGTCGGCGCCGGCAAGCTCGGCATCACCGAGAACGCCGTGGTCGCCTTCGCCTTGGGCGCGGACCTGGTCAACGTCGGCCGGGAGGCGATGCTGGCGATGGGCTGCATCCAGGCCCAGAAGTGCCACACCGACCACTGCCCGGTGGGCGTGGCCACCCAGAACCCGCGCTACGTCCGGGGGCTGGACCCGGACCTGAAGAGCGTACGCGTCGCCAACTACCTCGTCTCGCTGCGCCGCGACCTGCTCAAGATCTCCGAGGCCGTGGGCGTGGCGCACCCGGGACTGATCACCCCCGACGACGTGGACCTGATGGACGGGCAGAAGGGCATGTCGCCGCTGTCGGAGGTCTACGGCTACCAGCCCGGCTGGGGCACGCTCGGGCCGGGCATCGTCCAGGACGTCGCCGGCCTGATGCAGCCCCGCGTCCCCGGCTCGGAGTCGCCCCCCACCGACTGAGGGCACGGGCCCAGCTGCGTCGGCTAGCTGCGTCGGGCGGGGCGGACCACCTTGCCGTGGTCGGGCCGGGTGGCGGCCAGCTCCTCGAGGAAGCGGTTGGCCCACTTGGACACGTCGTTCTCGCCAACGGTCTTGCGCATCGCCTTCATCCGCCGGGTGATCTCCTTGGGCGGCGCCTCGTAGGCCTCCATCAGCGCGGACTTCATCCCGTTGATGTCGTAGGGGTTGACCAGCCACGCCTGACGCAGCTCCTCGGCGGCGCCGGCGAACTCGGAGAGCACCAGGGCGCCGTCGTTCTCGAGCCGGCACGCGACGTACTCCTTGGCGACGAGGTTCATCCCGTCGCGGAAGGGCGTGACCACCATGATGTCGGCGGCGCGGTAGAGCGCGGCCATCTCCTCGCGCGGGTAGGACGAGTGCAGGTAGGAGATCGCCGGGGTGCCGATCCGGCCCAGGTCGCCGTTGATCCGGCCGACCAGGCGGTCGATGTCGTCGCGCAGGATGCGGTACTGCTCGACACGCTCGCGCGACGGGGTCGCGACCTGGACGAAGACCGCGTCCTCGACGTCGAGTCGGCCCTCGGCGAGGAGCTCGCTGAAGGCGCGCAGCCGGGCGAAGATGCCCTTGGTGTAGTCGAGCCGGTCGATGCCCAGCAGGATCTTGCGGGGGTTGCCGAGCGCGTCGCGGATCTCCTGCGCGCGCTTCTCGACGCCCTCGGAGCGGGCCAGCTCCTCGAAGCCGTCGACGTCGATCGAGATCGGGAACGCGTGCGCCTTCACCGAGCGCCCGTCGGGCAGGTAGACCATGTCGCGGTGCGTCTTGTGTCCGACCCGCTGGCGGACCAGGCGGATGAAGTTCTGCGCCGCGCCGGGGAGCTGGAAGCCGACCAGGTCGGCGCCGAGGAGCCCCTCGAGGAGCTGACGACGCCACGGCAGCTGCTGGAAGAGCTCGGCGGGCGGGAAGGGGATGTGCAGGTAGAACCCGATGCGCAGGTCGGGACGCAGGTCGCGCAGCATCTGCGGCACCAGCTGCAGCTGGTAGTCCTGGACCCACACGGTCGCGCCCTCGGAGGCCAGCTCGGCGGCCTTCTCGGCGAAGCGGCGGTTGACCACGACGTAGGACTCCCACCACTCACGGTGGAACTCCGGCTTGGCCACGAGGTCGTGGTAGAGCGGCCACAGGGTGCCGTTGGAGAAGCCTTCGTAGAACTCCTCGATCTCCTGCGCGCTCATCGAGATCGGGACCAGCGAGAGGCCGTCGTCGACGAACGGGTCAAGCTCCTCCTCGTCGCCGCCGGGCCAGCCGATCCAGGCGCCGTCGTTGGCGCGCATCACCGGCTCCAGCGCACTCACCAGGCCGCCGGGGGAGCGGCGCCAGCCCAGGCTCCCGTCGGCGTTGGTCACCCGATCCACGGGCAGACGGTTGGCCACGATGACGAGGTCTGCCGTGCCGATGTGCGTCACGCCAGCCACCCTAGTGCTTCGAGACAATCAGTGCTTCCGGGCGACACGGCCCTGCGGAGCTCCTGACACGGTCAGCGCGGCGATCGCGGTGGTGATGGGGACGGCGAGCACCAGGCCGATGCCCGAGGCGAGGGTCCGCACGATCTCCTCCACGATGGGGTCGTCGAGGAGCACGTGACCCAGCGGTCGGTCGTAGAGCGAGAGGAGCAGCAGCAGGGCGAGCGCACTGCCCGCGTAGGCGAAGACGATCGTGTAGATCGTGGAGCCGATGTGGTCGCGTCCGATCCGCATGCCGCTGGCGAACAGGCTCGCCCGCGACATCTCGGGGGCGGCGGATCGCAGCTCCCACACGGCGGACGACTGGGTGATCGTCACGTCGTTGAGCACGCCGAGGCCGGCGATGATCACCGCGGCGGTGAGCAGCCCCTGGAAGTTGATGTCGGGGGCCTGCGAGACCAGGGCCATCGCCGTCTCGTCGCTCACGCCCGACAGGCGGGTCGCGCCCACCGCCCACCACCCGATCAGGGCGGTCACCAGGACCCCGAGCAGCGTCCCGGCGAGCGCCGTACTGGTCCGCAGGGAGATCCCGTGGGCGAGGTAGAGCACCACGAACATGATCGCCGAGGACCCCACCAGCGCCACCGCCGCGCCGTTCTCCCCGGCGAGCAGGGCGGGCAGCATGAACCACGCGAGCGTCGCCCCGGCGATGCCCAGCCCGACCAGCGCGAGAAGACCGCGGACCCGGGCCACCAGCGCGACGACCAGGACGAAGGCGATCGCCATCGCGGTCAGCGGCAGCGGTCGCTCGATCCCGATGTAGCCGTACGACGCGGCGCGCTCGGCCGTGGCGGGGATCAGCATCAGCTTCACCGTGTCCCCCTCGCGCAGCCCCGAGTCGGCCACCTCGGACGGCACGGTGAGCGTGACCTCCTCGCCGTCCACGTCCGAGACCAGCCGGTTGCAGTCGGCGGCAGGGGCGGTGCCCCCGTCCTCGGAGGAGATCACCGGGCAGGGCGGCCCCAGCGAGACCACCTCGGCCGAGGTGAACGAGACCCCCTCGGCGGCGTAGGCCACCGCCTCGGGGACCTCGTCGTCGGCCGGCCAGAGCAGGAGCAGTCCCAGCACCGTGCCCAGGCCGGCGAGCGCGAGGAACGCGAGCAGCACGATCCGCGCCGTGCGGCCGACCTCGACCTCGGGCGGGCGCCCGTGCGCGTGGCTGTGCCCGGGCGGCGGTCCTTGATCCATGGCGGGAATCTCTCACGTCGGGTCGTGGCGGGGGAGGGGCGGCCCCGCGTGCCGAGTGAGTCGGGTCCAGCGGCCTGCCCAGCGACCTGCCCGGCGACCTGCTCAGCGGCCGTCGGGGAAGTCCACGCCGATCTGCGCGCGGATCGCATCGAGCTGGCGCATCAGCGTCAGCGTCTGCTCGTGGGGCACCAGCGGGCTCTCGACCAGCCCGGCGCGCAGGCAGCGGCCCACCTCGGCGATCTCGTTGCCGTAGCCCTGGCCCAGCACCGGCTCCTCGGTGGTGATGGCAACCGGCTCGGCGTGACCGGCGGCGTCCGCGCCGCGTGCGTCGTACGGCGTAAACGTGATCGACGTCGGGTGGTGGAAGTCGACGATGTCGATGCGGCCCAGGTCGGTCGCGATGGCGGCCGCCCGCGACGACCACGACGTCATCGACGCCGACATCGTGGCCAGCGCGCCGCCGGGGTAGCGCCCGGTCATGGCGACGTCGAGGTCGATGCCGGCGTCCGAGAGGGTGGCGCTGGCGCGCAGCTCCTCGGCGGGGCCGAGCAGCAGGTGGGCGAAGGTGAGGGGATAGATCCCCATGTCGAGCAGGGCGCTGGCGCCCAGGGCCGGGTTGAGCATCCGGTCGTCCTCGGAGGCGTCGACGCGGAAGCCGAGCTCGGCGTGGAGCGCGCGGGGGGTGCCGAGGCGGCCGGTGGCCAGGACGCTGCGCAGCTCCTTGACGAGCGGGTGGCAGGCCGTCCACATCGCCTCCATCAGGAACAGGCCCCGCTCGCGGGCCAGCGCCACCATCTGCTCGGCCTCGGCGACGTTGAGCGTCAGCGGCTTCTCGCAGAGCACGTGCTTGCCGGCCTCGAGCGCCAGGCGGGCGTCGGCCAGGTGGCGCGAGTGCGGCGTCGCGACGTACACGACCTCGACGTCCGGGTCCGCGACGAGCTCGGCGTAGGAGCCGTACGCCGTAATCGAGCCGCCGTCGGAGTCCGCCCCCGAGCCGGTGTCGAACTCGTCGGCGAACTCCTGGGAGCGCTCGACGCTGCGGGAGCCGACCGCGACCAGGCGGGCGCCGGGTGTGGCGGCGAGGTCGCGGGCGAAGGTGTGGGCGATCTTGCCGGTGGCCAGGATCCCCCAGCGCACGTCGGTGTCGGTGGTCATGACCTGAGGCTAGTGCGGCGGTGGGCCAGACCCGGCGCCGCGCCGCGCCGAACGAATGACACCGTTGTGGTTCGTCGCCTAGAGTGGGGTTCCCAGCAGCACTGACTCACGCCACACCGCATTCATCCACCGCACCCATTCCTGGGGAGACCTTCCATGGACGCCGCAAACGCCTTCCAGGGGCACGAGGCCCCGGAGCAGAGCCTGTCCGACCGGGACCGCGAGATCCTGGAGTTCGAGCGCCAGTGGTGGAAGTACGCCGGCGCCAAGGAGCAGGCGGTGCGCGAGAAGTTCGACATGTCGTCGACGCGCTACTACCAGGTGCTCAACGCCCTCATCGACAAGCCCGAGGCCCTCGAGGCCGACCCGCTGCTGGTGCGCCGGCTGCGTCGGCTGCGCGCCGCCCGCCAGCGCCAGCGCTCGGCCCGCCGCCTCGGCTTCGACGTCTGAGATCTTCGATGACCTTCCTTCCCCGACGTGACGAGCGCGGCGTGGCGCTGCCGTCCCCGCTCGTGATGCTCAGCGTGATCGCCGTCGCCATGGCCGGCATCGCCTTCGTCGCCACCCAGGACGGCGACAACGACGAGACCGTCCAGATCGTCTCCAAGCAGCCGTCCCCCTCTGAGTCCCCGACGCCGAGCGAGGCCCCGGCCACGACGAAGCCCAAGCCCGAGAAGAAGGCCCCGGTCGTCAAGCGCGGCGAGGTCTACGTCGAGATCTTCAACAACTCCGGCATCACCGGGCTCGCCGGCTCGACGGCCACCAAGGCCTCCGGCGCCGGGTGGCAGGTCGTCGGCTCCGACAACTGGGTCGGCACCATCCCGGCCTCGACGGTCTACTTCCCGCCGCGCCTCAAGGACGCCGCCACGATGCTGGCGCGCGACCTGGGCGTCAAGCGACTGATGCCGGCGGTGGCCCCGATGCGCTTCGACCGGCTCACGGTCATCCTCACCGCCGACTACAGCTGATCCGGGCCGGGACCGCTCCAGTCCGGGTCCGCGCGACGGGTGGTTCCGTGATTGGCTGTCTCCATGGAGTTCACCTCCCCTGAGGGCGAGCAGCGCTACGCCGCCCTGGTCCGGGTCGCCGCGTCGACCGTGGTCGGTCTCGACTTCGACGGCACGCTGTCGCCGATCGTCGACGACCCCACCGAGGCCCACATCCACGCCGACGCCCCGGGCGTCCTGGTCGACCTGGCCGAGGCGGTGCTCGCGATCGCGGTCATCACCGGCCGGCCCGCCCGGCAGGCGCTCGCGCTGGGCGGTCTCGACGAGGTCGGCAACCAGCTCGGCGACGTCGGCCGCGAGCTCTACCTCTTCGGTCAGTACGGCAACGAGCGCTGGTCCTCGACCAACCGCCGGGTGGTCTCCCCGCGCCCGCCGCACGGTCTCTCGTCGTTCATCGCCGCCCTCCCGGCCACGCTGCGCCGCGTCGGCGCGGCCGACGCCTTCGTCGAGGAGAAGGGGCTCGGCGTCGCCGTGCACACCCGCCGGCTTCCCGACCCGGCCGGCTCGTTCGCGCGGCTGCTCACCCCGGTCTCGGAGCTGGCCGAGAAGCACGGCCTGGCGGTGGAGCCGGGGCGCAACGTGGTCGAGGTGCGCTCGCCCGGCATGCACAAGGGCAACGCCGTCCACCTGATCGCCGAGGAGGTCGGCGCCGAGGGCTTCCTCTTCGCCGGCGACGACCTCGGCGACGTCGAGGCCTTCAAGGCGGTCGCCGAGCTGCGCGACGCGGGCAAGGCCACCCTCCTGGTCTGCTCGGCCTCCGACGAGCAGAGCGCGCTGCTCGAGCTCGCGGACGTCGTCGTGAAGGGTCCCGACGGCGTGATGGAGCTGCTGCGCCAGCTCACCGCCGACGCCCTCGCCGCCCGCTGAGTCGGCGCAAGCGCACGTCGTACGGCGGTCGAGTCGGCGCAAGCGCGTTCTGAGGGGTACGCGTTAGCGCCGACTCACGGGAGTGCGTCTCGAATTGTGGACGGCGTGTGCACATGTTGAGACGGCGACCGTACTCTTGCGGAAGCTCATCGAGAGGGACTGAGGGAACGGCCCAGTGAAGTCCCGGCAACCGCCACGTTCTCCCTGCTTCGGCAGTCGTGGAAACGGTGCTAATTCCGCCCACGGCGAGGTACGTCGCGGGGAAGATGAGGAGGAGGTCACTCATGAGCGCTGTTGACACGTCGGTCGAGCTCGAGGCTCGTCCCACCGATCAGTCCGGCACCCCTGTTCTGCGCGAAGGCGCCTTCGGCAACGCGACCGGCCTCGCCTGTCGCGAGTGCGGCCACGAGATCGCTCTCGGCCCCCACTACGCCTGTCCGGAGTGCTTCGGCCCCCTCGAGATCGCCTACGCCTTCCCCGCCGTCACCCGGGCGGAGATCGAGGCCGGTCCGCGCAACATCTGGCGCTACAAGGCGCTGCTCCCGGTGCCCGACGACATCGAGGAGAGCCCCAACATGGAGCCGGGCTTCACCCGGCTGCTCAAGGCGCACAATCTCGGTCGCGAGCTCGGCATCGACAACCTGTGGGTCAAGGACGACTCGACGAACCCGACGAACTCCTTCAAGGACCGCGTCGTGGCCTGCGCCCTGTCGGCGGCCCGCGAGTTCCACAGCAAGGTGTTCGCCTGCCCCTCGACCGGCAACCTCGCCAACGCCGTCGCGGCGGCCGGTGCTCGGGCCGGGATCAAGACGGTGGTGTTCATCCCGTCCAACCTGGAGAAGCCCAAGCAGGTCAACTCGGCGGTCTACACCGACTCGCTGGTCGCCGTCGACGGCAACTACGACGACGTCAACCGGCTCGCCTCCGAGATCGCGGGCGAGGAGGACGGCTGGGCGTTCGTCAACGTCAACGTCCGGCCCTACTACGCCGAGGGCTCCAAGACCCTGGGCTACGAGATCGCCGAGCAGCTCGGCTGGCGGCTGCCCGACCAGGTCGTCATCCCCGTCGCGTCCGGCTCGCAGCTCACCAAGGTCGACAAGGCCTTCCAGGAGCTGATCACGCTCGGCCTGGTCGAGGACCGGCCCTACAAGATCTACGGCGCGCAGGCCACGGGCTGCTCGCCGGTGTCGGTCGCGTTCAAGGACGGCAAGAACGTGGTCCGCCCGGTCCGCCCGGACACGATCGCCAAGTCGCTGGCGATCGGCAACCCGGCCGACGGGCCCTACGTGCTCGACATCTGCCGCCGTACCGGTGGAGCCGTCGAGGACGTCACCGACGACGAGGTCCGCGCGGGCATCCTGCTGCTGGCCCGCAACGAGGGCATCTTCACCGAGACCGCGGGCGGCACCACCGTCGCCGTGCTCAAGAAGCTGGTCGAGACCGGCCAGCTCGACCCCACCCTCGAGACCGTCGTCATCAACACCGGCATGGGTCTGAAGACCCTCGACGCGATCTCCGACCAGGTCGGTCCGGCCGCCACGATCGCGCCGTCGTACGCCGCGTTCGCGGCCACCGGCCTCGCCTGACCGACCCCCCGCACCCCAGAGGAGCCACGCACATGGGCGTTTCCGTCCGCATCCCCACCATCCTGCGCACCTACACCGGAGGTGAGTCGGAGGTGAGCGCCGAGGGCGCCACGCTCAGCGAGGTCCTCGACGACCTGGAGTCCAGCTATGCCGGGATCCGGGCGCGGATCCTCGACGACGCGGGCCAGCTGCGCCGCTTCGTCAACGTGTACGTCGGCAACGAGGACGTGCGCTTCCTCGAGGACCTGGCGACGCCCACGCCCGACGGCGCCCAGATCTCGGTGATCCCGGCGGTCGCCGGCGGCTGACGGGCTTCGTCGGTCCCGTCCCCTGGTCCCGTGTCGCAGGGGCAGCAGGCGGCGACCAACGGCCGGCCGACGGTGACCTTCGCCCCTGGGAGCAGGGGTGGGGTGCGGAGGCACGCTGGAGGTGCCGGACGGCCCCGGGTGTGGCGCTGCAGGGCCGGCCCGGGGACTGGAGGCACGCAGCATGACCGTCTTCTTGAATCGGGAGGACGCCGGCCGGCGGTTGGCCGCCGCCCTGGCCCACCTGCGACACGAGGACCCGGTGGTGCTCGGGATCCCGCGCGGCGGCGTCGCGGTCGCGGCCGAGGTCTCGCGCGGACTGTGCGCCACCCTCGACGTCGTCGTCGTCCGCAAGCTCGGCGTGCCCCGACAGCCCGATCTGGCCATGGGCGTGGTCGGCGAGGGCGGCGTCGTCATTCACCACCAGCAGGTGATCGCCGAGCAGCACATCGCAGGCCACGATCTCGCCGACGCCCGTCGTCGCGAGGACGCCGAGGTCGCCCGCCGGGCGCGGAGGTGGCGCCGCGGTGCGCCCCGGGTCGCGCTCGCGGGCCGGGTGGTGGTGCTCGTCGACGACGGGATGGCCACCGGCGCCACGATGCAGACCGCCTGCCGGGTGGTGCTCGCCGAGGGGGCGCGCCGGGTCGTCGTCACCGCGCCGGTCGCCTCCTCGGACGCGGTGGAGCTGCTCGCGGATCTCGCCGACGAGGTGGTCGTGCTCGGCACGCCCGCGACGTTCTCGAGCGTCGGTGAGTGGTACGTCGACTTCGAGCAGGTCTCCGACGACGACGTGACCCGCGTGCTCACCGAAGGGCCGGCCGGGCGCACCTGCGCGGACGTGCACGTCCCCGTCGTGTCCGTGCTCCCCGAGGCGCGGTCGGACCTGACGTCGCAGCTGACGCAGGGAGACAGGCTGGGGGGCCTGCTGACCATTCCGCCCGCCGCCGCGGGGATCGTCGTCTTCGCTCATGGGGCCGGCAGCGATCGGTCGAGCGCGCGCAACGGGCACATCGCCGAGGAGCTGTGCCACCTCGGGCTGGCCACGCTGCTGCTCGACATGCTCACCCCCGACGAGGCGGCCGAGGGCGCCGACATCGGCGTCGAGGCCCTGGGGGCGCGTCTTGTCGCCGTGTGCCGGTGGCTGGCGCTGGACCCCCGCACGGCGGGACTTCCGGTGGGGCTGTTCGGGGCCGGCTCCGGGGCGGCCGCCGCACTCGTGGCGGCGTCGGATCCGGCTGCCGGCATCCGGGCCGTGGTCTCGCGGGGCGGCCAGCTCGAGCAGGCCGCAGATCGGCTGCCCAAGGTCAGTGCTCCGACCCTGCTCGTCGTGGGCGGGGCCGACACCGACGTGCTGACAGGCAACGAGCAGGCGCAGCACCGGCTCGGGTCCCTCAACGAGCTGGTCGTCGTGCCGGGGGCCGGTCACTTCTTCGAGGAGCCGGGGGCCCTCGACGCGGTCAGTCGGGTGACGAGCCACTGGTTCACGGAGCGGCTGGGGGCTCCGGGCATGTGACGAGCCGACCACGACGGCTCGCCGTGGTGGCGGCGATCGGCCGGTGCCGGCGTGGGTAGGCTGACCGGACGCAGCCCCGGATCACGCAGCACCGTCACAGAGGAGAATCATCGTGGGTCAGTCCCTGCCGCCCCAGGCTGCGATCGACCTCGTGTCGAGCTATGCGCGGCGGCGCGGTGACGACGTGGAGCTGGTGCTGCGGGACCCGAGCGACGACATCACCGGTGAGCAGCTGGCGCTCACCCTGCGCAGGACCCGCGGCGACCGCACCCGGCGCGTGCGCGGCACCTGTGAGCTGGTGGCGGGAGCGGACCGCCGTCTCGTCGCTCGGGCGCCGCGGGCGGAGCTGTCCGACGGCATCTGGGACATCATCCTGCGTGAGGGGGAGGGGCGTCGGCGGGTGGGCGCCCGCCTCCTGGTGCAGGGGGAGCGGCCCGTCGTCCTGCTGTGGGGGGCGCAGAGCACGGAGTCGCGGCTGCCAGAGCCGCACCCACGGCCACGGTCGGCCGCGATCGAGCAGAGCGCCGAGCACGGCCCCGGGGCGCGCCTGGGAGTCGCCCTCCCTCGTCTTCGCCCGCTCGCGGGATCCGTCGTACGCCGCCTGCGCGCAGTGCGGCGCTGACGTCAGAGCAGGTGGGAGAAGGCCCGTCGGACGCCCTCGGCGGCGACGCCGGGAGCCTCGGCGCGCAACGCCACCAGCCTCTCCCATCCCGGGCTGGCCAGGAGCGACGCGGGAGCCAGCGCCCGAGAGCGGGTGAGCACAGCCTCGGGCACGGCCTGGGGATCAGGCGCCACAGCGGCCTCGAGCCAGTCGTCGTACCCCGGCAGCACGCCCTTGCGTGAGGCGTCCGGGCAGAGGACCACCACGACGCCGGTGGGCTGGGTGTCCACCTCCAGGACGATCGTGTCGGGCCGCAGAGCGCGTAGCGCCTCCGCCGCCTTGTAGACGTCGCCGGTCCAGTTGCGGGTGGTCCGCTTGCGGTTCGCCTCCTCGACCGATCGCGGGAGCATGTCGTCGAAGACGATCACCGAGCAGGGGTGGCTGAAGCGCTCGACGGCGAGGTAGTCGCGCAGGGCGTACTCCGCGAGGTGCATGCCGTCGATGAAGGCGAGGTCGACCACGGGGATCGGCAGGTGCGCCAGCGGCCGGCGACGTGCGAAGAACTCGTCACTGCCGATCCGAGCGAGATGGACGTCGGCCTGCAGCTCGGCCTGGATCGCGTAGTCCGGGTCGATGCCCACGCTCGGGACCCGCGAGAGCTGGAGGCTCTGTCCGCGGTCGATCCCGGTCTCGACATAGGTGCGGGGTCGGATCCGCTCGTGAAGGATCGAGAGGAATTCGTGGCGCTCCACTCGGGACCTCTTTCGGTGGCGGCAGGACGCGCCGACTGTACACAGCGCCGGCCCCTCGCCCCGGCCCCTGCCTGCAGATCGACCGCCCCCGTTCACTCGGGGTTGTCGGCGGGTTCAGCCTGCTCTGGTTGAACGGTCCGGTGGGAGAACCCGGAAGGATCGTGCTGGGGTCCGCGCTCGTCGCGGGCGTGGCCGGCGTCGGGCTGGGGTACGGCGCGCGCTCGGTGCTGCGCCGCCAGGCCGCGGTCGCCCGCGCCGTGATCGGCAAGCCGTTGGGCGAGGAGGCGCTGCTGGCCGACCGGGTCTACAAGTCGCGGTACGGCGACCCGCTGGACCTGCTCCTGGTCGGGGACTCGATCGCGGCCGGACTGGGCGCCGAGGAGGCCCGGGGCACCCTCGGGGCGCGGCTGGCCCGCAAGGTCGCCAAGCGCACGCAGCGCGCCGTACGCCTGACGACCGCGGCGCGGGTGGGCGCCGAGAGCAGCATGCTGGCCGACCAGCTGGCGGCGCTGCCCGGTGACTTCCGAGCCGATGTCGCGGTGATCGTCGTGGGTGGCAACGACGTGACCCACCGGGTCCCGGTGGCCACCTCCGTGCGGCACCTCGAGGAGTGCGTGAGCGCCCTGCAGGAGCGCGGCTGCAGTGTCGTCGTCGGCACCTGCCCGGACCTGGGCATGCTCCGCCCGGTGCCCCAGCCGCTGCGGGCCCTGGGGTCGCGGGCCTCGCGTCAGCTCGCGGTCGCGCAGCGCGACGCGGCGCTGCGCCTCGGGGCGCGGGTGATCACCCTCAGCGACGTCGTGGGCCCCTTCTTCATCACGAACCCCGACGAGATGTTCAGCCTGGACCGCTTCCACCCCAGCGCCCTGGGCTACAAGCGCACCGCCAAGGCGATGCTGCCCTCGGTGCTCGCGGCACTGGGGGTCGACGGCGTCGTGCCGTTCGGGCATCACGCGCCGGTGGGGGCGGGGTGAGGTGCTGCAGGTTTCCCCGGTCGACCGGGGATCGCTGACGTTGTTGGGCGAAGTATCGGCCGACAACGTCAGGTTTACCCGGCCGACCGGGGAAACCGACGCCCCCTACCCTGACCAGATGCCTACCGTCCTGCTCGTGACGTTCCCGCTGCTTCCCGACGGCGAGCCGGCGGGAGAGCTGCTCGTGACGGCGTTCGCGGCTCGCGGCGTCGAGGCGCAGTGGGTGTGCTGGGACGACGCCGGCGTCGACTGGGCGGGGGCCGACGTGGTGGCGGTGCGGTCGACGTGGGACTACCACCGGCGGCTGCCGGAGTTCCTCGCCTGGGCCGCGGCGGTGGACGAGCAGACCACGCTGCTCAACGGGGCTGACGTCTTCACGTGGAACGCCGACAAGGCCTACCTCGCTGAGCTCGCCGACGCTGTGCCGGTCGTCCCTACCGCCACGCTCGACGACGCCGACCTGCGGCCGGGGCTGCAGGCGGCCATCGATGCGTACGGCGCGGTGGTCGTCAAGGCGCGCACCGGGGCCGGCGGCGTCGGCGTGGTGGTCGCCGAGAGCACCGACGACGAGCGCCTGGCCGGGCTGAGCGCCGGTCCGTGGGTCGTCCAGCCGCTGGTCGAGTCCGTGCGGACCACCGGCGAGAGCTCGGTCTTCGTGCTCGACGGGCGCGCGGTTTCCCAGGTGGACAAGCTGCACGCGGGCGAGGAGATCCGCGTGCACGGGGCGTACGGCGGGTCGTCGCGGCCGGTCGCCCTGGACCCGGTGCTGGCCGTGGCCGCCGAGCGAGCCCTGGCGGTCGCCGCCCGCCGGCTGGGTCGTCCGCTGACCTACGGCCGCGTCGACCTGATGTCCTACGGAGGGGAGTCGGTGGTCAGCGAGCTCGAGCTGATCGAGCCGGGCCTCTACCTCGACATCGTCCCCGCGAACGCCGACGCGTTCGCCGATCTGGTGACGTCCCTCCTCGCCTGATCGCTTTGCACTCTCTGGGGTCGAGTGCTAAACATGACGTTGGCACTCTCATGATGAGAGTGACAGATACCGGACCGGCAAGTTGAGGTCTGCAGCGTCGGCGGGAAGGGTCCGCCGGTACGGCCAGATCGTCCGTCGCGGGCAACGACCCGGTCCGACACTCTCTAGCGTGAAGGAATCGCAGGAGACATGGCGAAGCTGATTGCTTTCAATGAGGAGGCCCGGCGCGGCCTCGAGCGTGGAATGAACACGCTCGCCGACGCCGTCAAGGTCACTCTCGGTCCCAAGGGCCGCAACGTCGTCCTCGAGAAGAAGTGGGGCGCTCCCACGATCACCAACGATGGTGTGTCCATCGCCAAGGAGATCGAGCTCGAGGACCCGTACGAGAAGATCGGCGCCGAGCTGGTCAAGGAAGTTGCCAAGAAGACCGACGACGTCGCCGGTGACGGCACGACGACCGCGACCGTTCTGGCCCAGGCCATGGTCCGCGAGGGTCTGCGCAACGTGGCCGCGGGTGCGAACCCGATGGGCCTCAAGCGCGGCATCGAGCAGGCCGTCGAGGCGGTCTCCGCTCAGCTGCTGAGCATGGCCAAGGACGTCGAGACCAAGGAGCAGATCGCCTCCACGGCCTCGATCTCCGCTGCTGACACCACGGTCGGCGAGATCATCGCCGAGGCGATGGACAAGGTCGGCAAGGAAGGCGTCATCACCGTCGAGGAGTCGAACACCTTCGGGCTCGACCTCGAGCTCACCGAGGGGATGCGCTTCGACAAGGGCTACATCTCGGCCTACTTCGTGACCGACCCCGAGCGGATGGAGACGGTCCTCGAGGACCCCTACATCCTGATCGCCAACTCGAAGGTCTCGAACGTCAAGGACCTGCTGCCGCTGCTCGAGAAGGTCATGCAGTCCGGCAAGCCGCTGGTCATCATCGCCGAGGACGTCGACGGCGAGGCTCTGTCCACGCTGGTCGTCAACAAGATCCGCGGCACCTTCAAGTCCGTCGCCGTCAAGGCTCCGGGCTTCGGTGACCGCCGCAAGGCCATGCTGCAGGACATCGCGATCCTGACCGGTGGCCAGGTCATCTCCGAGGAGGTTGGCCTCAAGCTCGAGTCGGCCGGCATCGAGCTCCTCGGCCAGGCCCGCAAGGTCGTCATCACCAAGGACGAGACCACGATCGTCGAGGGCGCGGGCGACACCGGCCAGATCGAGGGACGGGTCAACCAGATCCGCGCCGAGATCGAGAAGTCGGACTCCGACTACGACCGCGAGAAGCTGCAGGAGCGCCTGGCCAAGCTGGCCGGCGGCGTTGCGGTCATCAAGGTCGGCGCGGCCACCGAGGTCGAGCTCAAGGAGCGCAAGCACCGCATCGAGGACGCCGTTCGCAACGCGAAGGCTGCCGTCGAGGAGGGCATCGTCGCCGGCGGTGGCGTGGCGCTCGTCCAGGCCGCCGCGATCGTGTTCCCGAAGCTCGAGCTCGAGGGTGACGAGGCCACCGGCGCGAACATCGTGCTGAAGGCCACCGAGGCCCCGCTCAAGCAGATCGCGATCAACGCCGGCCTCGAGGGCGGCGTCGTGGCGGAGAAGGTGCGCAACCTGACCCCCGGTCACGGTCTCAACGCGGCCAACGGCGAGTACGTCGACATGATCGCCGAGGGCATCATCGACCCGGCGAAGGTGACGCGCTCCGCGCTGCAGAACGCCGCGTCGATCGCCGCGCTGTTCCTCACCACCGAGGCCGTCGTGGCCGACAAGCCGGAGAAGGCGGCGCCCATGGGCGGCGACCCGTCCGGTGGCATGGGCGGAATGGACTTCTGAGTCCGACGCTCCACTAGCACCACACAGCAGGGCCTCGGTCTTCGGACCGGGGCCCTGTTGCCTGTGTCAGGCAGAGACGGTGCCAGGCGAGACGGGGTCAGGCGCCGCCGGTGGCACGGGCGGTACGACGAGACGACAGGCCCCGGGCTCGGCGAACGGCAGCAGCGCGCTGCCCTCCGCGTTCGCGCCGTACTCCGCGAGCACGCCGCGGACCAGGCCCAGGTGGACGCTGCACACCACGTCGGGCTGGCGGTGGGCGGCCTCCAGCAGCGGACAGCGGGTCAGCCGGACGTTCTCCGGCTGCTCGTCCTGGGTCTCGGGGTCGAAGCCGAGGTCGTCGAGCAGGTCCACGACCTGCTGGCGCGCCGCCTCGGGAGCCACCGGAGCGGCGCCCCGGTCGCCGGCCAGCTGACGTCCCCAGGCCTCGCCGGCCTCGGCGGCGTCGCGCTGCGGGTCGGGGCTGTGCTTGGCGATGCTGACGGCCAGCGCCGAGGCGAGCCCGGCGTACTCCGAGCGCTGCGGCTCCTCGGCGACCATCTCGTAGAGCCAGGCGGGACGACCGCGTCCGGAGGGCAGCGCCCGGGTGCGGCGCACGAGCCCGCGGCGCACCAGCCCGTCGAGGTGCTCGCGGACGGTGTTGCCGTGCAGGCCCGTGGCCGACACGATCGCGGCCTGGGTCGTCGGATCGGGCTGGTCGCGCAGCTTGGCGAGGATCGCGGCGCGGGCGGGGGAGAGGGGGCGCGGGGTGCCGCCCAGGCGGGGGCCGAAGCCGGCGGGCCGGTCCGACGGGAACCATGCTGCATTTTCCACGGGTCCAACAGTAGTAAAACCCGGGAAATGATGCGAGCCGCTGGCTGAATCCGGTCGACCGGTCCAGCCAGCGGCTCGCAGCCTAGGTGGGTCAGGAGGCCTTGGGCGCTCCCGGACGGGCGTAGCGCACCCAGGTGATCGCGATGCACATCACTGCGAACGCGGCGCCGATGTAGAAGAACGTCTCAGGGGCCATGATCGTGAGCCCGACTCCGAAGAAGAACGGCCCGAAGGCGGCGATTGCGGCCGTCCAGCCGATGACGCCACCGGCCTGGCGGCGCTCGAAGATCATCGGCATCTGCTTGAACGTCGAGGCGTTGCCGATGCCGCTGAACAGGAAGATCGCGAGCATCCCGTAGAGGAACTTGTCGAAGTCCGCGTCCAGGGCCGCAGCCGAGCTGGTGTCGGGGGTGAGGTGCATGCTCGTGTAGATGATCGAGGCGAGGATGCCGATGCCGCTGATCAGGGTCCACTTGGCCCCGCCGAACTTGTCGGTGAGCGGGCTGAAGGCGACGCGGGCGCCGGCGCCGATGAGCGGGCCGAGGAAGGCGAACTTCACCGGGTCGGGCAGCGAGTAGCCCTCGATGAGCAGCTGGGTGGTGCCGTCGGAGAGGATCTTGGCGATCTCGGTGTTGCCGCCGCCGTAGAGGTTCTTGATCATCAGGCCGAACTGACCGGACAGGCCGGCGAAGGTGCCGAAGGTCATGATGTAGAGCAGCGTCATCCACCAGGTGTCCTGGTTCTTGAAGATGTCGAACTGCTGACGCACGTTGGCCTTGATCGGGACGCTCTTGAGCATCGTCCAGGCGAGGATCGCGCCGATGATCACGAAGGGGACGTAGACGTAGGTCGCGTTCTGGTACCACACGTCCTGCGACGGCTTGCCCGGGAAGGACTCGGTCTGGGCCTTGCCGAGGAACCCGATCATCGAGAAGCCGATGATCCACGGCGTCACGAACTGGACGAGCGAGACGCCGAAGTTGCCGATGCCGGCCTGGAGGCCGAGGGCGGTGCCCTGCATCCGTCGGGGGAAGAAGTACGACGTGCTCGGCATGAAGCCGGAGAACGCGCCGCCGCCGATGCCGGACATGAAGGACAGGATCAGCAGCGTGGAGTACGGCGTGTCGGGGTTCTGCACCGCGATCGCCCAGCCGATGAGCGGGAAGAGCAGCAGCAGCGTGGTCAGCGTGACCAGCTTGCGGGTGCCGAGCATCGGCGGCAGGACCATCCACACCAGCCGCAGCAGACCGGCGGAGAGGCCGGGGAGCGCGACGAGCCAGTAGAGCTGGTCCTTGGTGAGGTCGAAGCCGAGGTTGGTCAGCTTCGGTGCCAGCGCGCTGGCGATGAACCAGGAGGCGAACGCCAGGGTGAGCGTGAACGTCGTGATCGACAGGCTGCGCCAGGCGAGAGCCTTGTCCCAGGTCTCCTCGTTCTCCGGATCCCAGTCCTGCAGCCATTCCTTGCCGGCACGACCGGCGGCTGCGGTGGGTGGGGTGGATGCGGTCATCAGACTCGTGCCTCCATGGCGTTGGGCGTCTCGAAGTGGTCTGCCAACTCAGGGGACTGCTGGTGGAGCATGTGTACCACCGTCCAGTGCATCCAAACGGTGCACACGAGAGTCAGCAGGAAGAGGACGAAGAAGGTCGAGGACGGCAGGCCCGTCCAGGACGTGGTGTAGGCGAACAGCGGCGGCAGGAAGAACCCGCCGAGCGCGCCCAGCATCCCGACCAGGCCGCCGACGGAGCCGACCTCGCCCGGGAAGTACTCGGGGATGTGCTTGTAGACCGCGGCCTTGCCGATGCCCATCGAGCAGCCGAGCAGGAAGACCAGGGCGACGAACGGCCACAGGCCGATCGAGTAGGGCAGGACCTCGGCGATCCCGGAGGCGCTCTTCTTCTCCGAGACCTCCACGACGACGTGCCCGTTGGGCATCATCAGCAGGAAGGTCGTGACCAGCATGATCGCGAAGGTCCAGTACATGACCCGACGCGCGCCGAGCTTGTCGGAGAACCAGCCGCCCAGCGGGCGCAGCAGGCTGGCCGGGAAGATGAACGTCGCGGTGAGCAGCGCCGCCTTGGTCAAGGAGATGTCGAAGTTGTCGACGTAGTACTTCGGCAGCCACGACGACAGCGCGACGTACGCCCCGAAGACGGCGACGTAGTAGAGGCTGAAGCGCCAGACCCGGATCTGCTTGAGCGGCACCAGCTGCTCGCCGATGGGGCGGCCGGCGCCGGGCTTGCGGTCCTGGCGGGGGGTGGCCACCCAGAGCAGGATCGCGATGACCAGGAGCAGCACGGCGTAGATGACCGGGATCAGGCGCCAGCCACCTTCGATGAAGCCGAAGTAGGTGGCACCGACGGTGCCGCTGATGAGCACCGGGCCGATGAACTTCGTGACCGAGGCGCCCACGTTGCCGGCGCCGAAGACGCCGAGCGCGAAGCCCTGGTGGTGGCGGGGGAACCACGCGGAGTTCCAGGCGATGCCGGCGGTGAACGCGTTGCCGGCGAAGCCGACGGCGAAGGCGAGCACCAGCAGCATCCCGTAGCTGCCGGCCTGGGAGACCAGGAAGGAGAAGACCGCGGTGGCCACGAGCAGGCCGGTGAACACGATCCGGCCGCCGAAACGGTCCGCGAGGATGCCGGCGGGCAGGCGCCACAGCGAGCCGTTGAGGATCGCGACGGCGGAGAGCCACGAGAGCTGGACGTCGGTCAGGTCGAACTCGTCACGGATCGGGATCCCGAGGATCCCGAACATCATCCACGCGGCGAACATCAGCGTGAACGCGATCGTGGAGAGGGTCAGCACGCGACCGGCGCCCGTGGGAACGGGCGCCGGGTCGGTGGCTGGTGTGGCCGATGTGCTCGGTGGGGAGGCTGACATTGTGACTCCGGTCTGCTTGCATGGGGGCCGCAAGGTTAAGGCGAACGACGACAAGCATCGGTGGACTCCCCTCCGTGGTTATAGGGACGTACGTCCCGAACTCGCACGGCTAAGGGTCCGCTTCACACTCCGGCAGATCGGGTCCTTGGGCCCCTGAGGCAAGGAACACCACGTGAGCACAGACGTCCAGCCCGAGGGCAAGCAGGGCAAGAAGGCAGGGATGGACGGCGGGTTCGCCGAGGCGCTCGTCAAGAGCCGGCGCTTCTTCACCAAGGCCACGGTCAGCGCGGACCTGCGCAGCCTGCACCGCACGGGTGGACGTGAGGCGGACTCCTTCTACCGCGACCGCTGGAGCCACGACAAGGTCGTCCGCTCCACGCACGGCGTCAACTGCACGGGGTCGTGCTCGTGGAAGGTCTACGTCAAGGACGGGATCATCACCTGGGAGACCCAGCAGACCGACTACCCGAGCGCCGGTGCCGACCGGCCGGAGTACGAGCCGCGCGGCTGCCCTCGTGGCGCGGCGTTCTCCTGGTACACCTACTCGCCCACCCGGGTCCGCTACCCCTACGTGCGTGGCGTGCTGCTGGAGATGTACCGCGAGGCCAGGCGGCAGTACGGCGACCCGGTGGTCGCCTGGTCCTCCATCGTGCAGGACCCGGAGAAGGCGCGCCGCTACAAGCAGGCCCGCGGCAAGGGCGGACTGGTCCGCGCGACCTGGGACGAGGCGGCCGAGATGGTCGCCGCCGCGCACGTCTACACCATCAAGCGCTGGGGCCCGGACCGGATCGCAGGCTTCTCCCCGATCCCGGCGATGTCGCCGGTCTCCTACACCTCGGGCTCCCGGTTCCTCGAGCTCATCGGCGCGCCGATGCTGTCGTTCTACGACTGGTACGCCGACCTGCCGAACGCCTCGCCGCAGATGTTCGGCGACCAGACCGACGTCCCCGAGTCGGGCGACTGGTGGGACGCCGGCTACCTGTTCATGTGGGGCAGCAACGTGCCGGTCACCCGCACCCCCGACGCGCACTGGATGACCGAGGCGCGCTACCGCGGTCAGAAGGTCATCGCCGTCGCCCCCGACTACGCCGAGAGCGTGAAGTTCGCCGACGAGTGGGTCAACCCCGCCCCCGGCACCGACGGCGCTCTGGCGATGGGCCTGGGCCACGTCCTGCTCAAGGAGTACTTCGTCGACTCCCTGCCGAAGTTCTTCGCTGACTACAACAAGCAGTACACCGACCTGCCGCACCTGGTCACGCTCGAGCGGGTCTCGACAGGCTCGACCACCGAGGGGGGCTCGACCACCGAGGGGGGCGCCGACGGCGAGGTCCGCTACCGGCCGGGCAAGTTCCTCGTCGCCGGCGACATCGGCCACGCCGAGGGCGGCGAGGAGAACCAGATGTGGAAGCCGGCCGTGATCGACGCGGGCACCGGCGAGGTGCGCATCCCCAAGGGCTCGATAGGCCACCGCTACGGCGACGAGGGCGTCGGCCAGTGGCACCTCGACCTCGAGGACATCGACCCCGCGCTCACGATGTACCCCACCGCCGACGGCGGTGTCAGTGGCGGGGTCGCCGAGAGCGTCGCCGTCGAGCTGCCCCGCTTCGACGGGGCCGACGGCAAGGTCGCGCACGAGGTCCGCGGCGTGCCCGTGGCCCGGGTGGGCGACCGGCTCGTGACCACGGTGCTCGACCTGCTGCTCGCGCAGTACGGCGTGCGCCGCGAGGGCCTGCCCGGCGTCTGGCCGGAGTCGTACGACGACCCGTCGGTGCCGGCCACCCCCGCCTGGCAGGAGACGCACACCGGCGTGCCGGCGGCCCAGGTCACCCGGCTCGCGCGGGAGTGGGCGCAGAACGCGATCGACACCGAGGGCCGCGGGATGATCCTGCTCGGCGCCGGCGTGAACCACTGGTTCCACTCCGACCAGATCTACCGCGCGATCCTGCTGCTCACCACGATCACCGGCACCCAGGGCCGCAACGGCGGCGGCTGGGCGCACTACGTGGGGCAGGAGAAGATCCGCCCGATCATGGGCTTCCAGCACATGGCCTTCGCGCTCGACTGGCACCGGCCGCCGCGGCACATGAACCAGACGGCGTACTGGTACGTCAACACCTCGCAGTACCGCTACGACACGTTCAGCGCCGACGACCTCGACGCCGGCACGGGCATCTTCGCCGGGAAGACCGTGATGGACCTGCTCGCGCAGTCGGTCCGCCTGGGCTGGAGCCCGAGCTACCCGACGTTCGACCGCAGCTCGCTGACGCTCGCCGACGACGCCGTCGCCTCCGGGATGGAGACGCCGGCCTACGTCGCGCAGGAGCTGAAGGAGGGCCGGCTCAAGTTCGCCGTCGAGGACCCGGAGGCCGAGGAGAACCACCCGCGGGTGCTGTCGCTGTGGCGCTCGAACCTGTTCGGGAGCTCGGCCAAGGGCAACGAGTACTTCCTGCGTCACCTGCTCGGCACCGACAGCGCCGCGACGGCGAAGGAGGCCTCGCCGGAGCACCGGCCGGAGTCGGTGCGCTGGGCCGACGAGGCCCCCGAGGGCAAACTCGACATGCTGATGACCATCGACTTCCGGATGACCAGCAGCACGCTCTTCAGCGACGTCATCCTCCCCGCCGCGACCTGGTACGAGAAGCACGACCTGTCGACGACCGACATGCACCCGTTCGTGCACTCGTTCAACCCCGCGATCGCTCCGCCGTGGCAGACCCGGTCCGACTGGGATGCGTGGAAGACCATCGCCAAGCGGTTCTCCGAGATGGCCGTCGACCACCTCGGCACCCGCAAGGACGTCGTCGCCAAGCCGCTGTGGCACGACACCCCGGAGGCGATGGCCTCCGAGCACGGCGTCGTCAAGGACTGGCGCACCGGCGAGGTCGAGCCGATCCCCGGCAAGACGATGCCGGTGATCGCAGTGGCCGAGCGCGACTACACCGCGATCTACGAGAAGATGACCTCGATCGGGCCGCTGCTGGAGAAGGTCGGCATGCTCACCAAGGGCGTGGCCTACGACGTCAAGCGCGAGGTCGAGATCCTGCGCAAGCGCAACGGGGTGGCCCGCGGCGGCGCCGGCGACGGCCAGCCGAAGGTCGAGACCGACGTGCAGATGGCCGACGCCATGCTGCACCTGGCCGGTGTCTCCAACGGCCACCTGGCCACCCAGGGGTTCAAGTTCCTGGAGAGGCGCACCGGCCAGAAGCTCGCCGACCTCGCCGCCGAGCACGAGGGCAAGCAGATCACCTTCGCCGACACCCAGGCCCAGCCGGTGCCGGTGATCACCTCGCCGGAGTGGTCGGGCTCGGAGTCGGGCGGGCGGCGCTACTCGCCGTTCACGATCAACATCGAGCGGCGCAAGCCGTTCCACACCCTCACCGGTCGCCAGCAGTTCTACGTCGACCACGACTGGTTCCTCGGCATGGGCGAGATGCTCCCGGTCTACCGGCCGCCGCTGAACATGACGCACCTGTTCGGTGAGCCCGAGGTGGGCACGGTCGACGAGCTCGGCGTGGCGGTGCGCTACCTGACCCCGCACAACAAGTGGTCGATCCACTCCGAGTACCAGGACAACCTGTTCATGCTCTCGCTGTCCCGCGGGGGGCAGTCGGTGTGGATGTCGGACCGCGACGCCTCCAAGATCGGCGTGGCCGACAACGACTGGATCGAGATGGTCAACCGCAACGGCGTCGTCGCGGCCCGGGCCATCGTCAGCCACCGGATGCCCGAGGGCACCGTGTTCATGCACCACGCCCAGGACCGGCTCATCGACGTCCCGCTCACCGAGCGGGACCGCAAGCGCGGCGGCATCCACAACAGCCTGACGAGGATCCTGATGAAGCCGAACCACATCGTGGGGGGCTACGCCCAGCTGGCGTACTTCTTCAACTACATCGGGCCGATCGGCAACAACCGCGACGAGGTCACGACCATCCGCAAGCGGACGACGAAGGTGGAGTACTGACATGCGCGTGATGGCCCAGATGGCCATGGTGATGAACCTCGACAAGTGCATCGGGTGTCACACCTGTTCGGTCACGTGCAAGCAGGCGTGGACCAACCGCGCCGGCACGGAGTACGTCTGGTTCAACAACGTCGAGACCCGTCCGGGCCTCGGCTACCCCCGGACCTACGAGGACCAGGAGGAGTGGAAGGGCGGCTGGACCCTCAACAAGCGCGGCCGCCTCACGCTCAAGGCGGGGGGACGCTTCAAGAAGCTCGCCACGATCTTCTCGAACCCCAAGCTGCCGTCGATCCATGACTACTACGAGCCCTGGACCTACGACTACGAGACGCTGACGAACTCTCCGGCGACCGACAACTTCCCCGTCGCCCGGCCCAAGTCGCTGCTCACCGGCAAGACGATGAACGTCGAGTGGTCGGCCAACTGGGACGACGACCTCGGTGGCTCCCGCGAGCACGCGGCGCGCGACGTGATGATCAGGGGCATCGAGGACAAGGTGAAGATGGAGTTCGAGGAGACCTTCATGTTCTACCTGCCGCGGATCTGCGAGCACTGCCTCAACCCGTCGTGCGCGGCGTCCTGCCCGAGCGGGGCGATCTACAAGCGCTCCGAGGACGGCATCGTCCTCGTCGACCAGGACCGCTGCCGCGGCTGGCGGATGTGCGTGTCCGGCTGCCCCTACAAGAAGATCTACTTCAACCACCGCACCGGCAAGGCCGAGAAGTGCACGTTCTGCTACCCGCGGATCGAGGTCGGCATCCCCACGGTCTGCTCGGAGACCTGCGTCGGCCGGCTGCGCTACATCGGGTTGGTGCTCTACGACGCCGACAAGGTGCTCGAGCAGGCCTCGATCGAGGACGAGCACGCGCTGTACATGGCGCAGCGCGAGTGCTTCCTCGACCCTGAGGACCCGGAGGTGCAGCGCGCCGCCGAGGCCGCCGGCATCCCCGGGGACTGGGTGGACGCGGCGAAGCGCTCGCCCGTGTGGGCGCTGATCAACAGGTACGAGGTCGCGCTGCCGCTGCACCCGGAGTACCGCACCATGCCGATGGTCTGGTACATCCCGCCGCTGTCGCCGGTGGTCGACGTCATCAAGGACACCGGCCACGACGCCGAGGACCACGGCAACCTGTTCGCCGCGATCGACACGCTGCGGATCCCGGTCGAGTACCTCGCCAACCTCTTCACCGCCGGTGACCCCGAGCCGGTCGACAAGGTGCTGCGCAAGCTCGCCGCGATGCGTGCCTACATGCGCGACATCAACCTGGGCCGCGACCCCGACGAGTCCATCCCCGCCGCGGTGGGGATGGACGGCGAGACCATGTACGACATGTTCCGCCTGCTGGCGATCGCGAAGTACGAGGACCGCTATGTCATCCCGTCCGCGCACGCCGAGCAGGCGCACGCGCTCGAGGAGCTGGCCACCGAGTGCTCGCTGGACTTCGACGGCGGCCCGGGGATGTACGACTCCGGTCCGTTCGGCGAGGGCTCCGGGCGGCCGGTGCCGGTCGCGGTGGAGAACTTCCAGATGCTGCGCGACCGGCAGACCTCCGACACGCTCGCCTCGCCCGACGACAAGGAGACCCGGGTGAACCTGCTCAACTGGGACGGCAAGGGAGTGCCCAGCGGGCTCTTCCCGCCCCGCCCGGACGCGAGCCCGGAGTCGGCGGACGCCGGGCTGACCGGTGGCACCGGCGGCACCGGGGGCCCGAGCTGATGGCCTCGCTGCTGCGCAGCCGGCGTCGACGGGCGGCCGGGCTCGACGAGGCCACCGTGTGTGCGACCTGGCAGGCCGTCTCGCTGCTGATCGACTACCCCGACGAGTCCCAGCCACTGGACGTCATCGAGGGGGTGGTCGATCAGTTGCCCCCGGTGGTCGCCGAGCCGCTGTCGCGCTTCCTCGCGCACCGTCGCGGCACGCCGTTGGGGGAGCTCCAGGTCGACTACGTCGAGACGTTCGACACCCGGCGCCGCTGCACGCTGTTCCTCACCTACTTCCTGCACGGGGACACCCGCAAGCGGGGGATGGCGCTGCTGCGGTTCAAGCAGACCTACATGGCCGCCGGGCTGGACCTGGGCGACTCCGAGCTTCCCGACCACCTGGCCGTGGTCCTGGAGTTCGCGGCCACCGCCGACCTCGAGGCGGGACGCCGGCTGCTGATCGACCATCGCGCGGGCCTGGAGCTGCTCCGGATCTCGCTCACCGACCTCGGATCGCCGTACGCCGACCTGGTGACGGCGGTCTGCGCCGGTCTCCCGGCCATCGACGGCGACGACATGGAGATGGTGCGCAAGCTGGCCGCCGAGGGGCCCCCGGACGAGGAGGTCGGGCTGACGCCGTACGGCGCCCCCGGCTTCGACGCCGCGCTCACCGACCCGCGCTACCGACCGGCCGGTTCGAGCGGGCCGGGCGGTCCGGTCGACCTGGGTCTGCCCACCATGCCTGCCATGCCCTCCGCCGCAGCCGGCGCGTCCAAGCGAGGAGTCTGAGATGGACCAGTTCCTGTGGGTGGTCATCCCCTACCTGTGCCTGGCGACCTTCGTGGTCGGGCACTTCTGGCGCTACCGCTACGACAAGTTCGGCTGGACCACACGGTCCTCGCAGCTCTACGAGGACCGGATGCTGCGGCTGGGCTCCCCGCTGTTCCACTTCGGGATGCTCGGGGTGGTCGGCGGGCACGTGATCGGCCTGCTGATCCCGCGCTCGTGGACCGAGGCGGTCGGCATGGACGACCACCTCTACCACTACGTCGCGGTCATCGGCGGCCTCATCGCCGGCATCGCGGCCGTGGTCGGGATGGTCATCCTGATCTATCGCCGCCGCACCGTGGGTCCGGTCTTCTCCGCGACCACGGCGATGGACAAGGTGATGTATGCCTTCCTCGCCGTGGTGATCTTCCTCGGGATGTGGAACACCATCGCGGGCTCGATCTTCACCCTGGGCGGGGAGTACAACTACCGCGAGGGCGTCTCGGTCTGGTACCGCTCGTTCCTCGCCTTCAGCCCGGACGCCTCCCTGATGGCCGAGGCGCCGATCGGGTTCCAGCTGCACGCACTGACCGCCTTCGGCCTCTTCGCGCTGTGGCCGTTCACCCGGCTGGTCCACGTGTTCAGTGCCCCGGTGGGCTACCTGACCCGTCCGTACATCGTCTACCGCAGCCGCGACGACCAGCAGCTCGGCAGCCACACCCCGCGCCGCGGCTGGGACAAGGTGGGCCCCCGCTAGCAGCCGAGTCGGCGCATCTTCACAGCCGAGTCGGCGCAGTTTCACATGCGAGTCGGCGCAAGTGCGCAGTGGATACGGGCTGAGTCGGCGCAGGCGCGCCGGCTCAGCCCGTTCGTCGTGTGCCTGAGCGCCGTCTTCTCGGTACGTCGCGTGCGCGGGCGCCGCGTCAGGCGCGCCGGATGCGGATCGGCCCGACGGCATCGGCCGGGTCGACGACGACCCCGCCCTGAGTCACGTGGACCTCGCCGGCCGTGACCAGCCGGGCGGCGGCCGCCCGCGCCGGGGGCATCAGCTCCCGCCACTGCTCGCCACCGACGGCGCGCGCCGCCTCGGACGGACAGATGGTGGCGCCGTCGCGGCGGGCCGCCAGCAGCTCCAGGATCCGCTCCTCGAGGAGGCGGTCGGTGGCGTCCATGACTCCATGATGCCGGGCCCATGCAGTCGAGGCAGAGCCCCCAGTCGGGCCCCAGCCGTCCGGTCGCCCATCACAGGTCTGCGTCGTCGAGGTCGGGGCTGCGACGCTGCGTGCGCCACGCGAGCAGGAAGGACGGAGCGGCGGCGGCGAGCAGGAGCGCGGCGAACACGAGCGGACTCAGCTGCTCGAGCAGCGCGGGGCGGCCGTGCTCGTCCAGGCGGTGCGCGATCGTGGCCAGCACGTAGAGCGCGGCCAGGGAGCCGAGAGCGAGGAGATGGCCGACGTTGCGGGCGCTCTGGCGCTGCTCGAGCTCGTACTCATCCACCTCGTCGGCCCGACGCTCGGCGATGTCGCCGATCAGGAAGCGACACCCGATCCAGGCGGCGAAGAGGATCACCAGGCTTGCGATCCCGGGCCAGCCGTAGGGGTGTCCGGTTGCGGTGAGCGCGATGAACGCGAGCCAGGCGATCGCGCCGAGCAGCGCCGCCTTCGGCGCGAGTGCGCGTCGTTGTGCTCCGGTGATGGTCTGGCTGCTCATGTCGGGTCCTCCCTGGGGTCCGGCTGCCGATAGGCGGCGCTCACCGATGCGAACGGGGCCCGGCTGAACACGGCCTCGATCGGCACGTCGAACACCTCGCAGATGCTCATCGCCAGCTGCAGGCTCGGGTAGTGGTCGCCGCGCTCCAGCGCGCCGATGGTCTGGGGGTTCACTCCCACGCGCTCGGCGAGCTCGGCGCGAGACAGCCTGAGCTCGGCGCGCAGGACCGGCACGCGGTTGTGGATGGGTCTCGCCGCGTCCTTGCGGCTTCGTGGTGCCATGCCAGCGACGCTAGTCCCGGACTGTTGGAGATTCAAGGCGGTTTGCTAGGTAATTCCGATTGAACGTTGGGTTTATCTAACATCAGCGACCCGGGTCTGGGCACCCTGTGTGAGGGTGGAGGCGTGACGACCGGACTCCTCCTCGCGGCCGGTGCCGGGCGCCGGATGGGGACGCCGAAGGCGCTGGTCCACGACGCCGACGGCACCTCCTGGCTCCTGCGCAGCGTCGCGGCGCTGCGGCTGGGTGGCTGCGCCGAGGTGACCGTCGTGCTGGGCGCCGCCAGTGACCAGGCACGTGCCCTGCTCGCTGCTGCGGGCTCTCCCGTCGACGTCGTGGTCGCCCCCGACTGGGCCGAGGGGATGGGCGCCTCGTTGCGTGCGGGGCTCGAGGCGCTCGGAGCCGGTCTGCCGGGCCAGGATGCTGACGCCGTGCTGGTCTCGCTCGTCGACCTGCCGGATGTGGGCGCAGAGGTCGTGAGTCGGGTCCTCGCACCTGGGAGTGGTCCCGCGACGCTGCGGCGCGCGTCGTACGACGCGGTGCCTGGGCACCCGGTCCTCCTCGGTCGCGAGCACTGGGCGGGGGTGGCCAGCAGTGCGACCGGCGATCGGGGCGCGCGCGACTACCTCGCGGGGCGCGCCGTCGAGCTGGTGGAGTGCGGCGACCTGGCCACGGGCAGAGACGTGGACGCTCGCTGAGGTGTGCATGAGCGCCGACTCAGCCGTCGTACGGTGCGCATTAGCGCCGACTCGGGCGTTGTGCGGGGTGCGTTTGCGCCGACTCGGGCGTTGTACGACGTGAGCTAGCGCCGACTCGGCGGGGTGGGTTCGTCATCTGTTGCCAACCTCGATCCAACGTGGGGCTGAGTAGCCTTGCCGGATGCAGCCCACTCCTCTCAGCGCCGCCTCCGTCGTGGACCCGGCGGACATCGAGCGCCGGCTGAGCGCGACCGGCTACGTCACCGACGAGTCGCTGGCGACGGTGGCGTTCCTCGCGCTGCGGATGCAGCGCCCGCTGCTGCTCGAGGGTGAGCCCGGGACCGGCAAGACGGCGCTGGCCGAGGCGTTGGCCGAGGTGCTGGACGTGCCGCTGATCCGGCTGCAGTGCTACGAGGGGATCGATGCCACCCAGGCGCTCTACGACTGGGACTTCCCGCGCCAGATCCTGCACCTGCGCGCACTCGAGGCGACCGGCGCCGCGGGGCTCGACGTCGAGGAGGCCGAGAAGAGCCTCTTCAGCGAGCGGTTCCTGCTGGCCCGGCCCGTGCTCGCGGCGCTGCAGGCCAGCCCGGCCGTGCTGCTGGTCGACGAGGTCGACCGCGCCGACGACGAGTTCGAGGCGTTCCTGCTGGAGGTGCTCTCGACCTACCAGGTGACGATCCCCGAGGTCGGCACCGTCAAGGCGGCCACCCCGCCGATCGTGGTGCTCACCTCCAACCGGACCCGCGAGCTGCACGACGCGCTCAAGCGGCGCTGCCTCTACCACTGGATCGACCACCCCGGCCTCGAGCGCGAGGTCGAGATCCTGCGCACCCGCGCCCCCGAGGTCTCCGAGACGCTGGCGCGCCAGGTGGTCGTCGCCGTCCAGCAGCTGCGCGACCGCGACGACCTGCTCAAGCCTCCGGGCGTCGCCGAGACCCTCGACTGGGCCCGGGCGCTCACGATGCTCGGTGCCGAGGACCTCGACCTCGCGACCGCCTCGGCGACGCTGGGCGCGCTGGTCAAGTATCGCGAGGACGGCGACCGCGTCCGCGCCGCGCTCGACCGGATGCTGGCGGGCTGATGGCTGCCTCCGTCGCCCCCGCGCCCACCGGCGCCGACGCGATCCTGCTCGGGTTCGCCCGGGCCCTGCGCGCCGCCGGGGTGCCGGTCACCCAGGACCGCGCGCACACCTTCCTCGACGCCGTGGCCATCGTCGGTCTCGACGACCGGCCGGCGACCTACCGTGCCGGTCGCGCCACGCTGTGCGGGAGCCCGGAGGACCTCGAGCGCTACGACCAGGTCTTCGAGGCGTGGTTCAACGCCCGCGAGGGGCTGCCCCGGCCGAAGTCATCCGACGAGCAGGCCGCGCCCGTCTTCTCCGACCTCCCCGAGCGCGACCCGGAGGAGGGTGACGGCGAGAGCGACAGCGAGGTCATCCGTGCCGCCGCCAGCGCCGTCGAGATCCTGCGCCACCGCGACGTCGCCACGATGTCGGCTTCGGAGAAGCGGCGCCTCTCCGCGTTGTTCGCGCGCCTGCACCCGCAGCCCCCCACGCGTCGTACGGCCCGGCACCGCACCTGGCGCCGCGGCGACATCGACGCCTCGCGCACCCTGCGCGCCAGCCTGCGCCGGATGGGGGAGCCCGCCGAGGTGATCCGGCGCCGCCGTGGCCTGCGGGCGCGCCGCGTCGTGCTGCTCCTCGACGTGTCGGGCTCGATGGAGGCCTACGCCGACGCGCTGCTGCGCCTGGCGCACCGCTTCGCCTCCGCCAGCAGTACGACGCGTGGACCCGGCGGGCGGGTGAGCAAGGGAGACGTGGAGGTCTTCACGGTCGGGACGAGGCTGACGCGCATCACCGAGGCGCTGCGGCTGCGCGACCCCGAGCGGGCGCTGGTCGCGGCAGGTGAGACCGTGCCGGACTGGTCGGGCGGGACCCGGCTGGGGGAGTCGCTGAAGATCTTCCTCGACCGGTGGGGTGCGCGTGGGCTGGCCCGAGGCGCGATGGTCGTCGTCTGCAGCGACGGCTGGGAGCGGGGCGACACCGCGATGCTGGCCGAGCAGATGGCGCGCCTGCACCGGCTCGCGCACCGGGTGGTGTGGGTCAACCCGCACCGCGGCAAGGCCGGCTACGAGCCGGTGCAGCAGGGCGTGGTGGCGGTGCTGCCGCACGTCGACGACTTCCTCGCGGGCCACTCGCTCGCGACGTACACGGAGCTGGTGGAGGTGGTGTCCCGTGCGTGAGGTCCTTCCGGAGCTGATGCGTTGGTGGGAGGCCGGCGAGACGATCGGCATGGGCACGGTGGTCGCGACCTTCCGGTCGGCGCCGCGCCCGCCCGGCGCGTCGATGCTGGTCGGCCCGGACGGGACGGCCGTCGGGTCGGTCTCGGGCGGCTGCGTCGAGGGCGCCGTCTATGAGGCCGCGCAGGAGGTCGCCGAGAGCGGCACTCCGCTGCTGGAGCGCTACGGCGTCTCCGACGACGACGCCTTCGCGGTCGGGCTGACCTGCGGCGGCATCCTCGACGTCTACGTCGAGAAGGTCAGCCGCGAGACGTTCCCCGAGCTCGGCGAGATCGCCGCCGACCTCGAGGCCGGCCGCCCCGTCGCCGTCGCCACGATCGTCGACCACCCGGACCCCTCGTGGGTGGGCCGGCGGATGCTGATCCGCCCGGAGGACTCGACCACCGAGGTCGTCGAGCGCAGCGGCTCCCTGGGTAGCCCCCGTGCCGACGCCGCCGTGCACGACGACGCGCTCGGCCTGCTCGCGTCGGGCCGCAGCGAGGTGCTCGGCTACGGCCCCGACGGCGAGCGCCGCGGTGAGGGGATGCGTGTCTTCGTGTGGGCCTTCGCGCCGAAGCCGCGGATGCTGGTGTTCGGGGCGATCGACTTCGCCGCCGCCGTGGCCCGGGTCGGCAGCTTCCTCGGCTACCACGTCACCGTGTGCGACGCGCGCCCCGTGTTCGCCACCAACACCCGCTTCCCGCACGCCGACGAGGTGGTCGTGGACTGGCCGCACCGCTACCTCGAGGGGGAGGTGGCCGGCAACCGCATCGACGGTCGCACGGTGATCTGCGTGCTCACCCACGACCCCAAGTTCGACGTACCTCTGCTCGAGGTGGCGCTGCACCTGCCCGACGTCGCGTACGTCGGGGCGATGGGCTCGCGACGCACCCACGACGACCGGCTGGCCCGGCTGCGCGAGAAGGGGCTCGGCGAGGTCGAGCTGGCCCGCCTGTCCTCGCCGATCGGTCTCGACCTCGGCGCGCGGACGCCGGAGGAGACGGCCGTCAGCATCGCTGCGGAGATCATCGCCCGGCGCTGGGGCGGGTCGGGTGAGCCGTTGGCCGCCACGCAGGGACGCATCCACGGCGACTGAGGCGCCGGGAGGAGTAGTACCGAAGTAGGATCGCGGTATGAAGCTCAGTGTCAGCCTGCCGGACGAAGATGTCGCCGTCCTGGACGAGTACGTCCGCACCGCGGGCCTGCCGTCCAGGTCCGCCGCGTTGCGCCACGCAGTGCGGATGCTGCGCCTGCCCGACCTGGAGCAGGACTACGAGGCCGCGTGGCAGGAGTGGGAGTCGTCGGGCGACGAGGCCGCGTGGGGTGCGGCCGCGGCGGACGGGGTCGGCGATGCTGCGCGGTGAGATCCGGCTCGTCGACCTGGATCCGGTGCGCGGCAGCGAGGCGAACAAGCAGCGACCGGCGGTGATCGTCAGCAACGACCGGGCGAACGCCGTCGCGGAGCGGCTTGGTCGTGGGGTAGTCACCGTTGTGCCGATCACCAGCAACGTCGAGCGGGTCCTTCCGTTCCAGGTCCTGCTTCCCGCAGTGGCGACCGGTCTGCGTCAGGACTCCAAGGCGCAGGCCGAGCAGGTCCGCTCGCTCGCGGTCGAACGACTGGGCGCCGCGCTCGGCCGTGTCCCAGCGGGTGTCATGGTGCAGCTCGACGACGCGCTGCGGCTCCACCTGCAGCTGTAGCGGTGCGCACCCGCAGCGCCCGGTGCGCCACGACCGCCGTGGCGACGGTGACGGCCAAGGCGATGGCGGCGGTCGCGGTGACGCCGGAGTCGAAGGCGTGCGCCGCGGAGCGCAGCAGCGCGTCGCCGGCGGCCGCCGGCAGGTCGCCGGCCACCTCGGTCGCACCACCCAGCGTCGCGCGGGCCTCCTCGGCCTGCGCAGCGCTGAGGCCCGCGGGCACGTCCACGCCCCGGCTGTAGGCGACGTTGAGGATGCTGCCGAGGACGGCGGTGCCGAGCACCGCCCCGATCTCGTACGCCGTCTCCGAGATCGCCGAGGCGGCCCCCGACTTGGTCGCCGGGACCGCGGAGAGGGCGAGGTCGTTGGCGACGGTCTCGGCCAGGCCGACGCCGATCCCGAGCAGGCAGAAGGCGACCATCAGCACCACGGCCGAGCCGGTGTGTCCGGCCGCGGCCACCACGGCGTACGCCGCGGAGCTCGACGCAAGGCCGGCCACGGCGATCGAGCGGGGGGAGAAGCGGCGCGCCAGCGGGACCACCGCGAGCCCGGCGACGACGGTCAAGGCGAGCCCGGGCAGCAGCCACACGCCCGCCTCGACCGGACCCATGCCCGCGACCAGCTGGAGGTGCTGGGCGAGGAAGTAGAGGAAGCCCACGAACGCGAACAGGCTGAACATGTTGACCAGCAGCGCGCCGGAGAAGACCGGGTTGGCGAACAGGCGCACGTCGAGCATCGGGGTCGCGCGCGCCAGCTGGCGGCGCACGAAGATCGCGCCCGCGGCGATGCCGGCCATGACCAGCAGCGTCGGGCCGAGCCACGAGCCCGAGGTGGCAGCGTGCTTGATCGCGTAGACGACCGGCAGCATCGCCGCGACGATCAGCACGATGCTGACCGGGTCGACAGGTCCGGGGCGCGGGTCGCGGGACTCCGGCACCAGCAGGGGGGCGGCGATGAGCAGCGGGACCAGCATGACCACGGCGAGCAGGAAGATCGATCCCCACCAGAAGTGCTGGAGCAGCCAGCCACCCAGGATCGGGCCCAGCGCTGCGCCGCCGGAGAACCCGGTCGCCCAGATCGCGACCGCCAGGCGTCGCTCGCCGGGGTCGGTGAAGACGTTGCGCAGCAGCGCCAGCGTCGCCGGCATCAGCATCGCGCCGAAGACGCCGAGCAGGGCGCGAGCGGCCACGAGGGCGCCGGCGGTGGGCGCGAACGCCGCTGCGGCGGACGTCGCCGCGAAGCCGACCGCGCCCAGCAGCAGCAGCCGTCGGCGGCCGATCCGGTCGCCGAGGCTGCCCATCGGGATCAGCAGCGCCGCCAGCACCAACGGGTAGATGTCGATGATCCACAGCACCTGCGTGCTCGACGGGCCCAGCGCCCGGGTGATCGCCGGCACCGCGAAGCTCAGCACGGTGTTGTCCACCGAGACCAGCAGCACCGGGAGCATCAGCACGGCCAGCACCGCCCAGCGACGACCCGCGCCCGGCTGGGTGGTGCGGGGCTGGCTGGTGCGGGGCCGAGCGGTGCGGGGCCGAGCGGTGCGGGGTCGGCCGGCGAGGCGCGGGCGGACAGGGCGAGCGGAGCGAGGGGAGGCGTCGCGCAGCGCGACGTCGAGCGTGGTCATGGTGGGACGGTCCTGCGACTCTCAAGCGGGGGAACAACCCGATAACTGTACCGTCTGGACGGTTGATTAAAGAATGCCGACGGGGTGACGCTGACCACCGATAGGGTCCTGCCATGTCCCGCCCGCCGCACGCTCGCGTCAAGGTCCTCGACGCCTATGCCACGCTCCTGTGCGAGGAGGGGGACCGGGGTGCGACGCTCGAGGCGACCGCCGCTCGTGCCGGGGTCTCGAAGGGCGGGCTGCTCTACCACTTCCCCTCCAAGGAGGCGCTCGCCGACGCGGTGCTCGTGCGGCTGCGCGAGGTGGTCGACGAGGATCTCGAGGCGATGGCGACCGCCGAGGAGGGGCCGGCACGCCACTACGTGCGCACCTCGGGCCTCACCGGGACCGATCTCGACACCTACTTCGGTGCGGTCCTGCGCCTGGCCCAGGCCGGGCACGCCTCTGCGGTCGAGGCGCTCGGCGAGGTGCACCGCGACTGGCTGGAGCTGATCCGCAGCGAGGTCGGCGACACCCATGCCGCCGAGGCGATCATGCTGATCGGCGAGGGGCTCTACTACCACACCACGCTGCCGGGGGCCTGGTCGCGCGGGACGTTCCTCGCCTCGCTGGACCAGCTGCTGCTGCAGGTCGACCGGATCCGGGACAGCGCGCTACCGTGACCGGGGTCACACGCCCCGGGAGGTCCCACGGTGGACACACGCAGCGAGCTCCACGCCCGTCGACGCGCAGTCGTGCGCGCCTGGTCCGACTTCGTCGCAGGCGCTGAGGGGCCCGGTGGTCCGCAGGCCCTGCCGCAGGTGCGTCCGGAGATCCTGAGCAGCTGGCGCCGCTCGGGGGGCACCGTCCCCGCCGAGGTCCGCGAGGCCCCGATGGCCGACGAGACCGAGCTCGCCGAGCGCTGGCGCGACTCCCCGCTGCAGCGCGCCGTCGCCCGCGTCGAGGACGAGCTGCGGCGTACGGCGGAGGACGGCGACCTGGTCCTCGCGGTGACCGACGCGCGCACCCGCATCCTGTGGACGTACGGCGGGCGGGTGATGCGCCGCAAGGCGGAGAGCGTGAACTTCGTCGCCGGCGGACGCTGGGACGAGGCGAGCGTCGGCACCAACGCCCTCGACCTGGCGCAGCGCCACAACGCGCCGGCGATGGTGTTCAGCGCCGAGCACTACGCCCCGATCGTGCACAACTGGGTGTGCTGGGCCGCGCCGCTGCACGACCCGGTCACCGGCTCGCCGATCGGCGTCGTCGACCTCTCGACCACCTGGGACCGGACCCACCCCATCGGGCTGGCCACCGCCCGGGTGCTGGCCCGGCTGATCGAGACCGCGATGCCCCAGCCGGTGTTCCAGCCGCCTCGACGGGACGCTCTCGAGGTGGTCCGCGGGAGCGCCGAGGAGGCAGGGCTCGTGCTGCACCTGCTCGGCCGGGCCGAGGCGACCCTCGACGGCCGGCGGCTGCTGCTCAACCGCCGCCAGACCGAGGTCCTGGCGCTGCTCGCACTGCACCCGGAGGGGCTCTCGCTCGAGCAGCTGCACGCCCTGGTCTACGGCGACTCGACCGTCACCCTGTCCACGCTCAAGGCGGAGGTATCCCACCTGCGCCAGGCCCTCGGTGGCCAGCTCGCCTCGCGGCCCTACCGGCTGATGTTGCCCGTCGAGACCGACGTCGACGAGGTGCTGCACTGCGTGCGCCACGGCCGGGTCGCCGACGCCGTCGAGGCCTACCGGGGCGACCTGCTGCCGGGCACCGCCTCGCCTGCCCTCAACGAGCTCGCCGACTACGTCGCGGTGGCTGTGCGCGAGGCGCTGCTGGCCGACCCCGAGCCGGGGGCCGTGCTCCGCTACGCCGAGCGCGCGCCGTACGACGTGGAGGTCGTGGAGGTCGCCCTCGCCACGCTCGGGCAGCGCGCCCACCCGGCGAAGCCGCTGCTGAAGGGCCGGCTGGCCGCGGCTCGTCGCTGAGCGCCGGAGCCGGGGACGGGGCTCGGGGCGGGGCGCTCCAACCTTCGGCCAACCTTGCGCGGCTAGCCTGCGGCTGTGTGACTGCGGTCACACGTCGCCGACCTCTCGTCCACCTCATCAGCCGGACCGCTTCCAGGGAGCCGCTCATGGCCAGGATCAACCTCACCGTCGACGGATCGAACGTCTCCGACGACGTCGAGCCCCGCATGCTGCTCGTGCACTACCTGCGCGAGAAGCTCGGCAAGACCGGCACCGTCATCGGGTGCGACACCAGCAACTGCGGGGCGTGCACCGTGCACCTCGACGGGCGCAGCGTGAAGTCGTGCAACGTGCTCGCCGTCCAGGCCGACGGCGCGGAGGTGCTCACGATCGAGGGCCTCGCCACCGACGGGCAGCTGCACCCCGTGCAGGAGGCCTTCCGCGAGTGCCACGGCCTGCAGTGCGGCTACTGCACGCCAGGGATGATCATGCAGAGCGTCGACCTGCTCAACGAGAACCCCGACCCCAGCGAGCAGGAGATCCGCGAGGGCATCGAGGGCAACCTCTGCCGCTGCACCGGCTACCACAACATCGTCAAGGCCGTGCAGCACGCGGCGGCCCAGGGCACGAGCGCGGGAGGGCAGGCCTGATGACCGTCACCGACGAGCCCCAGGTCGCGCCCCAGAAGGAGATCGGCCGCGACCGGCGCCGCAAGGAGGACCAGCGGCTGATCACCGGACGCACCCGCTGGACCGACAACATGCAGCTCACCGGGATGCTGCACCTCGCGATGGTGCGCAGCCCCTACGCCCACGCCCGGATCACCAACATCGAGACCGCCGACGCCAAGGCCGCGCCCAACGTGGTCACGGTGATCACCGGCCGCGACGTCGCCGACGAGCAGGGCTCGCTGCCCAACGCCTGGCCGATCACGCCCGACCAGGTCACCCCCGACCACCCGCCGGTCGCGGTCGACCGGGTGACCTTCGCCGGCGAGATCGTCGCGGTGATCGTGGCGCGTACGGCGGCCGAGGCGCGCGACGCCGCGGAGCTGGTGGACGTCGACTACGAGGAGCTGCCCGCGGCGCTCGAGCTCAAGGCGGCCGCGGCGGCGACCCCCGAGAACGGCGGTGCGCTGGCCCACCCCGACCTCGGCACCAACAAGTCCGCGCTGTGGGTCTTCGACTCCGCCGAGGCCGGCACCGGCAGCTCCGCCGACGAGGCGATCGCCAAGGCGCGCACCGACGGCATCGTGCTCGAGCGGGAGTACCGCCAGCAGCGGCTGATCCCCGCCTTCATGGAGCCGCGCTCGGTGGTCGTCGACCCGACCGGCGAGCAGACCACGATGTGGTCGGCCACCCAGATCCCGCACATCCTGCGCTTCCTGCTCGCCGCGGTCACCGGGGTGTCGGAGGCCAAGATCCGGGTGATCGCCCCCGACGTCGGCGGCGGGTTCGGCGGCAAGCTGCAGACCACGCCGGAGGAGTTCATCACCTTCATCCTGGCCCGGCGCCTGGGCAAGCCGCTGAAGTACACCGAGACGCGCTCGGAGTCGCTGATGGCCGGCCACCACGGCCGCGACCAGTGGCAGAAGATCACCCTCGCCGCCGAGAAGGACGGCAGCGTCACCGGCCTCAAGGTGGAGCTGCTCGCCGACCTCGGCTCGCACGTCTCGCTCGTCGGCGGCGGCGTACCGGTCCTGGGCGCGTTCATGTTCAACGCGATCTACAAGTTCCCCGCCTACCACTTCGCGGTGCAGACGGTGCTGACCAACAAGACCTGGACCGACGCCTACCGCGGCGCGGGCCGGCCCGAGGCGACGTTCGCGATCGAGCGGATCATGACCGAGCTCGCCGACGAGCTCGGCGTCGACCCCCTGGAGATCCGGGAGAAGAACTGGATCCGCCACGAGGACTTCCCGTTCACCACGGTCGCCGGGCTGGAGTACGACTCCGGCAACTATGAGAAGGCCACCGCGCTCGCCAAGGAGCACTTCGGGTACGACGAGCTGCGCGCCGAGCAGGCCCGTCGCCGCGAGTCCAAGGACCCGATCCAGCTCGGCATCGGCGTCTCGACGTTCACCGAGATGTGCGGCCTCGCGCCGTCGCGGGTGCTCGGCTCGCTCGACTACGGCGCGGGCGGCTGGGAGCACGCCTCGGTGCGGATGCTGCCGACGGGCAAGGTCGAGGTGACCACCGGGGCCTCCGCCCACGGGCAGGGCCACGAGACGGCGTTCAGCCAGATCGTCGCCGACCGGCTCGGCGTGGCGTTCGAGGACGTCGAGGTGCTGCACGGCGACACGATGGTCTCGCACAAGGGGCTCGACACCTACGGCTCGCGCTCGCTGGTCGTGGGCGGCGAGGCGCTGGTCCGGGCGGCCGACAAGGTGATCGAGAAGGCCAAGCCGATCGCGGCCCACCTGCTCGAGGCCGCGGTCGACGACATCGAGTTCAAGGACGGGCGGCTCTCGGTGCGCGGCACCGACAAGGGGCTGGCGATGGCCGAGGTGGCGCTCGCGACGTTCGCCGCGCACAACCTGCCCGACGGCGTCGAGCCGTCGCTGGACTGCGACGCGACCTTCGACCCGGAGAACTTCAACTACCCCCACGGCACGCACCTGTGCGCGATGGAGGTCGACACCGAGACCGGCGCCGTGAAGATGCGCAAGTACACCTGCGTCGACGACATCGGCAACGTGATCAACCCGCTGATCGTCGAGGGCCAGGTGCACGGGGGACTGGTCCAGGGCATCGCCCAGGCGCTGTGGGAGGAGGCCGTGCACGACGAGTCCGGGACGCTGGTCTCCGCGTCGTTCGTGGACTACCTCGTGCCGACCGCGGCCGACACGATCAGCTTCGACGTCGACCACACCACCACGCCGGCGCTGACCAACACGCTCGGCACCAAGGGGGTCGGCGAGGCCGGCACCATCGCCTCCACGCCGGCCGTCGTCAACGCGGTCGTCGACGCCCTCAAGCCGTACGGCGTGCGCGACATCCGGATGCCCTGCACCCCGGAGCGGGTCTGGCGGGCGATCCAGGAGGGCTCGGCCGGGGCGCAGGACCCGACCACCGAGGCGGCAGCGCCTCACTTCGACACGGGAACCGGCATGTCCGGGACCGCCGACCGCACGGACGGAGCAGGCCAGTGATCCCCGCCCAGTTCGACTACGCCGCCCCCGCCACCGTCGAGGAGGCCCTCGGCCTGCTCGCCGAGCACGGCGACGACGCCAAGATCATCGCCGGGGGGCAGAGCCTGCTCCCGGTGCTCCGGATGCGCCTCAACGCCCCGGAGATGGTGATCGACCTGCGCCGCATCGAGTCGCTGCGCGGGGTCCGCGACGACGGCGACGCGATCGTCATCGGTGCGATGACCACGCACGACCAGGTCGGCAAGGACCCGCTCGTCGCCCAGCACGCCGCGCTGGTGAGCAAGGCGATCGTGCACCTGGCCGATGCCCAGATCCGGCACCGGGGAACGTTCGGCGGGGCGCTCGCCCACGCCGACCCGGCCGGCGACCTCGGTGCGCCCGCGCTGGCGCTGGGCGCGCAGTTCGTGATCGCGGGAGGGAGCGGCACCCGGACCGTGGGCGCCGACGACTTCTTCGAGGACTTCATGACCACGGCCATCGCCGACGACGAGATCCTCACCGAGATCCGGCTGCCCAAGCACACCGGCTGGGGGGCGCACTACGAGAAGTTCGTGCGCGTCGCCCACCAGTGGCCGATCGTGGCGATCGCCGCGACCGTCCGCGCCGAGGGGGGCACGATCGCCGAGGCGCGGGTGGGCCTGACCAACATGGGCTCTACGCCGCTGCGCGCCCGCGCGGTGGAGGAGGCGCTGGTCGGGCAGCCCGCGACCGACGACGCCGTACGACGCGCCGCGGCCGCCGTGACCGAGGGCACCAACCCGCCCTCCGACCTCAACGGCGACGCCGACTACCGCCGCCACCTGGCCACGGTGCTCACCCGACGCGCCGTACTCGCCGCCGCGGGGGTGTGAGCCGATGGAGCTGACGCACGAGTTCACCGTCCCGGCGTCCGTCGAGGAGACGTGGGCCGCGCTCAACGACATCGAGTCGGTGGCGACCTGCTTCCCCGGCGCGGTGGTGACCTCGGTGGAGGGCGACAGCTTCCACGGCTCGGTGAAGGTCAAGCTCGGGCCGATCGCCCTCGTCTACAACGGCACCGGCACCTTCGTCGACAAGGACGAGGCCGCCCACGTCATGAAGATCGCCGCGAAGGGCAAGGACAAGCGCGGCAACGGCACGGCGGGGGCGGACGTCGTCGCGACGATGGCGGGCGAGGGGACAGGCACCAAGGTCACCGTGGTCACCGACCTCGCGATCACCGGCAAGCCGGCGCAGTTCGGCCGCGGGGTGATCCAGGAGGTCAGCGAGAAGCTGCTGCACCAGTTCGTGGACTGCCTCCAGGACAAGGTGGGCGGGCCTGCCGGGCAGGAGAGTGGCGCGGGAGCGGAGACTCCCGTGGCTGCAGCGGCGGCGGAGGCCGTGGGGGCGGGAGCCGGGGCACCGCCCGCTGGGGTGGCCCCTCCGGCGCCCGCGGCGCCCTCGGCGCCCTCGGCGCCGGCCGCACCTCCGTCGGCCAGGCCGGCCGACCCCGGTCGCGCGTCCGACAAGGTGGGCGCCGGACCGCAGGGCGAGGCCCTCGACCTGGGCGCGACGGTGCTGCCGATCCTGGCCAGGACCTACGCCAAGCAGGGCGTCGCCGTGCTCGCGGCGATCGGGCTGGTGATCTGGTTGAGCCGGCGGGAGCGGCGGCGCTCCAGCTGCTGCTCGTGCTGACGCCGGCGTCGGGGGTGGTCCTCACCCCCGACGCCGCTGTCGGCACCAGGCGGGTCAGAAGACGTGGCGCGGCCGGAACTGCACCGACAACCGCGGTCCGGCATGCGCGACCTTGGGCACCGCGTGCTCCCAGGTGCGCTGGCACGAGCCACCCATGACCAGCAGGTCGCCGTGGCCCATCGTGAAGCCGGTGGAGCCGCCGCCCCCGCCGCGCGGACGCAGCGTGAGCCGCCGCGGGTCGCCCACGGAGATGATCGCGACCATCGTGTCCTGGGTGCGCCCCCGCCCGAACGTGTCGCCGTGCCAGGCCACCGAGTCGCGCCCGTCGCGGTAGTAGCAGCAGCCCGCGGTCAGGAACGGCTCGCCCAGCTCCGGGCGGTAGTAGTCCGACAGCGCGTCGCGCGCCTCGTCCAGCACCGGGTGCGGCAGCGGTGCCCCGATCCCGTAGGTGTGGATCAGCCGCGGCACGTCGACCACCCGGTCGTACATCTCCCGGCGCTCGGCGCGCCACGGCACCTCGTGGACGAGCGCCTCGAAGAGCTCGTCGGCCCCGGCGACCCAGTCGCGTCGTACGTCGACCCACGCGCCGCGGCTCAGCGCCGTACGCTCGACGGCGCCCGCCAGCGGCAGCACGCTCGGGGTCTGCGGATCAGCAGCGAAGAGTGTCCCTTGGAAGTCCACCCGACCAGCGTAGCGCGGATCGAACGCATGTTCGAGGAGGCTGCGGGTGTCGGTTTCCCCGGTCGACCGGGGATCGCTGAACTTGTCGGGCGAAGTTTCGGCCGACAACATCTGGTTTCCCCGGTCGACCGGGGAAACCGC
>NZ_BAAHCI010000015.1:239490-431603 GCF_054775955.1 Nocardioides pacificus
GCCTCAGGGCTGGACCGGGGTGAATCCCTGTTGGCGTAGGGCCCCCGGGGTTGGGATGGTGGTGTCATGACCTCGAGCCCGGCGCTCTCCGAGCGCACCACTGCCGCACGCGTCCAGAACCTCACCAAGACCTACGGCTCCGGGCAGGCGCTCGTGCGGGCCCTCGACGACGTGACGCTGGACCTCTACGAGGGGGAGTTCACGGCCGTGATGGGGCCGAGCGGGTCGGGCAAGTCGACGCTGATGCACTGCTGCGCGGCGCTCGACACGGGGACCTCGGGGTCGGTCTTCGTGGGTGACCAGGAGCTGAGCCGGCTCAAGGACAAGGCGCTGACCCGGCTGCGACGCGACGAGGTCGGGTTCGTCTTCCAGTCGTTCAACCTGGTGCCGACCCTGACAGCGGGGGAGAACATCCTGCTGCCGCTGGCGATCGCGGGGCGCAAGCCCGACGCCGAGTGGCACCAGCAGGTGATCAACACGGTCGGGCTCGCGGACCGACTGCACCACAAGCCCAACGAGCTCTCCGGCGGCCAGCAGCAGCGCGTTGCCGTGGCGCGGGCGCTGGTGACCCGGCCGCGGATCGTGTTCGCCGACGAGCCGACGGGCAACCTCGACTCCCGCTCCGGCGCGGAGGTCCTCGAGCTGCTGCGGCGCAGCGTCACCGACTATGGCCAGACGATCGTGATGGTGACCCACGACCCCGTCGCCGCGGCGTACACCGACCGGGTCGTCTTCCTCGCCGACGGTCACGTCGTCGACGAGCTGCGCAACCCCACCCGTGAGCAGGTGCTCGCGGTGATGACCGAGATGAGCGACCCGGCTGGCGCCGCCTCCCACGGGCGCGCCGAGGGGACCGTGGCCCAGGGGGCCGTGGCACAGGGCTCTCCGGACGGGATCTCCTGACCATGTGGAGAGCCGCCCTCAAGAGCCTCCTCGGCCGCAAGATCCGCCTGCTGCTGAGCACCTTCGCCATCGTCCTCGGCATCGCCTTCGTCGCCGGAACCCTGGTCTTCACCGACACCCTCGAGCGCAGCTTCACGGCGCTCTTCGCCTCCACCGTGGGCGACGTGGTGGTGCGGCCCGAGGGCGGCGACATCAGCGCCGGCCCCTCGACGCGCACCCTGCCCGCCGAGCTCGTCGAGGACCTGCGTGACACGCCAGGTGCTGCCCGTGTGGACGGCAACGTCTCCGCCAACGGCGTCTTCGTGATCGGCACCGACGACAAGGTCATCGGCGGTCAGGGCGCCCCCGGTCTGGGGCTCAACTGGAACGACGCCCCGGCCGGTCACGGGCTGGAGGGGCTCACGATCGTCGACGGGGCGGAGCCGACCGGGCCCGACGAGATCGCGCTCGACGTGCTGACCGCCGACAAGGCCGGTTATGAGATCGGTGACGAGGTGCTGCTCAACACGGTCGGAGCGGAGCCGGTGCTGCGCAAGGAGCTCGTCGGCACCGCGGACTTCGCCGACGGCGGCTCGCTCAACGGCGCCACCCTCACGATCTTCGACACCGCGACCTCCCAGCAGCTCTTCCACGAGGGCGAGGACGTCTTCAACGACATCTGGGTCACCGCCGAGGACGGCGTCTCCCAGGAGGAGCTGCGCGACGCCGTGGCCGCCGAGCTGCCCGACGGCGTCGAGGCCGTCACCGGCGACACGGCGGCCGACGAGTCCGCCTCCCAGCTGCTCGAGGCGATCTCGTTCCTCAGCACCTTCCTGCTGATCTTCGCGGGCATCTCCTTGATCGTCGGCGCCTTCCTGATCGTCAACACCTTCTCGATCCTGGTCGCGCAGCGCAGCCGCGAGCTCGCCCTGCTCCGGGCGCTGGGCGCCTCCCAGGGACAGGTCACGCGCTCGGTGCTCCTCGAGGCACTGATCCTCGGTCTGCTCGGCTCCACGCTCGGCCTCGGGCTCGGCGTGCTGCTGGCGATGCTCCTCAAGTGGGTCTTCTCGACGTTCGTCGGACTCGAGTTCGCCGGCCAGTCGCTGGTCTTCCAGACCAGCACGGTCGTGGTGGCGTACGTCGTGGGCGTGGCCGTCACGATGGCCGCCGCCTGGCTGCCGGCCCGGCACACCAGCCGGATCGCGCCCGTCCAGGCGATGCGCGACGACATCGCACTGCCCGAGACCTCGATCCGGCGCCGGCTGATCGCAGGCATCGCGCTGGTGGTTGCGGGGCTGGCGATGATGACAGCCGCGCTGCTGGGCGACGTCCCGCGCGCCGGCTGGGTCCTGGGCGCGGGCATGCTCGCCGTCCTGCTCGGTGTCGCCGGTGCCAGCCCGGTGATCAGCTATCCGTTCCTGGCCGGGGCGAGCTGGCTCTCCACCCGGGTCTTCGGGACGGTCGGCCGTCTGGCCGGCCAGAACAGCCTGCGCAACCCGCGGCGTACCACCGCCACGGCCTCGGCCCTGATGATCGGGCTCGCGCTCGCGGGCACGATGTCGATCGTCGGGGCGTCGGCGAAGGCGAGCATCGACCAGATCGTCGACGAGAACTTCCGCGGCGACTTCGTGGTGAGCAACGCCATCGGCGAGGAGTTCTCCTCGGCGCTCGGCGACCAGATCGCCGACGTCGACGGGGTGGGGTCGGTCGCCGCGCTGCGCTATGCCTTCGGCTCCATCGATGGCAGCGGGCAGGGCATCAGCGCCGGCGACCTCGCGCAGCTCGAGCAGGTGATGGGCCTGAAGATGATCGAGGGCGAGGTCGCAGACGTCCGCGACGGGACGGTCGTCGTGTCGGAGGGCGTCGCCGACGACGGTGTCGAGGTGGGCGACGTCGTGACCTACGAGGTCTTCGGCAGCGAGAACGAGCTCGAGGTCGTGGGCGTCTTCGAGGAGAACCCGCTGGTCGGCTTCCCCTACGTCACCACCGAGCAGACGCTGATCGACGCCGGTGTGCCCGACAACGACCGGATGCTGGTGATCGAGGCCGAGCCGGGTGCGGACCTGAGCCTGGTCCAGGGCGGGATCGACGAGGTCGTCTCCGACCTGCGGATGGTGACCGTCAAGGACCAGGCTGAGTTCGCCGCCGAGCAGCGCGACCCCATCGACCAGCTGGTCACGATGATCTTCGCGCTCCTGGGGTTGGCCCTGCTCATCGCGGTGCTCGGCATCGTCAACACGCTCGCGCTGTCCATCATCGAGCGCACCCACGAGATCGGGCTGCTGCGGGCGATCGGGCTGAGCCGGCGCCAGCTGCGGCGGATGGTCACGCTCGAGTCGGTGGTCATCGCCACCCTGGGCGCCACGCTCGGAGTCCTCCTCGGCATCGGCTTCGGGGTCGCGCTGACCAGCTCGCTGCGCAGCGAGGGCCTCGAGGTCATCGCGGTGCCGTCCGGCCAGCTGCTGATCTTCTTGGGGGTCGCAGTCGTGGTCGGGGTGCTGGCCGCGGTGCTGCCGGCCCGCCGGGCGGCCAAGCTCAACGTCCTGGACGCCATCGCCACCGACTGACCGATCGGATGTCTGCACCGGCGGGGCCGTCCCTTTTGTTACATGTGCGCCGAAGTTCGGCAAATACGGGGACAGGGGGTCTAGACCGCGCCTACAGTTCTCCTTGTGACGGAGACGACCACGCCGCAGCAGTCCACGACAGACCGCCCTGCGCTGAAGCACGTGCAGGTGCGCGAGTACGTCCGCTCGCTGGTCGAGGGCGCGGCACCCGGCACGCCGGCTCCCTCCGAGCGTGAGCTGGTCCAGCGCTTCGGCGTGGCCCGGATGACGGTGCGCCAGGCGATGGACGCGCTGGTGAGCGAGGGGCTGCTCGAGCGGATGCCCGGCCGCGGCACGTTCGTGGCCAAGCCGCGCAACGACGTGGGTCGGCTCACCAGCTATACCGAGGAGATGACCCGGCGCGGGCTGCTGGCGGAGTCACAGACGCTGCTCGCCCGTCGCGAGCAGGCCGGCCCCGGTGTGGCCAGAGCCCTGGACATCACGGCCGGCGACGCCGTCATCCACTGGAAGCGGCTGCGCCGCGCCGACGGCATCCCGATGTGCATCGAGGACGCCTACCTCAACGAGATCCTGCTGCCCGGCTTCCTGCAGAGCGGCATGCCGACCAGCCTGTACGACGCGCTGACCGCGCGCGGGCTGCGGCCCACCTGGTCGGAGGACTCCATCTCCGCCGACGTCGCCGGTCCCGAGGAGGCGGCGTCGCTCGAGATCGCGCCCGGCGCAGCCGTGCTGCGCGTCGCCCGGCGCGCGGTCTCCGGCGACAAGGTCGTGGAGGTCTCCCGCTCGGTCTACCGCGCCGACCGCTACACGATGTACGTCCAGTTCAGCGACGAGGGCTGAGCAGCCCCAGCTCGGCCACGGCCGTCCCGCTCTCCTCGCACACCCACACCGGGTCGGGGCCCCCGAGCTCGGGGTGGATGTAGAGCGGGTGCACCGGCCGGTCCCCGCACGCGTCGCACACCGGCCAGCGGCCGGCGGTCTCGAAGAGCGCGTCCTGGACGTCCTGGGCGACCAGCCCGGCGACGTACTGCGCACCCTCGGGCCACTGCTCCACCCACCACCGCCGCGCCGAGACCGACTCCTCCAACGCGGAGACGGCCCCAGGGGTCGCCATCTGGCGGGCCTCGAGGTCGGCGAGGACCCGGGCGCGCGACTCGAGCAGCACGACGTCGTCCATGGGTCCATTGTCATGACCAGGAAAAGTCGGGCCCGTCCGGGCCGCCGGTTGCATCGGCGACGCCGCTGTTCGGCCTAAAGTTCGAGCCATGACCGACGTGGGGCTGCTCGAGGTGACCGTCCTGCACCCGCGCGACGTGGCAGGTGCCCAGGAGGGCGGCGCCGACCGGCTGCACCTGACCGCGCGCACCGAGCTGGGTGGCTTCTCGCCCGAGCTCGACACAGCCCTCGCGGTGTGCCGGGAGAGCGACCTGCCGGTGCGGGTGCAGCTGCGGCTCAACGACTCGTGGACCACGACCGGGGGCGAGATCAACCGGCTGGTGGGGCTGGCCGAGGACTACCTCGGCCGGGGCGCCGAGGGGGTCGTGCTGGGCTTCCTCGACGCCGACCTCGAGATCGACGTCCAGGTGTGCCGGCGGGTGGTCGACGCGCTGCCCGGCGTGCCCTGGACCTTCCACCAGGCGATCGACGCGGTGCTCGACCCGCGCCGCTCGTGGCGCCGGCTGCTCGAGCTGCCGGCGCTGACGGCGGTGTGCTCGGCTGGATCGCCGAGCGGGGTCGCCACCGGCTATGACGACCTGCTCGACACCGCGGGCTCAGACCCGGCCGTCGCGGCGCTGCTGATGCCCGGGGCGGGCCTGCAGGCCGAGCACGTCCCGTGGCTGGCGCGCGCCGGCGTGCGCCAGTTCCACCTCGACACGCAGGCCCGGCCGAGCGGCAGCGAGAAGGTCCACGTCGACGCCGCGCTGGTGCGGTCCTGGCGGCTGCTGGTCGACGACGCCGTGGAGCGCGCTCGCGGATGAGCGTGCTGATCGACCCGCCGAACGCCGCCGGTCACGGACGGCTCTGGTCGCACCTGGCCAGCGACGCGTCGTACGACGAGCTGCACGCGTTCGCCCGGGGACTGGGGATCCCTGCGCGCGGCTTCGACCGCGACCACTACGACGTGCCCGCGGAGTGGTACGACCGGGTGGTGGAGGCGGGTGCGCGGCCGGTGACCTCGCGAGAGCTGATCGACCGGCTGGTGCGGGCCGGGCTGCGCCGGCGCAAGGGCGACGTGCTGGGCCCGCGCGGTCTCGGCTCACCCCTCGTCCGGCCACCGCGGCTCGCGCCGGGGGACCAGGTGGCGGTGGTGACGCCGGCCGGGGGCGTCGACCCGAGCCGTCTGGCAGCGGGCATCGACGTGCTGCGCGGGTGGGGGCTGGAGGTCCGCGACCTCACCCGGCGGCCGGGCAGTCTCGGCTGGCTCGCCGGCAGCGACGAGGAACGCGCGGAGGCGTTGGTCGAGGCGTGGGTGGACGCGGAGGTGCGCGCGGTGTGGTGCGCCCGCGGCGGCTTCGGGACGCACCGGGTGCTCGACCTCCTGGACTGGGACCGGCTGGCGCAGGCCGGGCCGCGGCTGCTCGTGGGCTTCTCCGACGCCACCGCGCTGCACCAGGCGGTCGCTGCTCGGCTGGGTCTGGTGAGCGTGCACGGGCCCGGTGTCGCGGGGCTCGGTGACCGTGGTGGCCCGGGGGAGGACGCCACCCGGGACGCGGTCGCGTCGCTCGTGCTGGACGGTGCGGCCGTCGAGCTGCGCGGTGTCCCGGGAGGCGGAGGTCAAGCCGAGGGGGTGCTGGTCGGCGGCAACGTCGCGGTCCTCGCCGGCTCCGTCGGCACCCCGCACGTGCAGCCCGCAGCCGGGGCGATCGCCCTGCTCGAGGACGTGGGGGAGCGCCCCTACCGCCTCGACCGGGCCCTCACCCAGCTGCTGCGCTCGGGCTGGTTCGACGGGGTGCGCGGCGTCGTCTGCGGCACGTTCACCGACTGCGGACCACCGCACGAGGTGCGCGAGCTGCTCGCCGCCCGCCTCGGCCCCCTGGGCGTCCCCCTGGTCTACGACGTGCCCGTCGGCCACGGCGCCCCCAACCTGGCAGTCCCGCTGGGCGCCGCAGCCACCCTCGATGCCGAGTCAGGCACCCTCACCTGGCGGCCACCCACCCCACCCCTGCGCTGACTCCCCGTCGCCGACCCGTCACTCCCTCGACCATTTCCGCGGCGTGTCGCGGAGCCTGTGACGGGTCGGCGACGGGGAGCAGGAGCTCGCGGGGTCAGGCGTGGCGGGTCAGCCGCGAGATCTCGCGGCTGACGTTGTCCCGCGCCGGCTGCTCCCAGCGCTCGCGGGCGTACGCCGTGTGGAACAGCGTCGGCTTGGCGAGTAGGTCGGCGAGCACCGCCGCGCGACCGGCCCGGAAGTCGTCGTCGGGGACGGCGGCGTACTCCCGGCGGACATCGGCGGCATACTCCGCATAGCGCTCGGCGGGGGCAGCCAGGATGGCCAGGTCGGCGTCGGTGAGCGCGCAGGCCGCGGCATCGTTCGGCTCGGGTCGGTGCCTCTCGGTCACCCGGACCAGGCGTGCGACCTCGTCGACCAGGTCGGCGGGCAGTCCCAGCGCGCTCAGGGACTCCGTCGCCCACCGCGCCGAGCGCTCCTCGGGGCCGGGCCGCGCGTCGTACACTGCGTCGTGGAACCACGCGGCCAGCAGCACCACCGGCAGGTCGAAGAGCTCGCCCGCCTCGGCCAGCTCCTCCACGCGGTCCAGGACCTCGGTCAGGTGGCGGAGGTCGTGATAGCCGCGCGCGGGATCGGAGTACGACGCGAGCAGGGCGTCGCGCAGCGGACCGGCAGCTGGCAGCGGCCAGGTCTCGTGCAGTCGCTCGCCGTCGATGGACACCTCAGCATCCAACCAGAGTCGGCTCAGCGGGCTCCGGGCGCGGCGGTGACAGTGACCGTCACGGTGGGGGAGGTCGGCGTGGGGGTGGGAGTGGGCGGGACGGTGACCGTCACCGTGGGGGCGGTCGGCTTGGGGGTGGGGGTGACGGTCACGGTGACCGTGGGCGTGGGCGTGGGCGTGGGCGTGGGCGTCGGGGTGGGCGTCGGCGTCGAGGTCGGCGTGGGCCGGACGATCCGGGGCAGCTTGAGCGTGCCCAGGCCGCGGACCTCGCCGGTGGTGATCGACAGCCCCGCCATCTTCAACTGCCCGTAGTCGGAGGTGTACTGGCTCGACTGCACCACCAGCGTCATCCCCGAGGCGGTGGTCAACAGCCCGCCGAGCGTGAAGCGACCCGAGCTGTCGGTCTCGGTCTGGGCGACCAGCGCCCCCGTCACGTCGTACAGCTTGAGGACGGCGCGATCCATCGGCGAGGTGCCGTTGCTGCCGTCGACGACGACCCCGGTCATCCGGCCCCCCTGTCGGGTGAGCACGAAGTCGGCGAAGCGGACCCGGCCGGCACGCACGGTGCCGACGTCGCCGGTGCGTCCGAAGAAGCTGCCGACATTCGGCACGCTGATGCGGTAGGGCCCGGCGGAGAGCCCCGCGAAGGTGACCGTGCCGCGTGCCGCCTTGGCGACGTAGAACTGACCGGTCTTCTTGTTCACCGCGGTGACCCAGGTGGTGGGCAGCGGGCGCTGGTCGGCACCGTAGAGGTCGATGAGCAACCGGCCCGCGCGGCTGGAGAGCCGGATCGCGATGTGCTTGGCCTTGCCGGCCTTGAGGCGAGGGACCCAGGCGCTCTTGCCCGCCCACTGCTTCTTGGCGTCGTAGGTGAAGACCGAGTAGCTGCTCGCGGGCAGACCGCCGATGGCGAACTCGCCCCGGCTGTTGGCGCGCACCTCGTAGGACTGCTGGAAGGTGTTGGCGGCCACGACCCGGGCGTTGCGCCCACGCTGGCCGCCGGTCCAGACGGTGCCGGTGATGGCCGCGCCGCGCCGCATCCGGACACTGCGCTGCACGGTGCGCCCGGGATGCACGGTGACCATGGCGTCGGCGGGTGCGAACTTCGTGACGTCGTACTGCGGCCGGAGGTCGACGAACTGCAGCCGGTAGGTCCCCGCAGGCAGGGTCACCGAGTAGGCGCCGTTGACGACGCGACGCTTGCCGAGGAAGCGCCAGTCGGGGGTGAACCAGCGGACCTCCATCCGCTGCGTGCCGGCAGCGATGATCTCACCGCGCACGCGCCCGCTGGCCGCCTCGGCCTGGGCCGACGACGTGGTGGAGACGAAGATCAGGACGGAGGCGAGCAGGCCGAGCATCGCCACCAGGGCGGTGAGGCTGTGACGCAGTCGTGAGGACATGACGAGGGCTCCGTAGCTGTCTGCCGCACCGGTCTGACGCTGCGGCGAGAGCCACAGGTGGGCGACGTCGATCAGCCTAGGCAGTCGATCCCCGGGTTTTGGACCAGCTTGGCTCAAGATCAGCCAAGGATTGGCTCAAGGTCGGGTGGAGGAGCGCACGACCGGGTGCGCCGGCTGGCCGCCGGGCGGGCTGGGCGGGGTCAGCGCCCACCGGATCGTGACGGTGGCCGCAGCTCCGAGCGCGCGCGAGACCTGCTGCTCGGCGAGGGGGATTCGCGGCAGCCCCAGCGGCTCGTGAGTCCCGGGCGGCATCATCTCCACCGCGGCGGCGACCAGCATCCGGTAGGGCCCGCGCGCCGGCAGCGGCAGCGGGGGGTGGCGCAGCAGCAGGTCGAGGGCCTCGCGCGCGTGGTCGGTGCCGGCGAGCTCGGGACGGTACGACGCGAGGACGTCGGCGAGCTCCGCCTCGCTGCGGGGGGCGTCGACCACGCCCAGCTTCTCGGCCACCAGCGCCGTCTGGGCGACGTAGTCGTCGCGGCCGGCCTGGTCGAGCGGCCGGGCGCCGTACCTCTGGTGGGCGCGCAGGAAGCTGTCGATCTCGGCGACGTGCACCCACATGAGCAGGTGCGGGTCGGAGGCGATGTAGGGCGTGCCGTCGGGCATCGTGCCGGTGATCTTGTCGTGGATCCGCTTGACCAGGTCGACCGCCGCCTGGGCGTCGTCGGCGGCCGCGAACGTCGTCGTGGCCAGGAACGTGCTCGTCCGGGCGAGCCGGCCCCACATGTCACCGCGGAAGCCGGAGTGCTCCGAGACCGCCGTCATCGCGACCGGGTGCAGGGACTGGAGCATCAGCGCGCGCAGGCCGCCGACGAACATCGAGGCGTCACCGTGGACGCGACCGATGGGGCTGTCCGGCGCGAACCAGCGGGGGCCGGGGGTCCCGTGGATGCGCTGGCGGTTGGCCGGTCCGTCCGGTCCCGCGACGCGCAGGAAGAGCGCCTCGCCGAGACGGACACGGGCGTCGCGCACGACGGAGGGCACGACGGAGGGGACGGGAAGGGCCATGCCTCCATGGTGACCGGCGACGCAAGCGCCTCAGAGGCCGAGGGCGTCCGCCTCGCGCTCGACGAGCGTGGCAAACAGAGCGTCGGCCGGCTCGAACCCCCCGACCAGGTGGCCGTTGAGCTCGAGCGTGAGGACCCCGATCAGCCGGGCGAAGGCCGCGGTCAGCAGCAGCAGGGTCTCCGGCGAGGCCTGCAGGTCGAGGGCGTCGTCCATCCGGTGCAGCTGGGTGCGCAGGGTCCGGGGGATCGTCCCGGCCGCGGGCGGAGCGCCCAGCACCGCGGGGCCGGCAAGGGCGAGGAGGACCCGACCGGCGGGCGCGATCGTGTCGGCCGGGGCGGCGTAGCCCGGGATCGCGGAGCCGTAGATCAGCGAGAACCGGTGGGGCTGGGCCACCGCCCAGTCGCGCAGGGCGTGGCACACGTCGTGCCAGCGGCGGCGAGTCCTGCGCTGCGTGGCCCGGCCGGACGGGGAGGAGGCCGCCTCCAGGTGCTCCCCGAGGTCGTCGTAGGCGTCGACGATCAGCGCGGTGATCAGCTCGTCGCGGCTGGCGTAGTAGCGGTAGATCGCGCTCGACACGAGGTTGAGCTCGCGGGCGATCGCACGCAGGGAGAGCGACGTCGCGCCGGACTCGGCCAGCTGGGTGAGCGCCAGCTCCTTGATCCGAGCGATGTTCTCGGCACGCGCGACCTCGCGCGGAGTCGGTCCCTTGGGCATGTCGTCCACTCTGCCACATAGTGAGCGGCTCTCACTAAAGAGAGCGGTGCTCTTGCATTTCGCTCCACATGTCTGCATGCTTATCGTATTCAGAGAGCGGTGCTCTCATTGGAAGGAGGAGGGAACATGAGGAAGAACTTGTTGATCGGCAGCGGCTTCGTCCTGGCCGGGCTGGCACTGGCGGCCTACCCCGCGCTGCGCCCCTACGGGCCCGAGACGGGCGCCGAGGGAGCCGCCGACCTGGCCTCGACGGCGTGGCTGACGTCGCACGCCCTCGGGATGATCGGCTTCATGCTGATCGCCTTCGCCCTGCGCGGTGCCGTGCAGTCGCACCCCTGGGCGTGGGGCGGGAGGCCGCTGCGGGAGGCGGAGTCCCGGGCGTGGCTCGCCGCGGTCCTGCTGCTGCCCTACTACGGGGCGGAGGCCTACGGCCTGGGGGCGCTCGGTCGCCACGCCCTCGACACCGGCGACCCCGCGGTGCTCGAGGTCGCGGACTCCTTCCGCTATGCGCCCTTCGAGATGGCGACGCTGCTGCTCGGTCTCGGGGCGCTCGCTCTCGTCGGCGGCAAGCTGGCCACGGGGCTCTGGGCGGCCGGGACGACGGCACGTTGGGGCGGACTGCTCGCCGGCCTCGGCCTCGCGACGTACCTGCCGCAGTTCTTCGTCGCGCCCGCGGGGCGGATCCTCCACGGGGCGGTGCTGGGCGCCGGTCTGGTGCTGATCGGGGCGGCGGCGATGCGGGGAGAGCGTCGGCTCGACGAGGCCGGCAGCCCTCGCTCGGGGGATGCCGTCCACGCCGAGCCCGCCGCGGTGCGCCGCGCGTGAGCCTCAGTCGCCCTTGACGTTGACGATCTGGCGCAGGGTGTGGCGGATCTCGACCAGGTCGTGCGCGTCCGCCATGACCTGGTCGATGTCCCTGTAGGCCTGGGGGATCTCGTCGATGAACGCATCGGTGTCGCGGTACTCGATGCCGGTCATCGCCTCGCGCAGCTGCTCGCGGGTGAAGGTCTTGCGGGCCCTGGTCCGGGAGAAGTTGCGCCCCGCCCCGTGCGGCGCCGAGCGCAGCGCCAGCTCGTCGCCCCGGCCCACCACGACGTACGACGCGGTGCCCATCGAGCCGGGGATCAGCCCGGGTCGGCCGACGGAGGCGTCGATCGCGCCCTTGCGGGAGAGCCACACGTCCTCCCCGAAGTGGCGCTCGCGCTCGGTGTAGTTGTGGTGGCAGTTGATCTCCTCGCGCCGCTCGACCTCGCGACCGGTCCACTCGGCGACCTGGCGCACCACGCGGTCCATCATCTCCTCGCGGTTGAGCAGCGCGTAGTGCTGTGCCCACTGCATCTCGCGGATGTAGCGGTCGAACTCCACGGTGCCCTCGGTGAGCGGCGCGAGGTCGCGGTCGGGCAGGTCGAGCCCGTCGCGCTCGGCCAGCTTGCGCGCGACGGCGATGTGGCGCTGAGCGATTTTGTTGCCGACGCCGCGCGAGCCGGAGTGCAGGAACAGCCAGACCCGGTGCTGCTCGTCGACGGTGACCTCGATGAAGTGGTTGCCCGACCCGAGCGTGCCCAGCTGCAGCTCCCAGCGGGCGGCGTAGCTCGCCGGGTCGAAGCCGGCCTCCTCCGCCTCCCGGGTGAGTACGGCGAGCCGCTCGCGGGTGTGGTCGCGGCTGACCGTCCGGTTGGCCGCCCCCGCCGACAGCGGGATCGCGCGCTCGATCGACTCACGCAGCGCACGCCGGTCGGACGGCAGCTCGTCGACGTCGAACTGGGTGCGCACCGCGATCATCCCGCAGCCGATGTCGACGCCCACCGCCGCCGGCATGATCGCGCCGCGGGTCGGGATCACCGACCCCACCGTGGCGCCGAGTCCCAGGTGGGCGTCCGGCATCAGCGCCAGGTGCGGGTGGATGAACGGCATCGTCGACGTCGTCATCGCCTGGGCGCGCGTGCCCGGCTCGAGGATCGACGCCCAGCTGATGAGCCTGTCGGTGATCTTCTCCATCGTCCCCTCCTCTGCTTCTCCGCGTCGCCGGCGGGCGACGCGAGCAGTGACGCTAGAAGGAGCAATACCGCTTGCGCACCCGGAATACCACCTGCCTCCGCCGAGTCGGCGCGAACGCGCGCCGTACGCCCGCTGAGTCGGCGTGAATGCACGCCGACTCGGCGGTGAAGATGCGCCGACTCGGCGGTGAAGATGCGCCGACTCGGCGGTGAAGATGCGCCGACTCGGGTGTGGGGTTACGCCGGGAGGTCTCTGATGCGCCTGGTGTGGGGGATGGCGTGCAGGCGCTCGAGGGCGGCGGCACCCAGGGGGGCGGAGACGTCGGTGATGACGTAGCCCTGCTGGCCGCGGGTGGCCAGGGACTGGGCGCAGACGTTCTCCTCCTCCTCGGCGAGGATGTGGTTGATCTCCGCGATCACGCCGGGGACGTTGTCGTGCAGGTGCGCGATCCGGTAGGTGCCCGGCGCCCGGGGCGCGGTGACCTCGGGGAAGTTCACCGAGAGCTCCGTGCTCCCGTCATGGACGTACGACGCGAGCTTGCCGGCCACGAAGTGCCCGATGCCCTCCTGGGCCTCCTGGGTGGAGCCCCCGACGTGCGGGGTCAGGATCACGTTGTCGAGGCCGCGCAGGGGCGACTGGAACGTGTCGCCCTGGGCCTTCGGCTCGACCGGGAAGACGTCGAGGGCGGCGCCGGCGATGTGACCCGACAGGATCCGCTCGCGCAGCGCCTCGGTGTCGACGACCATCCCGCGCGAGGCGTTGATGAACAGCGCGCGCGGCTTCATCTTGTCGAAGTGCTCGGCGCCGAACATGCCGGCGTTGCCGGGGCGCCCGTCGACGTGCAGTGACACGACGTCGGCCTCGGCGAGCAGCTCGTCGAGCGAGCCCATCCGGCGGGCGTTGCCGTGGGCGAGGCGGTCGGCGATGTCATAGAAGACGACCCGCAGGCCCAGCGCCTCGGCGACCACCGACAGCTGCGAGCCGATGTTGCCGTAGCCGACGATGCCGAGCGTGCGCCCGCGGATCTCGTGGCTGCCGGCCGCGGACTTGTCCCAGATCCCGTCGTGCATCCGCATGGTCTTCTCGACCAGGCGGCGGGCCAGCGAGATGATCTCGCCGATCACGAGCTCCACGACGCTGCGGGTGTTGGAGTGCGGAGCGTTGAAGCAGGCCACCGATCGGTCGGCCGCCGCGACCAGGTCGATCTGGTTGGTGCCGATGCAGAACGCGCCGACCGCCACCAGGTCGGGGCTGCTCTCGAGCACGTGGGCGGTCACGTTGGTGTTGGAGCGCACGCCGAGCAGCGCCACGCCGGGGAGGGAGTGGATGAGCTCCTCCTCCGACATCGCCGCCTTGCGGAGGTCGACCTCGAAGCCGGCGTCCTCCAGCCGGGCGACGGCGGACGGGTGGATGTTCTCCAGCAGCAGGGCTTTCATGGGGTGGGCAGGTCCTCCGCGTCGACGATCCGGTAGGCGTATCCCTGTTCGGCCAGGAAACGCTGGCGATTCTGGGCAAACTCTGCGTCCACGGTGTCACGCGAGACGACGGTGTAGAACCGCGCCCCCCGGCCGTCGGACTTGGGGCGCAGCAGGCGGCCGAGGCGCTGGGCCTCCTCCTGGCGGGAGCCGAAGGACCCCGACACCTGGATGGCCACCTCCGCGGAGGGCAGGTCGATCGAGAAGTTGGCGACCTTGGAGACCACGAGCAGCCCGATCTCGCCGGTGCGGAAGGCCTGGAAGAGCCGCTGGCGCTCCTTGACGGTCGTCTCGCCCTTGATCAGCGGAGCGTTGAGCTCGGCGGCGAGCTCGTCGAGCTGGTCGATGTACTGCCCGATCACCAACGTCGGCTGTCCGGCGTGCTGCTCCACGAGGTCGCGCACCACCCGGGTCTTGCGCGAGGTGCACGAGGCGAGCCGGTAGCGCTCCTCGGGCTCGGCGGTCGCATAGACCAGCCTCTCGGACTCGGGCAGCGTCACCCGGACCTCGACGCAGTCCGCGGGCGCGATCCAGCCCTGGGCCTCGATGTCCTTCCACGGCGCGTCATAGCGCTTGGGCCCGATCAGCGAGAACACGTCGCCCTCGCGCCCGTCCTCGCGCACCAGCGTCGCGGTCAGCCCGATCCGGCGCCGCGCCTGCAGGTCGGCGCTCATCCGGAAGATCGGGGCGGGCAGCAGGTGCACCTCGTCGTACACGATCAGGCCCCAGTCGCGGGCGTCGAGCAGCTCGAGGTGCGGGTAGACGCCCTTGCGGCGCGTCGTGAGCACCTGGTACGTCGCGATGGTGACGGGCCGGATCTCCTTGACCGCGCCGCTGTACTCGCCGATCTCGTCCTCGGTGAGCGAGGTCCGCTTGACCAGCTCGTCCTTCCACTGGCGCGCGGAGACGGTGTTGGTGACCAGGATCAGCGTGGTGGCCTGGGCGTGCGCCATCGCGGACGCGCCGACGATGGTCTTGCCCGCGCCGCAGGGGAGTACGACGACCCCCGAGCCGCCGTGCCAGAAGGAGTCGGCCGCGTCGCGCTGGTAGTCGCGCAGCGCCCAGCCGTCCTCGACCAGAGAGATCGCGTGCGCCTCGCCGTCGACGTAGCCGGCATAGTCCTCCGCCGGCCAGCCCAGCTTGAGCAGGGCCTGCTTGAGGTTGCCGCGCTCGGAGGCGTGCACGACCACAGAGTCGTCGCCGAGACGCTCGCCGAGCATGCCCTTGACCTTCTTGGCACGCAGCACCTCCTCCAGCACCGGGCGGTCGGAGGAGGAGAGCACGAGTCCGTGCACCGGGTGCTTCTCGAGGCGCAGTCGCCCGTAGCGCGCCATCGTCTCGGCGACGTCCACGAGCAGCGCGTGCGGCACCGCGTAGCGCGAGTAGGTCAGCAGCGTGTCGACGACCTGCTCGGCGTCGTGGCCGGCGGCGCGGGCGTTCCACAGCCCCAGCGGGGTGAGCCGGTAGGTGTGGATGTGCTCCGGCGAGCGCTCGAGCTCGGCGAAGGGCGCGATCGCCTTGCGGCAGTCCTGCGCCTGCTCGTGGTCGATCTCGAGGAGCAGGGTCTTGTCGGACTGGACGATCAGGGGGCCGTCGTTCATCCGCGGGCCCCGGCGACGTCCGGGGACAGCGCCTTCTGCCGGGCGCGGTAGGCGGCGACGTTGGCCCGCGAGGAGCACCGGTCCGAGCAGTAGCGACGCGAGCGGTTGGGGGAGGTGTCGACGTAGACCTGGGTGCACGGCGAGGCGCTGCACACCCCGAGCCGGCTCGGTCCGAGGTCGCAGACCAGCGTGGCCAGCCCGAGCAGCGACTCGGAGATCAGCAGCTCGGCGACGCCGGCGTTGCGGTGGGCCACGTGCAGGTGCAGGCGCGAGTCGTGGTCGGAGATCCGCGGGGTGAGCGGGTAGCGCTCCAGCAGCGTGTTGATCCCCTCCACGACGGTGTGGGTGTCGCCCGCCCCGGAGGCCTCGAAGACCGGCCGCAGCTCACGCTGGAAGCGGCGCAGCGTCACCGGGTCCTTGTCGGTCACCCGCTCCAGCAGCCACTCACGGTCGGCGAGGTGCGCCGTGAGCGCGCCGACGTCGGCGAGCTCTGCGTTGAGCAGGCTCGCCGAACCCTCGGCGTAGGCGATGAAGTCCACCCCCTGATTCTACGGGGCGACTCACGCCGGCTCGGTCACACTGCGCACTCCCGAGATGCGGTGCACCGCGAAGGTCCGGGTGTCGTCGGAGCGGTGGTCGTACGCCGTGAGCTGGCCGCCCTCGACCCGGAGGGGGTCCACGACCCGCTCGGTGGAGGTGCCGTGGTTGTCGAGGTAGCCGATCCAGACCGTCGCCCGCGCCTCGACGGCCTCGCGCAGCGCCGACAGAGCACCGCTCGGCGTGGACGCCGACATCGTGCTGCCGGGCCGGTTGGCGCCCGCGCGGTCGCCGGCGCGCACCGCGGTGATCACGGCCGTCAGGTGGGCGCCCTCGCGGGCCGCGGCCATCGCCTGGGTGCGCGCGTCGCTGCGGGCGTCGCGCGGGGTGCGGGCGCGCAGCAGGTCCCGTCGGGCCACCCGGACGGTCCCGTCGGGGGCCTCCACGACCGGGGCGGCGCCGAGCTCGCGCAGCCGGGGGAGGAGCACGTCGAGCGGGGTGTCGCTGACCAGCACGGTCGGCGCGATCCGGCGCAGCCCCAGGCTGTCGGCCTTCGGGTGGTGCAGCAGCTCGGTGAGCGCGGACTCGTCGTCGGCGCGCAGGAACGCCTCGGCCTGGCCGACCCGGATGGTGCCGAACGTGCGGGCGGTGTCGTCGACGAGATAGCTCAGCGGCTGCGGGACCGGGGTCCGCGACACCGAGCCGATGAAGTCGTGCACCTCCGCGGCGGACCAGCCGGCGTCCATCGCGCGTCGTACCGAGCCGGGGGTAAAGCGATAGACGGTCGCGCCGCCGCGCGACTCGATGTCGGCGACGAGCTGGAGCCGGCGGGCCAGCCCGGACTCGAGCGGGCCGGGGGCCACGGCGGTGAGGTCCGCCTGCAGGAGCACGTGGTCGACGGGCTGGGGGAGCAGTCCGTCGAGGGCCGCGGCCGCCCCCTCCTGGTCGCCCGTGAGCAGGAGCCGGGTGTGGGCCGGGACCCCGCCGAGGCCGGTGAGGCCGAGCAGCGCGGCCTCGTCGACGCTCCACGCGACCATGTCGGCGCGCAGGCGTGGGCGGCGCGGGCGCAGCCAGGACAAGCGGTGCACCAGCGAGGGCGTGCCGGTGCCGGCTGCCAGCGTCTCGCCCGCGGGCAGCTCGGCCAGCACCTCGAGGGCCATCCGCCGGGTCTCGGGCAGGAGCGGGCTCGACAGCTCGGGCGCCAGCGCGTTCCACGTCTTGCCGGCCTGGTCCCGCGTGCCGACCAGCGCCGAGGTGCGGGTGCTCGCCAACCAGGTCGTGGCCAGCGCGAGCCAGCGGGCGGCGGTCGGCTTCTGGGCCCACGCGTCAAAGGCGTCGGTCGGCAGCCACGACGGCGTGCCCTGGGCATCCATCCCGGAGCCGAGCAGTCCCGCGGCCGCGGCCACCTCGATGAGCAGGGCGGCGGTGGGCTCGTCGACGTGCAGGTCGGCGGCGGTCGCCTTGAGGTCGCGTACGCCGAGTCCGCCGCCGCGCAGCACGCCCGGCGGGTGCGTCCCCCAGTGGTCGAGCAGCAGCTCGACGCGGCGCACCGCCTCGAACGCGGCGCCGGCCGCGGTGCGGTCGACGAGCCGCTCGCCGCGGGCGGAGGTCAGCAGCGGCGGCACCTCGTCGACGCGATGGCGGGTGGTGTGCCCGCCGCGCAGGGCCAGGCCCACCTCGCCCGGCACCTGCATCACCCCGGCGTCGCGGGGCACGAGCAGCCGCCGCGACAGCAGCTCCTCGACCGGGGTGGCGGCGTCCTCGGGCAGGACCGTGGTGCGGGCGGCGCCGGTCGTGCCCTCGCCCCCGCTGTCGGTGACGTGCTCGAGCAGCGCGCGGGCCGCGGGGGAGAGGGCATCGATCCGCTGCCGCACGGTCTCGGCGTCCGCTGGCTCCGCAGAGACCTGGCGCAGGCCGCTCACGCCGGGGGCGCCCGGGCCGCCGAGCGCCTCGGCGACCCCCGAGAGCGGGCGCAGGCCGCTGGTCGACGACCAGACCAGCGCCAGGTCGAGCAGGTGGTCGAGGGCGGTCTCGACGGAGCGCGGGTCGGCGTGGACGCTCGCGACCAGTGCCGCCCGGGTGGTTTGACCGTGGATCACCTGGGCATCAAGAACGGAGAGTTCGAGCCGGGTCAGCTGGTCGAGTGCTCGTGTCAGAGAAGAACGGGTGGCGGCCCTGGACGCCAGTTGTGCGGAGTCGTGGGGAGCAGGAGTGGCGAGATCGGCACGTTCGCGCAGGAGCCGGGCAAGACGGTCGTCCGGCCAGCCTCGGAGCTGGTCGGCGAGGGTCCGGGCAGGGGCGTCCGCGCTCGCGTCGTCGGCGGAGCCCTGCCTGCGCTCGGATCTGGCCATCTCGCCCACGCTACTGCTCCCCCGGGTGGCCGGCGCACGCCGTACTCCCGTTCGGGGGCCGGCGTGAGCCGCGTCGACCTGCACCACGGCTCCGCCACGGACGTGGGGCGCGTGCGCGAGGTCAACGAGGACTCCTTTATAGCGGCCCCGCCGGTCTTCGTCGTGGCCGACGGGATGGGCGGGCACGCCGGTGGCGACGTCGCCAGCCGGATCGTGGTCGAGCAGTTCGCGCGGCTCGCCGACGAGGGCTACGACTCCCGACGTGGGACGGAGGCCGTCGCCGAGACGCTGCGGGCCTGCCAGGAGGAGATCCATGCGTACGGCGCGAGCCAGCGCGCGGGCGGCGACTCCCAGTGGTATGCCGGCACGACGGCGGTGATCGCGCTGCTCGTCGAGGACGAGGAGGGGCCCAAGTGGCTGCTCGCCAACCTGGGCGACTCCCGGGTCTATCGCGTCGTCGACCAGCGGCTGGAGCAGGTGAGCGTCGACCACTCGCTGGTCCAGGAGCTGGTCGACGCCGGGGTGATCACCGAGGCCGACGCCGCCGTGCATCCCGAGCGCCATGTCGTGACCCGGGCGCTGGGGGGACCGGACCTCGACGAGGCCGACTACTTCCTGCTCCCGCTCTCGGCAGCGGAGCGCCTGGTGCTGGTCTCCGACGGCGTCAGCGGCATGCTCGATCACGCCCGGATGGAGGAGATCCTCGCGGGCGTCTCGGACCCGCGCGACGCCGCCGACCAGACCGTGGCGGCGGCGGTGGAGGCGGGGGGCAAGGACAACGCCACCGCCGTCGTCGTGGATGTGGTGGGATTGGCCCGGACCGACGACACCTATGACTCCGAGCAGCTGCGCGAGAGTCTGGAGCAGAAGCTGGGGGCACTGCCGTGAGCCACGACCTGCGTGACGACCGCGAGGCGCGCATCGTGCGTGCCTATCGGCCGGGAAGCTGGTTCGGCGTCCTCGGCGAGCGGACCAGCGTGCTGCTGCCGCCGTCCCAGCGCCACCGGGTGGCGGGGCTGTGGCAGCTCGCCGACGACGGGGCGTCGTTCGACGAGGTCCTCGACGCCCTGCTGGTCGCCGGTCTGCGTGAGCTGCCGGCGTTCGTGCTCTGGGGTCGCACCCCGGACGGGCTGCGGGTGCTGCTGCGCGGGGACGCCCGGGTGAGTGCGCTCTCCGACGGCGATCCCGTCCAGATCGAGGGATCCGGGAGCGTGGCGTGGGTCGAGCAGACGCTCCCCGAGGGCACCGCCCTCACCGTCGTGCTCGAGGAGGGTGACACGACGATGGACCTCCGCGTCGACGCCGGCCTGGTGCGTCTGGGGGGACTGCGTGAGCCCGCCGGGGCGGAGTCTGGTGCCGAGCTTGCGGTCGAGTCCGGGGCCGAGCCCAAGGACGAGGTAGAGGTCGAGGTAGAGGTCGAGGTCGAGCCTGAGGTCGAACCTGAGGTCGAGCCTGAGGTCGAGATGGCGGCCGAGCCCGAGGTGCAGGCCGCGGCGGACGACCCCCTGATGACGGAGCCGATCCAGACCCTCCCCGACGAGCAGCGTTCGGTGAATCCCGAGGCGCCGGCAGCCTACGAGCCCCCTCCCGGGCCGCCGGCCGCGCCCGCTGCGCCGTTCGCCCCACCTTTCGGCTCGCCGCCGGCGGCTTCCGAGGCGTCGACGCCGCCTGCGTGGCCCGAGCCGCAGTGGGCGCCCACCCCGTTCCCCGGTCCTCCTGGTGCCGTGGCACCCGCGGAGGGGAGTGGAGCCCCGTCAGGCGACGCCGACCATGACGGCATGACCCGGGCGGGGAGCTGGGAGCCCGACCAGTTCGTCCGCCACCACCCCGGCATCCCCGGCCAGCCGCCGGCGCCGAGCGTCGTGGCGCGACCGGTCGCCCGACTGGTGATCTCGAGCGGGGACACCATCGACGTGGACCGGGTGATCCTGATCGGCCGCGCCCCCGAGGCGCGTCGCTTCACCTCGACCGAGCAGCCGCGACTCGTCACCGTCCGCAGCCCGCAGAAGGAGATCTCCTCCACCCACTTGGAGATCCGGCCGGGCTCGGGCGCGGACCACGGCACCGCCATCGTCACCGACATGGGGTCGACCAACGGCACCGTGCTCGTCCAGCCCGGCCTCCCCCCGGAGGACCTGCACCCGGGCGTCGCGGTGCAGCTCATCCCGGGCGCCGTGCTCGACCTCGGCGACAGCGTGACGATCCAGGTCACCGGCCCATGACCGCTGCCCGTCCCAGCAACCGATGAGAACGCCGACACCCGACCCCGCACCGACGTTTCCGCCCGCGGGCCTCGACCGCCGCTTCTACGCCTTCGGGGTCGACCGGCTGCTGGCCTGGTCGGCGTACGCCGGAGCGGGCTGGGCTGCCTGGTCCTTCCTCATCGACCGCGACCGTCTCTGGCTCGGGGTCGGCGCCATGGTCGGGGCCGTGCTGCTGGTGAGTCTCCTCTTCGCGGTCGTGCTCGGCCTCACCGGAGCCTCGCCCGGCAAGGCCCTGCTCGGCCTGCGCGTCGTCCACCACGGCACCGGAACGCCGATCGGCGTGGGCCGCGCCCTGCTGCGTGGCCTGGTCCTGGGCGGCGCGATGCTGCCGACGTTCGGGCTCGGTGTGGCCACGTTGGCCTGGACCGCGCTGATGGACCCGGGTCGCCAGCGGCGCGGGCTGCACGATCGGCTCGCCCACTCCGTCGTGGTGGACGTGCGCCCGCCCCCGCCCGAGGTGGCCCAGGAGCAGGACCGCGGACCGCGGCACGTCGTCAACCTCACCGCGATGCGCCTGGTGCCGGCCGCACCGGCGCCCGCGCCCGCCGCGGTGCCGGCCCCCGCCGCACCGGCTCCAGTCGCCGAGGAGGTCCGTCCGCACGAGGCCGCGCCGCCCTTCCAGCCCCCGGCGTTCCAGCCCCCTCCGGCCCAGGCGCCGCCGTTCCAACCGCCCCCACCTGCCCAGGCCCCGCCTGCCCCTGCCCCGCCGTTCCAGCCTCCGGCGGCAGCCCAACCCCAGCCCCAGGCCCAGGCCCCCTCCCAGACCCCCTCCCAGCCGGCCGTCGATCGCACGGTCCTGCGGCCCGGCTCACCGGTGGCGGGTGCCCGCTGGCGCGTCAGCTTCGACACCGGCACCACGTTCGTGGTCGAGGGGCTCGGGCTGGTCGGCCGGCGACCCGAGGGCCGCACCGGTGAGCAGGTCCGTCACCTCGTGCCGCTGCCCTCGCAGGACATGTCCCTGTCGAAGACACACGCCCAGTTCCACCTGTCGAGCGAGGGTGTGCTCGTGGTGATGGACCGGGGCTCGACCAACGGCTCGCTGCTGCGCCGCCAGGGGGTGACCCGCGACCTCACGGCCGGGAAGCCGGCAACGCTGCTGGACGGCGACGTGGTGCGGTTCGGCGATCGGGAGATGCAGGTCGCGCTCGAGCGCTAGCTTCCAGCCCCAGATCAAGCCCGGCATCGGCCCCAGATCGGCCCCAGGTCAGCCCAGATCAGCCCGGCGTCAGCGCGCGCGTGAGGTCCGGTAGGGGATGAGCTTGCCGGTGCTGTGGAGCGCCCGCCCGTCGCGCGTCAGCGTCACGCGGCCCGCCGAATGACTGCCGGGCTCGTAGACCACGTCCCCGCGGGTGCGGAAGCCGCTGGTCTCCCACAGCTTGGGCCCGCCGAGGTGGTGCGCGCTGAACTCCCGAAGGTCGAGGGTCAGCCGATTGCGGTGCACGTTCACCCCGAGGTACGACGCGGTGCCGGCGTAGAGGAGCCCACCGGTGGAGATCTGGGTGATGCCGTCGCGCTGGACGAGGGTGGTGTCGTGGACCTCGCCGGCGAGGTAGAGGTCGACGCCGTACTTGCGCATGACGCGCCACATCGGGGAGCGGGTGCCTCGCTCGAGGATCAGGCTCGACGAGGATCGCGTGCGCACCGGAGTGGCGACGGGGGTGTGCCCCTGGACCAGGATCCACTCGACCCCTCGGGCACGGGCGGCGCGCAGGGTGTTCCGCAGCCAGCTCAGCTGGCCTCCGACGACCTCGGCGCGCACGTCGTCCGCCGTGCGGTTGAAGACGTCGACGGTGACCAACAGCACCTCCGGGCTCAGCCGCACGGCGTAGGCAGTGTCCGCCCAGGGCGTCTTGACCGGGCGGTCGGCGTAGCGGCTGCGTCCGGTCGGGGTCATCGTGTGGTGGCGCGCGAACAGCTGCTTGAACGTCGCCATCTGCTCGCGCTTGAACCGCGCCGCTCGGCTCCGGCCGGCCCACGGGTTGTCGCCGAGCTCGTGGTCGCCGACCGCCGCGTGCACGGTGAGGCCACGGCTGCGGAATCGCCCAGCCCACTGGGAGTGGTAGAAGTCGCCGGCCCGACGCAGAGCCTGAACCTGGCCGCGGGGGGTGCTGACGTCGCCGAAGATCCCGGTGCCCGCCGTGTCCTTGCCCCAGTGGCCGCCGACCAGGTCCCCGGTGACCAGCACCGAGCGCGGGTCGGTGGCGGCGATCTCGTCGAGGAAGACGTCCATGCTCGCCTCGAGCTCGGGGGTCCACGAGGTGGGCTCGCCGGGGTCCCAGCCCGGGAGACCCCGCACGTCGCCGACGTCCTGGTTGAGGAAGTCCGGTGCGGCGACGAAGGAGTAGCCCCGGGGAGAGGGGGACCCCGGGTCAGGGGTCGGCAGGGAGGAGGCGACCGGTGCGTGGGCCATCGTCGAGGCCGTGCCCAGCACGGTCGACGGCACGGTTGCCAGCACGGTCGTCAGCGCGGTGACCACGAGGCTCACAGCGAGCCTGGTCATCCGTCTGCGGTGCTCCAACGTGTGCATCTCATCCCCCTCGTCGCAACCTCCGCAGCCTAGCGCGCAGTCATGCTTCCAGTAGTTGCTCGGACACCCGTGCTGCTCCGGGTGACTCGCGTCACTAGGGTGCAGGCATGGAGTCCTACGCCCTCGGTGAGACCAGCCCGCCGCTGCTGGAGGAGACGATCGGTGACAGCTTCGCGCGCACCGTCGCGTCGCACGGCGAACGGGAGGCCCTGGTCGAGATGGTGACCGGCCGGCGCTGGACCTGGACCGAGCTCGACCGAGACGTCGACGCGCTGGCCCGTGGCCTGATGGCGGCGGGGATCGAGGCGGGGGACCGGGTCGGCATCTGGGCCCCCAACTGCGCGGAGTGGACGATCGTGCAGGTGGCGACGGCCAAGATCGGCGCGATCCTGGTCAACATCAATCCCGCCTACCGCTCCCACGAGCTGGCCTACGCGCTGCGGCAGAGCGGGCTGCGGCTCCTGCTCAGCGCGAGCAGCTTCAAGACCAGTGACTACGCCGCGATGGTGGCCCAGGTCCGCGAGGACTGCCCCGATCTCGAGCGAGTCGTGCTCGTGGACACCGATGACTGGGCCGAGCTGGTGGCGCAGGGCGCGGACCTGCCGGCCGGGGCCGTCGCGGACCGGATGGCGACGCTGAGCCCCGGCGACGCGATCAACATCCAGTACACCTCCGGCACGACCGGCAACCCCAAGGGCGCCACCCTCTCGCACCGCAACATCCTCAACAACGGGTTCTTCACCACCGAGCTGATCGGCTTCACCGCCGAAGACCGGCTGTGCATCCCGGTGCCCTTCTATCACTGCTTCGGGATGGTGATGGCCAACCTCGGCTGCATCACCCACGGCGCGACGATGGTGATCCCGGGCCCCGGCTTCGACCCCGAGGCCACCCTGCGCACGGTCGCGGCGGAGCGCTGCACCGCGGTCTACGGCGTGCCGACGATGTTCATCGCGATGCAGAGTCACCCTTCCTTCGCCGAGCACGACCTCTCCACCCTGCGCACCGGCGTGATGGCCGGTTCGATCTGCCCGGTGGAGGTGATGCGGCGCTGCATCGAGGAGATGAACATGGCCGAGGTGGCGATCGCCTACGGCATGACCGAGACCTCGCCGGTGAGCTGCCAGACCCGCGCCGACGACGACCTCGACCGCCGTACGACGACGATCGGGCGGGTGCACCCCCACGTGGAGGTCAAGATCGTCGACCCGACGACGGGGGACACCCTGCCGCGTGGAGCGACCGGCGAGCTGTGCACGCGCGGCTACTCGGTGATGCTCGGCTACTGGAACGACCCGGACAGGACCGCCGAGGCGATCGACGCCGACGGCTGGATGCACACCGGCGACCTCGCGGTGATGCGTGAGGACGGCTACTGCAACATCGTGGGGCGCATCAAGGACATGGTGATCCGCGGCGGCGAGAACATCTATCCCCGCGAGATCGAGGAGTTCTTCTACGCCCATCCCGACATCGAGGACGTACAGGTCGTCGGCGTCCCCGACCAGCGGTACGGCGAGGAGCTCTGCGCCTGGGTCCGGCTGCGAGCCGGTGCCAGCCTCGACGCCGAGCAGGTCCGCGACTTCGCCCGCGACCGGCTGGCGCACTACAAGATCCCGCGCTATGTGCTGTTCGTGGAGGAGTTCCCGATGACCGTCACCGGCAAGATCCGCAAGGTGGCGATGCGGGAGGAGTCGACGCGCACACTGGGCCTCTGAGCCGACCCGTCACTCGCTCGACTTCTTTGGCGGCGTGTCGCGGCACCATCGACGGCTCGCGCGGCATCTTGCGCCGGATGGCGCGGATCTTGCGCCGGGTCACCAGGATCTTCTGACGGGTCAGCGAGATCTTCTGACGGGTCGGCGGGATTCGTCGGGGGCCGGGGCGTCAGGGGGCGACGAGCACCGGGACGCCGACTCGCGTTCCGTTGGCGCCGCGCCACACCACGTAGCCGTCGTCGCGGCGACCCGCGACGGCCGGGCGGTCGAGCCGCACCCGGAAGGTGGCGGACTCCCCGGGGCCCAGCCGCAGCGCGGCCGGCGTGACCAGCACGCCATAGCGCTCGAAGCCGCGTGCCGCCGAGGAGAAGTAGAGGGCGCGGCTGCCGGTGTTGGTCACCCGACGCGTCGTCTGGCGCTGCCCCGGGTCGATGGTGATCTCGGGGAGGTTGAGCGCCCTGCCCTCCTTGCCGCGGGGCAGACCGGCCTCCAGCCAGGCGCGGTAGCCGGCGGTCCGGGTCGTCAGGGTCAGCCCCGGCCGCCGCGCCTCGAGGCTCTGCAGCGCGCCGGATCCCTGCTGCGTGACGGGGGCGTCACCCAGCGGGCGGGCCGAGGTCACCAGTGCGGAGCGGACCTGCGCGGGCGTGAGGCCGCGGGCCAGGAGGTCCGCGGCGGTGCCGCTGACGTGGGCCGCTGCGGCCGAGGTGCCGGTGAGGAAGTCCCAGCGTGGGCCGGAGTCATCGGGGGGCACCGCGCCCAGCACACCGACGCCGGGTGCGACGAGGTCGGCCGCACCCGACCCCTCACCGGTGGGGGAGAAGGGCGCCATCCGCAACCGGCCGCCGGCGTCGCCGAGCGGGGTCAGGACGACCTGGGTGTCGTCGTGGCGCGCCAGCCGGCGCTGCAGGCGGCGGCCGTCCGACGCGGACAGGTGCACGGTGGGAACGCTGTGGAAGTCGGCGGCGACGTCGCCGCCGCTCGGGTTGACCAGCACCATCGCGACACCGTCGGCCCGCTGCACCGCGAGCGACTTGTCGACACGGCCGATGCCCCCTCGGGCGCAGAGCACCACGGCTCCGGACACCTTCCCGGCATCCAGGGAGCCGGGCCGGCACAGGCGAGCGTCGGCTCGACGCGACCCGGGCGCGACGGCGTCGGCAGCGAGGACCAGCGGCGCCGGCTCGGTGGTGCGGCGCGAGAGCATGGCGCCGGTGAGGCGAGGACCGCCCACCACTCGCACGGCCCCTTGGCGTACGGCGGAGGTCGTGGCGCCGACCGACACGACCCACGGCGGCTGGGCGCTCTGCGCGCGCCCGGCTGCCGTGCTGACCACGATGCCGGCCTCGGTCGCCCCGAGCAGGGCCCGCGCGACGGTGTCGCGGGCGCTCCCGCCCGCGACGGACAGGTTGAGCACGTCGACGCGATCCTCGGTGGCGCGGTCGATCGCGGTCACCAGGTCGGCGGTCGCGCACCCGTCGTCGGCAGGGTCGGGCGCGGTCCAGCAGGCCTTGTAGACGGCCAGCGCCGCCGCGGGCGCCACGCCGGAGTAGGTCCCCATCGACTCGCCCGCCGCATCGACTGACACACCGGCGTTGCCGACGGCGATCGAGGCCACCTGCGTGCCGTGGCCGCTGTCGTCGAGGGCGGACAGCGAGGAGCTCGCGCGCACGGCATCGGCGCCGAAGCCGGCCACGAACCAGCTCGCCCCGACGAGCTTGGCGTCGCAGCCGTCGGTGGGCCAGTCCTCGGCGGGCACGCAGGTGCCGCGAAAGCGACCGTTGGTGGGGCCGCCGGTGTGCCCGGTGAACAGCGGGCTCTCGGGCCAGATGCCCGAGTCGACGATCCCGACGACGACGCCCTCCCCGCCCCCGCTCGAGCGGGGGGACCCGGGTGCCCGGGCGCCGTCACGGGTGCCGGCCAGGCGGCGTACGGCGTTGGGCTCGACCGACGCGACGCCGGGAGTGGTGGCCAGCGCGCTCGCCTGGCCGGGGGTGAGGTGGACGGCCACCCCGCTGAGGGCGGTGGTCCAGCGATAGATCGGCTCGTCGGCGCCGACCGCGGCCAGCGTGTCGTCCTGCTCGGCGAGCTGCCGCGTGCGATAGTCGGCAGAGGTCAGCGAGCCTCGGTAGCCCGCGGTGCCGGGTCCGTCGAGGGTCACGAGATAGAGCGCGTGGCTCAGCGAGCCCGACGCGGAGGCGTCATCGACGGTGGGTCGATCGAAGGTGGGTCGGGCCTCGGCGGAGAGCGGGACGCCAGCGGCGCCGAGGCCGAGCAGGAGGGCCATCGCCGCCGGCAGGGCAGGGCGCAGCAGCGCGAGCGGCCAGTGCCGTCGCGGGAGCACCCGTCGAGCCTGCGTTCCCACGTTTCTCTTCCGTCCCAGGGACCTCGAAGGTCCCATTGTCATGCAAACCACCGATCATGACAGGCGAATGCCCGGTTCACCAGAGCGCCTGCTCCAAACCGGTCACCCGGTGGGGTAGGTCCCACCGGGTGGCACGGCTCTCGGGCTCGCCCCTAGGCTGTCCCTCGCCGGGGCGCGAGGCCGCGGCGCAGGACACAGAAGAGGTCAGTCCCGTGCCCAGTGGCAAGGTGAAGTGGTACGACGCCGACAAGGGGTTCGGCTTCCTGTCGCAGGACGACGGAGCCGACGTCTACGTGCGCGCCGAGGCGCTGCCCGACGGCGTGAGCACGCTCAAGGCCGGGACCCGGGTCGAGTTCGGCATCGCCCAGGGACGGCGCGGTGAGCAGGCCCTGCAGGTGCGGGTGGTCGAGGCGCCGACGTCGGTGGCGCGCAACAAGTCGCGCGCCCAGCGCAAGTCGCCCGAGCAGATGGGCCCGATCGTCGAGGACCTGATCAAGCTCCTCGACGGGATGGGAGAGGGCTACCGCCACGGCCGTCACCCCGACGCGCGCACCTCGGGCCCCACCGCCAAGCTGCTGCGGGCACTGGCCGACGAGCTCGAGCTCAACTGACCCTGGCTGAACTGACCCTGGCTCAACCGACCTTGGCTCAACTCGCCTGAGGCGACACCGCCGAGCGGCGCGCCGAGAGCACATAGACCGACCAGGCGGCCAGCACCGCGCAGGCGACGCCCAGGCCGAGCTGCGGCAGCAGTGGCATCGCGATGCCGACGAAGCCGCCGATGACCCACGCGAGCTGCAGCGTGGTGTCGGAGCGGGCGAAGGCGCTCGACTGCACCCGCTCGTGGACGTCGCGCTGGATCGTCGCATCCAGCGACAGCTTGGCCAGCGACTGCGCCAGGCCGGCGGTCAGCCCGAGCAGGGCCAGCGGCAGCACGCCGTAGAACAGCGCGGCGACCAGCGCCATGGCCGCGTCCGCCAGCAGCGCCAGCACCACGGTCGTCGACGGGTTGACCCGCCGCAGCAGCGAGCCGATGGCGATGCCCAGCACGTTGCCGGCCCCGGCCGCGCCGATCACCACGGCCAGCAGCCACTCGGTGCTCCAGCCCGCGATCGGGTTCTCGCGCAGCAGGAACGCCATGAACATCGTCAAGAAGCCCATCATCCAGCGCGGGCCGGCGTTCGCGCGCAGGGCGAACGCCACCGCGGGGGGCATCCGCACGCTGGGCGCCCGCCTGCCTGCCTGCTGCCTGCCTGCCTGTCCCTTGCTCGCCGGACGCCAGCCGCCCTTCCCGTCGGCGACGCCGTACGACGCGCCCTCCGCCGCGGCGCCGGGCAGCAGCGCCAGCCGGATCTCGCCCTGGCTCGAGTCGACCTTGGCCGGCAGCAGGATCGCCAGGACGGTCGCCACGACGAAGAGCACGAACGCATAGCGCAGGGACCACTCGGCGCCCACCGTGGCGGCCAGGCCGGCGATGGGAGCCGAGACCGAGGCCCCGACGACCCCGGACAGCGAGATCCGGGCGTTGGCCTTGACCAGGGTGAAGTCGCGCGGCACCAGCCTCGGGACGGCGGAGGCCCGCGTCACGCCGTACGCCTTGGATGCGACGAGGACCCCCAATGCCGCGGGGAAGAGCCACACCGACTCCGTGACCACGGCCGAGGCGAGCACCCAGCACAGGAAGGCCCGCACGGCCATGGTCGCGCCGATCGCCCAGCGACGGCCATGGCTGAATCGGTCCAGGAACGGCCCGATGAGCGGCGCGACGATCGCGAACGGGAGCATCGTGAGCCCGAGGAAGAGCGCCACCTGGTCGCGCGCCTCGCCGGTCGGCACCTGGAAGAACAGGCTGCCGGCCAAGGAGATCGCGACGGCCGCGTCGCCGGCGGTGTTGAAGGCGTGCATCTCGATCAGCCGGGACAGGCCGGAGTCGCCCGCCCCCTCGGCGTGCGAGGCGCGCCGCGCCTGACGCACCGTGAACCGCCCGGCGCGCCCACTCACCCGTGCGGCACCGCGCAGGGCGCCCGCGGTCGCGCGGGCACCGGTCTGCACCGCCGAGCCGGCCCGGCGTGCCCCCGAGGGGCGGGCGGGCCGCTCCTGCGGTGACGGGTCCGGGTGAGGGGCGGTCATGGGGACATCATGTCCGTTCTGGGACGCAGATCGGTGCACTTCCCGGCAGCGTGCGGGGGTGGGTTCGTGGGGTGGGGCGACAGGTCGCCCGGCCATGCGTCATGATTTCGACGTGATGGCCACCCTTCGTCCCAAGCCCGACGCCGCTGCCGCCGCCGCGGTCGACGTCGCCCGCGCGGCACTGCTCGACCTCGTCGACGCCGCCGATGTGGGTGAACCCCTCGGCCTGCAGCCCGAGGGCGAGCGCGTCGTCACCCACCTCTTCGCGTGCCTGCGCCCGGGCTACCGCGGCTGGCACTGGTCGGTCACCGTGGCGCGCGCCTCGCGCCAGAAGCGGATCACCGTCGACGAGATCGTCCTCGTGCCCGGCGACGAGGCCATCGTGGCCCCCGCCTGGCTCCCGTGGAAGGAGCGCGTGCGCCCGGGCGACCTCTCGCCCGGCGACCTGCTCCCCGTCGAGGACGACGACCCGCGGCTGGTCCCGACGTACTCCTTCGGCGACGACCCGCTCGACGCCGACGACAAGGCGCAGGTGCGTCAGGTCGCCGCCGACCTGGGTCTGGGCCGGGTGCGGACGCTCTCGGTGGAGGGCCGCGACCTCGCCGCGCAGCGCTGGTACGACGGCGACGGCGGCCCCACCTCGCCCGTCGCTCAGGCGGCTCCCGAGCCCTGCACCTCGTGCGGCTTCCTGCTGCGCATCGCCGGGCCGCTCTCGGAGATGTTCGGGGTCTGCGCCAACGGCAACGCCAACGACGACGGCCGGATCGTGTCGTTCGACCACGGCTGCGGCGCCCACTCCGAGGTGCAGCTGGCGCGCAAGCACCAGCCGCTGCCGCCGCTCGAGCCGGTCGTGGACACGATCAACCCCGACGACATCGAGTCGTTCTAGGACGCTGCGCGAGGCTCAGGGCTGGGTGTCGGCGGGCTGGTCGTCGGCGGGTGGGGTGTCGGTGCGCGCCTGGCGGTGCCGGCGGCAGAACTCCACGCCGAACAGGCCCAGCCCGAAGCCGGCCAGGCAGGTCCAGAGCCACCACACGCGGCCGCTGTCCTGCAGCTCGCCGTAGAACGGCAGCAGCGCCACGAACGCGATCAGCCACAGCACGGAGCCGACCGTGACCGTGCGCACGCCGTCGACGTCGAGCGGGGCGACGTCGGCGACGAGGAAGGTGCGGCTGCCGATCTCGTGCCGCATCGGCTGCTCGTCGCGGATCTCCACGCGACCCACGCTAGCCGATCCCCGCCGTACGTCGGGAGCGGGGCACGGGCGCGCTGCTCGGTGCAATCTTCGTCTCACCCACGGCTGAGGTGGTCGGCGAGGGCGCGGAGATCTGCCACAGTTGTCGCCCGTGGACAAGCAGACGACGCGCCCGGCAACCGGCACCGCAGGCCCCCTCGACTCGTGGTTCAAGATCTCCGAGCGCGGCTCGACCGTCGGCCGGGAGGTGCGCGGCGGGATCGTCACGTTCCTGACGATGGCCTACATCCTCGTGCTGAACCCGATCATCCTCACCGGCGGCGCCGACCTGAACGGCGACAAGCTCGCCGGCGGTGACGTGGCGGCCGTGGCGGCGGCGACGGCGCTGGTGGCCGGGGTGCTCACGATGCTGATGGGCGCGGTGGCCAACTACCCGATGGCGCTGGCCGCGGGGCTGGGGCTCAACGCCTTCGTGACCTACTCCATCGCGAGCCAGATGACCTGGGCCGACGCGATGGGCCTGGTGGTCATGGAGGGCCTGATCATCCTGCTCCTGGTGCTGACCGGCTTCCGGGAGGCGGTCTTCAAGGCCGTCCCGGGGCAGCTCAAGGTGGCCATCTCGGTGGGCATCGGGCTGTTCATCACGCTGATCGGCCTCGTCGACTCCGGCTTCGTGCGCAAGACCGCAGGCTCGGTGCCCGTCGAGATGGGGATCGGCGGGCAGCTGCAGGGCTGGCCCGTCCTGGTGTTCGTGATCGGCCTGGCGCTGGTCATCGGGCTCTACGTCGCCCACGTGCGCGGCGCCATCCTGATCTCGATCCTGACGACCACGGTCCTCGCGATCATCGTCGAGAAGCTCGCCGACGTCGGTCCCACCTTCGGCGCCGACGGCACCGTCAACCCCAAGGGCTGGAACCTCAACGTCCCCGCCCTGCCGGACGAGGTCGTGCAGCTCCCCGACCTCGGCCTGGTCGGCGAGTTCAGCCTGCTCGGGTCCTGGGAGAACGCCGGCATCGTCACCGTCGCGCTGCTGATCTTCACGCTGCTGCTGGCCGACTTCTTCGACACGATGGGCACGATGACCGCCATCGGCGCCGAGGGAGGCCTGCTCGACGAGGAGGGCAACCCGCCGAACACCAAGCGGATCCTGATCGTCGACTCGCTCGCTGCCGCCGCGGGTGGTGCCGCCAGCGTCTCCTCCAACACCTCCTACATCGAGTCGACCTCCGGCGTGGCCGAGGGCGCGCGCACCGGACTCTCCTCGGTGGTCACCGGGCTGCTGTTCCTGCTGGCGATGTTCTTCGCGCCGGTGGTGCGCGTCGTACCCAACGAGGCGGCGGTGCCAGCGCTGGTGCTGGTCGGCTTCCTGATGATGCAGCAGGTCCGCGGCATCGACTGGGACGACCTGGAGATCGCGATCCCGGCGTTCCTGACGATCGTCGTGATGCCGTTCACCTACTCGATCTCCGCCGGGATCGGGGCCGGCTTCCTGGCCTACGTGCTGATCAAGGTCGTGCGCGGCAAGATCGGCCAGGTGCACGCGCTGATGTGGATCATCGCCGTCCTCTTCCTCATCTACTTCGCGATCAGCCCGATCTCCTCCTGGGTGGGCTGACGCCCGGCCGAGGCCGTCCGCGACGCCGTGGCGCGCGTCACCACGAGCGCGCGGAATAGTTAGCAACGGTAACGAGTTGGGGTGGATGTGCCCACCCCTCAGCTCGCCTCCCGCACCGACGCCGGCCTCGCCGCCGAGCTGCGCCTGTCCGTGATGCGTCTGCGCCGCCGGCTGGCCGCCGAGCGGCACCCGGACAACGAGCTGAGTGCCGGCGCTATGGCGGTCCTCGGGACGCTCTTCCGCGAGGGGGAGTGCCCGGTCGGCGAGCTCGCGGCCCGCGAGCGGGTCCAGCCGCCGTCGATGACGCGCACCGTCAACGCCCTCGAGGCCGACGGCCTCGTCGCCCGGCGCCCGCACGAGACCGACGGTCGGCAGGTGCTGATCGCCCTCTCGGACCGCGGTCGCCAGGTGGTGCTGGCCGACCGTCGCCGACGCGACGCCTGGTTGGCCCGCCGCCTCGCCGAGCTCGAGCCCGACGAGCGCGAGGTCCTGCGACGGGCCGCCCCTCTTCTCCAAGAACTGGCCCGGAAGGACTGAACCACCACGTCTCCCACGTTCAAGGCGCTCGCCAACGCGAACTACCGTCTCTACGCCGCCGGCGGCGCCGTCTCCAACGTCGGCACCTGGATGCAGCGGGTCGCGCAGGACTGGCTGGTCCTGCAGCTCGCCACCAACGGCGGTACGGCGATCGGCATCACGACCGGCCTGCAGTTCCTGCCCATCCTGCTCCTCTCGCCGTACGCCGGCCTGGTTGCCGACCGCGTGCCGAAGCGCACGCTGCTGCAGATCACCCAGGTGATGATGGCGGTCCCGGCACTGGTGCTCGGCGTGCTCGCCGTCACCGGTGTGGCAGAGGTGTGGCACGTGTTCGTGCTGGCCTTCGTGTTCGGCATCGGCACGGCCTTCGACGGCCCGGCCCGGCAGTCGTTCGTCAGCGAGATCGTGACCCGCGAGGACCTGAGCAACGCGGTCGGCCTGAACTCGGCGTCCTTCAACGCCGCGCGCATCGTCGGGCCCGCGATCGCCGGCCTGCTGATCGCCGCTCTCGGCGGGGGAGCGGTGGCGACCGGCTGGGTGATCGTGATCAACGCGCTGACCTACGCCGGCCCGGTCATCGCCCTGCGCGGGATGAACCCGGCACTCCTGGCCACCCCCGAGCCGCTGCCCAAGGGGGGCGGCGGTGTCCGCGAGGGGGTCCGCTACGTGCGGGGCCGGCCCGACCTGATGCTGATCCTCGCCATCGTGTTCTTCGCCGGCACGTTCGGGCTGAACTTCCAGATGACCTCGGCGCTGATGGCCACGGAGGTCTTCGGCAAGGGCCCCACGGAGTACGGCTTCCTCGGGACGGCGATGGCCGTCGGCTCGCTCACGGGTGCGCTGCTGGCCGCACGCCGCGCCCACGTCGGGCAGCGTCTCGTGGTGCTCTCGGCGCTGGCGTTCGGCGCCGCCGAGGTGGTGGCCGGACTGCTGCCGGGCTACTGGTGGTTCGCGCTGTGGATGCCGGTCCTGGGGATCAGCGCCCTGACCATGATCACCGCCGCCAACACCGTGATCCAGATGTCGGTCGAGCCCGCGCTGCGAGGGCGGGTGATGGCGCTCTACATGATGATCTTCATGGGCGGCACCCCGCTGGGAGCGCCGGCCGTGGGGTGGATCGGCGAGGTCTTCGGCGCGCGCTGGACGCTGCTCGGCGGAGGGGCGATGACCGTGCTGGGCGTGTTGCTCGCCGTGGCCGTCTTCGGGCCCGGTCGCCGCGTTTTGACCGGTGTATGGCGGCCGAGTAGTCTTTTCCCTCGTGTCTGGAACAACCAGACCGTTGCGCGTGCTCGGAAGTAGTCGGCGGGTCAGAACCACCGGCACCGAGCGCGGATCCCGGCGCAAGTTACCCGTGTGGTGACGATCCAGGAAGGGCGACACGCCCGACCGCGGGGGTTGCATCGGTCGAGTTCGCCGTGCACCACCAGCACACCGAGCAGCATCATCGTGCCCAGCAGAGCGCCGGGTACTGAGAGACAAAACGAAGGGGAACCACCAGGTGCCCACGATTAACCAGCTGGTCCGCAAGGGCCGCCAGGACAAGGTGTCCAAGAGCAAGACGCCTGCCCTCAAGGGCTCGCCCCAGCGCCGCGGTGTCTGCACCCGCGTCTACACGACCACCCCGAAGAAGCCGAACTCCGCTCTGCGCAAGGTCGCCCGTGTGCGCCTGTCCAGCGGCGTCGAGGTCACGGCGTACATCCCGGGTGTGGGCCACAACCTCCAGGAGCACTCGATCGTGCTCGTGCGCGGCGGCCGGGTGAAGGACCTTCCCGGTGTCCGCTACAAGATCATTCGCGGCTCGCTCGACACCCAGGGTGTCAAGAACCGCAAGCAGGCCCGCAGCCGTTACGGCGCGAAGAAGGAGAAGAGCTAATGCCTCGCAAGGGTCCCGCCCCGAAGCGTCCGCTCGACGTCGACCCGGTCTACGGCTCGCAGGTCGTCACCCAGCTCGTCAGCAAGGTCCTGCAGGACGGCAAGAAGCAGGTTGCTCAGCGCATCGTCTACACCGCGCTCGAGGGCTGCCGTGAGAAGACCGGCACCGACCCGGTCGTCACGCTCAAGCGTGCGCTCGACAACGTGAAGCCGGCCATCGAGGTCAAGTCCCGCCGCGTCGGCGGTGCGACCTACCAGGTGCCGATCGAGGTCAAGCCCAACCGCAGCACGACGCTGGCCCTGCGCTGGCTCGTCGGCTACGCCCAGGCCCGTCGCGAGAAGACGATGGCCGAGCGGCTGATGAACGAGATCCTCGACGCGAGCAACGGCCTCGGTGCCGCGGTGAAGAAGCGTGAGGACACCCACAAGATGGCCGAGTCCAACAAGGCCTTCGCGCACTACCGCTGGTGACGTCGGTCCGACCGGACCGACACACCTCCCGACTCTCCCGAGGGGACGACACTTAAGTGGCTGTCGACATCACCACGGACCTCAACCAGGTCCGCAACATCGGCATCATGGCGCACATCGACGCCGGCAAGACCACCACCACCGAGCGGATCCTGTTCTACACGGGCATCACGTACAAGATCGGTGAGGTCCACGAGGGCGCGGCCACGATGGACTGGATGGAGCAGGAGCAGGAGCGCGGCATCACCATCACGTCCGCCGCGACGACCTGCTGGTGGAACAAGCACCAGATCAACATCATCGACACCCCCGGCCACGTGGACTTCACCGTCGAGGTCGAGCGCTCGCTGCGCGTCCTCGACGGCGCCGTCGCGGTGTTCGACGGTGTCGCGGGTGTCGAGCCGCAGACGATGACGGTGTGGCGTCAGGCCAACAAGTACTCCGTCCCGCGGATGTGCTTCGTCAACAAGCTCGACCGCACCGGCGCGGACTTCTTCCGCTGCGTCGACATGATCATCGAGCGTCTCAACTCGACCCCGCTGGTCCTGCAGCTCCCGATCGGCGCCGAGGGCGACTTCATCGGTGTCGTCGACCTCGTCGGCATGCGTGCCCTGACCTGGCGTGGCGAGACCACGATCGGTGAGGACTACGAGGTCGAGGAGATCCCGGCCGAGCTCGCCGAGAAGGCCGCCGAGTACCGCGTCAAGCTGCTCGAGACGATCGCCGACGCCGACGACGCCATCATGGAGAAGTACCTCGAGGGCGAGGACTTCACCGTCGAGGAGCTCGACGCGGCCATCCGTCGCGCCACGCTGGCCGACAAGATCAACCCGATCCTGTGCGGCACCGCCTTCAAGAACAAGGGCGTCCAGCCCCTGCTCGACGCGGTCGTCAAGTACCTTCCCTCGCCGCTCGACATCGAGGCCGTCGAGGGCCACAAGGTCAACGACGAGGAGACGATCATCCAGCGTCGTCCCAACGACGACGAGCCGTTCGCCGGCCTGGCGTTCAAGATCGCCTCCGACCCGCACCTGGGCAAGCTGACCTTCGTCCGCGTCTACTCGGGCAAGCTCGAGGCGGGCGCGACCGTGCTCAACTCGGTCAAGGGCCGCAAGGAGCGGATCGGCAAGGTCTACCAGATGCACGCCAACAAGCGCGAGGAGATCGCGTCGGTCGGCGCCGGTCAGATCGTCGCGGTGATGGGCCTCAAGGACACCACCACCGGCGAGACGCTGTGTGACGTGCAGAACCCGGTCGTCCTCGAGTCGATGACGTTCCCGGCCCCGGTGATCGAGGTCGCGATCGAGCCCAAGACCAAGAGCGACCAGGAGAAGCTGGGCACGGCCATCCAGCGGCTGTCGGAGGAGGACCCCACCTTCACCGTCAAGACCGACGAGGAGACCGGGCAGACGATCATCGCCGGCATGGGCGAGCTCCACCTCGACGTGCTCGTCGACCGCATGCGTCGCGAGTTCCGCGTCGAGGCGACCGTCGGCAAGCCGCAGGTGGCCTACCGCGAGACCATCCGTCGCAAGGTCGCGAACCACAGCTACACGCACAAGAAGCAGACCGGCGGCTCGGGCCAGTTCGCCAAGATCGTCATCTCGATCGAGCCGAACACCGACCCCGAGACCGGACACGGCGCGGGCTACGAGTTCGTGAACAACGTCTCCGGTGGTCGCATCCCGCGCGAGTACATCCCGTCGGTCGACCACGGTGCCCATGAGGCCATGGAGTTCGGCGTCCTCGCCGGCTACCCGATGGTCGACGTGAAGGTCTCGCTCGAGGACGGCGCCTACCACGACGTCGACTCCTCCGAGCTGGCCTTCAAGATCGCCGGCATCGCGGCCTTCAAGGAGGCCGCACGGATGGCCAAGCCGGTCCTGCTCGAGCCCGTGTTCGCGGTCGAGGTCACCACCCCCGACTCCTTCCTCGGAGACGTGATCGGTGACATCAACTCGCGGCGCGGCCAGGTCAGCAGCATGGAGGACCGTCACGGCGACCGCGTCGTCAACGCCCTTGTGCCGCTGTCAGAGATGTTCGGGTACGTTGGCGACCTGAGGTCCAAGACCTCCGGCCAGGCTTCGTACTCGATGGAGTTCGACTCGTACGCCGAGGTTCCTCAGAACGTCGCCGACGAGATCATCAAGAAGGTTCGCGGCGAGTAATCTCGTCCGGACCTCGGCAACACCCAGTACGAGTCAAGTAACAACCCACACCAGGAGGAGCCCCAGTGGCTAAGGCGAAGTTCGAGCGGACCAAGCCGCACGTCAACATCGGCACCATCGGTCACATCGACCACGGTAAGACGACGCTGACCGCGGCGATTACCAAGGTGCTTCACGACGCGTACCCGACCCTGAACGCCGCTTCGGCGTTCGACGAGATCGACAAGGCTCCCGAGGAGCGTCAGCGCGGGATCACGATCTCGATCGCGCACGTCGAGTACCAGACGGAGCAGCGTCACTACGCTCACGTCGACTGCCCCGGTCACGCCGACTACATCAAGAACATGATCACCGGCGCGGCGCAGATGGACGGCGCCATCCTGGTCGTCGCGGCCACCGACGGCCCGATGCCCCAGACGCGTGAGCACGTGCTGCTCGCCCGCCAGGTCGGCGTGCCCGCCCTGGTCGTCGCGCTGAACAAGTGCGACATGGTGGACGACGAGGAGCTCATCGAGCTCGTCGAGATGGAGGTGCGCGAGCTCCTCTCCGAGTACGAGTTCGACGGCGACAACATCCCCGTCGTGCGCGTTGCTGCCTTCCCGGCGCTCCAGGGCGACGAGAAGTGGGGCAAGTCGATCCTCGAGCTGATGGCTGCGGTGGACGAGTCCATCCCGACCCCGGCGCGTGAGACCGACAAGCCGTTCCTCATGCCTGTCGAGGACGTCTTCACGATCACCGGTCGCGGCACGGTCATCACCGGCCGCATCGAGCGTGGCATCGTCAAGGTCAACGAGGAGGTCGAGATCATCGGCATCCGCGAGAAGGCCCAGAAGTCGACCGTCACCGGTGTCGAGATGTTCCGCAAGCTGCTCGACGAGGGCCAGGCCGGTGAGAACGTCGGTCTGCTGCTTCGTGGCACCAAGCGCGAGGACATCGAGCGCGGCATGGTCGTCATCAAGCCGGGCACCACGACCCCGCACACCAACTTCGAGGCCTCGGTCTACATCCTCTCGAAGGAGGAGGGCGGCCGCCACACGCCGTTCTTCAACAACTACCGCCCGCAGTTCTACTTCCGTACCACGGACGTGACGGGCGTCGTGACCCTGCCCGAGGGCACCGAGATGGTCATGCCGGGTGACAACACCGAGATGTCGGTCGAGCTCATCCAGCCCATCGCGATGGACGAGGGCCTGCGTTTCGCGATCCGCGAGGGCGGCCGCACCGTCGGCGCCGGTCGGGTCACCAAGATCACCAAGTGATCTAGCCTCACCTGCAGCACCCGAACGGCCCTGGACCTCGCGGTCCGGGGCCGTTCGTCATGTCCCCCCTGCCCAGGAGAGAAGCCCCGTGTCCCTCCCGTCCGACCCGCCCCAGCCGCCCGGCGTACGACCGGCGCGCCCGCACCACCGGCTCACCGAGGACGGTCGGCGCATCCGCGAGGTGCTCACCTACTCCCGGCGCGGCAGCCGGTTCACGCCGCACCAGCAGGAGGCATGGGACGCGCACGCGCAGGCCTGGGTGTTCCCGGACGAGGCGGTCGACGAGCCCGGCTTCGCGCTCGCGTCGTGGTTCGGGCGCGAGGCACCGCTGGTCGTCGAGATCGGATCGGGTGTCGGCGAGGCGACGGCCGCCCTGGCAGCCGCCCGGCCCGACGTCAACGTGCTGGCTTTCGAGGTCTGGCGTCCCGGAGTGGCGGACGGGCTGAGCCGCGTGGCCGACGCCGGCGCGCAGAACGTCCGGTTCTGCTCGGTGGACGCCGTGTGGTCCCTCGAGCACCTCCTGGCCGCCGGTTCGCTGGCCGAGCTCTGGACGTTCTTCCCGGACCCGTGGCACAAGAAGCGCCACCACAAGCGGCGGCTGGTCACTCCCGAGTTCGCCGCCCTGGTGGGCTCGCGGCTCGCGCCGGGCGCCGCCTGGCGCCTGGCCACCGACTGGTCGGAGTATGCCGAGCAGATGGTGGAGGTGCTCGACGCGGAGCCCGCGCTCGAGGGGGGCGTCGTCGAGCGGTGGGCCGATCGCCCGGTCACCCGGTTCGAGCGCAAGGGGCTGGCCGCCGGCCGCTCGATCACCGACCTCAGCTACCGACGCCGGGCCTGACCTGCCGGCGGCGGTCTGAACGCCCCTCGGGTGGGGTCAGCGCAAGGGTTTCCCCCGTTCCCCGATCTCCGTCGCCGCAGGCAGGGTTGCCTCAGCGACGCTGGTGTCGCTCGCTGTCCGATCTCGGGACGGTGCCGACCAGAGGGCCCAGAAGGCCCGAGGAGGTTCGAGGACATGAAGAGAACGGCTATCGGGGCGGCAACCCTCGCCGCTGTCGTGCTGGGCTCGACGGGTGCGGTCGTCGGCGGGGCCAACGCCGCCGACGTGAGGGCCAGTCGCGACGATGCGCCCGTGCAGGGCACCTCGGCGTCGCGCTCGGCGGAGAAGGTGCCGGGCCAGTACATCGTGATGCTGCGCGCCGACGCCACCGACCAGCAGCTGACGAGGTCGCGGCGCCACACCCGCGCTGAGGGCGGTGAGATCACGGAGGTCTACAAGGCCGTCAACGGCTACTCCGCCACGCTGGACGCCGACGAGGTGGCCGCTGTTCGCGACGACCCCCGGGTGGCGTTCGTCGAGGCCGATCGGGTGATCCAGGCGAGTGCGACCCAGACCAACGCCACCTGGGGGCTCGACCGGATCGACCAGTCGGCGCTCCCGCTGAGCGGCTCCTACAGCTACACGCGCACCGGCAGCGGCGTCACGGCGTACGTCATCGACACCGGCATCAACGGCTCGCACAGCCAGTTCAGCGGCCGGATGGGCTCCGGCTACAGCGCCATCAACGACGGCCGCGGCACGACCGACTGCAACGGGCACGGGACCCACGTGGCGGGCACCGTCGGGGGCACGACGTACGGCGTGGCCAAGAACGTGCGACTGGTCCCCGTCCGGGTCCTCGACTGTCAGGGGAGCGGCACCAACTCGGGCGTCATCGCCGGCATGGACTGGGTGGCCGCCAACAGGAGCGGTGCCAGCGTGGCCAACATGAGCCTGGGCGGCGGCGCCTCCTCCGCGGTCGACGCGGCCGTCAACCGGATGGTCAACGCCGGCGTGAGCGTCGTCGTCGCGGCCGGCAACGAGGACGTCAACGCGTGCAACAGCTCGCCGGCGCGGGCCTCGGCAGCCATCACGGTCGCCGCGACCGACCGCACCGACACCCGGGCCTACTTCTCCAACTACGGCAGCTGCACCGACATCTTCGCCCCCGGCGTGAGCATCACCTCGGCGTGGATCGGCTCGAGCTCGGCGACGTCGACGATCTCCGGGACGTCGATGGCCTCGCCGCACGTCGCGGGTGCCGCGGCGCTCTACCTGCAGGGCAACCCGTCAGCCCGTCCCTCGACGGTCGCCAACGCCCTGATCGGCCAGTCGACCAAGGGCCGGGTCATCGACGAGGCCGGCTCTCCCGACCGGTTGCTGTTCACGGCTCCCTGAGCCGTCCCCAGCCGTAGCCCAGCCGCAGCATCGGCCCCTCGGGCCGGATCACCGCGAGACCCGCGGTCGTCCGGCTCGGGGGGCCTTGGCATAGTGGCGGCCATGGACACCGACGCCGTCCTCGTGCTGATGCAGGAGGTGGCCGCCGACATCATCGAACCGCGGTTCCGCTCCCTGGCCGACCACGAGGTGATGGAGAAGAACCCCGGCGACCTGGTCACGGTCGCCGACCACGAGGCCGAGGTGGCGATCACCCGCCGCCTGCAGGAGGCCTTCCCCGACGCGCTCATCGTCGGCGAGGAGGCGGTGGCGGCGGACGCCTCCCTGCTGGAGGGGTTGGACCGGGTGGACCACTGGTTCACCGTCGACCCCGTGGACGGCACCCGCAACTTCGTGCACGGCTCGCCGGACCACGCCGTGATGATCGGCGAGATCCTGGCCGGCGAGATCGTCCGGGGCTGGATCTGGCAGCCCGCCCACGGCCGCTCCTACGTCGCCGAGCGCGGCGCCGGAGCCTGGGCCGACGGCGTCCGCCTCGAGGGCCCGGAGCCGAAGGACCCGCGGCACCCGCGCGGGGTGACGTCCATGCGCGGCCGCGTCGGCACCGCGCCGGGCGACCTGGCGCCGATGGAGCTGTCCTGGGTCTGCTGCGGCGTCGACTTCCCCCAGGTCGTCACCGGGGGCACCGACTACGTCCTCTACGGCATGACCAAGCCTTGGGACCACGTCCCCGGCACCCTGCTCACCCGCGAGGTCGGCGGCAGCGTGGTGCATCCCGACGGCTCCGACTACCTGCCGACGGACATCGACCGACCAGTCCTGGTCAGCGCGACCTCTGAAGTACGCGACACGGTGCTCCCGCTGCTGTAGGAAAGGCCCCGGACCCCCTGCCGTTTGGTCCCCAACGGCAGCAATTTCGCGCCGGGGCGTGTCGTCTCTGACCAATCGAGGGGGTCGCCACGACCGGAGGATCAGCCGTGCCGACCGGCGCCCAGCCGGTGGCGCAGCTGGGCCTCGCGGCCCAGCCGGCGCGCGTCACGCTCGCGGCGCTCCGCCACGACGGCGGCGAGGTAGGGCTCGGGCGGCGTGCCCGGCGGCGGTGCGGGTGCGACGTACTGACTGACCTGCTCGGCGAGCCGCACCCCGAGGTCGTGCCGTGATCGCGGGTCGAGCTGCGGGGCACGGGAGAGGAACTGGCGCACCCCCAGCGCCAAGGGGACGGGGAGGCTGCGCATGTCGGCGCTGATCGCCCAGGCGACGAGCGGCGGGGGCATCAACGGTGGGGGAGCCAGGCGCAGGGGCATCCGGTCCCGTACGACGTAGGTGCCGGCGGCGTAGTCACCCAGCCGCTTGCCCTTGGCGCTGAGCAGGGCGGAGAAGAACGCGGGCGCTCCGGTGAAGGCGTAGACCTCGACGAAGCCGATCAGCGCCCGCACGAACGCGTGCTGGAACGTGATCGGCCCGGCATCGTCGCGCACCGTGCGCAGACCGAGGGCGAGCTTGCCGATCGACCGGCCGCGGGTCAGGGTCTCGAACGCCGACGGCCAGATCAGGAACACCGTGATGAGGGTGGCGATGTAGGCCACCCAGACCAGGGCTGCATCGGTGTCGATGGCCGCCACCAGCGTCACGAGCAGCAGGACGACCAGCAGCGTCAGAGTAACGACGACATCGATCAGACCCGACGCGATCCGGGTGCCCAGGCCCGCCGGCGGCAGGTCGAGGGCGACAGCCTCCCCGGTCACCAGGTCGTCCTCGGTGAGGGTGGCGAACTCCGGGGTGCGTGCTTCGGACTGGGACATCGCGGACCAGCATAGGTCTGGCGTCGACCCGTCGGAGACGGCATAGGGTCAGGGGGTGGACCTGGACGCCTACGTGCTCGCGCATCACCAGGAGTGGGGACGCCTGGAGGAGCTGACCCGACGCCGGAGGCTCAACGGGGTGGAGGCCGACGAGCTGGTCGAGCTCTACCAGCGGGTCGCGACCCACCTGTCGGTCGTACGCACCTCGGCTCCGGACGCGTCGGTCGTCTCCTACCTCTCCTCGATCCTGGCCCGGGCACGCACCCGCTCAGCCGGGACCCGTGTCACGACCTGGGGATCGGTCGTGTCGTTCGTGACCGAACGGTTCCCGGCTGCCCTCTACCGCCTGCGCTGGTGGTGGCTGGCCACGCTGGTCGCCAACGTGCTGGTCGCCGCCGTGATGATCTGGTGGCTGCTGGGTCACGGTGAGGTGGAGCAGACACTGCTCTCGCCGTCCGAGGTGGACCAGCTCGTCGAGGAGGACTTCGAGAGCTACTACAGCGAGTACGCCGCCTCCCACTTCGCCGCCCAGGTGTGGATCAACAACGCCTGGGTCTCGGCCCTGTGCCTGGCGCTCGGGATCCTCGGCGCGCCGGTGGTCTACCTGCTCTTCACCAACATCGCGAACCTCGCGATCATCGGCTCGATCATGATCCGCCACGACCACGGCGCCCACTTCTTCGGTCTGCTGCTCCCGCACGGTCTCTTGGAGCTGACGGCCGTGTTCGTGGCGGCGGGGGTCGGCTTCCGGCTCTTCTGGTCGTGGGTCGAGCCGGGGGCGCTGACCCGCGCGCAGTCGATCGCCCGCGAAGGACGCACTGCCGGCACCGTGGCCCTGGGCCTGGTCGGGGTGCTGTTCGTCAGCGGCATCATCGAGGCCTTCGTGACACCGTCGCCGCTGCCCACTTGGGCGCGCGTCGGCATCGGAGTGGTGGCCGAGGCCGTCTTCTTCGGCTACGTCTTCGTGGTCGGCCGCGCGGCGTACCTGCGCGGCCACACGGGCGACGTCGACGCCTCGATGCTCGAGGACCGCGCAGCCACCGCCGCCTGACCGCCGAGTCGGCGCATGCCGTACGTCGTACGGCGTCCGTCGGCGGGGTTGCCGATTGGTCACAGACGACATGCTCCGGCGTGAAATGCACGCCGTTGGGGACCAAACGGCAGCCCCCAGCGCGCGCCCCTACAGCAAGCCCCGCGCCTTCAGCATCAGGTAGTGGTCGGCCAGCACGGGCGGGAGGCGCTCGGCGTCCGCGTCGAGGACGTCGACGCCGAGGGCTCCGAGCAGGTCGGCGGTGTGCCGGCGGCGCAGCAGCGCCTGCTCGGCGGCGGCGGCGGCATAGACCTCGCCGATGCCGTCGCGGTCGCGGGCCATCCGGTCCAGGGCAGGGTCCTTGACGGACGCCAGGACGACGCGGTGGTGACGCACGAGGGAGGGCAGCACGGGCAGCAGGCCCTCCTCGACGGCGGCGGGCTCCAGCGGCGTCAGCAGTACGACGAGCGCCCGCTGGCGGCCGAGTCCGGCGACGGCGCCGGCGATGCCCGCCCAGTCGGCCTCGGCGATGACCGGCTCGAGGTCGGCCATGGCGTCCTGCATCCGAGCGGCGACGTCGCGCTGGCCCGAGAAGCGCAGCCGGGTGCGCACCCGTCGGTCGCCCGCGACGAAGTCGACCCGGTCGCCGGCACGGGAGGCGAGGGCCGCGAGGAGCAGGGCGGCGTCCATCGCGGAGTCGAGGCGGGGGACGTCCTCGACCCGGCCGGCGGAGGTGCGTGAGGTGTCCAGTACCAGCACGACGCGGCGGTCCCGCTCGGGCTGCCAGGTGCGCACAACGACGTTGCGGTTGCGGGCGCTGGCCCGCCAGTCGATGGCGCGGACGTCGTCGCCGCGCACGTACTCCCGCAGCGAGTCGAACTCGGTGCCCTGCCCCCGCACGCGCACGGCGGACCGGCCGTCGAGCTCGCGCAGGCGGGCCAGCCGGCTGGGCAGGTGCTTGCGCGACTCGAAGGGTGGGAGGGCGCGGACGGTGCCCGCAACACCCAGCGTCCGCTGACGCGCCGCCAGTCCGAGCGGGCCGAACGCGCGCACGGTCACGCCGGCCGCGTGCAGGTCACCGCGCCGGCGGGGGAGGAGGGGAGTCGTCAGCACCGTGCGGTCGCCGGGGGAGAGGCGGATCCGGTGCCGGTTGCCCGAGGCGCCCGCGCTCGGCTGCCAGGCGTCACGGACCACCGCCCGCAAGGTGCGCGAGCCGGCGTTGTGCACCACCAGGACGCTCTGGGCGCGATCGCCCAGGCGGACGGTCCCGGGCGGTCGCCGGGAGACCTCGAGACCTGCCGGGCGGGGCGCGAGCAGCCAGTCGGCGGCGACGAGCAGCAGCACCGCGAGCAGCCACAGCCACACCGTGCCGCCGGAGGGGCGCAGCACCACCGGCACCAGCCCCAGCAGGACCAGCAGCGGCACCCGTCCGGTGAGAGCCATCAGCGGGGGACCGGCACCGAGCCGAGGGCCGAGCCGAGCACCTGCGCCACGTCGACGCCCTCGAGCTCGGCCTCGGGCCGCAGCCCGAGCCGGTGCACCAGCGTCGCGTGGGCGAGGGCCTTGACGTCGTCGGGCGTCACGAAGTCGCGTCCGTTGAGCCAGGCCCACGCACGGGCAGCGTGCATGAGCGCGGTGGCACCGCGAGGGCTGACGCCCAGGCTCAGCGAGGGCGACTCGCGGGTGGCGCGCGCGACGTCGACGATGTAGCCGGCCACCTCGGGGGCGACCTGCACCCGCCGTACGGCCGCCTGCCCGGCCGCGATGTCCTCCGGCCCGGCCACCGCGCGCACACCGGCGCCCGCCACGTCACGCGGGTCGAAGCCGCTCGCGTGACGGCGCAGGATCTCCAGCTCGTGGTGCCGCTCGGGGACCGGCAGCACGACCTTGAGCAGGAACCGGTCGAGCTGCGCCTCGGGCAGCGGGTAGGTGCCTTCGTACTCCACGGGGTTCTGGGTGGCCGCGACGAGGAACGGACGCGGCAGCCGGTGGGAGACACCGTCGACCGACACCTGCCCCTCCTCCATCGCCTCCAGCAGCGCCGACTGGGTCTTGGGCGGGGTCCGGTTGATCTCGTCGGCGAGCAGCAGGTTGGTGAAGACCGGCCCCTCGCGGAAGCTGAGCTCGCCGCGGTGGCTGTCGATCACCATCGAGCCGGTGATGTCCCCGGGCATCAGGTCGGGGGTGAACTGCACCCGCCGCGTGTCGACGGAGAGCGCGGCCGCGAGCGTGCGCACCAGCAGGGTCTTCGCGACGCCCGGCACCCCCTCCATCAGCACGTGCCCGCCGCACAGCAGCGCCACCAGGAGCCCGGACACCGCCGCGTCCTGGCCCACCACCCCCTTGGCGACCTCCTCGCGCACGGCGGCGAGACGGTCGCGGGCGGCTGCACCCGGATCGGCGTCCTGCTTCACGAACGGGTCGTTCAGCGGGTCCGGCTGGTGCTGTGCATCGTCGCTCATCGGCGGCGTACCTCTTCCTCGAGTGCGGCCAGATCGCTGGCCAGGGTGAGCAGAGCGCGGTCATCGGTCGGGGGAGGGGCGTCGGGGGCCAGCAGCCCGTGCACGTCCTCGGGGCGTCGGGCCAGATGGCTCGCCACCTCGCGGACGAGTACGGCGGGCGGGGTCGTGGCGGGGAGCCGGAGCCGTTCGGCGGCGCGCAGCCGGGTGGCCCGGCGCAGCACGTGCGCGGCATGGGCCCGGTCGCCGGCCTTGCGGTAGAGGCGGCCGCGACTCTGCGTCGTCTCCACGGCCTTGACCACGACGGGGAGCGGCTCGGTGACCAGCCGGCCCAGGCGTCGGCCGCGCCACAGCAGCAGCGCGATCACGGTCAGCGTCGCCACGGCCAGGCCCGGCCCCAGCCAGCGGGGGAGCAGGTCGGCAAGGCCGACGCTGTCGTCCGCGGAGAGGTCGCGCGCGTCGGGGACGTACCAGACCAGGTCGTCGTCCTGGCCGAGGAGACGCAGCGCCACGGCCGCGTTGTCGGCGCGCAGCACCTGGTCGTTCTCCAGCGCCTGCCCGGCGCCGAGGACGAGCAGTCCGGGCCGGGGCTCGACGAGCAGCGCGTCCCCGTCGTCGTCGGCGAAGCACCCGTCCGCGTCGTAGGCCAGCGCACGGTCGACCTGCAGCGTGAGCCCGTCCAGGTCGGGGCCCTCGACCCCGGAGCACGCGGCGGACCGGCCCGAGCCGACCGTGACCGAGGAGGGCGACAGGTCGAGCCCGAGAGCGTCGACCGCGAGCATGTCGGGCTCGACGATCACCAGGCGCCCACCCTCCCCGGACCGGTTCCCATCAGACCCGGTCACACCGGGAAGGGCCACCTCGAGCAGCCCCCGCGCGGTGCTCTCGCCGAGCTGCTCGGTCGAGGTCACGACCACCGTGGTCGTGGCGTCGATGTCGGCGTCCTCGAGCGCGTCGGCGCCCCGGGCGATCTGGACGTCCACGCCGTTGTCGGCGAGGACGCGAGCGAGGGCCTGGGCGCCGCTGCGCCGCGGGTTCTCCGGGTCGAGGGCCCCCGACCGGTCCTGGGGCGCGCCACCGGCCACGACGGCGACCGCCAGCGCGGCGAGCACCGCCACCCCGACGACCAGCGCGGAGCGGTGCCGGCGCAGCCAGGTCACCGGACCCCCACGAGGTCGTCGTCGAGGGCGAGCATGCCGGTCGCCTGCTCACGTGTGGCGCTGTGGTGGCCGTAGAGCACCCGGTCGAAGAGGTCCGCGGCCTCGTGCAGCGCGGCGTCGCGGCGTGGGTGCACCGACGCGAGGATCAGCGCCACCTCGTGGGCCGTGGCTCCCGGCGAGTCCGGCGCGACGCCACGCTCGATCTGGCGCACCGTGAGCGCCCGGAACCCCTCGACCAGGGCGAGAGCGTCGTCCCCACGAGCCAGCGCCTCCTCTGCGCGCCGGCGCAGCTGAGCGGCGGTGACCGTCTCGCCGGTGAGCACCGGGCCCTCCGCACGCGCGCGCCGTGGACTGCGCCGGGCGCGGGAGAGGAGCCAGCTCAGCGCGAGCACCAGCGCGATCAGGATCAGCATCGAGGCGAACGTCGTCAACGGTGGCGCGCCGTCCGCCAGCGAGAGGCCCTCGTCGAAGCGGCGGCTGAACCACCGGAGCACCCGGTCGAGGATGTCGGTCTCCTGATAGTCCGCACGCAGCAGCTCACGACGCAGCTCCGAGCGGGCGTCGTCGCCGTCGGGGGTGAGCGGAGGGTCGAATCTCATGGCAGCAGGCCCCCGGTGCGCGCGACCAGCTCCACGTCGTACGCCTCCTTGCGCATCCGCTGGTCGAGGTACTGCAGCGCCGAGACCGTGCTGGTGAAGGGAGTGGTGAAGGCGTACTGGATCGTGGAGCTCGCCGCGAAGACGACCAGGGTGATCAGCAGCGCCGCCTCGGGGGAGTCGGCCAGGAACGTCAGCAGCTGGCCGACGAGGCTCACCGGGGTCGAGAGCATGCTTCCGGCGACGCCGGTGACCATCGCGGTGAGCACGGCGATCCCCAGCGTCCGCCAGAACTGCCGCCGGCTCAGCGCCAGCGACCGGCGCACCGCGCCGAGGACCCCCACCGGCTCGAGCATCAGCGCCGGCACGGCGTAGTACTGCAACCGCACCCAGAACCAGACCAATGCCACGAAGAGCACGGGCAGGCTGACCAGCAGGTAGCCGACGATCACCCAGGTCTCCTCGGTCAGCGCCACCGGGACCCACGACAACGCGTAGAGCGCCAGGATCGCCAGCACGGCTGCGACGAGCAGCGAGGCGAGGCCGAGCAGGCGCCAGCGCTTGCCGCCCGTGGCAGCCCAGGCCTCGCCCAGCGAGAGACGTCGCCCCACGGCGGCGGCCATCGTGACGTGGGCGATCATGCCGGTCACCAGCACGATGCCCACCGCCTGCAGCACCATGCTCAGCGCGAAGGAGCCCAGCGCCACGAGCAGCCCCGCCACCTCTCCCGTCGTCGCCGGGTCGTCGCTCGACAGGGATCCCGTCGAGCCCTCGACGTCGAAGGTCCCGGAGGGCAGCCCCAGGTCGAGCAGCTGCGTCATCACCGCGACCACGAGGATCGGGATCGCCAGGGTGAGCGCCGTGACCAGCGTGGCCGACCCCACGGTGGCCCCCGGGTTGCGGCGGATGATCTTGAACGCTGCGTCGTACATGTCGCCCAGGCGCAGCGGCCGCAGCGGGATCGCGCCCGGCTTGTGGGCGGCGGCCAGCTGGGGCACACCCGGACCGCCGGGACCAGTCGGGCCACCGAAGCTCCCGGGCCCCCCGCCCGGCGGCCAGAGGTACGGCGCGGGCGCCATGGGCGGGGCCGCGTAGCGCACGGGGGCAGGTTGGACGACCACGGCGCCCGGGGGAGGCGCCGGCCAGGCGCTCGAGCGGTGCCCGCCGTCATCAGCCGGCATCGTTCCCCCTGTACGGTGATGGTGACGTCCCTGGATGGGCGGTGCACGCCGACCCGGAGCCATCTTGTCAGGCTCCGATCGCGCGGGTCACCGGACCACCCAGGGGGCCGGCTGGGAGACCTTCTCCGGGATTTTGTATCCCCGGGGGAACTCTGCCAAGATAGTCCGGTTGCTCCGGCGGGTCGCCGGGGTGCGTGTCACACACTTGATTACTGAATCGCGTCTCCCTGTGGATCGATCGGTGCTCTGGCGTGCGGCCGCACCGATCTGGAGACCCGATCAGCCCGACGAACCCGTCGGGCGCCCCTGATAAGTCAGCAAGATCCTGCGGTCCGTGTCGCGAAAGTTGTGCGACACGCCCGACCGCGGGGGTCGGCGGATCAGGCGGTGAGCACGGGCGGGACGGCCTCACCCGAGGTTGTGTCGTGACCAGCACGCGGTACCGAAGATAAGGACGAGAGAGACCTATGGCGGGACAGAAGATCCGCATCAGGCTCAAGGCCTATGACCACGAGGTGATCGACACCTCGGCGCGCAAGATCGTGGACACCGTCACCCGTACGGGTGCCAAGGTCGCCGGCCCGGTGCCGCTGCCGACCGAGAAGAACGTGTACTGCGTCATCCGCTCGCCCCACAAGTACAAGGACTCCCGCGAGCACTTCGAGATGCGCACCCACAAGCGCCTCATCGACATCATCGACCCCACGCCGAAGACGGTCGACTCGCTGATGCGCCTCGATCTGCCCGCTGGTGTCGACATCGAGATCAAGCTCTGAGGTCTGCCGAGATGACTTTCGAACGAAACGTGAAGGGCCTGCTGGGCACGAAGCTCGGCATGACCCAGACCTGGGACGAGAACAACCGCATCGTCCCCCTGACTGTGATCGCCGCGAGCACCAACGTGGTCACCCAGGTCCGCCAGCCCGCCACGGACGGCTATAACGCCATCCAGGTCGGCTTCGGCGAGATCGAGGGCCGCAAGGTCAACAAGCCGCAGGCCGGTCACTTCGACAAGGCCGGGGTGACCCCGCGTCGCCACCTGGTCGAGATCCGCACCGCTGACGCCGCGTCGTACAACGTCGGGCAGGAGCTCTCCCCTGAGCTCTTCGCCGCCGGCGAGCAGATCGACGTCACCGGCACCAGCAAGGGCAAGGGCTTCGCCGGAACGATGAAGCGTCACGGCTTCCACGGCGTCGGCGCCTCCCACGGTGCGCACAAGAACCACCGCAAGCCCGGCTCGATCGGCGCCTGCGCCACCCCGGGTCGCGTCTTCAAGGGCACGCGCATGTCCGGCCTAATGGGTCACGACACCGTCACGACCCAGAACGTCACCGTTCACGGCGTGGACCTCGAGCGCGGCCTGATCCTGATCAAGGGTGCGGTTCCCGGTCCGAAGGGTGGCCTCGTGGTCCTCCGCTCGGCAGCCAAGAGTGAGGGAGTTGCTCAGTGAGCACCGAAGTCAAGAAGGCCAAGGTCGACTTCCCGGCCGAGATCTTCGACGTCCAGGTCAACATCCCCCTGATCCACCAGGTGGTCGTGGCCCAGCAGGCCGCTGCCCGTCAGGGCACGCACTCCACCAAGCGTCGCGGCGAGGTCCGCGGTGGTGGACGCAAGCCCTACAAGCAGAAGGGCACCGGCCGCGCCCGTCAGGGCTCGACCCGCGCGCCGCAGTTCGCCGGCGGTGGCATCGTCCACGGCCCGAAGCCGCGTGACTACGACCAGCGGACCCCCAAGAAGATGAAGGCCGCCGCCCTGCGTGGCGCCCTGTCCGACCGGGCCCGCAACGACCGCATCCACGTCGTGGACGCCCTGGTCTCCGGCGACAAGCCGTCGACCAAGGCCGCCCTCGCCGCGATCGCCCAGGTCAGTGACCGTCGTCGCGCGCTCGTCGTGCTGGAGCGCACCGACACCCTCACCTGGCTGTCGCTGCGCAACGCGCCCGACGTGCACATCGTGGCCGTCGACCAGCTCAACACCTACGACGTGCTGGCCAGCGACGACGTGATCTTCAGCCGCGGTGCGTACGACGCGCTCGTGGCGGGTGCGCCGAAGGGCAAGTCCGTCAAGGCTGTCGCCACCTCTGCCGAGGCCGACGTCGAGACCGAGGAGGCCTCCAAGTGAGCACCCTGCAGAAGGACCCGCGCGACATCCTGATCGCACCGGTCGTGTCCGAGAAGAGCTACAGCCTCCTCGACGCGAACAAGTACACGTTCATCGTGCGTCCGGACGCCAACAAGACCGAGATCAAGATCGCGGTCGAGAAGGTGTTCAACGTCAAGGTCACGTCGGTCAACACGATCAACCGCCAGGGCAAGACGCGTCGCACCCGCTTCGGCATGGGCAAGCGCGCCAACACGAAGCGGGCGATCGTCAGCCTCGCCGAGGGCCACCGCATCGACATCTTCGGAGGTCCGGTCTCCTGACCGGGCTCCCAAGAGACAGAGCAACGAGGACATCTGACTAATGGCTATCCGTAAGTACAAGCCGACTACCCCGGGCCGTCGTGGCTCGTCGGTCGCCGACTTCGTCGAGATCACCCGGACCACGCCGGAGAAGTCGCTGACGCGTCCGCTGCCCAAGAAGGGCGGCCGCAACAACCAGGGTCGCATCACCACGCGGCACCAGGGTGGCGGTCACAAGCGCGCCTACCGCATCATCGACTTCCGTCGCTACGACAAGGACGGCGTGCCGGCCAAGGTCGCTCACATCGAGTACGACCCCAACCGCACCGCTCGCATCGCGCTGCTGCACTACCTGGACGGCGAGAAGCGCTACATCATCGCGCCGAAGGACCTGACCCAGGGCACCGCCGTGGAGTCCGGCCCCAACGCCGACATCAAGCCCGGCAACAACCTGCCGCTGCGCAACATCCCGGTCGGCTCGACCATCCACTGCGTGGAGCTGCGTCCCGGCGGCGGTGCCAAGATGGCCCGCTCCGCCGGCAACAGCGCCCAGCTGGTCGCCCGTGAGGGCTCCCGCGCCACGCTGCGTCTGCCCTCGGGCGAGATGCGCTTCGTCGATGTGCGCTGCCGCGCCACCATCGGCGAGGTCGGCAACGCCGAGCAGTCCAACATCAACTGGGGCAAGGCCGGCCGCATGCGCTGGAAGGGCAAGCGCCCGACCGTCCGCGGTGTCGTCATGAACCCGGTCGACCACCCGCACGGTGGCGGTGAGGGCAAGACCTCCGGTGGTCGCCACCCGGTCTCGCCCTGGGGCAAGGCCGAGGGCCGCACGCGCAAGCGCAAGGCCAGCGACTCGCAGATCATCCGTCGCCGCAAGTCCGGCAAGAAGCGCTGAGAAGGGACCTGAGAGATGCCTCGCAGCCTGAAGAAGGGTCCCTTCGTGGACGGCCACCTCATGAAGAAGGTGGATGCCGAGAACGACAAGGGCTCGCACAACGTCATCAAGACGTGGTCGCGACGCTCCATGATCGTGCCGGACATGATCGGTCACACGATCGCGGTGCACGACGGGCGCAAGCACGTTCCCGTCTTCGTGACCGACGCAATGGTCGGCCACAAGCTGGGCGAGTTCGCCCCCACCCGCACCTACCGCGGGCACGTGAAGGAAGACCGGAAGGGTCGCCGCCGCTGACGCGGTGGGACCAGAAACTGGAGATTACGAGCAATGAGCGTTACTGAGCGCAGGCGCACCAGCGCCCGCCGCGAGTCGCTGCTCGGCGACCAGCCGGGCTCCTTCGCGAGCGCCCGCTACGTGCGGATCACGCCGATGAAGGCCCGCCGTGTCGTCGACATGGTCCGCGGTCTGCCCGTCGAGGACGCCCTCGCGCTGCTGCAGTTCGCACCGCAGGCCGCGTCCGAGACCGTCTACAAGGTGCTGGAGAGCGCCGTTGCCAACGCCGAGACCACTGAGGGTCTCGACGCCGGCAGCCTGGTCGTCTCCGTCGCCCGGGTCGACGAGGGCCCGACGATGAAGCGCTGGCGCCCCCGGGCCCAGGGCCGGGCCACGCGGATCAACAAGCGCACGAGCCACATCACGCTGGCGGTTCAGCCGGCCGATGTGCTCGCGGTGAACAAGCAGGCGAAGAAGAAGGGACGGACTGCCTGATGGGGCAGAAGATCAACCCGAACGGCTTCCGCCTCGGTATCTCTACCGACCACAAGAGCCGCTGGTACGCCGACAAGCTGTACAAGGCGTACGTCGGCGAGGACGTCGCGATCCGCAAGCTCCTGTCCAAGGGCATGGAGCGGGCCGGCATCTCGAAGGTCGAGATCGAGCGCACCCGTGACCGCGTCCGTGTGGACATCCACACCGCGCGTCCCGGCATCGTCATCGGTCGCCGTGGCGCCGAGGCCGACCGCATCCGTGGTGAGCTCGAGAAGCTCACCGGCAAGCAGGTGCAGCTGAACATCCTCGAGGTCAAGAACCCCGAGGTCGACGCTCAGCTGGTCGCCCAGGGAGTTGCCGAGCAGCTCTCCGGTCGCGTGCAGTTCCGTCGCGCCATGAAGAAGGCCATCCAGACCTCGATGCGCTCGGGTGCCAAGGGCATCCGGATCCAGTGCTCGGGTCGTCTGAACGGTGCCGAGATGTCGCGCACCGAGTTCTACCGCGAGGGCCGCGTCCCGCTGCACACCCTGCGTGCGGACATCGACTACGGCTTCTACGAGGCCAAGACGACCTTCGGCCGCATCGGCGTGAAGGTCTGGATCTACAAGGGCGAGGTTGCGGGCACCCGCGCCGAGCGCGAGGCCCAGGCTGCTGCCCGGGCCGGTGCGCCCGGTCGTGGCCGTCCGCCGGCCCGCGGTGGCGAGCGTCCGAGCCGCGGCTCGCGCGCTGACCGCCCGACCCGTTCGGGTCGTGACGGCGCCCCCGCCGAGAGCACCCCGGCGACCGAGGCTGCGGCCCCGGCTGCCGCTGAGACCCCGGCTCCGGCCGGCCAGGAGGGCTGACCGTCATGCTGATGCCCCGTCGTGTCAAGCACCGCAAGCAGCACCACCCCAAGCGGACCGGTGCTGCCAAGGGTGGCACGAAGCTCGCCTTCGGCGACTTCGGCATCCAGGCGGTCGAGGGCCACTACGTGACCAACCGCCAGATCGAGTCGGCGCGTATCGCGATGACCCGCCACATCAAGCGAGGCGGAAAGGTGTGGATCAACATCTACCCGGACCGTCCGCTGACCAAGAAGCCTGCCGAGACCCGCATGGGTTCCGGTAAGGGCTCCCCGGAGTGGTGGGTCGCCAACGTCAAGCCCGGCCGCGTCATGTTCGAACTTTCCGGTGTTTCGGAGGAAGTCGCCCGCGAGGCCATGCGCCGCGCGATGCACAAGCTCCCGATGAAGTGCCGCTTCGTTTCCCGCGAGGCAGGTGAATTCTGATGGCTACAACCGCACACGAACTCGACGAGCTCACGAACGTCGACCTCGAATCCAAGCTGCGTGAGGCCAAGGAAGAGCTGTTCAACCTGCGCTTCCAGGCCGCCACCGGCCAGCTGGAGAGCAACGGCCGTCTCCGCACGGTCAAGAAGGACATCGCCCGGATCTACACCGTGGTGCGTGAGCGCGAGCTCGGCATCCGGTCCACCCCGGGCACCAGCACGGATGCCCAGGAAGGCGGCGCCGCATGAGCGAGCAGACCGAGACCACCCAGAACGCCCAGGGCGAGCGGTCGACCCGCAAGGTCCGCGAGGGCCTCGTCGTCAGCGACAAGATGGACAAGACCGTCGTCGTCACCGTCGAGGACCGCGTCAAGCACGCTCTCTACGGCAAGGTGCTGCGTCGCAGCAGCAAGCTCAAGGCGCACGACGAGCAGAACCAGTGCGGCATCGGCGACCGGGTCCTGATCATGGAGACCCGTCCGCTGTCGGCCACCAAGCGCTGGCGTGTCATCGAGATCCTCGAAAAGGCTAAGTAAACCCACTAGTTCGGCCAGGCTCGCGCTCCGCTGAGAGCGCGAGAACCGGTGCGACAACCAGGAGAAACTGATGATCCAGCAGGAGTCGCGACTCAAGGTCGCCGACAACACCGGTGCGAAGGAAATCCTTTGCATCCGTGTTCTCGGTGGCTCGGGTCGGCGCTACGCCGGTATCGGCGACGTCATCGTTGCCACCGTGAAGGACGCGATCCCCGGCGGCAACGTGAAGAAGGGTGACGTCGTCAAGGCCGTTATCGTGCGCACCGTCAAGGAGCGTCGCCGCCCCGACGGTTCGTACATCCGCTTCGACGAGAACGCCGCCGTCATCCTCAAGAACGACGGCGAGCCGCGAGGCACCCGTATCTTCGGCCCCGTGGGCCGCGAGCTGCGCGAGAAGAAGTTCATGAAGATCATCTCGCTCGCGCCGGAGGTGCTCTGACTTATGGCTAAGAAGAGCATGAACATCAAGAAGGGCGACACCGTCAAGGTGATCGCTGGCAAGGACAAGGGCGCCGAGGGCAAGGTGATCGCCGTCTTCCGTGAGGAGGACCGGGTGATCGTCGAGGGCGTGAACCGCATCAAGAAGCACACCAAGGTCGTCAACCAGGGCGCGGGCAACACCGGTGGCATCATCACCGCTGAGGCCCCCATCCACGTGTCCAACGTGATGCTGGTCGAGGGCGACGGGGTCACCCGGATCGGCTTCCGCCGCGACGAGGTCACCAAGCGTCGCTCCGACGGATCCACCTACACCGCCCAGCGCAGTGTCCGCATCTCGCGCAAGACCGGTGAGGAGATCTGATGACGACGAACACCACCGAGGCTCCGTCGATGCCTCGCCTGAAGGTCCGCTACCGCGAGGAGATCCTCCCCGCGCTGCAGTCCGAGTTCGACATCAAGAACGTCATGCAGGTTCCCGGCCTGACCAAGGTCGTCGTGAACATGGGTGTCGGCGAGGCCGCCCGCGACTCGAAGCTGATCGAGGGCGCCATCAAGGACCTGACCGCGATCACCGGCCAGAAGCCCCAGGTCACCAAGGCCCGCAAGTCGATCGCGCAGTTCAAGCTGCGCGAGGGCATGCCGATCGGTGCGCACGTCACGCTGCGCGGCGACCGCATGTGGGAGTTCCTTGACCGCCTGCTGTCCCTGGCCCTGCCCCGCATCCGCGACTTCCGCGGTCTGAGCGGCACCCAGTTCGACGGTCGTGGCAACTACACCTTCGGGCTCACCGAGCAGGTCATGTTCCACGAGATCGACCAGGACAAGGTCGACCGGTCGCGCGGCATGGACATCACCGTCGTGACCACGGCCACCACCGACGCCGAGGGACGCGCGCTGCTCAAGCAGCTCGGCTTCCCCTTCAAGGAGAACTGACATGGCGAAGACTTCCCTGAGGGTCAAGGCCGCGCGCAAGCCGAAGTTCGCTGTCCGCGGCTACACCCGCTGCCAGCGCTGCGGCCGGCCGAAGGCGGTCTACCGCAAGTTCGGTCTGTGCCGCATCTGCCTGCGGGAGATGGCACACCGCGGCGAACTGCCGGGCGTCACCAAGTCCTCCTGGTAATGACCTCTTCGAGCCGGCTGAGTGATCTCGACAGGCTCGATCACCGAACCACACAACGATCGCTGAAGGTCGTTCCCGGCACGCGGGACGAAACCACGGTGGAGAAAGGGCCTATCCGGCCATGACGATGACTGACCCGATCGCAGACATGCTCACGCGTCTGCGCAACGCCAACCAGGCGTACCACGATGCGGTGTCCATGCCGTACAGCAAGCTCAAGCAGGGTGTCGCTGACATCCTGCAGCAGGAGGGCTACATCACGTCGTACGACGTGACCGAGCCCGCCGAGGGCGAGGTCGGCAAGACGCTGACCATCACCTTGAAGTACGGCCGGAACCGGGAGCGCTCCATCGCGGGCGTTCGCCGGATCAGCAAGCCCGGTCTCCGGGTCTACGCCAAGCACACGGGTCTTCCGAAGGTGCTCGGCGGACTGGGCGTCGCGATCATCTCGACGAGCCAGGGCCTGCTGACCGACCGCCAGGCCAACAAGAAGGGCGTGGGTGGGGAAGTCCTCGCCTACGTCTGGTAACGACGAGACCGAGAAGGAGACGTAAAGCATGTCGCGCATTGGCAGACTCCCCATCACGGTCCCGTCGGGTGTCGACGTCGCAATCGACGCCGGCCCGCACCAGACCGTGACCGTCAAGGGTCCCAAGGGCACCTTGTCGCACACCGTGGCTGCCCCGATCGTCGTGGAGCGCAACGAGGACAACGTCCTCGAGGTGAAGCGCCCCAACGACGAGCGTGAGAGCCGTTCGCTGCACGGTCTGACCCGCACGCTCATCGCCAACATGGTGACCGGCGTGACCGAGGGCTACGAGAAGAAGCTTGAGATCGTGGGCGTGGGTTACCGCGTCCTGTCGAAGGGCCCGACCCAGCTCGAGTTCCAGCTGGGCTACTCGCACTCGATCACGTTCAACGCTCCTGAGGGCATCACCTTCACGGTGGAGGGCCCCACGAAGCTCTCGGTCCAGGGCATCGACAAGCAGGCTGTCGGTGAGGTTGCCGCGAACATTCGCAAGCTCCGCAAGCCCGAGCCCTACAAGGGCAAGGGCGTGCGATACGCCGGCGAGCAGATCCGCCGCAAGGTCGGAAAGGCTGGTAAGTGATCATGGCGATCTCACTGAAGAACAACAAGCACACCGCTTCGCGCGTCCGCTCGCGTCTGCGTCGGCAGGTTCGAGGCCGCAAGAAGATCTCCGGTACCGCCGAGCGTCCGCGTCTCGTCGTCACCCGGTCGTCGAAGCACATCACCGCCCAGGTCGTCGACGACCTGGTCGGCAAGACGCTGGTCTCGGCCTCGACGCTGGAGGCCGACCTGCGCTCCCTCGACGGGGACAAGACGGCCAAGGCCAAGCGTGTGGGCGAGCTCGTCGCCGCGCGGGCCAAGGAGAACGGCGTGGAGTCGGTGGTCTTCGACCGGGCCGGCAACAAGTACCACGGTCGCATCGCGGCCCTGGCAGACGGGGCCCGCGAGGGCGGCCTGTCCTTCTGATCGCGAAGACAGCAAGAGAGAGAAGAGGAACAGTCTCATGAGCGGACCCCAGCGCGGACGCGCCGGTGGCGAGCGGCGTGGCAATCGCGACGACCGTCGCGGCCAGGCTGCCGACAAGACCGCCTACATCGAGCGAGTCGTCGCGATCAACCGTGTCGCCAAGGTCGTGAAGGGTGGACGTCGCTTCAGCTTCACCGCCCTCGTGATCGTGGGCGATGGCGAAGGACTCGTCGGCGTCGGCTACGGCAAGGCCAAGGAAGTTCCCGCGGCGATCGCCAAGGGTGTCGAGGAGGCGAAGAAGAGCTTCTTCCGCGTCCCTCGCATCCAGGGCACCATCCCGCACCCTGTGCAGGGTGAGAAGGCCGCGGGCGTGGTCATGCTCCGTCCCGCCGCTCCCGGTACCGGTGTTATCGCCGGTGGCCCGGTGCGTGCGGTGCTCGAGTGCGCCGGTATCCACGACGTGCTGAGCAAGTCGCTCGGCTCGTCCAACCAGATCAACATCGTTCACGCGACCGTCGAGGCCCTCAAGATGCTTGAGGAGCCCGAGGCGGTGGCCGCTCGCCGCGGCCTGCGCGTGGAGGACGTCGCTCCGGCCGCCCTGCTTCGGGCGCGTGCCGAAGGTGTGGCGGGGGTGACCAACTGATGGCACGCCTGAAGGTCGAGCAGAAGAAGTCCAAGATCGGCTGCAAGGCCAACCAGCGCGAGACCCTGCGCACGCTCGGTCTCAAGCGGATTGGCGACGTGGTCGTCAAGGAGGACCGTCCGGAGATCCGGGGCATGGTCCACACCGTCCGTCACCTGGTGACGGTCGAGGAGGTCGACTGATGACGCTGAAGCTGCACCACCTGCGTCCTGCTCCCGGAGCCAAGACCGCCAAGACCCGCGTGGGTCGTGGTGAGGGCTCGAAGGGCAAGACCGCCGGACGAGGCACCAAGGGCTCGAAGGCTCGCTACCAGGTTCCGGCTGCCTTCGAGGGCGGCCAGATGCCCCTGCACATGCGGCTTCCGAAGCTCAAGGGCTTCAAGAACCCGTTCAAGGTCGAGTTCCAGGTGGTCAACCTCGACCGCCTCTCGGAGCTCTTCCCCGAGGGTGGCACCGTCACCGTCGAGGACCTCGTGGCCCGGGGCGCTGTGCGCTCCGGTCACCCCGTCAAGGTCCTCGGCCAGGGCGAGATCACCGTGGCTGCGCAGGTGAGCGCTCAGGCGTTCTCCGCGTCGGCCAAGCAGAAGATCGAGGCTGCCGGCGGCACCACCACGGTGCTCTGAGGAGCTTGCACGTCACTCGCGCCGGGGCGCAGTCTGACCATCCGCTTGGACGGTCGGCTGCGCCCCGGTGTGCATGCCGGACCATGCGGGCCTGCCTGTTAGGCTGCCCCGGGCTCAGCGGCGCACTGCTGGAGCCACACCATGCCTGGAGAAAGAGGATCTCGTGCTAGGCGCGTTCGCCAACGCTTTTCGGACACCGGATCTGCGGCGCAAGCTGCTGTTCGTCCTTGGGATCATCGTGATCTTCCGTCTCGGGTCCCAGGTCCCGGCCCCGGGTGTGCACGTGCGCAACGTGCAGACCTGCCTCGACTCCGCAGGCACAGAGGGGGTCTACGGGCTGATCAACCTGTTCTCCGGTGGGGCGCTGCTCCAGCTGACGATCTTCGCGCTCGGGATCATGCCCTACATCACCGCCAGCATCATCCTGCAGCTGCTCGTCGTGGTCATCCCACGGCTCGAAGCGCTGAAGAAGGAGGGGCAGGCCGGGCAGAGTGCGATCACGCAGTACACCCGCTACCTCACGCTCGCGCTGGCGGTCCTCCAAGCCACCGGCATCGTCGCCCTGGCCCGCTCGGGCCAGCTGCTGCCCTGCGAGCAGCCGCTGCTGTGGGACAACGGCACCTCGACGTTCCTGATCATGGTGGTCACGATGACCGCCGGCACCGCGGTCATCATGTGGCTCGGTGAGCAGATCACCGAGCGCGGCATCGGCAACGGCATGTCGATCCTGATCTTCACCCAGGTCGTCGCGACCTTCCCGTCCTCGCTGTGGGCGGTCCAGAAGGGCCAGGGCTGGTTCACGTTCGGTGCCGTGATGGTCATCGGCCTGATCCTGATCGCCGCGGTCATCTTCATCGAGCAGGCTCAGCGGCGAATCCCCGTGCAGTACGCGCGCCGGATGGTCGGACGCAAGATGTTCGGCGGCAACTCGACCTACATCCCGTTGAAGGTCAACCAGGCCGGCATCATCCCGGTCATCTTCGCGTCCTCGCTGCTCTATCTGCCGTCGATGGCGGTGCAGTTCAACAACTCCACCGACAACCCGGTCGTCACGTGGCTGAAGAACAACTTCGTCAACGGAGACACGCCCTACTACATGGCGGTCTACTTCGCGCTCATCATCTTCTTCACCTACTTCTACGTCTCGATCACCTTCAATCCCACGGAGGTCGCGGACAACATGAAGAAGTACGGCGGTTTCATCCCCGGGATCCGGGCGGGGAAGCCGACCGAGGACTACCTGTCCTACGTCCTGTCCCGGATCACGCTGCCGGGTGCTCTGTATCTCGGTCTGATCTCGTTGGTCCCGTTGATCGCCCTCGTGCTGATCGAGGCCAACGCCAACTTCCCGTTCGGCGGCACCTCGATCCTGATCATGGTGGGCGTCGCGCTGGACACGGTGAAGCAGATCGAGAGCCAGCTCCAGCAGCGCAACTACGAAGGGTTCCTCCGCTGATGCGCCTCATCATCATGGGCCCGCCTGGTGCCGGCAAGGGCACACAGGCGAAGATCATCGCCGGCCGCTACGGCATCCCCGCCATCTCGACGGGCGACATCTTCCGCGCCAACGTCACCGAGGGGACTCCTCTCGGCGTCGAGGCCAAGCGCTACATGGATGCCGGCGACTACGTCCCCGACGAGGTCACCAACGCGATGGTGCACGCCCGTCTCGACGAGGATGACACCAAGCCCGGCTTCCTGCTCGACGGCTACCCGCGCACGGTCGCGCAGGTCGAGGAGCTCGACGGCATGCTCGGCGCCGCCGGCGTCGACCTCGACGCCGTCCTCGTGCTGACCGTGGACGACGAGCACCTGGTGCAGCGGCTGCTGCAGCGCGCCCAGGTCGAGGGACGCACCGACGACACCGAGGACGTCGTGCGCCACCGTCAGGCGATCTACCAGGAGCAGACCGAGCCGCTCATCGAGGTCTACGAGAAGCGCGGGCTGCTCGTGCGCGTGGACGGCATCGGTGAGGTCGACGAGGTCACCGGTCGGATCTTCGCCGCGCTCGACTCACTCGGCTCCTAGCCCACTCATGGGCTTTCGCGACCGCGGCGTCGAGATCAAGACCGCTGAGCAGATCGACACGATGCGTCGCGCCGGCCTCGTCGTCGGGGAGACGCTGGAGCTGATGCGACGCTCGGCACGCGCCGGAGTCAGCACCGCCGAGCTCGATGCCATCGCGGAGGACAGCATCCGCTCCGCGGGGGCGACGCCCTCGTTCAAGGGCTACCACGGCTTTCCGGCCTCGATCTGCACGTCGGTCAACGACGTGGTGGTGCACGGGATCCCCGATGCTCGGGTGCTGGCGGACGGCGACGTCATCTCGATCGACTGCGGGGCGATCGTCGACGGCTGGCACGGCGACGCGGCCATCACTGTGGCGGTAGGGGAGGTGGCCGCCGACGTGCTCGAGCTGATGGACGTCACGGAGCAGGCGATGTGGCGCGGCATCGCCGCTGCTCGACTAGGGGGACGGGTCACCGACATCTCGCACGCGGTGGAGTCGCACGTCCGCTCCCGGGGGACCTACGGGATCCTCGAGGACTACGTGGGACACGGCATCGGCTCGCAGATGCACCTGCCGCCCAACGTGCCCAACTACGGCCGGGCCGGCCGGGGTCCCAAGCTGGTGCGGGGGCTGGCCCTGGCGATCGAGCCGATGGTCACCCTCGGCAGCCAGGAGACCGAGGTGCTGGAGGACGACTGGACGGTGGTCACCACCGACGGGTCCTGGGCCGCCCACTTCGAACACACCATGACACTCACCGACACGGGCACCTGGGTGCTGACCGCACTCGACGGCGGCGAGGCGATGCTGACGTCGCTCGGCGTGCCTTTCGGCGGCCGGTAGGTTGACGCCGGCGCTCATCGCCCGTCGGGCGGTTGGTCCCTCACTTCTTCACTGACAAAGGAACTGCGTTGATCCTCAAGACCTTCGGCTGGTCGTTCGGCGTGACGATCGTCGGCCTGGCGGCAGCCTTCTGGTACGGCGGCCTCACGGGCGTCGCCATCGCCAGCATCCTCATCGTGCTCGAGGTCTCGCTCTCCTTCGACAACGCCGTGATCAACGCCAAGGTGCTGTCGAAGATGTCGCCGTTCTGGCAGAAGATGTTCCTGACGGTGGGCATCATCATCGCGGTCTTCGGGATGCGGCTGGTGTTCCCGTTCGTCGTGGTCTGGGCGACCGCGGGGCTGGCCCCCTTCGAGGCGTGGGATCTGGCGATGATGGGGGAGGACGTCCCGGCCGGCCAGGAGACCTACGCCCACATCCTGCACGAGGCGCACCCGATGATCGCCGCCTTCGGCGGCATGTTCTTGATGATGATCTTCCTCGACTACTTCTTCGACCAGGAAAAGGAGCACCACTGGCTCGAGCCCATCGAGCGCCGGATGACGAACCTGGGCAGCCTGGAGGGCGCCGCGGTCATCCTGGCGCTGGGGCTGCTGCTGCTGATCGCCTGGGGCTTCGACGTCGAGAACCTCGGCAGCGTGCTCGCAGCCGGCATCCTGGGTCTGCTCACCTACCTGGTGGTCAAGGGTCTCGGCGACGTCTTCGCCCAGAGCTCCGGCCTGATCGATGACGACGAGGAGGAGACGACCTCGACTGGGTCCACCGGCGCGGTCGTGCTGGCGACCGGCAAGGCCGCGTTCTTCATGTTCCTCTACCTTGAGGTGCTCGACGCGAGCTTCTCCTTCGACGGCGTGATCGGCGCGTTCGCGATCACCTCGGACCCGATCATCATCGCGCTGGGTCTTGGCGTGGGGGCCATGTACGTCCGGTCCATCACCGTCTTCCTGGTGCGCAAGGGGACGCTTTCGGAGTTCCGCTACCTCGAGCACGGCGCTCACTGGGCCATCGGCGCGCTGGCGGTCCTGCTGTTCATCACCATGAAGTACGAGATCCCCGAGATCATCACCGGCCTGATCGGCGTCGCGTTCATCCTGTCCTCGCTGGCCTGGAGCGTGCGGGCCAACAAGCTGCACCCGGAGGAGAGCCACAAGGTCGCCGTCTGACCAGTCGGCGCACTATCGATCTGGAGGGATGAGGAATGGCAGTCACGCTGCAGAAGGGCGGCAACGTCTCGCTGGCGAAGGAGGCCGGTGGCGCAGTGCTGCGCCGGCTTCGCGTCGGCCTCGGCTGGGACGTGCGCTCCACCACGGGTGCCGACTACGACCTCGACGCGTCCGCCCTGCTGGTTGGCTCGGAAGGCAAGGTGCTCAGCGACAGCCACTTCGTCTTCTACAACAACCTCACCTCGCCCGACGGCGCCGTCCAGCACACCGGTGACAACCTCACCGGCGAGGGCGAGGGCGACGACGAGGTCGTCGAGGTGGACATCGAGCACCTCTCTGCGAACGTCGAGCGCATCGTCTTCGTCGTCTCGATCCACGACGCCGACGCCCGTCGTCAGAGCTTCGGCCAGGTCGTCAATGCCTTCATCCGCGTCGTCAACGCCGAGGACGAACGCGAGCTCGCCCGCTACGACCTCTCCGAGGACGCCTCGCTCGAGACGGCGATGGTGTTCGGCGAGCTCTACCGCCGCAACGGCGAGTGGAAGTTCCGGGCCGTGGGTCAGGGCTACGCCAGCGGGCTCGCGGGCATCGCGCGCGACTACGGCGTCAGCATCGGCTGAGGCTCGGCGGGGCTCGGCGAGGGCCCTTCCGTACGATGACGCCATGAGCAACAACTGGGCGGGCAGGCAAGGCTCACGCCGCCTTCCGCCCACGCCGCTCGAGGCCGCCCAGGAGGCGCGGGCCCACCTGCAGGAGCAGTTCTATCGGGTCGACCAGCTGCAGCGTGACATCGGCACGACCGTGACGTCCTACGCCGCGCTGCTCCCGGACCGGGCCCGGACGACGGGCGTGGTGCCGGGCTGGGAGCGCCTCGACGAGGAGGCCCACGCGGCGATCCTCGCCTACCTCGACCTGCTCGACCGGTTCGACCCGTTGGAGGAGTCGCTGCTCCCGCAGATCCAGCAGGCGACGCCGGCCTTCGCCGAGCTCACCCCTCGACTGGGGCGGCTGGCCGACGAGCTCGAGGACTATCTGGGGCGGTTCGGGCCCGAGCTGCGTCGGCTCGGCGAGACCCGCGCCCAGGTGCGCCGGCGCGTCGACGAGGCGGCCGCCGCGGCTGCCCGCGCAGAGCGGGCGTGGCGTGCCATGCGCGAGGGTGGCCACGAGTTCCCGGCCGCCGACGAGGCTCTGGCCCGGGCTGCGCTGGCGGCACGCAAGCTCTCGGAGATCGCCGAGCACCTCACTCCCGAGCAGGCCGACGAGCCGGCGCGCACCGTGGAGCGGCTGGCGGCCGAGGCGGAGCGGCTCTCCACCGAGCTGCCCCAGCGCGCAGCGACACTGCGCAACCGGATCCCCTCGTTGGCGACGCGGATCGACGCGATGACCAACCGGGCGGCGTCGGTGTCGGAGTCGATGGGCCAGCTGCGACGGGAGTTCTCGCTCGGCAACTGGCGCGACATCGCCGAGCAGGAGCGCGACGTGGAGGCCGGACTCGAGCGAGCCCGCATCGAGCTGCGTGACCTGGATCGGCTGCACCGCTCGGGTGACGTCGTCGGTGCGTTGGGCCAGCTCACGAAGCTCGAGGAGACCCTCGAGCGGACGCAGACGCTGGTCGACGGTCCCCGTGAGCGGCTCGAGCTGCTTCGCTCGGTGCGCAAGGAGCCGCAAGGGCTCTTCGAACGGGCCCGGTTCAGTGTGCGCGACGCCCGCTACCTGGTGATGCGTGGTCGGCAGGTGGCGCCGCAGCCCTGGGGTGACCGACTGGACGCCATCGCGCGTGAGCTGATCGACATGGAGTCGCTGCTCGAGCCGACCCACCCCGACTATCTCGCGCTGCACCGCCGGGCCGAACAGCTGCAGGAGCGGGTACGCCGCCTGGTGGACGACTTCCGCGCCTCACAGTGACGGGACCCGCTGATGGGCCCCACTGACTGGCCCCCCTGACTGGCCCGCGTTCACGCGGTGGACACCGGGGGTTGGGGAGACGACCGTATTCTCATCGAGCGGCCGGGACCCCGGAGCCGTTCGCACGCCCGGAACAGGGAGACCCCCTCTTGCGCCACTTCGACTTCCTCGACGAGAGCACGGCCGACCGCCTGTTCCATCGAGCGCCTGAGCAGTTCGACCGCGACGCCGACCGCGACTTCCTCGCCGTGGCTCTCGGAGCGACCCTCTACTCGCCCGCGACCCGTCCGACGATCCAGCAGGACCTGCCCGCGGCCTATCGTCGGGGGGTGGTCTCCTCGGTGCTCTGCCTCGAGGACGCCATCGCCGACGCCGACGTGGAGGTCGCGGAGAAGAACCTCGCCCAGCAGCTCACCGGCCTGTTCACCTCGGACGAGGAGCGTCCGCTGGTGTTCGTGCGGGTCCGCGAGCCCGATCAGGTGAGTCGGCTCGTCGATGCGTTGGGCGAGCTGGCCAGCCACGTGGACGGCTTCGTGATCCCCAAGTTCACCGCCGGCCGGGGAGTTCCCTTCCTGGAGGCCGTCGCCTCGGCTTCACGCACGGTCGGCCGCAGGCTGCGGGTGATGCCGGTGATCGAGTCGCCCGAGGTCTTCCACCTCGAGACCCGCACCGACGCACTGGTCGGCATCCGGGAGGCGCTCGCCTCCTCGCCCGCCCAGGTGCTCGCCGTACGCATCGGCGCGACCGACCTGAGCTCGTTGCTGGGTCTGCGTCGCCAGCCCGACATCACCGTGTACGACGTGGCCGCGGTGGCCGCGGTGATCGGCGACATCGTGAACATGCTCGGCCGCCGGGACGGGACCGGCCACGTCATCACCGGCCCGGTGTGGGAGCACTTCGACACGCGCGAGCGACTCTTCAAGCCGCAGCTGCGTGAGACGCCCTTCGTGGAGCACTCCGTGCGGCTGCTGCGTCGCAACCTGATCAGCGAGGGCCTCGACGGTCTGATGCGCGAGGTCGTCCTGGACCAGGCCAACGCGATCACCGGCAAGACCGTCATCCACCCCAGCCACGTGCCGGCGGTGCACGCGCTCTCGGTCGTCTCCCACGAGGACTACGTCGACGCGCTCGACGTCACCGCGGCCTCCCGCGGCGGCGGGGTCTCGGCGTCGAAGTACGGCAACAAGATGAACGAGGCGAGTCCGCACACCGCCTGGGCCGAGCGCACCCTGCAGCGGGCTCGGGCCTTCGGCGTGGTCCGTGAGGACGTCACCTTCGTGGACCTTCTCGAAGCGAGCGTGGGGCTGTGAGCTGGAGCGGTGACTGGGTGCGGCAGCGGGTGGGGGTGCTGGTGCACGACGCCGGGCTGCTGCCGGGCCTGGCCGCTGACGACCTGGTCGGGCTCGCTCTGCGGATCAACCCGAAGCGCCCCCACCTGCTGGTCTCCCGGGTGCTGGCCAAGCACGTCCCCACCGACCCGAGGGTGGTCCGCTCGGCGGGGCTCCTGCTCGGTCTGCGGGCCGCCGCCGCGCTCGGGAGGGACCTGGACGCGGACCGGGAGCTGCCGGCCCTCCTGGGCGACGTCCTGCGCGGGCAGGGGGACGTCGTGAAGCTGGCTGCCGCCGTCGACGACGCCGTGGCGACGGCAGCCGGCGCCGATGGTGCCGACCTGGACGTGGCCGGGCTGGTGCTGGGCTATGCCGAGACGGCCACGGGCCTGGGTCACCTCGTCGCGCGGGCCCTCGGGCTGCCGGTCATCCACTCCACCCGGCGGCGGGTGACCGGCTATCGACCGGTCCTCGACTTCGAGGAGGCGCACTCCCACGCCACCGAGCACCTCGTCCTGGCCGAGGATCCTGCCCTGCTGACGGGAGCGGGCCCCGTCGTGCTGGTCGACGACGAGCTCTCCACCGGACGCACCGCGCTCAACACGATCCGCGCCCTGCACGCCGTCCACCCGCGCTCCACCTACGTCATCGCCGCCCTCGTGGACATGCGCCGGCCGGCCGACCGCGAGCGGATGGCGGCCGTCGCTGCCGAGCTCGGCGTCACGATCGAGGTGGTGGCCCTGGCCTCCGGTGAGGTGGTGGTGCCCGACGACGCCGTGGCGAGGGTGGCGGACCTGCCGCCGCAGGGTGGCGCGCCGGCCCCGGACGAGCGGGCGGCGCAGGTCCCGGCGCTGCGCAGCTGGCCGGTCGGGGTCCGCGAGGGCGGACGACACGGCTTCACCCCTGCCGACGAGGCAGCCCTGGAGAGGGCCGCCGAGGCGACGGCGGCCGAGCTGTCCGGCCTCGTGGGCGATCGCGTGCTGGTGCTGGGCACCGAGGAGCTGATGCACGCTCCGCTAATGGTCGCCGACGCCCTGCAGCGCCGGCACGAGAGCGCCACCGTCCGCTTCTCCAGCACCACCCGCTCACCGGTGCAGGTGCGCGACAGCGACGGGTACGCCGTGCGCTCCGGCATCGCGTTCGGCTCCCACGACCGGGACGCCGACGCTGGTGAGCGCTTCGCCTACAACGTGGCGAGCGAGCGCTGGAGCGACATCGTGGTCGTGCTCGATGCGCCCAGCTGGTCGGCCGGGGTGAGCGGCCTTCTCGAGCAGCTCGCGCCGTACGCCGCGTCCGTGCGGCCGGTGGTGCTGCCGGTCGCCACCGGCCGGCCCCTGGAGCTGAGGGGACCGGAGTTCGGCTCCTACGCCGCCGACGAGGTGACCTGGCTGCTCAAGGACCTCTCCCACGTGCGGCTCGAGGCCGACCTGGCGACCCGCGAGCGGGCGATCCAGTCGGGCGAGGCCCACTACGCGGAGTCGCTGCCGGTGGAGTACCAGCCGGAGGAGTCCTATCGTCGGCTCTTCCACGAGCAGCTCGACGAGGTGGCGGAGCGGGTCGCGACGGCCGTCGGCACCGTCACCGAGCTGGCGATGGCCACCCGCGGGCGCGACGACCTCGTGCTGGTCTCGCTCGCGCGCGCCGGCACGCCGATCGGCGTGCTGATGCGGCGCTGGGCGCGGCGGCGCGGGCTGGACTGGCCGCACTACACGATCAGCATCGTGCGCGACCGCGGGATCGACCTGGTCGCGATGCGCCACCTCGCCGACCGCTACGACCCCGCGCGCATCCTCTTCGTCGACGGGTGGACCGGCAAGGGGGCGATCACCCGTGAGTTCGCGGTGGCCGTCGAGGAGGCCAATGCCGCGCTGGGTCTCGACGCGGTCGGCCCGGATGGCGGGGGTGGCTTCCGCAGCGACCTCGCGGTGCTGGCGGATCCCGGCGAGTGCGTCGAGCTCTACGGCACCCGCGACGACTTCCTGATCCCCTCGGCGTGCCTCAACTCCACGGTCTCCGGCCTGGTCTCGCGCACGGTGCTCAACCGGGACCTGATCGGCCCGGACGACTTCCACGGCGCGAAGTTCTATGCCGACCTGGCCGCCGAGGACGTCTCCGGGCTCTACCTCGACCGGGTCGCGGCGGAGTACGACGCGGTCGCGGACGCGGTCGCCGTCGAGACCGAGCGCCTGCTCGCCACCGACCGGACGCCGACCTGGGTCGGCTGGCAGGCGGCCGAGCGGATCCGCGCCGAGCACGGCCTGCCGCACATCAACCTGGTCAAGCCGGGGGTGGGGGAGACCACCCGGGTGCTGCTGCGCCGAGTGCCGTGGAAGGTCGTGGTCAACCCCGAGCGCCGCGCCGACCTGCGCCACGTCGAGTTGCTCGCCGCCGAGCGCGGCGTCGAGGTGGTGCCCGTCGAGGGGCTGCCCTACAGCTGCGTCGGCCTGATCCGCCCCACCGAGAAGGACTCCTCGTGACACCGCCCGCCCCCGAATCCGGCTCAGCCCCCTCCACCGTCCTGGTCGCCTCGGACCTCGATCGCACGCTGATCTACTCCGCCACCGCGATGCGGCTGGGCGAGCCGTCGGCCGACCCGGTCTGCGTGGAGATCTTCGAGGGTGAGCCGATCAGCTTCATGAGCGCCAGTGCCGTGGCCGAGCTGGCCGAGCTCAGCCGCACCTCGGTGTTCGTTCCGGTCACGACGCGCACGGTGGCGCAGTACTCCCGGGTCCGGATCCCCGGCGTCGAGGCGCGCTACGCCGTCACGACCAACGGCGCAGTGATCCTCGAGGAGGGGCGCCCCTGCCCGCGGTGGCGCGCACAGGTCGAGGCCAACCTGGCCGGGGACGCGTCGTACGACGAGGCGGCCAAGGCCCTGGCGCCGGTCCTGGAGCGGCCCTGGGTCCGCAAGGTCAGAGATGCCGAGGAGTGCTTCGTCTACGCGGTCTTCGAGCCCGACGAGGTCGAGCCCGCCTGGTATGCCGAGCTGGCAGCCGTCGCTGAGGGGCTCGGCTGGGTCGTGTCGGTGCAGGGACGCAAGGCCTACGCCATTCCGCGCGGGCTGACCAAGGAGGCCGCGCTCGCCGAGCTGGCCCGGCGCACCGGCGCGGCGACGGTGCTGGCGGCCGGCGACTCGTTGCTGGACCGCGGCATCCTCGGCTTCGCCGACCGGGCGATCCGGCCGGCCCACGGCGAGCTGCACGAGCAGGGATGGGCGCCGCAGGGGCTGTCGGTCACGCGGCACGCCGGGGTCCGCGCGGGCGAGGAGATCGTGAGCTGGCTGAGCGATTCGACTACGGTGTCGCGCAACATCGATCGCTGACAGCCGCACGGGGGACCATGACGAACAACCAGCCGCCCGCCGCGCCCCGGCTGAAGGTCTCGCACGCCCAGGCCACGCGCGAGTTCGACGCCGCCAGCGTGCTGGTGGGCCGTGACCCGTCCGCCGACGTGGTCGTCACCCACGACGACGTCTCCCGGCGCCACCTCGAGCTGCGCCGCAGCGGGGGCGGATGGTTCGTGGTCGACCTCGACAGCACCAACGGCACCTTCCTGGCCGGGCGGCGGATCGCCCACGAGCAGCTGATGCCCGGCCGGCCCGTGCTGATCGGCCTCGGCGCGCAGGGCGGCCCGGAGCTGGCGGTGGAGGTGCTCGGCGCACCGCGCACCCCACCGGGACAGCTCGCCCACGGACAGACGGTGATGCCGCAGGCGCCCGGCCAGGCCCCGGGATCCGGCCCCGTCTACACGATCGGGCGGACCCGCACCAGCGACATCGTCGTCGACGACCCCCTGGTCTCGCGGCGCCACGCCACGCTCGAGCTGGGGCAGCGCGTCGTGCTGCGCGACCTCGGCAGCTTCAACGGCACCTTCGTCAACGGCCAGCGGGTGGTCGGGGCGGTCGAGCTGCACCCCGGCGCCGAGGTGATCCTGGGCAACCAGACCTTCGACTGGGACGGCTTCCAGCTGATCGCCCGGTTCACCCGGCACGACATGACCCTGTTCGTCGACGGGTTGACGACCACCGTCAACGGCAACCGGCGGCTGCTCGACGGCGTGTCGTTCCAGCTGGAGCCGTCGACCCTGACCGCGGTGATCGGACCGTCGGGTGCAGGCAAGTCGACCCTGCTGGGGGCGCTCACCGGGCTCAGCCCCGCCACGCACGGCAATGTCGTGTGGCAGGGCCATGACCTCTACACGCACTACGACCAGCTGCGCTTCCAGATCGGCCTGGTGCCCCAGCAGGACATCCAGCACCCGCAGCTGACCGTGCGTCAGGGGCTCACCTACGCCGCGATGCTCCGGCTGCCGCCCGACACCACGAGCGCCGAGCGGGCACACCGGGTGCAGCAGGTCGTCGGCCAGATGCAGCTCGACCGTCAGGTCGACAACCGGATCGGCACCCAGCTCTCGGGTGGGCAGAAGAAGCGCGTCTCGATCGCCACCGAGCTGCTGACCGCGCCGCCGCTGCTCTTCCTCGACGAGCCGACCTCGGGCCTCGACCCCGGCCTGGACCGCGACGTCATGCACCAGCTGCGCACGCTCGCCGACGAGGGCCGTGTGGTCATGGTGGTGACCCACTCCGTGCTGGCACTCGACGTCTGCGACAACGTCGTGGTCCTGGCGCCGGGCGGTCGGGTGGCCTACTTCGGCCCGCCGTCCGGGGTCCTTGCGCACTTCGGCTGCCGGGACTATCCCCAGGTGTTCGACCTGCTCGACGAGCCGGACCTGTGGCAGCGGATCCCGCCGCCTCCCCGCGGCTCCTGGACCGGGGACACCGGGATGCTCCCGCCGCAGGCCAACGGCCCCGTCGCTCCGCCTCCGCAGCAGTCCTTCGCACGCCAGCTGACGACGCTCGTGCGGCGTACCCTGGCCGTGACCGTGGCCGATCGGCTGCTGCTGACGATGCTGATCGCGATGCCGGTGGTGCTGGGCGCGCTGAGCCGGGTCGTGCAGGGCAGTGCCGGGCTGTCGCTGCTCGAGACGGTGGGCGACGAGGGCATCCTCGACGCCCGCGAGGCCGGACAGCGACTGACGATCCTGATCGTGGCCGCCTCCTTGATGGGCACCGCGGTCACGATCCGCGAGCTGGTCAAGGAACGCGCGATCTTCCAACGCGAGTACGCCGTGGGGCTGTCGCCGGGCGCCTACCTGATGAGCAAGATCCTGGTGCTCGGCATCGCCTGCTTCGGGCAGGGGATGCTGGTCACGGCTCTGGCTCTCGGCGGTCTCCCCGGGCCCGACGACGGCGGAGCGTTCGGCCTGGGCGGGCTCGAGATCGCGGTGGCCATCGGCGCGCTCGCCTTCACCATGGCCGTGGTCGGCCTGGCCGTCTCGGCGGTCGTCACGAGCTCGGAGCAGACGATGCCGGCGCTGGTCGGCCTCGTGATGGTCCAGCTCGTGCTCTCCGGGGCCCTGGTGCAGATCGCGGGGCGGCCGGTGCTCGAGCAGCTCGCCTGGCTGGCCCCTGCGCGCTGGGGCTATGCGGCGTGCGCCGTCAGCCTCGATCTGACCCGGCCCGACGAGGCGCGGCCCGGTGCCACCGTGGACGCGCTGTGGAGCGCCGGCGCGGCCCAGTGGTTCGCCGACATGACGGTCCTGGGCGTGCTCTGCGCCCTCTCCGGTCTCGTCGCCTATCTGCTCGTACGACGCAGTGCCCGGGCCTGAGCAGGCTCCGTCGACGCCGCATCCTCAGTCGACTCCGCATCCTCAGTCCACACAGCGCCGTCCCCACGGCGAGGCGTAGGAGCCCCGGATCAGCCGGACCTCGAGACAGACCCGGTCGACCGCCTCGACGCGCAGCGTCGTGCTCCGCACCCGCTCGCTCGCTCCGGTGTCCACGCGCAGCCACTCCCAGGTGTCCTCGGCCCGGCCGGGCTCGCCGGGGCGCCAGCTGAACGTCACGGACTCGCCCGCACGGGAGCCCTCGACCCGGGGCGCGGCTCGCGGTGCCTCGGGCGCGACGGGGAGCGGTGTGCCGGCCGATGTGGGTGTCCGGCTCGTTTCCGCGTCGGCGGGGCGACGCTCGCTGCCGGCGTTGACGAGCAGCGCTATCCCGACGCCGGCCAGGGCCGTGGTCGCCACGGCCGCCGTGACGAGTGCCCCGGTCCGGGGACGTCGCGAGTCGGCGCCGGTGTCGGGAGCGGCCACAGCCCCAGCATCTGCCGCGCCGGTCCCCGTGCTCGGGACCACGGTGGCGGGCTTGAGGAGGGTGGCGTCGGGGTCGTCGGCCGAGGCGCCAGTGCTCACCGGCCGGGGTCGGTCGGGCGTGCTCCCCTCGACGGCGATGGGGGTGCGGGAGAAGCCCTCGGCGGCCTCGATGCGCTGCAGATCCCGGGCCAGCTCCAGTGCGCTGGCCGGGCGGTGGGTGGGGTCCTTGGCCAGGCAGCGCTGGAGCAGGCGGTCCAGCGCCGCCGGCACGTCGGCGCGCTGCGTGGCGGGGGGAGGGGCGTGCAGGATCCGGGCTGTGAGCGCGGTCCAGGAGTTGTCGCCGTTGGGCACGCTGAAGGGCGAGCGACCGACCAGCAGGTTCCAGATTGTGGCGCCCAGCGCATAGACGTCAGAGGCGACCGAGCCGTTGGAGCGAGCGTCGATCAGCTCCGGCGACGACCAGGGGAAGGAGATCCGGATCTCCTGGTCGCCGGCCACGTCCGCGATCCGGCCCGCGATGCCGAAGTCCGACAGCGCCGGCTCGTGATAGGTCGTCACCAGGACGTTGCTCGGCTTGATGTCGCGGTGCAGGATGCCGGCGCGGTGGGCGGTCTCGATGGCGCTGGCCAGCTTGATGCCGGTGCTCACCGCGTCGCCCACCGACATCGGGGTGGCCCGGACCCTGACCCCGAGGTCGGGCGGCGGGCAGTAGCGCATCACGAGATAGGGGCGGCCGCCGTCGTCCGGACCGGTGGTCCCCGCGGTGATCACCGAGACGATGTAGGGGTGGTCGGCCAGTTGGGCCATGGCGTCGGCCTCGGCGGTGAAGAGCTCCTTCTCCCGCTCGGTGAGGGGGACGTCGGGGCGCACCACCTTGACGGCGACCCGCTGACGCGGCCACTGCTGCTCGTAGAGGAACACGTCGGCGAACCCGCCGCTGCCGAGGTGCTCCAGGCACGTGAAGCCCGGGATGTGCGGACCGCTCACGAGGGGCGGCCCACGTCGCCCGTCGCCACCGAGCCGGGAGCTGGGTCGACCTCGAAGACGACCTCGTAGACGTCGGCCAGGTTGAGCACCTGGCCCGGCTCCAGGATGTGCGGCTCGCGGGGGCGCAGGCGCTGGATCGGACGGCCGCGCTGCGCGATCGTGGTGCCTCCGCGGGAGCCGAGGTCGAGGGCCACGACGTGCCAGCCGTCGAGCTCGATCTGCAGGTGCACCCGGGAGAGGTACGTCGAGCCGGCCGGCAGATGGACCAGGTGCGGCCAGTCCTCGCCGCCGGCGACCGGCTCGGGCTTGCGTCCGAAGACCACGCCGCGGTCGAGCGGGATCACCTGCCCGCCGGGCAGGCGCAGTCCGCCGAGCCGCGGCCGGGGGATGCGCGCGGGCTCCTGGTCGGCCACCGGCACCCCGCAGACGCGGCAGGTCGGCGCGTGGGCCGGCGTCACGTGACCTGCCGGGCAGAGCCACGCCAGCACGGTCTCGCGGGTCTGGTGGCCCAGGTGGTCGGGAGCGCGACGGTGGGCGGTGCGCCCGTCGTGGTCTGGCCCGCCGAGGAGCTCGCGCGGTGGCGTGGTGGCCGCGAGAGCGGGGCTGGCCGGCGCGTCCATCCGCGGGGGCAGGACCCGGGGGGCGCCACGGCGTGTGGTTCTTCCGGGCTCGACCGGTGCGGCCGCGGGACGGCGCGACGGCAGGGCATCCGGGCGACGCACGGGCGGCGAGGGTCGTCGGCCGGGCCGGCCCTGCAGCACGGCTGGTGGGACGCGGTCGATGAGGGGGTGCGCGGCGGTGGCCCCGGCCCCCGGGACGATCGCCCCGCCGGACGCCCCGCCGATTGCCCCGTCGATTGCCCCGTCGGACGCTTCGGCGGCCAGCTCCATCCCGCCGGCGGCGACGACACCCTCGACGAGCGGCAGCCGCTGACCGGTCGCCGGGAGACCGACGGCAACCGCTCGGATCCCCGCCCGGACGGAGACCTGGCCCCGACCGCGCATCACCATCTCCTCGGCCCCCGGGGTCTGGTCGACGAGGACGAGCGAGGGGAGCCGGCCCTCGAAGTGGGCCTCGAGCGCCGCGAGCACGGCGCGGCTGATGCTCTGCTGTCCGGTGGGGTCGGCCTCGAGCAGCCCCCACAGGTGCTCGACGGGGAGCTGCTCCGCAGGGGCGTCGGTCAGCAGCCAGCGACCGCCGCGTCCCAGGAGCGTGCCGCGACCAGCGACGTACACGGCTTGTGCTCGACGTTCCATGTGGGAGCCCCCTTCCCTGGAGCCGGGACGGCTCCACCCATGTCGGCTGGAGCCGGAACGGCTCCGCCCATGTCGGCCGCGTCCGTGCTGGGCCGACCTGTCGGGTCATTGTGGTCGATATCGTCGGCTGCCGGGAGGTTCGGGGCATCTTGAGGCCCGCCCGTTGCCCTGCCTTAGGCTCCGTGCAGCACACGGATCCGACTCGGGGGGAGCTAGGTGGGCTTCGCAGCAGCAGCCAGACGCAGGCGGGGAGCCGTCGCGTCCGCGCTCGCGGTGACCCTGGCCGCCAGCGGACTGGTCTGGTTCGCGGTCTCCGCCGACGGCTACCAGGCGCACGACGCCCAGCTGAACGACGGCGGGATCTGGGTCACCAACGGCCGCGACGGCTTCTACGGCCGGGTGAACAAGCCGATCGGGCAGCTCGACGCCGCGCTCTTCGCCCAGCTCGACACCTCGCTCGACGTGGTCCAGGACGGCGCAGCCGTGGTCGGCCACAACGTCTCCGAGGGACTGATCGCCCCCATCGACCCCGCGAGCGTGCAACAGCCGGAGGGCGAGGTGGCCGCCCTCCCCGGGGGCGCCCAGGTGCGGCTCGCGGGCGGCACCCTCGCCGTGGCCGACCCGGCGACCGGGAGGGTGTGGGCCGATCGCGTCGACACCGCGACGGGCGCACCGCCGGTGAGTGGCCTCGACCGCGACCAGGACCCCAGTGCCACGGCCGGGGGGACGGCCGCCCTGGCCGTGACCTCGGACGGTGCCGTCGTGGTGGTCTCGGCGGTCGACGACACGGTCACGGTCCTCGAGCCCCGCGGCACCGGGTTCGCGCCGGCCGTCACCGAGCCGCTCGACCACGAGCTCCCCGCGAGCACCCTCGACCCGGGGGTGTCCGCTGTCGGCGATTCCCCCGTGGTGCTCGACCCGGACGAGGGCGCCCTGCAGGTCGTCGGCGGGGCTCGCGCGGGCGTCGAGGCCGGCTCGGTCCTGCAGCAGGCGGGTCCCGAGGCCTCCGAGGTCCTGGTCGCCGGTCCCGACGCTCTCGTGGCCGTCGACCTCGAGACCGGTGACGTGCGCACCGTGGCCGACGGGGTCGCCGGCCGACCGGCCGAGCCCGTCCGGCTCGGCGACTGCGTCTACGGCGCCTGGTCGGGTGGGACCGGCGTGGTGGTGACGCGCTGCGGGGACGACGACCCGGTCGTGGCCTCGCTGGCCACCAGCACCACCGACCTGGTCTTCCGCGTGAACCGCGACGAGATCCTGCTCAACGACCGGGCCACCGGTGCGGTGTGGGACATCGACTCCGACCAGCCGGCCCGGCTCGACGACTGGGACGCGTTCAAGAACAAGGTGCGCGACGAGGACGACGAGGAGGAGAACGAGAAGGAGGACTCGGGCGACCGGCGCCCTCCGGAGGCCCGTCCGGACGCGTTCGGTGCCCGTCCCGGCCGCACGACCGTGCTGCACCCGCTCGACAACGACACGGCCCCCGGGGGGCGGCTGCTCTCGATCCGCTCGGTCGAGGACGTGTCCGGCTCCGGTGCCGAGGTGACGATCAGCCCGGACGGGCAGACCGCCCAGATCCGACTGCCGGAGCAGGCGAGCGGGACCACGACGTTCGAGTACCACATCGACGACGGCCGGCAGGACGTCTCCGATCACGCCACCGTGACGGTGACCGCCCGGCAGCCGTCGACCAACGCCGACCCGCACCTGCGCGAGGGGTTCGAGCCGCGCGAGTGGACGGTGCCGTCGGGTGGGGTCCTCGACCTTCCGGTGCTCCCGGACTGGCGGGACAAGGAGGACGGCGACGCGCTGAGCCTGGACTCCGCCCGGGTGCTGGGTGGCGCGCCCGGTGCGGAGGTGCGGACCACCGGCAGCGGCCGCCTCCGGTTCACCGCGCCGGTGCGGGCGGGGCTGATCACGCTCGAGTACGCCGTGACGGACGGCATCGGCGCGCCGGTCACCGACCGGGTCAGAGTCCGGGTGCAGGACAAGCGCGACCGCCAGGCCGTCGCGGCCGTGGCGGAGCCCGATGTGGTGGCCGGCGAGGTCGGCAGGCCGATCACCATCCGTCCGCTGGGCAACGACCTGCCCGGGTCCGACCCGGTCACCCCCGACACCGAGGTGACCCTGGCGGGGAAGGTCGCCCCGACCGGCGGGGCGGACGTCGAGACCGACCTCGTCGACGGCGTCCTGACCTTCCGCTCCGACGTAGCGCGAACCTACTTCCTCGACTACGACGTGGCCTACGGCAACGCGCCGTTCGCGCCCGGCAGGATCCGCGTCGACGTCCGTCCGGCCCGGACCCCGCCCGAGGAGCCGGTGGCGATGCCGGACACCGTCACGCTGCACGGGCAGTCGCCGACGCTGGTCGACGTGCTCGCCAACGACGTGGACCCGACCGGTGGGATGCTCGTCGTCCAGCAGGGCTGGGCCCGCACCGACAACCAGCTCGACGTCGCGGTGGTCGACGGTCGCTGGCTGCGGATCTCGGCGCGCCAGGGCACCGTCACGCCCTCGCCCCAGCTCGTCCGCTACACGATCAGCAACGGTCGGCGCTCGGGCATCCAGGGCGAGGTCGTGGTCACCCAGCGGGAGACACCGCGCGACGACACCCCCGTCACCGAGACCGACCGGGTGGTGGTCCGGGCCGGAGCCTCGGTGACCGTGCCGGTCCTGGACAACGACTTCAGCCCGTCGGGTGAGTCGCTGAGCCTGGTCGGCGACGTCGCGGGGGAGGAGGCCGGCCGCCTCCCGGTCCAGCCGTCCGGCGACCTCGACGTCGAGACGGGGGAGGCCTACGTCGCGGGACGCTTCGTGCGCTACGTCGCGCCCGCCGATCTCGACGAGGAGCAGACCTTCACGGTCGGCTACGTCGCCAGCAACCCCGCGGGACGCTCGGCGCCCGGGACGCTGGAGGTGAGCGTCGTCCCGCGCGAGCGCGAGAACCAGCTCCCGGAGCCTCCCGTGCTGGAGGCTCGGACGGTCTCGGGGGAGACCGTGCGGCTGCGGGTGCCGGGGGCGGGGGTGGACCCCGACGGGGACCCGGTCACGGTGCTCGGCATCGACTCGGCGCCGGCGCTGGGCCGGGTGGTGCGTCACGGGGCCAACTCGCTGGAGTACCTCGCCTACCCCGGAAGTGCCGGGACCGACGAGTTCACCTACACCGTGAGCGACACGATGGGCGGTGTCGCCACCGGCTCCGCGCGCGTGGCCGTGGCCCCGCCCGACACCCCCCAGCCGCCGCTCGCCGTGCCGGACACGCTCACCGTCGAGCCGGGTCGGCTCGCCACCGTGGACGTGCTCGCCAACGACGTCATCGCCTCCGGCGACCGGGTGAGCGTCGCGCTGGTGTCCGCGCCCGACGGGGTGGAGCTCACCTCCGAGACCGGCCCGCTGGAGCTGACCGCCCCGGAGACGGCCGGGCAGAACCTCGAGGTGGTCTATCGCATCGACAACGGGCTGGCCTCCTCGCAGGCGACGGTCACGCTGCGCACTGCGAGCCCCTGGAACAACCCACCGGTGGTGTTCGACGCCTTCGGTGATGCGGCCGACGGCGACACCGTGACCGTGGACGTGCTGCGCACCGCCTACGACCCCGACGGCCCGACCAGCGCCCTGCGGGTCACCGACGTGCGGGCCCCCGCGGGCATGCGCGCCTCGTTCGCCGAGGGGTCGGTGACGGTGGAGCGCGGCGAGCACCCCCGGGTGCTGCCGTTCACCGTCAGCGACGCCGACGGCGGGGCGGCGACCGCCTCGCTCTTCGTGCCGGCGGCCGACGGGGGCCTTCCCTACGTGCGGCCCGGCAGCGTGATCCGGGTGGAGCCGGGGGAGAGCGTCACCGAGACCCTTGCCGACCACGTGGTCGACCCCGCGGGAGGCGAGGTCCGCTTCACCCTGCGCGACCGCGTCTGGGCCTCCCCGGTCGCCGACGTGGCGGCCAGCGTCACCGACGACGGCTCCTTCGAGGTGGCCGCGGGCGAGCGGTACGCCGGCCCCGGCGCGGTCAGCTTCGAGGTCACCGCCGGCGACTCCTCCGACGATCGCTCCGACGGTTCAGCCGCACGCCGGGCGGTGCTCGCCGTACCCGTCCAGGTCGGAGACGCCGTGCCGATCCTGCGCTGCCCGCAGCAGCCGGTGGAGGTCTCGCAGGCAGCCGGGCTGCGGCTCGACGTGGCCGCGCTGTGCCACGTGTGGACGCCCGACGAGGCGAGCGCGCTGTCCTTCGACGCCGACTGGGAGACCTCCGTCGCGGGGCTGTCGATCATCGAGCCGAGCGGCGAGGTGATCGAGGTGGCCGCGGACGGTGACGCCCGTCCCGGCAGCGAGGCCGTGCTGCAGGTGAGCGCCGGCGACGCCCGGCCGGGCCGGCTCCGGATCCGTGTCGTGAAGTCCCCGCCCCCCTCCCTCGCCCCGATCCGGGTGGCGGACATGCGGGCCGGGACGAGTCGCACCCTCGATCTGGCGCCCTACCTGAGAGCGGGCGTCGCCGATCCTGTGCCCCGGTTGCTGGAGGTCACCCAGACAACCGACCTGCCCGTGGACGCGCAGCGCGAGGGTGACACCAGCCTGGTGCTGACCACCACGGAGCAGGCTCAGGGCCGGGCGGAGTTCCGCGTGGTGATGACCGACGTGGTCGGCGACGCCGGCGTCGAGCGACAGGTCGAGGGCGTGCTGTCGCTGGAGGTGCTCAACGTCCCGGACGCGCCCTCGGCTCCGGTGCCCGGGCGCAGCGTGCGCAGCGAGCAGGTCCGGCTGGCCTGGCGGGCTCCCGACGCCAACGGCGCACCGGTGAGTGCCTACGAGGTGCGCGCCGACGACGGCACCACCACGCGGTGCGCGAGCACCGCGTGCGACGTCACCGGGCTGACCAACGGTCGCGCCTACACGTTCACCGTGCGCGCCCGCAACGCGGTCGGCTGGTCGTCGTGGAGCGGACGATCGGCGAGCGCCACCCCCGACGCCAAGCCGGGCCGCGTGGGCCGGGTCCGGCTGGTGCGCGTCGGGGACGGCGAGCTGTCGCTGCGCTGGGACCCGCCCTCGACGCGGACCTCCAAGATCCTGCGCTACCACATCTCCTGGCCCGGCGGACAGACCCGGTCGACGCGACCGGCCGTGACCGCGACCGGGCTGGACAACAACCGCTCCTACGTCTTCACCGTGTGGGCCGAGAACTCCTTCGCCGACGGCGAGACCCGAAGCTCCGCCGCGTTCCAGTCAGTGGGGACCCCACCCGAGCCGCCGGCCCCGACCGTCACCGACGAGAAGACCCCGGGTGACCAGGGCGCGGTGTCGCTGTCGTGGCCGGAGACCGTCCGGCCCAACGGGCCCGGGCCCGTGACCTACACCGTGCTGCGCAACGGCACCGCGCTGGCCCAGTGCACGGACGTGTCGCGCACCACCTGCGACGACACCGCGATCACCTATGACGGCACCGACTATCGCTACGCCGTGCAGGTCACCAACGGCGGCGGCAAGTCTGCGACCGGCGCAGCGACCACCTGGAAGGCCGTGGGGGAGCCCGCCGACTGGGCGGACTGGACCCTGCGCGCCACGGGGAAGGACAACCAGGCGCAGGCGTCCTTCACCGTCCCGGCATCGCGGGGGGCCGAGTCCACCGTCAAGTTCTGGGTCGATGGACGCGAGGTGACCCGGACCGCCGCGACGGGGGCCCAGACCCGGTCCTTCACGGTGCCCGACAACGACAGCACGCACGCCGTCCGGCTCGAGGTCTGCAACGAGGGCGGCGCATGCTCGCAGTCCTCGACGAAGAACGTCCAGACGTGGGGACCGCTGACCTCGGGCCACATCGTGGGCATCACGCCGCAGGTCGACGGGACCCGCGTCAGCTGGTCGGTCTCGGTCGACAACAACGGCGACCCCGCCCGGGTGCGGATCCGCAGCGCCCGCCGCGACGTCGTCCTCGAGACGAGCTCGGTCGACGAGGCCACGGTCAGCAGCGGCTACGTCGACCTGGGGCACGCCTACACCGAGGACGTCACCGTGACCCTGTCCGACACGTCCCCGTCGCGGCCCGGGGTGAGCAAGCAGGCGTCGTACCGCACCAAGGACGCGCCGGACCCGACCGTGAGCGTCAGCCGGGGAGCGCGGTGCGGCCCGCGCGGCAGCGCCAACGCGTGCACCAACGATCCCTCAGCACTCGACTGCACCCACGCGTCGTGCGGCCGGGTGGTCATCACCACGACCAAGTTCTCCGGCGACGTCACCTGCCGTCTGAACAGCAGCAACGGCGCCTACAGCAACACCCACTCCGTCGGGGGTGACACGAGCAAGCAGCTCACCGCCTACTTCGGCTACCCCAACGGCTGGGTCACCGCGAGCTGCTCGCGTGCCGGGCAGAGCGCCACCTCGCCTCGCTACGACTGGCCGGACTCCTAAGCCCGGCTCCCGGCAGACCAGACCTCAGCGCTCCGCAGACCCCGGTGTCCCGCGAAAGGACCACGATGACGATCTCTCCCGACCAGGCGGCCTGGTTCAAGCAGACCTTCGATCAGCTCGCCGACAACATGGAGCGCGCCGTGCTCGGCAAGCGTCACGTGGTGCGGCTCGCCCTGACCTGCCTGCTCTCCGAGGGACACCTGCTGCTCGAGGACAACCCGGGGACCGGCAAGACGATGCTGGCGCGGGCCCTGGCCAACACCGTCCAGGGCAGCCACGCCCGGATCCAGTTCACCCCGGACCTGCTGCCCTCCGACGTCACGGGCGTGACGATCTATGACCAGCATCGCGGGGAGTTCGAGTTCCGACCCGGCCCGATCTTCCACAGCATCGTGCTCGCGGACGAGATCAACCGCGCCTCGCCCAAGACCCAGTCGGCGCTGCTCGAGGTCATGGAGGAGGGCCGGGTGACCGTCGACGGCGAGCCGCGTGAGGTGGGCCGTCCGTTCATGGTGATCGCGACCCAGAACCCGATCGAGCAGGCCGGCACCTACCGCCTGCCCGAGGCCCAGCTCGACCGCTTCCTGATGAAGACGTCGGTGGGCTACCCCGACCGCGCGGCGACCGTCGAGCTCCTGCTCAACGCCGGTGTGCGCGACCGGGCTGCGCTGGTGACGCCGGTGATCACCGCCGCCGCGGTGGCGCAGATGTCCGCTCTCGCCGACGGGGTGCACGTCGATCCGGCGGTGCTCACCTATGTCGCGGAGCTCGCCGAGGAGTCGCGTCGTCAACCGCACGTCCGGCTCGGCCTGTCCGCGCGCGGCTGCCTGGCCTTCGTCCGGGTCGCCAAGACCTGGGCCGCCGCCGACGGCCGGGACCATGTCGTGCCCGACGACATCTTGGAGCTCGCGATCCCGGTGCTGGGCCACCGGCTGCTCCTCGACGCGGAGGCCCAGTTCAACGGCGTGAGCGTCGAGTCCGTCATCGCCCGGCTCCTCGACCTGATCGCCCCGCCCACGGACCGCTCCCCGGCGGCCCGGAGCCAGGATCGCTCCCAGGATCGCGTCCCGGGCGGCACCGCGTCGGTCCACGGGCAGACGGGTTGACCCGGATCCGGGCCCTCCTGGAGGTCGTCAACCCGGCGGGGTGGGCAGTGCTCGCCCTCGGCGCACTGGCGGCTGCCGGGCTGGGGCTGACGCACTGGCGCGAGCTCGCCGTCCTGGCTGCGGCCTGCGCGGTGCTGGTGACGATGGCGCTGCCGTTCCTGGTCGGTCGCACCCGGCTCGCCGTCCGGCTGACGCTCGATCCGTCGAGGGTCACAGCCGGGGGCACGGTGGCCGCCGCCGTGGAGGTGCGCAACCTCTCCGGGCGCCGCTCCTGGCCCCTCCCGCTCGAGCTCCCCGTCGGCCCGGCGCTGCACCGCTTCACGCTCCCCGCGCTCGGCCCCTCGTCCGGCAGCCCTTCGTCCGGCAGCCCCGTCCCTGGAAGTGCGGCGGCCCATGTGGAGCCGTTCACCATCCGTGCCGAGCGTCGTGGCGTGATCGAGGTCGGCCCCGTGCTGACCCGACGCGGCGACCCTCTCGGCCTGTTCTCGCGTGACCTCGCCCGCACCGGCGTCCACGAGATCCTGGTCCGGCCGTCCCTGGTGCCCCTCGAGCAGCTCGGTGCCGGACTGCTGCGCGATCTCGAGGGTGTGACCACCGAGGCGGTCACCCACAGCGACCTCGCGTTCCACGCCCTGCGCGAGTACGCCCCCGGTGACGACCTTCGTCACGTGCACTGGCGATCGTCGGCACGGGCGATGAGCGCGACCGGCGAGAACCAGCTGCTGGTGCGGCAGTACCTCGACACCCGCCGCAGCCATGTCAGCGTCGTCGTCGACGACGACGCCCGGGCCTGGGCGTCCGAGGACGACTTCGAGACGGCCATGTCGGTGGCGGCGTCCATCGTGGTCCGCGCGGCGGTGGACGAGATGGAGACGTCGTTCTTCTGCGGCCCCGTCGCCGCCACGCGCGTCGACGGCCAGCGGACGCTCGACGCGGTGTGCCGGGCGGGCCTGGCGAGGACGCCGGCGGCCCAGGGCGTGAGCGCCACGGCCGCGACGGCCGCCCGGACCGCGCCGGACACCAGCCTGCTGCTGTGCGTGAGTGGCACCGGCACCCCGTTCTCCGAGGTGCAGCGGGCCCTGACCGCCTTCAGCCCGGAGGTACGACGCATCGCCGTCGTCGTGGACCCGTCCGCGCCGAGCCGGGTCGGCGATGCCGCGGGGCTGGGCGTGGTGCATCTGCGGGCCCGCGACGATCTTCCCGGCCTGCTGCGCTGGAGCCTGCGATGATCCCGGCTCGGCGGGTGGCGGCGCGCTTGATCCCTGGGCCGATGCTCGCGTTGGTGCTCGGGCTGTGCGCCGTCGCGCTGGCCGGCCTCGCCCCGTCGTACTCCGGAGCGGGCTTCCTGCTCGTCGGCTGCGCCGGCCTCGTGCTCGGCGCGGCTGTGTCGACCCTGGTGGCGGCGCGGGGCTGGCCGCCGGTGACGGCCGTGCCGCTGGCGATCGTGGTGTTCGGAGTGCTCGGCGGGCCGCTGTGCCTGCGGTCGGAGGGTGCGGCTGCGTGGCTGCCGGCGCCCTCCACCCTGGCGCTGCTGGCCGACCAGCTGCTGTTCGGGTGGAAGGACCTCCTCACGACGTTGCCGCCGGTGGACGGAGCCGGACCGCTCCTCGTGCTCCCCTGGGTGCTCGGTCTGGCCGCCGGGCTCCTCGCCGACGGGTCCGTCCGGCTGGCCGGCGCGGCGCGCCTCCCCGTGGCCGCACGCGTGGTGCTGCCACTGGCGACGCCGATCCTGCTGCTTGCGCTCGTCGTGCTTCTCGGCGTGCGCCACCCGCACTCGCTGTGGCTGCAGGGGACGGTCTTCGCGGTGCTGGCGCTGACGCTGGTGGCACTGAGCGGCCGGCGCCCCGCCTCGTCGGCGACGTTGCTCATCCCCGGCGGCGGGTCTCGCGGACCGAGCCGGGCGCGGCTCCTGGGAGCCCTGGCGATGCTCGTGCTGGCGGGTGCGCTCGCCCAGCCCCTCGGGAGCGTGGTGGCGGGCGGCGACGACGACCGGGTGATCCTGCGGACCTGGGTCGAGCCGCCCTTCGACGTGGGGCGGTACCCCTCGCCGCTCGCCGCGTTCCGGCGCTACGTGGAGATGCCGGAGCCCGACGCCGTCAACCTGCACGACACGACGTTGCTGACCGTCGTGGGGGCTCCCGTCGGCACCCGCATCCGCTTCGCCGCGCTCGACCACTACGACGGGGTCGTGTGGGGGGCCGCCGACCGCGCGGCCGGCGCGGAGGCGACGGGCGAAGCGGGCACCTTCCAGCGGGTGTCGTCGACGATCGACAACCCGGTGTCGGGGGAGCCGCTGGACGCCACCGTCACGCTCGGCGAGGGCTGGTCCGGCGTGTGGCTGCCGACCGCCGGCGCCCTCACCTCGCTGCGCTTCGCCGGAGAGGGTGGGGGCGACGATCGGCTGGACGCCCAGGAGGAGTCGTTCCGCTACAACCTGTCGACGTCCACGGCCGTGGTGCCGGCGGGGCTGCGGGCAGGTGACCGCTACTCGTTCACGGCGTCGCTGCCGCCCGACGACGTCGACCCCGACTCGGCACCCGCCGTCGCGCTGGGCGAGGCCGCATCCGCGGCGTCGTTCCTCGAGACCCAGGCGGTCCAGTGGTCCGCGGGGGAGTCGGCCCCGATGCGCCGCGTCTTCGCCGTCGCCGAGCACCTGCGTCGCGAGGGGAAGTACTCCGACGGCGTCCTGGCAGCGGAGCGCATCTATCACCCCGGGCACCACCGGCGCCGGCTCTCCGAGGAGTTCGCCAACGCGCCGATCATGGTCGGCAACGACGAGCAGTACGCCGCAGTGATGGCGCTGCTGGCCAACCGGATCGGGGTGCCGGCCCGGGTCGTGCTGGGCGCCGAGCTCCCCGCGGACGGGGTGGTGCGCGGGGAGGACGTGCAGGCGTGGGTGGAGCTCCAGGTCGCCGACGGGAGCTGGCGCACCCTGCCCCGCGACACCTTCATGGATCGTGACCGACCTGCTGAGCAACCGCCGCAGAGCGAGCAGGAGATGAGCGGCTCGGTCGTGCCGCCGCCCGCGCCCATCCCGCCGCCGTCGACGGCAGGGGAGCAGAGCGACGCCGAGCTCACCGCACGCAAGACCCGCAAGGACACCGACGGGGGCCTCGGCCTGCCCGGGTGGCTGCGCACGCTGCTCGTCTATGCCGGGCTGCCGCTCGCGCTGGTGCTGGCGGCCCTGGGGGCCGTCGTGCTGGCGAAGGCCCGCCGACGCCGACGCAGACGTACGGCCGCGCGCGTCTCGGCGCGGGTGGTCGGGGGCTGGCAGGAGCTGATCGACCTCGCCCACGACCTCGGACAGCCCATGCCGGCCGGACGCTGCGCCACCCGCCGTCAGCAGGCCGTGAGCCTGCACCCGGGCGGGGCCGCGGTCTCCGCCGCGCCGGCGCTGGCGCGTCGAGCGGACGGGCACGTCTTCGGTCGAGCCGAGCCGGAGGCCGACGACGCCGCCGCCTTCTGGGCCGACGTCGAGATCGAGCGGCGGTCGATGTCGCGGGCGGTGGGCCGGTGGCGTCGCTGGCGGGCCGCGGTCAACCCCGCAAGCCTGCGGCACGGAATAGCCGATCGCCGACGGAGGTTCCGTCGAGCGTGAGCGAACCCGAGCTGGCCCTGTCCGTCCTCGACCTGGTGCCCGTCCGCGGCGACCAGACCACGGCCGACGCGCTGGCCGCGACGCTCTCCCTGGCCCGCACCGCCGACGCGCATGGCTACCGCCGCTACTGGCTGGCGGAGCACCACAACATGCCGGCGGTGGCGGCCACGAACCCGCCGCTGCTGATCGGCCTGGTGGCCGCCAACACCACGCGGATGCGGGTGGGCTCGGGCGGCGTGATGCTCCCCAACCATGCGCCGCTGGTCATCGCCGAGCAGTTCGCCCTCCTCGAGGCGGCCTACCCCGGCCGGATCGACCTCGGGATCGGGCGGGCTCCGGGCAGCGACCCCGTCACCAGCTATGCCCTGCGCCACGGTGCCGGCGGCGTCAGCGACGAGGCGGTCTCGCACTTCCCGGAATACGTGGACAACGTCGTGGCGATGATGGACGCCGGCGGGGTCGGGCTCACTGTCGCGGGCCGCACCCACGCGCTGAGGGCCACGCCCCGGGCCACCTCGGTGCCCGCGGTCTGGTTGCTGGGCTCCTCCGACTACTCCGCCCGGCTCGCAGCGTCGCGGGGTCTGCCCTACGTCTTCGCCCACCACTTCTCCGGCTCGGGCACGGCGCAGGCCCTGGACCTCTACCGCACCGGCTTCCAGGCCTCGTCCGAGTGCCCCACGCCCCGCACGCTCCTCACCGCGAACGTCGTGGTGGCGGCGACCCAGGAGGAGGCGGAGCGGCTCGCGCTGCCCCAGCTGCTGGCGATGCTGGCCATGCGCACCGGGGGAGCGATGCTGCCCCAGCGGCTGGTCGAGGAGGCCGAGCAGGTCGAGCTCTCCGAGTCCCATCGGTCGCTGCTCGAGGCGATGCGCGGCCGCTGGGTGGTGGGAACGCCGGAGCGCGCCGCCACCGAGCTGCGCGCCCTCGCCGCGACGTACGACGTCGACGAGGTGATGGTGCACCCGGTCGCCGGCGCCCCGCTCGGCGCCGACCCGCGGGCCTCGTCCGCGCGCGAGGAGACCCTGCGCCTGCTCGCCGAGGCCCTGCGCTGAACGTCTTCGGGGAGTTGGGGTTTGGTGGGGGCTGCCACTAGACTGGACCGTCGGCCCAACGTGGGTCTGTTTCGTGGTGCCTCGCGGCTGCCCGGATCACCATCAGAGATGCTCGAGAGAGCGGATCTGTGACGTGCCCGGGAAGAGGTCCACGCAGCGGCTTCACGAGGTCCACCCGCACTCCGGTGCGGGAGGTTCCCGGGCCACCCGCCGGTGGCACGCCACAAGCGGTGCAGCACCGGTAGACATCATTTCCGAAACCCACTGAGAGATTGCGGAGGACATGCCAAAGAAAGAAGGCGTGATCGAGCTCGAGGGCACCATCACCGAGGCTCTGCCGAACGCGATGTTCCGCGTGGAGCTGAGCAACGGACACAAGGTCCTCGCCCACATCAGCGGCAAGATGCGTCAGCACTACATCCGGATCCTCCCTGAGGACCGCGTGGTGGTGGAGCTGTCGCCGTACGACCTCACCCGGGGACGGATCGTCTACCGCTACAAGTGACACAGCCGATCGATTGAAAGGACCTCCTCGTGAAGGTCAATCCCAGCGTCAAGAAGATCTGTGACAAGTGCAAGGTGATCCGTCGCCACGGCCGCGTCATGGTGATCTGCGAGAACCCGCGTCACAAGCAGCGTCAGGGCTGAGCTTCGGCCCCGGCCGGCTCAGCACCGCGCAGCGGCGTCATCCGGCGCAGCGGCCACAACTGAATACTTCTCCACGTGCTCGCTAGCCCCCGTCGACCTCGGTCGCGTCGGGCGCAACCACCTCCGGAACAGAGGCCGGAGCCCGGGCTCCCCGCTCGGGACGCGACACGACCAGAAACCTCTGTGAACAATCGAAGGGACACCGCCAGACATGGCACGCCTCGTTGGTGTTGACCTCCCGCGCGACAAGCGCATCGAGATCGCACTCACCTACATCTACGGCATTGGCCGTACCCGCTCTCAGCAGGTCCTCGCGGCCACCGGCGTCGACCCCAACACCCGGGTCCACGCGCTGGGCGACGAGGAGCTGGTCAAGCTCCGCGACGAGATCGAAGGCAACTTCAAGATCGAGGGTGACCTCCGTCGTGAGGTCCAGGCCGACATCCGTCGCAAGATCGAGATCGGCAGCTACCAGGGTCGCCGCCACCGCATGGGTCTGCCCGTGCGTGGTCAGCGCACCAAGACCAACGCCCGCACCCGCAAGGGTCCGAAGCGCACCGTCGCCGGCAAGAAGAAGGCCAAGTGACGCGTTGTCCCTGATCAGGGACACGGCGTCCACGCCGACTTCACTCGAACTCACAGCTTCCAGCAACCTCAGGAGAAACTGAATGCCTCCCAAGAGCCGCAGCGCGGCTGGCGCCAAGAAGGTGCGTCGCAAGGAGAAGAAGAACATCGCTCAGGGCGAAGCCCACATCAAGAGCACGTTCAACAACACCATCGTCACCATCACCGACCCCACCGGTGCGGTGATCTCGTGGGCCTCTGCCGGCACCGTCGGCTTCAAGGGCTCGCGCAAGTCCACCCCGTTCGCCGCACAGATGGCAGCCGAGGCTGCTGGTCGTCGGGCGCAGGAGCACGGCATGAAGAAGATCGACGTCTTCGTGAAGGGCCCGGGCTCGGGCCGCGAGACGGCGATCCGTTCGCTGGGTGCCATCGGCCTCGAGGTCGGGACCATCCAGGACGTCACGCCCACGCCCCACAACGGATGCCGGCCGCCCAAGCGCCGTCGCGTCTGAGCCCCGACACCCCGACCAGACAGACTTAAGGAGTCATTGAGTTATGGCCCGTTACACCGGCCCCATGACCAAGAAGTCGCGCCGTCTCGGTGTCGACCTCGTTGGTGGAGACGCGGCGTTCGAGCGTCGTCCTTACCCGCCCGGCCAGCACGGCCGAGCGCGCGTCAAGGAGAGCGAGTACCGCACCCAGCTGCACGAGAAGCAGAAGGCCCGTATCACCTACGGCATTCTCGAGAAGCAGTTCCACAACTACTACGTCGAGGCTTCGCGGCGCACCGGCAAGACCGGTGACAACATGCTGCAGCTGCTCGAGTGCCGCCTCGACAACGTGGTCTACCGTGCCGGGTTCGCCCGCACGCGTCGCCACGCTCGTCAGCTCGTCAACCACGGGCACTTCAAGGTCAACGGCAAGAAGGTCAACATCCCCTCCTTCCAGGTGACCGCCCACGACGTCATCGACGTCCGGGAGAAGAGCCTCGAGATGACGCCCTTCATCGTGGCTCGCGAGACCCACGGCGAGCGCGTCGTCCCGGCGTGGCTCGAGGCGCTCCCGACCCGCATGCGCATCCTCGTGCACCAGCTCCCGACCCGGGCCCAGATCGACCTCCCGGTCCAGGAGCAGCTGATCGTGGAGTTCTACTCCAAGAAGTGATCCACACACGGGGGCCCCACTCGGGCCCCCGTGTGCCCCCTTTCCAGCCGCTCTGTGCACAGTTCGGGCCCGTCAAATGGTGGGTGGGCCCGGAAAGGAAGAAATAAGTGCTTATCGCTCAGCGCCCGACTCTGTCGGAAGAGGTCGTCGACGAGTTCCGTTCGCGGTTCGTCATCGAGCCCCTCGAGCCCGGTTTCGGCTACACGCTCGGCAACTCCCTGCGTCGTACGCTCCTGTCGTCGATCCCCGGTGCTGCGGTCACGAGCATCAAGGTCGACTCCGTCCTCCACGAGTTCTCCACCGTGGAGGGTGTCAAGGAGGACCTCACCGAGGTCATCCTCAACCTCAAGCACCTCGTCGTCTCCTCGGAGCACGACGAGCCCGTCACGATGTACCTGCGCAAGTCGGGCGCCGGTGACGTCACCGCCGCCGACATCGCGCCGCCGGCCGGCGTCGAGGTGCACAACCCCGACCTCAAGCTCGCGACGCTGTCCGACAAGGGCAAGCTCGAGATGGAGCTCGTCGTCGAGCGTGGCCGTGGCTACGTCAGCGCCGTCCAGAACAAGGGCGCCGACAACGAGATCGGCCGGATCCCGGTCGACTCGATCTACAGCCCCGTGCTGAAGGTGACCTACAAGGTCGAGGCCACCCGTGTCGAGCAGCGCACGGACTTCGACAAGCTGGTCATCGACGTCGAGACCAAGCCGTCGATCCGTCCCCGCGACGCGATCGCCTCGGCCGGCAAGACCCTGGTCGAGCTGTTCGGTCTGGCGCGCGAGCTCAACGTCGAGGCCGAGGGCATCGACATCGGGCCCTCGCCCGTCGACGAGCAGCTGGCTGCCGACCTCGCCCTCCCGGTCGAGGACCTGCAGCTGACCGTCCGCTCCTACAACTGCCTCAAGCGCGAGGGCATCCACACCGTGGGTGAGCTCATCTCGCGCTCGGAGCAGGACCTGCTCGACATCCGCAACTTCGGTGCGAAGTCGATCGACGAGGTCAAGGCCAAGCTGGTCGAGATGGGTCTGTCCCTCAAGGACAGCGCGCCCGGCTTCGACCCGGCGACCGCCCTGGCGGCGTACGGCGACGACGACGACGACGCGTTCGTCGAGGACGAGCAGTACTGATCTGACCCCGGTCGGGCCCGGCGCCTCGGCGTCGGGCCCGACCATCTGGACATCACCGTCTATCCGAGTACCTGACACGGCTCGGGAGAATCGAGAGAAGCAATGCCTACCCCCAAGAAGGGCTACCGCCTCGGCGGAAGCGCGGCCCACCAGCGCCTGATCATCGCGAACCTCGCCACGGCGCTGTTCGAGCACGGTCGGATCACGACCACCGAGGCGAAGGCGCGCGTGCTGCGTCCGCACGCGGAGAAGCTGATCACCAAGGCGAAGAAGGGCGACCTGCACAACCGCCGCGAGGTCCTCAAGACCATCCGCGACAAGTCGGTCGTGCACACCCTCTTCACCGAGATCGGCCCGAGCTTCGCCGAGCGTCCGGGTGGCTACACCCGGATCACCAAGATCGGTCCCCGCAAGGGCGACAACGCGCCGATGGCCGTGATCGAGCTCGTGACCGAGCCCTACGTGGCGAAGGCGCAGACGGTCAAGGCCGCGCCCGCCCAGACCGCCACGACGACCGAGACCGCCGCGCCGGTCCCGGCCGAGGTCGAGGCCCCGACCGAGGATGGCGAGCGCACCGAGGTCCTCTCGACCGAGCGCACCGAGGTGGAGACGGCCGAGGCCGAGACCACCGAGGCAGCCGACGTCGCGGCCGCCGACGAGGCTCCCACCGAGGACCCCGCCGCGGACGAGAACAAGGCGTGATCCAGGGGGTCTGATCCAGACCCTCAGCGCACAGCGACAGGCCCGTCACTCCTCCGGGAGTGGCGGGCCTTCGTGCTGCTCGGGGACTCCTCGCTCCGGGCTTCGCCCCGAGCCCGGGACTCAGCCCGAGCCGGTCAGCTCGCTGGCGTAGCTCGCGAGCGAGCGCACGCCGCGGGCGAGCGCGAGCTCCACGACCAGCAGTGCGTCGGGGGAGGGCAGCCGTCCCTGCGCGGCCTCGGACTCGACGCTCTCGCACAGCGCCGCGACCTGGACCAGTCCGATGTTGGCGGCGCTCCCGCGCAGCCGATGGGAGAGCTGACGCACGTCATCGGCATTCACACGACCGGCGGCCTCGCGCAGGCCCTCCATCGTCTCGGCGGCGCTGGCGTTGAACCGGTCCAGGATGCGCAGCACCAGCCCTTGGGCCTCCTCGCCGCCGTCGAGCAGGAGGTCGAGGCGCGAGCGGTCGAACTCAGGGGGCCCGGCAGCGCCGGCGAAGGCGTGGGGTGCGGTCGCACGCGTGGCCGTGGCGTCGAGGGGGACGCCGCCGGGGACCCACCGGGCCAGGGTCGCCTCCAGTGTCTCGAGGATGACGGGCTTGGGCACGAAGTCGTCCATCCCGGCGGCCAGGCACTGGTCGCGCTCGCGCTCCACGACACCCGCGGTCATCGCGATGATCGGGATGCGGTCCCGGCCGGCGTGCAGCCCGCGGATCGCCCGCGTCGCGTCGTACCCGTCGAGCACGGGCATCTGGCAGTCCATCAGCACGGCGTCGAAGCCGTCCGGCTCACGGGTCAGCGCCGCCAGTCCCTCCGCCCCGTTGTCGGTCATCACGACGGCATAGCCGAGCTGGGCCAGCAGGCCCCCGGCCACCAGCTGATTGACGGGGTTGTCCTCGACGACCAGGATCCGCCCGCGCGGCTTCGCCGGTGTCGCGGCGGCCGGAGGGACGGCCGGTGTCGGGTCCTCGGAGGGCCGGGGGCCGCCTGTGCCCGCGACCGCCTCCAGCAGCAGCGAGGGAAGCACCGGCTTGCTCAGGACGCGTTCGATCCGGGCCGTCTGCAGAGCTGCATCCTCAGGGCGCGTGGCGCACATCGCGATCAGGCGTGCGCCGTCGTGACCTGCGGCGTCGCGCACGAGCCGCGCGAGGGCGAGCGCGTCGACCTCCGGGGGCCGGTGATCGAGCAGCACCACGTCGTACGGCGCATCGAGGCGCAGTGCCGCGCTGATCTCGGCGGCGCTGGCCCCGACTCCGGTCGCCAGGGCTCGGGCGTCGTTGAGCTGACCCACGAGGATCGCGCGCGCCGTGGGGTTGTGGTGGACGACGAGGATCCGCTGACCTTCCACCTCGGGCGGCGGCGGGGGAACGGCAGGATCCAGAGGCTCGAAGGCCGCAGTGAACCAGAACGTGCTGCCCGCGCCCGGCTCGCTCCAGACGCCGATCTCCCCGCCCATGGCGCTCACGATGCGCTGACTGATCGCCAGGCCCAGCCCGGTGCCGCCGTACTCGCGTGTCGTGGACGTGTCGGCCTGGGAGAAGGGGCGGAAGAGCTTGGCCTGGCTGTCGCGGGAGATGCCGATGCCGCTGTCGCGGACCTCCACCCGCACGCCGGGCCCGGGCAGGGTGGGATCAACCCTGGCATGGACCACGATCTGGCCCTGGGCGGTGAACTTGACCGCGTTGGTCGTGAGATTGGTGATGACCTGGGCCAGGCGGAACGGGTCGCCGAGCAGCCGGGCGGGGAGGTCGGGTGCGGTGATCACCGCGATCTCGAGCCCCTTGGCCCGAGCTCGCTCCGCGACGAGGGAGACGCTGGCCTCGACGGTGCCCCGGGGATCGAGGCTGGTGCGCTCGAGCTCGAGGTGACCGGCCTCGATCTTCGACAGGTCCAGGACGTCGTCGACGAGCCCCAGCAGCGCGCGGCCGGCGAGGTCCAGCCCGCGGGTCAGGCGACGCTGGTGCTCGGTGAGCGGGCTGTTGGCCAGCAGCTCGGTGAGGCCGATGACCCCGTTGAGGGGGGTGCGGATCTCGTGGCTCATCGTGGCCAGGAACTCGGTCTTCGCCAGGGAGGCGCGCAAGGCCTCGTCGCGTGCCTGGGCCAGGTCCAGAGCGGCCCACTCCCGCTCAGCGACCCGTGCCAGCATGCCCAGGACCTGCTCGAAGACCAGGAGGTCGACCGGTCGCGGCTCCCCGGTGACACCGGTCTCGTCGACCAGGACACAGGCCAGCCGCTCGCCCACCGTGACAGCCCCTGCGGCGAGCACGGTGCCCTGTGGCCCGACGGCCGTGCCGATGCGGCGCTCGCGGGCCACCTGCTCGGCGAGCCGGCGGGCTGCCGCGCGCTCAGCATCGCTGACGGGCGTCAGGTCGAGGTCGAGGTGGATCAGCTCGTCGTCGTCGGGGCCGGCGGGGATGGAGATCAGCACCGGCCACCACTTCGCGTAGGGACGCAGCTTGCGCTCGGCGACCGCAAGCACGTCCTGCAGGGTGCGGGCGTCGTTGGCCGCGCGGCCCATCCAGCTCAGGAAGGTGAGGGTGTTCTCGGCCTCCTTGCTCTCGGTGACGTCCTGGACGATGCCCCGCACCCGCACGGGTGCCCCCTGGGCGTCGCGCTCGGCCTGCAGCATCAGCCGCAGCCAGCGCAGGTCACCCTCGTCCGGGAGGATCCGGACGTCGACGGAGACGGTCCCGGTCCCGATGAGCACAGACTCGAGCGCGGCCCGTGCCGGCGCGCGGTCCTCACGGGGCAGCCGCGCCAGGAAGCCCTCCGAGGTGGCGACGAAGCCGTCGGCACGGACGCCAGTGATGCGGTGGAGCCCGTCGGACCAGCTCAGGCGGTCCGAGGCGATGTCCCAGTCGAAGACGCCGACACCGTCGATCGGTGCCGGATCCAGGACGGGGTTCGTCGCTGGGAGGGCGACCCGGTGCAGCCAGGCACGCGTTCGGCCCTCGTCGTCGAGGACCGGGCGCCGGGCCAGTCGCGGAAGAGGCAACCGATCGAGGACGTCCTCGAGGCGCAGCTCGGCCATCGCGGCGGGTGCGGCGCCCAGCAGCTCGGCCATCTGCTCGTTGGCGTAGAGCGTGCGGCTGTCCAGGTCGACCAGCCAGAGCGCGTCGGGGCAGGCGGCGAGCACCCACTCGCTCACGATTCCGGCGTCGCCGAGGACGTCGGCCCCCTCCCGCTCCATGAGCCTATGGTGCCGGGTTCGCCGGCTTCCGGTGGCGTTACGTTGCTTCGGGCCCTTCAGGCTCCCGGACGAAGGGACCTGCGTCGACCCGGCTCCACCCGGCTGCCGCCGAGATCGGCCCGCTGCCCGGCGGCCCATCCCTGCGGCACGCCTGAGCCGGAGAGGGAGCGGGGTCGTGCCGTGCGCAGGTGCGGGTAGGTCTCCTGGACCGCCGCGCTGACGTGCGCGGAGCGGTCGGCCAGCACCAGCTCGCTCGAGGTCCCAGCCGCGGCGAAGCGGGCGCCGGCGTCCTGCTCGGCTCGCTGCTCGGCCTCGACGAGCCGGCGGGTGACCGCCATCCGGAAGCCGGCGAGCCAGGAGCGACGGAAGGCGGCCTTGTGCTCCCCGTGCGGCACCGGTGTGCGCAGCAGCTGGGTGGTGGCCTGGAGCAGCAGGCTGGTGTAGAGCATCTCCACGCGCGCCAGGTCGCTGGCGTGCCCGAACAGGTGCACGGAGCGCTCCTTGCCCCCGTCGGCCCAGCGGGTGCGAGCGACTGCCGAGCAGCGCAGCTGCTGAGCGACCGCGGCGACGAGGTCGACCTTGTCGGTCGCATAGGGGTTGTCCACCACCACCACGCTGTCGCCGACCGGGTCCGACGCCGGATCCCCCTGGGCGAGCAGGGCCCGGTCGATGCCGTAGTCGGCGATCAGCTGGGCCGCCTTGGCGGTGTAGACCTCGGACTCGTGCTCGGTCGCAGCAGGGTCCTCGGCCTTGGCCAGCAGCTTGCGGACCTTGGCCAGCATCGGGTCCTGGTGGGTCGGGGGACGGTGGGGCAGGTGGGTCATCGGCTCTCCGAGGGCGAGGAACGGGTGAGAGGCACAGGCTGGCAGCCACCGGGGACATCCCGGGCGGCTCATCCACAGGCGACGGCGGCCCACCGGCTCAGGTGCGCCAGCCGTCCTCGACCAGCCGGACGGCGTCCGCGACACCGAGCCCGGCCGCTCGCGCTGCCCCGATGAAGTCGGCGCACGCGTCCTGGACCGGCCGCGAGGAGGATCCGGCGCTCGAGCGCACGAACGTGCCGCGTCGTCCCTCGGTGACGATGACGCCGTCGGACTCCAGCTCTCGATAGACGCGGGCGACGGTGTTGACCGCGAGCCCCACCTGCTCCGCGAGTGCGCGGACGGTGGGCAGCCGCGACCCCGGAGCGAGCTCGCCACCGGCGACTCGGCTCGCGATCTGCGTGCGCAGCTGCTCGAACGGGGGCGTCGACGAGGCCGGGTCGGGTGGCTCGATCTGCATGCTCGTGACCCTAGTCCCCCCGAGCCTTGGCCGCCCGGCGCCGACGAAGGCGCTGGCCCTAGACTTGCCTGCCCACCGACCGACAGCAGGAGACAGCACGTGAGCGCAGGGATCCGACTGCGGATCGACCTCGCCTACGACGGCAGCGACTTCAAGGGATGGGCCATCCAGCCGGGGCTGCGCACGGTGCAGGGGCTGCTCGAAGGGGCTCTGGACACGTCGCTGCGCGTGGAGGGCACCTCGGTCACCTGTGCCGGTCGCACCGACACCGGGGTGCACGCCCGAGGTCAGGTGGTCCACCTCGACATCGTCCCGGGTCTGCTCGAGTCCTCGGCCGGACGCTCCACCGACCCGCCCCTGCAGGCGCTGCGGCGCCGCCTCAACGGCATCCTGCCCACCGACATCCGGGTGCACCGGGTGGTCGAGGCCCCCGCGGGCTTCGACGCGCGGTTCTCCGCGATCTGGCGTCGCTACGCCTACCGGATCGCCGACCGCCCCGAGCTGGTGGATCCGCTCGCGCGAGCCCACGTGCTGAGCTGGACACGCCCCCTCGACGTCGACGCGATGAACGAGGCGGCGGCCCTGCTGCTCGGCGAGCACGACTTCGCGGCGTTCTGCAAGAAGCGTGACGGCGCTACGACGATCCGCACGCTCCTCGACCTGCACTGGGAGCGGGAGCCGTCCGGGCTGGCCGTGGCGACGGTTCGGGCCGACGCGTTCTGTCACAACATGGTGCGCGCCCTGGTCGGCGCGATGATGGCTGTCGGGGAGCACCGGCGGGGGCCGGGCTGGGCCCGCGACGTGCTACGGGCAGCGGTGCGCGACCCGGGAGTGACGGTGATCCGTCCTCATGGGCTCACCCTCGAGGAGGTCGGCTATCCCGCCGACTCCGAGCTGGCCCGAAGGGCCGTCGACGCGAGAAGGGTCCGGACTCTTGAGTGAGCACAGCGAGCAGGAGGAGCACTACTTCTCGGCCGACCCGTCGGTGCCGTTCAAGCGGATGCCGGTGCGGGCCCACGTGTGGGACACCGACCTGGAGCTCACCAGCGGCTCCGGCGTCTTCGCCCAGGGCCGGCTCGACATCGGCACCGCGATCCTCTTCCGTGAGACCGAGCCGCCGGCGGCGGGCCGGATCCTCGACCTGGGCTGCGGTTACGGCGTGATCGGTCTGGCCGTCGCCGCCTGCGTGCCCGACGCCGTCGTGACCGCCGTCGACGTCAACGAGCGCGCTGTGCTTCTCGCGAACGAGAACGCGGCCGCGCTGGGAGTCACCGACCGCTATGCCGCGAGGACGCCCGACGCGGTGCCCCCGGACGCGACGTACGACCAGATCTGGTCGAATCCGCCGATCCGGATCGGGAAGGCGGCGCTGCACGAGCTGCTGCTCACCTGGCTGCCCCGGCTCGCCCCCGGCGGACGCGCGGTGATGGTGGTCGGCAAGAACCTCGGGGCCGACTCGCTGCAGCGCTGGTTGGGCGAGCAGGGCTTCCCGACGGAGCGGCTCGCCAGCGCCAAGGGGTTCCGGGTGCTGGAGAGCCGCCGCGTGGGAGACCCGGGCGTCGCCGGCTAGATGAAGAGCAGCTGGGCCCCGTCCGTCATCTCGATGAAGTCGCTGGCGCTGATGATGCCCTCGACCTCGTCGTAGAGGTCCTCCTCGGTCAGGTGGTTCATGTCGGCCGAGAGCCGGCAGGCCCACAGGTGTCCGCCCGAGGCCACGATCTGCTCGAGGAACGCCGGGACCTCGGGGATGTCGAGCTCCGCGAGGGACTTGCGCAGCTTCGACGTCGCCATGTGCGTCACGCCGGGGATCCCGCCGAGGCCCTGCGGCATGTGCGTGGCGGTGTTGCCCAGCGGGGTGAACTTGAGGTCGCCCATCGTCGACTTGTTGATCATGTCGAAGCCCCAGAACGTGAAGAACAGGTGGACCTCGACCCCCTCACCGAGAGCCGCGTTGCCGAGGATGAGCCCGGGATAGGCCATGTCGAGGCTGCCCTTGGAGCAGATGATCGCGAGCTTGCGACCCTCGGAGGAGGCGTCGTCGAAGTTCGGGACGATCGGGCCGCTGGCGCCCCCGTCGGTGGTGCTCATGATGGTTCCTTTCGTGAGGAGCGGTGGTGGGGACGGGGCTCAGACGCAGCCGTGCGGCTTCGGGAGGCCGGCGATGTAGGCCATCTTGCGGGCGGGCTTCTTGGGGAACAGCGCGAAGAGCTCCTTGGTGGGGATGCCCCCGGTGACGCTCACCCGGCGCAGGGTCGGGGTCTCGCCCTGGGCGGCGTGGTCCTCGCGCAGGAAGCGCAGGACCTTCCAGTGCGCCTCGGTGAGGTCGACGCCGATCTGGGTGGCCAGGGCCTCGGCGAGGGTGTCGTCCCACTCGGAGGGGTCGGTCAGGAAGCCCTCCTCGTTGACCTGGATCTCCCGGCCGGCGATGGTCGTGACGGGCATCGTGCTCACTCCTTCTCTGCGGTGGTCGCGGTGGGGGTCTTGCCGGCCATCGACATGTGGGCCGGCAACGGCAGGGGGCGTCCCGGGAGCAGTACGTTCCAGTAGACCCAGCGGAACGCGAGCTTGCCGAGGTGGTTGGCCCGGGTCTCCTCGAGCAGGTGCATCGGGCCGAGTCGGGGGACGGGGTAGGTGCCCGTCAGCGGCTCGGTGTCGTAGTTGAAGTCGATCAGCAGGCCCTTGCCGTCCCCGGACTCGATGAAGCAGTTGGCGTGGCCGTCGAAGGAGCCGGTCATCGGCTTGCCGGCGATCAGCTCGAGGAAGTTGTCGACGAAGATCTCGACCGAGAAGTGCGCGACCGAGCCGGCCTTGGAGGTGGGGATGTCGGAGGCGTCCCCGACGGCGAAGATCTCGGGGTAGGCTCGGGACTGCAGCGTGTGCTTGTCGACGGGGACGTAGTTGAGCTCGTCGCCCAGCCCGGAGCGGGCCACGAAGTCGGCGCCCATGTTGAGCGGCACGCTGACCAGCAGGTCGAAGGGGATCTCGCGCTCGTCGAAGGAGACGAGCGACTTGGTCTCCTCGTCGATGCGCTCGACCATGAAGTCGGGCTCGAGCAGGATCTTGCGGTCCTCGAGCATCGACCCGAGGTGCTGCGCGGCCACGGGCTTGGTGAAGGCGCCGTCGAGCGGCGTGACGTAGACCAGCTCCACCTGGTCGCGGATGCCCCGGGCGCGGAAGTGGGCGTCGGCCAGGAAGGCGAACTCCAGTGGCGCCACCGGGCACTTGATCGGCATCTCGGTGATGTGGATGACCAGACGTCCGTGGTCGAAGTCCTTGAGGGCCTCGGCCAGCGCCTTCGAGCCCTCGAAGGTGTAGAAGTCGAAGATGCTCCGGCGCCAGTGCTCGCCGTCCAGGCCGGGGGTCTGGTCGGGCCGGGGCGTCGTCCCGGAGGCGATCACGAGGTAGTCGTAGGGCAGCGTGCGGCCGTCCTCGAGACGCACCAGCCGCTCGTCCGCGTCCACCCGGTCGATCTCGCCGAGCACCATCTCGACCCCGTCGGGGATGAAGGCGTGGCGCTGACGCACCACCTGCTCGGGCGTGTAGGTGCCGAACGGGACGAAGAGGTAGCCGGGCTGGTAGTGGTGCTCGTCGTCGCGGTCCACCACCGTGATCTGCCAGTCGGCCCGTCCGAGCTTGCGGCGCAGCTTGTTGACGATCATCGTGCCGGCCGTGCCACCTCCCAGGACCACGAGTCGTCTCATCGCTCTCTCCTCCTCGGTCGATTCCATCGGCTGATGGGTACGACGCTAGGAGCGCCGGCGGCGGGCGGGCAGAGGCGAAGGTCCTATACCCGCGGGGGTATTTCTTCAGGTGGTCGGGCAGGGTGGGGCCATGGATCGCACGAGACTCGTCGTCATCGGGGCCGACGCCGCCGGCATGAGCGCGGCTCACCAGGCGCTGCGCACCGCCCGCGCTCGGGGCAGGGAGCTCGAGGTGGTCGCCCTCGAGCGCGGCCACGACACGTCGTACTCGGCGTGCGGGATCCCCTACTGGGTCGCGGGCGACGTCGCGGCCCGGGCCGACCTGGTGGCGCGCACGCCGCAGCAGCACCGCGAGGCCGGCATCGACCTGCGGACCGGGGTGAGTGTGCACGGCCTCGACCTCGACTCCCGCACCGTGGCCTGCCGCGGGGCGGACGGCGAGTCCATCCTGGGCTTCGACGAGCTGATGATCGCGACGGGCGCGCGGCCGGTGCTGCCGGCGTGGGCCAGCGACGACAGCGGCACGCCGTACGGCGGGGTGGGGCCGGTCAAGGACCTCGACGACGGCCAGCTCTGGCTCGACCGGATGGCTCACGACCATGCCCCCGGGGCCGGGAGCTCGCGTGGGTCCGTCGTGGTCGCCGGGGCCGGCTACATCGGGGTGGAGATGGCCGAGGCGGCGCTGCGCCGGGGCTTCGACGTCACCGTGCTCACCCGCTCCACGGTGATGAGCAGCCTCGACGCCGACATGGGCGAGCGGATCGCCGAGCGACTGCGCGCCGCGGGCGCGAAGGTGGTGGAGTCCGACGCGGTCGAGGGCGTGCACGTGGGGGAGGACGGCTGGGTCCGCGAGGCGGAGACCGTGGACGGCCGGTGCTTCCCGTGCGACCTGCTCGTGATCGCGTTCGGCGTCGCCCCGGCCACCGGCTTCGCGGTGACAGCCGGGTTGAGCGTGGGGGCGGCGGGCGGGCTGCTCCCCGATGCCACCGGCGCCGTCGCCGACGGGGTCTGGTCGGCCGGCGACTGCTGCGAGCAGGTGCACCGGCTCACCGGTGAGCGCACCTACCTGCCGCTGGGGACCCACGCCAACAAGCAGGGGCGCGTCGCGGGCGCCAACATCGGTGGCGCCCACGCGGAGTTCGGCGGTGTGCTCGGCACCGCGATCACCCGCTTCGTGCACGGCGACGAGCACGTCGAGATCTCCCGCACCGGCCTGAGCAGCACCGAGGCCCGCAGCGCCGGGATCGAGGCGCGCAGCCTGGTCACCGACGGCAGCACCACGAGTGGCTACATGCCGGAGGCGGCCTCGATCGCGGTCAAGGTGCTCGCCGAGCCCGGCACCCGGCGGCTGCTCGGCGCACAGATCGTCGGCGGGCCCGGGGCCGGGAAGCGCATCGACTCCGTCGCCGCCGCGCTGTGGGGCGCGATGAGCGTCGACGACCTCGCCTGGATGGACCTCTCCTACGCCCCGCCCTTCGCGACCGCCTGGGAGATCGTGCAGGTGGCGGCCCGGCGGCTCGCGGAGCGACTGTGAGATAGGGCGGAGCGACTGTGAGGCGCACTATGGAGCCATGACGTACGACGCTGCCGCCGACCGCTACGACACCATGGAGTATCGCTTCACCGGGCGCAGCGGGCTCCAGCTGCCCGTGCTGTCGCTCGGGCTCTGGCAGAACTTCGGCGACGACCGCCCCGGGGAGACCCAGCGGGCCATCCTGCGTCGTGCCTTCGACCGGGGCGTCACGCACTTCGACCTGGCGAACAACTACGGGCCGCCCTACGGCCGGGCCGAGGAGAACCTGGGCCGCTACCTGCGCGACGACTTCGCGCCGTACCGCGACGAGCTGGTGATCTCGACCAAGGCCGGCTGGGACATGTGGCCCGGTCCCTACGGTCAGGGCGGCGGGTCGCGCAAGTACGTCCTCGCCTCGCTGGACCAGTCGCTGCGCCGGCTGGGTCTCGACTACGTCGACATCTTCTACAGCCATCGCTTCGACCACGAGACCCCGGTCGAGGAGACGATGATGGCGCTCGACCAGGCGGTGCGCCAGGGCAAGGCGCTCTACGCCGGCATCTCGTCGTACTCCGCGGTGCGCACGCGCGAGGCCGCCTCCATCGCCCGAGAGCTGGGGACGCCGCTGCTGATCCACCAGCCGTCGTACTCCCTGCTCAACCGCTGGATCGAGGAGGACCTCCTCGACGAGCTGGAGGAGCAGGGGATGGGGTGCATCGTCTTCAGCCCGCTCGCCCAGGGGCTGCTGACCGATCGCTATCTCCACGGCGTCCCGGCCGACTCGCGGGCGGCGCGGGCCGGCTCGTCGATCGCGCCGGAGCACCTGGACGAGACGGTCCTGCGGCACGTGCGGCGCCTGGACGAGATCGCGCACGGGCGTGGGCAGAGGCTCGCGCAGCTGGCCCTGCAGTGGGCGGTGCGCGACCCGCGGGTCACCTCCGCCGTCATCGGCGCGTCGTCGGTGGCACAGCTCGACACCAACCTCGACGCGCTCGCCGGCCCGGCACTCACCGCCGAGGAGCTCGCGGCGATCGAGGCCGACGCGGTGGAGGCCGGCATCAATCTCTGGGCCAAGCCGACCCAGGACTGAGGGGCAGGACTGAGAGATGGGTGCTCCCGGCGCATGCGGGACGCCGCGGTGGGTACTGACCCCGGCCGAGGCCGCCCCGAGCGGTGTCGGAAAAGGAGGTCCTCAGCGAATCTGAAGGATCGGTACGTACGGTGGACGGGTGAGCTCGATGAGGCAGAACGACGGATCAGTGCCCGACCTGGTGTCGGCTACCGACTTCGAGCTCGAGGAGATGCTCGAGCTGCGCGGCGAGTTCACCCGCTTCATGATGGAGTACAAGTTCGGCATGGAGGAGGTCGCGACCAAGATCTCGATCCTGCAGGAGGAGTTCACCCACCTGCACGACTACAACCCGATCGAGCACGTCCAGTCACGACTGAAGTCACCCCAGAGCCTGCTGGCCAAGATGCGTCGCCGGGGCGTCACGCCCTCGCCCGAGGAGATCCGGTCCGCGATCACCGACATCGCCGGCATCCGGGTGACCTGCAGCTTCACCTCCGACGTCTACCAGGTCTTCGACATGCTCGGCAGCCAGTCGGACCTGCGGATCGTCCAGGTCGAGGACTACATCATCGAGCCCAAGCCCAACGGCTATCGCAGCCTGCACGTGCTCGTCGAGGTCCCGGTGCACCTCTCCGACCGGGTCGTCCCGGTCGTGGTCGAGGTGCAGTTCCGCACCGTCGCGATGGACTTCTGGGCCAGCCTCGAGCACAAGATCTACTACAAGTACCGCACCGAGGTCCCCGGCGAGCTGGCCCGGCAGCTGCTCGAGGCGGCCGAGAGCGCCGCCGACCTGGACGCCCGGATGGAGCAGCTCCACATCCGCGCGCGCAGCGGCGTGGACGAACTAGGCGTCGCGGACACGCCCGAGCTCGACACCACTGACAACCGGGCTCAGGTGTCTCTGCTGGACTCCCAGCGGCTGCAGCCCGCCAGCGTCACGAGCGCGAGGGCCGCGCCGGCGACGATGTCGATCACGTAGTGCTCGGCGTAGTAGACCAGGGCCAGCGACATCACGAGCGGGTAGCCGAGCAGCAGCCAGCGGGCCGGTGAGCGCAGCCGCTGGACGGCGTAGAACGCGATCAGGAAGGCGATCCCCGCGTGCAGCGAGGGCATCGCCGCGACGGGGTTGCCGACCCCCTGCAGCACCAGGTGGAAGCGCTCCAGGCCCACGTCGGACCAGCCCCGGCCGGTGAGGCGGGGGAGGTCGCCGCTGATGTAGCCGTCGCGCGCAGCCATCCAGGGCGGCGCCATCGGGTAGAGGATGTAGATCACCAGCGCCCCGAAGTTGATGGCGAGGTAGCGCCGCATCCACATCATCCACTCGCGCCGGTTGCGCAGCCACAGCACCACGGCGAGCGTCAGACCGACCACGAAGTGGGAGGTGTAGACGCTGGTGAACAGCAGGTCGAACCAGCGCGGATCGCTCGAGGCGCTGCACGGGTCGCCGCAGAGCACGTCCTGCAGGCGCTCGGTGGGCAGCGTCCCGGCCCCCAGCCACAGGTCGACGTCGATGGGCATCTGGATGTGGGGGGCGAAGCCGAGCTCGTCGGCCAGCCCGCGGCTGTAGAAGTAGAAGACCAGGCCCACCAGGGGGATCCACCAGTCGCGCAGGAACCCGAGGTGCTGGCGTGCGGGTGCCTCGATCTGCCAGGCGATCGTGGCCAGCCACAGCCACCCGAAGACCTGGACGGTGTCGCTGGGGATGCCGAACGCGCGGCTCCACAGGAGAAGCGCCACGGCATAGACGGTCAGCGCCAGGGCGCGTGCCCAGGGCCTGGTCTGCTGGGGCGTCCCGGTGGTGCTCACCTCATCGGTGCCGGTCTGGGAGATCTCGTCGTAGCCGCTCGTCATCGCAGGTGAGTCTAGGCTTATTCGGTATCGGTCACCGCCACGATGACGGAGAATGCTCCCTCGTGGGTCATGTGGATGTCGCCGGGGTGCGCTACGAGCTGCCGGACGGGCGGGTGCTGCTCGACGACGTCTCGTTCCGGGTCGGCGAGGGGGCCAAGGTGGCCCTCGTCGGAGCCAACGGAGCGGGGAAGACCACCCTGCTGCGCATCGTCACCGGCGACCTGGTCCCGCACGCCGGCGCGGTCACCCGCTCCGGCGGACTCGGCGTGATGCGGCAGTTCGTCGGGCACGGCGTGGTGGACCAGGACAGGGACGGCGACGGGCCGGGCGTGGAGGTCGAGGCGCCCACCGTGGCCCACCTGCTGCTCTCGGTGTCGCCGGCGCGGGTCCGCGCGGCCGCCGCCGAGGTCGACCGTCTCGAGCTGGCCCTGATGGACACCGACGACGAGGCCACCCAGATGCGCTACGCCTCCGCGCTCGGGGAGTTCGCCGACGCGGGCGGCTACGACGTCGAGGTGCTGTGGGACGTCTGCACGACGGCGGCGATGGGGGTGCCCTACGACCGGGCGAAGTATCGCGAGCTGCGGACGCTGTCGGGCGGCGAGCAGAAGCGGCTGGTGCTCGAGTACCTCCTGCGCGGGCCGGACGAGGTGCTGCTGCTCGACGAGCCCGACAACTACCTGGATGTCCCGGGGAAGATCTGGCTCGAGCAGCGGATCCGGGAGTCGGCGAAGACCATCCTCTTCATCAGCCACGACCGCGAGCTCCTCGACAACACCGCCACGCGCGTCGTGACCGTCGAGCTGGGGGCCGCCGGCAACACCGTGTGGACCCACGTCGGCGGCTTCACGTCGTACCACCAGGCGCGCCGGGACCGCTTCGCGCGCTTCGAGGAGCTGCGCCGTCGCTGGGACGAGGAGCACGCCAAGCTCAAGGCGCTGGTGCTGCGCTATCGGGTCAAGTCGGAGTTCAACGACGGGCTGGCCTCGCAGTACCGCGCCGCGCAGACCCGGCTGCGCAAGTTCGAGGAGGCCGGCCCGCCGATGGAGCAGCCGCGTGAGCAGCAGGTGACGATGCGGCTGCGCGGCGGGCGCACCGGCAAGCGGGCCGTGGTCTGCGAGCGGCTCGAGCTCAGCGGCCTGATGCGCCCCTTCGACCTCGAGGTCTGGTACGGCGAGCGGGTCGCGGTGCTAGGGTCCAACGGCTCGGGTAAGTCGCACTTCCTGCGGCTGCTCGCCGCGGGGGGCAGCGACCCCGACGTGGAGCACCGCCCCGTCGGCGACGTGCCGCCCGAGCCCGTCCCGCACACCGGGCGGGCCCGCCTGGGTGCCCGCGTGCGGCCCGGGTGGTTCGTGCAGACCCACGATCACCCGGAGCTGGTCGGGCGCACGCTGCTCGAGATCCTGCACCGCGGTGACGAGCACCGGCGCGGGATGGGGCGTGAGCAGGCGGCACGGGTGCTGGACCGCTACGAGCTCGCCCACGCCGACGAGCAGCGGTTCGAGACGCTGTCGGGTGGCCAGCAGGCCCGCTTCCAGATCCTGCTGCTCGAGCTGTCCGGCGCGACGCTGCTGCTGCTCGACGAGCCCACCGACAACCTCGACGTGCAGTCGGCCGAGGCGCTGGAGGAGGCCCTGGAGGCCTTCGACGGGACCGTGGTCGCGGTGACGCACGACCGGTGGTTCGCGCGCGGGTTCGACCGGTTCCTGGTCTATGGCGCCGACGGCGAGGTCTACGAGTCGGACGGGCCGGTGTGGGACGAGGGGCGGGTGGAGCGGGCGCGGGGTCTCGACGTCGGTCGCTAGCGCGACCTGCTCGGCCAGCGGGGAGGGTCGACCTGCGGGGGTGGTCTACGTCACAATCGCGGCACGAGCCTGACACGTCCTGGGAGGGAACCTAGATGACCGCGAGCACCACTGCCCCTGCCACGTCTGCGCCGCCGGCGCCGACCTTCGTCGACGACCGGTTGTCGTGGTGGGCCGAGCACACGCCGGATGCGGAGGCGATGACCTACGGCCAGCGCACCTGGACCTGGGCGCAGTGGGACGAGCGGGTGCGGCGCGCGGCGGGCGGTCTGCACGCCCTGGGCGTACGACGCGGGGACGTCGTGGCGTTCCTCGACAAGAACCACCCGGCCTGTGTCGAGATCAGCATGGCCGGGGGCTCGCTGGGGGCGGCCAACGCGATCGTCAACTGGCGCCTGGCCGGCGAGGAGGTCGACTACGCGGTCAACGACTCCGGCGCCAAGGTGCTCATCGTCGGGACCGAGCTGATGCCCACGATCGAGGCCATCCGCGACCGGCTCCCCGCCGTCGAGAAGATCATCGAGGTCACCGTCGACGGGGCCGAGGGGGATGAGTACGAGGCGTGGCTGGCCGCCTCCGAGCCGATGGCGCGGCCCGCGGAGACCGAGCCGGGCGACGTCTGCCTGGTGATGTACTCCTCGGGCACCACCGGCCTGCCCAAGGGCGTGATGCTCACCCACGCCAACATGGTCGCCCACACGATCCACGCCCACGACGGGTGGGACTTCGAGCCCGGCGACAAGTCGATGGTGGCCATGCCGCTCTTCCACGTCGGCGGCTCGTCCTACGTGCTGTTCGGGATCCACGACGGCATCCCCAGCGTGATGACCCGCGACCCCGACGGTGCCTCGCTCGCGGGGGCGATCCTGGCCGGCGCCAACCGCACCTTCCTGGTGCCGGCGGTGCTCGCACAGGTGCTGCAGTCCGGGCCAGACGCCGTGAAGCTGTTCGGGGCGTTGAAGACCTACACCTACGGCGCGGCACCGATGCCGCTGCCGCTGCTGCGGGCGGCGATGGAGGCCTGGCCCGAGACCGACTTCATCCAGGTCTACGGCCTCACCGAGGTCGCGGGCGTGGCCACCCACCTGCTGGCCGACGCCCACCGCGACACCGAGCACCCCGAGCGGCTGGTCTCGGCCGGCGTGCCGCTGCCCGAGTGCGAGGTGCGGATCGTCGACCCGGCCACCCTGGCGGAGCTGCCGGCGGGCGAGCACGGCGAGATCTGGCTGCGCACGCCGCAGCTGATGTTGGGCTACCTCGGCAAGCCCGAGGAGACCGCCAAGGTGATCACCGAGGACGGGTGGTTCCGCACCGGGGACATGGGCCAGATCGACGCGGACGGCTTCGTCTACGTCCAGGACCGGATCAAGGACATGATCATCTCGGGCGGGGAGAACATCTACTCGCCCGAGATCGAGCGGGTCCTGGCCGAGCACCCGGCGGTGATGGAGGTGGCGATCATCGGCGTGCCCGACGACAAGTGGGGGGAGACGGTCAAGGCGGTCGTGGCGCTGAAGCCGGGCGCCTCCGCGGACGGGGCGGAGCTGATCGCCTACTGCCGTGAGCGGCTCGCGCACTACAAGTGCCCCAAGTCCGTGGACATCCTCGAGGCGCTGCCGCGCAACCCCACCGGCAAGATCCTCAAGCGCGACCTGCGCGCGCCGTACTGGGAGGGTCGCGACCGGTCGATCGTGTGAGCCGGCGCCCCATTCGCCCCGGATCCGCGACACGCCGGGGCGTGGGACCACAGACCCTGTGTACCGGCGAGTAAGTGTGGCCATGATGAGGCCATGACCACGTCCAAGTATGTGTATGCCTTCGCGGAGGGCGGCCGGGATCAGAAGGATCTTCTCGGCGGCAAGGGCGCCAACCTTGCCGAGATGACCAAGCTGGGGCTGCCCGTCCCACCAGGATTCATCATCAGCACCGATGCGTGCCGAGCCTTCCTGAAGGAGGGGCATGAGCCGCAGGGCCTCGCCGAGGAGGTGAGCGAGCACCTCGCCGCGCTGGAGAAGGAGCGCGGGAAGCGACTGGGAGACCCGGAGGACCCGCTCCTCGTCTCCGTGCGCTCCGGGGCGAAGTTCTCGATGCCCGGGATGATGGAGACCGTCCTCAACGTCGGTCTCAACGACCGCTCCGTCGCGGGTCTCGCGGCGATGGCGGGCGGCGACGAGCGCTTCGCGTTCGACTCCTATCGCCGGCTGCTGCAGATGTTCGGCAGCACCGTCCTGGGGATCGATGCGGCCGTCTTCCACGACGCCCTCGACGCGCTCAAGGCCGAGCGCGGCACGACCAACGACCTGGACCTGAGCGCCGACGACCTTAGGGACCTGGTCGAGACCTTCAAGCAGCTCACCCTCGAGCACGCCGGACGCGAGTTCCCCCAGGACCCGCGCACCCAGCTCGACATGGCGGTGCTGGCGGTCTTCGAGTCGTGGAACACCGAGCGCGCCGCGCTCTATCGGCGCCAGGAGCGGATCCCGCACGACCTGGGCACGGCGGTCAACGTGTGCACGATGGTCTTCGGCAACGGCGGGAGCGACTCCGGCACCGGGGTCGCCTTCACCCGCGACCCCGGCACCGGCGCCCAGGGCGTCTACGGCGACTACCTGGAGAACGCGCAGGGCGAGGACGTCGTCGCCGGCATCCGCAACACGATCCCCCTGGGCGACCTCGAGACGATCAACAAGCCCGCGTACGACGAGCTGCTCGACATCATGCGTCGCCTCGAGGAGCACTACCGCGACCTGTGCGACATCGAGTTCACCGTCGAGCGCGGCAAGCTCTGGATGCTGCAGACCCGGGTCGGCAAGCGCACCGCGGAGGCGGCCTTCCGGATCGCCTGCGACTTCGTCGACGACGGCCTGATCACCATGGACGAGGCCGTCGAGCGGGTCACGGGCGCCCAGCTCGCCCAGCTGATGTTCCCGCGCTTCGACGCGGACGCCGAGCGACAGCTGATCGGCAAGGGCATGAACGCCTCGCCCGGGGCTGCGGTCGGACGCGCGGTCTTCAACTCGCACACGGCCGCGAAGTGGGCCGAGCGGGGCGAGGACGTGATCCTCGTCCGCCGCGAGACCAACCCCGACGACCTCGGGGGCATGGTCGCCGCCAAGGGCATCCTCACCAGCCGGGGCGGCAAGACGTCGCACGCCGCCGTGGTGGCCCGGGGGATGGGACGCACCTGCGTGTGCGGCGCCGACGAGCTGCTCGTCGACACGGTGGAGCGCCAGTTCACCGGGCGTGACGGCGTGGTGATCCGCGAGGGCGACCTGATCTCGATCGACGGCTCGACCGGCGAGGTCTTCGCCGGATCCGTGCCGGTCGCCGACTCACTCGTCGTACGCCACTTCGAGGGTGACACGAGTGCCGACGACGACCTCGTCGTCCGGTCGGTGATGCGGATCATGAAGCAGGCCGACAGCCTGCGCCGCCTGCAGGTGCGTGCGAACGCCGACACACCCGACGACGCCGCACGCGCACGCCGTTTCGGGGCTCAGGGGATCGGGCTGTGCCGCACCGAGCACATGTTCCTGGGGGAGCGGCGCGAGCTGGTCGAGCACCTCATCATCGCCGAGAACGAGGCGGAGCAGGCCGAGGCGCTCAACGCGCTGCTGCCGATGCAGCGCGACGACTTCGTCGGCATCCTCGAGGCGATGGACGGCCTGCCCGTCACCGTGCGGCTCATCGACCCGCCGCTGCACGAGTTCCTCCCCGACCTGACCGACCTGTCGGTGCAGGTCGCGATCGAGGACGACCACGGCAAGCAGGACACCAAGCACCACAAGCTGCTCGACGCCGTGCGGCGCCTGCACGAGCAGAACCCGATGCTCGGCCTGCGCGGTGTCCGGCTGGGCATCGTCATCCCCGGGCTGTTCACGATGCAGGCGCGGGCGATCCTCGAGGCCGCGGCGCTGCGCAAGAAGGCGGGGGGACACCCGCTGCCGGAGATCATGATCCCGCTGGTGGCCACGGCTCAGGAGCTGGAGCTGGTCAAGGCCGAGATCGTCAAGGTCGCCGAGGACATCACCGCGGAGACCGGGATCGCGCCGGACTACAAGGTCGGCACGATGATCGAGCTGCCGCGGGCCGCGGTGGCCTCCGGCGAGATCGCGGAGTCGGCCGAGTTCTTCTCCTTCGGCACCAACGACCTCACCCAGATGACGTGGGGCTTCTCGCGCGACGACGTCGAGGCGTCGTTCTTCGGGACCTACCTGGAGAAGGGCATCTTCGGGGTGTCGCCGTTCGAGAGCCTGGACATCGACGGGGTGGGACAGCTGGTGCAGATGTCGGTGGAGCGCGGGCGCGCGACCCGGCCGGACCTGCACCTCGGGGTCTGCGGCGAGCATGGGGGTGACCCGGACTCGATCCACTTCTTCGACGCGGTGGGCCTCGACTACGTCTCCTGCTCGCCGTACCGCGTCCCGGTCGCCCTGCTCGAGGCGGGGCGCTCAGCGAGTGGAGCGAACGACACCGCCTGAGGGGCTCGTCGTACGACGCGCAACGGGCCCGGTCCAGGAGCGATCTCCTGGGCCGGGCCCGTTCGTTGCAGCAGGTGTCGCGTGGAGCGGCAGGCGCAGTATCTAGGCCCAGCGCTCCGAGGCGGCGACGTAGTCGAGCTTGCGGTCGCCGGTGTAGATCTGCTTGGGACGAGCGATCTTCTGCTCCTTGTCCTGGACCAGCTCGAGCCACTGTGCGAGCCAGCCCGGCGTGCGGCCGATGGCGAAGAGCACGGTGAACATCTCGGGCGGGAACTGGAAGGCCTCGTAGATCAGGCCGGAGTAGAAGTCCACGTTGGGGTAGAGCTTGCGGCTGACGAAGTACTCGTCCTCGAGCGCGATCTTCTCGAGCTCCTGGGCGATCTCGAGGAGCGGGTTGACCCCGGTGACCTCGAAGACGTCGTCGCAGGCCTTCTTGATGATCCGGGCTCGCGGGTCGTGGCTCTTGTAGACCCGGTGGCCGAAGCCCATCAGGCGCTCGTTGCCGTTCTTCACACCCTCGATGAACGCGGGGATGTTCGACTTGGAGCCGATCCGGCGCAGCATCCGAAGGACGGCCTCGTTGGCGCCGCCGTGCAGCGGGCCGAAGAGGGCCCCGACGCCGGCGGAGACGGCCGAGTAGGGGTCGACCTGGGAGGACCCGACCGAGCGCACGGCGTTGGTGGAGCAGTTCTGCTCGTGGTCGGCGTGCAGGATGAACAGCACGTCGAGGGCCTTGACCAGACGCGGGTCGGCCTCGAACTTCTGCTCGCTCATCTTGAAGAGCATCGACAAGAAGTTGGCGGTGTAGCCGAGGTCGTTGTCCGGGTAGATGTAGGGCTTGCCCTGCGCGTGGCGGAACGACCAGGCGCCGAGCGTCGGCATCTTGGCGATCATCCGGACCATCTGCATGTGCCGGTTCTCGGGGTTGCCGATGTCGCGGGCGTCCGGGTAGAACGTCGACAGCGCGCCCACGGAGGCCATCAGCATGCCCATGGGGTGCGCGTCGTAGCGGAAGCCCTGCATGAAGCTCTTCACGTTCTCGTGCACGAACGTGTGGTAGGTGATCTCGTGCACCCAGGTGTCGTACTCCTCCTTGGAGGGGAGTGCGCCGTGGATGAGCAGGTAGGCGACCTCGAGGAAGTTGGACTTCTCAGCCAACTGCTCGATGGGGTACCCGCGGTACTCCAGGATGCCCTTGTCGCCATCGATGTAGGTGATGGCGCTGCGGCACGAGGCCGTGTTGACGAAGCCGGGGTCGTAGACAGCCAGACCCGGGGTGTCGTCCTGCGTCTTGATCTTGCCCAGGTCGGCGGCCTTGATGGTGCCGTCGACGATCGGGACGTCGTACTCCTGACCGGTGCGGTTGTCCCGCACGGTGAGCGACTCGTCGGTCACGTCGGCTCCTCGGTACTGTGAATTTTGGTCGGACCCAACCTAGACTGACGCGGTTCTGTGTCCCAACTCTGGGTCCGTTTTGACCTCTGTTCACCGGCCCGCGTATTCTCGTGGGTCGTGGCTTGCGCCGGGTCGTCACGACCGCGATGGCGCAGCCCGCAGAGCAGACTGACTGACTGAGTAGACCGACCGGGGGATTCCCCCCGGACCCGATCACGACCGACTGAAGAAGGTTTCACCGTGCGTACGTACAGCCCGAAGCCCGCTGACATCCAGCGTGAGTGGCACGTCATCGACGCCACCGACGTGGTGCTGGGGCGCCTCGCTGTCCAGACCGCCAACCTGCTGCGCGGCAAGCACAAGCCGATGTTCGCGCCGCACGTGGACACCGGTGACTTCGTCATCATCGTGAACGCGGAGAAGGTTGCCCTGTCCGGCGACAAGAAGACCACCAAGATGGCCTACCGCCACTCCGGCTACCCGGGCGGCCTCTCGGCGACGCCCATCGGCGAGCTGCTCGAGAAGGACGCCCGCAAGGCGCTCGAGAACGCCGTGTGGGGCATGCTCCCGAAGAACCGCCTGGGCCGCCAGATGCTCAAGAAGCTCAAGGTCTACTCCGGCCCGGAGCACCCGCACGCGGCCCAGCAGGCCAAGCCCTTCGAGATCACGCAGATCTCCCAGTAATCGTTTTGTCCCGAACGCAAGGATCGAGTGAGGAACACCGTGGCTGAGACCACCGAGAACACCGAGGTCGAAGAGACCTACGAGGCGAACGAGCAGGGCGTCGCCTACAGCTCGGAGAGCGCTCCGTCCGCGGACGCTCCCGCGCGCCCGGCGACCATCGCCCCCGCCGCGGCCACCGGTCGCCGCAAGGAGGCCGTGGCCCGAGTTCGCATCGTGCCCGGCACGGGTCAGTGGACGGTCAACGGTCGCACCCTCGACTCCTACTTCCCGAACAAGCTGCACCAGCAGGTTGTCAACGAGCCCTTCGCGAACCTGCAGCTCGAGGGCCGCTTCGACGTGATCGCCCGCATCCACGGCGGTGGCATCACCGGTCAGGCCGGCGCGCTGCGCCTCGGCGTGGCCCGCTGCCTGAACGCGATCGACGTCGAGACCAACCGCCCCTCGCTCAAGAAGGCCGGGCTGCTCACGCGTGACGCCCGCGTCATCGAGCGCAAGAAGGCTGGTCTCAAGAAGGCGCGCAAGGCGCCGCAGTTCAGCAAGCGCTGACCGGCTGCGTCAGGATTTCATGACGCGCCTATTTGGCACGGACGGGGTCCGGGGCCTGGCCAACGGTCATCTGACCGCGGAGCTGGCCCTGGACCTTTCCGTTGCTGCAGCTCATGTGCTCGCCGACCGTGGCGAGTTCGCCGGTCACCGTCCCGTGGCCGTGGTCGGTCGCGACACGCGGATCTCGGGGCAGTTCCTCGAGGCCGCGGTGGTCGCGGGGCTGGCCTCGGCGGGAGTCGACGTCCTGCTCCTCGGCGTCCTGCCGACCCCGGGTGTCGCCTTCCTCACCGACGTGCTCGACGCGGATCTCGGTGTGATGCTCTCCGCCTCGCACAACCCGATGCCCGACAACGGCATCAAGTTCCTGGCCCGGGGCGGGGTCAAGCTCGACGACGCGGTCGAGGTCGCGATCGAGAAGCGCATGCGCGAGCCGTGGGAGCGGCCGACCGGCGGCTCGGTGGGACGGGTGACGCCCTACCCCGACGCGGTCGCGCAGTATGCCGCGCACCTGGTCCGCACGACGACCAAGCCGCTCACCGGGCTGCGCGTGGTGCTCGACTGCGCCGAAGGTGCCGCCTCGGAGGCGGGACCGCGCGCGCTGACCGACGCCGGCGCCGAGGTGACCGCGATCCACGCCCAGCCCGACGGGCTGAACATCAACGACGGCTGTGGCTCCACCCACCTGGGCCCGCTCCGGGAGGCCGTGGTGAAGGACGGCGCGGACATCGGCTTCGCCCTCGACGGTGACGCCGACCGCTGTCTGGCGGTCGACCACGAGGGCACCGTCATCGACGGCGACCAGATCCTCGCGATCCTGGCGTTGGCCATGCGCGACGGTGGTCGGCTCGCGGGCGACACCGTCGTCGGCACCGTGATGAGCAACCTCGGCTTCGTCCAGGCGATGCATGCCGAGGGCATCGAGGTCCGCCAGACCAAGGTCGGCGACCGCTACGTGCTCGAGGAGATGAACGCGCACGGCTTCACCCTCGGAGGTGAGCAGTCGGGGCACGTGATCATGACCGAGTACGCCACGACCGGTGACGGCATCCTCACCGCCCTGCACGTGCTGGAGCGGATGGCCCAGACGGGGCAGAGCGTGCAGAAGCTCGCCGCCGTGATGAGGCGACTGCCCCAGGTGCTGGTCAACGTCGCCGGGGTCGACAAGGCCCGGGCCGCGACAGACCCCCACCTCGCCGAGGCGGTGGCGGCCGAGACCGCCGCCCTGTCCGGGCAGGGACGCGTGCTCCTGCGCCCCTCAGGGACGGAGGCGCTCGTGCGGGTCATGGTCGAGGCGGCCAGCGCCGAGCACGCCCAGGCAGTCGCCGACCGGTTGGCCGGCGTCGTGCGCGAGCGTCTCACGCTCTAGCCGAGCTCGGCCTCGGCTTCTCCGTGGCGCGCGTCGATCGGCTGCGTGGCCCGGTGGTGGTGCGGCCGGCCCGGGTCGTCGTACGACGGGTCGTCCTCGCCGGCACGGTAGGCCTCCATCTGGGCGCACACCGCCGCGCCGTAGAAGAGCGCCATCGAGGACAGCAGCGCCCACAGCAGCAGCGCGAAGACGCCGGCGAGCGGGCCGTAGATCGAGCCGAACGACCCGCTGAGCTTGACGTAGGCGGCGAGCCCGGTGGTCGCCACCAGCGTGAGCGCGACGGTGATCGTGGCGCCCAGGGCCAGCCAGGACAGCGACGGCTGGCGGCGGCGGGGCGCGTGGTCGAGGAGCACGGCCACAGCGAGGACCACCAGGGACAGGCCCGCGGGCCAGCGCAGGACGTTCCACCACAGCTGCAGACGCGAGGACCAGCCGTAGTCGGCGGCCATGGCGTCCGCGAACGCTCCGCCGGCGACCAGCAGCAGGAAGCCGGTCCCGACCGGGACGGCGAGCAGAGCCGTGAGCACCGCCGATCTGCCGTACTTGGCGAGCGCGGGTCGGTCGCGCCGGATGCCGTAGATGCGGTTGGTGCCCCGCTCGACCTGTGCCATCGCGGTCGTCATCGACATCAGCGCGAAGGCGAGGCCGAGCACCAGCGCCAGCTCGCCGGCCTCCTCGCTGCTCTCGTCGCCGGTGACCGCGCTGGCCAGCGCGTCCTGCTCGCCGGTGCCGGGGGAGACGGCCTCGATGGTGCGGGCGATGACGCGTGCGGGTCGCTCCTCGTCGAGGTCGGCGGCGAGGCCGGTCAGCGCCAGCAGGAACGGCACCACCGCCAGGCAGGCCTGCAGGGCGAGGGCGCGACTGTTGGTGAACCCGTCGCCGAAGCGGAAGCGCACGAACGAGTCGACGATCGTCTCGCGCAGCCCGTGGCGTCGGACCAGGTGCCAGGCGTCCTCGGCGTCGAGCTCGTCGCCGTCCATCTCGGTGGTGACGGGGACGGTGCGCGCGGTCGTCATCGGAGCAGGTCGCTCGGGTGGCTCAACGTGCACGACCTCTCGATGTCGGTGGGTGGTCCTCGAAGCGGCCACCGTAGCCTGCCGCCATGGAGGAACCGGGACGCGTGCGGCAGCTGGAGATCGTCCGGGTCGACCCGGACGATCCGCGGTTCGCGGAGCTGCTCGCCGCCTGGCACGCGACGTACGCCGCAGCGGAGCGTGATGGGCGCGAGGGGGCGTCGCCGTGGCGACGCGCGGAGCTGCGGGCGGCGCTGGAGAGCGAGGAGCGCCGCCGGTGGCTCGGGCTCTTCCTCGGCCGGCTGGAGGGCGAGGCGGTGGTGGCCGGGACGCTCGAGCTGCCGATGCTCGACAACACTGATCACGCGCGGGTGGCGGTGCACACCCTGCCGGGGCAGCGACGGCGCGGCCTCGGGTCGGCCATGCTCGCGCACCTCGAGGTCCTCGCCCGGGAGCACAGGCGCACGATCCTCGACGCCGAGTCGGCCTGGTCGTACGACGCGCCGGCCGACGGGGCGGGCACGTCCGGCGCCGACTTCGCGACCCGGCACGGGTTCGCGTTCGGACTCGGGGACGTGCAGCGACGCCTCGACCTCCCGGTGGACGAGGCGCTCCTGGACCGGCTGGCGCGGGAGGCGGCGCCGCACCACGCGGCGTACACCCTGCGCTCGTGGGTCGGGCCGGTCCCCGACGAGCTGGTCCAGGGCTGGGTGGAGCTCAGCGCCACGCTGATGACCGAGGCGCCCACCGGGGACCTCGACGTGGAGCCGGAGGCTGCGGAGGTGGCGGCCCTGCGCGAGCAGGAGGCGCTGATCGAGCGGCAGGGGCGCACGAAGCTCAACGCCGTCGCGCTGGACGCGGACGGGTCGGTGGTCGCCTACACGGACCTGGTCTGCCTGCCCGCGGGCCCGTCCGAGGAGGACGAGCCGGTGTCCGAGAGGGGGCGGGCCTATCAGTGGGGGACGCTCGTGCGCCGCGACCACCGCGGGCACCGGCTCGGGCTGGCCGTCAAGGTCGCCACCCTGCGGCTGCTGCAGCGGGAGCGTCCCGACGTCAGCCACGTGGTGACCTGGAACGCCGAGGTCAACGCGCACATGGTGGGGGTGAACGAGGCGCTGGGCTTCCGCCCGGTCGAGCGGCTCGGGGAGTTCCAGAAGCGTCTCGGATAGGTTCAGGGCACCGATCCACTGCGGATCCACCTGCACCGAACCACCCACGCCGAGGGGACCCCTGAGCACCGTGATCCAGCTGACCAAGGGCGGCAACGCCCCGCTCGACCAGACCGACCTGACTGTGACCGTCGACGTCGCCGCCGCGGCCGACCTCTCCGCGCTGCTGGTGACGGAGGCGGGCAAGGTGCGCACCGACGCCGACTTCGTGTTCTACAACCAGCCCCAGGGGCCGGGCGTGACGTGTGTCCCGCCGGCCGGTGGCCAGCCGTGGCAGGTGCGCGTCGACCTGACGCAGGTGCCGGCCGACGTGCACGCGGTCCGGCTGGTCACCTCGCTCGACGACCAGGGCCGCGTCTTCGGCCAGGTCGGCCAGCCGGTGGCCCGGGTCGCCGGCCCGCAGGGGACTCTCGCGGAGTTCGCGATGACCGGCCTCGACCGGGAGACGATCGTGGTCGCGCTGGAGCTCTACCGGCGCGGTGGGGCGTGGAAGGTCCGGGCCGTCGGCCGGGGGTACGACGGTGGGCTGGCCGACCTGATCACCGACCACGGGGTCTCGGTGGACGACGCCCCGGCCGCTCCGGCTGCCCCGGCTGCCCCGGCTGCCCCGGCTGCTCCGCCCGCGCCGGCGCCCGCTGCTCCTTCTTACCCCACGCCTTCGGCTCAGCCGCCCGCTGCTCCGTCGTACCCCACGCCTTCGGCTCAGCCGCCGGCTGCGCCGCAGCCCGGGTTCGCGGCGCCGCAGCCGGGGTTCGGGGCGTCGCAGCCCTCGTCCGGGGCGTCCCCGGCGGCCGCCTCGACCGGCGAGGTCAGCCTCACCAAGGGCCGGCCCGTGTCGCTGTCCAAGGGGCAGAAGGTGCAGCTCACCAAGGACGGCGGCCAGGCGCTGACCGTGATCCGGATGGGGCTGGGCTGGGACCCGATCAAGAAGGGCGGCTTCCTCAAGAGTAAGGAGGTCGACATCGACCTCGACGCCTCGGCCGTCATGTTCTCGCGCGGCAAGGCCGTCGACATCGCGTTCTACAACAGCCTGCGCAGCAAGGACGGCTCGGTCCACCACCAGGGGGACAACCTCACCGGCGAGGGGGAGGGCGACGACGAGGTCATCGTCATCGACCTGACCAAGGTCCCCGCGCAGGTCGACAACATCGTGCTGATCGTCACCAGCTATTCGGGGCAGAGCTTCGAGCAGGTGCAGAACGCGTTCTGCCGGCTCGTCGACCAGGCCGACGGCGAGCTCGCGCGCTACACGCTGGCCGGCGGGATGCCGTTCACGGGGCTCGTGATGACGCGGCTCTACCGCGACGGCGGGCAGTGGAAGATGCAGGCGATCGGCGAGGGGATGCACGCCAAGGTGCCGACCGAGGCGCTGCCGCAGCTGGTCAAGTACCTCGGCTGACGCCGTCGCCATCTCCGGAGGGATCGCAGGGGCCGGCGGCGGGGATCGCCGGCTCGTGGAGCCGATCCGGCGACCCTGTGGATGAGCCGAGCGAGCCGGCTGCGTGATCGCCTAGCGTCGCAGGGTGGGGCGCGCACGGAGCACACTCGAGAGGATCACCGTCATCGCCGGGCTGGTGGCGGCGATGACGGTCGCGAGCACGCTCGCAGCGGCGCTGACGCTCGCGCTCGGACCGACGGGCGGGTCTCCTGATGGGCCTTCCGCCGGCCGGTCGGGCGATGGGGAGGTCGGTGCGGCCGGGGCAGGGGCGCGGCACGTGGTGCGTGCGGTGCCCGGCAGCGAGCCGCTGCGGGTGGGACTGGCGCTTCCGGACGCCGCCTGGAGCGCCGCGGCCCCCGAGGCAGTGGCCGGCTATCGGCGGCAGAGGGGAGAGGCGCTCGTGGTCACCGGGCCGGTCTTCTTCCGCCGGGGCTGGTGCGCCGACGATCCGCGGTGGAGCAGCCGCGCGTTCGCCGGGGTGGTGCCCCGGGTGCGCGACGTGCCGCCGCGCGCGGCCGGTGTGCGGCTGAGCCGCAGGTGGGCGCAGGTGGTGACGGACTTCGTCGGCGAGCGGGACGCTGCCTCTGCCTCTCATTCCGGGCAAGGCTCCGTTCGGGCTCGGGCTCGGGCCTCGCCCGTCCGGGTGCAGGGCCATGCGGGCTGGCTGACCACGCGCTCGGTGACGTTGACGTCGGCGGGCCCCTGCCTGCCCCCGCGGGTGTCGGTCGACGTGCTGTCCCTGGACGTCGGCGGCGAGGTCGTCGCCGTGGTGGTGGTGCGTGACGTCGGGGTTCCCGACGCGCTGACCCGGACGGGCTCGATCGACTTCCTGCGCCGGACGCAGGTGCTGGCTCAGAGCTTGCGCAACCGCACGTAGCGCACCGAGTGGTCGCGGTCCTTGCGCAGCACCAGCGTGGCACGCGAGCGGGTGGGCAGCACGTTCTCGGTCAGGTTGGGGCCGTTGATGGTGTCCCAGATCCGCTCGGCCTCGGCGATCGCCTCGTCGGTGGTCAGCGCGGCGTAGCGGGCGAAGTAGGAGCCGGGGTCCTGGAACGCCGTCTCGCGCAGCCGCAGGAAGCGCTCGACGTACCAGCGGCGGATGTCGCTGGTGCCGGCGTCCACGTAGACGCTGAAGTCGAAGAAGTCGCTGACCGCGAGGCTGGTGCGGCCGTCGTCGCGCACGCGCGCCGGCTGCAGGACGTTGAGGCCCTCGATGATGACGATGTCGGGACGCCGGATGACGACCTTCTGGTCGGGCACGACGTCGTAGATGAAGTGGTCGTAGGTCGGCGCCTCGACCTCCTCGCGGCCCGACTTGATGTCGACGACGAACTTCAGCAGCGCCCGCCGGTCGTAGGACTCGGGGAAGCCCTTGCGCTGCAGCAGCCCGCGCCGGTCGAGCTCGGCGTTGGGGAGCAGGAAGCCGTCGGTGGTCACCAGGGCGACGTTGGGGTGCTCGGGCCAGTGAGCGAGCATCTGCTGGAGCACGCGCGCCGTCGTCGACTTCCCCACCGCGACCGAGCCGGCCAGCCCGATGACGAAGGGGGTGCGCGGCGGCTGGGCGCGCTGGAGGAACTCCTGCTGCTTGCGATGCAGCTGCCCGGCCGCCTCGACGTAGGTGCTCAACAGGCGTGAGAGCGGGAGATAGACCTGGCGCACCTCGTCGAGGTCGAGGGAGTCGCCGAGTCCGCGCAGCTGGCGGACCTCCTCGTGGGTGAGCGGGTCCTCGGACTGCGACTGCCCGAGGGCGGCCCAGGCGGCTCGGTCGAGCTCGACGTACGGCGAGGTCTCGCGGCCGGCGTCCGGGTGGTGCTCGCCGGTGCCGCTGGGGGAGTGACCACCGGGAGCGGGGCCGCCGGGAGCAGGACCACCAGAAGCAGGGCCGCCGGGAGCAGGGTCCGGTGCGGGGTCGCGAACCGACCCGGTGGCAGACATGCCCCGCATTGTTGCAGGAGGGGGCGGGGGGACCCCGAGGCGGCGCCCTCATGGACGCCCGGCGGCCGTAAACTCCCTCACCATGTGCGGAATCGTGGGCTACATCGGTCAGCAGCAGGCGCAGGGCGTCGTCATCGAGGGGTTGCGGCGTCTGGAGTATCGCGGCTACGACTCCGCCGGCATCGCGCTGCTGCACGATGGGACCATCCGCGCCGAGAAGCAGGCGGGCAAGCTCGCCAACCTGGAGAAGGCGCTGGTGGACGCGCCGCTGCCGCAGGCGCACGTCGGCATCGGTCACACCCGCTGGGCCACCCACGGGGCACCGACCGACGTCAACGCGCACCCGCACCTCGGGCCGACCGGGCGGGTCGCGCTGGTGCACAACGGGATCATCGAGAACTTCGCCGAGCTGCGCACGGTGCTCGAGGACGACGACCACGTGCTGGCCTCGGAGACCGACACGGAGGTCGCGGCCCATCTGCTCGAGCTCCAGCTGGAGGCCGGCCTCGACCTGACCGCCGCCATGCAGCACGTGTGTCGTCAGCTCGAGGGAGCCTTCACGCTGGTCGCAGTGGACGCGCAGGACGCCGACCGGGTGGTGGCCGCTCGCCGCAACTCGCCGCTGGTGGTGGGGCTCGGCGAGGGAGAGAACTTCCTCGGGTCGGACGTGGCGGCGTTCATCGAGCACACCCGCGAGGCGCTGGAGCTCGGCCAGGACCAGGTCGTAACGATCACCGCCGACGATGTCCGCGTGACCGGCTTCGACGGCTCGCCCGCGGAGGGCACGCCGTACCACGTGGACTGGGACCTGTCGGCCGCCGAGAAGGACGGTCACGACTGGTTCATGCGCAAGGAGATCTTCGAGCAGCCCCGGGCGGTCGCGGACTCGCTGTTGGGGCGTCGTACGCCGGACGGGCTGCTGCACCTCGACGAGGTGCGTCTCGACGACGACGAGCTGCGCGAGATCGACAAGATCATCATCATCGCGTGCGGGACGTCGTTCTATGCCGGGATGGTCGCGAAGTACGCCATCGAGCACTGGACGCGCACGCCGGTCGAGGTCGAGCTGGCCTCGGAGTTCCGCTACCGCGACCCGATCCTCGACCACTCGACGCTGGTCGTGGCGATCAGCCAGTCCGGTGAGACCGCCGACACGCTCCAGGCGATCCGGCACGCCCGGGTCCAGCGCTCGAAGGTGCTGGCGATCTGCAACACCAACGGCTCGACGATCCCGCGTGAGTCCGACGCGGTCATCTATACCCACGCCGGCCCTGAGATCGGTGTCGCCTCCACCAAGGGCTTCCTCACCCAGCTCGTCGCCTGCTATCTGCTCGCGCTCTACCTCGCCCAGGTCAAGGGCACCCGCTACGGCGACGAGATCACCGAGGTCCTCGACCAGCTCGAGACGATGCCGGCCCACATCCAGCAGGTGCTGGACGGGGCCGAGCAGGTCTACGCGCTGGCCGCGGACCATGTCGAGAGCCGCTCGGTGCTGTTCCTGGGGCGCCATGCCGGCTATCCGGTGGCGCTCGAGGGCGCGCTCAAGCTCAAGGAGCTGGCCTACCTCCATGCCGAGGGGTTCGCGGCCGGGGAGCTCAAGCACGGCCCGATCGCGCTGGTCGAGGAGGGCATACCGGTGCTGTGCGTCGTACCCCCGCGTGGGCGCGACCAGCTGCACGGCAAGATGCTCAGCGGCATCCAGGAGGTCCGGGCCCGCGGGGCGCGCACGATCTGCCTGGCCGAGGAGGGCGACACCGCGATCGAGCCGTACGCCGACGTGCTGATCCGGCTCCCCAAGGTGCCCGTGCTCCTGCAGCCCCTGGTGGCGGTCGTGCCGCTGCAGCTGTTCGCCTGCGAGCTGGCGACGGTGATGGGCCACGACGTCGACCAGCCCCGCAACCTCGCCAAGTCCGTCACGGTCGAGTAGCGCGTGCCCGTCATCGGCGTCGGCATCGACGTGGCCGACATCGGCCGGTTCGAGGAGTCGCTCGCTCGCACCCCCGCCCTGCGCGGCCGGCTGTTCTGCGGCGACGAGGTCGACCGACCTGTGGCCAGCCTCGCTGCGCGGTTCGCCGCCAAGGAGGCGCTGGCCAAGGCCCTGGGCGCCCCGGTGGGGATGGCCTGGCACGACGCAGAGGTGGTCTCGGAGTCGACCGGCCGGCCGCAGTTCGTCCTGCGCGGCACCGTCGCGGCTCGGGCTGCTGCCTTGGGCGTGAACCATGTGCATCTGTCGCTGTCCCACGACGCCGGCATCGCCTCGGCTGTGGTGGTCCTGGAGTCCTGAGGCTGCCGGCGTCCCCCTCCGTCCGATCGCTGGTCGATCAGGTTGCGCAGCCCGGTCGTTGGTCGAGCAGGTTGCGCAGCAACCGACGTCGAGACCCACGCAGACACGCCGAAACCCCCGCCGGATGCTGCCAACGACGGGGTCCCGGGGCGATGCAGCTACTGATCCGGAGGTACGGCGCGCGACCGCTCACGGGTCACGTCAAGCGTCCCGCTGTGATCACGCAGGTACTGATACCCCTGCGGACTCGTCCATAGGAACGTGCCGGGGTCGATGACGGTGTAGGTCCACGGCGAGTGGGTCTTGTGCCGGTGATGCCGCCGACACAGCGGCGCCAGGTTGCAGGAACACGTAGCTCCACCGGCTGCGTGTTCTCGAACGTGGTCACAGTCCGCACGATGCCCGTCAGGCGTGAGCTTCCTGGCTGGTCGGGTGCACCACGGGAACACGCACGAGTGGTTGATCAACGCGATGCGTTCGACCAGCCGGTCGGGGACTTCGTAGGCGTTGACGTGGACGTGGTCCTCGAGATCGATGACCGGCTTCACGGTGATCTGGGTGTCGGGGTTGGCGCACCAGTCGCGGACCTGGTCGACAGAGATGAAGGAGCGGGTGTTCTCCACCCGCGCGAGGTGCGCGCGGCCGCCATCCAGGTGGCGGGTGCGCAGGGCGTCGTGGGAGAGGTGGACGTAGAGCACCACCTGACGCGGACGCCGCGTCGTTCCGTGAGTGGGGGCCGGGGCTCCAGGAGCTTCGGCGGAGGATGAGCGCGGTTGATCGGGAGCACTGGGTGAGTCGGATCCACCGCACTGATCAGGTGCGGCCTCGTCGCCGGCGTTGGTGTTGAGGTCGAACGCCAGCTGGCGGCGGGCCAGGTCGCCGGCTGCCTTGGCCCGGCGGACATCGAGGGGCTCCTCCGAGCCGAGTGCGCGTTGGGCTTCGGCTCCTGCGGTGACGGCGGCGTCGAGGTCCATCGCGTCGGCGATGTCGAGCTCGCCGCGGATCTGCATGGTGCCGTCGTAGGACACCTGGTCGGTGTCCACATCGAAGCACCGGCCGTCAGCCGCGTTGCGGCGGCGTTGTTCGGCGTCCTCGGGTTGGAACTGGACCCGGGCCTCCTCGATCAGCCGGTCCAGCGCGGCGATGCCGATCTTGTGCGCGACCGAGGCGACGTGACGGTCCACGAACGCCGCAACCAGCGGGCACGAGGCTCATCGTGGCGTCGGCGATGCGGCGCGCCTTCCACGCCACCAGGTCACCGGCACAGACCCGCTTCCACACCTTCGGGAGGCGATACCTGAGCTCGACGGCTTGGCCGACGTAGCGGCCACCGGCGTCGGTGGACATGCCGACGGCGAGGGCGAACTCGGTGATCGCGAACTCCGCGACCAAAGGTGCACCGGGCCCGGCGATGGGGAGGCCGTGGTCGCCGTACCCGTCGTGGGCCATTGCGGCGTCGGTGAGGGAGTCGACCGAGTGCATCGCGGCCCAGTCCACGGCGAGCTGGAGCTGCTCTGCCTCGAGGCGGTCCGCCCCGGTGCGGCGTGCCCGGGCAGCCTCGAGCACCGCGGCGGCGGTGTCGGGGGCGGCTGTCTGGGTCATGGACCTATTGGATCAGGGACCGCCGACAGTGACCCCGCCCAGAAGCGGCGCGACGCGCAGACTGTGGAGAACTTTTTTCGCGGGGTGGGTCTCGACGTCGGTTGCTGCGCAACCTGCTCGACCAACGAGGGCGCCGGGGGTCTCAAGGTCGGTTGCTGCGCAACCTGCTCGACCAGCGAGTGGGACTGCGCAACCTGCTCGACCAACGAGCGGGGTTGCGCAACCTGCTCGACCAACGGGGGTGCGGGCTAGGTTGAGGAGCATGAGGACTGCGCACACGGTCGAGCAGGTGCGGGCGGCGGAGGCCGAGCTGATGGCGACGCTGCCGGACGGCGTGCTGATGCAGCGGGCGGCGGCCGGGCTGGCGCATGCGGTGCTCGACCTGCTGGGCACGGCGTACGGCCGGCGGGTGGCGCTCCTGGTCGGCAGCGGCGACAACGGGGGAGACGCGCTCTTCGCGGGAGCGATGCTGGCCAGGCGGGGCTGCGCGGTCGAAGCCGTGCTCCTCTCCGAACGGGTCCACGAGGCCGGGCTGGCGGCGCTGACGGCTGCCGGCGGCCGGGTCGCGTGCCCACCGACGCGCTCCGGCGCGCCCTCGGGCACACGACCCACATCTCGCCCCGCGGTGGACGTCGTCATCGACGGGGTGGTCGGCATCGGGGGGCGACCGCCGTTGCGCGACGACGCGGCGGCCGCGCTGGCGGCGTACGACGGGGCGCGCGTGGTCGCGGTCGACGTGCCCTCCGGTGTGGACGTCGACACCGGGGAGGTGGCCGGGGCGCACGTCCGGGCCGACCTGACCGTCACCTTCGGCACCCACAAGATCGCCCACCTCGTCGACCCGGCCGCGGCGGCCTGCGGGAGCGTTCAGCTGGTCGACATCGGACTCGACCTGCCGCCCGGCGACGTGGAGTCGCTGCAGCCCGCCGACGTCGCGCGCCTGCTGCCGCGGCCGGCGCAGGACGCGCACAAGTACACCCGCGGCGTGGTCGGGGTCCGCGCCGGCTCGCCGCGCTATCCCGGCGCGGCCCTGCTCTGCGTCGCAGGGGCGGCCTCTGGGCTGGTGGGCATGGTCCGCTTCGTGGGCGACGAGGCGGTCGCCGACCGGGTGCGGGCCGCCCACCCCGAGGTGGTGGGCGCCGGTCGGGTCCAGGCCTGGACGGTCGGCTCGGGCGGCGACGAGACGGCCGCTCAGCATCTCGAGGAGGCCGTCGCCGACGGGGTCCCGATCGTCGTCGACGCCGACGCGCTCGCCCAGGTGCGCGGCCCGCTGCCGGTGCCCGCCGTGCTAACCCCCCACGCCGGCGAGCTCGCCCGGATGCTCGGCGCCGAGCGCGAGGCCGTCGAGGCGGCACCGCTGCGCCATGCCCGGGACGCCGCCGAGCGGTTCGGTGCGGTGGTCGCGCTCAAGGGCCGGCACACGGTCGTGACCGGCCCGGACGGGCGGGTGCGGGTGACCACCACCGGTCTGCCGTGGCTCGCGACCGCCGGCGCCGGCGACGTGCTGGCCGGCCTCGTCGGCGCGCTGCTCGCCGCCGGCCTCACGCCGTACGACGCGGCCTCGGTGGGCTCGTGGCTGCACGGGTCGGCCGCCACCCTGGCCTCGACAGACGGCGGGGACGCGCCCGGCCCGATCGTCGCCCTCGACGTGGCGCGAGCCATCCCGGCGGCCGTGCGCACCCTGCCGCCGTACGTCTGAACCGCCCGCACCTGAGAGGATCGGGGCCATGAGCCCTCCCTCCGCTCGCGCGGAGATCGTCGTGGACCTCGCGGCGATCCGCCACAACGTGCGTCTCCTGCGCGCGCTCACGGCCCCGGCGCTGATGATGACGGTGGTGAAGGCGGACGGGTACGGCCACGGGATGCTGCCCGTCGCGCGAGCGGCCCGAGAGGCCGGCGCCGACTGGCTGGGCGTCGCGACGCTCGACGAGGCGCTCGCGCTGCGCACCGACGGTGACACCGGACCGCTGCTGTGCTGGTTGAGTGCCCCCGGCGAGGACTACGCCGCCGCGATCGCCCACGACGTGGACGTGACCGCCTACACGACAACCGAGCTCGACGAGATCGCCGCCGCGGCCCGGGACGCCGGCACGTCCGCCCGCGTCCAGCTCAAGATCGACACCGGTCTCTCACGCGGCGGCTCGACCTTCGAGGACTGGCCGGTCCTGGTGCGCGCCGCCCGCGCCGCCGAGGAGCAGGGGACCCTGCGGATCACCGGCATCTGGTCGCACTTCGTCGCCAGCGACGACCCCGGGCACCCGGCCAACGACGCCCAGGAGCGGGTCTTCACCGACGCGCTGACGATCGCCGAGGCCGCCGGTCTGCGCCCCGAGGTCCGCCACCTCGCCAACTCCGCCGCGGCCATCCTGCGGCCGTCCTCGCGCTTCGACCTCGTCCGCTGCGGCATCGCCAGCTATGGCCTCGACCCAGCCCCGGGCGTCACCCCGGACGTCGGTCTGGTCCCCGCCATGACCGCGCAGGCGCGCCTGGTGATGGTCAAGGCGGTCGACACCGGGGCGGGCGTCTCCTACGGCCACACCTGGCACGCCGACCGGCCGACCACCCTCGGTCTCGTGCCGGCGGGGTACGGCGACGGCGTCCCGCGCCACGCCAGCTCCCGCGCCGAGGTGTACGTCGCGGGCCGGCGCCGCCCGGTGCGCGGACGGGTCTGCATGGACCAGTTCGTCGTCGACCTCGACGGCGACCAGCCGCAGGCTGGGGATCCGGTCGTGCTGTTCGGGACCGGAGAGCACGGGGAGCCCACCGCCCAGGACTGGGCCGAGGCGTGCGACACCATCAACTACGAGATCGTCACCCGCATCGGTGGCAGGCTGGTCAGGCGCTACCTGGACGGCGACACCGGCGAGGAGGCCCGATGACGGTCAAGGGCAGGGTCTTCGGCATCGCCGCGGGCGCCGCGGGCGTCGCGCTGGCGGGCACCGCGATCGGCATGGCCCGCCACCGCCAGATCGTGGCCCGGAGCGGGGCCGGCGAGGACACGCCGTTCGGCACGCTGCGCTCGCCGGGCCTCACCGTGGTGGCCGACGACGGCGTTCCGCTGCACGTCGAGGTCGACGAGTACGTCCCCACCGACGACGACCGGCTGGCGCTGCGCCGCACCGACGACCCCGGGCCGCCCCTCACGGTGGTGTTCGCCCACGGCTATGCGCTGAACCTCGACTGCTGGCACTTCCAACGCGCTGGCTACCGCGGGCTGGTCCGCACGGTCTACTACGACCAGCGCTCCCACGGCCGCTCGGGGCGCTCGACCGAGGGCAACGCCACCATCGAGCAGCTCGGCAAGGACCTCGCGCGGGTCATCGACGAGGTGGCTCCCGGTCCGGTGGTCCTGGTCGGGCACTCGATGGGCGGGATGACGATCTCCGCGCTCGCCGAGGAGCGCCCGGAGCTGTTCGGCACCAAGGTCGTCGGCGTCGCGCTGATCTCGACCACCGCCGGGGGGCTCGACCCGCACCGGGTGCTGCTGCCGTTGCTCCCGCGCACGGTCGGCGGACAGTTGGCGACGCGCGCGGTCGCGTTCCTGGCCCGCGGGCACCGCACCGTCGATTGGGCGCGGGGCCTGGCGAAGCGGATCGCGACCGTCACCACCGATGCCTTCGCGTTCGGCGACGACGTCCCCGACACCTATGTCCGCTTCGTCGACGAGATGCTGGCGGCCACGCCCTTCGAGGTGCTGGCCGAGTTCTTCCCCAACTTCGGCAGCCTCGACAAGTTCGAGACCGTGCACGCGCTGTCGGTGGTGCCCACCACGATCATCGGCGGCACCCGCGACAAGATGACCTCGATCGGACACAGCCGCAAGCTGCACTCGCGCATCGAGAGCTCCACGCTCGTCGAGTGTGAGGGCGCCGGCCACATGGTGATCCTCGAGCGCCACGAGCAGGTCAACGCGGCGCTCGACCAGCTGCTCGCCGAGGCCGCGAAGGTGGCGTCGCGATGACCGCCACCGACGCCGAGGTGGCGATGACCGTTCGCCGGGTCGGGATGGAGGCAAGCGACGCGATGCTGCACGTGGTGCGCGCCGCCTTCGGTGCCCGTCCGCCGCTCGACCCGCCCGCCGACGCCCTGCACGAGACCCGCGAGTCGCTGGCGCTCGTGCTGGAGGCGCACGGGGGCATGCTGGCCGAGATCGGCGGCGAGGCGGTGGGCTCGCTGCTCTTCGACCCCGTCGCGGACGTGGTGTTCCTGCGCCGCTTCGGGGTGCTGCCGGCCATGCAGCACCGCGGCGTCGCGACCGCGCTCGTGGAGGCGGCCGCCGGCCTGGCCACCGCCGACGGAGCACGCGCGCTCGCCGTCCTGGCCCGCGAGGAGCTGCCCCGCACCGTCGGGTTCTGGGCCGATCACGGCTTCGTGGAGCGCGGCCGCCGCACGCCGTACGTCGAGCTGGAGCGGACCTTGGAGGTGGCGACATGAGCGGCCCGGACGCGTCGTACGACGTGCCCGACGCGGCGACGATGCAGGCCCTCGGCGAGCGGATCGGTCGGCTGCTGCGGGCGGGCGACCTCCTCGTGCTCAGCGGTGGGCTCGGCGCAGGCAAGACGACGTTCACCCAGGGGCTCGGCGCGGGGCTCGGCGTGCGCGGCGGGGTCACCTCGCCGACGTTCGTGATCGCCCGGGTGCACCCCTCGCTGGCCGAGGGGCCCGACCTGGTGCACGTCGACGCCTACCGTCTCGGCGGGATCGCCGAGCTCGACGACCTCGACCTCGACACCTCGCTCGACGACGCCGTCACGGTGGTCGAGTGGGGCGAGGGGCTCGCGGAGGTGCTGGCCGAGGACCGCCTCGAGATCCGCATCCACCGCGCCACCGGCGACGCGCCGACGATGCCGGACCCCGACGACCTTGACCCCGATGCCCTCGACCCGCGGCGCGTCGACCTGCACCCGGTCGGCGAGCGCTGGACCGGCGTCTCCTGGCCCACTGGAGTCCACCCCCACGAGCGCGGTCAGTAGCCTCGTCCCCGTGCTGCTCGCCTTCGACACCGCCACCCCGCTCGTCACCGTCGCGCTCCACGACGGCGAGGACGTCGTCGCCGAGCGCGTCTCGGAGCGCCCGATGAAGCACGGCGAGCAGCTGGCGCCGCTGATCGAGCAGGTCCTCGCCGACGCCGGCCTGGTCCGCGAGGACCTCACCGCGATCGCCGTCGGGGTCGGCCCCGGCCCCTTCACCGGTCTGCGCGTCGGCCTGGTCACCGCCCGCACGCTCGCGATGGTCCTCGAGATCCCGGTGTACGGCGTGTGCTCGCTCGACGTGCTCGCCGTCGAGGCCGCGCACACCGGCGCCGTCGAGGGGCCGTTCGTGGTGACGACCGACGCCCGTCGCAAGGAGGTCTACCTCGCGTCGTACGACGAGCACGGGGTGCGCCTCGATGAGCCGCAGGTGGTGCGGCCCGCCGACGCCGCGAGCGAGCAGCCGTGCGTGGGGGAGGGCGCGGTGCTCTACCCCGACGCGTTCCCGCACGCCGTCGGACCGACCCGGCCGTCCGCCGGCTGGCTGGCCCGCGCCGTCGCCGAGGAGCTGGCCGAACTGCACGACCCGGAGCCGCTCTACCTGCGCCGTCCCGACGCCGTCGAGATGGCGGCACGCAAGCCGGTCTCGTGATCAGGCCCCTCTCGTGATCAGGTCGGCCGTGGCCGCCGACGCTCGGGCGGTGGCCGCCCTCGAGGCGGACCTCTTCGGCACGGAGGCGTGGAGCGTCGACCAGGTCCGCGACGAGCTCACCGGCGAGACCCGCCATGCGCTCGTCGACGAGCGGGACGGAGAGCTGGCCGGCTATGCGGTGGTGATGGTGCTGGGCGACGTCGCCGACCTCCAGCGGATCGGCGTGCGCCCGGACCTCCAGCGCGGCGGCGTCGCTGCGTCGCTGCTCGACGCGGGGCTCGAGGCAGCGCGAAGCCGCGGCGCGGACCGGATGCTGCTCGAGGTCAGCGAGGCCAACGCAGGTGCGCGGGCGTTCTATGCGGACCGCGGCTTCAGCGAGCTGGACCGACGCCGGCGCTACTACCGCGACGGCTCCGACGCGCTGGTGCTGGCCCGGCCGCTGGGCTGAGCGCGCCTCGCGTATCTTCGCCCCATGGCCAGAACCAGGACGGCGACGGGGACCCTACGCTGGCGCCGCGGTCGATGGACGGCCTGGAACGGCAAGCGCTGGGCCCGCGCCGTCTACGCCGTACGGCCTCAGCGCCTGGAGTCACCCGAGCTGCTCGACCGCGACCCGCAGCTCACCGACCAGCAGCGCACGGTCATCCTCGGCAAGGCGATCGACGACCTCGTCCTCAAGGGCGCGGTGATCCTGCGCCAGGACCACGACTCCGTGATCATCGCCGTACGCCGCCCGGTCTCGCACGTGCTGCACGCCCTGCTCACCCTGATCACCGGCGGGCTCTGGGGGATCGGCTGGCTCGTCAACGCGCTGAGCCGCACCGACGACCGGGTGCGGCTGCGCGTCGACGCGTGGGGCAACGTCTGGCCCTCGGTCAGCGCCTAGACCAGCCGCTTGCCGTCCGGCGGGGTGAGTCGCAGCCAGCGGTAGCCGTATGCCGGCAGGGCGACGGTCGTGCGGTCTCCGTCGAGGTCGGCGTCGTCCTCGCCGAGCACGTCCACCAGCTGGAGCCCCTCGCAGTCCGCCAGCTGCAGCGGGACCTGCTGCGGCTGGGCGCCCAGGTTGTGCACCGCCACCAGCCGTCGGTCTCCCCACCGGCACTCGTGCGCGAGGACCGCGGGACAGGGCTGATCGAGGATCTCCAGGTCGGCCCAGCCCAGCTCGGGCGACTGCCGGTAGGTGTGGATCATCAGCCGCAGGAAGTTGAGCAACGAGTCGGGGTCCTTGCGCTGGGCGGCCACGTTGACGTGCTCGGGGCCGAACCGTCCGGCGGTGACCGGGCGCGGCAGCTGGTCGGCGGGCGCGCGGGAGAAGCCGGCGTTGGCCTCGTCGCTCCACTGCATCGGGGAGCGCACCGCCAGCCGGCCCGGGATGTCGAGGTTCTCGCCCATCCCGATCTCCTCGCCGTAGAACAGCACCGGCGTGCCCGGCAGCGAGAACAGCAGGCTGTAGGCCAGCCGCAGCCGGTCGGGGTCGCCGTCGAGCATCGGCGGCAGCCGGCGCCGCAGGCCGCGGTCGAAGAGCTGCATGGACTTCTCCGGGCCGAAGGCGGCGAAGACCTCTTGGCGCTCGTCGTCGGTGAGCTGGTCGAGGGTGAGCTCGTCGTGGTTGCGCAGGAAGGTGCCCCACTGCGAGTGGACCGGCAGCGGTGGTCGTGCGGCCAGCGCCTGCGCCAGCGGGCGGGCGTCGCCACGGGCCAGGGAGAGGTAGAGCTGCTGCATCACGACGAAGTCGAACATCATCGTCAGCTGGTCGCCGTCACCCTCCCCGAAGAACGCAACCTGCTCCTTGTGTGGCAGGTTGACCTCGCCCAGGAGGATCGCCTCCCCGGCGCGGCGGCTCAGGAACGCCCGCAGCGCGCGCAGGTAGTCGTGCGGGTCGGGCAGCTCCCCGTCGTCCTTACCCCCTGGGCCGCCGGCACCGTCCGCGCCCTGGCCGCCGTCGTTGTCGATGAGGAACGGCACCGCGTCGACCCGGAAGCCGGAGACGCCGAGCTGCAGCCAGAAGCCCATCATCTTCGCGATCTCGTCGCGGACCGCCTCGTTGCTGACGTTGAGGTCGGGCTGGTGGGCGTAGAAGTGGTGGAGGTACCACTCGCCGGTCGTCTCGTCGTACTCCCAGATCGAGTCCTCCTGGTCGGGGAAGACCACCTGGTCGGAGGTGTCGGGCGGCGGGTCGGAGCGCCAGACGTAGAAGTCGCGGTACGGCGAGTCCTTGCTCGCGCGCGCCGAGAGGAACCACGGGTGCTGGTCGGAGGTGTGGTTGACGACGAGGTCGACGATCACCCGCATCCCGCGGTCCTTGGCCGTGCGGATCGCCTCGACGAGGTCCCCGTGCGTGCCCAGACGCGGGTCGACGCCGTAGTAGTCGGTGATGTCGTAGCCGTCGTCGCGGTCGGTGGTCGGGTAGAACGGCATCAGCCACAGGCAGGTGACGCCGAGCTCGGCGAGGTAGTCGACGCGCTCGGTCAGGCCGACGAGGTCGCCGTTGCCGTCGTCGTCCCAGTCCATGAACGTCTGCACGTCGAGGCAGTAGACGACCGCGGTCTTCCACCACAGGTCGCTGGTCTCCGCGAGCCGCACGGCGCTCAGCCGCCCAGCTGCGGGAGCACGTGCTCGCCGAACGCGTCGATGAAGGCGGCCTGGTCCTGCCCCACGTGGTGCAGGTAGAGCTCGTCGAAGCCGAGGTCGAGGTACTCCTGCAGCCACGCCGTCTGCTGCCCCAGGTCGGCGGAGATGTGCACCGCGTCCCGGACGGCGGCGAGCGGCACGTGCTCGCTGACCACGTCGAAGACCTCCGCGGTGTCGATGTCCCACGTGGCGGGCGGTGCGAACACGTTGCTGCGCCACTGGTCGTGAGCCAGCGCCTCGGCCTCCGCCTCGGTGGCCGCCCAGGACAGGTGCACCTGCAGCCGCAGCGGCCCGCTGCCGCCGGCGTCGCGGTAGGCGTCGACCATCCGGCGCAGGTGCTGGTGCGGCTGGTTGAGCGTGAGCAGCCCGTCGGCCCACTCCGCTCCGCGCTGCGCCGTCTCGACGCTCACCGCCGCCGTGACCAGGTGCGGGGCCGGCTCCGGCGGATCCCACAGCCGCGCCCGGTCGACGACGACCAGGCCGTGATGGGTCACCTCCTCGCCGGCGAGCAGCCGGCGGATCACGTCGACGCACTCGCGCAGCCGGGCGTCGCGGACCCCCTTGGCGGGCCACGCGTCACCGGTGATGTGCTCATTGGAGGCCTCCCCGGAGCCCAGGGCGGTCCAGAACCGGCCCGGGAACATGCCGCCGAGCGTGCTGATCGCCTGCGCGATGATCGCCGGGTGGTAGCGCTGACCCGGCGCGTTGACCACGCCGAACGGCAGGTCGGTCGTCGCCAGGGCCGCGCCCAGCCACGACCAGGCGAACCCGGACTGGCCCTGGCGCGCGCTCCAGGGGCTGAAGTGGTCCGAGCTCATGGCGGCGGAGAAGCCGGCCTGCTCGGCTCGTCGTACGTCGTGGAGCAGCTGGCGTGGGGACACCTGCTCGTGGGACGCGTGGAATCCGATGACGGTCATGGGGGCTCCCTCCCTCGCCAGGAGTGCGTTACCCCTCAGCCGTGGGGCCTAACACCGGCCTCGTCCGTCTCTCGGTCCGGCTCCCGGCACAATGGGCACCATGCCTGCCAGTGACCAGCCCCTCGTCCTCGGCATCGAGACCTCCTGCGACGAGACCGGCGTGGGCATCGTCCGCGGCCACACGCTGCTCGCCGACGCGGTCGCGAGCAGCGTCGAGGAGCATGCCCGCTTCGGCGGCGTGGTGCCCGAGGTGGCCAGCCGGGCGCACCTCGAGGCGATGGTGCCGACGATCGAGCGGGCCTGCGAGACCGCCGGGATCCAGCTGCGTGACGTCGATGCGATCGCGGTGACGAGCGGTCCGGGGCTGGCGGGGGCGCTGCTGGTCGGCGTCGCCGCCGCGAAGGCCCTGGCGCTGGGGCTGGGCAAGCCGATCTACGGCGTCAACCACCTCGCCGCCCACGTCGCGGTCGACCAGCTCGAGCACGGCCCGCTGCCCGAGCCGTGCCTGGCGATGCTGGTCTCCGGAGGGCACTCGAGCCTGCTGCGCGTCGAGGACGTCACGGTGGGCGTCGAGCCAATGGGATCCACCATCGACGACGCCGCGGGCGAGGCCTTCGACAAGGTGGCGCGGCTGCTGGGCCTGCCTTTCCCCGGCGGGCCGCACATCGACCGGGCCGCCCGCGAGGGCGACAGCGTCTACATCGACTTCCCCCGCGGACTGACCGCCCGCCGCGACCTGGAGCGGCACCGCTTCGACTTCTCGTTCTCCGGCCTCAAGACCTCGGTCGCCCGCTGGGTCGAGGCCCGCGAGCGCTCCGGCCAGCCGGTCCCCGTCGCCGACGTCGCCGCGTCGTTCCAGGAGGCCGTCTGCGACGTGCTGGTCCGCAAGGCCCTCGACGCCGCGGTGAGCGAGGGCATCGAGGACATCCTCATCGGCGGCGGGGTGGCCGCCAACTCCCGTCTGCGCGCCATGGCCGAGGAGCGCGCCGCCGCCAAGGGCATCCGCGTCCGCGTCCCGCGCCCCGGCCTGTGCACCGACAACGGCGCCATGGTCGCCGCCCTCGGCGCCGAGCTGGTCACCCGCGGCCGGCCCCCCTCGGCCCTCGACCTCCCCGCCGACTCCTCCCAGCCGATCACCACGGTGGTGGCGTAGTCCTCGCAGGCTCGGCCCTGCCGTTTGGTCCCCAACGGCAGTGATTTCGGGAGATGGCATGTCGTCTCTGACCAATCGGCGGGGTCTCCTGGCCGGGTGGCGCCGACGCATGCCGTTGGGGACCAAACGGCGACGATTTCCGGCCCGCCCCCGTCGTCTCTGACCAATCGACGCACGCCAGTCGCCGACGGCGGAGCCGCAGTCACGGACTGCGGTCTGCACCCAGGTAGTAGTACAGGTCCTCGTAGGGGCCGGTGGCGGTGTCGGCGGCCTGCTCGACGAGACCGTCGGTGCCCAGGCGCACCAGCCGGTGCTGGTCGCCGTCGATCACGGTAGCCAGCACCGTGCCCTCCGGCTCCCAGGCGGCCTGGACGAGCGTCAGCTGTCCGTTCCGGGGCTGCTCGTACGACGCGACGAGCTCGCCGCTGCGGGCGTCGAGGACATAGAGCTCCCGGGAGCCCAGCCCCTCGCTGTAGACCGAGTCGGCCAGGACGTAGCGCCCGTCGGGGCTGAAGCTGCGGAGCTTGTAGGTGCACTGGTCCCACGCGGGCACCCCCGGGTCGGCTGCGACGTCGATGACCCCGAAGCAGGCGCCCTCGCCGTCCTCGCCGGGCACCGCCGTCTGGACGGCGACCAGGTCCTCGGCCGACGCGGTCGCCTGCACGGCCACCACCCCGTCGAGCGTCGTGTCGGACTCGCCCGGGCCCGCGATCGCGAAGTCGACGTCCTCGCCTTCGCCGCGGGCATAGACGACCCGGTCGTCGCCCAGCACTCCGAGCGCCTGCACGAGCGGCGACACAGGGAAGCCCCTCGCGGACCCCTGCCCGGCCTCCGTCAGCGAGCGCAGGTACAGCGTCTGCCCACCAGCCTCGGTGGCGGTCCACGCCGCCGTCGACCGGTCGTCGCTGGTGACGAGGTCCTGGTTCGTCGCCGACCCGCCCTGCGGCGAGAAGTCCTCCGAGAGGTAGCGCACCTCGTCGCGCGACGGGCTCAGCGCCCACCACTGGCCGTCGGCCTCGCTCCAGACCATCGCCTGATAGCTCTGGTCGAGCTCGACCAGCCCCTCCCCGGGCAGCACCACCCCCTCCGGCGTGAAGTACTCGATCGCCGGGTCCTCGCCGCGCTCCAGCCCCTCCAGGGTCTCGGACGTCAGCGTCGTCCGCACCGGCTCCCGCTCGACCACCTCGGTCGGCGTCACCGGGTCGATCTCCTTCGACTGCGTCCCGTTGCCGCCGAGCAGCAGCACGGTCGGTGCGACCACGGCCAGCGCCGCGAGCGCCCCCGCCCCAGCAGCGATCCGCCGGTTGCGCCGGATCCGCCCGGCCCGCCCCCGCACGTCGCCAAGGGTCAGCGGGGCCTCGTGCATCCCCGCGACCTGGCGGTGCAGGTCGTCGCCGAGCAGCTCGGCGATTCGGTCGTCGTTCATCGGGCTCATCGCCCCTCCTCGAAGTGGCGCGGGTCCAGGGCCTGGGGTGCGCGGGTGCGCAGGGCGGCCAGGGCCCGGCTCGCCTGGGACTTCACGGTCCCCACGGAGATGCCCAGGATGTCGGCGGTCTCGGCCTCGCTCAGCTCCTCGTAGTAGCGCAGGACGACGACCGCGCGCTGCTTGCGGGGCAGCGTCTGCACGAACTCCCACAGCGCCGAGCCGCGCCCGTCGTCGTACTCGTCGACGACGTGGTAGGTCTCGGGCACCTCGTCGGTGGCGAACTCGCGGCGCTTCCACGCCCGGCGCCACAGGGAGTTGTGCTCGTTGACCATGATCCGTCGGACGTAGCCGTCGATCAGCTCGCGGTGCTGGACCTTGTCCCACGACAGGTACAGCTTGGCGAGAGCGGTCTGGACGAGGTCCTCGGCCGTGTGCCGGTCCCCGGTCAGCAGGTAGGCCGTGCGCAGCAGGCTGGGCTGGCGCGCGGCCATGTACGCCGAGAACTCGGCGTCCTGCGGTCGGGCCCGCTCGGCCACGGCCACCCCCACTCCCACATCGGGCCTCTCAGGCCCCGTGTCAGCGACGAAGTGCATGTCTCCTACCACCCTTTCGCGACCAAGACGCGACCGGGCAGCAGCAGGTTGCATTGTGCCGCTGATTAGCGTGGGGGCACACGACTTTCACGAAGGAGACACCATGCACAAGGTCAAGGGCGTCGTCGCGCGCGCCAAGGGACAGCCGGTCAGCCTCGAGACGATCCTGGTCCCGGACCCGGGCCCGGGCGAGGCGCTGGTCAAGATCCAGGCCTGCGGGGTCTGCCACACCGACCTGCACTACCGCGAGGGCGGCATCAACGACGAGTTCCCGTTCCTGCTCGGCCACGAGGCCGCAGGCATCGTCGAGGCGGTCGGCGACGACGTCACCGACGTCGCGCCGGGCGACTTCGTCGTCCTCAACTGGCGCGCGGTATGCGGCGAGTGCCGGGCCTGCAAGCGCGGCGACCTGCAGTACTGCTTCAACACCCACAACGCCACCCAGAAGATGACCCTCGAGGACGGCACCGAGCTCTCCCCGGCGCTGGGCATCGGCGCGTTCGCGGAGAAGACCCTGGTCGCCGCCGGTCAGTGCACCAAGGTCGACCCCGAGGCCCGCCCCGCGGCCGTCGGCCTGCTCGGCTGCGGCGTGATGGCCGGCATCGGTGCGGCGATCAACACCGGCGCCGTCACCCGCGGCAAGTCCGTCGCCGTCATCGGCTGTGGCGGCGTCGGCGTGGCCGCGATCGCCGGCTCCGCGCTGGCCGGTGCGAGCCCGATCATCGCGGTGGACATCGACGCCAAGAAGCTCGAGAAGGCCAAGGCGATGGGCGCGACGCACACCGTCGACTCCTCGAAGGTCGACCCGGTCGAGGAGATCAAGCGGATCGCCGCGGAGACCTACGACGGTGCCGACGGCGCCGACGTCGTGATCGAGGCCGTTGGTCGTCCGGAGACCTGGAAGCAGGCGTTCTACGCCCGCGACCTCGCCGGCACCGTCGTCCTCGTGGGCGTCCCCACGCCCGACATGCAGATCCCCGAGATCCCGCTCATCGACGTGTTCGGTCGCGGCGGCTCGCTCAAGTCCAGCTGGTACGGCGACTGCCTGCCCAGCCGCGACTTCCCGATGCTCGTGGACCTCTACCAGCAGGGGCGCCTCGACCTCGACGGCTTCGTCACCGAGGAGATCGCGATCGACGGCGTCGAGGCGGCGTTCGAGCGGATGCACCACGGCGACGTGCTGCGCTCGGTGGTGATCCTCTGATGAGCGACCAGAGCACCGGCTCGCTGCGCGTCGACCACGCGGTCGTCTCTGGCACCTTCAGCCTCGACGGCGAGACCCACCAGGTCGACAACAACATCTGGGTGGTGGGCGACGACCGCGAGTGCGTGGTCATCGACGCGCCCCACGACGTCGAGGCGATCCTCGCGGTGGTGGGGGAGCGCAAGGTCCGCGCGATCGTGTGCACCCACGCGCACGACGACCACGTCCGCGTCGCGCCCGCGCTGCGCGAGCGCGTGGTCGCGCCGATCCTGCTGCACCCCGACGACCGGGTGCTGTGGGAGCTGACCCACACCGACGAGCTGTGGGACGTGGACATGGCCGACGGCCAGGACATCGAGGTGGCCGGCACCACGCTCCGGGTGCTGCACACGCCCGGCCACGCGCCGGGCGCGGTGTGCCTCTATGCCCCCGAGCTCGACTGCGTCTTCACCGGCGACACCCTCTTCCAGGGTGGGCCGGGTGCCACCGGGCGCAGCCACTCGGACCGGCCGACGCTGGAGTCCTCGATCCGGGCCAAGCTCTACGGCCTGCCCGAGGAGACGGTCGTCCACACCGGCCACGGCGACGACACCACGATCGGGGCGGAGAAGGCCCTCCTCGGCTGACGGGTGATGCGCTCCCGCACCGGACTCCTCCTCGCCTCGCTCCTGCTGCTCGCAGGCTGCTCGGCGACGCCGGGGGACGGTGCGGGAGAGCGCCCGACCACGGACGAGTCGGCGGTGACCGACACCGACGGGACCCGGTCGGCGCCGACCTCGCCCGCAGCGGCCCTCGGTCTGCGTGCCGGCTGGGGGCCGACCGCCGAGGAGCTCGACCGCGCCGCGCGCGACGTACGTCGCCTGCCGCTGCCGGCGCTCGCCGGCCAGCTGATCGTGGCGAGGTACGACGGCACACGCGCGCCGGTCGACCTGGTGCGCCGGCTCCATCTCGGCGGGGTCGTGGCGTTCGAGGAGAACGTCGCCTCCGCCGCCGCGATCCGCACCGCCAACCGGACGCTGCACAGCTCGGCGCGCTCGCGCGGCTGGCCGCTGTTCGTCGCTGTCGACCAGGAGGGCGGCCTGGTCGCTCGGCTGCGCCACGGCGTCACCCCGCTGCCGGCGTTCATGTCGACGGGGGCCGCCCGTGACGTCTCGCTCACCGCCGCGGCCCACGAGGTGCTCGGCCGGCAGCTGCGCGGCCTCGGCTTCACCGTCGACCTGGCCCCGGTCGCCGACGTGACGGTCGGCCCCCAGGACCCGACGATCGGCTCCCGCTCGGCCGGGTCCGACCCCGAGGTGGTGGCCCGCCAGGTGCTCGCCGGCGTCGAAGGACTGAGCGCCGGCGGCGTCGTGCCCGTCGCCAAGCACTTCCCCGGCCACGGCTCGGTGAGCGCCAACAGCCATCAGGTGCTCCCGGTCCAGCGTCGATCCCTGCGTCGGCTCGCCGCGGTCGACCTGGTGCCGTTCCGCCGACTCGTGGCCGCCGGCGCCTCGTCGGTGATGATCGCCCACCTGGACGTGCGCGCGGTCGACCCTGGAGTCCCGTCGTCGCTCTCGCGGCCGGTGATCACCGGGCTGCTGCGCGAGCGGCTGGGCTTCGACGGACTGGTCGTCACCGACGCCCTGGACATGGCCGGCGTCGCCGCCACTCACGACAGCGCCGCCGCCGCCGTGGCCGCGGTGCGCGCCGGCGCCGACGTCGTGCTGATGCCGCCCGATCCCGCCGCGGCCCGCGCGGGGCTGGTCCGTGCGGTGCGCAGTGGCCGTCTCACGCGGGGCCGTCTGCAGCAAGCGGCAGCCCGGCAGGTCGCGCTGCTGCGCCACCAGTCGGATCACCCGCCGGCGCCCGGTCGCGTGCCCGACGCCCGGGCGTCCGCGGCCCTGTCGCGGGCTGCCGTGACCCTCCTGCGCGGGCCCTGTCGGGGTCGGCTGGTGGGACGCACCATCACCCTCGTCGGCGACGCGGGGGCTCGGCCGGTGCTGGTCCGCGCGGCGCGGCGCGCCGGTCTGCGGGTGGGGCGGGGAGGCACGCGCGTCGACCTGCTGGGGTACGGCGACCGTCCCCGCGCGGGCAGCCACGTCGCGGTCGCGCTGGACACGCCGTACGTCCTGGCGCGGTCGAGCGCACGGGTCCGGCTGGCGACGTACGGCGTGACCGACGGCGCGATGCGGGCGCTGGTCGACGTGCTGACGGGGCGGATGCGGGCGATCGGCCGGCCGCCGGTGCGCGTCGCCGGCCTGCGGCCCCCGCGCTGCTGAGCCCTGGCGCACGCGCCCTGGCGCCACGCTCAATAGGGTCTTTCGGTCCCTAATCGGGGGGCCTGTCGGGCCCGGATTGTCCCGACCGGTGGGGGTCTTGCTGCCGTTCCAGGTGGGTCCCCATGGCCCTGAGAGCGGCCGCGAAACCCGTTTAGCGTTCAACTCATCACCGCAGGGACGTTGGGTTCCCTGCATCTCGCTAAGGAGAAACCCATGCGCTCCACCCTCGACAAGCTCATCTCGTGGACCGGCGTCCTGCTGGCCGTCGTCCTGATCGCCGCCGGCGGTCTGCTCACCTGGGCCAACGTCTTCATCGGCGACCAGGTGCACGACCAGCTGGCGATGCAGGACATCACGATGCCGGAGAAGGAGGCGCTGGAGACCGAGGAGCAGCACGAGGCTCTCGACCAGTACGCCGGCCAGCAGCTCACCACCGGTGACCAGGCCCGCGCCTTCGCCGACCACTACATCCTGGTCCACATGAACGCCTCCAGCGACGGTCGCACCTACGAAGAGGTCAGCGGCGAGTTCATGGCCCTCAAGGCCAACCCCGACGCCGACCCGGCCCAGGTCGAGGAGCTCGGCGCCCTGCGTCAGAGCCTGTTCATGGGCAACACGCTGCGCGGCCTGCTGCTCTACGGCTTCGCCTTCGCCACGATGGGCACCATCGCCGGCTACGCCGCGATCGCCGCCTTCGTCGGTGGCGCCGCCCTGCTGATCCTCGCCGGGCTCGGCATGTGGCACGCCAAGAAGGTCAAGAACGCCGACCTTCCCCCGGCTCGCCGGGCGGCCCCCGCCGGGGTCTGATCCAGCGGCAGCACCAGCAGCTCCAGCAACACACGAACGGCCGGGCGGTGAGCGATCACCGTCCGGCCGTTCGGCATCTCTCCTACAGGGGGCGCACGAGCAGCGCCACGCCCTTGCCGTCGAGCCGGGTCAGCACCAGCGTCGCCTCGTGGTCGCCCGCGAGCGCCAAGCGCTTGCGCAGCTGCTCGGGGACGATGTCGACGCCGCGCTTCTTGATCGTCAGCCGTCCCACGCCCCGCTCGCGCAGCGCCGCCTTGAGCGGCTTCTCGCGGTAGGGCAGCTCCTCGAGGACCTCGTAGCCCCGCGCGAACGGCGTGCGGAACGCATCGTCGCCGGTGACGTAGGCGATGTGCTCGTCGAGCAGCCCGCCGCCGACGAGCGCGGCCACCGCTGTGACCAGGCCCGCACGGATCACCGCCCCGTCCGGCTCGTAGAGGTAGCGGCCCAGCTCCCGCACCGGCCGGTCGTGACCCTGGAACGGGTCGTCCTCCTCGGTCAGCGTGGCCAGCCCGCCGTCGCCGATCACGGTCGCGCGCCGCGCGGCGGTGGCGAGGTACGGCGACCACAGTGCGGCCTCCTTCACGTCGCCGGCGTCGCTGACCCACTCCGCCTCGACGCCGTCGGGGACCAGCTCGTGGGGGATCCCGGGGGCGACCTTGACCACGGAGCGCCGCGCGAGCAGCGAGGTCACGAACGACCAGGGCGGGGTCCAGCCCTCGACGTCGAAGACCCGGCCCCGGGCCGAGCGGCGCGCCGGGTCGGCGAAGGCCACGCCGAACGCCTCGGTGTCGACGGCGGTGACGTCGGCCACCATCACCGCGCCCTCGAGTCCGAGCGCGGCGAGGTTGGCCTCGGCCACCGCCACGCGGACCGGGTCCTGGTCGATCCCCGCGGCGGTCAGGCCCGCCTCGCAGAACGCGATCAGGTCGCCGCCGATCCCGCAGCCCAGGTCGATGACCGAGGACGGGGCGGCCGCGGCGATCCGGGCGGCGCGGTGCTGGGCGACCCGGTGCCGGGTGGCCTGCTCGAGCGCGTCGGGGGTGAAGTACATCCGCACCGCCCGCTCGCCGAACTTCGCCACGGCGCGGGCGCGCAGCTGGACCTGGGTGAGCGCCGCCGCGGCGTGGGCCGGGTTGGCCTCGAGGCGTCGTACGGCGGAGGCGGAGCGGACGGGGTCGCCCAGCGCGTCGGCATAGGCATGCGTGGCCTGCTCCAGGACCCGCTGTCCGGGGTCGGTGAGCAGCCAGCGGAAGTCGTCGAGGTCCACGCGGGGATCCTGTCACGGGCTACTGGACTGGAGGTGTTCTGGCACTCCGTTGGGTCGAGTGCTAACGTCTGTTCTGGCACTCTCACCATGAGGGTGCCAGTGCTTGCAACGTGGTGCGACCCCCGCGACGGCGTACCTCCGAGCAGGCTCAACACGTGCCGGGAGCGGTCTCGATTGAAGAGCGCTCCCACTTTCGAGTCAGACCTAGTGGAGAAAGTGGAGGTCGACATCGTGTCGGTCAACATCAAGCCTCTCGAGGACCGCATCGTCGTCAAGCCCCTCGACGCCGAGCAGACCACGGCTTCCGGCCTGGTCATCCCCGACACCGCCAAGGAGAAGCCCCAGGAGGGCGAGGTCGTGGCCGTTGGCCCCGGCCGCTTCAACGAGGACGGCGACGAGCGCATCCCCATGGACATCTCCGTGGGCGACAAGGTCATCTACAGCAAGTACGGCGGCACCGAGGTCAAGTACGCCGGCGAGGAGTTCCTCATCCTCTCCGGGCGCGACGTCCTCGCCATCGTTTCCTGATTTTCCCTGGGTCGTGTGCCTGAGGACGTGCTGACGCGCGGCCTCGGGCACACGGCCCGATCGCTTTCACGAGGAGAGCCATGCCCAAGATCCTGGAGTTCGACGAGAACGCCCGCCGCGCGCTCGAGCGCGGCGTCGACGCTCTCGCCAACGCCGTCAAGGTGACGCTCGGCCCGAAGGGCCGCTACGTCGTCCTCGACAAGAAGTGGGGCGCCCCGACCATCACCAACGACGGTGTGACCGTCGCTCGTGAGATCGAGCTGGACGACCCGTTCGAGAACCTCGGTGCACAGCTGTGCAAGGAGGTCGCCACCAAGACCAACGACATCGCCGGTGACGGTACGACGACCGCGACGGTCCTCGCCCAGGCGATGGTGCACGAGGGCCTGCGCGCCGTGGCCGCCGGCGTCAACCCGATGGGCCTCAAGCGCGGCATGGACGCCGCGGCCGAGGCCGTCGGCGACGCGCTGCGCGACGCCGCCCGCGAGGTCGAGTCCAAGGAGGACATGGCCTCGGTCGCCACGATCTCCTCGCGCGACAGCGTGATCGGCGAGCTGCTCGCCGAGGCGTTCGACAAGGTCGGCAAGGACGGCGTGATCACCGTCGAGGAGTCCAACACCATGGGCACCGAGCTGGAGTTCACCGAGGGGATGCAGTTCGACAAGGGCTACATCTCGCAGTACTTCGTCACCGACCCCGAGCGGATGGAGGCCGTCCTCGACGACCCCTACATCCTGCTGCACCAGGGCAAGATCTCGGCCGTCGCCGAGATCCTCCCGCTGCTGGAGAAGGTCATCCAGTCCGGCAAGCCGCTCTTCATCCTCGCCGAGGACGTCGAGGGCGAGGCCCTGTCGACGCTGGTGGTCAACAAGATCCGCGGCACGTTCAACGCCGTCGCCGTCAAGGCTCCCGCCTTCGGTGACCGCCGCAAGGCGATGATGCAGGACATCGCCACCCTCACCGGTGGCCAGGTCATCGCCCCCGAGGTCGGGCTCAAGCTCGACCAGGTCGGTCTCGAGGTGCTGGGCAAGGCCCGTCGCGTCGTGATCACCAAGGACAACACCACGATCGTCGACGGCGCCGGTGACGCCGCCGAGGTCGAGGGTCGCGTCAACCAGATCAAGGCCGAGATCGAGAACACCGACTCCGACTGGGACCGTGAGAAGCTCCAGGAGCGCCTCGCGAAGCTGGCCGGCGGTGTCTGCGTGATCAAGGTCGGCGCCGCCACCGAGGTGGAGCTGAAGGAGAAGAAGCACCGCATCGAGGACGCCGTCTCCGCGACGCGCGCCGCGATCGAGGAGGGCATCGTCGCCGGTGGCGGCTCCGCCCTCATCCACGCGGTCAAGGTCCTCGAGGACAACCTCGGCCTCACCGGCGACGAGGCGGCCGGCGTGCGCGTCGTACGCAAGGCTGCCGACGAGCCGCTGCGCTGGATCGCCGAGAACGGTGGCGAGAACGGCTACGTCGTGACCACCAAGGTCCGCGAGCTCGGCATCGGCAACGGCTACAACGCCGCCACCGGTGAGTACGGCGACCTCGTCGCGCAGGGCGTCCTGGACCCGGTCAAGGTCACCCGCTCGGCGCTGGTCAACGCGACCTCGATCGCCGCCATGCTCCTCACGACCGAGACCCTGGTCGTCGAGAAGCCCGAGGAAGAGGACGACGCCCCGGCCGCTGGCCACGGGCACGGCCACGGCCACTGATCCGCACCTCGCACTGAGCACCACCAGCACTCCCCGGCCGGGTATCGGCCGGGGAGTGCTGCATTTCGGTCGGCGTGCGGCGGCGGGGAGCAACGGCCGCCGTTTGGTCCCCAACGGAAGCGAAAAGCGTCCTGGACCTGTCGTCTCTGACCAATCGGCGACCCTCACTACCCCCGACCGGCCCGCCGCCCGCCCGCGGCGCGCCGTACGTCGCTGCGGACCTCGCCGATTGGGCAGAGACGACATGTCTCCGCCTGAAAATGCCGCCGTTGGGGACCAAACGGCGGCCCTCCCGGCGCCTGCCCCAGCCGTACGGCGAACAGCGGTGTGCGCACGCTCACGCCACCCGTCACGCCGCTGAAACACGGGGGACCCGGGTCGGCAACGCCACGGGCGGAGGCTGGGCGCCTGTCGTCGGTGGAGGGGAAAGGGACACGATGCTCTGGAGAGTCCGTACGAACATGCCCGACCGGCCCGGGGCCCTGGCGGTGCTGGCCCGCAGCTGCGGGGACGCGGGCGTCAACATCCTGGGACTGCAGATCTTCCCTGGCGTGGGGTCGGTGACCGACGAGCTGGTGCTCCGCACGCCCGACGACTGGGGGATCGCGGACCTGACCGGCCTGGTCGAGGGATCGGGGGCCACCATGGTGCAGGTCCTGGCGTGCACCGAGGCGGCGCTGGTCGACCAGCCTGCGCGCTACGTGCAGGCAGCTCGCACGATCCTGGCCAACCCCGCGGGCTTCCCCGAGGTGGTGGCGCAGCTCTTCGACGCCGAGGCCGACCCGGCCGGGCCGGACGCCCCGGTCCAGGACGTGATGGACCTGACCGTCGGCGACATCCAGGTCCAGGTCCGGCGGACGGCCCCGTTCACCGCGACCGAGCACGCCCGTGGCGCGGCGATGGCCGACCTGGTCACCGACGTGCTGCACCGCAGTCGGGAGGCCGCGATGGTCCCCAACCTGACCCGGCGGCTCGGCACCGGCGCCACTGCGTCGTACGACGTGGTGGGCGACACCGTCTCCGCGATCGTCGAGCAGGCCGTCGTGGGGATGGCGCAGGTGCAGGCCGAGAAGGACGAGCCCGGTGTGCGCGAGGTCAGCCTGCGCGTGGACCCCGCCTGGCAGCGCCGCGGGATCGGGACCCGGCTCCTCACCGACGCCGCCCGGCTGGCCTGTGCCCAGGGCGCCTCGGAGATCGTGCTGGCGACCCGCGCGGACAACCAGGCGGTGCTGCCGATGGTGCTCGCGGCGGGCCTGCGCGGCCGGATCCGGATGGCCGCCGACGTGCTGACCGTCCGCGTGCCGGTCCGCGACCTCAAGCCGTTGGGGCTCTGAGCCCGGGCGCCGATAGACTGGGGGCTTCCGCCACACGAAAGGCTCGTGCCACCTTGACCTCTGCTCCCGCTGGCGCAACCGACGGTGTCCCCGAGAAGTTCGCGGCGCTCGGCCTGACCTACGACGACGTCCTGCTGCTGCCCGGTGAGTCCGACCTGGCGCCCTCCGAGATCGACACCACCTCGCGGCTCACCCGCGAGATCAGCCTGAAGGTGCCGCTGGTCTCCGCCGCGATGGACACCGTGACCGAGTCCCGGATGGCCATCGCGATGGCCCGCCAGGGCGGCCTGGGGGTGCTGCACCGCAACCTCTCGATCGAGGACCAGGCCTACCAGGTGGACCTGGTCAAGCGGACCCAGACCGGGATCATCTCCAACCCGATCACCATCGGCCCCGACGCGACGCTGGAGGAGCTCGACAAGATCTGCGGCGAGTTCCGGGTCTCCGGGCTGCCGGTCGTCGACGCGGGCCAGCGCCTGCTCGGCATCATCACCAACCGCGACCTGCGCTTCACGCCCGTCGCGGAGTGGGCGACCACCAAGGTCGCCGAGGTGATGACCAGCGAGGGCCTGGTCACCGGCCCGATCGGGATCTCGCGCGACGACGCGACCCTGCTGCTGCGCCGCCACAAGAAGGAGCGGCTGCCGCTGGTCGACGACCAGGGTCGCCTCGCCGGACTGATCACGGTCAAGGACTTCGTGAAGTCCGAGCAGTTCCCGCACGCCAGCAACGACGCGGACGGCCGGCTGATGGTCGGCGCCGCGATCGGCTACTTCGGCGACGCCTGGGAGCGGGCCACCCGCCTGATCGAGGCCGGCGCCGACGTGCTGGTCGCCGACACCGCCCACGGCCACGTCCGGATGCTGCTCGACATGGTCCGGCGCCTCAAGACCGACCCGGCCACCCGCCACGTGCAGGTGATCGGCGGCAACGTCGCCACCCGCGCCGGCGCCCAGGCGTTCGTCGACGCGGGCGTGGACGCCGTCAAGGTCGGCGTCGGACCCGGCTCGATCTGTACGACGCGCGTGGTCACCGGCGTGGGCGCCCCCCAGGTCACGGCCGTCTACGAGGCGTCGCTGGCCTGCAAGCCGGCCGGCGTCCCGGTCATCGCCGACGGCGGCATGAAGCACTCCGGTGAGATCGCGAAGGCCCTGGTCGCCGGGGCCGACGCGGTGATGCTGGGCTCGATGCTCGCCGGCTGCGACGAGTCGCCGGGCGAGCTGGTCTTCGTCAACGGCAAGCAGTTCAAGGCCTACCGCGGCATGGGCTCGCTCGGCGCGATGTCGAGCCGGAGCAAGAAGTCCTACTCCAAGGACCGCTACTTCCAGGCCGAGGTCGTCAGCGACGACAAGATCATCCCCGAGGGCATCGAGGGCCAGGTCGCCTACCGCGGCCAGCTCGGCGCCGTCGCCCACCAGCTCGTGGGTGGGCTGACGCAGTCGATGTTCTACGTCGGTGCGCGCACCGTGCCGGAGCTGCAGGAGAAGGGCCGCTTCGTGCGCATCACCGCGGCCTCGCTCAAGGAGAGCCACCCCCACGACGTGCAGATGACCGTCGAGTCGCCCAACTACCACGGAATCTGAGTCTCGACAGGCTCGACCACCGAGTCTCGACAGGCTCGACCACCGAGTCTCGACAGGCTCGACCACCGAAGGAATCACATGACCGACATCGAGATCGGCCGGGCCAAGCGCGGCCGGCGCGCCTACTCCTTCGACGACATCGCGATCGTCCCCTCGCGGCGTACCCGTGACCCCGAGGAGGTGAGCATCGCCTGGCAGATCGACGCCTACCGCTTCGACCTGCCGATCATGGCCGCGCCGATGGACTCGGTGATGTCGCCGGAGACCGCGATCGCCTTCGGTGAGTACGGCGGGCTCGGCGTGCTCAACCTCGAGGGGCTGTGGACGCGCTACGAGGACCCGCTGCCGCTGCTCGAGGAGGTCTCGGGCCTGCGCGGCATCGACGCCACCCGCCGGATGCAGCAGATGTATGCCGAGCCGATCAAGGCCGAGCTGATCACCGCCCGCCTCCAGCAGATCCGCGACGCCGGCGTGACGGTGGCCGGCGCGCTCTCCCCGCAGCACACCAAGGAGTTCGCCAAGACCGTCGTCGACGCGGGCGTCGACATGTTCGTGATCCGCGGGACCACGGTCTCGGCCGAGCACGTCTCCTCGCAGGCCGAGCCGCTGAACCTCAAGGAGTTCATCTACGAGCTCGACGTCCCGGTCATCGTCGGGGGCTGCGCGACCTACCAGGCGGCGCTGCACCTGATGCGCACCGGTGCCGCGGGCGTGCTCGTCGGCTTCGGCGGGGGAGCGGCCCACACCACCCGCACCGTGCTCGGCGTGGCCGTCCCGATGGCCTCGGCCGTCGCCGACGTCGCGGCCGCGCGCCGCGACTACCTCGACGAGTCCGGCGGGCGCTACGTCCACGTCATCGCCGACGGCTCGATCGGCCGCTCCGGCGACCTGACCAAGGCCGTCGCCTGCGGCGCCGACGCGGTGATGGTCGGCTCGCCGTTCGCGCGCGCGACCGACGCGCCCGGTCGCAGCTTCCACTGGGGCGCCGAGGCCTGGCACAGCGAGCTGCCGCGCGGCGAGCGCGTCGAGTTCGAGCCGGTCGGCACCCTGCAGGAGATCCTCTTCGGTCCCTCTCGCACGGCCGACGGCACGATGAACCTCGTCGGCGCGCTCAAGCGGGCGATGGCCACCACCGGCTACACCGACCTCAAGGAGTTCCAGCGCATCGAGGTCGTCGTCGGGTGACCCGGCTGGGGCCGCTGCGGGTCGCGGCCGGGCAGGCCGTCTCGGTCGCGGGCGACGTCGCGCGCAACATAGCGACGGCCGCCCGGCTGACCGAACTCGCCGGTGGCCAGGGCGTGCGCCTGCTGGTGCTGCCCGAGGCGTTCCTCACCGGCTACGACGTCGAGGCGTTCGCGGGTCGGGTGCCCGGTGACGACGAGCTCGGCGGCGCCTGGCTCGACCCGCTGCGCTCGGCCGCCGGCGCTGCGGACTGCGTCGTGGTGGTGAGTACGGCGCTGCAGCGAACCGGTGGCCACCGCACCCTCGCCCAGCTGGTCGTCCGCCCCGACGGCGCCGTCACCGCGCCGTACGACAAGCAGCACCTCGACGCCCTCGAGCGCGACTTCTTCGTCCCCGGCGGCCACGGCGCCTCGATCACCGTCGACGGCGTCGAGCTGGGCTTGAGCGTCTGCTACGACGGCTGCTTCCCCGAGCACGCCCGGGCCGCGGCCGACGACGGCGCGCTGGGCTACCTCAACTCCGCGGCGTACTTCCCCGGCGGAGCGCACCGCCGCGACCTCTACTACCCCGCCCGGGCCCTGGAGAACGGGATGTACGTCGTGTTCTCCGGGCTGACCGGGCGCTGCGGGTCCGCGGAGTTCATCGGCGGCTCCGCGGTCTACGACCCCGAGGGCCGGCCGCTGGCCCGGCTCGGCGGGGAGGAGGGGCTGGCGATCGCCGACCTCGACCCGGCGGAGGTGGCCTCGACGCGGGCGACCCACTCGATGCACCACGATCACCGCACCGATCTCGGCCCCCGCGTGCGCGGCTGAGCGATGTCGGCGGGGCGCTCAGCGCTCCAGCAGCCCGGGTGTCGCACCCAGCCCGTCGACCGCGGCCCGCACCTCGCGCCGCGCCTCGCGGAGTCGCGCCGTGTCGCCGGCGTCGCTCGCCAGCATCCGCACCACCCGCAGGATCCGGATCGGACGTCCCGCGGCGTAGTGGCTCCACATGGTCGGCAGGTACTCCGCCCGCGTCACCCGGAAGCCGTCCACGCGCTCGGTGAACGTGAACCGGACCGTGATGCCCTCGTATGTGCGCGGCCGCGAGGTCTCCTGCTGGGCCACCATGTTGCCCATGCCGTAGACGACCCACTTCCCGTTGACCCTCGTGATCGGCTGGACGACGTGCGCGTGATCACCGACGACCAGGTCGACGTGGGGCGACGCCGTCAGCCGCCGGACCCGGGCGATCTGCTCGGCGTTGGGGAGCGGGGAGTACTCGTCGCCGGCGTGCAGCTTGACCACCACCACGTCGGCGCCAGCTCGGCGCGCCCGCCGAGCCTGGGCGAGGAGCTGGTCGGTGTCCCACGACGACACCGCCCACTGCTTGTCGTCGGGCAGCGTGAAGCCGTTGAGCCCGTAGGTGCCGGCGACGAGCCCGACCCGCACGCCGTCGTCGGTCGTCACGATGACCGGCCGACGCCGCTCGGCGGGGCTCCGGAAGGTGCCGACGTGCCGCACTCCCGCAGCGCCGAGGAGGTCCGCGGTGCGCACCAGCCCGTCGTACCCCTGGTCGATGCTGTGGTTCGAGGCGGTGACGCACGCGTCCCAGCCCATCGTGGCGATCCAGCCGGCGATCTCGGGAGGTGCGGCGAAGACCGGATAGCTGCGCCAGGGCTCGCCGGGGCCGGCGAACGGCACCTCCTCGTGGCAGACCGCGACGTCGGCTCCGGCGACCACCGGACGCAGCGCGCCGAACATCGGGTCCAGGTCGAGGCGGCGACCGCGTCCGGTGCGCCGGTGGTCCTCGGCGGCGCTCATCCAGACGGTGTCGTGCCACAGCAGGTCGCCGCTCAGCACGATGCTCGCCGATCTCGCGCGAGCAGCAGCGGGGGCGGGCGTGGGCCGCGGGGTGTGCGAGAGCCGAGGCGTGGAGTCCGCCTGCGGGTCGACGACCACCACGCGGCCGGCACCCTTCGTCCCGTCCGCCCCCTGCGGTGCCGGCACGTGGCCCACACTCAGCGCGCCGGCCAGCACTGCCACCAGGCCGATGGTGGCCGCGCCCCGGCGTGCTCGTGCGCTCACACCTATGAGACGGCGCGAAGGGTCGCCCGGTTGTCTGATCCGGTGGCTGGTGCGTCACAGTCGAGCGTTGACACTAGAACGTGTTCTATCCGATGCTGAGGCGGTGCCTGAGACGCAGGTCACATCCGGAGCAAGGGATGCGTGCATGACGCAGACGCCACCACCCGCCGATATGAAGCTGCGCCGCAGCGCCCGCGACGCCGAGGCGGTGCCCGGTCTCCTCGCCGACTGGCTCGCGACGCTGCTGCCCCCGGGCGCCGACCCGGCCGTGCGGATCGGGGACGGGATCGACGCCAACGGCATGTCGAGCGAGACCCTGGTCGTCGACGTCGACTGGACCGAGACCGATGAGGCGGGCGGCAGGGAGCGTCGTACCCACGGCTTCGTCGCCCGCGTCGCCCCGCGCCAGGAGGACTACCCGGTCTTCGCCAGCTATCGCCTCGACCACCAGTACGACGCGATGCGGCTCGCGGGGGAGCTCACCGAGGTCCCCGTGCCCCGCGTGCGCTGGCTGGAGCCGACCGGCGACGTGCTCGGCACGCCGTTCTTCCTGATGGACCGCGTGGACGGTGTCGTCCCACCCGACGTGCTGCCCTACAACTTCGGTGACAACTGGCTCTTCGACGCCGGCGAGGAGCGCCAGCGCCAGGTCCAGGACGCCACCGTGGCCGTGGTCGCACAGCTGCACGCGATCCCCGACGCCGCGACGACCTTCGCCTTCCTCGACCCCGACCAGCCCGGGGAGACGCCGCTGCACCGGCACGTGGCGCGGACCCGGGAGTGGTACGAGTTCGCCGCCCGCGACATCGGTCCCTCGCCGCTCGTGGAGCGCGGCCTGGCGTGGCTGCTGCGCAACTGGCCCGAGGACCGCGGGGACACCGTGCTGTGCTGGGGCGACTCGCGGATCGGCAACGTGCTCTACGACGACTTCACCCCGGTGGGCGTGCTCGACTGGGAGCTGGCGGCGATCGGCCCGCGTGAGCTCGACCTGGGCTGGATGGTCTTCTGCCACCAGGTCTTCGAGCACATCACCGGGATGCTGGAGATGCCGGGCATGCCGCACTTCCTGCGCGAGGAGGACGTGCGCGCGACGTACACCGACCTCACCGGCGTCGAGACCGGCGATCTCACCTGGTTCCACGTCTACGCCGCCGTGCAGTGGGGCGTGGTGTTCATGCGCACAGGGGCCCGGCAGGTGCACTTCGGGGAGATCGAGATGCCCGACGAGGTCGACGCGCTCTTCCACCACCGCGGGCTGCTCGAGCGCCTGCTCGACGAGGCAGGTGAGCAGTGATGGTCGGACCGCTGGATGAATACCCGCTGCACCAGGCGCCGCTGCCGATGGCCTGGCCGGCCAGCAGCGACCGCAACTTCTACGACCGCTGCTACTTCAACGCCCACGACCGCAGCGGGGACCTGTTCCTGATCACGGGCCTGGGCTACTACCCCAACCTCGGCACCAAGGACGCCTTCCTGCTCCTGAACCGGGGCGGGAAGCAGACCGCCCTGCACTTCGGCGACCTGATCGACGGCGACCGGCTCAACCAGCACGTCGGCGGCTATCGCCTCGAGGTCGCCGAGCCCCTGCAGCGGCTGCGGATCACGGTCGAGGAGACCGAGGGCATCGCCGCCGACCTGACCTGGGAGGGATCCTTCCCGGTCATCCAGGAGCAGCCGCACGTGCTGCGCTCCGGGGCGCGGGTGACGCTCGACGCGCAGCGCTTCGCCCAGGTCGGCACCTGGTCGGGCCACGTCGACGTCGACGGGGAGCGCATCGACGTGACGCCCGACCGCTGGGTCGGCACCCGCGACCGGTCCTGGGGGATCCGGCCGGTCGGGGAGAGCGAGCCCGCGGGCGCGCCGGCCGATCCGCCGTTCGACGGCATGTGGTGGCTCTACGTGCCGATGCGCTTCGACGACTTCGCGGTGGTGCTGATCCTCCAGGAGGACCCGTCGGGCTACCGCACGCTCAACGACTGCCACCGCGTCCACGCCGATGGCCGCATCGAGCAGCTCGGCTGGCCGCGGGTGCAGGTGCACTACACCTCCGGCACCCGGATGCCGACCGGCGCGACCATCACCTGCACCACGCCGGCGGGCGAGACCCTCGAGCTCGAGGTCTCCGCGCTGCTGGCCGCCCCGCTGCACGTCGGCGGTGGCTACGGCGGCGACCCCGACTGGCTGCACGGCATGTGGAAGGGCGAGAAGCACGTCGAGCGGGTGACCTACGACATGACCGACGAGGCCGTCGTCGGGCGGCTGATGTTCGGCTGCATCGACCACGTCGGGCGCGCCCTGCTGCACGAGGGCGGACGCACGGTCGAGGGCTGGGGGCTGATGGAGCACTTCGCCATCGGGCGCCACGACCCCAGCGGCTTCACCGACTGGTTCACGACCGCCCCCTGACGCGCCGTACCCCCCTGACCGCATCCTGAGGAAGGCACTGCCTTGAGCTTCGACCGCGACACCTTCTACATCGACGGCGCGTGGGTCGCCCCGTCGACCGGCGCGACCCTCGAGGTCGTCTCGCCGCACACCGAGCAGGTCGTCGCGCGGGTGCCCGCCGGCGCTCCGGCCGACGTCGACCGGGCGGTTGCGGCCGCGCGGCGCGCCTTCGACGAGGGCCCGTGGCCCCGGCTGGCGCCGGAGGAGCGGATCGAGGTGATGCAGCGCTTCTCGAACCTCTACGCCGCGCGGCTGGCCGAGATGGCCGACCTGATCACGCTCGAGATGGGCTCGCCCACGTCGTTCGCCAACCTCGCGCAGTCGCCCGCCCCGTGGATGATGCTCGAGACCTTCATCGGCATCGCCCGCGACTTCCCCTGGGAGGAGACCCGCGCCGGCGCCCTCGGCGGCGACGTGATCGTACGGCGCGAGCCGGTCGGCGTGGTGGCGGCGATCCCGCCGTGGAACGTCCCGCAGTTCACCACGATGTCCAAGGTGGCCCCGGCGCTGCTGGCCGGCTGCACGGTGGTGGTGAAGCCGGCTCCGGAGTCGCCGCTCGACACCTACCTGATGGCCGAGCTGCTCCACGAGGCGGGAGTGCCCGCAGGCGTCGTCAACTTCGTGGCCGCCGGCCGCGAGGTGGGGGAGCACCTGGTCGCGCACCCCGGCATCGACAAGGTCGCGTTCACCGGCTCGACGGCGGCGGGGCGCAGCATCGCGTCGGTGTGTGGCCAGCAGCTCAAGCGGGTCAGCCTCGAGCTCGGTGGCAAGTCGGCCGCGATCGTCCTCGACGACGCCGACCTCGCCGCGACGATGGAGGGGCTGAAGTTCACCGCGCTGATGAACAGCGGCCAGGCCTGCGTCGCCCAGACCCGGATCCTGGCCAGTCGCCGCAACTACGCGGCGGTGGTGGACGCACTCGCCGAGACCGTGTCCGGGATGGTCGTCGGCGACCCGACCGACCCGGCCACCGAGGTGGGCCCGATGGTCGCACAGCGCCAGCAGGAGCGGGTCGAGAAGTACGTCGCGCTCGGCCAGGAGGAGGGGGCCCGCCTGGTCGTCGGCGGCAACGGCATGCCCGACGGGCTGGACCGCGGCTGGTATGTCCGGCCCACGGTCTTCGCCGACGTCGACAACGGGATGCGGATCGCCCAGGAGGAGATCTTCGGGCCGGTGCTCTCGGTGATCGCCTACGACGACGTGGACGACGCGGTCCGGATCGCCAACGACTCCGACTACGGGCTCGCCGGGACCGTGTGGACCGGGGACCAGGCCGCCGGCCTCGACGTGGCGCGCCGGGTGCGAGCCGGGACCTACGGCGTGAACACCTACACGATGGACTTCGCCGCGCCCTTCGGCGGGCACAAGGCCTCCGGCATCGGGCGGGAGTTCGGGCCGGAGGGGCTGGCGACGTACACCGAGCTCAAGACGATCTATCCGGCGGCGCCGGCGATGTAGGCCCGCGGCGGCGGCGCCCCTAGAGCGAAACGGCTTTACAAGTCCAGACAGTGTGTCAAACCCGACACTCGGCCCCTGGGGGCTACCCGAGGGTAGTTTCGGAGACGGGCGTCACATACTCTCGGTACATGAGCGCCCAGAGCCCCCGGGGAAACGACCCGCTGCTGCACGGACCGGCCGACCCCGAGCACGACCCGACGGCGGCGTACGCCCTCGAGCCCGACTACGTCAACGCGCTGACCCGGCGCATCCTCTCCACCTCCGGAGAGACCAAGCCGGTCAGCTCCCCGCTGAGCGGTCAGCCGCTGGCGCACATCCCGCAGTCGAGCGACGCGGACGTCGAGGAGGCGTTCGTGCGTGCCCGCCGGGCCCAGGCGGCCTGGTCGCGCACCTCGGTGGAGGACCGGGAGGCGGCGCTGATGCGGCTGCACGACCTGGTGCTCGATCGCCAGGACGAGATCGTCGACCTGATCGTGCTGGAGTCCGGCAAGGCCCGCAAGCACGCCTTCGACGAGCCGATGCACATCGCGCTGACCGCGCGCTACTACGCCCGCACCTCCTCCGAGCACCTCGGCACCGAGCGTCGCCTCGGCGTCGTGCCCGGGCTCACCCGGGTCGAGGTCAACCACGTCGCCAAGGGTGTCGTCGGCATCATCTCGCCGTGGAACTACCCCTTCACGATGGCGCTGTGCGACGGCCTCCCCGCGCTGATGGCCGGCAACGCCGTCGTCTCCAAGCCCGACGCGCAGACGATGCTCTCCGCTCTGCTGGCCGCCCAGCTCCTGGAGGAGGCGGGCTTCCCGCCGGACCTGTGGCAGGTCGTGGCCGGTCCCGGCTCCCGGGTCGGCACCGGGATCATCGGACGCGCCGACTACGTCTGCTTCACCGGCTCCACCGCGACCGGCAAGCGCGTCGCCGCCCAGTGCGCCGAGCGGCTGATCGGCTGCTCGCTCGAGCTCGGCGGCAAGAACCCGCTGCTGGTGCTGCGCGACGCCGACCTCGAGAAGGCCGCCGAGGGCGCGGTGCGCGCCAGCTTCTCCAACGCGGGGCAGCTGTGCGTCTCGATGGAGCGGATGTTCGTCGCCGACCAGGTCTACGACCGCTTCGTGGAGCGGTTCGTCGCGCGCACCGAGGCGATGACGCTCGGCGCGAGCCTCGAGTGGGGCGTCGACATGGGCTCGCTGATCTCGCAGGAGCAGCTCGACGTCGTCCAGGCGCACGTGAACGACGCGGTGGCCAAGGGCGCTCGGGTGCTCGCCGGCGGCCGGGCCCGCCCCGACCTCGGCCCCTTCTTCTTCGAGCCGACCATCCTCGAGGGCGTCACCCCCGAGATGACCTGCTTCGGTGACGAGACCTTCGGGCCGGTCATCGCGCTCTACCGCTTCCACGACGAGGCCGACGCCGTCGCGCGCGCCAACGCGGGGGAGTACGGCCTCAACGCCTCGGTCTACAGCCGGGACACCAAGCGGGCCCGGGCGATCGCGCGCCACATCAAGTGCGGCACGGTCAACATCAACGAGGCCTTCGGAGCCACGTTCGCCAGCATCGACGCCCCGATGGGCGGCATGCGCCAGTCCGGCATGGGCCGCCGCCAGGGCAGCGAGGGCATCCTGCGCTACACCGAGACCCAGTCGGTGGCGGTGCAGCGGCTGATCCGCTTCGCGCCGATGCTCGGGATGTCCGACAGCACCTACGCCAAGGTGATGACGGCCAACCTGCGGCTGATGAAGAAGCTGGGTAGGGCGTGAGCAAGCACCAGAAGTTCGACTACGACGTCCTGATCATCGGCTCGGGCTTCGGCGGCTCGGTCTCGGCGCTGCGGCTCACCGAGAAGGGCTACAGGGTCGCGGTGCTCGAGGCCGGCGCGCGCTTCGAGGACAAGGACTTCGCCCGCAACTCGTGGGACCTCAAGCGCTGGCTCTACCTCCCCGAGGCGGGCTGCTACGGCATCCAGCGCATCGACGCGGTCAAGGACTGCGTGATCCTGGCCGGCGCCGGGGTCGGGGGTGGCTCTCTGGTCTATGCCAACACGCTCTACGAGCCCCGCGACCGCTTCTTCAACGACCCGGCCTGGGCCGGCATCACCGACTGGAAGTCCGAGCTGGCGCCCTTCTACGACCAGGCCAAGCGGATGCTCGGTGTGGTGCAGAACCCGCTCCACACGCCGTCGGACGAGGTGATGCTGCAGGTCGCCGAGGAGATGGGCGTGGCCGACACGTTCACCCCGACGCCGGTCGGGGTCTTCTTCGGCGGCCCGTCGGGTCCGGACGGCCCCGGTGGCGAGTCGGCGGCCGAGGCGTCGGGTGACACGGTGGCCGACCCCTACTTCGGCGGCGCCGGTCCGGAGCGTACGGCGTGCATCGGCTGCGGCGAGTGCATGACCGGCTGTCGCCACAACGCCAAGAACACCCTGGTGAAGAACTACCTCTACCTCGCCGAGCAGGCCGGCGCGGTCGTCCACCCGCTGACCACGGTCACCCGGGTTCGCCCGATGGCCGGCGGCGGCTATCGCGTCGACGCGCGCTGGACCAAGGCGAAGGCCTCGCGGCGCCGCGCCGTACGCACCTTCACCGCGGAGCAGGTGATCTTCTCCGCGGCCGCGCTCGGCACCCAGAAGCTGCTGCACAAGCTCAAGGCGACCGGCGACCTCCCGGAGATCTCCGACCGGCTGGGGCTGCTGACCCGCACCAACTCCGAGGCGATCCTCGGGGCGCTCGCACCGGACCTGTCGACCGACTACAGCCAGGGCGTGGCGATCACCTCGTCGTTCCACCCCGACGCCGACACCCACATCGAGCCGGTGCGCTACGGCAAGGGCTCCAACGCGATGGCGCTGCTGCAGACCGTGCTCACCGACGGCGACGGCCCGCTGCCGCGCTGGCGGGTCTGGCTCAAGGAGCTGTGGAAGGAGAAGCGCAACGTGCTGGGTCTCTACGACCTCAAGCACTGGTCGGAGCGCACGGTGATCGCGCTGGTCATGCAGACCCTCGACAACTCCATCAGCACCACCATCCGCCGGACGCCGATCGGCTGGCGCCTGACCTCCGAGCAGGGGCACGGCGCGCCCAACCCGACCTGGATCCCGGCGGCCAACGAGGCCGTCCGGCGGATGGCGCGGATCCTCAAGGGGACGCCGGGCGGCACCATCGGGGAGCCCTTCAACCGGCCGATGACCGCGCACTTCATCGGCGGCTGCACGATCGGCGCGACGCCGCGCACGGGAGTCGTGGACCCCTACCAGCGGATGCACAACTATCCCGGGCTGCACATCGTGGACGGCTCGACGATCTCGGCCAACCTCGGCGTGAACCCGTCGCTGACGATCACCGCCCAGGCCGAGCGGGCGATGGCGTTCTGGCCCAACAAGGGCGAGGCCGACCCCCGCCCCGAGCCCGGGGCGGCCTACCAGCGCGTCGACGCCGTCGAGCCGCGCTCGCCCGCCGTACCGCCCACCGCCCCCGGCGCCCTGCGGCTCCCCATCGTCGGCGTCAGCTGATCGCGACCCGTCACTGCCTCGACCATTTCCGCGGTGTGTCGCGGAGGCGGTGACGGGTCGGCGGGCGCGGCGCGGCAGGATGTCCCCATGCGCACCGCTCCGCACACCGACAAGGGCTTCCTCCTCGCGCTGGTGGGGGCGTTCGCCCTGCTCGCCGCTCTGACGCCCCTGGCGATGATGCTGGACGATCGCACCGACCGCGACCGCCCGATGTACGAGGACGTCAACCTGATGATGGAGCGCCAGGCGCGCCACGTCGTCCTGTACGGCGAGGGCGAGCCCGTCTCGCTCGACCCCGGCGAGAGCGTGACGGTGGCCGACAAGGACTTCACCACCTCCGACGGGGTCCGGCTGCGGGTCGTGGTGGGGGATCGCAAGGGCTACTGCGTGAGCGCCGAGAACGAGCACGGGAAGAGCACGGGCTGGCAGTGCTCGGAGGGCATGAAGGAGCCGGCGGAGGACGCCTGAGGACGGTGTGATCGGGGCCGATCCCGCCCCGGGCAAAGTATTTCTGCCCGCCCCGTAACCCGGGTTTCCAGACCTCGTTGAGCAGTCGGACCCGGCAGTCATGCTCCCTCCCACAAGCCGGGTCCGCTGTCCAAGCCCTGTCCTCAGTGGCGTGGACCGTCAGGGCCCGGCCACCCTCCCTCCCCGGCCGGGCCCTGATGCGCTTTCCGGGGCCGTTGCTCGATAGACTCGCCCGACCGCCGTACGCCGTCGAAAGGGCGCCTTGTCGATGTCCACCGTGACACCGCACGACCATGACCTCGTCCTCGTCGTGGACTTCGGGGCGCAGTACGCCCAGCTCATCGCCCGCCGGGTGCGCGAGGCGAAGGTCTACTCCGAGATCGTGCCGCACACGATGCCGGTGGCCGAGATGCTCGCCCGTGAGCCGAAGGCGATCATCCTGAGCGGTGGCCCGTCGTCGGTGTACGCCGAGGGCGCGCCGTCGATCGACCCGGCCATCTTCACCTCCGGGGTCCCGGCGTTCGGGATGTGCTACGGCTTCCAGCTGATGGCCAAGGGCCTGGGCGGCGAGGTCTCGCCGACCGGTGTGCGGGAGTACGGCCGCACCGAGGTCACCATCGGCGACGGCGGCACGCTGCTCGCCGACATCCCGGCAGCGCACCGGGTCTGGATGTCGCACGGCGACTCCGTGACCGCGGCGCCCGCCGGCTTCGACGTACTCGCCTCGACCGACGTCACCCCGGTCGCCGCCTTCGAGGACACCTCGCGCGGCCTGGCCGGCGTGCAGTGGCACCCGGAGGTGCTGCACAGCGAGCACGGCCAGCAGGTGCTGGAGCGCTTCCTCCTCGACATCGCCGGCTGCCGGCCCACCTGGACGATGGTCAACATCGTCGAGGAGCAGATCGAGTCCATCCGTGCGCAGGTCGGCGACGCCGGCCGCGCCATCTGCGGCCTCTCCGGGGGCGTCGACTCCGCGGTCGCCGCGGCGATGGTGCAGCGCGCGATCGGCGACCAGCTGACCTGCGTCTTCGTCGACCACGGGCTGCTGCGCAAGGGCGAGGCCGAGCAGGTCGAGCGCGACTTCGTCGCCGCCACCGGCGTCTCGCTGCACGTCGTCGATGCCGCGGAGACGTTCCTGCGGGCGCTCGCCGGGGTCACCGACCCCGAGGAGAAGCGCAAGATCATCGGCCGGGAGTTCATCCGCGCCTTCGAGGGCGCCGAGGCGGCCGTGCTGGGTGATGCGGCGGAGGCCGGCGACAAGGTCGCCTTCCTGGTGCAGGGCACGCTCTACCCCGACGTCGTGGAGTCCGGCGGCGGTGCCGGCACCTCCAACATCAAGTCCCACCACAACGTCGGCGGCCTGCCCGACGACCTCGAGTTCGAGCTGATCGAGCCGCTGCGCACGCTCTTCAAGGACGAGGTCCGCCTCGTCGGCGAGCAGCTCGGACTGCCGTCCGAGATCGTGTGGCGCCAGCCGTTCCCCGGCCCCGGCCTGGGCATCCGGATCATCGGCGAGGTCACCCAGGACCGTCTCGAGATCCTGCGCGACGCCGACGCCATCGCCCGCGAGGAGCTCACCCGCGCCGGCCTCGACCGCGACATCTGGCAGATGCCCGTCGTGCTCCTCGCCGACGTCCGCTCGGTCGGCGTCCAGGGCGACGGCCGCACCTACGGCCACCCCGTGGTGATCCGCCCGGTGACGTCCGAGGACGCGATGACCGCCGACTGGGCGCGGCTGCCGTACGACGTGCTGGAGCGGATCTCGACCCGGATCACCAACGAGGTGGCCGAGGTCAACCGGGTGACGCTGGACGTCACGTCGAAGCCGCCGGGCACGATCGAGTGGGAGTGACGCGCGCCGTCCGCGCGTCGTACTGACCACACAGAACCCCCACTTCCCACGTGATCCTTCGCGTGGGAAGTGGGGGTTTCGTGTGTTGACCGGGAAATCTGACAGGGCCGCCGCCGCCTTGCCCGCTGTTGTGACGCGTGCCACACTGATTACCGACCGAGCGGTCGGTAATGCAGGAGGGGTGCATGAGCGCAGGGACACAGGCCGAGCCTCGCCAGGCCGACGCAGCAGGGCTGCAGGCTGACTTCGACGCGATCATCGCGCGCGCCGAGCGCATCGAGCCCCGCGACTGGATGCCCGACGGCTATCGCCGCACGCTGGTGCGCCAGATGGCCCAGCACGCGCACTCCGAGATCATCGGGATGCAGCCGGAGGGCAACTGGCTGACCAGGGCGCCGTCGCTGCGCCGCAAGGCGATCCTGCTCGCCAAGGTGCAGGACGAGGCGGGACACGGGCTCTACCTCTACTCCGCGTGCGAGACGCTGGGCGTCTCGCGGGCAGAGCTCACGCAGATGCTGCTCGACGGACGGCAGAAGTACTCCTCCATCTTCAACTACCCGGCGCTGTCCTATGCCGACGTCGGCACGATCGGCTGGCTGGTGGACGGCGCGGCGATCTGCAACCAGGTGCCCCTGTGCCGCACGTCGTACGGGCCCTACGGCCGGGCGATGGTGCGGATCTGCAAGGAGGAGTCGTTCCACCAGCGGCAGGGCTTCGAGCTCTTGATGACGATGATGGGCGGGACCGACGATCAGCGCGCGATGGTGCAGGAGTCGGTGGACCGGTTCTGGTGGCCGGCGCTGATGATGTTCGGGCCCCCGGATGCGGACTCGCCCAACACCGCGCAGTCGATGGCGTGGGGGATCAAGCGCGACACCAACGACGACCTGCGCCAGCGGTTCGTCGACATGACCGTCCCGCAGGCCGCCGCGCTGGGCGTCACGCTGCCCGACCCCGACCTGCGGTGGAACGACGAGCGCGGCGCGCACGACTTCGGCCAGCCCGACTGGGACGAGTTCCGCGCCGTCGTCTCCGGCAACGGGCCCTGCAACGCGCAGCGCATCGCGCACCGCCAACACGCCCACGACGAGGGGGCATGGGTGCGGGAGGCGGCGAGCGCCTTCGCCCGCCGTACAGCCCAGGTCGCCGAGCCGTCACCGGCTCCGCGACACACCGAGGAAATGGTCGAGGGAGTGACGGGTCGTGGGTGAGTGGGCCTTGTACGAGGTGTTCGTGCGGGCGAAGCGGGGGCTGAACCACGTGCACGTGGGGTCGCTTCATGCCGCCGACGCGGAGATGGCGCTGCGGCACGCGCGCGACGTCTACACGCGGCGCAACGAGGGGGTCAGCGTGTGGGTGGTGCTGGCGAGCGACGTGACCGCGTCGAGCCCGGACGAGAAGGACCCGTTCTTCGCTCCGAGCGGGGACAAGGCCTATCGGCACCCGACGTTCTACGACGTCCCCGCAGACGTCCCGCACCTGTGAGGCCGACGATGGACGACGTCGAGGTGGCAGGACGCCAGCCGGTCGCGGACTCGGTGTACGACGGGCTCGTCGCCGGTGCCCCGGGGCACGTCGACTCGCCGGCCGACTCCTCATTGGCCGACTCCTCATTGGCCGACTCCGCCCACTGGGCCTTCGGCACCGGGTTCAGCGACCCCCTGGACGGCGTCGACACGACCGTGCCGGACGGGGTGGACCCGGGCGACCTGGCGACCTATGCGCTGATGCTCGGCGACGACGCGCTGGTCCACGCGCACCGGCTCTCGCAGTGGTGCAGCCGCGCGCCCGACCTGGAGGAGGACGTCGCGCTGGCCAACATCGCGCTCGACCTGCTCGGCCAGGCCAGGCTCCTGCTCAGCCGCGCCTGCGCCGCTGCCCCTGGGATCGTGCCCGACCTCGCACCCGGCCTGCCGGCCGCCTCGCCCGTGCCGGCGGAGGACGCGCTGGCGTTCTTCCGCGACCCGTCGGCCTTCCGCAACGTGCAGCTCGCCGAGGCGCCCAACGGCGACTTCGCAGCCACCGTGGTCCGGCTGGTGGTGCTGTCGACCTGGCGGCTGGCGCTGCTGCAGCGGCTGCGCGCGAGCGCCGACCCGGTGCTCGCGGCGGTGGCGGCCAAGGGCGTGCACGAGGTCGCCTACCACCGGGGGTACGCCGCGCGCTGGTGCGTCACGCTCGCCCTCGGCACCGACGAGTCGCGCCGCCGGCTCCTTGACGCTGTGGCGGAGGTCTGGCCGGCCCTCGGCGAGTTGCTCACCACGCACCCGGTCGAGGCTCGCGTGGCCGCCGCCGGCGTCGGTGTCGACCCCGCCGACCTGGCTGAGGAGGTGCACGCTGTGCTCGACGAGGTGCTGCGCGCTGCCGAGGTGGAGCGGCCGGCCACCGGGGAGCGCGTCGGCGCCGGGGGCCGGAGAGGGCGCGACGGAGCCCACACCGAGGCGCTCGGGCTGATGCTGGCCGAGATGCAGTCCGTGGCCCGGGCCCATCCGAGGGGGAGGTGGTGAGCATGACGACGACGATCGGGGAGGACCTCGAGCGCGCGGTCGCCGCGGCGCGCACCGTGGTCGACCCCGAGCTCCCGATGCTGACGCTCGCCGACCTGGGCGTGCTGCGAGCCGTCGAGGCCACCGCCTCGGGGCGGGTCGTGATCTCGCTCGCGCCGACCTGGAGCGGGTGCCCGGCGACCGACACGATGCGCGACGACCTGGTGCGCGTGCTGCGCGCGGCCGGCTTCGGCGACGTGGAGGTGCGGCTGGTGCTGGACCCGCCCTGGTCGACCGACGAGATCAGCGAGGAGGGGCGGCGCCGGCTGGCCGAGCACGGCGTGGCTCCGCCCGGCCGGGCGTCCTCCAGCGCATCCGCAGGCGGGGGCCCGGTGCCGCTCGTGCTGAGCGCCCCTCGGCGCGACGCGGCCTGCCCACGCTGCGGTGAGGCACGGACGGAGGCGCTCTCGGAGTTCGGGCCCACCCCGTGCACCTCGCTGCGGCGGTGCACCCACTGCCTCGAGGTGTTCGAGCACATGAAGGAGCGCTGATGACCGCGACGCCGACGCGCTCACCCGTGGTGGGACCGTGGCGGGCACGGGGCCGGTTCCACACCCTGCGCGTCGCCGAGGTCACCCGGCTGTGCGACGACGCGGCGGCGGTCACCTTCGACGTGCCGCCCGAGCTCGCCGACGACTATGCCTTCGCCCCCGGTGAGTCGCTGACCCTGCGCCGGCTCGTTCAGGGCCGACACGTTCAGGGCCGACACGGACAGGGGAGCGAGGAGCGCCGCAGCTACTCGATCTGCAGCGCCCCCGGCGAGCCCCTGCGGATCGGGGTCCGCGAGATCCCCGACGGCCTCTTCTCCCGCTGGCTGGTCCACGACCTCGCCCCCGGCGACGCGGTCGAGGTCGCGACGCCCACCGGCAGCTTCCGGGCCGACGCCGACCTCTCCGGGCGGCACCTCTTCGTCGCGGCCGGCTCGGGGATCACCCCCGTGCTGGCGATCCTCACCACGCTGCTGCGCAACGGCGGCAGTGCGACGCTGCTCTACGGCAACCGCACGACGGCGTCGGTGATGTTCGCCGAGGAGCTCGCCGACCTCAAGGACCGGCACGGTCCTCGCTTCGAGCTCGTGCACGTCCTCTCCCGCGAGCCCCGGGAGGTCGAGCTCTTCTCGGGACGCCTCGACGAGGCCCGGCTGCGACGGCTGCTCGAGGTGCTGGTCGGGCCGCAGGCGGTGGAGGACGCGTGGCTGTGCGGTCCGCTGGAGATGGTGGAGTCCGCCCGCGCCGTGCTGACGGCACCGGGCAAGGGGGCGGGCAGGGGAGCGTGGCTGGCGCCCGGGCGCGTCCACTCGGAGCTGTTCTTCGTCGACGAGCCCCCTCCCGCCGTACGACGCGACGCGGGGCCGGCGACCGACGCAGGGGGCAGCGAGGTCGAGGTGGTCCTCGACGGCCGGCGCACCACGGTCGCCGTGCCTGCCGGGGCGACGGTGCTCGAGGCGTCGCAGCTGGTCCGGGCCGACCTGCCGTTCGCCTGTCGCGGCGGCGTGTGCGGGACCTGCCGGGCGCGGCTCGTCGAGGGTGAGGTGGAGATGGCGCGCAACTACGCGCTCTCCGCCGAAGAGCTGGGGGCCGGCTTCGTGCTGACCTGTCAGTCCCGTCCCCGGACCGGGCGGGTCACGGTCGACTTCGACGCGTGACCCGCCGGCCCAGGACGACGGGACACCGAACCTAGGGCAGGTCGATGACCTCGACCTCGCCGGCGAACAGGATCGCCGGGGTCGCCAGGTTGACCCCGTCGACGGCGGCCGCCTGCATCTCGGGGGACGCCAGGCCCGCCCTCATCGCCTCGGCGTCGTCGAAGTCGAGCTCGCAGACCAGGTGCACGGTCTTCTCGCCGCCCAGCGGGCGTGGGCGGGTCACCGTGAGCTTGCGCAGGCCCTCGATCGGCGTCACCAGCGGCAGGTGCTTGTCGAGGTAGTAGCTGTCGAACGACTCGGGGTCGGTCGGCACGGAGTACTGGATCGTGAGTCGATACATGCGGTGCGGCTCCTCGTGGTGGGAATCAGGTGGCGGTGTAGCAGGTGGTGCGCTCAGGGGTGGGTGAGGCCGTCGAAGACCAGCGTCGTCACCGTCGCGGCCAGCGCCGCGACGTCCTCGCGGTCGCCGCGCGGGCGGTACCACTCCACCAGGGAGTTGACGGTGCCGAAGAGCAGGCGGCTGATCATCAGCGGTGCGATGTCGTCGCGCAGTGCCCCCTCGGCGACCGCGTCGCTCACCAGCCGGGCGAGCCGCTCGTCGATCTCACGTCGTCGCCGCAGCGCCTCGAGCTCCACCTCGCTGTTGCCGCGCACCCGCAGCAGGAGGGTGACGGCGGGCAGGTGGTCGGCCAGTGTCTCGACGCTGCGGGTCACCGCGGTGCGCAGCCGCTCGTACGCCGTGGCGGCGGGATCGTGGTGCGGGTGGGACGGGTCGGTCGCCTCGGCGAGCACGGTCTCGACGGCGTCCAGGGCCTCGTCGAGCGCGCGGGCGAGCAGATGGGTCTTGCTCGGGACGTGGTGATAGATCGTGGCCTTGGAGAGGCCGAGCTCGCGGGCCAGGTCGCTCATCGAGGTCGCGTCGTAGCCCTGGCGGTTGAACAGGGCGACGGCCTGAGCGAGAACCGTGTCGGGGTCGTGGCCGGGCCGTCCGCGGCGACGCGGGGCGCTCGCCGGCGCAGGGGTCGACATGCCGTGCAGCATCCCACATGGCCCAGCACCTGGCCCTGGGTCCCGCAGGGCGCCTCAGCCGACCGTTCAGTCCACCGCGGGGAGCAGCTCGGTGCGCTCGGCGGCGAGCAGCACCGCGCCGACGAGCGAGGCACGCTCACGCAGCGCGCTCGGCAGGACGGGGGTCGCGGCGACCGCGTCGAGGGCGTGGCGCCGCATCCCGATCCGCACCGACTCGAGCAGCAGGGCGCCGGCCCGGGCCAGGTCGCCGCCCACCACCACCACGTCGGGGTTGAGCAGGTTGACGACCGAGGCGAGGCCCCAGCCCAGGTGCAGGCCGGCGTCCTCGAGCGTGCGCAGGGCGGCCATGTTGCCGTCGCGGGCCGCCGCCAGGACGTCGTCGAGCGAGGCGCCGGGCAGCTGGCCGGACATCATCGCCAGCACCGTCTCGGTGGAGACGTAGGCCTCGAGGCAGCCGCGGCTCCCGCAGCGGCACACCGGCCCCTGGTCGTCGAGGGTGAGGTGACCGAGCTCGCCCGCGGTCCCCGCGCTGCCGTGGAACAGCCGGTTGTCGATGATGATCCCGGCGCCGACACCGGAGGAGATCTTCACGAACACCGAGGTGCCCAGCCCGCGGGCGACGCCGTAGCGGTGCTCCGCGAGGGCACCGAGGTTGGCGTCGTTCTCGACGTGGGCAGGCACGCCGAAGCGGGCGGAGGCTGCCTTGCGGGCGTCGATGCCGACCCACCCCGGCAGGATCGCGGAGGAGCGGACGACGTCGTCGGTGATGGGGGCGGGCAGCCCCAGCGCGACCGTCCGGATCTCGGCGCCGGGCCCCTCGTGCAGCTCGACCATCCGCTCCGCGAGCTCGGCGGCGAAGTCCAGGCCCGCGTCATAGCCGGTGGAGGGGTCGAGGGGGCGGCGGGTCTCGATGACGAGCTCGCCGCGCAGGTCGCCGATCGCCACTGCCACGTGGCTGTGGCCGACGTCGATGCCGACGACGAGGCCGGCCGAATGGGCGAGGGAGACGACGGCGCCGCGGCGACCGCTGCCGGGGGAGACGTCGAGCACGCCCGCCGCGGTGAGCTCGCGGACGATGTTGGACACGGTGGCGGGTGCCAGGCCGGTGAGACGGGCCAGCTCGGCCTGGGTGACGTCGTCGTCGCCGGGCGCGCGGATCTGGCGGAGCACGGAGAGCACCCGCTTCTGGTTGGCGGCCCGCAGGGCGCCGGTGGACCCAGGGGCCCGCTCACGCCGGTCGCCCTGCCGAAGTGCTGGCATGGGAGAACCATCGTGGATGCGGTGAACATTCGTCAAGCAATAGCGATTACCTCACGTTTGGTAGCGAACTAGACAGGTTTACGTTCAACACTTGACTGCAACGTGCGGCGGTGATCACACTCGAGTTACCAGCACGGGTCGTCGCCCGCGCGCCATCTTGACCGAGGAGATCCCCATGGCCATCACTCGCTACCGCTTCGCGGCACTCGCCGTCGCGGCACTCGTGGGCACCGCCGGCCTGTCTGCCTGCGGCGCCAACGACAGCACCTCCGGCGACGACGGCGAGGAGGGCAGCGGCGGCAAGACCATCGCGCTGCTGCTCCCCGAGTCCCAGACCACGCGCTACGAGGCCTTCGACAAGCCGCTGTTCGAGGCGAAGGTCGCCGAGCTGTGCGACGACTGCGAGGTCATCTACTTCAACGCCGACCAGGACAAGGACAAGCAGGCCCAGCAGGTCGACTCGGCGATCACGCAGGAGGCCGACGTCATCGTCCTCGACCCCGCCGACGGCGAGGCGGCCGCCAGCTCGGTGCGCGACGCGCAGGACGCCGACATCCCGGTCATCGCCTACGACCGCTTCATCGACGGCGCGGACTACTACATGTCCTTCGACAACGAGACCGTCGGCAAGATGCAGGCCGAGGCGCTCGTCGAGGCCGTCGGCGACAAGGGCGGCATCCTGATGCTCAACGGCTCGCCCACCGACCCCAACGCGGCGCAGTTCAAGGCCGGCGCGCACAGCGTGCTCGACGAGAGCGGCGTGCAGATCCTGGCGGAGTACGACAACCCCGACTGGAGCCCGGAGAACGCGCAGAAGTTCACCACCGACCAGCTCACCAAGCTCGGGGCCGACAAGGTCGCCGGCGTCTACGCCGCCAACGACGGCCAGGCCGGCGGCGTGGTCGCCGCGCTGACCGGTGCCGGTGTCGCCGAGGACGCCCTGCCGCCGATCACCGGTCAGGACGCCGAGCTCGCCGCGATCCAGCGGATCGTGGCCGGCCAGCAGTCGATGACGATCTACAAGCCCATCCCCGTCGAGGCCGAGAAGGCCGCCGAGGTCGCGGTAGCGCTCGTCAACGGCGAGGACGTGGGGGAGACCACGGACTACGAGGGCGTCGCGTCGTTCATCTTCGACCCGATCGCCGTGACCCAGGACAACGTCAACGACACGATCATCGCTGACGGGTTCTACTCGGTCGAGGACATCTGCACCGCCGACTACGCCGAGGCATGCAAGGCCGCCGGCCTCCAGTGATGACGTCGCTCACCAAGGGTGGCGCCGCGGGCGCTCCGGTCAGGGAGTCGGTTCTCTCCCTGACCGGGGTGCACAAGCGGTTCGGGGCCGTCCAAGCACTGACCGACGTCGACTTCGACGTCGCCGCGGGCGAGGTCGTCGCCCTGGTCGGCGACAACGGGGCCGGCAAGTCCACGCTCGTCAAGGTGATCGCCGGGGTCTACCAGGCCGACGAGGGCCAGATGGTCTTCGGTGGCAAGCCGGTGCACGTCTCGGGGCCCAGCCAGGCCCAGGCCCTCGGCATCGCCACCGTCTTCCAGGACCTGGCCCTGTGCGACAACCTCGACGTCGTGGCCAACCTGTTCCTCGGGCAGGAGCGCTCCGCAGCCGGCCTGCTCGACGAGGTGGAGATGGAGAAGGAGGCGTGGCGCCTGCTGCGCACCCTCTCCGCCAAGATCCCCTCGGTCCGAATCCCGATCGCCTCGCTGTCCGGTGGCCAGCGCCAGACCGTCGCCATCGCGCGCAGTCTGGTCGGTAAGCCCCAGGTGGTCATCCTCGACGAGCCGACCGCCGCCCTGGGCGTCGCCCAGACGGCGGAGGTGCTCAACCTCGTCGAGCGCCTGCGCGAGACCGGGCTCGGCGTCATCCTCGTCAGCCACAACATGGCCGACGTCCAGGCCGTCGCCGACCGGATCGTCGTCCTGCGACTGGGCCGCAACGCGGCCGAGTTCCGCACGGAGGACGTCACGACCGAGAAGCTGGTCGCAGCGATCACCGGGGCCTCGGACAACGTCGTCGCCACTCGCGCCCACCGCCGTACCCCCGGAGAAGACCATGGCTGACCAGCTGACCGAATCCTCACCCGTCGCGGCAGACCTGGCCGACGAGCGGCTGATCCAGGACAAGGGCTTCGCGGGCTACGCGCGGTCGTCGCTGAGCAAGCTGCGCACCGGCGAGCTCGGCGTGCTGCCCGTCGTGCTCGGCCTGATCCTGATCAGCCTGGTCTTCTATGCGATGGAGCCGGTCTTCCTCTCCTCGCGCAACCTGGTGAGCATCACCCAGTTCGCGGCTCCGGTGGGGGTCATCTCCCTGGGCATCGTGCTGGTGCTGCTCCTGGGGGAGATCGACCTCTCCGTCGGCTCCACGAGCGGCTTCGCCGCCGCCGTGATGGCGGTGCTCGTCGTGGAGAAGGGCTACTCGATCACCGTCGGGATCCTGGCGGCGCTCGCCGTGGGCCTGACGATCGGGGCGCTCTACGCGGTGCTCTACAACAAGATCGGTGTGCCCAGCTTCGTCTTCTCGCTGGCCGGGCTGCTCGCCTTCCAGGGCATGCTGCTCTATGTCCTGGGCGCCAACGGCACGATCAACCTGCAGGACAACTACCTCATCGAGTTCACGCGCTACCGCTACGTCGGCGATGCGCTCTCCTACGTGCTGGTGGCGCTGGTGACGCTGGCCTATGCCGGCAGCCAGCTCTGGACGCTGCGCACCCGCCAGCGAGCGGGGCTGTCCACCCAGTGGGTGCCGCTGATCGCGGTCAAGACCGTGCTGATGGCCGTGGGTCTCGGCCTGCTGACCTACTACCTCAACATCGACCGCGGCTGGGGCTACCTCTGGCTGTTCTTCGTGCTGCTGGTGGTCTTGATGGACATCGCGCTGCGGCGCACCCGCTGGGGGCGTCACCTCTTCGCCGTCGGCGGCAACGTCGAGGCGGCGCGCCGCTCCGGGATCAAGGTGGGGCGGGTCTACTTCACCGCCTTCGCCGGCTGCTCGACCCTCGCGGCCGTCGGGGGGCTGCTCGCGGCTGCCCAGGTCACCTCGGTGTCGCAGGGCAGCGGCACCGGTGACACCAACCTCACCGCGATCGCCGCGGCGGTCATCGGCGGGACCAGCCTCTTCGGCGGCCGCGGATCGTCGTACGCCGCCATGCTCGGCATCGTCGTGCTGATCGGGATCCAGAACGGCCTCAACCTGCTCGGGGTCGACTCGTCGGTGCGGTTCATGGTCACCGGCGGCGTGCTGCTCCTCGCTGTGGCGATCGACTCGGTGTCGCGCCGGGCCCGCTCCTCGAGCGGACGCGGGTAGGGCTGCACCCCGGCCAGGGCGCGCGTGGGATCATCTCCCGGTGATCGGCTCCACTACCCGCGCCCTGGTCGGATGAGGCACCCCCTATGAGATGGGGTCCCTCCGCCGCCCTGGCAGGACTGCTGACCGTCGCCCTCGTGGGCGGCGGTCTGGCGGGCTGTCAGGAGGACCCGGACCGGCGCACGATCGCCCTGCTGCTCGGCAGCGGCTCGGCGAGCCGCTGGGAGGAGATCGACGAGCCCACGATCCGAGCCCGGGTCGAGGAGGCCTGCGACGGCTGCCAGCTGGTCGTGCGCAGTGCCGAGGGGGACGCGCCACGTCAGGCCGACCAGCTCGACGAGGTGCTGGACGACGGGGCCGCCGTCGTCATCCTCAACGCGGTCGACCCGGCCGGCGCAGAGGAGCTGGTCGAGCGGGCCGGCTCGGTCCCCGTCGTCGCCTACGACCGCTTCGTCGCCGGGGCCGACTGGTTCGTCGGCGTGGATGCCGCGGCGGTCGGCCGGATGCAGGGGGCGGCGGTCGTGCGCGCCCTGGGCGGCCGGGGCAGAGCCCTGGTCGTCAACGGCGCCACCGGTGACCCCAACGCCGCCGCGAGCGCGCTCGCCGCCCGCGCCGTGCTCGACGAGAGCGGGATCCGGGTCCGCGCCAAGCTCGACCCGCGCACCGGAGAGGCCGCCGAGGCCGGTGACTGGGTCACCGAGCAGCTGGCCCCCGGCCGGGATCCGCTCGGCGGGGTCGGCGCGATCCTGGTCGCCGGCGACGTCCAGGCCGGAGGGGTCGTCGATGCGCTGCGCGCCGCCAAGCTGCCGGCCGCAGCCTGGCCCGTGATCACCGGTCAGGACGCCGAGCTGGAGGCGGTGCGCCGGATCGTGCGCGGCGAGCAGCTGATGACGGTCCTCAAGCCGATCGTCGCCGAGGCCGAGCGGGCCGCGGACATCGCGGTGCACCTGATCACGCAGGACGGGGACGCCGGCGAGGACCCGGAAGCGGGTAAGAGCGAGGAAGCCGACCCGGACGACGAGGACAGCGCGGTCTCCGGTGCCGAGGACTACGAGGGCGTGCCGTCGTTCGTGCTGGAGCCGGTGGGCATCACCCTGATGAACCTGACCGACACCGTGGTGCGCCAGGGGATCCACTCGATCGAGGAGATCTGCGACGCGGCCACGATGCCGCGGTGCGTCGCGCTGGGCATCGCCTAGACACCTCGGGGTGGGGCTCGCCCGGCCCTCCCGGATGCACCAGGGCTTTCCCTGATGCAGCCGGGGCCTCGCGTCGTACAGACTGGGGCCACTGCAGTCGACGCGGGACGGGGAACGCACGCCATGCGCCACAGGAGCCGGCTCCAGCACTGGATCCGACGGGCCCTGCTCGCCCAGGCCGCCCGGCGCGGCATCGACCTGACCCGGCTCGACGCGGTGCCGCCCAGCCTGGTCTGGCCGTTGGGGCGCGAGGGCCTGGAGCCGCCGGCCCGGCTCGCCGAGATCCGGGCGGAGCAGCCGGTCCACCGGCTGACGAGCTTCCTGGGCCTGGGCGTCTGGCTGGTCACCGGCTTCGAGGAGGCCCGGGAGGTGCTCGCCGACCAGACGTCGTACAGCACCGACATCCGTCCCTACGTCGGTCGCAGCGGCGCCGCCGACGGCGACATCGGAGGGCTGGGCTTCACCGACCCGCCCGACCACACCCGGCTGCGCCGGCTGCTGACCCCTGAGTTCACGATGCGTCGACTCAGCCGTCTCACCCCGCTCATCGCCGAGATCGTCGAGCAGCAGCTGGACCGCCTCGAGGAGGCCACCGACGCGGACGGGGTCGTCGACCTTGTGCCGACGTTCGGCTTCGCGGTGCCGTTCCTGGTGATCTGCGAGCTGCTCGGGCTGCCGGACGAGGAGCGCGAGACCTTCCGCAGGCTCGGGGCGGCGCGATTCGACGTCAGCCGTGGGGGCTACGGATCCCTGGGGGCGATCTCCGGGTCGCGCGCCTTCCTCCTCGAGGAGGCCAAGCGGCAGCGGCTCGATCCCGGCCCCGGCCTGATCGGGCAGATCATCCGCGAGCACGGCCACGAGGTCAGCGACTTCGACCTCGGCGGTCTCGCCGACGGCGTCTTCACCGGCGGCATGGAGACCAGCGCCGGCATGCTCGCGCTGGGCACGGCGGTTCTCGTGGACCACCCGCAGTGGTGGCAACGGCTGGCAGGCGATCCCGACGCGGTCGAGCCAGTCGTCGAGGAGCTGCTGCGCCACCTCTCCGTGGTACAGGTGGCCTTCCCCCGCTTCGTGCGCGGCGACGTCGCCGGCGGCGAGGTCGTGGTGGCCGGTCAGCGCATCCCGGCCGGCGACGTCGTGCTGGTCTCCCTGCCGGCCGCCGACCGCGACCCGGCGCTGGGGGAGCGCATCGAGGAGTTCGACCCGGCTCGGCCGGTCCGCTCCCACCTGGCCTTCGGCCACGGGCTGCACCGGTGCGTGGGCGCCGAGCTGGCGCGGATGGAGCTGCGGGCCGCCTATCCGGCCCTGGCTCGGCGCTTCCCGGGGATGACCCTCGCCGACGACCGGCTCGACCTCCCCGTCCAGTCGCTGGTCTTCGGCATCGAGTCGCTGCCCGTGCGTCCCTTCGGCGCCGCGACGCCCTTCGGGTCGGCGGGTGACCTCGACGTCGAGGGCACCGCCTGACGCGTCAGGCGCGGCTCGGCACGCCGTACGTCGTGGTGCGCTCGCGCACGGGGCGTCCGATGCCGGCGCCGATCTCGACGAGCTCCTCGACGGTCTTGGCTGAGCCGTGCTCGGAGCCGGCCATCCGCGAGATGGTCTCCTCCATCAGCGTCCCGCCGAGGTCGTTGGCGCCGGCGCGCAGCATCGCGCGGGTGCCCTCGGTGCCGAGCTTGACCCAGCTGGTCTGGATGTTGGAGATCCGCCCGTGCAGCAGGATCCGGGCCAGCGCGTGCACCGCGCGGTTGTCGCGCAGCGTCGGGCCGGGGCGGGCCACGCCGGCGAGGTAGATCGGTGCGGAGGTGTGCACGAACGGCAGCGGCACGAACTCGGTGAAGCCGCCCGTCTCGTCCTGGATCCGGCTCAGCACCCGCAGGTGCTGCACCCAGTGGCGCGGGTTGTCGACGTGGCCGTACATCATCGTCGAGGTGGTGGGGATGCCCACCTTGTGCGCGGTCGAGATGATCTCCACCCAGGTGGAGGTAGGCAGCTTGCCCTTGGTCAGGATCCAGCGCACCTCGTCGTCGAGGATCTCCGCGGCCGTCCCGGGGATGGAGTCGAGGCCGGACTCGCGGGCCTTGATCAGGAAGTCCTCGAAGCTCAGGCCGGTGCGCGAGGAGCCGTTGACGATCTCCATCGGCGAGAACGCGTGCACGTGCATCTGCGGCACCCGCTGCTTGACCGCCTCGACGAGGTCGAAGTAGGCCGTGCCCGGCAGCTCGGGGTCGATGCCGCCCTGCATGCAGACCTCGGTGGCGCCGAGCCCCCAGGCCTCCTCGGCCCGGTCGGCGACCTGGTCCAAGGAGAGCGAGTAGGCGTCGGCGTCGGTGCGCCGCTGGGCGAACGCGCAGAACCGGCAGCCGACGTAGCAGACGTTGGTGAAGTTGATGTTGCGGTTGACGACGTAGGTCACGTCGTCGCCCACGGCCTCGCGGCGCAGGTCGTCGGCGAGCCGACACACCTGCTCGAGCAGCTCGCCCTCGGCGGTGATCAGCGTGAGCGCGTGCTCGTCGGAGAGCGCCCCCGGGTCCTTCTCGGCGGCGGCCAGTGCGGCCCTGCCCGCCGAGTCCGAGGCCGGCCCCGAGCTCGCGGGACCGACCGCGTCGCGCACCTCGTCCCAGTCCCCGTAGACGCTGTCGAAGTCGGCGCGCCGGTCGGCGGTGCGGCCGACGGAGTCGATGCTCTCGTGCAGGTCGGTGCGGCCGCGGCCCTCGCCGACGGTCGCGAAGCCGCCGTCCGGCTCCTGCCACGCCAGCCCGGCGGGGCGTACGCCGGGGCGCGCGAGGCCGTCGTCGCCGGCGAGCGCGGCGACGTGGCCGGAGACGCGCGGGTCGATCCACGGCTCGCCCTGCACGACGTACTCCGGGTGCACGGTGAGCCGCGCACGCAGCTCGAGGCCGCAGGCCGCGGTGAGGTCGCGCAGCCGCTCCAGGGAGGGCCACGGGCGCTCGGGGTTGACGTGGTCGGGGGTGAGTGGCGAGACGCCGCCCCAGTCGTCGACGCCGGCCTCGAGCAGGGCCCGGCACTCGGCCAGGTCGACCAGGTTGGGGGGCGCCTGGACCCGCATCCGCGGTCCGAGGACGAGGCGGGTGACGGCGATCGCGGCGCGGTAGTCGTCCAGGCCGAGGTCGTCGCTGTGGCGCATCGCGGTGTCGGGCTTGGCACGGAAGTTCTGGACGATCACCTCCTGCAGCGCGTTGTAGCGCCGGGCCACCCCGCGCAGGGCGAAGATCGTCTCGGCGCGCTCCTCGAGCGTCTCGCCGATGCCGACCAGCAGGCCCGAGGTGAACGGGACCGAGAGCCGGCCGGCGTCCTCGAGCGTGCGCAGCCGCACCGCGGGGTCCTTGTCGGGGGAGCCGAAGTGGGCCTCGCCCTTCTCGGTGAACAGCCGGGTCGAGGTGGTCTCGAGCATCATCCCCATCGAGGGGGAGACCGGCTTGAGCCGGTTCATCTCCTCCCAGGACATGACGCCGGGGTTGAGGTGGGGCAGCAGGCCGGTCTCCTCCAGCACCCGCACCGCCATCGCCCGGATGTAGGCGATCGTGGAGTCGTAGCCCTGCTCGTCGAGCCAGGCCCGGGCCTCGGGCCAGCGGTCCTCCGGGCGGTCCCCGAGCGTGAACAGCGCCTCGAGGCAGCCCAGCTCCGCGCCCTGACGGGCGACGTCGAGGATCTCGTCGGGGGAGAGGTACGGCGCGCGGCCCTCGCGCTCGGCCTGGCCGGGGGTCTCGACGAACGTGCAGTAGTGGCAGCGGTCGCGGCACAGCCGGGTGACCGGGATGAACACCTTGGGGGAGTAGGTGACGACCCCCGGCCGGCCGGCCGCCACCAGGCCCGCGTCGCGGACCTTGGCGGCGGCGGCGCACAGCCGGTCGAGCTCGTCCCCGCGGGCGGCCAGCAGGGCGGTGGCCTCGGTGACGTCGAGGGCGGCCCCCCGCTCGGCGCGCGCCAGGGCGCGTCGTACGGCCTGCGGGGTGACGGGTGCAGCGCTCATGCGCTCCAGTCTCTCCCCTCAGACGCCGGCCGTCTCCACCACCCCACTGGCTGGGACTGGCTGCCGGTCGAGTCGGCTGGGCCACCAGATCCGCTCGCCGAGGTCGAGGTTGATCGCGGTCACCAGCACCGAGCGCACGATCATCGTGTCCAACAGCACCCCGAGGGCGACCGTCACGCCGAGCTCGGCGAGGAAGACCAGCGGCAGCGTGCCGAGCACCAGGAAGGTCGCGGCGAGCACCACGCCGGCAGAGGTGATCACCCCACCCGTGGAGGTCAGCGCGATCAGCGATCCCCTGCGGGTGCCGTGGGTCATCGTCTCCTCGCGGACCCGGGTCATCAAGAAGATGTTGTAGTCGATGCCCAGGGCGACGAGGAAGACGAAGGCGAACAGTGGGAAGGCGGGGTCGGCGCCGGCGAACCCGAAGACGTACTCGAAGAGCAGCACCGACAGCCCCATCGCCGCGCTGAAGGACAGCACCACGGTGCCGACCAGGATCAGGGGCGACGCGACCGCCCGCAGCAGCACCATCAGGATCAGCATCACCACGAGCAGCACCACCGGGATGATCACGAGGTTGTCGCGCGTCGAGGCCTCCTTGGTGTCGAGGTACATCGCCGAGAAGCCGCCCACCTGGGCATCGGCGCCGTCGATGTCGTGCACTACCTCGCGCACGTCGGTGACCAGGTCGAAGGCCGACTGCGCCGCGGGGTCGCCCGGGAAGGCCGCCGACACGTAGGCGATGCCGTCCGCGACCTGGGGCTCGCTGGGGGTCTCGAGACCGTCGACCCCGCGCAGGGCGGCGCTCACCTCAGCGGCGTGCGTCGCGTTGGCGACGACCATGATCGGGTTGGAGGCGTCCACTAGACCGTGGTCCATCAGCACCTGCTGGCCGACGACGGAGTCGAAGTCCTTGGTGTACTGCTCGTCGGTGGCCAAGCCGTCGGCGTCGAGCCGGACCAGGCCCAGGCAGGCGACCAGCAGCAGGCCGCCGGTGACGACCCACACGGTGCGCGGGCGTACGGCGATCCGGCTGCCGACCTTGGCCCAGACCCCGGACCGGGTCGGCTCCGGGGAGCCGAAGCCGGGGCGGCGGGGCCAGAAGATCCAGCGCCCGAAGACCACCAGCAGCGCCGGCAGCAGGGTGACCATGACCAGGAACGTGACGCCCACGCCGATCGCGGTGACCGGACCGAGCCCGGCGGTGGAGTTCATCTCGGCCAGCATCAGGCAGAGCATCCCCGCGGCCACGGTGGAGGCGCTGGCGAGGATCGCGGGGGCTGCGCGGTGCAGCGCGAACGCCATCGCCTCGTGCCGGTCCTCGTGGCGGCGCAGCTCCTCGCGGTAGCGCGCCACCAGCAGCAGTGCGTAGTCGGTCCCCGCGCCGATCACCAGGATCGTCAGGATCGCCTGGCTCTGGCCGTTGACGGTGAGGTCGGCGTACTTCGCCAGGAAGTAGACCAGCCCGCCCGAGACCGTGAACGCGCACAGCGCGGAGATGATCGGTAGCACCCACAGGACCGGGCTGCGGTAGGTCAGGAGCAGGATCACGATCACCACGGACAGCGTCGCCAACAGCAGCGTGCTGTCGATGCCGGCGAAGGCCTCGAAGGAGTCGGCGGCCTGACCGCCCGAGCCCGCGACGTACGTCTCGACGCCGTCGATGGCCGTGATGTCGCGCAGCTCATCGGCGATGTCGGGCATCTCCTCCCAGCCGTTCTCGCCGAAGTTGAAGGTCACGACCGTCTGCGCGACCTGGCCGTCCTCCGACGGCATCGGTCCGACCACCTCGCCCTCGACGCCCTTCAGCTGGGCCATCTCGCTGGCGTGCTCGCCGGCCGCGGCGAGGTCCGCCGGCGTCAGGCCGGACGCACGCTCGTAGACGATGACGGTGGGGATGGAGTTGGGGTCCTGGAAGGGCTCCAGCTTCTCGAGGGCCTTGGTCGACTCGGCGGTCTCGGGGAGCCAGGAGGAGGCCTCGTTGTTCTGGACCTCGGTGAGCTTCGAGGAGAAGGCCCCGAAGACGATCATCGCCACCAGCCACACGGCCAGGACGATCCACTTGGTGACGCGGCCGGTGAGCTTTCCGGCGATCGCAGCGTGCATGAGACGACTCCAGCAGAGCGGGGGTGGGAACGCATCGGGCTTGTCCCCTAGTTCGACCCCTGAATCTCTGGGAACTCATCGCGGACTCCCCCCTAGAACCGTGACAGTGGAACTGGCATGATCCCGCGCAAGTGACGCCGATCACACCACGAGAGGACGCCTGCGATGTATCCCGGTACCTGGGCCCAGAAGACTCCCGACAAGCCCGCGCTCGTGATGGCCGGCTCGGGCCGCACCCTGACCTACGCGCAGCTCGACGAGCGCAGCATCCGCCTCTCCCGACACCTGTACGACGCCGGCCTGCGCCGCGGCGACGTGGTGGCGCTGCTCAGCGACAACACCCCGGAGACCTACGAGGTCTACTGGGCCGCGCTCCGCTCGGGGCTCTACATCACGGCCGTCAACCACAACCTCACCGCCGACGAGGCGGCCTACATCGTCAACGACTGCGAGGCCCGCGCGCTCGTCGTCTCCGCGGCCAAGGCCGAGCTGGTCGAGGCGATGGCGGGGATCGTGCACGTCCCGGTGCGGTTGGCGTACGGCGGGGAGGTCGCCGACTTCGCGTCGTACGAGGAGGAGCTCGCGAACGCCAGCCCCGAGCCGCTCGCCGAGCAGCCGCACGGCGACGACCTGCTCTACTCCTCCGGCACCACGGGGCGGCCCAAGGGCATCAAGCTGGACCTGCCGACCTACGCGGTCGACGAGCCGGGCTACCAGTACGTCACGATCTTCGGGGCGCTCTACGGCTTCGACGAGGACACCGTCTATCTCTCGCCTGCGCCGGTCTACCACGCGGCGCCGCTGCGCTTCGGCGGCGTGATCCACGCGCTCGGCGGGACGCTGGTGATGATGGAGCGGTTCGAGCCCGAGGCGGCGCTGCGGGCGATCCAGGAGCACCGTGTCACGCACACCCAGATGGTGCCGACGATGTTCGTCCGGCTGCTGAAGCTGCCCGACGAGGTGCGCACCTCCTATGACACGTCCTCGCTCAAGGTCGTCGTCCACGCGGCCGCGCCGTGCCCGGTCGAGGTCAAGCGGCGGATGATCGACTGGCTCGGCCCGATCATCCAGGAGTACTACGCCTCCACCGAGGCGAACGGGGCGACGTTCATCGATTCCAAGACCTGGCTGGAGCGCCCGGGGTCCGTGGGAGTCGCCCTGCTCGGCGTCCTGCACATCTGCGGCGAGGACGGCGCCGAGCTGGGTCCGGGCCAGGTGGGGACGGTCTGGTTCGAGCGGGAGGAGGGCAGCTTCAGCTATCACAACGACCCGCACAAGACGGCCAGCACCCGGCACCCCGACCATCCGACCTGGACCACGGTCGGCGACCTGGGCTACGTCGACGAGGACGGCTTCCTCTACCTCACCGACCGCAAGGCGTTCATGATCATCTCCGGCGGGGTGAACATCTATCCCCAGGAGGTGGAGGACCTCTTCAGCCTGCACCCGGCGGTCACCGACATCGCGGTCCTCGGGGTCCCTGACGAGGAGATGGGGGAGCGGGTCGTGGCCTTCGTGCAGCCGGCCCCGGGCGTCGAGGTCGGCGACGCGCTGGCCGCCGAGCTCACGTCGTACGCCCGGGAGCGGATCGCGCACTACAAGGTGCCGCGCGAGATCCACTTCCGCGACGACCTGCCGCGCACGCCCACCGGCAAGATGGTCAAGGGCAAGCTGCGCGAGGAGTACGCCGGCTGAGCTGCGGCCGCGTGACGCAGGAGACAGTCGGTTCCCATTTGTTGCACGTGCCAGGCGTCGATCGGTTCTCATGACCGCATCCCGATCGACGCAAGGACGCACTCCGATGAAGCTCACTGCCCTGACCGTGACCGCACTCGCCGGCAGCCTGCTGGTGCTCAGCCCGACGACCGTCGCGGCAGCGCCGGAGGGGCCCGTGCTCGAAGGCGTGTTCGGCCAGGCCGCCTGCCCCGACGGCGTCACGGGGGTCCGGACCCTCAGGCTGCGGCCGGTGCAGGGCGAGCGCAAGGCTCCGGAGCTGCGGCTCGTGCGCCGCGCGGTGCTGAAGGTCGGCACCGGGCAGGGACAGGCCTGTGGTCGCGTCATCATCCGGCGGAGTGACTTCGACCCGGAGCTGCACACCTACGTCGTGAGGGTGAGCGTCGCCCGCACGGGCAAGGGGCCGGTCCTCGGCCACGCGGTCGTCAGCCGCGACCGGAGGGTCACGCCGTGGGCGGGCGCCACGCTCCCGCAGCGGCGCGGCGTCGTGCTCACCGCCGAGCTCGAGGTCGTCGACCGGGCGAGTGGCAAGGTCGTCGCGCACGCGAAGTCGGCGCCGTACACCGTCCGTCCCTGAGCACGACCCGCCGAGTCGGCAGGAGTGCGCCCTCGAAATCGACTGAGTCGGCACGAATGCACACCTGCGCCGGGGGGAGGGAGTGCGTTCGTGCCGACTCAGCGGCTGTACGGCGTGCGTCCGCGCCAATTCGGCGCCGTACGAGAGTGCGTTGGCGCCGACTCAGCTGTAGAGGCGCTCCAGGACGTCGGCGTACTTCTGGTGCACCACTCGCCGCTTGAGCTTGAGGGTGGGGGTCAGCTCCTCGGACTCGGCCGTCCACTCGACCGGCAGCAGCTCGAAGGCCTTGACCTGCTCGGGGCGCGAGAGCCGCTCGTTGGCCTTCTCGACGGCCTGCTGGGCCATCCCCTGGATCGCGGGCTTCTGGGCGAGGTCGGCGAGGTCGGTGAACTCCAGGCCCAGCTGCTGGGCGACGGCGGGCGCGACGTCGGGGTCCAGGGTGAGGACGGCGACCACGTAGGGCCGGCCCTCGCCGAAGACCAGGGCGTGTCCGACGATCGGGCTCTCCTTGAGGAGGTTCTCGATGTTGGACGGCGCGATGTTCTTGCCGGAGGAGGTGATGATCATCTCCTTCTTGCGGTCGACCACCTTGAGGAAGCCGTCCTCGTCCATCTCGCCGATGTCGCCGGTGTGCACCCAGCCGTCCTCGTCGATCAGCGCGCGGGTGGCGTCGTCCTGGCGGTAGTAGCCGGGCGTCGCGATCGGGCCCCGGGCGAGGATCTCGCCGTCGTCGGCGATCGCGAGCTCGATGCCGGCCAGTGCCCGCCCGACGGTGCCGAGCCGGAACGACTCCGGACCGCAGGCCGCCACCGCGGAGGCGGTCTCGGTCATCCCGTAGACGTCGTAGATCTTGATGCCGAGCCCGGCGAAGAAGCGCGCCACCTCCACGGGCATCGGCGCGGCGGCGCTGGCCGCCCACTCCACCCGGTCGAGACCGAGCAGTGCGCGCAGCAGGCCGAGGATCGCGGCGTCCGCCTCCTCGAAGCGGGCCTGCAGCTCGGGGGAGGTGGTGTGGCCGGTCTGCTGGGACTCGATGTACTCCAACCCGACCGCCATCGCGTCCTCGATGAACGCGCGCTTGGCCTCGTCGGGCTCGGCCGCGAGCTTGGCCGAGACGCCGGTCTTGATCTTCTCCCACACGCGCGGGACGCCGAAGAAGCGCGTGGGGCGCACGCTGCCGAGCGCGCCGACCAGCAGAGCGGGGTCGGCGAGCAGGTGCACGTGGCCGCCCTGGGACTGTGGCACGTACATGCCGAGGATGCGCTCGGCGATGTGTGCGAACGGCAGGTAGGAGATGCTCACGCCCGGCTCGGCGATCCCCGCCGTGCGGGTGGAGCCGATCGACTCGAAGAGGATGTTGTGGTGGGTGAGCACCACGCCCTTGGGGTTGCCGGTCGTGCCCGAGGTGTAGAGGATCGTCAGCGGCTGGTCGGGCTCGATCGCGCGCCAGCGCTGCTCGAGCTCGTCCGCGTGCGCCGCGCGGTACGACGCGCCGGCGGCGGCCAGCTCGTCCCAGGAGACGTAGCGCTCGCCCGCGGGCTTGGCCGCGGCGTCCATCAGCACGACCTTGCGGATGCTGCCCGAGGCGTCGAGCGCCTGCTCCCAGCGGGCCAGCTGGTCGGCCCCCTCCAGGATCACCACCGAGGGCTCGGAGTGGCCGGAGACGAAGCGCACCTGCTCCGGGGCGAGCGTGGCGTAGACCGACATCGGGGTGGCGCCGGCGTGCACGGCGGCGAGGTCGGCCAGCACGTGCTCGGTGCGGCTGGAGGCCATGATCGCCACCGTGTCGCCGGGTGCGACACCCGCCTCGATGAGCCCGGCCGCCAGGTCCAGCGACCGCTCGCGCACCTCGCGCCAGGTGAGCGTGCGCCAACCCTGGACGTCGTCGGCGGCGATGCCGATCTTGTCGGAGTAGGCCGGCTGGTCGCCGTACTTCTCGACGGTCTCGGCGAGGGCCAGCGGGAGGGTGAGCCCGGCGATCTGGGCCTCGATCTCCGCGCGCTGCTGAAGGGTGTCCTGCATCGTCATGCTCCTCGGGGTGGGGGATCAGTAACTGCGGATCAATAGCTGCCCATCAATAGCTGCCCATCAATAGCTTCTGGGCAGCCCGAGCATCTGGGTGCCGATGTGGGCGAGGATGAGCTCCTCGGCCACGGGGATGCTCTTGCCGATCCGGCTGTCGCGGAAGAGCCGCTCGACCGGGTACTCCTTGGAGTAGGCCATCCCCCCGAAGGTCTGGAAGGCCTGGTTGGCGGCCTCCCACGCGACCTGCGAGCCGGTGAGCTTGGCGACGTTGGTCTCCGCGCCGCACGGGCGGCCCTGGTCGAAGAGCCAGGCCGCCTTGTAGGTCATCAGCCGGGCCAGCTCGGTCTTGGCCTTGAGCTGGGCGAGCGGGAACTGCACCGCCTGGTTGGACCCGATCGGCCGGTCGAAGACCTCGCGCTCGCAGGCGTAGTCGACCGCCAGCCGCAATGCCGCCTCGGCCGCACCGACGCCGCCGGCGGCGGCGAGGATGCGCTCGGGGTTGAGCACGTCCCACAGCACGGGGAAGCCGTTGTCGACCTCGCCGATGACGTTGGCCGCCGGCACCCGCACGTCGTCGAAGAAGACCTGGCTGGAGGTGACCACGTTGCCGCCCATCTTCGGGATGGGGGTGTAGGTCAGCGTCCCGTCGGCCACCGCCTGCTGGACGTCGACCAGCAGCAGCGTGAAGCCGCCGGTGCGCGAGCCCAGCTTCTCCTTGGCCTCGGCGGCCGGCGTCGTGCGGGTGATGACGATCATCCACTCGGCGTTCTCGATGCCCGAGATCCAGATCTTCTGGCCCTTGATCACGAACTCGTCGCCGTCGCGGCGGGCGGCGGTCGTGATCGCGATCGCGTTGCTGCCCGCGTCCGGCTCGGTGAGCGCCATGCAGAACTGCGTGGTGCCGGCGGCCACGCCCGGAAGGATCGCCTGCTTCTGAGCCTCGGTGCCGTGCCGGGTCAGCGTCATCGCGCCGAAGCCCGGCGTGAGGATGTAGAGGAAGATGCCGGCGGTGCCGCCGGACGCGGCGAGCGTCTCGCACGCCACGGCCAGCTCGAGCATGCCGGCACCGCCCCCGCCGTACTCCTCGGGCACACAGAGTCCGATCCACCCACCCTCGGCGAGGTCGCGCCAGGCCTCGGTCGGGAAGCGGTGCTGCTCCTCGCACTGCGACCAGTAGTGGTGGTCGTACTTGGCGGCGACGGCGGCGACGCCGTCGCGCACGGCCAGGGCCGTCTCGGGCAGATCGAAGTCCATGGTCGTCGGCCTCAGATGCCCATGCTCCGACCGATGATCTCCTTCTGGATCTCGGTCGTGCCGCCGTAGATGGTCTGGATCCGGCTGTCGACGTAGGCCCGGGCGACGGGGTACTCCATCATGTAGCCGTAGCCGCCGTGCAGCTGGACGGCCTGGTCGACGATCTTCTTCTGCAGCTCGGTGGTCCACCACTTGGCCATCGACGCGAGCGTCGCGTCGGCCTCGCCGCGCATGTGCTTGGTGATGCAGTCGTCGACGAAGACCTGCGCGATCCGGGTCTCGGTCGCCATCTCGGCGAGCACGAAGCGGTTGTGCTGGAAGTTGCCGATGGAGCGCCCGAACGCCTTGCGCTCCTTGACGTAGGTCAGCGACATGTCGAGCAGGTTCTGGCAGGCAGCGGCCGCCATCACGGCGATCGAGAGCCGCTCCTGGGGCAGGTTCATCATCAGCGAGATGAAGCCGGAGCCCTCTTCGCCGAGCAGGTTCTCCTTGGGGACGACGACGTCGTCGAAGAAGAGCTCGGCGGTGTCCTGGGCCTTGAGGCCCATCTTGTCGAGGTTGCGGCCGCGCTCGAAGCCCTCCATGCCGCGCTCGAGGACGAGCAGGCTGATGCCCTTGTGCCCGGCGTCGGGGTCGGTGCGGGCGACGACGATGACGAGGTCGGCCATGATCCCGTTGGAGATGAAGGTCTTGGAGCCGTTGACGACGTAGTGGTCGCCCTTGTCGATCGCGGTCGTGCGGATGCCCTGCAGGTCCGAGCCGGCGCCCGGCTCGGTCATCGCGATCGCCGTGACGATCTCGCCGCTGACGCAGCCGGGGAGCCAGCGCTGCTTCTGCTCCTCGGTGCCGAGGCTCGAGATGTACGGCACGATGATGTCGGTGTGCACCGGGAAGCCGGGCCCGCTAGCGCCGGCCCGGCTGAGCTCCTCGGCGACGATCATGTTGTAGCGGAAGTCGTCGACGCCCGCGCCGCCGTACGCCTCGTCCACGTCGAAGCAGAGCAGGCCCTGGCTGCCGGCCTTCGTCCACAGGTCGCGGTCGACGATGCCGTCCTTCTCCCACCGCTCCTGGTTCGGGACGACCTCCTTCTCGATGAAGCTCCGCGCCATCTGGCGGAAGTCCTCGTGCTCCTCGTCGAAGATCTCGCGGGTGAGCTCTGCCATGGGTCGATTCCTCCATCAGTCCCGCGCAGGGCGAGCCCTGCGGGCGCCGCTGTGTGCGCCTCCATCAACGGGATCACTGTGACAGCAGCACTGTCACGATGGCAAGGGTGGGTGCTCTTTGCTCGCGGGTGGAGACAGCAATACTGTGACAGTCATGAGTGCGCAATCAGACCTGGAGAACGACGGACTGCTCACGATCGACGAGCTCTCCGCCGCTGTGGGGCTGACGGTGCGCACCACGCGCTACTACGCGAGCCTCGGCCTGATCCCTGCGCCGATCCGTCGCGGTCGAGTGGCCTTCTACGACGACGTGCACCGCGCGCGCCTCGAGATGGTCCGCGCCCTGCAGGACCACGGGTTCACGCTGCAGGCCATCGAGCGCTACATGGCCTCCCTGCCCGCGAACGCCGACAGCGACGAGCTCGCGCTGCAGCGAGCGATGCTCACCTCGTGGACGGCCCAGCCGGCCGAGGAGCTGACCCTGCGGCAGCTGGAGAAGAAGGTCTCGCGCAGGCTCAGCGAGGCCGACCTGGCCTTCCTCGTCGGGCTGCGCAGCCTGGAGCGCACCGAGCGCGGCTATCGGCCGATGCCCAACCTGCAGGTCAACGTCGACCTGCTCGACCTGGACATCCCGATGGAGAGCATGACGGCCGCCGGGGACGCGATCGCCCGGCACATGGAGTCGCTCGCGGCCGAGCTGACCGACATCCTGCACACCGGCGTGCTGGCGCCGTTCCGCCGCGAGCAGCACTCCTCCGAGGACGCCGCCAAGCTCGAGTCGACGATGTCGCGGCTGCGCCAGCTCACCCTGGAGGCCGTGGTCACCGGCTTCCAGCGGGCGGCCAACGACGTCATCACGAGGTCGCTGTCGCGCCGACGCGCTGCACCTGACGAGGCCCCCGCCCCCACCGGCGGTTGAGGAGGCGCGCCCAGCGCCGTCTCGAAACCACAACCCCACGAACGCCGAGGGCCCGGCAGTCCGACCGCCGGGCCCTCGTCTCGCGTCAGTCGCGGATCAGGAGATCCACTCCTTGACCTGCGCGATGGTCTTCGCCGGGTCGTCGCTGGCGGGCACGACGGACAGGCTGGTCACGCCGGCCTCCTTGAAGGCCGCGATGCGCTCCTTGACGTACGACGCGGGGCCGACGAGGTTGGCCGCCTCGAGCCACTCCTGCGGGACGAGTGCCTCGGCCTCCTTCTTCTTGCCGTCGAGGTAGAGGTTCTGGATCTCCTCGGCCTCCTGCTCGTAGCCGTACTGCCTGGCGACGTCGTTGTAGAAGTTCTTGCCCTTGGCGCCCATGCCGCCGACGTAGAGCGCGAACATCGGGCGGGCGAAGTCGAGCAGGCCCTTGACGTCCTCGCCGATGGCGACCATGCCGCCGGCGTTGATCTGCAGCGGGGCGAGGCCCTCCTGGCGCTTGGCGTTGCCCTTGGCCAGCGCGTCGCCCCACACGAGGTGGGCGCGCTCGGGGTGGAACAGGTGGGGCATCCAGCCGTCGGCGTACTCCGCGGTCTGCTCGACGCTCTTGGGGCCCAGGGCCGCGATCCAGATCGGGATGGTGTCGCGCTCGGGGTGGGTGAGGATCTTGAGCGGCTTGCCCAGCCCGGTGACCGCGCCGTTCTCCTTGGTGAGGGGGAGCTTGAAGATCCCGTCGCTGCTGAGCTTCTCGCGCTTGAGGCCGGCGCGGATGATCTCGACGACCTCGCGGGTGCGGCCCAGCGGCTTGTCGTAGGGGACGCCGTGGAAGCCCTCGATGACCTGGGGGCCAGATGCGCCGAGGCCGAGGATGGCGCGCCCGCCCGAGACGTTGTCGAGGCCCGCCGCGGTCTGCAGCAGGGCGCCCGGGGTGCGGGAGTAGATGTTGAGGATGGCCGAGCCGATCTCGACGGTCTCGGTCTTCGCGGCCAGGTAGCCCATCAACGTGGGGGAGTCGAAGCCGTAGGCCTCGGCGACCCAGACCTGGTCGAGGCCGGCCTTCTCCAGGGAGGTGATCTGGTCCGCCGCGTTGCGCGGGTTCCCGTCGTACATCAGGGGCATGGAGAGCTTCATCGCGGTTCCGTTCCGGGTCGGTGGCAGTGCAGAGCTGAGCGGGAGGGACGGGGTGTGCCGGGTTGAGCAACACTGACAGAACTGCTGTCACTATCGCAAGGAAGGCGGGACGTGGCGGGTCTCACGGCGGGGCGCCCGCCGCCGTCGGGGGAGCTGCGAGCCCGAGCGCGCTGCCCAACGGCTCGGCCAGCGAGGCGGCGTACGTCGTGGTGATGTGGCCGGGGTCGCGGTAGGTGATCGTGGAGCCGACGACCACCGGGCACTTCTGTCCGACGCAGAACCACCGGCGGGGGTCGACCAGCTCGGTGCCGGTGCTCTGCGCGGCCTGGCGGGTCATCGTGCTCATCAGCGCGGACCTCTCCGTCGGGGCGGCCAGGCAGGTGCCGAGATCCGGACGGCCGGTGGTCAGGCAGTCGGCCGGGTCGGTGCTCAGCGTGGGCACGTCGTCGAGCACCAGCAGACGCTCGGTCAGCGGAGCCAGGCGCCCGAGCAGGTCGGCGAGCCCGTCCCGGAAGGCGGCGGCGACGTCGTCCTCGTCGGTGAGGAACTCGTCGCCCTGCCAGACGCCGCGGCCGGGCGCCGAGGTCGACACGATCGTGACGTCGGGGCGCAGCTCGGTGAGCTGCTCCTGCACCCAGTCGCGGAAGTCGTCGCAGGCGCTCCAGGGGTCGTCGCTGTTCCAGCTGGTCACGGTGACGCGAGCGGCGGTGCAGCGGGGCTTCACGAAGTAGTGGGTGGTCCAGCCGGCGCTCTCGGCGATCTGCTCGAAGGCGGGGATCCAGTGGCGCCCGTGCGAGTCGCCGAGGACGGCCAGGGTGCGCCCTGCGTCGGGGTCGCCCTGCGGACAGAGGGTCCCGAAGGCGTCGGAGTAGTCGCAGTCGCCCTCGGCCACGTCGTCGCGGAGATCGACGAGATCGGGGGAGAGATCGCTGGGGAGCGCCACGCCGTTCTCGGCGGCGACCGTCGAGGCCTGGACGAGTCCGACGGCGGGGTCTTTCGCGATGTCGTACTTCTCCACGTCCTCCACCCCGAAGTCGTCCAGGGTCACGGCCGGTGCGTCGCCGCGCTCGCTGGTCTGCCACTCGGTCCAGCGGGAGCCCCCGAGGGCGGTCGCGGCGATCAACGCGACCGAGACCGGATAGAGCACGAGCGAGCGAGGGACGCTCCAGCGCACGGGGTCGCGGAACGGGGTCTCCACCCAGCGGTACGTCGCCGCCGCGAGCGCGAAGGTCACGGCCACGGCCACGAGGGCCTCCGAGAGACGCAGGTCGCGGCCGATCCGGGCCTGGGCGAGCACCAGCACCGGCCAGTGCCACAGGTAGAGCGAGTAGGACCAGTCGCCCACGACCCGGATGGGCGCCCAGGCGAGCGCCTGGAGCGGGAGCGGCGGGCGCAGCAGGGGGCGACGGTCGCTCGTCGTGGCGCCGGAGAGCAGCACCATCGCCGTGCCCACCACCGGCAGCAGCGCGGCATGCCCGGGGAAGGGGGTCGCGTCGATGAAGAAGAGCGTGGCAGCCGCGATCAGCAGCAGGCCGGTGCTGCTCAGCGCGGCCCGGGTGAAGTGGGTGAAGCGGCGGGCCAGCGCCGGGGCGACCAGGGCGACGAGTGCGCCCGCGCCGAGCTCCCACGCCCGGGCGAACGGCGAGAAGTAGGCGTCGGTCGGATCGGTCCGGGTCAGCACGACCGACCAGGCGAAGCTGGCGACCGTCCCGACGACGAGGAGGACGAAGACCGTGAGTCGCGGGACGCGCAGCGGGCCGGGCGCCGGATCCTCACCGGCGCCGCGGGCGGCCTGCCAGCGCCGGAGCCGGTGCCACCCGGTCGCGACCAGCAGGAGCAGCGGCCAGAGGAGGTAGAACTGCTCCTCGACGGCCAGTGACCAGTAGTGCTGCAGGGGGCTGGTCCCCTGGTCCTGCGCGAAGTAGTCGGTGCCGACCGAGGCGAAGCGGAAGTTGGCGGCGAAGAGCGAGGCCCAGATCGCGTCCCACACCACCTCGGCGGCATCCAGCGCGCTCAGCACGATGACGGAGGCGACGGTGGTGACGAGCACGACCAGCGTCGCCGCGGGCAGGATGCGCCGGGCGCGCCGGGCGTAGAAGCGGCGCAGCGAGATCGAGCCCTCGCGCCCCAGCTCGCGGTAGAGCAGATCCGAGATCAGGAACCCCGAGATCACGAAGAAGACGTCGACTCCGATGAAGCCGCCCGTGAAGGGGCCGATGTCGAAGTGGGAGACGATGACGGTCACGACCGCGAGTGCGCGCAGCCCCTGGATGTCGCCGCGGAAGCCGGGCTTGGTCCTCGTCATCGTCGGGTGAATCTAGCAAGCGACGTCAGTGACGTCCGTTCCAGGACTCCCACAGCGCCGCGTAGGAGCCCCCGGCCGCCACCAGCTCGTCATGGGTGCCCAGCTCCGCGATCCGGCCGTCCTCCACGACCGCGACCCGGTCGGCGTCGTGGGCGGAGAAGAGCCGGTGGGCGATGGCGATCACCGTGCGGCCCTCGAGGACCGCCGCGAGGGAGCGCTCCAGGTGGCGGGCGGCACGCGGGTCGATCAGCGAGGTGGCCTCGTCGAGGACCAGCGTGTGCGGGTCGGCGAGCACCAGCCGGGCCAGCGCGACCTGCTGGGCCTGGGCGGCGGGGAGGTGGCGACCGCCGGAGCCGACGACGGTGTCGAGTCCGTCGGGCAGCGCGTCGACCCAGTCGAGTGCGTCCACGGCGGCAAGCGCCTCGCGGATCTCGGGGTCGCCGGCGCCGGGCGGGGCGGCGAGGGCGAGGTTCTCCCGCAGGGTCCCGACGAAGACGTGGTGCTCCTGGGTGACCAGCGCGACGTGGCCGCGCAGGTCGTCGAGCGGCAGCTCGGTGAGTCCGACGCCGCCCACGGTCACCGAGCCGGTGCGCGGCGGGTGGATGCCGGCGAGCAGCCGGCCGAGCGTGGACTTGCCCGCCCCCGACGGCCCCACCATCGCGATCCGCTCACCGACGCCCACGGACAGGTCGACGCCATGGAGGACGTCGCGGCCCTCGACGTAGGAGAACCGCACGTCGTCGGCCTCGATCTTCTCGCCGTCGGGCAGAGCCCCGGTCGCCTTGCGGTCGTCGGGCACCTCGGCGACGCCCAGCAGGCGGGCGAGCGACGCCGTACCGAGCTGCAGCTCGTCGAGGATCGACACGATCCGGTCCACCGGGTCGATCAGCATCTGCACGTAGAGGGTCGCGGCCGTCACGTCGCCCAGCGAGACCTCGCCGCGGGTGTAGAGCCAGCCGCCGAGCAGCAGCGTGGCCACGGTCGGCAGCAGGTAGGACATCTCCATGCTGGGGAAGAAGACCGTGCGCAGGCGCAGCGTGTAGCGCTCGGCGTCGAAGGAGTCGGCGATGTCGGCGTCGATCGCCCGGATCCGCTCGCCACCGAGACCGAGCGCCTCGACGGTGCGGGCGCCCTCGACGGTCTCGGTGAGGGTGGCGTTGATCTGGGAGTACGTCGCGCTCTCGCGCAGGTAGCCGTCCTTGGCGCGAGCGAGGTACCACCGCAGCCCGATCACGAGCGGGGGCACACCGAGCAGGCAGGGGAGCGCCACCCACCAGCCGACACTGAGCGCGGCCGCGAAGGTGAGGATGGCGGTGACCACGGCGATCGTCCACTCCGGCAGGGCCATCCGCACCGACCAGCCGAGCTGGTCGACGTCGCGGTTGGTGCGCGTCAGCAGGTCGCCGGAGCCGGCGGACTCGACGACGCCGAGCGGCAGGGCGAGGGTGTTCTCTACGAAGTCCTCGCGCAGCCGCGCGAGCACCTGCTCGCCGAGCACCTGGCTGACCAGGCGGGCATAGCGGGTGAGCACCGTCTGCAGGATCAGGAAGCCGGCGAGCAGCGCGACGGTGCGGTCGACGCGGTCGACGCTGGTGCCGCTCTCGACGGCCTGCACCAGGTCCCCGAGCAGGCGGGGAGCCGCCAGCGCGGCGGCCGCGGCCAGGATGTGCAGGGCCAGGGCCGTGCCCAGCAGGCGCGGGTGGCGGCGGGCGATCTGACCGGCATAGCGGCGTACGGCGCGGCTGTCGGCCACGGGCAGCGCGGTCATCGGGTCGGCTCCATCTCGATGTTGGTGGGGATCTGGTCGGAGTCGTCGGTCTCGCGGGTGACCACGCGGCGGTAGGCCGGATGGGAGTCGAGCAGCTCGGCATGGGTGCCGGTGGCCACGATCCGGCCGTCCTGGAGCAGGGCCACGTCGTCGACGGCGTCGAGCAGCAGGGGGCTGGTGGTGGTCACGAGCGTCGTCCGGCCGGCGCGGTGGGCGCGCAGCCGGGCCGCGATCCGCGCCTCGGTGTGCGCGTCGACGGCCGACGTCGGCTCCACGAGCACGAGCACCTCGGGGTCGCTCGCGAGGGCGCGGGCGAGGACCAGTCGCTGACGCTGGCCGCCGGAGAAGCTGCGCCCGCGCTCCTCGACGTGCGTGCGCAGGCCGTCGGGGAGCGCGTCGAGGATGTCCTCGGCGGAGGCGGTGGTGAGCGCGCGCGTGACGTCGCCGGAGCCGGTGACGTCGAGCCTGTCGCGGAGCGGACCGGAGAAGAGCGCGCTGCCGGTGTCGGAGACGACGATCCGCCGACGGACCTCGGCGTGGGCCAGCGCCGAGAGCGGTACGCCACCGAGCCGGACGTCGTCGTCGGCGTCGGGGGTGCACAGGCCCAGTCTGTCGGCGAGGGCCGCGGACTGGTCGGGCTGCTCGCTGACGAGGGCGGTGATGGCGCCGGGGCGGACCCGCAGCCCGGTGCGCGCGTCGTACAGCTCGGAGCCGGGAGGGGGCGAGGGCGCCGGGTCGGCGGGGTCGACGAGGTCGGGGGTGAGCGCGAGCACGCGGCAGACGCGGCGGGCGGCGACTCGGGCCCGGATGACCTTGTTGGCGTACTCCGTCGCGGTGCGCAGCGGGATCATCAGGAACGCCGCGTAGCCGTAGAACGCGACCAGCTCGCCGGGCGTGATGCGACCCTCCACGGCATAGCGGGCGCCGAGCCAGACCACCACGACCACGAAGACGCCGGGCAGGAACACCTGCAGCGCTTCGAGGACTGACTGCAGTCGGGCGACCGCCACGCCGGCGGCGCGCGTGGTCTGCGACTCGCGGCGGTAGCGGTCGAGGAAGACGTGCTCGCCGCCGATGCCGCGCAGCACCCGCAGGCCGCCGACGATGTCGCTGGCGGTGCTGGAGAGCGCGCCCATCAGCTCGCGCTGGTGGGTGTTGCGCCGCTGGAGCGGGCTGAGCAGCGGGCCGACCGCCACCATCAGGGCGGGGACCCCGATCAGCACGACCAGGCCGAGGGTCACCGACGTCTGCAGCAGGATCACCGCCACCAGCAGGAAGCTGACCACGGCGCCGGCGAAGCGGGCCGTCACGTCCATCACCTGGCCCAGGTGCGAGAGGTCGTTGGTGCCGATCGTGATGACCTCGCCGGTCGACACCTTGCGCGGCAGGGTGCCTCCGAGACGCACCGTCTGGCGACCCACGAGCTGCACGGTGCGGTAGGCCGCGGTGAGCCAGTTGGTGACCGCGAAGCGGTGCCGCATGATCCCGCTGGCCGCCTGCACGATGCCGATCGCGAACAGGATCGCCGTCCACCGCAGCAGCTCGTCGCTGTCGCGTGCCGAGACGCCGCGGTCGATCGCGCGGCCGATCACCGCCGGCATCACCGCCTGAGCGCTCATCCAGACGATGCCGAAGAGCGCCCCCATCGCGAGCGTGCGCCACTGCCCCTTCGCCAACCACCACAGGAACCGGCCCGGCGAGCGATGATCGGCGGTGCCGGGGTGTTCGAGAGGAAGGATGCGCACTGCAACCACGGTACGGACCGGAAGCCTTCCCGCGCGACTCGTTATCTTCCGGGCGGGCGACGGGGGCACTCGCCGCCTCGGTGGTCGAGCAGCCTGCGCAGCCGGGTTCGTGGGGCGAGCCGGTTGCGCAACCCGGCTCGGTGGTCGAGCAGGTTGCGCAGCCCCGCTGGTGGGTTGAACAGGTTGCGCAACCCCGCTCGTGGGTTGAACAGGTTGCGCAACCCCGCTCGTGGGTTGAACAGGTTGCGCAACCCCGCTCGGTGGTCGAGCAGGTTGCGCAGCAACCGACGTCGAGACCCCCGGCGCCCTCGTTGGTCGAGCAGGTTGCGCAGCAACCGACGTCGAGACCCACCCGCGAAAAAGTTCTCCACAGTCAGCGCGTCGCGCCGCTTCTAGGCGGGGGCAGTGTCGGCGCCCCCTGCTTGACTATTTCCATGACCCAGACAGCCACCCCCGACACCGCCGCTGCGGTGCTGGAGGCTGCCCGGGCACGCCGCACAGGGGCGGACCGCCTCGAAGCAGAGCAGCTCCAGCTCGCTGTGGACTGGGCGGCGATGCACTCGGTCGACTCCCTCACCGACGCCGCAATGGCCCACGACGGGTACGGCGACCACGGCCTCCCCATCGCCGGGCCCGGTGCACCTTTGGTCGCGGAGTTCGCGATCACCGAGTTCGCCCTCGCCGTCGGACTCTCCACCGACGCCGGCAACCGCTACATCGGCCAAGCCGTCGAGCTCAGGTATCGCCTGCCGAAGGTGTGGAAGCGGGTCTGTGCCGGTGACCTGGTGGCGTGGAAGGCCCGCCGCATCGCCGACGCCACGATGAGCCTCGTGCCCGCTGGTGCGGCGTTCGT
>NZ_BAAHCI010000015.1:431613-456547 GCF_054775955.1 Nocardioides pacificus
CTCGGTGGCTCACAAGATCGGCATCGCGGCCCTGGACCGGCTGATCGAGGAGGCCCGGGTCCAGTTCCAGCCCGAGGACGCCGAACAGCGCCGCCGCGCCGCGGCCGACGGGCGCTGCTTCGATGTGGACACCGACCAGGTCTCCTACGAGGGCACCATGCAGATCCGAGGCGAGCTCGACATCGCGGACGCGATGGACCTCGACGCCGCCGTGGCAGCGGGTGCGGAGGCCCAGCGTGCCCTGGGCTCGGAGGAGCCCCTCGGTGCCCGCCGGGCGAAGGCCGCCGGGGACCTGGCCCGCAGCCAGCTGGCGTTCGACCTCAATACCAACGCCGGCGACGAAGCCGTACCTGATCAGTGCGGTGGATCCGACTCACCCGGTGCTCCCGATCAACCGCGCTCATCCTCCGCCGAAGCTCCTGGAGCCGCGGCCCCCACTCACGGAACGACGCGGCGTCCGCGTCAGGTGGTGCTCTACGTCCACCTCTCCCGCGACGCCTTGCGCGCTCGGGGCCTTGATGACGGCCGTGTCCGTCTCGCTCGGGTCGAGAACACCCGCTCCTTCGTGTCCGTCGATCAGGTCCGCGACTGGTGCGCCAGCCCTGATGCCCAGGTCGTGGTGAAGCCGGTGATCGATCTCGAGGACCACGTCCACGTCGGCGCCTACGAGGTCCCCGACCGGCTCGTCGAACGCATCGCGTTGATCAACCACAGCTGTGTGTTCCCGTGGTGCACCCGGCCCGCCAGGAAGCTCAAGCCTGATGGGCATCGGGCGGACTGCGACCACGTTCGAGAGCACTCCGCCGGTGGGAGCACGTGCTCCTGCAATCTGGCGCCGTTGTGTCGCCGGCATCACCGGCACAAGACGCATTCGCCGTGGTCCTACACCGTCATCGAGCCCGGCACGTTTCTTTGGACCAGCCCGCAGGGCTATCAGTACCTGCGCGATCACACCGGGACGCTCGACGTGACCCGCGATCGGGCCCGCGCCGTACCACCACCCGACGAATAGCTGTACCGCCCCGGACCCCGTCGTAGGCAGCATCCGGCGGGGGCTTCGGCGTGTCTACGGGGGTGGGTCTCGACGTCGGTTGCTGCGCAACCTGCTCGACCACCGAGGGGGCGGTTGCTGCGCAACCTGCTCGACCAACGAACGGGGCTGGGCAACCTGCTCTACCACCGCGCCAGGCTAGGAGGTGGAGTCTTTCGCGTGGGCGACGACGTAGGGCACCACGCCCAGCAGGAGCACGCAGGCCAGCAGCATCGTGCCGCCCACGGCCATCGATGCGGTCCGGTCGATGACCATGTCGAAGACGAGCGTGACGATGCCGGTGAGCAGCAGGGCGATGGCGCCGAGGGCGATCGTGACGAGGCGGTGCGCGGTGCGCACCAGACGTTCCTTGACGTGCTGGCCGAAGACCATCCGGTGCACCGCGATCGGCGTGATCAACAGGATGGTGGTCAGACCGGCCTGGACCACGAGGCACAGGTAGAGGACCCGCTGGAAGTCGTTCAGGTCCTCGAAGCGCTCCTGGAAGGGAAGGGTCAGCAGGAAGCCGGCGATCAGCTGTACGCCGGTCTGCATGACGCGCATCTCCTGGAGCAGCTCGTTCCAGTTGCGGTCGAGTCTCTCGGTCGGCGTCTCGTCACGATCGTCGGCGTGCTCGCGAGCGTTCACACGAGTGCGGTTCCCGCTCAGCCGATGCCCAAGCCCTCCGTCAGCTCCGTTCCGGGCAGGCGGCCGAGCAGCTCGCCGGGCAGCAGGAGCTTCGAGCGCCGTAGGCCGGAGCCGAGGACCGCGACGTCGGAGTCGAGCAGCCGGGGATCCACGAGCACCCGCCATCCGCCGGGCACGCCCAGCGGGGTGATGCCGCCGTACTCCATTCCGGTCTCCTCCACCGCACGATCCATCGCCAGGAACGACGCCTTGCGCACGTCCAGGGTGCGCTTGACGAGGTTGTTGACGTCGGCGCGGGTGTCGGCGCGTACGACGCACGCGGCGACTCGCTCGACGCCCTCGCGGCGGCCGGCCACCACCACGCAGTTGGCGCTGGCGGCCAGCGGGAGATCGTAGGCCTCGGTCAGAGCGGCGGTGTCGGCGAGCGAGGGGTCGATCTCCACGACGGCGACCCCATCGGCGTCGGGCCAGCCCGCGAGGGCGGCGGCGACCGCGGGCGCCAGCAGCTCCGGATGGTCGAGGGCGGCAACGGAGTGGAGGGTCCCGATCGTCGGCAGGCTCATCGGACCATCATCGAGCATTCACCTGGGCGCCATGCGGGTGCCACCGCGGGGCCGTCGCAGGGACTGGTCCGGGTGCTCCTCTGTGACCATGACCAGCATCGTCGCCCACCGGGGCGCCAGCGGACATCGACCCGAGCACACCATGGCTGCCTACCAAGCAGCCCTCGACATGGGCGCGGACGGCTTCGAGCTCGACCTCGTCCCCACCGCCGACGGCGTCCTCGTGGCCCGGCACGACAGCGAGCTGAGCACGACCACCGACGTGGCCACCCGCCCTGAGCTCCGGAGCCGGCGCACCATCAAGATGATCGACGGGCGCCCGCTCGCCGGCTGGTTCGTAGAGGACCTCACGCACGCGGAGCTCCGCACCCTGCGTGCTCGCGAGCGCCACCCGCTCGCGCGGCCCGCGAGCGCGGCGTACGACGGGACGCAGGGGGTGCCGACCCTCGAGGACGTGCTCGGCCTGGTCCGCGCGGAGTCGGTGCGACGAGGACGCCGCGTCGAGCTGATGCTGGAGCTCAAGCACGCCTCCTACTACGACGCGCTCGGCCTGCCGCTCGACGAGCTGGTGCTCGACGTCCTACGCCGCTACCACCTGGACCACCCCGCCTCCGGGGTCTCGGTGATGTCCTTCGAGACGACCGTGCTGCGCCGGCTCTCCCGCCGTACGACCGTCTCGCTCGTGCAGCTGCTGGACCGTCCCGACCGACACCCGGTCGACCTCGTGCTCGCCGGCGACCGCCGCAGCTATGCCGACCTGATGACTCCCGCCGGCCTCTCCTGGATCGACGGGTACGCCGAGGCGATCGGGCCGCACAAGGAGGTGGTCGTCCCGCGCGACCGGGCTGGAGCCAGCCTCACCCCGTCTGCGCTGGTCCACGAGGCGCACCTGCGACGGCTGGCGGTGCACGTCTGGACGCTGCGCGCGGAGAACCGATTCCTCGCCACGGAGCTGCGCTCGGGCACCGAGCCCGACGCCCCCGGGGACCTCGCCGCCGAGGCCCGGATCCTCGCCGCGGCCGGCGTGGACGGGCTGATCACCGACCACCCCGACGTGCTCGTCGGTGCCGACGTGGGCGGGACCCGGCCGGTGACCCGACCGGCCCGGCTCCCCGCCTGAGTGGCCTGCCGAGTGCCCGCCTGAAACCTCATCGCCCGTTCACCGGCGGGACCGCGTCCGGCCACCTGGGCGCGATGGGGTGCGGATCATGACATCTCGGAACGGGCGTCGCCGCCCCCTGCTCTCTCTCCTCGCACTCGTGGTCGCCTCGAGCGCCGTCCTCATCCCCGCGGCCCAGGCCGCCCCCGGCCACGATCGGCCAGGCCGCCCCGCCGACCAGCCCAGTCATCACGGCAAGGCCGGTCAGCACGGCAAGCACGAGACCCGGCCCGTGGTGATCGGACACCGCGGAGCCTCCGGCTACCGCCCCGAGCACACGCTCGCGGCCTACCGGCTCGCCATCAGGCTCGGCGCCGACTACATCGAGCCGGACCTCGTCTCGACCAAGGACGGGGTGCTCGTCGCCCGCCACGAGAACGAGATCAGCGGCACCACCGACGTCGCCGACCACCCCGAGTTCGCCGGCCGGCGGACGACCAAGACGATCGACGGGCAGCCCGTCACCGGCTGGTTCACCGAGGACTTCACGCTCGCCGAGCTCAGGACGCTGCGGGCCGTGGAGCGCCTGCCGCAGGTGCGCCCCGACAACACCCGCTATGACGGCCGGTTCCAGGTCCCGACGCTCGACGAGGTGCTGGGCATGGTCCGCGAGGAGTCCCGGCGCACCCGCCGCACGATCGGCGTCTACCCCGAGACCAAGCACCCGAGCTACTTCGACTCGATCGGCCTCTCCCTCGAGGAGCCACTGGTGCGGGCGCTGGGCAAGCACCGGCTCGACCGCTCGAAGTCCCCGGTGATCCTGCAGTCCTTCGAGACCGCCAACCTGCGCGACCTCGACACCATGACGAAGGTCCCGCTCGCCCAGCTGCTCGGCGCCTCCGGCGCGCCGTACGACTTGGTGGCCGCGGGGGACAGGCGCACCTACGCAGACCTCGCCAGCCCCGCCGGCCTGGCCGAGATCGCGACGTACGCCGACGGCATCGGCGCCGACAAGGCGCTCGTACTGCCCCGCGACCGCGCCACCGGTGCCACCGGGGCACCGACCAGCCTGGTCGACGACGCCCACGCGGAGGACCTGCTCGTGCACGTCTGGACGCTGCGGGCCGAGAACCGCTTCATGGCCAGCAACTTCCGCCGCGGCACCGATCCGGACGCCGCGGGTGACGCCTACGCCGAGGCCACGGCGTTCCTGGACGCCGGCGTCGACGGCATCTTCAGCGACCACCCCGACACGGTCGTGGACGCCCTCGAGGACTGGCTCGCCCGCGACTGACGTCGGGGCGTCGACGGGTGAGGCACACGCAGGACGGCCCTCCGGTGCGGGGACCGGAGGGCCGTACGGCGTGCGGCAGGCTCACGCCTCGGGGAGCACCACCCAGGCGACCAGGTAGGCGATGACGATGCTGCCCAGGCCGAGGACGGCGCCGAGCACCGTCAGCAGCCGGACCACGGTGACGTCGACCCCGAGGTAGTCGGCCACACCGGAGCAGACCCCGGCGATCATCCGGTCGTCGCTGCGGCGGACCAGGCGGCGTCCGGCCCAGGGGCGCTGATCGGGCCCGTCGGCGGAGGGGTTGGGACGGGGGTTGGAGGACGGGAACTGCGTGCTCATCGGATCTCCTCGGTGTCGTCGGTGTCGTCGGTGTCGTAGGGGGTGGAGGCGTACGTGTCGTGAGGGGCGGGGGCTGCGACCGGGGCCTCGGAGCCGCGGCGGTTGCGTCGCGCGGCGCTGATCGCCATCGCGAGCAGACCGGCAGCGCCGCCGAGCACCCACGGCAGGGGAAGCAGGAAGCGCAGGTCGTCGCCGGGGACCGCGTCGTTGACCCAGAGGGCCCACACCCCGACCAGGCCCAGGAAGGCCAGGCCCATCACGAGGTGGCCCACGTCCACGGGGTGCCGCCCGGTGGGGCGCCCAAACGAGCGATCCGTGGGGCGGTTGGTCGGTTCGGTGCTCATCGCTGACTCCCAGGTGCCGAAGGTGCTGTGCTGAACGAGCGGTGCGGGGTAGGACGTTGCGGGGCGATCCGGTGCGGGGCGGTGTTCATCACTCGCTCACCACGATCTCGCCGACGCCGAGGTTGATGTCGAGGACGAGCTCCCCCTCGGACGGGGCCGGGGTGATGGGGTCGGCCGGGCGGAAGGAGTCCCTCGCGATGTCGATGCCGTCGAAGCTCTGACCGAAGAGCGAGATGTCGCCGGGACCGTCGACCACGGCCTCCACCTGGACGTCGATCCCCTCGGGCAGGATCACCTCGAGCTTGGCGAGGCCGCCGTCGACCTCGATCGTGCGACCCACCAGAGCCGCGGGGTCGGAGACCTCGGAGAGGTCGAGTCGCAGCTCGCCCATGGACACGTCGTAGCGGTCACTCACCGCGGCAGCCGACTGCGGGCGCTCGGTGACCCCCGACCCGTCGTACTCCTCGGCGGCTGTCGCGCCGGCCAGGGTGAGCGCGGCGATCAGGCCGATCAGGATCAGACCACCGGCGCGGCCGAACCACGCACCGATCAGCAGCATCGTGCCGATCAAGCCCAGGGCCAGGGCGGGGTAGGCCGAGTCCGCGACCGAGGCACCGCCCACGTCGGCCATGCCGAGCAGCCCGAGACCGAGGGCGAGCAGGGCCAGCGTCCAGCCGAAGAGGATCGGTCCCTGACGGCGGGGGCGCGGCGCCACCGGAGCGACAGGCGCGTACATCATCGGTCGGGTGTACGGCGCCTGGCCGGCAGCGGCGTACGGCGGGGGAGCGGCGTACGGCGACGCCACCGGGCCCTCCTTGGTGAACGAGACGGGGCCGGCCGGCGGGCCGTACGAGGGGCCGTAGGAGGGCGGAGCGCTCGTCGGGGCCGGGTCCCGCTTGCTCAGGACGTAGGCGACGACCACGGCGACCAGGGCCAGCGGCCAGGGGAACCAGCCGCCGCCCCACGGGCCCCAGGTGTCGCCGAGCAGCATCAGCAGCGAGATGACGCCGACCGCGACGATGCCGGCCGTCCGGGCGCCCTCGTCGAGCCGCACCGGCGCGGCGACGGCGCCGTCCTCGGGGACCAGCAGCCACAGGGCGAGGTAGAGCAGGACGCCCGAGCCGCCGAAGAAGGCGAGGACCACGAAGACCACACGGACGATGGCCGGGTCGATGTCCAGATGACGAGCCACGCCCCCGGCCACCCCCGCCACCTGACGGTCCGGGCCGATGGTGCGGCGCAGGCGGGCGAGGTCGCGCATCTCGTTGCGGCTGACGCGCGGGCCCCCGTCATGGGGGGTGTCGTCCTGGGGGCTGGAGGGGCCGCCGGGGGAGGTTCCGGGAGGTGTTCCGGGGGGTGTGCTGGTCATGGCTCCAGCCTGCTCCGTCAGGTGCGGTGTCCACCATCGGGGACACCCCCGGTCTTCACCGTCCCCGGACCCCGAGACGGGGTGGCGCGGATCGGTGGCGGGTCAGGGGGTTCTCGGGGTCGGTCCTCATGGTTGCGACCACCGCGCTGTGTGACGATGGAGAGGTCATGACGACCTCCGAAGCCTCGTTCCCCGGCCGCACCGGCCCGCGCCGCGCCCTGCGCGACATGCGCGAGCCGGTCGTCGGTGGCGTGGCCGGCGGACTCGCCCGCCACCTGGCCCTGCCGGTGGCCTGGATCCGCATCGCGTTCGTGCTGCTCAGCGGGGTCGGCGGGTTCGGCGCCGTGCTCTACGCCGGCCTGTGGCTCGTGCTCCCCGCCGACCAGGAACGCACAGCCCAGGCACCGGGGCTCGAGAGCCACACCCGCGGTGGGCGCCGACCCGGACGGGCCACCCGGTTCACCGACGCGGGTCCGGCCGTCGTCCTCGCCGCGCTCGCCTTCGGCGCGGTGCTGGCCATCGAGGCGGCCTTCGGTCGCGGCGCGGTCCTGTGGCCGATGGTGCTGGGCGCCGGCGGTCTCACCCTGCTATGGCGCCAGGCCGACGAGGCCCAGCGCGAGCGCTGGCTCGACACCACGGGGCGCATCGACCCCGTCCGGATCGTCTTCGGCAGCGGCGGCTGGGCGGCCTACGCGCGCGTCGCGATCGGCATGCTCCTGGTGATCTCGGCGCTGTTCATCATCGGCTTCAACAAGGCATCGCTCGACCAGGGCCGCGGGGTGCTGATCGCCGGCGGACTGGGTGTGCTCGGGGTGGGCCTGGTCGCCGGGCCCTGGATCTTCCGGCTCACGTCCGACCTCACCGCCGAGCGCGAGGAGCGGATCCGCACCCAGGAGCGCGCCGACGTGGCCGCCCACCTGCACGACTCGGTGCTGCAGACACTCGCCCTGATCCAGAAGAGCGCCGACGACGGGCCCACGGTCGCGCGGCTGGCCCGCGCCCAGGAGCGGGAGCTGCGCGCCTGGCTCTATGCCGCCGAGGCCCCGGACGCCTCGACGCTGGTGGGCGCCCTGCGCGAGGTCGTCGCCCAGGTCGAGGACGCGTACGGCGTCGCGGTCACCGTCGTGGGCGTCGGCGACTGCGCGCTCACCGAGCGGCTCCAGCCGATCGTGGCGGCGTCGCGCGAGGCGGTCACCAACGCCGCCAAGCACGCGGGGGTCGGCAGCGTCGACGTCTATGCGGAGGTCGGCCCCGGGGCGGTCGACGTGTTCGTCCGCGACCGCGGGGCGGGCTTCGCCATCGAGGACATCCCCGACGACCGGTACGGCGTGCGGCGCAGCATCCTGGACCGGATGGAGCGCCACGGCGGCTCGGGTGAGATCCGCAGCGCGCCCGGGGAGGGGACCGAGGTCCGGCTGCACATGCCGGTGGAGGATCGACCTGCCCCGCAGTCGCCCACCCCGGAGCAGCCCACATCAGAGCCGGCCGCGCCCGAGCCGCCTGCTCCGGAGCCGCCCCGCGGCCCGGACTTCTCGGGAACCGGCTACGACGGGCCGGCCTACCACCTGCCCGACTACTCCACGTCCACCTCAAAGGAGCACGCCGATGACCACCCCCGCAGCTGAGCGAACCGGCCAGGTCCGGGTGGTGGTGGTCGACGACCACGCGATGTTCCGAGCGGGAGTGCGAACGGAGATCGGCGGCTCGGTGGACGTGGTGGCCGAGGCCGCCGACGTGGACGAGGCGGTGCGGGCGATCACCGACCAGCACCCCGACGTCGTACTCCTCGACGTGCATCTGCCCGGTGGGGGAGGCGTCGAGGTGATGCGTCGACTGGCGCCCCGTCACCTGCGCACCTGCTACCTGGCGCTGTCGGTGAGCGACTCCGCCGAGGACGTGATCGGCACTATCCGCGGCGGCGCCCGCGGCTACGTCACCAAGACCATCACCGGTCCCGAGCTGGTCGACGCGATCCGCCGCGTCGCCGACGGAGACGCCGTCTTCTCCCCGCGGCTGGCCGGCTTCGTCCTCGATGCCTTCGCGGGCTCCATCGAGGTCGCCGCGGTCGACGAGGACCTCGACCGACTCACCGAGCGTGAGCGCGAGGTGATGCGCCTGATCGCGCGCGGCTACGCCTACAAGGAGGTGGCCAAGGAGCTGTTCATCTCGATCAAGACCGTCGAGACCCACATGTCGAGCGTGCTGCGCAAGCTCCAGCTCTCCTCTCGCCACGAGCTCACCCGCTGGGCCTCGGAGCGTCGGCTGCTCTGACTGTAGGGCGGTGCAGGGACATTGGACACGGACATGGAGGAGTCACCCACCAGCCACCGGGCCACGCAGGACGGGCTCGTGGTCGCGCGTGCCGAGGAGACTGACTGGCAGCGGGTCAAGGCTGTTCGGCTCGCCGCGCTGGCGGAGTCACCGCGCGCCTTCGGGTCGACGCTCGCGCAAGAGCGCGAGCACACGGAGACTGACTGGCGCGCGTGGTGCCGAGACACGGCCACGTTCCTCGCTCTCCAGGACGGGGCTCCGATCGGGATCGCGGCCGGGGTGCACGGGACCAGCCCGGAGGAGCGCAAGCTCATCGCGATGTGGCTCCACCCCGGGCACCGGGGAGCAGGCGCTTCAACGGCGCTCCTCGCTGCGGTGCGGCACTGGGCCCTGCGCGACGGAGCGACCACGTTGACGCTGTGGGTGACGCGCAGCAACCATGCCGCCGCCAGGGTCTACCGGCGGGCGGGATTCTGCGAGACGGGCGCCTGCAGGCCGCTGCCGAGCAACCCCTCCCTCCTCGAGGACCACCTGGCCCTCGAGCTGCGGTAGCCGTCGACGGCTCGCCACGGTGGCGTTTCGGCAGGTGGACGAGGGGGTATCCAGCCCGACACCTGTCCACCTACCAAGAAGGTGACTCCCCGTGGCCGACTCCTCACCCGCCGACGTCGGCCTCGCGAAGGGGGCTGCCGAGCCGGACGACCTCGACGAGGGCGACCTCAAACGAGGGATCACCGGCCGCCTGCTCTTCTTCTACGTGCTGGGCGACGTGCTGGGCTCTGGCATCTACGTGCTGATCGGGCTCGTCGCCGGCGCGGTCGGCGGCGCCTTCTGGATCGCCTTCGCGGTGGGCGTCACGGTCGCGACGATCACCGGCCTCGCCTACGCGGAGCTGGTGACGAAGTATCCCCAGGCCGCCGGCGCCGCGCTCTACATCAACAAGGCGTTCGGCAACCGGCCCCTGACCTTCCTGATCACCGTCTGCATGCTCTCGGCGAGCTTCGCCGCCGCGGGCTCGCTGGCCACCGGCTTCGCGTCGTACTTCGCGGAGATCTGGGAGCTCCCCCCGGCGCTCCTGGTCACGCTGGCCTTCGTCGTCCTCCTCGCGATCGTGAACTTCATCGGCATCACCGAGTCGGTGGTCGCCAACATGGTGATGACGCTCGTCGAGATCGCCGGACTGGTGATCATCCTCGTGATCGGCATCGTGTACGTCGCGCAGGGCAAGGCCGACTTCGGGGTCCTCACCGACTTCGACGCCGGCAGCGACGTCAGCCCGGTCTGGGCGGTCGTCGCGGGCGTAGCTCTCGCGTTCTTCGCGATGACCGGCTTCGAGAACGCCGCCAACGTGGCGGAGGAGACGGTCGACCCCAGTCGGACCTTCCCCCGTGCCCTGGTCGGCGGGATGGTCGCGGCCGGCGTGATCTACGTCCTCGTCGCAGCGACCGCCGCGCTCACCGTCCCCATCGGCACCCTCGCGGACAGCGACGCGGCGCTGCTCGAGGTGGTCAAGGCGGGCATCCTGCCGGTGCCCGTGGGCGTGATGACGATCCTGTTCGCGGTGATCGCCATGGTCGCGATCACCAACACCACGCTGGTCGCGGTCGTGACCCAGTCCCGCATCCTCTACGGGATGTCCAAGGAGGACGTCGTGCCCGGCGTCTTCGGTCGCATCCACGCCAGCCGCCGCAGTCCCTGGTTCGCGCTGATCTTCGCCGCCGTCGTCGTCTGTGGCCTGCTGTTCGTCGGCTGGCTGCTCAACGAGGCGGGCGTCGGCGTCGACGTGGTCGAGCGGCTCGCCCTGGTGACGGTGGTCTTCACCCTGTTCATCTATGCCCTCGTGATCATCTCCGCGCTCAAGCTGCGCGGCACCGGCGAGCGCGAGGACACCTACCGGGCCTGGACACCGCTGCTCTACGTCGGCATCCTCGGCAACGTGGTGCTGCTGGTCTACGTCGTCAAGGACGACCCGGCCTCCCTGCTCTGGTGTGCCGGCCTGCTGGCGCTCGGGGGAGCGCTGTTCGTGGCCCAGCACATCGCGACATCCCGCCGGACGTCGACGCCGTCCACCACGACAGGAGCCTGACATGCACGTGCTCATCGCCACCGACGGCTCCCAGCAGTCCCTGGCCGCGGCGCGACACTTCAAGTCCTTCGCGGACCCCACCCAGGTCACCGACATCTCGGTGGTGGCGGTGATCCGGCCGCTCGCCGCGGTCGCCTTCGCCGACGACCTCTCCGGACCGGCGCGCGGCGACGCCGAGCACCACGTGGGCAGCTTCCGCGAGGCTGCCCAGAGCGCCCTGTCCGTGATCGCGGAGGAGTTCGCCGGGTGGGGCCCCAAGGTGCACAAGCGGACCCGCAGCGGATCGCCGGCCAACGAGATCATCAAGGCCGCCCGTCAGCTCGACGTCGGGCTCGTGGTGGTGGCGGCCGGCGGCCGCGGCGTCAGCGAGACCGTGCTCGTGGGCAGCACGGCGCAACGGGTCCAGCACTACGCGCCCTGCCCGGTGCTCGTGGTGCGCCCCGCTCCGCGACCCCGGCGCCGGGCCCCGCGCCGCAAGGCCTGACCGTCTCCTGAGCGCCGCTGCCCGATAGGGTGCGTGGCCATGGACACCCTGCGACTCATTCTCCTGTTCGTGCACATCCTCGGCTTCGCCGCCCTGCTCGGTGGCCTCTTCGTGCAGATGTCCGCCTCGGAGAAGGTCGTCAACAGCGCCATGCGCGACGGCGCCGGGACGGCCTTCCTGGCCGGTCTGCTCCTCGTGGGGGTCCTCGAGGGTGGCGATGGTGACCTCAACCACGCCAAGATCGGGGTTAAGTTCACCCTCGCCCTGGTCATCCTCATCCTGGTGATGGCGAACCTGAAGAAGCCCCGGATCCCCAACGGCCTCTACCTGGGCCTGCTGGGGCTCACGGTGGCCAACATCGCCATCGCCGTCTTCTGGTCGCCCGCGCACGTGTGAGTGGGCGGGCCGCCCCTGTCAGCGGGGCGGCCCGCGTCATCCACCTCCACGTCCGGGGCCGGCAGGCACCCGGCTCTCGCACCCCGAGCGAGGGCCCCCACGGTTGGAAGGTGGAACCATGCCCGAACTGTTCATCGACGGAGCCTGGCGAGACGCCGGCGACGGCGCCACGCGAGACATCCACTGCCCCGCGGACGGCCGCCTCGTCGCGACCGTCTCCGAGGGGGGTGAGGCCGATGCGGTCGCGGCCGTGGTCGCCGCCCGCAAGGCGTTCGACAACGGCCCGTGGCCGCGGACGCCGTCCCCCGAGCGCGCCGCTCTCCTGAACCGCCTGGCCGACCGGCTGGAGGTGGACAAGGAGGAGGTCGCCCGGCTGGAGTCGCTCGACACCGGCAAGCGGATGGTCGAGTCCCGGTTGGACGTCGACGACATCGCGTCGGTCTTCCGGCACTACGCCACGCTGGCCCAGGCCGACGCCGGACGCGTCGTCGACACCGGCCAGCCCGACGTCGTGAGCCGCGTGGTGCACGAGCCGGTCGGCGTCTGCTCGCTGATCACGCCGTGGAACTACCCGCTGCTGCAGACGTCCTGGAAGGTCGCTCCGGCGCTGGCCGCCGGCAACACCTTCGTGCTGAAGCCCAGCGAGCTCACCCCGCACACCGCGATCTGGCTGATGCGCGCCCTCAGCGAGGTGGGGCTCCCCGACGGCGTGGCCAACCTCGTGCTCGGCGCCGGCGCCCGGGTCGGTCCGGCGCTGACCACCGCCCCCGAGGTCGACCTGGTGTCGTTCACCGGCGGGCTGGTCACCGGCCGCTCGATCATGGCGTCGGCCGCCGCCACTGTGAAGAAGGTGGCGCTCGAGCTGGGGGGCAAGAACCCCAACATCGTCTTCGCCGACGCCGACCTCGAGGCCGCCGCCGACATGGCGCTCACCGCGGTCTTCCTCGACTCCGGTCAGGTCTGCTCCGCCGGGGCCCGGCTGATCGTCGAGGAGTCCATCCACGACGAGTTCGTCGACGAGCTGGTCCGCCGGGCCCGCGAGATCCGGCTCGGTGGCCCCTTCGACGAGGCGGCCGAGACCGGGCCCCTGATCAGCGGGGCCCACCGCGACAAGGTCGAGGCGTACGTCGCCGCGGGGATCGCCGAGGGCGCCGTGCTGCGCGTCGGCGGCGAGCGGCCGCAGGGTGCGTCGTACGACGCGGGGTTCTACTACCTGCCCACGATCCTCGACGAGTGCTCGGCCGACATGTCCTGCGTGCAGGACGAGTCGTTCGGGCCGGTGATGACGGTGGAGACCTTCAGCGCGCCGGACGCGGACGGGCTGGAGGAGGCGGCCGTCTCGATCGCCAACGACACGATCTTCGGTCTCGCCGGGGCCGTGTGGACCCGCGACGCCGGCCGCGCGGAGCGGGTCGCGGCGCGGCTGCGGCACGGCACGATCTGGATCAACGACTACCACCCCTACGTCGCCCAGGCGGAGTGGGGCGGCTTCAAGCAGAGCGGCGTCGGCCGCGAGCTGGGGCTGGCCGGCCTCGAGGAGTACCGCGAGACCAAGCACATCTGGCACAACACCCGACCCGGCCCCCAGGGATGGTTCGGAGCGCCGGCCCCCACGGCCACGACCGACGGGAGCCAGGCATGAGCACCGAGCGCTACGACTACGTCGTCGTCGGCGGGGGATCGGCCGGGTCGGTGATCGCCAACCGGCTCAGCGCCGACCCGAGCATCCGGGTGCTGGTGCTCGAGGCCGGGCACAGCGACTTCAAGCTCGACCCCTTCATCCACATGCCGGCCGCGTTGCCCTTCCCGATCGGGAGCCCGCTCTACGACTGGCGCTACGAGTCCGAGCCCGAGCCGCACATGGGCGGACGCCGGGTGGCGCACGCCCGGGGCAAGGTGCTGGGCGGCTCCTCCAGCATCAACGGGATGATCTTCCAGCGCGGCAACCCGCTGGACTACGAGCGGTGGGCGGCCGAGCCCGGCCTGGAGGAGTGGGACTACGCGCACTGCCTGCCCTACTTCAAGCGGATGGAGAGCCGCCTGCTGGCCGACGGCACCTCCGGCGCCGACGCCTGGCGCGGGGGCTCGGGGCCGCTGTTGCTCGAGCAGGGACCGGCCACCAACCCCCTGTTCGGCGCGTTCTTCGAGGCCGTCCAGCAGGCCGGCCACCCGCTGACCGACGACGTCAACGGCTATCGCCAAGAGGGCTTCGCGCCCTTCGACCGCAACGTGCACCGCGGCCGCCGGCTGAGCGCGGCGCGGGCCTACCTGCACCCCGTGCGCCAGCGCAAGAACCTCACCGTCCACACGCTCTCGCACGTCACCGGCCTGCGCACGCGTCGTACGGCGGGAGGGGCGCCGCGCATCGTCGGCGTCGACTACCTGCGTGGGCGCCGGCTGCGCCGCAGCGTCGAGGCCGGCGAGGTGATCCTGTGCGGCGGCGCGATCAACACGCCGCAGCTGCTCCAGCTGTCGGGCATCGGCAACGCCGACGAGCTGCGCGCGCTGGGCGTCGACCCGCTCGTCGACCTGCCGGGCGTGGGGGAGAACCTCCAGGACCACCTCGAGGTCTACATCCAGCACGCCAGCAAGCAGCCGGTGTCGATCGCGCCCTGGCTGCGGCACCGGCACAAGCCGCGGATCGGGGCCGAGTGGATGTTCCTGCGTCGCGGCGTGGGTGCCTCGAACCACTTCGAGGCCGGCGGGTTCATCCGCAGCAACGAGCAGGTGGACTACCCCAACCTGATGTTCCACTTCCTGCCGATCGCGATCCGCTACGACGGGTCGAAGCCCGCCAACGCGCCGGGGACCTTCGGGCACGGCTACCAGGTCCACATCGGGCCGATGTACTCCGACGTCCGGGGTCACGTGAAGATCCGCTCGACCGACCCGTTCGAGCACCCGGCCCTGCAGTTCAACTACCTCTCGACGGAGAACGACCGGCGCGAGTGGATCGAGATGGTCCGCGCGGCTCGCCACATCCTCGAGCAGCCGGCCTTCGCGGCGTTCAGCGCGGGCGAGCTGTCGCCCGGACCCTCCGTGCAGACCGACCAGGAGATCCTCGACTGGGTCGCCGAGGACGCCGAGACCGCCCTGCACCCGTCGTGCACGGCCCGGATGGGCACCGACGAGATGAGCGTGCTCGACCCCTCGTCGATGCGCGTGCACGGCGTCGAGGGGCTGCGCGTGGTCGACGCCTCGGCGATGCCGTTCGTCACCAACGGCAACATCTATGCGCCGGTGATGATGCTCGCCGAGCGCGCGAGCGACCTGATCCTCGGCAACGAGATGCTGCCGGCACTCGAGGTGCCCTACTACCGCCACGGCGCGCAGATGCCGCTGTGGCCCGAGGGGGATCCCCGCAACCATGCGGGCCCCGGAACCATCACGCCCGGAACCATCACGCCCGGAACCGGCACGACCGGTCACTCAGGAGGCCATGCATGAGCGCACCGATCACGACCGTGAAGGGCGGGACGGGCACCGAGCCGGCGCCGCCACGGCTCAACAAGGTCGTCTTCTTCGGGGCTGCCGTCGCGACCCTCGTCATCGCGCTGTGGTGCATCCTCGACCCCGACGGCGCCGACAAGCGGATCGGGCAGGTGGCCGGCTGGGCGGCCGACGGCTTCGGCTGGTTCTACGTGCTGCTCGCCACGATGGTGCTGGTCTTCGTGATCTTCCTGGGCGCCTCGCGCTACGGGAAGATCAAGCTCGGCCCGGAGCACTCGGAGCCGGAGTACAGCACCTTCTCGTGGGCGGCGATGCTCTTCGCCGCCGGCATCGGCACCGACCTGATGTTCTTCTCCGTCGCCGAGCCGGTCACGCAGTACCTCGATCCGCCGAGCACGGAGGGCGAGACCGTGGAGGCCGCCCGCGAGGCGACCGTGTGGACGCTCTTCCACTACGGCATCAGCGGGTGGGGGATGTATGCGCTGATGGGTCTCGCTCTGGCCTACTTCGCCTACCGGCTCGGGCTGCCGCTCGCGATCCGCTCGTCGTTGCGCCCGATCCTGGGCAGCCGCGTGGACGGACCGATCGGCGACGCGGTCGACCTGGCGGCCATCATCGGGACGATCTTCGGTGTCGCGACCTCGCTGGGCATCGGTGTCGTCCAGCTCAACTTCGGTCTCAACCAGCTCTTCGGTCTCCCGCAGGGCATTGCTGCTCAGATCGGCCTGATCGTGCTGGCGATCGTGATGGCCACCATCTCGGCCGTCAGCGGCGTGGACAAGGGCATCAAACGTCTCTCGCAGCTCAACGTGCTGCTCGCGATCGGGCTGGCGCTGTGGATCCTGGTGACGGGCAAGACGCTCTACCTGCTCAACGCGGTCGTGCTCAACGTCGGTGACTTCGTCCGGCTCTTCCCCGACATGACGCTGCAGACGTTCGCGCACGAGGACACCGGGTCCTGGATGAGCTACTGGACGCTGTTCTTCTGGGCCTGGTGGATCGCCTGGGCGTCCTTCGTCGGCCTGTTCCTGGCCCGCATCTCGCGTGGGCGCACGATCCGACAGTTCGTGACCGGCACGCTGATCATCCCGTTCACCTACATCCTGATGTGGGTCTCGATCTTCGGGAACTCCGCGATCGACCTCGTGCGCAACGGCAACCAGACCTTCGGGGAGGCCGCCTCGCTGTATCCGGAGGAGGGCTTCTACACCCTGCTGGCGCAGTACCCGGGCTTCACCTTCATCGCCTCGGTCGCCACGTTCGTGGGTCTGCTGTTCTACGTCACCTCCGCCGACTCGGGGGCCCTCGTGATGGCCAACCTCTCCTCGCGGCTGAGCGACCCCCTGCAGGACGCCGACAAGCTGCCTCGCATCTTCTGGGCGGTCGCGACCGGCCTGCTCACCATCGGGATCCTCAGCGTGGGCGGCATCACCGCACTGCAGAACGCCACGATCATCATGGGGCTGCCGTTCGCCTTCGTGATGCTGCTGGTGATGGCGGGGCTGCACAAGGCGCTGCGGGTGGAGGCACACCTGCAGGACAGTCGGGCCGGCGCGCTGCCCGGCGTCCTCTCGGGGCGCAGCGGCGCCCCCCGCGGCACGCCGCACGCGTCGTGGCAGTCGCGGATGCGCCGGATGATGTCGTTCCCCTCGCGCGCACGGGCCCTGGAGTTCCTCGACACCGTGGTGCTCTCCGCGCTGACCGAGGTGGCCCGGGAGCTGCACGAGCAGGGCGCCGAGGCCGAGGTGGTCGAGGCGATCGACGAGGACGGTCTGCGCGCCGTCGAGCTCAGCACCGGCCAGGGCGACGACGAGCGGGCCTTCTGCTACCGCGTCCAGCACCGTCAGGTCCCGATGCCCGCGTACGGCGGCGGCTGGGCGCCCGCCAAGACCGACGTCTACTCCCGTCTCGAGGTGCACCTGACCGAGGGGGGCCAGGGCTACGACGTGATGGGCTACACCCAGGACCAGCTGATCGACGACGTGCTCGACCAGTACGAGCGGCACCTGGAGTTCCTGCGACTGACGGAGGGCACCGGGGTCTGAGCGGCGCCCAGGTCTGAGCGAACTGCGGGGCCGGGGGTGGCGCGACGTAGGCTTGTCGGCGAGATGAGCACCCCCTTCGCGATCCCCGGCCTCGAGCACCTCCAGCCCTCCTCCAAGACCCCCGCTGCATCCTCAGCAGGGGCGTCCGCGACGGGTCAGCAGGCCCGTCGCGGCCCCTCGCGCGAGGAGCTGCTGGAGGGGCTCAACGACCCCCAGCGCGCCGCCGTGGTGCACGCCGGCGCGCCGCTGCTGGTCGTCGCCGGAGCCGGGTCCGGCAAGACCCGGGTGCTCACCCGCCGGATCGCCTGGCTGATCTCCGAGCGCAACGCCCACCCCGGCTCGATCCTCGCGATCACCTTCACCAACAAGGCCGCGGCCGAGATGAAGGAGCGCGTCGAGGACCTCGTCGGCCGCCGGGCCCGGATCATGTGGGTCTCGACCTTCCACTCCGCCTGCGTGCGGATCCTGCGCAAGGAGATCGACCGCTTCGGCTACAAGTCGAGCTTCTCGATCTACGACGCCGCCGACTCCAAGCGGCTGATGACGCTGGTCTGCAAGGACCTCGACCTCGACGTGAAGGCCTACCAGCCGCGCTCGATCCTCAACTGGGTCTCCAACGCCAAGAACGAGCTCAAGGACGCCGAGGACGCCGCCAAGGACGCGGGCAACTCGACCGAGGAGGTCTACGCCAAGGCCTACGCCGTCTATCAGCGCCGGCTGCGCGAGGCCAACGCGCTGGACTTCGACGACCTGATCATGATGACGGTCCGGCTCCTCCAGGAGCACCCGGACGTGCGCGAGGTCTATCGCCGCCGCTTCCGCCACGTGCTCGTCGACGAGTACCAGGACACCAACCACGCGCAGTACGCGCTCATCCACCAGCTGTGCGCCAACGACCCCGAGGGCGACGCGCACGCCGTCGATGCCGACGGGCTGCCCGCCGAGTCCGCGCCGCAGCGCGTGGAGCCGAGCGAGCTGATGGTGGTCGGCGACGCCGACCAGTCGATCTACGCCTTCCGAGGCGCCAACATCCGCAACATCCTCGACTTCGAGCAGGACTTCCCCAACGCCAGCTCGATCCTGCTGGAGCAGAACTACCGCTCCACGCAGACCATCCTCAACGCCGCCAACCAGGTGATCGGCCACAACCAGGGCCGCAAGCCCAAGCGGCTGTGGTCCGACGCGGGCGACGGCGAGCGGATCGTCGGCTACGTGGCCGACGACGAGCACGACGAGGCGCGCTTCATCTCCGAGGAGATCGACAAGCTCACCGACGAGGCCGGCGTGCGCCCCGGTGACGTCGCGGTGTTCTACCGGACCAACGCGCAGAGCCGGGTGTTCGAGGAGATCTTCATCCGCACGGGCCAGCCCTACAAGGTCGTCGGCGGCGTGCGGTTCTACGAGCGCCGCGAGGTCCGCGACGCGCTGGCCTACCTGCGGATGCTGGTCAACCCGGCCGACGAGATCTCGCTGCGCCGGGTGCTCAACACCCCCAAACGGGGGATCGGCGACCGCGCCGAGGCGTGCGTCCAGGTGCTCGCCGAGCAGGAGGGTACGACGTACTGGGAGGCCCTGCGGCGCGCCGACCGGGCGCCCGGGATCGCCACCCGCTCGCTCAACGCGATCCGCGGCTTCGTCGCGATGGTCGAGGAGCTCCAGTCGATGGTGGACGCCGGCGAGCGCGCCGACGTCGTGCTGGAGAGCGTGCTCGCGCGCTCGGGCTACCTCGCCGAGCTCGAGTCCTCCGACGACCCGCAGGACGACACGCGCGTCGAGAACCTCGCCGAGCTCGTCGCGGTCGCGCGCGAGTTCTCCGACGACCCGGTCGCCGGACCGTCGGCGGACCCGGAGGAGGTCGAGGAGGGCACGGTGGCGGTGACGCTGCGCGACTTCCTGGAGCGGGTGGCGCTGGTCGCGGACAGCGACCAGATCCCCGACGCCGACGCGGAGGCGGCCGGCGTGGTCACGCTGATGACCCTGCACACGGCCAAGGGCCTGGAGTTCCCGGTGGTCTTCCTGACCGGGCTCGAGGACGGCGTCTTCCCGCACATGCGCTCGCTCGGCGACCGCACCGAGCTGGAGGAGGAGCGCCGGCTCGCCTATGTCGGCGTCACCCGGGCGCGCGAGCGGCTCTACCTCTCCCGCGCCGTGGTGCGCTCCGCTTGGGGGGCGCCCTCTCACAACCCGGCCTCGCGCTTCCTCGACGAGATGCCGGTGGACCTCGTCGACTGGCGTCGCCTCGAGGCCGCCCAGACCAGCTGGAACCGCTCGGACCTCGGCAGCTCCTCGCCGGCGTCGGCGGGACTGGGGATCCCCACGGCGGCCGGTCGCCGCAACTTCTCGTCGGCCGCCGTCCGCGCCGACGCCGCCGCCCGGGCGAAGAAGTCGCGCCCGATCCCGACCCTCGACCCCGGCGACCGGGTCGTGCACGACACCTTCGGCATGGGCACCGTGGTCTCCGTCGAGGGCGTCGCGGACAAGGCGGTGGCCTCGGTCGACTTCGGCTCCGAGGGAGTCAAGCGACTCCTGCTCCGCTACGCCCCCGTCGAGAAGCTCTGACCCGTCACAAGATCACGCTGACCCGGCAGACAATTCGCGTGACCCGTCACAAGATCACGCTGACCCGGCAGACAATTCGCGTGACCCGGCAGAAGATCACGGTTGTAGGGTCGTGCGATGCGCTTCCCGGTCGCCGAGCCCTTCGACCAGGGCGTCGCCGAGGTCGACGGCGGGCACCGAATCGCCTGGGAGCGCGTCGGGAACCCGCGCGGCAAGCCGGCCGTCGTCCTGCACGGTGGTCCGGGCTCGGGCGCTGCGCCGTGGTGGCGGACCTACTTCGATCCGGACCGCTACTGCGTCACGCTCTTCGACCAGCGCGGCTGTGGGCGTAGCCGGCCGCTCGCGAGCGATCCCGGTGCGGATCTCTCCTCGATCACGACCCAGGCCCTGATCGAGGACGTGGAGACCCTGCGTCGCCTCCACGACGTCGACAGCTGGCTGGTGTTCGGCGGCTCCTGGGGCTCGACACTGGGGCTGGCCTATGCGGTCGCTCATCCGAGCCGCGTCAGCGAGCTCGTGCTGTGGGGCGTGACCACCACGACACGGCACGAGGTCGACTGGATGACCTGGAGCATGGGGGAGGTCTACCCCGAGGCGTTCGCCAAGCTGCGTGAGCTGGTTCCGGACGTGGTGCCGGGTGGCAACCTGCCCGCGGCGTACAGCCGCCTGCTGACGAGCGGCGACCGAGGTCTCCAGGACCGCGCTGCTCGGGCCTGGTGCGCCTGGGAGGAGCGGCTCGCCACGCTGTCAGGACCGCCGCGGTCCAGCGAGCGGTACGGCGACCCGGTGTTCCGGCTCGGCTTCGCCCGGCTGGTCACCCACTTCTTCGGCCACCACGGGTTCCTTCCGCCCGACGGCATCAGCGGGAGTCTGGACGCGATCGCCGACCTCCCCGCCGTACTCGTCCGCGGTCGCCTCGACATCGCGTCTCCGCTCGGGGTGGCCTGGCGGCTCGCTCAGCGGCTGCCGCGCGCCACGCTGCACGTGGTCGAGGAGGAGGGGCACGGGGGAGCGGCGGTCACGGACCGGTTGCTCGTGGAGGCGCTGGCGCGTTTCGCAGGCGACTGACGAGCAACCAGCCGCACTGCGGGTGGGCCGTCGGCTATGTGTGGGCCGGTCTCGACTGGCTCCGTCGAGCCCTCGCAGGCTCGGGCTCGGTCGCTGCTCGACCGCCGTCGATCTGATCCGCTGGCGCGTCTCAGATCACGGCGTGAGGCCGTGGGCCTGGAGGGCCGGGTAGGGGTCGACCGGGTCGCCGGCGCCGGGGCGCACCTCGAGGTGGAGGTGGGGGCCGGTGCTGTTGCCGGTGCTGCCGACGTAGCCGATGACCTCGCCGGCGCGGACGACGTCGCCGACCGAGACGTCGTACGACGTCTGGTGGCAGAACCAGAGCTCGGTGCCGTCCTCGAGGGTCAGCACGGTCTTGTTGCCGTAGGAGCCGTCGTAGCCGACCTCGGTGACGACGCCGTTGGCGACCGCCTTGATCGGCGTCCCGCTCGGGGCGGCGAAGTCGAGACCGGTGTGGTAGCCGGACGAGTAGTAGGAGCGGGCGTCGCCGAAGCGGTTCGTCAGGCGGTAGCCGTCGACGGGCATGACCCACTGGTTGAGCGCGATCTTGGCCGCCTGCTTCTCGGCCTGCTTGGCGAACTGTGCCAGGGCCGCGTTGCGCTGCTCCGCCTGGGCCTCGGCCATCTGCAGCAGCTCGTCGTCGGCGACGTCCTCGAGGGCGTCGCGACGCGAGTCGCGGCTGACGGCGGCCTCGCGCGCCGCAAGGAGGTTGGCGGTGCCGATCTCGCTGGAGCCGCTCAGTGCGCTCGCCGCGCTGATCCGGCTGGTCTCGGTGCTCGCACCCTGCAGGTCACCCTCGGCGACCGTTACCGCGCCACCGGCCGAGACGGCCATCGCCGCGACTCCCACCAGGACCGGCATCGAGGGCAGGCCACGCAGCATCGGGCGGCGCGCAGCGGAATGCTTGACCGCCTTGCGCTTGCCGGGCGTGGAGCTGGGTACCGGGGCGGACGAGAGGCTCTCAGGGGTCACCGACGTGCTGCGGCGCGGGCCGCTGCGTTCTGCGCGGTGATTGCCCATGGTTTAGGTGACCTCAAAGTTGGGGATGGGACGACGGCTAGGAACTGTAACGGATCGTTACCGACCTTAGTAATCGTCGGTAGTAAAACTGTGAACTTGAGTCTCTGTACACAACCAGTCCACGGCATCCTGCGGGACAGTTTCGCGGCGCCTGTGGGGCAGGTCACGATCTCGGATACCCTGCGCCCATGATTCGTATCGTCGTCGGCAAGCCAGGGCTGGACGGTCACGACCGTGGGGCCAAGATCGTCGCGCGCGCTCTGCGCGACGCCGGTCACGAGGTCATCTACACGGGCCTGCACCAGACGCCCGAGCAGATCGTCGAGACCGCCCTGCAGGAGGATGCCGACCTGATCGGCCTCTCCGTCCTGTCCGGCGCCCACATGACGCTCTTCAAGAGGCTGCTCGAGCTGCTCGCCGAGAGGGACGCCTCCGACATCGTCGTCTTCGGCGGCGGGATCATCCCGGAGGAGGACATCCCCGTGCTCGAGGACCTGGGGGTGGCCAAGGTGTTCACGCCCGGGGCGCCCACCACGGAGATCACGGGCTGGGTCGCGGAGCACTTCGCCAACGCCTGATCGCTCAACGATCACCCGGTACGACGAGCGCCGCAGCGCGCCGTACGGGGGTGTGGGCTGCGTCACGATGGGCTTCTCGGCCTGGGACGACGTGGGCATTCGCCTCTTGACAGGTCTAGGGTGCGGGAGGAATCCCCGGACTGTCGATTTGAAAAAAGGACTGGGTGGATCGTGGACCTGATGGAATATCAGGCGAAGGAGCTCTTCGCCAAGCATGACGTGCCGGGTGCTCCCGGCATCGTCGCCAACACGCCCGAGGAAGCCCGCGCCGCCGCCGAGAAGCTCGGTGTGTGCGTGGTCAAGGCCCAGGTCAAGGCCGGTGGCCGAGGGAAGGCCGGCGGCGTCAAGCTGGCCAAGACCCCCGACGAGGCGTTCGAGCACGCGACCAACATCATCGGCATGGAGATCAAGGGTCTGCGGGTCAACCGCGTCCTGATCGCGCCCGCCGCGAGCATCGAGGAGGAGTACTACTTCTCCTTCCTGCTCGACCGTGCGAACCGTCGCTACCTCTGCATCGCGAGCGTCGAGGGTGGTGTCGAGATCGAGGAGGTCGCGAAGACCAACCCCGACGCCGTCAAGCAGATCGCCATCGACCCGGGCACCGGCGTCGACGAGGCGAAGGCGCGCTCCATCGTCGCCGAGGCGGGCTTCCCCGAGGTCCTCACCGAGCAGGCCGTGCAGACGGTCCTGAACCTGTGGAAGGTCTTCGTCGAGGAGGACGCCACGCTGGTCGAGGTCAACCCGCTGGCGCGTCTCGCGGGCGACAAGCTCGAGGCGCTCGACGGCAAGGTCTCGCTCGACGAGAACGCCGAGTTCCGTCACCCCGAGCACGCCGACTTTGAGGACAAGGCCGCGGCCGACCCCCTCGAGGCCAAGGCGAAGGCCAAGGGCCTCAACTACGTCAAGCTCGACGGTGCCGTGGGCATCATCGGCAACGGCGCGGGCCTGGTCATGTCGACCCTCGACGTGGTCGCCTACGCCGGCGAGGCGCACGGTGGGGTCAAGCCCGCCAACTTCCTCGACATCGGCGGCGGCGCCTCGGCGCAGGTGATGGCCGACGGCCTCGACGTGATCCTCCACGACGAGCAGGTCAAGAGCGTGTTCGTGAACGTCTTCGGCGGCATCACCTCGTGTGACGCGGTCGCCAACGGCATCGTGGGCGCTCTCGACATCCTGGGCGACGAGGCCACCAAGCCGCTCGTCGTACGCCTCGACGGCAACAACGTCGAGGAGGGTCGTCGGATCCTCAACGAGAGGAACCACCCGCTCGTGACGCTGGTCGACACGATGGACGGAGCGGCCGACAAGGCCGCCGAGCTCGCGAACGCGTAAGGGACTGACTGTGTCTATCTACCTCAACAAGGACTCCAAGGTCATCGTCCAGGGCATCACCGGCGGTGAGGGCACCAAGCACACCGCGCTGATGCTCAAGTCGGGGACCCAGGTCGTCGGCGGCGTCAACGCCCGCAAGGCCGGCACCACGGTCACGCACGTCAACGCCGAGGGTGAGAGCGTCGAGCTCCCCGTCTTCGGCACCGTCAAGGAGGCGATGGCCGAGACCGGTGCCGACGTCTCGGTCGCCTTCGTGCCGCCGGCCTTCACCAAGGACGCGTGCATCGAGGCCATCGACGCGGGCATCGACCTGCTGGTCGTCATCACCGAGGGCGTCCCCGTCCAGGACACGGCCGAGGTGTTCGCCTACCTCGACGGCAAGCAGACTCGGATGATCGGGCCGAACTGCCCCGGCATCATCTCCCCCGGAGAGGCGCTGGCCGGCATCACGCCGGCCACGATCGCCGGCAAGGGCCCGGTCGGCCTGGTGTCGAAGTCGGGCACGCTGACCTACCAGATGATGTTCGAGCTGCGCGACCACGGCTTCTCGACGGCCATCGGCATCGGCGGTGACCCGATCGTGGGCACCACCCACATCGACGCTCTCGCGGCGTTCGAGGCCGACCCCGAGACCAAGGCGATCGTGATGATCGGCGAGATCGGTGGAGACGCCGAGGAGCGCGCCGCGGCGTACATCAAGGAGCACGTCACGAAGCCGGTCGTCGGCTACGTCGCGGGCTTCACCGCTCCGGAGGGCAAGACCATGGGCCACGCCGGCGCCATCGTGTCGGGCTCCTCGGGCACCGCCCAGGCGAAGAAGGAGGCCCTCGAGGCCGCCGGGGTCAAGGTCGGCAAGACGCCGTCCGAGACCGCTTCGCTGATGCGGGAGATCCTGCAGAACCTCTGACCGCTCGTCGGTCACGCCAACGCGGTGGTTCCCACGCACGACATGCGTGGGA
>NZ_BAAHCI010000015.1:456684-535921 GCF_054775955.1 Nocardioides pacificus
GCCCGGCGCGGTCCTCGGGAGAGGCGGCGCCCCGCGCTCGTCGTACTCGCGGGCCACTGACCACACGAAACTGTCACTTACCACGTGAAGGATCGCGTGGTAAGTGCGCGTTTCACACGTTAACTCGTGAAACGTGGGGCGCCTGGGTCAGTCGTTGCCGGGGCGGCCGAGCTCGGCGAGGCGCTCGCCGGCCCGCTGGGCGAGGGCGGTGAAGTCCTTCGCAGCGAGCGTCACCTTGCCGCTCGGGACGAAGCCGATCTGGGCCACGGCGTCCTGGTTGCGCACGATGGCCATCAGGAACTCCACGGTGCGATTGTCGGAGACCTCGGTCGCGACCCGCCACACGGTGGTGTCGCGGTCCTTGCCGAGCTGCTGGAAGATCTGCGAGACGTCGGTGCCCAGATCCTTGTCGTCGCAGGTGCTCATCTTGCGGCGGACCTGGTCGGCGAAGCCGCGGGCGGCCTCGGCCGAGGGCAGCACGCCCATCGTCTCGGTGAGGCCGAACTCGTCGGCGAGGCGTGCCTCGGGCACCAGGAAGTCGCGCGTCGTCCCACGGCGTACCGGGGCCTTGCTGAAGTCGGTCTCGTCGCAGCGCGTGGCGGCGACGTTGTCGGTGGCGCGGGCCGGATCGGTGCCGACCCAGGACTGGTCGATGCCGGGCAGCGGGGGCAGGTCGACCTGGGCGAGCATGCCGGGCGCCTGGCCCACGGGCACGGGCGGGACCGCCGCAGGTCGCGGCGGTGCGGCGCAGGTCGCCGTGCCGTCGGCGCCGCACATGGCGTTGACGGAAGCGGCGAGCAGGGACGACATCGACGCCAGGTCGGGTGCGCGGTCGCCTCCGACCTGCTCGACGACCGAGGTGGTCAACCGTCCTGTCCTGGCCACGCCGACGGTGATCGTCGAGGTGGGCGGGCCCCACGCGCGCACGACCAGCATCGACGCCTCGTCGCCGACGCTCGGCACGTCGTAGGTCGCCAGGACCTGGACGCGCTCGTCGAGGCAGCCGCCGAACCAGCCGACCGTGGTCCGGAACGCGTTGCGGGCGCTGCGCTCGTCGTCGGAGAGCTCCGCGACCTGCGTGACCTTGGTCCGGGGCTCCTTGGCGGGGGCCTGGCTGGGGAACCTCCGGAAGAGGGCCGCGGCTCCCTCCGGGTCCGCGAACCGCTGCTGCTGGCAGGGCAGGACCAGTCCGTTGCCGCTGGTGTTGTCGTCGGTCCGCGGCTGGCGCCAGGTGCGCGAGGGATCCACCCGGGCGACCTGCTCCGCTGTGAGCAGCCGCTCGGCATCGATCATCGGGGCACTCTCCGCGACGCCGGCGGAGGGGGCGTCGCTGCCGGTCAGGCGCTCCTCGGCCAGGGAGGGCCGGACGCCGTTGCCCTGGACCACGACCGCGCCACTGGCGATCAGGGCGACGGTGGCGACGGCGATCCCGACCAGCGTGTGAGTACGCCGCCGGGCGGTGCCGGTGCGCCGGATGACCGACGCCCGTGGCCAGGTGACGTCGTCGACCACGCGCTGGAGGGGGACGAAGAGCGTCGGCACCTCGCTGGCGAGGATGCCGCGCCGGTCGGCGACCTTGATCTGCGCGGCCCGCAGGTCCCGCTCGGCCACCTCGGGCCGGACGCCGACCTCGCGGCCGACCTCCTCGTGGGTCAGGCCCACCAGCTGGTTGAGCAGCAGGATCCGGCGGTGCTGCTGCGAGAGCTTGCCCAGGGCCTCGAGCGTGGCTCGCCCGTCGTCGTCGAGCGACTTGTCGCGGTGCAGGAGCCGGGTGGTGTGACGCCGCTGGGCGTGCGCCCAGGCCTGGGGGCGGACCCAGGCCTCGGGGTCGTCGAGCCGCGAGACCTTGCGCCAGTGGTGCCAGGCGCCGATGAACGCGTCGCGCACGGCTGCTCTCGAAGCGGGCAGATCACCGGTGAGGGAGTACGTCTGCAGCAGCAGTCGTTCCCGCGCATCGGTGTAGAACGCGTCGAAGTCGTCGGGGTGCCTCATGACCTGTCCACCGTACGTGAGCGCCGCGCGCGGAGCGAACCACCGTCCGCCCCGGCCGGACGCTCGACGGCCCGGCGTGGCAGACCGTCCGGGCCGTCGAGCCGGGTGATGATGGCGAGGTCATGACCACGAAGCTGTCGCCCCCCAGTCGCTCTGCCGTTCGTCCCGGGGACGACCGGCGGCGCCACCGCCCCCTCGCCCTGACCGCCCTCTCCGGAGGTGTGGCCGCCGCCCTGGCCACCCTGCTCGTCTGTCTCTCGCTCGGCGTGGTCGGCTGGTTCCTCACCGATGCCGGGGCCCACGGGACCTCCCGCGACGGCCTGCGCGTCGGGGCGCTCGGATGGCTGACGGCCCACGGCTCGGGCCTGACCCTCCAGGGCGTGCAGATCACGGTCATGCCGCTCGCGGTGACCGCACTGGCCGCCTGGGCGGCGTGGCGGATGGGGCACCGCGTCGGCGACGCCGTCTCCGGGCACGGACCCGACGCGGACCGGATCGCCGACGGGGAGCGCGACTGGACCGTCCCTGTGGCGGTGGTGCTCTTCGCCACGGGCTATGCGCTCGTGGTCGTCGTGACAGCGCTGCTGGCGGCCTCCGACGAGGTGGGACTCTCGGTCGGACGCGCCCTCGGGTGGGCTCTGCTCCTCACCCTGCTCCTCGGTGGGCCGGCGATCGCCGTGGGCTCCGGGCGTGCCGCCATCTGGGCCGCGGGCGTGCCCGAGTCGGTCGGGGCGACGCTGGCGGCGTGCGCCCGGATCCTCGGTGGCTTCCTGTCGGTGTCGTTCGTGCTCCTGCTCGGCGCCCTGCTGGTGGACTTGAGCGAGGCGGCCAACGTCTACGAGCGGCTGCACGCCGACGCGGGCGACGCCACGACGATCACGGCCCTCGGAGCGCTGCTGCTCCCCAACGCGACGGTCTTCTCGGGCTCCTACCTGCTCGGCCCCGGCTTCCTCGTGGGGGCACAGACACTCGTCTCCCCGGGGCTGGTCGTGCTGGGCCCGCTGCCGCTCTTCCCCCTCCTCGCCGCCCTCCCGGACGACGGGGAGACCAGCGCCCTGACCGCCTCGCTCGTGGCCCTGCCTCCGCTGGTCGCAGCGATCGCGGTGATGCGCAACCAGCGCCGGCACCCGACGTACCGCTGGGAGCAGGGGGCGCTGCGCGGCGGGGCGGCCGGTGTCCTCGCGGGCCTGTGCTTCGGGGTGCTCGCGGGCGTCGCCGGAGGCGCGGTCGGCCCGGGACGGATGCGTCTGGTGGAGCCCTTGGCCTTCGAGGTGCTCGTGCACGCCGTCCCGGCCTTCGGGCTCGGAGGGCTGGTCGGAGGGCTCGCCATCACCTGGTGGCAGCGGCGCAGCGCCCCTATCGCGTCCTCGGCCTGACCAGCGCCGGGGAGGGGTCATCGGCGCCGTCGCGCCGTCGCTAGACTGCCGCCCGTGCCCCCCAGCCCCCGCCCCGCACGTCTCGTGGTGCTCGTGTCCGGGTCCGGCACCAACCTGCAGGCGCTGCTCGACGCCGCCGCGGATGCGTCGTACGGCGTGCAGGTGGTGGCCGTCGGCGCCGACCGCGACGACATCGAGGGTCTGGCGCGCGCGGACCGGGCGGGCGTCCCGACCTTCGTGCGCAAGGTGGGCCAGTTCACCAGCCGGGAGCACTGGGACCGCGCCCTGGCAGACACCGTCGCCGCCTTCGAGCCCGACCTGGTCGTGCTGGCCGGGTTCATGAAGCTCGTCGGCCCCGAGTTCCTCGCCCGCTTCGAGCACCGGGTGGTCAACACGCACCCGGCGCTGTGCCCGTCGTTCCCCGGCACCCAGGGGCCGGCGGACGCGCTGGCGTACGGCGTCAAGGTCACCGGCGCCACCCTCTTCGTGGTCGACGCCGGTGTCGACACGGGGCCGATCGTGGCCCAGACCGTCGTGCCGGTGGAGGATGACGACGACGTCGCCTCGCTCCACGAGCGGATCAAGGTCGCCGAGCGCCGGATGCTCGTCGACAACGTGGGCCGGATGGCCCGCGAAGGATTCTCCATCTCCGACAGGAAGGTCCGGTTCGGCCGTGACTGAGCAGCAGGACGCACGCATCGAGATCCGCCGGGCACTGGTGTCCGTCTACGACAAGGACGGTCTGGAGGAGCTCGCCCGAGGGCTCCACGCCGCAGGGGTGACGCTGGTCTCGACCGGCGGATCGGCCCGACTCATCAAGGATCTCGGCATCCCCGTCACCAAGGTGGAGGACCTGACCGGCTTCCCCGAGTGCCTCGACGGCCGGGTCAAGACGCTGCACCCCACGGTGCACGCCGGCATCCTGGCCGACCGTCGCCTCGACTCCCACGTCCAGCAGCTGGCCGACCTGGGCATCGAGCCGTTCGACCTGGTCGTCTCCAACCTCTACCCGTTCACCCAGACCGTCACCTCGGGTGCCACGCCCGACGAGTGCGTGGAGCAGATCGACATCGGCGGCCCCTCGATGGTGCGCGCGGCCGCCAAGAACCACCCGTCGGTGGCGATCGTGACCTCGCCCGACCGCTACGACGACGTGCTGCGTGCCGTCGCGGCCGGCGGCTTCACCCTCGCCGAGCGGCGCGTGCTCGCGGCCGAGGCCTTCGTCCACACCGCGACGTACGACGTGGCGGTGGCGAGCTGGATGGGCAACGTGCTCACCGCCGGTCCGGAGGATGCCGCCGGCACCGCGTTCCCCGAGTGGATGGGCGCCACCTGGAACCTGGCGACTCCGTTGCGCTACGGCGAGAACCCGCACCAGTCGGCGGCTCTCTACACCAACGGCTTCCAGCGCTGGCCCGGGGTGGCCCAGGGGCGTCAGCTGCACGGCAAGGAGATGTCCTACAACAACTACGTCGACGCGGACGCGGCCTGGCGCGCGGCCTTCGACCACGGCGACCAGCCGACGGTGGCCATCATCAAGCACGCCAACCCGTGTGGCATCGCCGTGGCCGGTGAGGGCGAGGGGATCGCGGAGGCCCACGCCAAGGCCCACGCCTGCGACCCCGTCTCCGCCTTCGGAGGGATCATCGCCGCGAACCGCAACGTCACGGCCGCGATGGCCGAGACGGTCAAGGACATCTTCACCGAGGTCGTCGTGGCGCCAGGCTTCGACTCCGACGCCCTCGACATCCTCACGGCCAAGAAGAACCTGCGACTGCTCGTCGCCGACCCGCCGGCGGTGGGCGGTGTCGAGGCGCGCCCGATCTCGGGTGGGCTGCTCGTCCAGACCCGGGACGCCATCGACGCCGCGGGCGTGGACAAGGACGGCAACCCGACGGGAGACGACGCCTCCCGCTGGCGCCTGGTGGCGGGTGAGGCAGCCGACCCCGCGACCCTGGCCGACCTGCAGTTCGCCTGGCGCGCCATCCGCGCGGTCAAGTCCAACGCGATCCTGCTCGCCCGCGACGGCGCCTCGGTCGGCGTCGGGATGGGACAGGTCAACCGGGTCGACTCCTGCCACCTCGCGGTGTCGCGAGCCGGCGAGGAGCGGGCCCGTGGCGCGGTGGCCGCGTCCGACGCGTTCTTCCCCTTCGCCGACGGGCTGCAGGTGCTGCTCGACGCCGGGGTGAGGGCCGTGGTCGCCCCCGGTGGGTCGATCCGTGACGAGGAGGTCGTCGCCGCCGCGGCCGCCGCCGGCGCCACGCTGTACTTCACCGGCACCCGCCACTTCGCGCACTGATCAGCACACCGAGGGAGAACCACTCGTGACCGCACAGAAGCTCGACGGAACCGCCACCGCGAAGGCCATCAAGGACGAGCTGACGGTCCGGGTCGCCGCCCTGCGCGAGAAGGGCGTCGTCCCCGGTCTGGGCACGATCCTCGTGGGCGACGACCCGGGCTCGCGGTGGTATGTCAACGGCAAGCACAAGGACTGCGCCGAGGTCGGCATCCGGTCGATCCGCGTCGATCTCCCCGACACGGCCGGCCAGGAGGAGATCGAGGCGGCGGTCCGCGGCCTCAACGAGGACCCGGAGTGCACGGGGTACATCGTCCAGCTCCCGCTGCCCAAGGGGCGCGACGAGAACCGCGTGCTCGGCCTGATCGACCCGGCCAAGGACGCCGACGGGCTGCACCCGACGAACCTCGGCTGGCTGGTGCTCGGGCACCCCGCCCCGCTGCCGTGCACGCCGTACGGCATCGTCGAGCTGCTGCGCCGCCACGAGGTGCCGATCGCCGGGGCGGAGGTCGTCGTGGTGGGGCGCGGCGTCACCGTGGGTCGGCCGCTCGGACTGCTGCTCACCCGGCGCAGCGAGAACGCCACCGTCACGCTCTGCCACACCGGCACCCGCGACCTCGCTGCGCACGTGCGGACCGCCGACATCGTCGTGGCCGCGGCCGGCGTGCCGGGCATCGTCACCGGCGACATGGTGAAGCCGGGGGCCGCCGTGCTCGATGTCGGCGTCTCCCGCGTCGACGGCAAGCTCGCCGGTGACGTGGCCGCCGACGTCTGGGACGTCGCCGACTGGGTCTCGCCGAACCCCGGCGGGGTCGGGCCGATGACCCGCGCGATGCTGCTGTCCAACATCGTCTCCATCGCCGAGAGTGCCGCGAGCGGCTCGTGACCCCGGAGCCCGTGCCCGAGCCCTCCGAGGAGACGCCGGACGAGCAGCCGCCGGACGAGCAGCCGCCCGAGGAGGAGCCGCGCGAGGAGGAGCCGCGCCGCTATCCCCGCACCCTCGGCGGGATGCTCTACCTGGTCGTGCTCGCGGCCACCCTGGTCGGGCTGGTCATCGCCAACCGTGGCTCCTGGCGCGACGGGGTCTGCTGGATCGGCGGGGCGCTGATCTTCGCTGCGCTCGTCCGCTCGGTCCTGCGGGGACGCGACGCGGGGATGCTCGCCGTACGCAACAGGTTCGTGGACGCGATGATGATGGCGGTCGTGGGCGGGCTGCTGATCTTCCTGGCACTGACGATCCCCGACCAGCCCGTCTGATCTCGTACGCAGGGTCCGAAATGCAGGCGGCGCCCCCTGTCCGTGGACAGGGGGCGCCGTGCGTGGTGCGGGGTATCAGTCCTCAGATCAGGCCGAGGTCCGTGACGGCACTGCGCTCGTCGGCCAGCTCGGCGGTCGAGGCGTCGATGCGGGCGCGCGAGAAGTCGTCGATCTCCAGGCCCTGGACGATCTCCCAGTCACCGTTCTTGGTGGTGACGGGGAACGACGAGATGAGGCCCTCGGGGACGCCGTAGGAGCCGTCGGAGACGACCGCCATGGAGACCCAGTCGTTCTCGGCGCTGGTGGTCAGCCAGTCACGGGCAGCGTCGATGGTGGCCGAGGCCGCCGAGGCGGCCGACGAGGAGCCGCGCGCCTCGATGATGGCCGCGCCGCGCTTGGCGACGGTGGGGATGAAGTCGGACTCGATCCAGGCCTGGTCGCCCACGACCTCGGCGGCGTTGCGGCCACCGATCTCGGCGTGGAAGAGGTCGGGGTACTGCGTGGCCGAGTGGTTGCCCCAGATCGTCATCTTCGTGATGTCGGTCACCGGAGCGCCGGTCTTGGCGGCCAGCTGCGAGATCGCCCGGTTGTGGTCGAGGCGGGTGAGCGCCGAGAACCGCTCGTTGGGGATGTCGGGGGCGTTGGTCATCGCGATCAGCGCGTTGGTGTTGGCGGGGTTGCCGGTGACACCGATGCGCACGTCGTCGGCCGCGACCTTGTTGAGGGCCTTGCCCTGGGCGGTGAAGATCGCGCCGTTGGCCGACAGCAGGTCGCCGCGCTCCATGCCCGGGCCACGGGGACGAGCGCCCACGAGCAGGGCCAGGTTGACGCCGTCGAAGATCTTCTCGGCGTCGTCGCCGATCTCGACGCCGGCGAGGGTCGGGAAGGCGCAGTCGTCGAGCTCCATGACCACACCCTCGAGCGCCTTCAGCGCCGGGGTGATCTCCAGCAGCCGCAGCTCGATCGGCCGGTCGGGGCCCAGCAGCGCGCCGCTGGCGAGGCGGAACAGCAGGCTGTAGCCGATCTGACCGGCGGCGCCGGTGACGGCCACCTTGAGGGGAGTAGCGCTCACGAGGACTCCTAGCGGGAAGAATTCTGGGTGGTGTGGATCTCCGATCCGACGCTAGCAGCGGCCGCAGGGCGGGACGAGAGCGGGTCGGAGGGCGAACCGCGGCGAGGTGCCCAGCCAGCCGACCAGCCAGCCGGCTGCCATGCTGACCCGATGCATCGCCTCCGCGCCCGGGCCCTCCTCGCCGCGCTCTCCCTGGGCTGTGCGGCCCTCCTGGCAGGGTGCGGATCGGCGCCCGAGCCCAGCGACCCCACCGGCGTCGACGGCCTCCAGATCCCCACGCCCTCCCCGCAGCCCGACGACTTCGTCGAGGGAGTCGACAACCCGTGGCTGGCGCTCGAGCCGGGCACCGTCTGGACCTACGCGGTCGTCGATCCGACGTCCTCGGCCCCCCGGGAGCTGACGATGACGATGTCGGTGGGGGAGCGCACCCGCTCGGTGGCCGGGATCGACGCGACCGTCGTGGAGGAGACGCTGCTCGATCAGACGGGCGAGACCCTGGCCGAGCGCGAACGCTGGCTGGCCGAGGACGCGGACGGCAACGTGTGGCTGCTCGGTCGGAGCTCCTCGGGGGACGACGAGGACGCCTGGGGCAGCTGGTGGGCGGGCGGTGGCGCGTGGGAGGCCGGGGTCGCCGGCGCGAGGGCCGGCCTGGTGATGCCCGCCGAGCCCCGGGTCGGCGACGGCTTCCGCGAGGGGCTCGCCGACGGAGCACCCGACGTGCGGGTCCGCATCGTCGACCTCGACGCTGCGGTGGACGTCCCGGCGGGCGACTTCACGGGAGCTCTCGAGACGGAGGTGACCTCCGTTGGGGAGCAGACGGGGACCTCCACGACGTGGTACGCCGCCGGGACGGGCCTGCTCGCGGAGCAGGTCGTCGCCGGCGGCGTACGCAGGATCGAGCTGGTGTCGGTCGACTCAGTGCCCTGAGGGGCGGATCTGGGTGCGACCCTCGTCGTCATCGGGCCCGTTGGGGTTGACCGGGGGCGGGCTGAACGGCTGACCCGCGTCAGGCGCGGGCTGGCCCGGGGGGCGCTCCCACTGCTGCTCCCACTGCTGGGGCTGCTCCTGGTGCGGCTGGCCGGACTGCTCCCACTGCCCGGACTGCTCCCACTGGGCCGTCTGCTGGCCCGAGGGGTCCTCCTGGCCGGGCTGCTCGGGCTGCCACTGCTGGGCCTGCGGCTCCCACGGGGCGGGCTGGCCCGGAGCGTGTTGGCCCGGGGCGTGCTGGCCCGGGGCGTGCTGGCCGGGTGCCTGCTGCCCGGGAGCCGGCTCCCACGACTGCTGCGGGTAGCCCTGGGGCGGGACCGGACCCTGGCCCTGGCCGTAGCCGGCCCCGCCGTACTGCGCGTAGGAGTCGTTCTGGTTCCACTGCTGCTGGTAGGCGTCCGGGGCGCCGAAGCCGGGGGTCTGCTTCGGGGAGCGGGCGAAGTTCAGCCCGGAGCCGGGCACCTGCTCGCCGTCACGGCCGAAGAGCAGCGGGTAGGTGAAACCGGCGATGGCCGCGCCGAGCAGCGGAGCGAGGATGAAGAGCCACAGCTGGATGATCGAGTCACCGCCGGCGAAGAGCGCCGGGCCGATCGAGCGGGCCGGGTTGAACGACGCGCCGGTCTGGCCGGCGGCGAAGAGGGTGAGCGCGAGCAGGGTCAGACCGATGGCCAGCGGAGCCAGGCCCGGGTGCTCGTTGCGTCGGTCGGTGACGGCGAGGATCACGTAGAGGAACAGCGCGGTCAGCAGCATCTCCAGCAGGAAGGCCGCCCACCAGGCGTAGCCGTTGAAGTCGTCACCGAAGAAGGTCTGGCCCATGGCGCCCTCGGCCTCGAAGGACTCGTGGCCCTGCAGCAGCACGAAGAGGGCGATCCCGCCGACGATCGCGCCACCGATCTGGGCGCCGACGTAGATGAGGGCCTCGCGCCAGGCGATCCGTCCGGCGAGCGCAGCGCCGACCGTGACGGCGGGGTTGAAGTGTCCGCCGGACAGCCGGCCGAACGCGTAGATCAAGGCGGCGTAGAGGAAGCCGAAGGTGAGGGCGACCGACATGATGCCGCCGAAGGACTCTCCCTGCTGGGCGATGGCGAGGGTTCCCGCGCCGATCAGCACGAGGACGAACGTGCCCAGCGCCTCCGCTGCGATCTTCTGCACCAAGGTGGGGGTGTCCACCGTGGCCGATGCTGTTTCTGACATGTGTCTCAGGACCCCTTCAGGTGTTCGGGCGCGAGCGTCACCGCTCGCGTGCTGCCACCGCCCTTCCCATGCGCACGCCCCGCGAAACCAGTTCCGCTCCTCGGTCTCCCCCAGACGTGCGTTGCCAGCCGCGTTGCCGGGGCGCCGGGTGGGTGCAAGGCTGGCAGGTGTAGCACCGTCAGGTATCTTGACGTCAAGCGAAATATGCAGGCACGCACCGACGCTCCGCCTCGCACCCGAGGAGTGGCGTCCCACATTCCAGGAGTCGCCGCACCCATGGCCAAGATCATCTACACGCTCACCGACGAGGCGCCGCAGCTGGCCACCTACTCCTTCCTGCCGATCGTCGAGGCCTTCGCCTCGACCGCCGGTGTGGAGGTCGAGACCCGCGACATCTCGCTCGCCGGGCGCATCATCGCCAGCTTCCCCGAGCGCCTCGCCGAGGACCAGCGCATCGACGACGCCCTCGCCGAGCTGGGCGCCCTGGCCAAGAAGCCCGAGGCCAACATCATCAAGCTCCCCAACATCAGCGCCTCGATCCCGCAGCTCAAGGCGGCCATCGCCGAGCTGCAGCAGAAGGGCTACGACCTTCCGGACTACCCCGACTCCCCGTCCACGGACGAGGAGAAGGAGGCCCGGGCGCGCTACGACAAGGTCAAGGGCTCCGCCGTCAACCCGGTGCTGCGCGAGGGCAACTCGGATCGCCGCGCCCCCGCCTCGGTCAAGCAGTACGCCCGCACCAACCCGCACTCGATGGGGGCCTGGACCGCCGACTCGAAGACCAACGTCGCCACGATGTCGGACGACGACTTCCGGCACAACGAGAAGTCGCTGGTCATGGAGGCCGACGACACGCTGAAGATCCAGCTCGTCGCCGAGGACGGCACCACGACCGTCCTCAAGGAGTCCACCCCCGTGCTGGCCGGCGAGGTCGTCGACGCCACCGTCCTGCGCGTCGCGGCGCTGCGCGAGTTCCTGGCCGCCCAGATCGCCCGGGCCAAGGCCGACGACGTCCTGTTCTCGGTGCACCTCAAGGCCACGATGATGAAGGTCTCCGACCCGCTGATCTTCGGCCACGTCGTCGAGACGTTCTTCCCCCAGCTCTTCGCCGAGTACGGCGAGCAGCTCGCCGCCGCCGGCGTCAGCTCGAGCAACGGCCTCGGCGCCCTGCTGAACGCGGCCTCCTCGCTGCCCGACGCCGACGCCATCAAGGCCGTCGTCGACCGCGACCTCGCCGAGGGCCCGAAGCTGGCCATGGTCGACTCCGACAAGGGCATCACGAACCTCCACGTGCCCAGCGACGTCATCGTCGACGCGTCGATGCCCGCGATGATCCGCACCTCGGGCCACATGTGGGGCCCCGACGGCAACGAGGCCGACACCCTCGCCGTCATCCCGGACAGCAGCTACGCCGGCGTCTACCAGGTCGTCATCGACGACTGCCGCGCCAACGGCGCCTACGACCCCACCACCATGGGCTCGGTCGCCAACGTCGGTCTGATGGCCCAGGCGGCGGAGGAGTACGGCAGCCACGACAAGACCTTCGAGGCGCCCACCGCCGGCACCATCCAGGTGCTCGACTCGGCGGGCACGGTGCTGATGGAGCACCAGGTCGCCCCCGGTGACATCTGGCGCGCCTGCCAGGCCAAGGACGTCCCGATCCGCGACTGGGTCAAGCTGGCCGTGACCCGCGCCCGCGCCACCGGCACGCCGGCCGTCTTCTGGCTCGACGAGACCCGTGCCCACGACCGCAACCTGATCGCCAAGGTGAAGCAGTACCTCCCCGAGCACGACACCGAGGGCCTGCAGATCGAGATCATGTCTCCGGTCGAGGCGACGAAGTTCTCCCTCGAGCGGATCCGTCGCGGAGAGGACACCATCTCGGTGACCGGCAACGTGCTGCGTGACTACCTCACCGACCTGTTCCCGATCCTCGAGCTCGGCACCAGCGCCAAGATGCTCTCGGTGGTCCCGCTGATCAACGGCGGCGGCCTCTTCGAGACCGGCGCCGGTGGCTCGGCCCCCAAGCACGTCCAGCAGCTGGTCAAGGAGAACCACCTGCGCTGGGACAGCCTGGGCGAGTTCCTCGCGCTCGCGGTGAGCTTCGAGCACCTTGCGCAGACCTCGGACAACCCGCGCGCGCAGATCCTGGCCGACACCCTCGACCGGGCGACGGCGACCTTCCTCACCGAGAACAAGTCGCCCAGCCGCAAGGCCGGTCAGATCGACAACCGGGGCAGCCACTTCTACCTCGCGCTCTACTGGGCACGTGAGCTCGCCGCCCAGAGCGAGGACGCGGAGCTCGCCGCCGCCTTCGCCCAGCTCGCCGAGACCCTCGGCTCGCAGGAGGACAAGATCAACGAGGAGCTGCTCGCGGTCCAGGGCTCGCCCGCCGACATCGGCGGCTACTTCCAGCCCGACGCGCAGAAGGCCGCCGACGTGATGCGTCCCTCCGCGACGCTGAACGCGGCGCTCGCGCAGCTGGCCTGAGCGACCCGCTCCGCGCCTGACCCGACGCCCTCGTTCCGAGCACCTGCCCCTGTGGCAGGCACTCGGGGCGGGGGCGTCCGCGTCGAGCGGCTCGTGTCACACCCCAGGACGGAATAGCGTCCCCGCGCGGGTCGTTCCACGCTGAGTGCCCCCTTCCACGATCGCGCCCGAGGACATCGGCCCGACGCTGGACGGTTCCCCCCGTCGACCGGCCCACTTCGCCCTGGCCCTGCTGGCCCTGGCCACCGGCGGCTTCGCGATCGGCACGACCGAGTTCGTCACGATGGGGCTGGTGCCGGAGATCGCCGACGGGGTGGGTGTCTCCATCCCCACCAGCGGCCACATCATCTCGGCGTACGCCCTCGGGGTGGTGGTCGGAGCACCCCTGCTCGCGTTCCTCTTCGCCCGTCTGCCGCGTCGCGCGGTGCTGGTCGGGCTGATGGTCGCCTTCGCGGTGGGCAACGCCGCGAGCGCCGTGGCCCCGGACTTCGCCACGCTCGCCGGCGCCCGCTTCGTCGCGGGTCTCCCGCACGGCGCCTACTTCGGTGTCGCCTCGCTGCTCGCGGCCAGCCTCGCGACCCCCGAGCGCCGGGGTCGCGCCGTGGCCAGCGTGATGATGGGCCTGTCCGTGGCCAACGTCGCCGGCGTGCCGGCAGCGACCTGGATGGGGCAGCATCTCGGCTGGCGATCGGCCTACTGGGCGGTGACCGTGCTCGGGGCGCTCACCGTGCTCCTGGTGCTGCTCTTCGTGCCGTCGGTGGCCGGGGACCGGGCCGCCACCGGTCGCCGCGAGCTGGGCGCCCTCGCCCGCCCCCAGGTCTGGCTCACCCTCGCGGTCGGTGCCGTCGGCTTCGGCGGCATGTTCGCGGTGCTGTCCTACATCTCGCCCACGATCACGGAGGTGGGCGGGCTGACCTCCTCGGCCGTGCCCGTCTTCCTGCTCGTGTTCGGACTCGGCATGATCGTCGGGACCTGGCTGGGCGGCGTGCTCGCCGACTGGTCGGTCTTCCGCTCGCTCCTGCTCTCCTCGGTGGCCATGGGGCTGGTCCTGCTGCTCTTCGCGCTGCTCACGCCTCTCGGCTGGTGGGCCATCGGCGGAGCCTTCCTGGTGACGGTCACCGGCTCCGTCCTGGTCGTCAACCTGCAGCTGCGGCTGATGGCCGTGGCCGGCGAGGCGCAGACGCTCGGCGCGGCGCTCAACCACGCCTCGCTCAACCTCGCCAACGCCCTGGGCGCCTGGCTCGGCGGGCTCGTCATCGCTGCTGGTCTGGGCTACCGCGCACCGGCTCTGGTGGGCGCGGGCCTCTCGGTGGTCGGCCTCGCCGTCCTGCTCGTCTCCGCCGGGCTGCACCAGCGCGACGTACGGCGCGGCGCGCAGGTGTGTCCCACCGACTGAGGGGTACCCATCACTCGACGCCGACCCGAGGAGTGCGACCCATGCCCGCCCCCACGCTCGACGCGACCGCCCCCGTTCGGCTGATCGGTGCCGGCCTGCGCGGTGCCTTCACCGTCGTCGGCGCCCTGCGCACCGGCCTCGCTCACGGCCGGTCGCTGCACCCGCGCGGCCAGGTCGCCGACGCGACGCTGGTGATCGAGGCGGCCGGCGAGGAGACCGGTGTCGCCCTGCTCGACCGACCCGGCTCCCACGCCTGCCGCGTCCGCATCTCCCGCGCGGTGGGTCTGCCTGCGCCTGTTCCGGACATCTGGGGTCTGGCGATCCGCGTGCCTGACCCCGCGACCGGGCGGGATGCGGACCTGCTGGTGGCGAGCACCGGCCTCGGAGTGGCGACCCGGCACGTGCTGCTGCCGCGGATCGCCGTCGACGACGGTGCCCTCACCTCGCTGCTGCCGGTCGCGACCGCGGGCGGACCGCTGCTGCTCTCCCTGACGCCGGTCGGCGCTCCGCCCGGCGCCCACCTGCGCTTCGAGCTCTCCACGTCGCGCCCCGGTGGCGCCTGGACGCGGCGCGGCTTCCTCGAGGTCGCCGAGCCGGGGGAGGACGATCCCGAGCTGCGCTTCGACCCAGTGCGCCACGCGCCCGCCGGCGTGCGGCAGTACGGCGTGGTGCGGCGTCTGCGCGAGCCGTCCTACCCGGACCCGCCGCAGACCGAGCAGGAATGAAACAATCGCGCCATGCCCTCCGCAGCGCCCCCCATGACTGACCGCCGCCCACGCATCCTCTCGGGCATCCAGCCGACGGCCGACTCGTTCCACTTCGGCAACTACCTCGGGGCGCTGCGTCAGTGGGTGACGCTGCAGGACGAGCATGAGCCGTTCTTCTTCATCGCCGACCTGCACGCGATCACGGTCGAGCAGGACCCCAAGGTGCTGCGTGAGCGCTGCCTGCGCTCGACGGCCCAGCTGATCGCCGCCGGCGTCGATCCCGAGCGCTCCGCGATCTTCGTGCAGAGCCAGGTGCCGGCCCACGCCCAGCTCGGCTGGGTGCTGCAGTGCCTGACCGGCTTCGGTGAGGCCCGGCGGATGACGCAGTTCAAGGACAAGTCCGCCAAGGGCGGCGAGGGCGCGGCCAGCGTCGGCCTCTTCACCTACCCGATCCTGCAGGCCGCCGACATCCTGCTCTATCGCCCGCACTTCGTGCCGGTGGGCGAGGACCAGCGCCAGCACCTCGAGCTCACCCGCGACCTGGCCCAGCGGTTCAACCACCGCTACAAGAAGACCTTCCGGCTCCCCGAGCCCTACATCATGAAGGCCACGGCGAAGATCACCGATCTGCAGGAGCCCACCGCCAAGATGTCGAAGTCGGCGTCGTCGGCGGGCGGCATCATCGACATGCTCGACGACCCCAAGGTCAGCGCCAAGAAGATCCGCTCCGCGGTCACCGACTCCGAGGCAGTGGTGCGCTTCGACCCGGAGAACAAGCCCGGCGTGAGCAACCTGCTGACGATCTTCTCTGCGCTCACCGGCCGCGAGGTGACCGCCCTCGAGCAGGAGTACGAGGGACGCGGCTACGGCGACCTCAAGAAGGACCTCGGGGAGGTCGTGGTCGACTTCGTGACGCCCTTCCGGGACCGCACCCTGGAGCTGATGGCTGATCGCGGCGAGCTCGACAAGGTCCTGCGCCAGGGCGCCGAGAAGGCCAACGCCGTCGCCGAGTCCACCCTGCGCGACGTCTACGACCGGGTCGGTTTCGTGCCGCTCGTGGCGCAGTAGGGTCGTCCGCGTGCCCACCATCGGAGTAGCCCTCGCCCTGCCGGAGCCCTGGGCGCAGCAGCTCCAGGACTACCGGACGTCGATCGGCGACGCGACCGCGGCCAAGATCCCGACGCACATCACCTTGATCCCCCCGACCGAGGTGCCCGACGAGCAGTTCTCGGCGGTGGTCGAGCACCTGCGCGAGGTCTCCGCGCAGCGACACGGCTTCCGGGTGCGGCTGCGGGGCACGGGGACCTTCCGGCCGGTCTCGCCCGTGGTGTTCGTGATGGTCGCCGAGGGAATCTCCGAGTGCGAGCAGCTCGCGATCGCCGTACGACGCGGGCCGCTGGCGGTGGACCTGGACTTCCCCTACCACCCGCACGTCACCGTGGCCCATCACCTCTCCGACGAGGCCCTGGACCGGGCGTTCGAGGAGCTCGCCGAGTTCGAGTGCGTCTTCGAGGCCCGCCAGTTCCACCTCTACGTCCACGATGCCGACGTGGGCTGGAAGCCCACGGAGGACTTCCCCCTCCGCGCGCCCTCACCCACGACGTGACCTCGGTCTGCTGAGCCATGAGCGACCTGGCGAGCCGCGCCTCCCGGAGGCTGGAGACGGCACGGCTGCGTCGCCCGCTGGTCGACCATGCCGTGCGGATGGTGCAGCACTACCTGGCGGTCAAGGGCAACGTCCTGGCCGGCAGCATCACCTACTACGGCTTCCTGTCCTTCTTCCCGATCCTGGCTCTCTCGTTCTTCGTGGTCGGGTTCGTGGCGAAGGCCTACCCCGAGGTCCGCATCGACCTCGTCCGCGCGCTCAACGAGGTGCTGCCCGGGATCCTGGGCCCCGACGAGGGTGACCTGTCGCTCGCCGACATCGAGGACGCGGCCGGCGCGGTCGGGCTCGTGGGATTCGTGGCCGGGCTCTACACCGGGCTGGGTTGGCTCTCGGCGATGCGCAACGGCCTGCGAACGGTCTTCGAGCTCCCCGACGACGAGCAGCCCAGCTTCGTGGCCGGCAAGCTGCGCGACCTGCTCACCCTGGTCGTGGTGGGCGCGGCGCTGCTGCTCAGCGTGACGGTGTCCGGCTTCGTGCGCGGGTTCTCGGAGCAGGCCCTCGAGCTGGTCCGCCTGGGCACGGAGCTCGCGCCGCTGCTGCTCGTGCTCACCATCGTGATCGGCGTGGCCGCCAGCGCCCTGCTGTTCTACCTGCTCTTCCGGCTGCTGGCCGACTCCGACACCCCGAGACTGTCACTGTGGAAGGGCGCCCTGCTGGGAGCCCTCAGCTTCGAGCTGCTCAAGGAGCTCTCCGGGCTGCTGCTTGCCAGCACGCGCGGCCAGCCGGCCTTCCAGGCGTTCGGGATCGCCCTGATCGTCGCGGTCTGGATCAACTACTTCTCGCGGGTGGTGCTCTTCGCCGCGTCGTGGGCACACACCGCGAAGCGGGCGCGCCTGCGCCGCGAGCGGGAGCAGGAGCGTGAGGCGGCCCGCATCGCCGCCACCCGGGTCGAGCTGCGCAAGCTCCCCGGCCCCCGGGGCCCCTCGCTGGCCGAACGGGGCAAGATCTTCGCGGCCGGAGGGGCCGCGACGCTGGCGCTGGTCGCCATCCGCCGTCGAAAGGATCCCCACCCGTGAGGTTCGAACGCAAGCACGCGATGCTGCTGCTGGCCGTCGCCGCCTGGAACGTCTTCTCCTTCGGCAACTTCGCCAGGAACCTGCTGGAGGCCTACCAGGCAGGGGAGGAGCGGGCGACCGGCTACTGGGTCGCGCACACGGTGCTGATCGTCGTGAACTTCGCGATCGCGGCGGCGCTGGGGGCACTGGGGCTCAGGGCCTGGCGGGCGACGCGCACGGAGTGAGCCCGCACGGCGTGAGGCCCAAGGCGTGAGGCCCACGTGACGACAGAGCCGCCCGGAGTCGAGGACTCCGGGCGGCTCGTGTGTCGTGCTGCGGGTCTGCTCAGAGACCGTGCTTCATCGCGGTGCGCAGGTCCCGGTTGAGCTGGGAGATCACGTCGAGCGGGATCCCCTTGGGGCAGGCGGCGGTGCACTCACCGATGTTGGTGCAGCCACCGAAGCCCTCGTGGTCGTGCTGGGCCATCATGTTGACGACGCGGGTGTCGCGCTCCGGCTGCCCCTGGGGGAGCTCGCCGAGGTGGGTGATCTTCGCGCCGACGAACAGCGAGGCCGACCCGTTGGGGCAGGCGGCCACGCAGGCGCCGCACCCGATGCAGGTGGCGGCGTCGAAGGCCCGGTCGGCCTTGTTCTTCGGCACCGGCGCCGCGTGCGCGTCGGGAGCGGATCCGGTGTTGACGGAGATGAAGCCGCCCTGCTGGATCATCCGGTCGAGCGCCCCACGGTCGACGACGAGGTCCTTGAGCACGGGGAACGCGTCGACGCGCCACGGCTCGATGGTGATCTCGTCACCGTCCTTGAAGGAGCGCATGTGCAGCTGGCACGTCGTGGTGACCTCCGGGCCGTGCGCCTGGCCGTTGATCATCAGGCCGCACGCGCCGCAGATGCCCTCGCGACAGTCGGAGTCGAACGCCACAGGGTCCTCGCCCTTGGCGTTGAGATCCTCGTTGAGGACGTCGAGCATCTCGAGGAACGACATGTCCTCCGAGACCTCGTCGACCGCGTAGGTCTGCATCTTGCCCGGCGACGAGGAGTTGGGCTGGCGCCAGATGTTGAGGGTCAGTCTCACTTGTAGCTCCGCTGCTTCATCTCGATGGCTTCGTAGACCAGGTCTTCCTTGTGCAGGACGGGCTGGCCGTCATCGCCACCCCACTCCCACGCGGCGACGTACGCGAAGTTGGCGTCGTCGCGCAGTGCCTCGCCGTCCTCGGTCTGGGACTCGGCACGGAAGTGGCCGCCGCAGGACTCGCGGCGGTTGAGGGCGTCGACGCACATCAGCTCACCGAGCTCGATGAAGTCGGCCACGCGGCCGGCTCGCTCGAGGGACTGGTTGAGGCTGTCCGCGGTGCCGAGCACCTTGACGTTCTTCCAGAAGTCCGCCTTCAGCGCCTGGATCAGGCCGATGGCCTTCTTCAGGCCCTCCTCGGTCCGCTCCATGCCGCAGTACTCCCACATGATGTTGCCGAGCTCGCGGTGGTAGCTGTCGACGCTGCGGGTTCCGTTGGTGCTGAGGAACTGAGCGATGCGCGACTCCACGGACTGACGCGCCTCGACGACCGCCGGGTGGCTCTCGTCGATCTTGTCGAACGGCGCGTCCGCGAGGTAGTCGCGGATCGTGTTGGGGAGCACGAAGTAGCCGTCCGCGAGGCCCTGCATCAGCGCCGAGGCGCCGAGGCGGTTGGCTCCGTGGTCGGAGAAGTTCGCCTCGCCCGCGACGAAGAGACCGGGCAGGTTGGACGCCAGGTCGTAGTCGACCCACAGCCCGCCCATCACGTAGTGCACGGCGGGGTAGATGCGCATCGGCGTGGTGTAGGGGTCCTCGCCGGTGATCTGCGCGTACATGTCGAAGAGGTTGCCGTACTTCGCCTCGACCGCGTCCTTGCCGAGCCGGCCGATCGCCTCGGCGAAGTCGAGGTAGACACCCCGACGCACGCCGTCGACCTCGGGGCCGACGCCGCGGCCGTCGTCGCACATGTTCTTGGCCTGTCGCGACGCGATGTCGCGGGGGACCAGGTTGCCGAAGGAGGGATAGATCCGCTCCAGGTAGTAGTCGCGGTCCTCCTCGGCGATGTCACGCGGGTCCTTGGTGCAGTCCTCGGCGCGCTTGGGCACCCAGATCCGACCGTCGTTGCGCAGCGACTCGCTCATCAGCGTGAGCTTGGACTGGTGGCTGCCGGCGACCGGGATGCAGGTCGGGTGGATCTGCGTGTAGCAGGGGTTCGCCATCAGCGCGCCCTTGCGGTGCGCACGCCACGACGCGGTGACGTTGGAGCCCATCGCGTTGGTGGAGAGGAAGAAGACGTTGCCGTAGCCGCCGGTGGCGAGCACGACCGCGTCGGCCAGGTGGGTCTGGATCTCACCGGTGACCATGTCGCGCGCGACGATGCCGCGAGCCTTGCCGTCGACCATGATCAGCTCGAGCATCTCGTGGCGGGTGTACTGCGTGACGGTGCCGGCCTTCACCTGGCGCTCCATGGCCTGGTAGGCCCCGATCAGCAGCTGCTGACCGGTCTGGCCGCGGGCGTAGAACGTGCGGGAGACCTGCACGCCGCCGAAGGAGCGGTTGTCGAGCAGTCCGCCGTACTCGCGGGCGAAGGGGACGCCCTGGGCGACGCACTGGTCGATGATGTTGGCGCTCTCCTCCGCGAGCCGGTAGACGTTGGTCTCCCGGGCGCGGTAGTCACCGCCCTTGACGGTGTCGTAGAAGAGACGCTGGGTGGAGTCGCCGTCCTCCTTGTAGTTCTTGGCGGCGTTGATGCCGCCCTGTGCGGCGATCGAGTGGGCACGACGCGGCGAGTCCTGGTAGCAGAACGACTTCACGACGTAGCCGGCCTCGCCCAGCGTGGCGGCGGCGGCGCCGCCGGCCAGGCCGGTGCCGACGATGATCACCGACATCTTGCGGCGGTTGGCGGGGTTGACGAGGCGAGCCTCGAACTTGCGCCGGGACCACTTCTCGGCGAGGGGCCCGGCGGGTGCCTTGGTGTCGGCGATCGGCTCGCCCAGGGTGAAGTACCCGGCTGCATCAGACACGAGGTCGGAGTCCTTGAGTGTTGTCATGGATGGAATCAGCCCTTAGTCGACGAGGCCGACGAGAACGGCCAGGGGAACGAGGGCGAACCCGCCGGCGATGATGACCGCGACGGCCACGCCGGCGAAGTTGGCGCGGGCGCGGGACCTGGCGGTGTTGGTGTAGCCCAGGGTCTGGCACGCGCTCCACACGCCGTGGCGCAGGTGCATCCCGAGGGCAGCCAGGGCCAACAGGTAGATGAGCGTCACCCACCACTCCTGGAACGACTCCACCACGTTCGAGTACGGCGAGTCGTAGTCGCCGGCCGGGTTGATGGTGTGCGTTGTCAGGTGGAGGATGTGGAACACCACGAAGAACAGGAGGGCGACACCGCCCCACCGCATCATCCGCGAGGAGAGGGTCGCTGCCACCGCCTTCTTCATGACGTACTTGGTCGGTCGTGCCTTCTTCGCCCGCGCCCACAGCTGGAACGCCGCGTAGGCGTGTCCCACCAGGGCAGCGATGAGGAGGACGCGCATCGCCCACAGCAGACCGCTGTAGGGGAGCATGGGCTCGCCGAAGGTCCGCAGGTGGTGGGCGTACTCGTCGAACGCCTCCTGCCCGTTGAAGACCTTGAGGTTGCCGTACATGTGCAGCAGGAGATAGCCGACGAAGATCAGGCCACTGACGGCCATCAGGATCTTCAGCGCGATCGTGGATCGCGTCGACCGGCTGCCGTTTACGAGAGTCGGGGTTGCCACAAGAGGTCACCGTACCGGCACTTGGCGGTGGCTGGGGGTGCGGACCCTGTGACTTATGCCTTGTTACCCGTCGGTCAATGTCGTCCGACCCGCCGGCCGGGACCAAAGGCACCAATCGTCCCGCGTGGATTCGGACCCGTCACGGACCCCGCGCGGGCTGTTCTATCCTGCCCACATGACCTCTGGCTCCGAGCAGGACCGACTCGCTCTGGCGTCTCCCGAGGATCGGCACACCGCGGCGGACTGGGAGAAGATCACCGCCGCCGTGCTGCGCAAGTCGGGACGGCTCCGAGACGAAGACTCCGATTCCACTGTGTGGGACAAGCTGTCCCGCACGACCCTCGACGGGATATCCGTCGCCCCGATCGGGACCGCCGAGGCGGTCGAGGGGCTCCCGGCCCTCGGCGACGCCGGCGCGGCCCCGTTCACGCGGGGCCGGGTCGTGACCCGCCCGGAGACCGGCTGGGACATCCGTGTGCACGTCGACGGTCCGGCGGCCAAGGCCGCCAACGAGTCCGTGCTGGTCGACCTCGAGAACGGCGCCACCTCGCTGTGGGTCGGCATCGGCGAGGGCCTCGCGGCCGGCGACCTCGACACCGTGCTCGACGGCGTGCTGCTGGACCTGGCGCCGGTGGTCCTCGATGCGCCCGGTGACCAGGTGGGTGCCGCCGAGGCCCTGCTGGCCGTGCTGCGCGAGCGGGGCGTCAGCCCTGCCGAGGGCACCAACCTCGGCGCCGACCCCGTCGCCGCCGCGGTGCGGGCATCCCTCGACGTCGACCTCTCCGCGCTCGCCCGCATCGCCGAGCTCGCCCGTGAGGCGGGTGTCCTGGGCCTGGTGGTCGACGGGACCGCCGTGCACGACCGCGGGGCCTCCGAGGGCCAGGAGCTGGGCTACAGCCTCGCCGTCGGGGCGGCGTACCTCCGGGCGCTCGAGGCGGCCGGCATCGGCGTCGATGACGCGCTCGGTCTGATCGAGTTCCGCTACGCCGCCACCGACGAGCAGTTCCCCACGATCGCCAAGCTCCGGGCCGCGCGCCGCCTGTGGGCCCGGGTGGCCGAGCTGAGCGGAGCGTCCGCCGACGCCGGCGGCCAGCGCCAGCAGGCGGTCACCAGCCGCCCGATGATGAGCAAGTACGACCCCTGGGTCAACATGCTGCGCACCACCGTCGCCACCTTCTCCGCCGGTGTCGGGGGAGCGGAGGCGATCACGGTGCTGCCGTTCGACTCGACGCTCGGCGTCCCCGACGCGTTCGGCCGCAGGATCGCCCGCAACACCTCCTCGCTGCTGATCTCCGAGTCGCACGTCGCGAAGGTGACCGACGCGGCCGGCGGCTCCTACGCCGTCGAGAAGCTGACCGACGACCTCGCCCGCGTGGCGTGGGAGGAGTTCGGACGCATCGAGGAGGCCGGAGGCATCGCCGCCGCGCTGGCGGACGGATCCCTGCAGGCGCGCATCGACGAGGTCGCCGCCCGCCGCGACAAGGAGATCGCCCGGCGCAAGCGCCCGATCACCGGCGTGAGCGAGTTCCCGAACCTCGACGAGGTGCTGCCCGAGCGCGAGCCGCACCCGGCCGCGAGCGCCGTACGCCGCTACGGGGCGCCGTTCGAGGCGCTGCGCGACGAGCCGGCCACCACGCCGGTCTTTCTCGCGACCATGGGCACGATCGCCTCGCACACCGCCCGCGCGACCTTCGCCACCAACCTGTTCGCCGCCGGCGGCATCCGCGTGGAGCTCGCCGGTGCGACCGACGGGGTCGCCGACGTGCTGGCCTCCTACGCCGGTCAGCCGGTGGTGTGCCTCGCCGGCGCCGACAAGACGTACGCCGCGTGGGCCGGCGAGCTGGTCTCCGCGCTGCGCGAGGCGGGCGCCCGCTGGATCATCCTGGCCGGCAAGCCCGAGTCCGTCGGTGACGGGCTCGCGGTCGACGACAGCTGTTCGATCGGGGTCGACGCACTCGCGTTCCTCACCCGCACGAGGGAGAACCTGGCATGAGTATTCCGAAGAGCTTCGCGGGGCTCCCGCTCGAGGGGGAGAGGGCCGTCACCGGCTCGGCAGGCGAGAAGCCGGCCGTCGAGTCGGGGACCGCGCCGTGGCCCTCACCCGAGGGCATCGACATCCTGCCGGTCTACGGCCCCGAGCACCTCGAGGGCCTCGACGCCCTCGACACCTGGCCGGGCCTCACGCCGTTCCTGCGCGGGCCCTACCCGACGATGTACACGACCCAGCCCTGGACCGTGCGTCAGTACGCCGGCTTCTCCACCGCCGAGGCGTCCAACGCGTTCTACCGCCGCAACCTCGCGGCCGGTCAGAAGGGGCTGAGCGTCGCCTTCGACCTCGCGACCCACCGCGGCTACGACTCCGACCACCCCCGGGTGCGCGGCGACGTCGGCATGGCGGGCGTGGCGATCGACTCGATCTACGACGCCCGCACCCTCTTCGACGGCATCCCGCTGGACGAGATGTCGGTGTCGATGACGATGAACGGCGCCGTGCTGCCGGTCCTGGCCCTCTACATCGTGGCGGCCGAGGAGCAGGGGGTGAAGCCGGAGCAGCTCACGGGGACCATCCAGAACGACATCCTCAAGGAGTTCATGGTCCGCAACACCTACATCTACCCGCCGCTGCCGTCGATGCGGATCATCTCCGACATCTTCAGCTACACCTCGGCGAAGATGCCGCGCTTCAACTCGATCTCCATCTCCGGCTACCACATCCAGGAGGCCGGCGCGACCGCCGACCTCGAGCTGGCCTACACGCTGGCCGACGGCGTCGAGTACATCCGGGCGGGCCTGGCGGCCGGCCTCGACATCGACAAGTTCGCGCCGCGGCTGAGCTTCTTCTGGGCGATCGGCATGAACTTCTTCATGGAGGTCGCCAAGATGCGCGCCGCCCGGGCCCTGTGGGCGCGGCTGGTGCGGGAGTTCGACCCGAAGAACCCCAAGTCGCTGAGCCTGCGCACGCACAGCCAGACCTCCGGCTGGTCGCTCACCGCCCAGGACGTGTTCAACAACGTCCAGCGCACGGCGATCGAGGCGATGGCCGCGACCCAGGGGCACACCCAGTCGCTGCACACCAACGCCCTCGACGAGGCGATCGCGCTGCCGACCGACTTCTCGGCCCGGATCGCGCGCAACACCCAGTTGCTGCTGCAGCAGGAGTCCGGCACGACCGGGATCATCGACCCGTGGGCAGGCTCCTACTACGTCGAGAGGCTCACCCACGACCTCGCCGAGAAGGCCTGGGCCCACATCCAGGAGGCCGAGGCCGCCGGCGGCATGGCCAAGGCCATCGAGCAGGGCATCCCCAAGATGCGCATCGAGGAGGCCGCGGCCCGCACCCAGGCCCGGATCGACTCCGGTGCGCAGAAGGTCATCGGCATCAACACCTACCGCCTGGCTGCCGAGGACAAGCTCGACGTCCTGCGCGTCGACAACGACGACGTCTACCGCCAGCAGGTCGCCAAGCTCGAGCGGCTGCGCGCCGAGCGCAACGACGACGACGTACGACGCACGCTGGAGGCGCTGACCAACTCGGCCGCGGCCGGCCACCAGGAGGGGGGCTCGCTGGACGGGAACCTGCTCAAGCTGGCCGTCGACGCCGCTCGGGCGAAGGCGACCGTGGGTGAGATCTCCGAGGCGCTGGAGAAGGTCTATGGCCGCCACCAGGCGGTGATCCGTACGATCAGCGGCGTGTATCGCGACGCCTCCGCCGACGCCTCCGACGGCAAGCTCGCCGCCGTCCTCGAGGCAACCGAGAAGTTCGAGGAGGACGAGGGGCGCCGTCCCCGCATCCTCGTCGCCAAGATGGGCCAGGACGGTCACGACCGCGGACAGAAGGTCGTGGTGACGGCCTTCGCCGACATGGGCTTCGACGTCGACGTGGGGCCGCTGTTCTCCACCCCGGAGGAGGTCGCGCAGCAGGCGATCGACGCCGACGTGCACGTCGTCGGTGTCTCATCGCTCGCCGCGGGCCACCTCACGCTGCTGCCTGCGTTGAAGGCAGCCCTGGCCGAGCAGGGCCGTCCGGACATCATGATCGTGATCGGCGGGGTCATCCCGCCCGACGACGTCCAGACGCTCAGGGACATGGGGGCCGCCTCTGTCTTCCTGCCCGGCACGGTGATCGCGGAGGCCGGTCTCGAGCTGCTCGAGAAGCTGTCGGCGCAGCTCGCCGACTGATGGCCGAAGCCTCCTCCCGGCGCTCGCGCGCCGTCGACGTGGCGGCCCTCCTCGCGGGGATCCGTGAGGGGCGCCGCGCCGACGTCTCCCGCGCGATCACGCTGGTCGAGTCCTCGCGCCCCGACCATCGCGCCGCGGCGCGCGAGCTCCTCGCCGACCTCACCCCCGACGCCGGGGGAGCGATCCGGGTCGGCGTCTCCGGCGTGCCCGGCGTCGGCAAGTCCACCTTCATCGAGGCGCTCGGCAGCGAGCTGACCGCTGCGGGCCAGCGGGTCGGTGTGCTGGCGGTCGATCCCTCGTCGGTGCGCACGGGAGGCTCGGTGCTCGGGGACAAGACCCGGATGGCGCGCCTCGGGGCCGACCCGAACGCCTACATCCGGCCCTCGCCGTCGGCCGGGACGCTCGGCGGTGTCGCGCGCGCCACCACCCAGGCGATGATCGTCCTCGAGGCCGCGGGCTATGACGTCGTGCTGGTCGAGACCGTCGGCGTCGGGCAGTCCGAGGTGACCGTGGCCGGCATGGTCGACACGTTCCTCTTCCTCACGCTGGCTCGCACCGGCGACCAGCTGCAGGGCATCAAGAAGGGCATCCTCGAGATCGCCGACGTGATCGCGGTCAACAAGGCCGACGGCGACCGGGAGCAGGAGGCGCGCGGCGCCGCCCGGGAGCTGGCCGGCGCGCTCCGGCTGGTGCACGGCAGGGGGGAGTGGGCGCCGCCGGTCGTCACCTGCTCGGCCCTGGAGGGCACCGGCGTGAGCGACCTGTGGGAGCGGGTGCTGGCCCATCGCGAGCATCTCGGCGACGAGGGGCTGGCGCACAAGCGCGCCGGTCAGCAGCTGGACTTCACCTGGGCCCTGGTCCGCGACGAGCTCGACCAGCGGCTGCGGCGCTCGGCCGCCGTGGCCGCCGTCCGTGACGAGGTCCACGAGGCGGTGCTGGCCGGCGAGATGGCGGCTCCCGAGGCCGCCGACCGGATCCTGGCGGCGTACGACGCGGGGACGCGGGGCCAGGGGGAGACGGCAGTGGAAACGCACGGCTGACGACCGCTGAACTAGAGTTGACCGCGATGTCCACCTCCGCTCCGGAAGCCTCCGACGCCTCACGCCTGCTCACCTCCGTGCTCCACGACCACGCGGACGAGCTCATCGCCATGCGTCGCGACGTGCACGCCCACCCCGAGCTGTCGTGGCACGAGGCGCGGACCTCCGCCCTCGTCTCGCAGCGTCTGCAGGACGTCGGCTGGAAGATCACCGCGCTCCCGCGCTCAGGACTGATCGCGGACCTCGGCGACGCGGGCCAGCGGATCGCGCTGCGCGCCGACCTCGACGCCCTTCCCGTGCAGGACACCACCGGCGACCCGTGGGCGAGCACCGTGGAGGGCGTCGCGCACGCCTGCGGGCACGACGTGCACACCGTGGGACTGGTGGGCGCGGGGATCGCGCTGGCGGCCCTGCACCGCCAGGGTCTGCTCCAGGGGCGGGTGCGGCTGCTGTTCCAGCCCGCCGAGGAGGTCATGCCGGGAGGCGCGCTGCGGCTGATCGGGCTCGGCGCCCTCGACGAGGTGGGCCAGGTCTTCGGGCTGCACTGCGACCCCACCCTCGACGTCGGTCAGGTGGGGCTGCGCGAGGGGCCGCTCACCGGAGCCGCGGACCAGCTCGACGTCCGGCTGCGCGGGGCCGGCGGCCACACCTCGCGGCCCCACCTGACCGAGGACCTGACCTTCGCGCTGGGCAAGCTGGTCACCGAGCTTCCCGCGATCCTGTCGCGCCGGCTGGACCCTCGTGCGGGCGCGAGCGTCGTGTGGGGGCTGGTCCGCGCGGGTGCCACGCACAACGTCATCCCCGACACCGGGCGGGTGGCCGGCACCGTGCGGATGCTCGACGCCGTCGCGTGGTCCGACGCCGAGCACCTCGTGCGCGAGCTGGTCGAGCAGATCGTCGCGCCGTACGGCGTGCACGCGGAGGTCGGCTATCAGCGCGGTGTCCCGCCCGTGGTCAACGACCATGCGTGCACCGGGCTCCTGGGTCGCGCCGTCGAGCGGGTGGTCGGCTCGGTGGGTCACGTCTCGACCCAGCAGAGCCTGGGCGGAGAGGACTTCGGGTGGTACCTCGACCGCGTCCCGGGAGCGATGGGGCGGCTCGGGACGCGCACGCCCGGCGGTCCGACCTACGACCTGCACCAGGGCAACCTGCGCGTCGACGAGGGGGCGCTGCTGATCGCCAGCGGCGTGCTCGCCCATGCGGCCCTGATCAGCCTCGCGCCTGTCTGAACCCGTCCGGCGGATCGCGCCTGAAATGGGGGATTCGGGACTCTGGGACAGGGGTCGACGGGACTGAGGTCCCGCGCCCGACGGGACCTGTGGTCACTGCCTGATAACGGTTCGGCGCAGTTGTCAGCGACGGCCCTGACGGCATGGTTAGGTGACCATGTAGCGCCCCACATGAGGCGCACAGAGCCTGAGGAGGCGTCTTGCGTCGTACGACGAAGTTCGCAGCTGTGCTGACGGCAGGGGTTCTCGCCCTGTCCGCTTGCGGTAGCGACGATGATGACAATGAGACCAGCAATGGCGGATCCGACAACGCCAGCGAGTCCGAGCTGAAGGTCGGCATGGCCTATGACGTCGGTGGCCGCGGTGACCAGTCGTTCAACGACTCGGCCGCCAAGGGCATGGACCAGGCCATGGAGGAGTTCGGCTTCGAGACCGAGGAGTCCGAGGCCAAGGACGGTGAGGCCGAGACCGCTCGTGAGGAGCGTCTGCGCGTCTTCGCCGACAACGGTTACAACCCCGTCATCGCGGTGGGCTTCGCCTACTCCGCGTCGGTCGCCAAGGTCGCCCCGGAGTACCCCGAGGTCAACTTCGCGATCATCGACGACTCCGGTGCTCAGGGCGACAACATCGCCAACCTGGTCTTCGCCGAGGAGCAGGGCTCCTTCCTGGTCGGTGCGGCCGCCGCGCTGAAGACGGAGACCGACACCATCGGGTTCGTCGGTGGCGTCGAGACCCCGCTCATCCAGAAGTTCGAGGCCGGCTACATCGCTGGTGCCGAGACGGTCAACCCCGACATCACGGTCGAGACGCAGTACCTCAGCCAGGCGCCGGACTTCTCCGGCTTCGCCGACCCGGCCAAGGGCAAGACCGCTGCGACCGGCATGTTCGACGGTGGCGCTGACATCGTCTACCACGCCGCTGGTGGCTCCGGTGGCGGTGTCTTCGAGGCCGCTTCCGAGGCCGAGGGCTGGGCGATCGGTGTCGACTCCGACCAGTACAACACCGCCGACGAGTCGGTCCGCGACGTCATCCTGACCTCGATGCTGAAGAACATCGACGTCGCCGTCTACAACTACCTCAAGGCCCTCGAGGAGGGCGAGGACGTTGCCGGCGAGAAGGTCTACGACCTCTCGGTCGACGGTGTCGGCTACTCCACCACCGGTGGCTTCGTGGACGACATCTCCGAGCAGCTCGACGAGTACAAGCAGCAGATCATCGACGGCGAGATCACGGTCCCGACCGCTCCGTAGTCTGCAACCTCTCATCAACTCCGTGGTCCGGGGGGACGCCGCCCACGCGGCGTACCCCCGGACCACTCCTGTCTGACACGATGTCGCCCGTCCCCCACCTCCCCGGGGCGAACACGTGCTCAGCCACCGCCCCCGGAAGGAGATGCGCGTCGTGTCAAGCCCCGCGCAAGCACCCGCAGGTGACCTGGTCGTCCGCCTCCAAGGCATCGGCAAGCGGTTCCCCGGCGTCATCGCCAACGACAACGTCAACATCGACGTGCGTCGCAGCACCATCCACGCCATCGTGGGGGAGAACGGCGCCGGCAAGTCGACGCTGATGAAGATCCTCTACGGCGTCCAGGCCCCGGACTCCGGGACCATCGAGCTCAACGGTCAGACGGTCTCGCTGTCCTCGCCCGCCGACGCCATCCGGGCCGGCGTGGGCATGGTGTTCCAGCACTTCATGCTCGCCGACAACCTGACGGTGCTCGAGAACGTCGTCCTCGGGGCCGAGAAGCTCCACGGCATCGGCTCGGGTGCCCGTGCCGAGATCGAGCGGCTCTCCCAGGCCTACGGGCTCGGGATCGAGCCCGACACCCTCGTCGAGGAGCTCGGCGTCGGCCAGCGCCAGCGCGTGGAGATCCTCAAGGTCCTCTACCGCGGCGCCAAGATCATCATCCTCGACGAGCCCACCGCAGTCCTCGTCCCGCAGGAGGTCGACGAGCTCTTCGGGAACCTGCGTGAGCTCAAGGCCGAGGGACTCAGCGTCATCTTCATCTCCCACAAGCTCGACGAGGTCCTCTCCGTGGCCGACGAGGTGACGGTGATCCGCGGCGGCACCACCGTCACGACGGTCCCCGCCTCCACGGTCGACTCCCACCAGCTCGCCGAGCTGATGGTCGGCTCCGAGCTCCCCTCCCCGAGCACCGAGAGCTCCACGGTCACCGACGAGGTCCTGCTCAGCGTCGCCGACGTGAGCCTGCCCAGCACGACCGGGGGCCGGGCGCTGCTCGACGGCATCTCCTTCGACATCCACCGCGGCGAGATCCTCGGCATCGCTGGCGTCGAGGGCAACGGCCAGGAGGAGCTGGTCGAGGCCATCATCGGCATGCGGCCCGGAGCGTCCGGGACGATCTCGTTGAGCGGCCGCGACCTCACCGACCTGTCGACGCGCGATCGCCGCGAGGCCGGCGTGGGCTACATCCCCGCCGACCGGCACCGCCACGGCCTGCTGCTCGACTCGCCGCTGTGGGAGAACCGCGTGCTGGGTCACCAGACCCGCCAGCCCTCCAACAAGCACGGTCTCATTGACAAGCGCGCCGCGCGCAACGACACGATCCGCATCATCGAGGAGTACGACGTGCGTACCCCCGGACCCGACGTGCTCGCGCGCGCCCTGTCCGGCGGCAACCAGCAGAAGCTGATCGTCGGCCGCGAGATGAGCAGCGAGCCGATCCTCCTGGTCGCCGCCCACCCGACCCGCGGCGTCGACATCGGCGCCCAGGCCGCGATCTGGGACCACATCAAGCGCGCCCGCAAGGCGGGCCTGGCGGTGCTGCTCATCTCCGCCGACCTCGACGAGCTGATCGGCCTGTCCGACCGGATCGAGGTCATCCTGCGCGGACGGATGGTGGGGACCTTCGACCCCGCCACCGTCACACCCGAACAGCTCGGCTCCGCCATGACCGGAGCAGGGGAGGACAAGGCATGACACCGCGGATCACCAAGATGGTGCTGGGGTTCGCCGCCCCGGTGCTCGCGCTGATCGCCGCATTCGCGATCACCAGCCTGGTGCTGATCGTCGCCGGCGACCCGGTGGGCGAGGTGTGGTCGACCCTGCTGTCGGTCCCCGAGACCCGCAACACCGCCAACATCATCAACAACGGCACCGTGCTCTATCTCTCCGGTCTCGCCGTCGCGGTGGGCTTCCGGATGAACCTCTTCAACATCGGCGTCGACGGTCAGTACCGCATCGCGGCCTTCGTCGCCGCCGTGGTGGCCGGCGAGGCCTGGCTCCCGGGCTACCTCAACACCGCCCTCGCGATCCTCGCGGCCATCCTCGTGGGTGCCGCCTGGGCCGGCATCGCCGGTGTCCTGCGCGCCACCCGCGGCGTCAGCGAGGTGATCGGCACGATCATGCTGAACGCCATCTCCACCTCGGTGGTGGCCTACTTCCTGCGCAAGGCCGCCGTCCGCGAGGAGGGCAGCAACATCATCGCCACGAAGGAGATCCCGGAGAGCAGCCGGATCCCGAGCTTCTCGATCGGCGACGGTCCCGGCACCGACGTCTACGGGTTCCTCTTCATCGCGATCTTCGCGGGCTTCCTCTTCTGGTTCGTGATCAACAAGACCCGCTTCGGCTTCGACCTGCGCACGACCGGCGCGTCCACGACGGCCGCGGTCGCGAGCGGCATCAACGTCAAGAAGATGACGATCACCGCCATGCTGATCTCGGGCGGCATGGCCGGGCTGGTCGGTCTGCCGATCATCTTCGGCAGCTCCTTCAGCTATGGATCGACGTTCCAGGGCGGACTCGGGTTCGCGGGCATCGCGGTCGCGCTGCTGGGGCGCAACCACCCCGCCGGCATCGCCCTGGGCGCCCTGCTCTTCGCCTACCTCGACGAGCGCTCCAACAAGCTCCAGATCGTCGTCGGCGTCTCCCCGGACATCGTCGCGATCACCCAGGGCGTCATCGTCCTCACCGTGGTGATCTCCTACGAGGTGGTCCGACGCGCCGGTGTCCGCGTCGAGCAGCGCCGGGTCGCCCAGGCGCTCGACTCCGAAGCACCAACCGATGACGGTGGTCCGTCGACGAACCTGACCAAGGAGGTCTCGGCATGAGCGTCCCCGCAACCGCGACGGGCAAGGTCGAGGCGGCCAAGCCTGCCCCCCGTCGCAAGCTCTCGGTGGGATGGATCCTGCTGGCCATCGGCGGCATCCTGCTCCTGCTCTCGCTCCTGCGCCTGGTCACCGGGGCCGACGACGTCGCGTCGAGCGGCACGCTGTCCGCGACGCTGATCGCGACCATGCCGATCATGCTGGCCGGTCTGGGCGGTCTCTGGTCCGAACGCGCCGGCGTCGTCAACATCGGCCTCGAGGGCATGATGGTGCTCGGCACCTACGGGGCCGGCTTCTTCGGCTACCACTACGGTGCCTGGGCCGGCGTTGCCGGGGCGATCCTGCTCGGCGCGATCGGCGGCCTGATCCACGCGGTCGCCACCGTGACGTTCGGCGTCGACCACATCATCTCGGGTGTCGCCATCAACATCATCGCGCTCGGTGCGGTGCAGTACCTCGCGAACCTCACCTTCGCGGACCTGCCCGGTGGTGGCCAGACCCAGTCGCCGAAGCTCGACGACGTCCAGTCGATCACCATCGGCCCACTGAGCGACGCCCTCGGCGAGATCGAGGACAAGAACCTGTTCTTCGTCTCCGAGGTCTCGGCGCTGCTGCGGGCCCTGGTCACGAACCTCTCCATGCTCGTCGTGGTCAGCCTGCTGCTGCTGTTCCTGACCTACGTCCTGCTGTGGCGTACGTCGTTCGGTCTGCGCCTGCGCTCGGTGGGTGAGAGCCCCACGGCCGCCGAGTCGCTGGGAGTGAAGGTGCTGCGCTACAAGTTCGCCGCGGTGCTCATCTCGGGCGGCATGGCCGGCCTCGCCGGCGGCTTCCTGGCCCTGGTCGCCTCCAGCAACTACCGCGACGGCCAGACCGGTGGTCGTGGCTACATCGGCCTCGCCGCGATGATCTTCGGCAACTGGCGCCCCGGTGGGCTGCTCACGGGCTCGGGCCTCTTCGGCTACACCCAGGCGCTGGGTCTGCGCAGCGGCGGCGAGTCCGTGCACGCGCTGCTGCTGGCGCTGGCGGTGCTCGCGCTGGCCTACGGGATCTGGCAGGTCCGTCAGGGCCAGAAGGTCACGATGGCTGTGATGATGATGGTGGGCGTCGTGCTCGGCGCCGTCTACTTCTCGATCGACACCGTGCCCGGTGACTTCACCGCGATGACGCCCTACGTCATCACCCTGCTGGTCCTCGCGTTCGCAGCCCAACGGCTACGCATGCCGGCCGCAGACGGTGAGATCTATCGCAAGGGATCGGCGGGCTAGCCATGGCTGCCCACGAGACGTCCGGGCCGGCTGCGGCCGGCCCGGACGGCCCCCACGGCGGTCCCGTCGGCGACTTCGACTGGGAGGCGCTCAAGACGCTCGCGGTCGAGGCTGCCAGCCGGGCCTACATCCCCTACTCGCACTACGCGGTCGGGGCTGCCGCCCGCGTCGACGACGGCCGCGTGGTCACGGGCTGCAACGTCGAGAACGCGTCGTACGGCGTGGGACTGTGCGCGGAGTGCGGGCTGGTCTCGCAGCTCCACATCACGGGCGGCGGACGGCTGACGCACTTCGTGTGCGTGGACGGCCGCGGCGAGGTCATCATGCCGTGCGGCCGCTGTCGCCAGCTGCTCTTCGAGAACGGCGGCCCCAGCCTGCTGCTGTGGACCGTCTCCGGTCTGCGCCGCATGGACGAGGTGCTGCCCGACGCCTTCGGACCTGAGGACCTGAACACCGTTGCTGACCCCCACTGACTCACCCACCACGCACCTCGACCTGAGCTCGCCCGAGGTGGTGGCCGATCCCTATCCCTTCTTCGCTCAGGAGCGTGCGCGCCACGAGGTGGCGTGGCACGAGCCGACGCAGCGCTACGTGACGTTCAGCCACGCCGCGACGAGCGCCGTCCAGCGCGACCGGCGGCTGGGGCGGCTGTGGCAGGACCGCCAGCCGACCGACGTGCTGGAGCCGTTCAACCTGCTCCACCGCAACCAGATGATGGAGAACGAGCCGCCGGAGCACACCCGGCTGCGTCGTCCCGTGGCGCGCGTCTTCAGCCGGGGACACGTGGAGCGGCTGCGCCCGCGGGTGCGGGAGCTGGCCACCGAGCTGCTCGACGAGGTCGACGCGACGTCGTTCGACGTCGTGGGCGACTATGCCGAGCCGCTGCCGGTGCTCGTCATCGCGGACCTGCTGGGCGTCCCGCGCTCCTACTCGCCGTCGCTGCGCGACTGGTCGCAGGCGATCGTGCGGATGTATGAGGCGGCGCCGCCGCAGAGCGTGGTCGACGCGGCCGTCGCGGCGTCGGTGGACTTCGCGGGCCTGGTGCGCGAGCTGGCCGACGAGCGGCGGGCCCACCCCACCGACGACCTGATCAGCGACCTGGTCGGGACCGAGCTCACCTCCGACGAGGTCGTGGCGGCGGCCGTGCTGCTGCTCAACGCCGGCCACGAGGCCTCGGTGAACGTGTTCGGGAACGGGCTCACCGCGATGCTGCGACGCGGGCTGCGCCCCGGTCCCGACGTACCGCTGACCGTCGAGGAGATGCTGCGCTTCGACTCGGCGCTGCAGCTCTTCGAGCGGACGGCGACCGAGGACGTCGAGGTCGGGGGTGTCGTCGTCCGCGAGGGCGAGAAGATCGCCGCCCTGCTCGGTGCCGCCAACCGCGACCCGGCCGCCTTCGCGGATCCCGACGAGTTCGACGTCGCGCGCGACCCCAACCCGCACCTCGCGTTCGGTGTGGGCGTGCACTTCTGCCTGGGAGCGCCGCTGGCACGCATGGAGCTGGCCGAGTCGGTCGCCGCGCTGTGGGAGCGGTTCCCCGACCTGCGGCTGGCGGGCGAGCCCGAGTCGCGTGGCACGTTCGTGCTGCGCGGCTACCACCGGGTGCCGGTCAGCGGCTGAGTCCTGCACGATTCAATGGGTCCCGCAGGGGGACCGACGACATGGCGCCGAGGGGCGCCCGAGGGAAGGACGGCTGCAATGGCGCAGCACGACGCCGTGGAGGTCATCGTCGCCAAGCGCGACGGGGCCGAGCTGAGTGACAGCCAGATCGACTGGGTGGTGGACGCGTACACGCGCGGAGCGGTCGCTGACGAGCAGATGTCGTCGCTGGCCATGGCGATCCTCCTCAACGGCATGAACCGGCGCGAGATCTCCCGCTGGACCGCCGCGATGATCGCCTCGGGGGAGCGGATGGACTTCTCTGCCCTCTCGCGCCCCACCTCCGACAAGCACTCGACGGGCGGCGTCGGCGACAAGATCACGCTGCCGCTGGCCCCGCTCGTCGCCGCCTGCGGCGTGGCTGTCCCGCAGCTGTCCGGGCGCGGGCTGGGCCACACCGGCGGCACCCTCGACAAGCTCGAGTCGATCCCGGGCTGGCGCGCGCTGCTCTCCAACGAGGAGATGATGGCGCAGCTCGAGTCCGTGGGTGCGGTCATCTGCGCGGCCGGCGACGGACTGGCTCCCGCCGACAAGAAGCTCTACGCCCTGCGTGACGTGACCGGCACCGTCGAGGCCATCCCGCTCATCGCCTCGTCGATCATGAGCAAGAAGATCGCGGAGGGCACCGGCTCGCTGGTCCTCGACGTCAAGGTCGGCACGGGCGCCTTCATGAAGGACCTCGACCGGGCTCGCGAGCTCGCCGAGACGATGGTCGCGCTCGGCAAGGACGCGGGCGTGCACACGGTCGCGCTGCTGACCGACATGTCGACCCCGCTGGGGCTCACCGCCGGCAACGCGATCGAGGTCGCGGAGTCGGTCGAGGTGCTCGCCGGTGGCGGCCCGGCCGACGTCGTCGAGCTCACGCTGGCACTGGCCCGGGAGATGCTCGCCGGTGCGGGCGTCACCGGCATCGACCCCGCCGACAAGCTCGCCGACGGCTCGGCGATGGACGCCTGGAAGGCGATGATCCGCGCCCAGGGCGGCGATCCCGAGGCCCCCATGGCCACGGCGCGCGAGTCGCACGTCGTCACCGCGCCCAGCACCGGCGTGCTCACCCGACTGGACGCGATGGCCGTCGGGATGGCCGCCTGGCGCCTCGGCGCAGGTCGCGCCCGGAAGGAGGACCCGGTCCAGGACGGCGCCGGCGTCATCTGGCACGCGCGCCCCGGCGACGAGGTCGTCGCGGGGGCCCCGCTGTTCACTCTGCTGACCGACGAGCCCGAGCGCTTCGAGCGGGCCCTGGCCAGCCTCGAGGGCGGCTACGACATCGGCGAACGCGCGTCGTACCAGGCGCAGCCGCTGCTGATCGACCGCATCTCCTGATCGCCGCCCCCGCCCATGTAACGCGGGGTTATCCGAACTGCCGCAGCGCTATTTCGCTGTGGTGGACGGCATAACCCCGCGTTACATGGGGGGCGGGCGCTCAGGGCAGCAGGAGTACGACGGTCTCGGCGACGCAGGCGGGCTTGGACTCGTTCTCGATCTCCACGACGTACTTCAGCGTCAGCTGCTTGCCCGCCGGGAGGTCGGTGACCTCGCCGACCGACACGGTGGCACGCACGCGCGATCCGACCCGGACGGGGTTGGGGAAGCGGACCTTGTTGACGCCGTAGTTGAGCTTCGCTCCCGGCGTGTCCAGGCTGAACACCTGGCTGCCGAGCCACGGCACCAGCGAGAGCGTCAGGTAGCCGTGCGCGATGGTGCCGCCGAAGGGGCCGTCCTTGGAGCGCTCGACGTCGACGTGGATCCACTGGTGGTCCCCGGTGGCCTCGGCGAACTGGTTGACCCGCTCCTGGTCGATCTCAACCCACTCGCTGGTGCCGAGCTCTTCGCCGACCGCGGCGGCGACCTCGTCGAGGGTGGTGAACACGCGCATTCGTCTGCTCCCTTGGTTCTGCGGCTGTGATGGTCGGGTGGGAGAATGACGCCCATGACAACGACGTCCGACTCCCTCGCCGAACCTACCGCCGCCACGCCTGTGACCCGGGACCAGGTCCACCGCGCGCCCAAGGTGCTGCTGCACGATCACCTCGACGGCGGGCTGCGTCCGTCGACGATCATCGAGCTGGCCGCGGAGATCGGGCACGAGCTGCCCGCGCCCGACGCGGACTCCCTGGGGCGTTGGTTCGTGGAGTCGGCGGACTCCGGCTCGCTGCCCCGCTACCTGGAGACGTTCGACCACACTGTCGCGGTCATGCAGACAGCCGACGCGCTGACCCGCGTGGCCCGCGAGAGCGTCGAGGACCTCGCTGCGGACGGCGTCGTCTACGCCGAGATCCGCTATGCGCCCGAGCAGCACGTCACCGGTGGGCTCAGCCTGGACGAGGTGGTGGGCGCCGTGCAGCGCGGCTTCGACGAGGCCACCGCCGCCGACTCCCGCATCGTGGTGCGCCAGCTGCTCACGGCCATGCGCCACCAGGCCCGCTCGCGCGAGATCGCCGAGCTGGCCGTGGCCTGGCGCGACCGCGGCGTCGCGGGCTTCGACATCGCCGGAGCGGAGGCGGGCTACCCGCCCACCCGTCACCTCGACGCGTTCGAGTACCTCCAGCGCGAGAACTCCCACTTCACCATCCACGCCGGCGAGGCCTTCGGGCTGCCGTCGATCTGGGAGGCCATCCAGTGGTGCGGCGCCGACCGGCTCGGCCACGGCGTGCGGATCATCGACGACATCACGGTGCACGACGACGGCACGGTCGAGCTGGGCAAGCTGGCGGCCTACGTGCGCGACAAGCGGATCCCGCTGGAGATGTGCCCGGCCTCCAACGTGCAGACCGGGGCCGCCGCCTCCATCGCCGAGCACCCGATCGGGCTGCTGAGCGAGCTGCGCTTCCGGGTCACGGTCAACACCGACAACCGCCTGATGAGCGGCACCTCGATGACGGCCGAGATGTGGTCCCTGGTCGAGGCGTTCGGCTACACGCTGCACGACCTGCGCTGGTTCACGATCAACGCGATGAAGTCGGCGTTCCTGCCCTTCGACGAGCGGCTGGCGATCATCGACGGCGTCATCAAGCCGTGGTACGCCGACCCGTCCTGACCGGGACGACCACCAGCCAGGGGACGGCCCAGCCCGAGACCTTCAGGGGCCCGTCGACGAAGGCGCTCCGCAGCACGTCGACGGGCCGCCCCCGGGCCGGGTCGTAGCAGCGCAGCCGCCCGGGCTCCGCGCCGACCACGAGTACGACGTGGCGCGGGGACCGGCTGTTGCCGACGAAGAGCGGCGCGGGCGCCCCGGCGACGAGCGTGGCCACCAGCCGGTCGAAGGCACGCGAGCGGCCGCGCCGGGTGGGCCACACCGGCCGCACGCCGTACGACGATCGCGGCTGGGCGCCGTGCGCGGTCAGCAACCGGGCCAGGGCCCACGGGGCCGTGCCGAGCGCCCGGGGCCACGGCAGCTGGGGCCGGCCGTCCGGCCCCAGCCACGACGCCAGCCGTGCGTGCGTGGACGCGACCTCGTGGACGAACCGGGAGGCCGGGGGAGTGCCCTGCGCGACCCACGCCCGATAGGCCGGCTCCAGGAGCATCCGCGCAGTGACCGCGACGGCCGGACCGCAGGTCGTCTGGTCGGGCTGGACCAGACCTGCGGGGAAGGGCACGGCGGGGTCCACGGGAGGCTCAGGCGTGGACGAGCGACTGGATGGCGTCGTAGGCGTCGTGCGGCCGCATCGGCGTGCAGCCCAGCTCCACGGCGTGCTCGACCACCCGGCGCTGGTCGCGCATCAGCGCCATGCCCCGTCGTACGAGGACAAGGGGAGGCTTGCGGTGCTCGCGCAGGTCGCGGGTGAGCCGGCGCCAGAACGTCACCAGGGGGTGGTGGTGGACGCAGTACGCCGCGGCGACGAGGCCGCGTGTCCGGGCGGCCGGGACGATCTCCTGGGCGAAGATCCCCTCCGCGACGAAGAGACGGTGCCCGCCGAGGTCCAGGGGGCGTGAGCCGCAGCGACCGTCCTGGGCGATCTCATAGATCGGCACCTCGGCGCGCTGCTCGCGGCAGAGCGTCTCGAGGGTCTCGAGCGCGTCGTCGTGCAGCCAGGACGCCGGGTCGTCCCAGTCGACCATCCCGGCGTTCGCGCCGTGCTCGATGCGAGGGAGGTGTGCGTCGCTGCCGTCGCGGTAGAAGTCGTCCAGCCGGAGGACGGGGAGCCCGAGCCGCTCGGCGAGCCGCGACTTGCCGGAGCCCGAGGGCCCGGCCAGGACGATCACTCGAGCGCGCACCGGGCCATTCTGCCGCAGGGGTTCCGGACCCCGGGGAGGGGGATGACCGCTCAGTACTCCGGCTGGGCGTCCCTGACCTGCTCGGTGGCCTGCCGGATGGCGGCCTCGATCTGCTCCTCGGTGGCCTCGAAGTCATAGGAGACCAGCACCAGCCGCTCCGCCACGTCGCGCATCTCCTTCGCGGAGCCCGACAGTGCGTCGTCGAGCGCGGTGTAGAGATCCTTCCAGGAGTCGTAGTGACCGTTGTAGCTGTAGCCGAGGCTCGACCAGCGCGTCCACTTGCCACTGCCGTCGGCGGCCTCCAGCGACGCGGCGGCATCGGACTGCGCCTGCGCGATCAGGTCGAAGCGGGCGGCGATCTGGCGCAGGTGCGGCATCAGGACCGTGAGGTTCTCCCCAGCCTTGAAGTACTCCCCGCCGTTGTTCTCCAGGAAGTCCGTGGGAGTAGCGATGTCGAAGTACTGCCGGTTGGCCTCGATGGCGTCCAGGGCGCGCTTGCCGCACTGGTGGAAGGCGTCCTCCTGGTCGAACAGGGCGGTGTTCAAGGTGCGCAGGCTGTCGCGGATGGACTCGAGCACGTCGCCAGGGGTGCTCCCCGACAGCTCGGCCTCGGCCTTGTCGGGCGCGTCCGGGACGAAGCCCGTCACGATCGTGAGCACGGTCCGAGCCGCGCCGATGGCCGGGGCTGCGGCCCCGCCGGTCGCGAAGAGGCTGGCCGCCGCCGCGACGGTGCCCGCCACCTGCAGCACCTGCTTCCAGTCGGCGGACTGTCGGGTCTTGAGGCCCTTGAAGGCGGCCTCGGCCTGCACGGCCAGGTCGATCACGTCCTGGCGGGTGCGCTTCCACGCCTCCTGCTCCCCGGCCAACATGGTCCCGAGCACGCAGGTGAGCACGTGCTGGCCGGCCACCGTCGGACGCACCCGGCTGGCGTAGTTGGCGTCGAAGGTGTCGATCATGGTGCCGTTGAACTGCGCCAGCTCGCGCCCGATGTAGCTGATGTAGCCGTCGAGGACCAGGTCCCCGCCGTCGATCTCGATCTCCTCGCCCGCGCCGTTGATCGAGGCGCCGCCGGCGTTGAGGCTCTTGGCGACCGACCGGATCGTCTCGATCGGCGCGTTGAACTCCCGCGGGTGGGGGAGGTCCTTCCAGTTGGCGAAGGCCGCCGTGACGCCGCCGCGCCACATGTTGTAGACCGGCCGGGCCACGAACGGGGGGCTGAAGGAGCCGGCCCAGCTGGTCTGCTCGAAGGGCACCTTGTTGTAGCCGTCGGTGGCGTACCAGTCACCTCCCGGATAGGTGACGATCATGTCCACCGGGTTGAAGCCGCCGCCCTCGGGCAGCGTCAGGTTGACGGTGCTGCGGAACTCGCCCTCCGCGCAGGATCCCTCGCGGAACCCCAGGAAGTGCATGGCGGCCTCGACGGCCGCCTCGCCGACCTTGTCGAGCTGGTCCTCGAGCTGGCTGTAGTCGGTCATCGGTCCCCTCGTCTGCACACCCGGTCGTGTGCCGAGGCCTACCCGCCCCCGAGGGCGGACAAACCGGGTTCAGGTCCCGATCGGGTGCCAGACCGTCTTGATCTCCAGGAAGTCCGTCATCGCGGACAGCTCCGGCGCGGCGCTCCAGTCCGGCTCGGCGTCGGGCGCGCGTCGTACCCGCTTGAGGTTCTCGGCGGCCGCGACCTCGAGGGAGGTCGCGAGCTCGGCGTCACCGGCGACACCGGTGAGGTCGATCGCGTTGACGTCCATGTGCGCGGCCAGCCACGGGGCGATCGTGGCGGCCGAGCCGGTGAGCAGGTTGACGACCCCGCCGGGCACGTCCGAGGTGGCCAGCACCTCGGCGAGCGTGACCGCGGGCAGCGGGCGCTCGTGGGAGGAGATGACCACGGCCGTGTTGCCGGTGACGATGACCGGCGCGAGGACGCTGATCAGGCCCAGCAGGGACGAGCGCTGCGGCGCCAGCACGGCGACCACGCCGGTCGGCTCGGGGCTGGAGAGGTTGAAGTAGGGGCCGGCGACGGGGTTGGCGCTGCCGACGACCTGGCCGATCTTGTCGGCCCAGCCGGCGTACCAGACCAGCCGGTCGATGGCCTGGTCGACGACCGCCTCGGCTGCGGCCTCCTTCAGCCCCTCGGCCTGGCGCACCGCGTGGACGAACTGCGGGCGGCGGTCCTCCATCACCTCGGCGACGCGGTAGAGGATCTGCGCGCGGTTGTAGGCCGTGCGGCCGGACCAGCCGCCGAACGCCTTGCGGGCCGCCACCACGGCGTCCCGGCCGTCCTTGCGTGACGCCAGGGAGGCGTTGGCCACGAAGTTCCCCTCTGCGTCGTTGACGACGTAGGAGTAGCCCGACTCCGAACGGGGGAAGGCCCCGCCGATGTAGAGCTTCCAGGTCTTGCGGACATCGATCCGCGTGCTGTCCGAGCTGTCGCGCTTCGCCATCACTTGAGGTACCCCTCCAGGCCGTGGCGGCCACCTTCGCGGCCGTATCCCGATTCCTTGTAGCCGCCGAAGGGGCTGGTCGGGTCGAACTTGTTGAACGTGTTGGCCCACACCACGCCGGCGCGCAGCTTGTCGGCCATCCACAGCATCCGCGAGCCCTTGTCGGTCCAGACGCCGGCGGAGAGACCGAAGGGCGTGTTGTTGGCCTTCTCGACCGCCTCGGCCGGGGTGCGGAACGTCAGCACCGACAGCACGGGGCCGAAGATCTCGTCGCGGGCGATGCGGTGGGCCTGGGTGACGCCGGTGAACAGCGTCGGGGGGAACCAGAAGCCCCGGTCGGGCAGCTCGCAGGCGGGCGACCAGCGGCCGGCGCCCTCGGTCTCGCCGATGTCGGAGAGCTCGTGGATGCGGGCCAGCTGCTCGGCGGAGTTGATCGCGCCGACGTCGGTGTTCTTGTCGAGCGGGTCACCGACGCGCAGCGTGCCCATCCGGCGCTTGAGCCGGTCGAGGACGTCCTCGGCCACCGACTCCTGCACCAGCAGGCGCGAGCCCGCGCAGCACACGTGGCCCTGGTTGAAGAAGATGCCGTTGACGATGCCCTCGATGGCCTCGTCGATGGGAGCGTCGTCGAAGACGATGTTGGCGGCCTTGCCCCCGAGCTCGAGGGTGACCCGCTTGCGCGAGCCGGCGACCGCCTTGGCGATCTCGCGGCCCACGTCGGTGGAGCCGGTGAAGGCGACCTTGTCGACGTCCGGGTGGGCGACCAGGGCACGTCCGGTCTCGCCGGCGCCGGTGACGATGTTGACGACACCGGGCGGGAGGTCGGCCTGCTGGCAGATCTCCGCGAAGAGCAGTGCCGTCAGCGGGGTGGTCTCGGCCGGCTTGAGCACGACCGTGTTGCCCGCTGCCAGAGCCGGCGCGACCTTCCAGGCCAGCATCAGCATCGGGAAGTTCCACGGGATGACCTGGGCCGCCACGCCGATCGGGCTCGGGTTGCTCCCGTAGCCGGCGTACTCCAGCTTGTCGGCCCAGCCCGCGTAGTAGAAGAAGTGCGCGGCAGCGGTCGGTACGTCGACGTCGCGGGCCTCGCGGATCGGCTTGCCGTTGTCGAGCGTCTCGAGGACGGCGAGCTCGCGGCTGCGCTCCTGGATCAGTCGGGCGATCCGGTAGAGGTACTTGGCGCGCTCGCGGCCGGGCAGCTTCGACCAGACCCGGTCGTAGGCGCGCCGAGCCGCCTGGACAGCGCGGTCCACGTCGGCCGCGTCGGCCTCGGCCACCTCGGCCAGGACCTCCTCGGTCGCGGGGTTGATCGTCTTGAACGGCGTGCCGTTGCCATCGCCGAACACGCCGTCGACGAAGAGTCCGTAGGACTCCTGGATGTCGACGATGCTGCGCGACTCGGGGGCGGGTGCGTACTCGAAGGTCATCGTCCTCAGTCCAGCGTGAAGTAGTCGGGGCCGGAGTAGCGGCCGGTCCTGATCTTGGTCCGCTGCATCAGCAGCTCGTTGAGCAGGCTCGAGGCGCCGAAGCGGAACCAGTGCGGGTCGAGCCAGTCGTCGCCGGCGACCTCGTTGACGGTCACGAGGTACTTGATGGCGTCCTTGGCGGTCTTGATCCCGCCGGCGGGCTTCACCCCGACCATCTGCCCGGTGGCGTCGCGGAAGTCGCGCACCGCCTGCAGCATGATCATCGTGACCGGCAGGGTCGCGGCCGGCTGCACCTTGCCGGTCGAGGTCTTGATGAAGTGCGCGCCGGCCATCATCGCCAGCCACGAGGCGCGTCGTACGTTGTCGTAGGTCTGCAGCTCGCCGGTCTCGAAGATCACCTTGAGGTGGGCGTCGCCGCAGGCCTGCTTGACCGCGACGATCTCGTCGTAGACGTCGAGGTAGCGACCGCGGAGGAACGCGCCACGGTCGATGACCATGTCGATCTCGTCGGCACCCGCCTCGACGGCGTCCTGGGTGTCGGCCAGCTTGATGTCGAGAGCGGCGCGCCCGCTCGGGAACGCCGTCGCCACCGCGGCCACGTTGACCAGGTCGCCGACGACGTCTTTCGCGTGCGCGACCATGTCGGGATAGACGCAGACCGCCGCGGTGCGCGGGCAGGTCGGGTCGGCGGGGTCGGGCCGCAGCGCCTTCGCGGCCAGCGCCCGGACCTTGCCGGGGGTGTCCTGCCCCTCGAGCGTGGTCAGGTCGACCATCCGGATCGCGAGGTCGAGGGCATAGGCCTTCGAGTCGGCCTTGATCGACCGCGAGCCGAGGGTGGCCGCGCGGGCGTCCGCGCCGACCTGGTCGACACCTGGCAGGCCGTGCAGGAAGCGGCGCAGCGAGGACTCGGAGCCGGTGATGTCCGAGAAGTCCGCTCCCGACGGTGCAGCCGAGGGTGTGGTCGAGGGGGCGACCGGAGGGGCAGCGCTTGGGGTGCTCGTCACCGATCCAGCATAGGTCGCCGGCCTCGCCGGCACCGATTCTCCGCCGCCCCCAGCGGTCACAGTCCCATCACAGTCCCGCGGCCGCCTTGATGTCGTTGCGGACGGCGTCGAGGCGGCCCGCGGCGGCGATCCGCGCAGCGTCCACGGAACCAGCCGAGGAGTCCTCCACCGGGACGACGACCTCGAGGTAGCACTTGATCTTGGGCTCGGTGCCGCTGGGCCGGACGATCACCCGAGCACCCTCGGCGAGCCGGTAGCGCAGGCCGTCGGTGGGCGGGAGCTCCGGGGAGCCCAGCGAGAGGTCGTCGATCCGCTCGACGGCCAGGCCGCCCAGCGAGGTGGGGGGCGTGGCGCGCAGCCGCTGCATCGCCTGCCCGATGATCGCGAGGTCGGCGACCCGGACCGAGAGCTGGTCCGTCGCGTGCAGGCCGTGCTCGATGGCGATGTCGTCGAGCACGTCGGTGAGGGTGCGGCCCTGCGCCTTGACCGAGGCGGCGAGCTCGCACAGCAGCAGCAGCGCCGAGACCCCGTCCTTGTCCTTCACGTGCTCGGGGTCGACGCAGTAGCCCAGCGCCTCCTCGTAGCCGAAGGCCAGTCCGTCGAGGCGACCGATCCACTTGAAGCCGGTCAGCGTCTCGGTGTAGGGCTGTCCCGCTGCCGCCGCCATCCGGCCGAGCAGTGACGACGACACGATGGAGGCCGCGTAGACGCCGGCCTTGCCGCTGTCGAGCAGGTGCTTGGCGAGCAGTGCGCCCACCTCGTCGCCGCGCAGCATCCGCCAGCCCTGGGGCCCGGGCACGGCCGCGGCGCAGCGGTCGGCGTCGGGGTCGTTGGCGACCACGAGGTCGGCGCCGGTGCTCGCGGCCAGGGCGAGAGCCAGGTCCATCGCGCCCGGCTCCTCGGGGTTGGGGAACGCGACGGTCGGGAAGTCGGCGTCGGGCTGCTCCTGCTCGGGCACGACGTGGGGAGCCTTGAAGCCGGCCGTCTCCAGCACCTGGACGACCGAGGTCCCACCGACGCCGTGAAGCGGCGTGTAGACGATCTCGAGGTCGCGGGGGCCGTCACCGGCCAGCCCGGCGACGGTGTCGAGGTAGCGGTCGACGAGCTGCTCGTCGAGGATCTCGCCGGAGGTGCCGCGGGGGATCTGGGCCAGCGGGCCGACCGCTGCGATCCGTGCCGCGATCTCCTCGTCGGCCGGCGGCACGATCTGGCAGCCGTCACCGAGGTAGACCTTGTAGCCGTTGTCCTGCGGCGGGTTGTGGCTGGCGGTCACCATCACGCCCGCCACAGCACCGAGCTCGCGGATGCCGTAGGCCACCAGCGGCGTCGGGAGCGGACGGGGCAGCACGAGGGCCCGCAGCCCGGCACCGGCCATCACCTCGGCGGTGTCACGGGCGAACACGTCGGAGTTGTGGCGGGCGTCGTAGCCGATGACGACGCTGGAGCCGGTGGGCACCCCGCTGTCGAGCAGGTACGTCGCGAGCCCGGCCGCCGCGCGGGTCACCACGACGCGGTTCATCCGGTTGGAGCCGGCACCCAGCGCGCCGCGCAGCCCGGCGGTGCCGAACTCCAGCGTGCCGGCGAACCGGTCCGCCAGGTCGCCGGGGTCAGCGCCCCCCTCGACGGCCGCGACGACCTGCTCCAGCTCGGTGCGGGTCTGGTCGTCGGGGTCCTCCGCGATCCAGGCGCGGGCGAGGTCCAGCAGGTTCGAGACGTCGACAGTGGTCATGACGGCACGGTAGCGCCTGGACGGATGCCGTCACATCGGTACGCCGCGAGCACCCCGCCGACAGTGACGAAGGACGCGTTGCGCCCGTGCGTGGGTGGGGTCGGCAGGATGTGTGCGTGGCGACCTACTCGTTCCGTGACTCCTGGCACCTCCCGCACCCGGTGGACTCCGTGGCGCGCCACCTGAGCGACCTCGAGCACTATCCGCGCTGGTGGCCGCAGGTGGTCGCCGTCGCCGGGCTCGGCCCGGACGACGCGCTCGTGCTGTGCCGCTCGGTGCTGCCCTACACCCTCGAGCTGCAGCTGCACGCGGTCCACCGCGAGCCGCCGGTCCTGGAGACCACGATCGCGGGTGACCTCGAGGGCGAGGTGCGCTTCCGGCTCACCGAGGAGTCCGGGGCTGGCGACGGGGGGCAGGGTGGGGGGACCCGCGTCGACTTCGAGCAGGACGTCCGGGTCACCGGCCGCCTGCTCGGAGCCGCGTCGTACGTCGCGCGCCCGGTGCTGCGCTGGAACCACGACCGGATGATGGCCGGGTGCCTCGCGGGGCTCCGGCAGCGGCTGGCCGCTCAGGAGTCGATGGAGGACATGTCGCCGTAGCGTGCTCCCGCGACGGCCCCGCGCGGCACGGCGGTCTCGAGCGCGGTGAGATCGTCGGCGGTCAGGGTCACGTCCGCCGCGGCGGCGTTCTCCTCGAGGTAGCGGACCCGCTTGGTGCCGGGGATCGGCGCGACGTCGTCGCCCTGGGCGAGCACCCAGGCGAGGGCCAGCTGCCCGGGTGTGATGCCCTTCTCCTGCGCCAGCTCGGTGATCCGCGCGACGAGGCCGAGGTTGCTGGCCAGCGCCTCGCCCTGGAAACGCGGGAAGTAGGCGGTCCGACGGGAGTCGTCCTCGCTCAGGGCCTCCTCGTTGGTGATCGCACCGGTGAGCAGGCCGCGGCCGAGCGGGGAGTAGGGCACCAGGCCGATCCCCAGCTCGCGGATCGTGGGCAGGATCTCGTCCTCGAGGTCCCGGGTGAACAGGGAGTACTCGGTCTGCAGCGCGGTGATCGGGTGGGTGGCGTGGGCTCGCCGGATGGTGTCGACCGACGCCTCGGAGAGGCCGAGGTGGAGCACCTTGCCGGCCGCCACCAGCTCGGCCATCGCGCCCACGGTGTCCTCGATGGGGACGGTCTTGTCGACGCGGTGCTGGTAGTAGAGGTCGATGTGGTCGACGCCGAGACGCTGCAGGGAGGCGTCGCAGGCCCTGCGGACATAGTCGGGATGGCCGTTGATGCCGAGCCGGGTGCCATCGGGCAGCCGCTCATTGCCGAACTTCGTGGCGAGCTGGACGCCGTCGCGCCGCCCGGCGATGGCCTTGCCGACGAGCATCTCGTTGGTGAAGGGGCCGTACATGTCGGCGGTGTCGAGGAACGTGACGCCCAGGTCGAGCGCGCGCTGGATCGTCGTGATCGCCTCCGCCTCGTCGCGGGCTCCGTAGAACTCCGACATCCCCATGCAGCCGAGGCCGAGGGTCGAGACGGTGAGGGGACTGGTGGAGCCGAGGACGCGGATGCCGAGGGAGGTCATGGGACGAGTGAACGCCTCGGACGTGCCGGGTTCAAGGCCGGGGTGAGGGACGGGAGTCAGGACGGGGGTCAGGGGCGGGTGGTGTCGAGCTCGGTGTAGGCGACGACGTTGCTCTGCCAGCCGCCGCGCTGCGCGTCGTACACGCCTCCGCAGGTCACGAGGTTGAGTGTCGTCCGGCCGGGGCTGCCGGCATAGACACTCTGTGCCGGGAAGTCCGCGTTGGCATAGGTCTCGACGTGCGTGACCCGGAAGCGCGCCATCGAGCCGTCGGCGAGCGCCACCTCCACCGCGCTGCCCGTACGCAGGTCGGCCAGGCGGTGGAAGACAGCGGGGCCCGAGGTGGAGTCGACGTGCCCGAGGATCACCGCGGACCCGGGCTGCCCGGGGATCGTGCCCTGGTCGTACCAGCCGGCGAGGAGGGCCTGCTCGTCGCTGGGCACCTCGACGCTGTCGTCGGCGTTGAGGCCGAGGCTCAACAGTCGGGTGGACACGCCGATCTCCGGGATCCGCAGGTGCCGGGGTCGGGCGGGGGACGAGGCCTGGGATGAGGCCGGGGGCGGGGGGTCGACGAGGGTGGCCGTCGTGACCTGTGTGGCGGCCGAGTCGTCGGCGCGCCCCGCTGCGGGGTCGCGGTCCTGCGCGGCCGTGAGCGCGGCCGACCCGCCCAGGATCACCGCCGCGCTCACGATCGAGACGGCCGCGGCGACGCGTGCGGACCTCAGGGGGTACGACGCGCGGACGGGGTGCGCCCGGTCTCGGGGTGTCCGCTCGGGACCACGACGTCACCGTGCGACGAGGTCCCGGGGACCGTGGCGGCCGGACTGGGAGTGCTCGACGGGGTGATCGTCTCGGTGGCCGACGGGCGGGTCGGGGCTGCAGTCGGGGCTGCAGTCGGGGAGGGGGATGCTGTGGGCGTGGCGCTCGACGTCGGAGCGGCGACCCGGTCCGCGCAGCCGGGCTGGGTGATCACGTTGTCGTCCAACGTGACCGCGCCGTTGAGCGCGAGCACGGCCCCCTCGATGGTGGCGCCGTTGTTCACGGTGATGGACGCCAGCGCCATCACCGTGCCGACGAACTCGGTGTCGGTGTCGAGGGTGGCTGAGCTCGTGACTTGCCAGAAGACGTTGCACGGTGACGCGGCGCCGGTCAGGACGACGCGGGCGCCGGGGGCCGTGGTGAGGCTGGATCCGGCCTTGAGGATGAAGACCGCGTCGGGGTCGCCCTGCCCGTCCAGGGTCAGGGCGCCGGTGAGCTGCAGGGTCGAGGTGTCCTCGTAGACGCCCGGAGTCAGGGTCATCCCACCGAGGTCCGAGCCGGTCAGGTCGCTGTCGGTGGGTGCGGCCGCCGCCTGCAGATAGCCGGTGTTCGCGTCGAGAGCGGCGCGGGCGGCCTCCGCGTCGGTGATGTGGGTGGTGCCGTCGGTGACCACACCCGGGGGGAACCCGGTGAAGTCGGTGCCGGTGAGCCCGAGATCCCCTGAGACGACGGTCCCGCCGGTGTTCGCCACCTTGCTGGCCGCGAGGACCGCGTAGGAGCGGGCGGTGCCCAGCCCGATCGGATCGGCGGCGTGGGCCGGCGTCACGGCGACGAGGGCGAGGCCCCCGACGAGCAACGCGGCCAGTGAGGCCGCGGCGGTGCCCACTGCAGAGGGGCGGAGGGCTGACGTGCGGGGGCGGGGCGACATGCTGGCCTGCTCTCAGGGCGGGCTCCGCATGTGGAGGTCGGTTGACGCTCATGCGCGAGTGGGTCCGACAGTACGTCGCGGCGAAGTCTTTACCTTATTCGCGCCGAGTTACAACGCTTTCGCCCCTCAGGACTCAGCGAGCGGGAGCGCGCTGCGGTAGAAAGCCTGCCCCGCGAACGGCCCACCGACGTACGCCGCCTCCGCAGCGTCGTCGGGCGTCTCCCCGATCGCGGTGGCGAAGGCCTCGGCGTCGTCGCGCGGCTCGTAGCCCAGCGCGCGACCGGGCGCGAGGTCCCACCAGGCGCGGGTGTTGGCGGAGATGCCGTAGAGCACCGCGAAGCCGGGGGCGGGCGTCGTCAGGGCTGCGTCGACCATCCGCACACAGTCGTCGTGCGAGAGCCAGGTGGCCAGCTGGCGACGCGTCTCCGGCTGGGGCAGGAACGAGCCGATCCGGCACGCCACGGCGTCCAGGGCGTAGCGGTCCGCATAGAGGCTGAGCAGTGCCTCGGCCGCCACCTTGCCGACGCCGTAGAACGTGTCCGGCCGGGGGCGGGCGTCGACACCGAGCAGGTCCGTGTCCGGTCGGCGCGGGGTGCGGCCCACCGCGTGGTTGGAGGAGGCGTAGACGATCCGCGGGACCCCGTGGGTGAGCATCGCATCGAGCAGGGCGGCGGTCGTCACGACGTGGCTGGCCAGTGCCCCGGGGAGGTCGGTCTCGTCGGGGATCCCGGCCAGGTGCACCACCGCGTCGAGCGGCTGGGCGCCGACCGCGGCCGCGACGGCGTCGGCGTCGGTCGCGTCCACGGTGTGCCACTGCCCGTCGTACCCCTCGGGGGCGGGAAGCAGGTCGAGGCCGACGACCTCGTGGCCGTGGTTGCACAGGCCCGGCATCACGACCTGGCCGATGCTGCCGGCGGCTCCGGTGACGAGAATCCGCATCGCTGACCTCTCGTGCCGCGAGGGGTCAGCGGCGGTAGGCGTCCAAGTTCTGGCCCAGCTCCTCGAAGAGGTCCTGGTTGAGCCGGAAGGCTACCTTCACCTCGTCGACGACCACCTGGCGCTCCTCGACGCTCAGGTCCAGCGCATCAAGACGCGCCCGGTAGCGGTCCTTGTAGGGCTTGGGCTTGGCGATGGCCGCGAAGTCGTAGAACGCGACGCCGCACCCCTGCAGGTCGAAGGTCCGGTCGAGGATGCGGCCGATCACCTGGCCGCCCGACAGGTCCCCGAGGTAGCGCGTGTAGTGGTGCGCCACGAACCGCAGCGGCGAGGTCGCTGACGCGCCCACCCGCTCGGCGTACGCCGCGGCGGCTGGGCTGGCGGACGGGCTGGCGGACGCAGTTGCGGAGTCGCTTGGCAGCCTGTGTGCCCAGTACGCGAGGTCGTTCGCGAGCGACTCGGCGCGGTCCAGGTCGGGATCGAGGACCGCGGCCGCGATCGGGTCGCCGGCGAGCTCTCGGCCCACGGCCTCCAAGGCGCCGTAGACCTCGGTGAGGCACAGCAGGTAGTCGACGTAGCCCTGCTCGTTGATGCGGCCCTCGAGCAGCTCGGAGGTGAACGAAGCGTTCTCCGCTGCCGTGTGCTGAGCCTGCGATCCCTCCCGCATGGCGACGGAGAGGGGGCGGTCGAGGACGACGGGCTCGAGGACGTTCATGCGCGGCTCCGGAGGCGGGGTGGGGCGGGAATCGGGACGATCCCATGTTGACACGACGTCAGCACGATTCTGACAGTACGTCAGGAAACGTCTGGACCATTAGGTAAGGCTTGCCTTAGTAATGTTAGGTTCACCTTACTTGGTCCCTTGGGATCGTCACCTGTCCTCACCAGGAGCCCTCTTCCGTGCCTGCTCTCTCCCGTGCGTCCGCGGCCCCGACCCGGCGTCGGACCCGGCATCTAGCCCAGCCCCGGCGAGGCCGTGCCCGTGTCGCAGCCTTGTGCGCCGGCGGACTCGTCCTGCTCGTCAGCGCCTGCGGGATCGACCGGAGCGGTGCCGACGAGGGAGGGGCTGGGGGCGGGGCAGCGACTACCGTCGCACCGCCCCTGTCCACGGTGGAGCCCCTGGCCGATCCGCGCAGCTGGGAGGGCCCCGTGACTGCCGGGGTCGCCGAGGCGCCCGTTTCCCCCGTGTCGGACGCCCGCCCCCAGCTGCCGGTCACGCTCACCGACGCCCAGGGGACCCGGGTGACGGTCCGCGACGTGTCCCGCGTGCTCGCCCTCGACGTCCACGGGACGCTGTCGCGGACCGTCTTCGAGCTCGGCCTCGGGGACCGGCTGGTGGGTCGCGACGTCTCCACGCAGTTCCCCGAGGCCGCCGACCTCCCCCTGGTCACGCAGGGCGGCCACGACCTCAACGCCGAGGCGATCCTGGCCCTGGATCCCACGCTGATCATCACCGACACCTCGCTGGGGCCCTGGGACGTCGTGCTGCAGATGCGTGACGCGGGAGTCCCCGTGGTCGTGCTCGACGCCGAGCGCTCCCTGGACAACGTCGGCTCGCTGATCGAGCAGACCGCCGCGGCCCTCGGCGTACCGGGCGCGGGTCGGCAGCTCGCCGATCGCACGCGCAGCGAGGTGGACGACGTGGTGGCGCAGATCGAGGCGGTGGCTCCCGCCGAGCAGCGCGACCGGCTGCGGGCGGTCTTCCTCTACGTGCGTGGCAACGCCGGCGTCTACTACATGTTCGGCACGGGTTCCGGGGCCGACTCGCTCTTCGAGGCCGTCGGGGCCTACGACGTCGCCGAGGAGATCGGCTGGTCCGGCATGAAGCCGGTGACCGACGAGGGGCTCATCGCGGCCCAGCCCGACCTGATCGTGATGATGAGCCACGGCCTCGAGTCGGCCGGCGGCGTCGAGGGTCTGCTCGAGCGGCTGCCCGCCCTGGCCCAGACCCCTGCCGGCCAGCACGAGCGCTTCGTGGACATGGAGGACTCCCTGGTCCTCGGCTACGGCCCGCGCACGGCCGAGGTGCTCAACGCGCTGGCCGTCGCCGTGCATGCCCCGGACGCCCTCTCGTGAGCGTGCTCGCCACCCGCACCGGTCTCTACGCGGTCCTCGTGTGCGGGCTGCTCGCGGCCGTCGTGGCCTCCGCAGGCAACGGCCAGCTGGCGATCCCCTCCAGCGAGGTGCTCGGCTCGGTCCTGCACCGGATCGGGCTCGACCTGGGCCCGATGCCCAGCCACCCCCAAGGCGACAACACCCTGTGGCAGGTGCGCTTCCCACGGGTCGCGATGGCGGTGCTCGCGGGCGCGGCGCTCGCTACCGCCGGCGCCGTGATGCAGGGCGTCTTCGGCAACCCGCTCGCCGAGCCCGGCGTCGTCGGCGTCTCCTCGGGTGCCGCCGTCGCCGCGGCCTGCGTCATCGTGTTCGACCTCACCTTCGCCGGCCCGTGGACTGTCGCGCTCGCCGCCTTCGTGGGCGGGCTCATCACCACGCTGCTCGTCTACGTCCTCTCCCGCGACGCGGGCCGGACCGAGGTGGTGACGCTGGTGCTGACCGGCATCGCGATCAACGCGATGACCGGCGCGGGGCTGGCCTTCCTGATGTTCCTCGGAGACACCCAGGCCCGCGAGGAGATCGTCTTCTGGCAGCTCGGCAGCCTCAACGGCTCGCGTGGCGAGTACGTCATGGTGACGCTGCCGCTCACGCTCGTCGGCCTGGCCGGGGCGCTGCTGCTCGCGCGACGCCTCGACCTGCTCGCGCTCGGCGACCGCGCCGCGCGTCACGTGGGCGTCGACGTCGAGCGGCTGCGGCTGGTCAGCATCGTCGTCGTCGCGGTGCTGACCGCGGGCGCGGTGGCGTTCTGCGGCGTCATCGCCTTCGTCGGCCTCGTGGTGCCGCACCTGGTCCGGATGATCGTCGGCCCCGGACACCGGCTGCTGATCCCGGCCAGCGCCCTCGGGGGTGCGGTGCTCCTGGTGCTCGCCGACCTCTGGGCCCGCACCGCGATCGCCTACGCCGATCTGCCGATCGGGATGCTCACCTCACTGGTGGGCGGCCCGTTCTTCTTCTGGCTGCTGCGCCGCGCGCGTCGTACGGCGGGGGGCTGGGCGTGAGCGCGGCCGTGAGTGCGCGGGCCGCGGTGGCGCTGAGCGCGCGTGGCGTCGGAGTGGTGCTCGGGGGCGCGCCGATCCTGCGCGACGTCGACCTCGATGTGCGGACCGGCGAGGTCCTGGCGCTGGTCGGCCCCAACGGCGCCGGCAAGTCGACGCTGCTCTCCGTGCTGTCCGGCGACACCGTCCCCACCACCGGCAGCGTCGACCTCGGGGGCACTCCACTGGCGCGGCACTCGGCACGCGACCTGGCGCGGGAGCGGGCGGTGCTGCTGCAGAAGCAGGGGCTGTCGTTCGGCTTCCGGGCCCACGAGGTCGTCCGGATGGGCCGCACGCCGTGGCACCGCACCACCCGCGCCGATGACGACGACGTGGTGGTCGACGCCGCGATGGAGTCCGGCGACGTCACCCACCTGGCCGAGCGGCTCTTCCCGACGCTGTCGGGCGGTGAGCAGGCGCGGACGTCGTTCGCCCGGCTGCTCGCGCAGGAGGCGCCGGTGATGCTCCTCGACGAGCCCACCGCGGCCCTCGACATCAAGCACCAGGAGCAGCTGCTCGAGGTGGCTCGGACGAGCGCCCGCGCCGGCGCCGCGGTCGTCGTCGTGCTGCACGACCTCTCGCTCGCCGCGGCCCACGCCGACCGGGTCTGCGTGCTCTCCCACGGCCACGTCCGCGCCTGCGGCCCGCCCGCCGACGTGCTCACCGGCCCGCTGCTCAGCGAGGTCTACCAGCACCCCGTCGACGTCATCGCCCACGACCACCAGCTGCTCGTCGTACCCGTCCGGAGCCCGCGGCTCCCCGTCCCCCAGGAGCGCCCATGAAGGCCCGTGTCCTCGCCCTGCTGCTGTCCGTGCTGGCGGCCCTGCTCGTCGTGCCGGCACCGGCACAGGCATCCGCCCGGGTGAGCATCGACGCCGCCGGGTCCGGCGCGGCCATCGACGCGTCGTACTCCACGACGCTGACGGTCAGCGGCCGTGGCTTCCAGTCGGTGCGCGGCGGTCACGGTGGCATCTACGTGTGGTTCGGGACGGCGAGTGGCAGCTGGCGGCCCAGCAAGGGAGGCGTCTCGGGGGAGGACTACGTCTACGTGCCCGACGGCGAGGCCCGGGCCAACCAGGGCTTCCAGCGCTTCGTCGCGTTCCCCGGGTCCGACACCGCAGACTCCGCCAACGGCGGCACGATGAGCGAGACCGGTGACTGGTCGGCCGAGCTCCTCGTGCCCGGCCCGGTCTTCGAGGCCGTCGGGCGCAACGGCACGGTCCGCACGGTCGACTGCCGCAGGGTCACCTGCGGAGTGATCACCGTCGGTGCCCACGGCGTCAAGAACGCGACCAACGAGACGTTCACCCCGGTCGTGGTCAAGGACCTGTACGGCGAGAGTGGCGTGCGTCAGGGCGCGGCCCGGGAGTCGGGGACCGGCGGGACGGCGGGGACAGCCGGGCGTCCCGGTGTCGCGGGCAGCGACGAGTCCGAGCGCCCGTCCGCGCGGGGCCGCCCTCGCCTGGCGATCGATCGTGACTCGGCGCGCGCCGGCCACGTGCTGGCGTTCAGCGCGAGCAACCTGGTGCCGGGCGAGCAGGTGTCGGTGGTCCTTGACGACGGGCTGGCCGCGAGCGGCCCGTTCGTCGTCGGTGACACCGGCCAGCTCGCCGGGGTGGTGTCGCTGCCTGCCGACCTGGGGGCAGGCACCCATGAGCTGCGGCTCTTCGGGGTCGACCGGGCTCCGTCCGTCCGGTTCGCGGCTGCTCCGGCCGCCCCGGGGCTGGAGGGTGAACCCGAGCCGGGAACCCTGGCGGCGGAGCGGGTGGCCGTGCAGGAGGCAGCGACGGCGCCCCGGGTGTTCCTCGGCGTGGCGGCCGGCATCCTCCTGGCCTCGCTCCTGGTCACCGTCGTCCGTCTGATGAGGAGGCGTCGTGCGTCGGCGTGACCTCGCGGCCGTCCTGGTGGCGCTCGCCCTCGTCTGTCTCGGGCTCGGCGTCGGGCCGTCCAGCGCCGAGCCGGCGCAGAGCCCCGACCCCGCGGTGCCGCGCGAGGTCAGCGGCGCGGTCTTCCGCTGGGGCGTGAGCAACCAGAGCAACGCGCGCTCCCACAACCCGGCCGCGATCAACTTCCTGGCCGCAGGCGTCGCCGATCCCGGTCGGGGCGGCGCGAGCCTCAAGCAGTCGCAGTGGCGGGCGGCCCAGGGGACGGTCACCGTCGAGAAGCGGACGGGGGCGGGGTGGCGGCGCGCCAGCTGGGCCGGTCTCGCGACCTCGCCGGCCGGTGCACCGATCGGCGTCTACGGACCCTTCAGCGACCACGCGGTCGCGATCCGCGGCGGATCGGGGACGGTCGACGTGGCAGCCGGTACGGCGAGCCTCGTCTGGCGGGGGACCTTCACGGTCGTCTACTACGCGGGCAACTCCGTGTTCACGGTGAGCGACCCCGTCCTCGAGGTGGCCGACGGCAGGGGCAGCGTCACCGCGGTCCTCGGCGGGTTCGTCGCCGACCGCGACGACACCGGCAGCTGGACGCCGGCCGCGCCGCGGCGGGTCACCATCGCGGACCTGCCCTCGGTGACCCTGGGAGAGCTCGGGCTCACCGCGGCGCCGGCCTATCACGGTGTCCGCGTGGACGGGAGCCAGCCCCAGGACCTGAGCGGCCCGCACGCCGGCGCCTTCCCCGCGTCGTTCGTGGGCTATCTCCGCGATCTCGGGGTCGACCAGTTCTGGTACTCCACCGGGTTGCGCTCCGACGAGACCAAGGCCCCGCTGCCACTCACCGTGAGCTGGTCGACGGCCGAGGTCGCGGCGCCGCCTCCGACGACTGACGTGCCCGTCGAGCCCGAGGTGGAGAACCCGGTGGTCGTGCCGCCGGCGAGCCCTGCACCCGCGGATCCTGCACCGATCCCCGTCGCGAGCCGGTCTGCCCCCGCAGCGGCCCCCGGACCGGTCCCCGCCGCCGCCGAGGAGTCGAGTCCGGGCCTGCGTCAGGGCCCCCGGACCGTCGAACTCACGGCCGCGTCGTCCGCCACCGCCCCAGGGCCGACCGTCCCCAGGTCGTCTGAGCGCCTCTGGTGGCTCGGGGGCGGGCTGCTGCTGGCGGCCGCGCTCCTTCTCCTGCTCCCTCTCCCTGTGCACCCACGAAAGGAACACCCATGTCCACTCCCACCCGTCTGAGGTCGCGGCTCGTCGCTGCCGGCCTCTCCACAGTGCTGGCGACCTCGGTCCTTGCGCTGGCCGGCCCGGCCGCGCAGGCCGCCGACCCCGTCGCTGCACCGTCGCTGACGTGGTCGATCTCCCAGCAGTTCGTCGACCACCTCTCCACCCGGGCGCTGACCGGAGGGGCGTCGTTCGACGCCGACGCCCAGGTCTTCTCCTTCCCGGGCGAGGCGACGAGCGTCGCCGCCGACGGGGACGTGACCTACTCCTACGACGGCAGCGTGCGCGGCTCGTTCGCGATGATGGGGACCGAGTACTACGCCGTCACGATCGCCGAGCCGCAGGTCACGGTCGAGGCGGACGGCGACGGTGCGGTCACGGCCGTGGTGTCCGCGACGAACGCCGCCGCGATGGGGAACCCCGCCTCCAGCACCGAGCCGACGCGGGTCACCGTGGCCGAGTTCGGGGGTGCCACGACGAGTGCCGGCGGCACGAGCGCGACCCTCGACTGGGCCGGCGTGCTGCCGGCCGGCTCGGCGCGCGCCAGCGAGCTGGGCATCGCCGAAGGGAAGCCGGTCGACGGCCAGAGCTTCCACCCCGACTTCCTCGGCCAGCTCACCCCCGGGGTGCGCGCCCACTTCTATGCAAGCGGCGCCGGCTCGGACGCGAAGAAGGGGCCCGGGGCCGTCAGCGCCGTGGCCGTCCCGACCGTCACCGCGACGGTGACCGCTGCGTCGCAGGCGGACGGTGTCACCGTCGGGGTCCGAGGGGTGGGCTTCAACCCGGCGACCAACCCGGGGGACAACGGCGTCTACGTCGGCCTGGCGCCGGCCGACACCGAGATCGACTTCTCCGACCGCGAGAGCGGCACGTCGCCCTTCGCCGTCGTCGACTGGGTGATGGCCAGCCGGTTCACCGGCAGCACCTTCGCCGCGTCGCTGGTCGCGCCGACCGAGAAGCTGACGCCCGGCACGGAGTACGCCGTGTTCACCTGGCAGGCGCACACGCACTCGAGCACCACGCAGGACACGGTCACCCCGGTCACCATCGACTGGTCGGCCCTGCAGGCGCCCGCGAAGGTGCGGCCCGCGCTCGCTGTCAAGGTCGGGAAGGCGCCGACCACGCGCGCTGCCGGCAGGGCCGTGGTCACCGTCCGAGGCAGCGAGGGCGCGGCCACGGGCAAGGTCAAGGTCCAGGTCCTGCGTGGGTCCAAGGTCGTCAAGCGCTACGCAGCGACGCTCAACCGGGCGGGCAAGGTGACGCTGCGCCTGCCCTCGGGCGCGAAGGGGCCGCGCAGGCTCACGGTGCGCTACGCCGGCGACGCGTCGTACACGGCTGTCGGCCGGACCGTGCGGTTCCGGATCAAGAGGTAGTTCGCACGAGCGGGCTCAGCCCGCGACACCCAGGCCGCGCAGGACGAAGCGCTCGATCTCGTCGGCCGGCAGGTGTCGCGGGCTGAGGCACGCGTGGACCAGCGACATGGTGGTGTCGACGTCGTCGACCACGAAGTCGCCCGACGCCACCCCGGCCTCGACGATCGCGCGCAGCACGCTCTCGACCGCGACGACGTGCTCGCGGATCTCCTGGCGTGCCTGCGGGCTGAGCATGCCGATCAGCTGGACCCCGAGACCCATGTGGAACTGCTCCCCGGCACGCAGCTGGTGGCGGATGTAGACCCCCAGCCGCGCCACCGGATCGTCGGACCCGGTCAGCGCCTGGCTGAGGTCCGCGACGTACTGCGCGGTCTCGTGCGAGGCGAAGGCCACCACCACGGCCTCCTTGTCGGGGAAGTGGTGATAGATCGCCGTGCGCCCCAGTCCCGCGCGGGCGGCGATCTGTGCCATCGAGATCGCCTCGAAGCTGTGCTCGGCCATCAGCTCGGCGAAGGCGTCGAACACGTGGCGGCGCACCTGCTCGCGGTGGTCCGCGAGCGTGGCGCCGGAGATCTTGGGCACGGTGTCCTCAGCCTGGGCTAGATGCGCGGGACGATCTTGCCGAGCAGGTCGCCCATCCGCGTCGCGGCGGCGCGGCCGGACTCGAGGACCTCCTCGTGGTTGAGGGGCTCGCCCGTGATGCCCGCGGCGAGGTTGGTGACCAGGCTGATGCCCAGGATCTCCATGCCGGCCTCGCGGGCGGCGATTGCCTCGAGGGTGGTGCTCATGCCGACCAGGTCGCCGCCGATGGCGCGGACCATGCCGATCTCGGCCGGGGTCTCGTAGTGCGGGCCGGGCAGCTGCACGTAGACGCCCTCGTCGAGGCTGGGGTCGAGCTCGCGGCACAGGGAGCGCAGTCGGCTCGAGTAGAGGTCGGTGAGGTCGACGAAGTTCGCGCCCTCGATCGGGGAGGTCGCGGTCAGGTTGATGTGGTCGCTGATCAGCACCGGCTGGCCGGGCTCCCAGGTGTCCTTGAGCCCTCCGCAGCCGTTGGTGAGCACGATCGCGCGGCAGCCCGCGGCGGCGGCGGTGCGCACACCGTGCACGACGGCGGCGACGCCGCGACCCTCGTAGAAGTGGGTGCGGCCCAGGAACACCAGGAGGTTGCGATCGCCCGCGCGGACCGAGCGGATCGTGCCGGAGTGCCCCTCGACGGCGGGCGGCGCGAAGCCGGGCAGGTCGGTCACGGGGATCTCCGCGGTCGCCTCACCGAGCGCGTCGACGGCCGGCAACCAGCCGGAGCCCATCACCAGGGCGATGTCGTGCTTCTCGACGCCGGTGATCTCGGCGAGGGCATGTGCTGCCTGGCGGGCCAGGTCCTGGTTCTCGGTCACGGGCGAACTCTAGACCCGGGGTGGGGGCCCACCCGGAATCGTCGGGACCTTGGTCCTCAAGCCTCTTGTCGACCGCGTGCCTGCGGGACGAGGGTGGGAGGATGATCGATCACTTCGGCATCAACTGCGCCGACCTCGAGGCGGCGAAGGCGTTCTACGACAAGGTGCTCGGCGTGCTGGGGCACCGCCGATTGATGGACTTCGACGTGGCCGTCGGCTACGGCACGGAGCAGCCGCAGTTCTGGGTGGGCACCATGCCCGACACGGGACCCAACCGGGAGATGCACATCGCCTTCACGGCCACCGACGCCGCGCAGGTGCGGGCGTTCCACGCCGCGGCGCTGGAGCTCGGGATGGAGTCGCTGCACGAGCCTCGGCTGTGGCCGGAGTACCACGAGCACTACTACGGGGCCTTCGTGCGCGACCCGGACGGCAACAACGTCGAGGCTGTCTGCCACACCGCGTCCGCGGGCGACTGAGCGTGGCGGTCCCTCCAAGCCGACTCGGCGCATCTTGACGGTCGAGTCGGCGCAATTTCACCGACCGTCCGCCGTACGGCGTGAAACTGCGCCGGCTCGGCGGTGAAACTGCGCCGACTCGGCGGTGAAACTGCGCCGCCTGGGGGGTGAAACTGCGCCGAGTGGGCTAGAGGCCGTTGGAGCGGCAGGGGCGGCGGCGCAGGCGGGCGACGTAGTCGGCGGGGGCGTCGGCGGCCTCGGCGGCGTCCGCGAGCACACCGAGGTACGACGCGGAGGGCAGGCCGCCCTCGAAGGCATCGAGGACGTAGGCCCACACGACGAGGTCCCCGGTGAGCGTGGCGACGCGGACCTTGGTCTTGCGGAAGAGGCCGGTGTCGGCGGACTCCCAGCCGTCGAGGGCGGCCATGTCCTCGGGGGTGATGTCGTAGACCGCGACGAAGACCTGCTCGATGGGGTCCTCGACGATCGTGGCGAGTGCGCCGTCCCAGCCGTGCTCCTCGCCGCCGAACGTCAGCCGCCAGCCCTGGAGCCAGCCGGTCGTCTGCAGGGGGGAGTGGGGGCAGCGCTCACTCATCCGGGCAGGGTCCATGTTCGACCCGTAGGCGGCGTAGAGCGTCACGAGCGGCAACGTTATCCGCTCCCGGTCACGGCTCATGCCACCGGTGCCCTCCCCGGGTCGGCCAGAGGGGTGGCCAGGGGGGTGGGGCGCACGTGGGCCCAAGGCCTAGGCTGGGCCTCGTGACCCACTTCAACGTTCTCGTCCTTGGTGCCGGCCCCGGTGGATACGTGGCGGCGATTCGTGCGGCCCAGCTCGGGCTCTCCGTCGCAGTGGTGGAGGAGAAGTATTGGGGAGGTGTGTGCCTCAACGTGGGCTGCATCCCCTCGAAGGCGCTGCTCAAGAACGCCGAGCTCGCGCACACCCTCACCCACGAGAAGGCCAAGTTCGGCATCGAGGGCGACGCCACGATGTCGTTCGGCCCGACGCACAAGCGCAGCCGCCAGGTCTCGGACGGGATCGTCAAGGGCGTCCACTTCCTGATGAAGAAGAACAAGATCCAGGAGATCAACGGCTGGGGCACGCTCACCGGCCCCAAGGCCCTGGACGTCAAGGACGCCGACGGCAACGTCACGTCCTACACCTGCGACAACATGATCATCGCGGCCGGTGCGACGACGCGGCTGATCCCGGGCACCTCGCTGAGCGAGCGCGTGGTGACCTACGAGGAGCAGATCCTCGACTCCGAGCTCCCCGGCTCGATCATCATCGCCGGGTCCGGCGCCATCGGCGTCGAGTTCGCCTACGTCATGAAGAACTTCGGCGTGGACGTCACGATCGTCGAGTTCCTGGACCGGATGGTCCCTACCGAGGACGCCGACGTGTCCAAGGAGCTCGCCAAGCAGTACAAGAAGCTGGGCGTCAAGGTGATGCTCTCGACCAAGGTGGAGTCCATCGACGACTCCGGCGACAAGGTCAAGGTCACGGTCAGCCCCGCCGGCGGCGGTGACCAGCAGGTCCTGGAGACCGACAAGGTCCTGCAGGCGATCGGCTTCGCGCCGCGCACCGACGGCTACGGCCTCGAGAACACCGGCGTGGAGCTGACCGAGCGCGGCGCGATCGCGATCGACGAGTTCGGCCGCACCAACGTGGGGGGCGTCTACGCCATCGGCGACGTCACCGGCAAGATGATGCTCGCCCACGTGGCCGAGGCGATGGGCATCGTCGCCGCGGAGACCATCGCGGGCGCCGAGACGATGCCGGTCGACTTCGACATGGTCCCGCGCGCGACGTACTGCCAGCCGCAGATCGGCTCCTTCGGCTACTCCGAGGCCCAGGCACGCGAGAAGGGGTACGACGTGAAGACGTCGACGTTCCCCTTCAGCGCCAACGGCAAGGCCGCCGGACTCGGCGAGCCGGTCGGCTTCGTCAAGGTGATCGCGGACGCCGAGCACAACGAGATCATCGGCGCGCACATCATCGGCCCCGACGCGACCGAGCTGCTCCCGGTGCTGACGCTGGCCCAGCAGTGGGACCTGACCGCCGACGAGGTGTCGCGCAACGTCTTCGCCCACCCGACGCTGTCCGAGGCGGTCAAGGAGGCCGTGCACGGCATCTCCGGCCACATGATCAACTTCTAGCGGCACAGCAGCGGCCCCCGACACCCAGCAGAGCCGGACACCAGCAGAGCCAGACAGCAGCAGAGCCAACCAGGAGCAGGTGGATAAGCGTGAACCGCGTCGTCATCATCGGTGGAGGTCCCGGAGGCTACGAGTCCGCGCTGGTCGCGGCCCAGCTGGGCGCCGAGGTGACCGTCGTCGACTCGGACGGGATCGGTGGGTCAGCGGTGCTCACCGACTGCGTCCCGAGCAAGACGCTGATCGCCACCGCCGAGCTGATGACCGACGTCGCCGGTGCGGCGGAGCTCGGGGTGAACTTCGAGGACCACCAGGGCGATGCCGCCTCGGCGATCCGCGTCGACCTGGGCCGCGTCAACGAGCGGGTCAAGCAGCTCGCGGCCGACCAGTCGGGCGACATCACCCGTCGACTCGAGCGTGACGGCGTGCGAGTCGTGCGCGGCTACGGGCGTCTCGACGGCCCGCAGCGCGTCGTGGCGAGCCTGGCCGACGGGGGTGAGGAGGTCCTCGACGCCGGCGCGATCCTGGTCGCCACCGGCGCGGCGCCCCGGACCCTCCCCACGGCGCAGCCGGACGGCGAGCGGATCCTGACCTGGGAGCAGGTCTACGACATGACCGAGGTCCCTGAGAAGCTGATCGTGGTCGGCTCGGGCGTCACCGGCGCGGAGTTCGCGTCGGCCTATCTCGCGCTCGGCATCGACGTCACGCTGGTCTCCTCGCGCGACCGCGTGCTGCCCGGCGAGGACGCCGACGCGGCGACGGTGCTCGAGGAGGTCCTCAAGCGGCGCGGGATGAAGCTGCTCTCGCAGTCGCGGATGGAGTCGGTGACCCGGTCGGGCGACAGCGTCACCGTGACGCTCACCGACGGCCGCAGCGTCGAGGGCTCCCACTGCGTCCTGGCCCTCGGGTCGGTGCCCAACACCGGTGGCCTCGGCCTCGAGGAGGCCGGAGTCGTCCTCAAGGACGGCGGCTTCGTCAACGTCGACCGGGTCTCGCGCACCTCCGCCCGCGGGGTGTACGCCGCGGGCGACTGCACCGGCGTGCTGATGCTGGCCTCGGTCGCGGCGATGCAGGGCCGGATCGCGATGTACCACTTCCTCGGTGACGCGGTCGCGCCGCTGGACCTGGCCAAGGTCTCCTCCAACGTCTTCACGGCGCCGGAGATCGCCACGGTCGGCATCTCGCAGAAGGCGGTCGACGCCGGTGAGATGCAGGCCGACGTGGTGATGCTGCCCCTCGCCGGCAACGCCCGCGCGAAGATGCAGAACGTCCGCGACGGCTTCGTGAAGCTCTTCTGCCGTCCCGGGACCGGCATCGTCGTCGGGGGAGTGGTCGTGGGTCCGCGAGCCTCCGAGCTCATCCACCCCGTCTCGCTCGCGGTGGCGGAGTCGATCACCGCCGACCAGCTGGCCCACGCCTTCACGGTCTACCCCTCGATGAGCGGCTCCGTGGCCGAGGCGGCGCGACGCCTGCACCGGCTCTGAACCGCTGCGCGCGCCGGCGGCTAACTACAGTCGTGTGGTTCGTCTGAAGCGATTGCAGGTCTGTGCCGTCCGTGATGCGATCAGCTTCGGCACATCTTTCGCAATCGCCCCACCTCTCCCGGGAGTCCCACCATGCGTCCGCCCTTCCGCTTGGTCCACGCGCTGGCGGTGACCAGCCTGACGCTGGTGCTGACCGGGCTCTCGCCCCTCGTCCCGACCGCGGGGGCCGCCCCGGCTGACGACGTCGATGCCAAGCGGGTCTCCCAGCGCTGGACGGTGCCGACCTCGGCCACCATCACGATCCGCGGTCGCGGGTACGGGCACGGCCACGGCATGTCGCAGTACGGCGCGGAGGGCGCCGCCCGCGCCGGCCTCGACCACCGCGAGATCATCGCGCACTACTATCCCGGCGCCCAGTGGGCGCGCGCCGCGGGCACCGTCTCGGTGATGATCAGCGACGACACCTCCGACGACGTGGTGGTGGCCGCTCGAAGCAACCTCACGGTTCGCGACCTCGCCGCCGAGAAGACGTGGACCCTGCCCGCCAACGGCGCGAAGCGGTGGCGGCTCACGACCGACAGGGCGGGACGCACAGTCGTGTCCTATCGCGCCGGCGGCTGGAAGCGGTGGCGGGTGCTGCGCGGCGACGGCGAGTTCTATGCCAAGGGCGGCGCCATCTCGCTGGTGACGCCTGCCGGCGTCCAGCGCTTCCGCGGACGGCTCCGGGCCGCCTCGCCGACGCCCGGCGCGCGCGCCAAGGACACCGTCAACGTGCTCGCGCTCGACAACTACCTCAAGGGGGTCGTCCCGCTCGAGATGCCGGCCAGCTGGAGCCCGGCGGCGGTCCGCGCCCAGGCGGTCGCGGCGCGCACCTACGCGACGTACGAGCGCAGCCACCCGCGGGCCGGGCACTACCAGATCTGCGACACCACCTCGTGCCAGGTGTACGGCGGCTACGACGTCGAGCACCCCCTCTCCAACGCCGCGATCGTGGCCACGCGACGGCAGGCGCTGACCTATCAGGGCAAGCCGGCGTTCACCCAGTTCGGCTCGAGCAGCGGCGGCTGGACGTCGGCCGGCTCGGTGCCCTACATGCCTGCGCGCGAGGACCGCTACGACGGCTGGGCGGGCAACCCCGTGCACCAGTGGACGACCAGCGTCTCCGATGCCGCCATCGAGGCGCGCTGGCCCGCGGTGGGTGACCTGCAGGCCATCACCGTCACCGAGCGCGACGGCAACGGCGAGTGGGGAGGCCGCGTGTGGCAGCTGCGGCTGTCGGGCAGCAAGGGCGTCGTCCGGGTCTCCGGCGACACCTTCCGCTCGGTGCTGGGTCTGCGCTCGACGTGGCTCGACTTCGCTGTGCGCAAGCGCTGAGACTCAGGCGCTCCAGCCGAGCATCTGGCTGACCTCGCTCGCGAGGGTCATCGGGTCGAACGGCTTGGCGATGACGCCCGCGACCGGGAGTCCGTCCCACATCTGACGGTTGCCCACCTGCACCTTGGCGGTCACCAGGATGACGGGGATGTGCTTGAGCGCCTCGTCGGCCTGCATCCGCCGGAAGGTCGTGAGACCGTCCATGTCGGGCATCATCACGTCGAGCAGGACGGCATCGGGGAGGTGCTCGTGTGCGCGCGCCAAGCAGGCCACCCCGCCGTCGGCCGTCACCACGTTCCAGCCGCCCACCAGCTCGAGGGCGAGCTGGGATATCTCCCGAATCGAGTCGTCGTCGTCAACGACGAGCACCGTGGGGTTCGCCACCGAGCACCTCCCAAGAGCTGGCGATCTGAAACACGTGCCCCCGTGGTCCATGCACTTCTCCCGGGGTGACCCTACTCCCCACAGGGGCCGAAGCGTCGTCCGGCACCGATTCACATGCCGACGACGGGCTCCGCGAAGCTCACGGCGTAGTAGGTCTGCCGGTCGATCGGCTTCACACTGACGTCCGCGTTGCGCAGCAGCATCTGCTCGATCACGGTGCCGAACCCCCAGGCGTCGTTCCACGCACAGATGTCCCAGGCGCACAGCCCGCGCGCGTCGGCGACGACCCGGGTCATCTTCGCGATCATCGCCTCGAAGATCCGCCCCTGCCGGTAGTCGCCGTGCACGAGGGTCAGGCCCAGGTAGAAGACGGCCCCGCGCGCAGTCTGCTCGGGGAAGTGGTGGGCGAAGTAGGCGGCGCTGATCCACGGGACGGTCTCGAGGTCGCGGGTGAGGGTGGAGATCCCGATGATGCGGTCCCCGTCCCACGCGACGTACTTCTCGACGCGCGGGTCACGCATCTCCTCCAGGAACTCGTGCTCGTGGAGCACCTGGCGCGCGGCGGCCTTCGTCTCGAGCTCGCCGAAGGTCTTGCGGTAGAGCTGCCAGTACTCGGCGGCGGTCTCGTCGCTGACCCCTGTCTCGACCGTGATGACGAGATCGTGCTCCTCCCCGGGCCGGGCGGAAGCGTCGGTGCTCATGCTCACCACCCCACGACGCGGTAGGCCGCCAGGGCGAGCGCGCAGACCGGCTGGTCCTCATAGTGAGCGGAGACCATCGCCTTGTGGACCTCGCCGTAGCCACCACCCCGGTTGCGGGCCATGGCCTCGAGGCTCAGGTCGATCTGCTCGCTGAGGGACTCCTCGCTGCCGCCGTGGTGCTCGACGAAGAGTCCGCCGCCGGTGAGAGGGTCGATCGTCCAGCCGAGCCCGGCCCAGGCGATCTCACCGGGCTGGCTGGCGTAGCTCGCGGAGACCACGCAGTAGAGGCGGTCGCCGTGGTTGCCGGCGAGCGTGGAGGTGTCGTGCCTGAGGGTGCTGCCCGGCGGGATCACCGACGAGAGGGTGATCAGGTTGAAGTTGGCGACGCCGGCCGTCAACAGGGCGTGGTCGAAGGCGGCCAACGGGGTGTGGGCGCTGCCCTTCCCGACGCGGATCGTGATGTCGAGGGCCGCGGAGGCCTGCGTGGGGTCTGCGGGATGGTCGGCGTTCAACGGTGGTTCCTTCATGTCGGTCGTGCGGGGCATCGGAGCAGGCAGAGGCGGGTCTTGAGCGGCCGGGGGGTGGGTCAGGCGAGTCCGGCGGCACCGGCCCGGGGGAGGGTGAAGAGCACGGCGGTGCCGGTGCCGAGCTCGCTCTCGACCCAGATCTGTCCTCCGTGGCTCTCCACGATCCCCCGGCAGATGGCCAGCCCCAGACCGGTGCCGCCCTTCTGGCGGGCATCGGAGGAGTCGACCTGCTGGAAGCGCCCGAAGATGCTCTCGAGCTGGTCGGCCGGGATGCCACGACCCTCGTCGCGGACGGAGAAGAGCACCTGCCCGTCCTGGGCCACCGCAGCCACCTCGACCACGCCGCCCTCCTCCGAGTAGTTGACCGCGTTGCTGAGAAGGTTCGTGAGCGTCTGCACGAGGCGGTCCCGGTCGGCGAGCACATCACCGGTGGACGACAGGACCGTGAGCTCGACGCCGCGGGCCGCGGCGAACCCCTCCATCTCGAGCACCGAGCTCTCGAGGAGCTCCAGGGCCGAGAGGGGGACGAGGTTCTTCGCGCCGGTCCCCGACTCGAGTCGCTCGATGTCGAGGATGTCGTTGATCAGGCGGATCAGCCGCTCGCTGCTGTCCAGGGCGATCGTCACCATGGGTGCAGCGCGCTCGGGGAGTTCACCGAGGCGGCCGCTCGCGAGCAGCCCCAGAGAGCCCCGGATGGAGGTGAGCGGGGTGCGCAGCTCGTGGCTGACGACGGAGAGGAACTCGTTCTTCATCCGGTCGACCTCGCGCCGCTGGGTCATGTCGCGGAAGACGACGACCGCGCCTCGGACCTCGTCCTCGTCGAGGAGCGGGCTGGCCGTGATCTCGACGGGGAACTGGGTGCCGTCGGCGCGAAGGTAGACGTCCTCCTCTGCGTTGGAGACCACGCCGTCCCGGATCGCCTCGGTGACGTAGCAGCCCGCCCAGGGGTAGGGACGGCCGTCCGCGCCCGGCGCGTGGAACTCGTCGTGGGCTCGGCGCCCCTGCAGCTCCTCGGGGGCGTAGCCCAGCGCTCGGGCGCCCGAGGGATTGATGAACGTGATCCGCCCCGAATGGTCCACGCCGTAGATGCCGTCCCCCACCGAGGTCACCAGCACCTCGTTCTGCCGGGCCAGTCGGCGCAGGTCGGAGGTCTGCTCGCGGACGCGTCGCTCGAGTCCTCGGCGCAGGGCGGCGCTGTCGCGGGTGAGGAGGGTCTGGCGGACGCCGACGAGCAGCAGCAGGATGAGCCACAGCAACGCCTGGCTGGTGTCGAGGCGCTCCTCGGTGCCGAAGATCGCCTGCACCACAGCTGCGGTGAGCAGCGCGATGAAGACCGTGACGGTGCCGATCGTGTCCGACACCGCCGTCCGCCCGGACGGGATGTCGGTGATGTCGCTGGGATACCAGGCCGAGAGGCCGATCAGTCCGTAGCCGGCGATCCAGCCCAGATCGAGCAGGCTGCCGAACTCGAAGGTCCCGCGACCGGCGAGCACCGCGAAGGCCAGGTCGGCGCCGGCGTAGGCGATGAAGCCGCCGGCCACCAGGCTCAGAGCGGGGCGGTCGCTTCCCACGCTGCGCAGGACGAGGAGGACCGCCACGCTGGCCAGGACCACGTCGAGTCCCGGCAGCGCCAGCGCGATCAGGTAGGTGTCCAGACCCTCGGAGCGATCGGTCGGCAGCTGGGAGTAGACCAGCACCGAGGCGATGATGAGCACGGCCGCACCGGCCACGAGCGCGTCGAGGGCGACCATCAGCAGGTCGAAGCCCCGCCGCCGCACGCTGGGGAAGTTCAGCAGAGCCACGATGGACAGCAGGAGGGCGGCCGCGAGGGCCGTCTCGTTGAAGTCACTCGGAGCGTCCACGGGGTCGGCTCCGACGACGGTGGACCAGAGGTTGCCGGCGAGGGCGACGACGCCGGCGGACGTGATGAGCGCCCACGCCCTGCGACGGCGACCACGGGTCAGCGCGGCGCGGTAGATGCAGCTCGCGGCGCCGAGCAGGCCACCCAGCATCAGCCCGACCGAGCTGGCCACCTCGCGGATGCCTTCCGGTGCGGCGGGCTGCAGCAGGAGCGCGAACGCCAGACCGAGCACGGTGGCGGCCGGCGCCACGACGCGGAAGCGGCGTCGCTGGACGGCCAGCGACGGCATCTCTCCCATGAGGGTGGACGCTATCAGCCGATGACCCTTGGCACAGGCAAGGGCTAGGCCAGCACGACCACGAGATCGCCGCCCTCGACGGCCTGGGTCCCGGACAGGGCCACCCGCTCGACGACGCCGTCGATGGGGGCGGTGATCGACGCCTCCATCTTCATCGCCTCGATCGTCGCGATGGTGTCGCCCGCGCTCACCTTCGCGCCCTGCTCCACCGTGACCGAGACGACCCCCTGGAAGGGCGCCGCGACGTGACCGGGCTTGGCCGGATCCGCCTTCTCGGTGGCACTGACCTCGGCGGCGACGCTGCGGTCTCGGACGCTGACCGGGCGCATCTGCCCGTTGACCGCGCACATCACCGTCCGCAGACCACGCTCGTCGGGGTCGCTGATGGCCTGCAGCCCGATCAGGAGCCGCTTGCCCTCCTCGATGTCGACCTCGCGCTCCTCGCCCTGACGCAGACCGTAGAGGTAGTCCAGGGTGGGCAGCACCGAGACGTCGCCGTACGTCGCGCGGGCCTCGAGGAAGCTCTTGGTCGGACCGGGGAAGAGCAGCTCGTTGAGCGTCTGGCGAGGGTGCTGGGCCAGGCCCTGCTTCTGCTCCTCGCTGAGCGCCTCGGCAGGGGCCTTCCAGGTGCGGCCCTCGAGCGCCTTGGTCCGGAACGGCTCCGGCCAGCCGCCGGGCGGGTCGCCGAGCTCGCCGTTGAGGAAGCCGATGACGGAGTCGGGGATGTCGAAGGAGCCCGGATTCTCGGCGAACTCCGCGGGATCGGCGCCCGCCGCGACCAGGTGCAGGGCCAGGTCGCCCACGACCTTCGACGACGGGGTCACCTTCACGACGTTGCCGAGGATGTCGTTGGCCGCGGCGTACATGTCCTCGATCTGCTCGAACTTCTCACCGAGTCCGAGGGCGATCGCCTGCTGGCGGAGATTGGAGAGCTGACCGCCGGGGATCTCGTGGCGGTAGACCCGGCCGGTGGGGGAGGGCAGGCCGGACTCGAACGGCGCGTAGACGCGTCGGGTCGCCTCCCAGTAGGGCTCGAGCGCGTTGACCGCGGCGAGGGAGAGCCCGGTCTCGCGCTCGGAGTGGTCGGTGGCCGAGACCAGCGCGGACAGCGCCGGCTGCGAGGTGGTGCCGGCCATCGAGGCGCACGCGGCGTCGACGGCGTCGACCCCCGACTCGATCGCGGCCACGAGCGTCGCGAGCTGGCCGCCGGCGGTGTCGTGGGTGTGCAGGTGGACCGGGAGGTCGAAGCGCTCGCGCAGAGCGGTGACGAGCGTCCGGGCGGCGGGGGCGCGCAGCAGACCCGCCATGTCCTTGATGGCCAGCACGTGGGCGCCGGCCTCGACGATGCGATCAGCGAGGTCGAGGTAGTAGTCGAGGGTGTAGAGCTGCTCGTCGGGGTTGGAGAGGTCGCCGGTGTAGCACAGCGCGACCTCGGCGATCGTGGTCCCGGTGGCGCGGACTGCCTCGATGGCCGGGCGCATCTGCTCGACGTCGTTGAGGGCGTCGAAGATCCGGAAGACGTCGATGCCGGTCGCGGCGGCCTCCGCGACGAAGGCGTTCGTCACGTCGGTCGGGTACGGCGTGTAGCCGACCGTGTTGCGCCCGCGCAACAGCATCTGCAGGCAGATGTTCGGCACGGCCTGGCGCAGCTTGGCCAGACGCTCCCACGGGTCCTCGCCGAGGAAGCGCAGCGCCACGTCGTACGTCGCGCCGCCCCAGGCCTCGATCGACCACAGCTCAGGGGTGGTCCGTGCGACGTGACCGGCGACGGCGACCAGGTCACGGGTGCGGACGCGGGTGGCCAGCAGGCTCTGGTGGGCGTCGCGGAAGGTGGTGTCGGTGACCGCGACGTTGCGCTGCTCGCGCAGCTGTCGGGCGAACGCGTCCGGGCCGAGGGCCAGCAGCTGCTGGCGGGTGCCGTCCGGGGCGGGCACGGCCAGGTCGACGTCGGGCAGCTTGGTGCACGGGTCGAGGCTGACCGGCGCCGGGCCGTGCGGCTGGTTGACGGTGACGTCGGCCAGATAGGCGAGCAGCTTGGTGCCGCGATCGCCCGAGGTGCGGGCCTTGAGCAGCTGCGGGTGGGTCTCGATGAACGACGTCGTCACGTGGCCGGCGGCGAAGTCGGGGTCGCTGAGCACGGCCTGCAGGAAGGCGATGTTGGTGGCGACACCGCGGATGCGGAACTCCGCGACCGCACGACGTGCCTTCTCGACCGCCTTCTCGAACGTCCGGCCCCGGCAGGTGAGCTTGACGAGCATCGAGTCGAAGTGGGCGCTGACCTCGGCGCCGGTGTAGACGGTGCCGCCGTCGATGCGCACCCCGCCGCCGCCCGGCGAGCGGTAGGCGGTGATCTTGCCGGTGTCGGGGCGGAACCCGTTGGCGGGGTCCTCGGTGGTGATCCGGCACTGCAGCGCCGCGCCGCGCACGGTCACGGTCTCCTGGGAGAGGCCCAGGTCGGCCAGCGTCTCGCCGGCCGCGATGCGGAGCTGGGACTGGACCAGGTCGACGTCGGTGACCTCCTCGGTCACCGTGTGCTCGACCTGGATGCGGGGGTTCATCTCGATGAACACGTAGTTGCCGTCGCGGTCGAGCAGGAACTCGACGGTGCCCGCATTGCGGTAGCCGATCTCGCGGGCGAAGCGGACCGCGTCGTCGCACATCCGCTGGCGGATCTCGGGGTCCAGGTTGGGGGCCGGGGCGATCTCGACGACCTTCTGGTGGCGGCGCTGCACGGAGCAGTCACGCTCGAAGAGGTGGATGACGTTGCCGTGGCCGTCGGCGAGGATCTGCACCTCGATGTGGCGGGGCTCGACCACGGCCTGCTCGATGAAGACGGTCGGGTCGCCGAAGGCCGCCTCGCCCTCGCGCATGCAGGTCTCGACCGCCTCGCGGAGCTGGGCCGGGTCGTCGACGCGGCGCATCCCGCGCCCGCCGCCGCCGGCCACGGCCTTGACGAAGAGCGGGTAGGGCAGCTCGGCGGCCGCCTCGACGAGGGCGTCGACGTCGGTGGAGGGCTCCACGCTGGCGAGCGTCGGGACGCCGGCCTTCTTGGCGGCCGCGATCGCCCGCGCCTTGTTGCCCGTGAGCGTGAGGACCTCGGCCGTGGGCCCGACGAACGTGATGCCCGCGTTGGCGCAGGCCTCGGCCAGCGCCGGGTTCTCCGACAGGAAGCCGTAGCCGGGGTAGATCGCGTCCGCGCCCGCCTTGACCGCCACGGCCACGATGGCCTCGGGGTCCAGGTAGTTGCGCACGGGGTGGCCGCGCTCGCCGATCTCGTAGGCCTCGTCGGCCTTGAGCCGGTGCTCGGACCACCGGTCCTCATGCGGGAACACCGCCACCGTGCGAGCGCCGACCTCGTACGCAGCACGGAAGGCACGGATGGCGATCTCGCCACGATTGGCCACGAGCACCTTGGAGAACATGCGCAGAGGCTAGCCCGACTAGGGTGCACCGCAACTGTGTCGCTCGTCTCGTCCGCTGTGCGGAACGTTCCTCGGGAGGGAACCCCTTTGAAGTCAGTCCTGTCCGGCCGCGCCCGCGCCGCCGTCTCCGTGCTCGCCCTCGCCGTGCTCGCGGTGCCGCTGGGATCGGTGTCCCTCACGTCGGCACCCGCCTCGGCGGCTCCGAGCGAGGTCGTCACCGGTGAGGAGCCGATCGACTACGTCGCGCTCGGCGACTCCTACAGCGCCGGCCCGCTCGTGCCCGCGCAGCGTGTCGACCCCCTCGGCTGCCTGCGCTCGACCAACAACTACCCGGCCTACCTGGCCGGCTACTTCAAGGTGGCCAGCTATGTCGACGTGACGTGCTCGGGCGCGGAGACGATCGACCTGCTGTCGCGCCGGCAGAGCACGATCGTCCCCGGTCCCTCGCCGGCACCCCAGATCGACGTGCTCACCGACGAGACCGATCTGGTCACCATCGGCATCGGCGGCAACGACTACGAGCTGTTCGGCTCGATGATCACCGTGTGCGAGGCGGTCGCCGACCTGGACCCGAAGGGCTCGCCCTGCAAGCGCCACTTCACCAAGCGCGGGGTGGACACCAAGCTGCGCGACGCGAAGCGGATCCGCAAGGACATGGGCAAGGTCCTGCGGGCGGTCCACCGCCGGGCGCCCGGCGCGGAGGTGTACGTCGTGGGCTACCCGCGGCTGCTGCCCGAGAAGGGCACCTGCAAGGCCGTGAAGTTCGCCGCCGGCGACTACCGCTGGGGCAACCGCGTCGAGAAGCGCCTCAACCGCTCGCTGCGTGAGGCGTCGGCGGCCAACGGCGCGCGCTACCTCAACCTCTACCCGGTCTCGCGCGGCCACGACGCGTGCGCCGGCAAGCAGGCCTGGATCAACGGCAGCACGCTCAACCCGCTGCGGGCGGCCAACTTCCACCCGTTCCGCCAGGGCATGCGCGGCGTGGCTCGCGACATCTACCGCCAGCTCACCGGCGGTCTGACCGCCCCCGGCTACGCGTTCGCGCGCCCGCCGCTGGGCTCCCAGGTGCGCTGACCCCCTTCGGCGTCCGCATGGGCGGGGGTGTCGGTTTCCCCGGTCGACCGGGGATCGCTGAACATGTCGGGCGTAACTTCGCCCGACAACATCAGGTTTCCCCGGTCGACCGGGGAAACCTGACGGCGGCCATCAGACCAGGCGGACATTTCGCCGCGGCGACCTGACACGGGACGGTCACGCCACGGGCGTGCGAGCCAGCGCCCGTCCGGCGGCCCGCCCGGAGAAGATGCAGCCGCCGAGGAAGGTCCCCTCGAGCGCGTTGTAGCCGTGCATGCCGCCGCCGCCGAACCCGGCCACCTCGCCCGCGGCGTACAGACCCGGCACGGGAGCGCCGTCCGCCCCCAGCACCCGTGCGTCGAGGTCGGTCTCGAGACCGCCGAGGGTCTTGCGCGTCAGGATGTTGAGCCGTACGGCGATCAGCGGGCCGTGGGCGGGGTCGAGGAAGCGGTGCGGCTTGGCGACCCGGATGAGCCGATCGGTGCGGCTGCGCCGGGCGTTGTTGACGGCCTTCAGCTGCAGGTCCTTGGAGAACGCGTTGTCGAGCTCGCGGTCGCGGGCCACGAGCTCGGCCTCCACTGTCGCGGGGTCGATGACCGGTCCTCGGGAGAGCGCGTTCATCCCGTCCGCGAGCGTGGCCACGTCGTCGGCCACGACGAAGTCGACGCCGTGCTCCTTGAACGCCTCGACCGGGCCCGGCGCGCCCTTGGCGAGGCGGCTGCGCAGCATGAAGCGCAGGTCCTTGCCGGTGATGTCGGGGTTCTGCTCCGAGCCCGAGAGCGCGAACTCCTTCTCGATGACCGACTGGGTGAGGACGAACCACGAGTAGTCGTGGCCGGTGCCCAGGATCGTCTTGAGGGTGCCGAGGCTGTCGAAGCCGGGGAAGTTGGGCGCGGGCAACCGCTTGCCGGTCGCGTCCAGCCACAGCGACGAGGGGCCGGGGATGATCCGGATGGCGTGGTCGGGCCAGATCGGGTCCCAGTTGTGGATCCCCTCGGTGTAGTGCCACATCCGGTCGCGGTTGACGACGCGCCCGCCGGCGCGCTCGGTGATCTCGAGCATCCGTCCGTCGACGTGGGCGGGGACGCCGGAGATCATCGTCTCCGGCGCGGGCCCGAGCCGCTCGGTCGGCCAGTTGCGGCGGATCAGCTCGTGGTTGTGGCCGATGCCGCCGGAGGTGACGACCACGGCGGGCGCGCGCAGCTCGAAGTCGCCGATCGCCTCCCGGGAGGAGGCCTGCCCGCGCGCGGCGTCGCTGGGCTCGAGGACGGTGCCGCGGACGCCGACGACCGTGCCGTCCTCGACGACGAGGTCGTCGACCTGGTGGCGGAAGGCGAAGGACACCAGCCCGTCGCGCTCGCCGGCCGCGACGGGCTCGGCGAAGACGCGGACCACCTCCGGTCCGGTGCCCCAGGTGAGGTGGAAGCGGGGCACGGAGTTGCCGTGGCCGGTGGCCGTCCCGCTGCCGCGCTCGGCCCACCCGACGAACGGCAGCACCTTGAGGCCGAGGGCGCGCAGGTAGTCCCGCTTCTCCTCGGCGGCGAAGCGCACGTAGGCCTCGGCCCACCGTCGCGGCCAGCGGTCCTCCCCATCCTCTCCGTCCTCGCGGTCGAAGCCGGCCGAGCCCAGCCAGTCCTGCATCGCGAGCTCGGGGGAGTCCGTGATGCCCATCCGGCGCTGCTCGGGGGAGTCGACGAGGAAGAGGCCGCCGAGCGACCAGAACGCCTGGCCGCCGAGGTTGGCGCGGTTCTCCTGATCCAGGACGAGCACGCGCCGCCCGGCCTGCACCAGCTCATGGGTCGCGACCAGGCCGGCCAGGCCGGCACCGACGACGATCACGTCGGGCTCGAAGGCGGGCGGCTGGAAGGTGTCGGTCACGTGCTCTCCTCAGGGGCGGGGGCGGTGCGCAGGTCCTCGAGCATCCGGGCGAGCAGCCGCAGGGTCTCCTCGTCGCGGTCGGCGTCGGGAAGGACCTCGGCGACGGCGGCCTCGCCGTCGAGGTAGTTGATGGCGATGCGCAGCGCGGTCTGGAAGTCCGGGTGGCCGCCGGCCGCTCCCACGAAGTCGGCGGCCGTGCTCGCCGTACGGCGGTGGAAGGCGCGCAGCGCGGGCTGCAGATCTGCGCGCAGCTCGGGGTCGGTGCGGGCGGCGCGGACCAGCTCGTGCCAGACCTGGTTGGAGCGCGAGCGCACCTGGGAGCGGACCTGGCGCAGGGCCTCGAGCAGGGACGCCTCGTCGAGGTCCACGCCCGCGAAGCGGTGGGCGAACTCCTCGGTCTGCTGGCGCGCCACCCACTCGGCGGTCGCGACCAGCACCGCGCGCCGGGTCGGGAAGTGGCGGAAGAGCGCGCCCTGGCTCAGTCCGGCGCGCGTGCAGATCGCCTGCACCGTGGTGCGTGCGTAGCCGAGCTCGTGCACCGTCTCGGCGGTGGCCTCGAGCAGGCGGGCGATGGTCTCCTCGCGGCGCTGGGTCTGCGTCCGGGGCGGGACCCGGTCGCTCACCGCGGGGAGACGGGGTAGAGAGTGCTCACTACCTAAGTATTGACGGACGCTGCGCCCCCTGCCAACATCTGGGGTGGGAGGGAGCGGCCGTTCCGCTGGAGACAGCGGAACGGCCGTGACCCAGCCGTCAGTCGGGCGCTCAGCCAGCCGCGGCGCGCAGCTTCTCGAGCAGCGGCCCGGCGGCCTCGTCGAGGAACCGGTCGATGCCCTCGTCGCCCACCTGGACCAGCGCCACGTCGGTGAAGCCGGCCTCCCAGAACGGCCTGACGGCCTCCACGATCGCGTCGAGGTCGGGGCCGCAGGGGATCTGGGCCGAGACGTCCTCGGGGCGCACGAACTTCGTCGCGCCGGCGAAGCCCGCCGTCGTCGGCAGGTCGGCGTTGACCGCCCACCCGCCGGCGAACCAGCGGAACTGCTCGTGCGCGCGTCGTACGGCGCTCTCCTGGTCGGGGTCCCAGCAGATCGGGATCTGGCCCATCGCCTTGGCGGGCGAGCCGATCGTCGGGGCGCCGGAGGTGGCGTTCCAGGTCGTGACGAGGTCGGCGTCGGGCTCGGTCGCGATCAGGTGGTCGGCGAGCGGGGCGAAGTGCTCGATCGCCTTCTCGCCGCCGATGGCCACGCCGAGCGGCACACCACCCTCGGGGAGGTCCCAGACACGGGCGGAGTCGACGCGGAAGTACTGCCCCTCCCAGGTGACCAGCTCGCCGGAGTGCAGCCGCCGGATGATCTCGATCGCCTCGACGAGCATGTCCTGGCGCACGTCGACGGCGGGCCAGCCCTCGCCGATCACGTGCTCGTTGAGGTTCTCCCCGGCGCCGAGGCCGAGCGTGAACCGGCCGTCGGCCAGCAGCTGAAGCGTCGCGGCCTTCTGGGCCACGACGGCCGGGTGGTAGCGCATCGTCGGGCAGGTGACGTAGGTCGCGAGCTCGACGCGCTCGGTCGCGTGGGCGACGGCGCCCAGCACGCTCCAGACGTACGGCGCGTGCCCCTGCGCCTCGAGCCAGGGGAAGTAGTGGTCGCTGGCGACCTCGAAGTCGAAGCCGACCTGCTCCGCCGCCACGGCGTGGCGCACCAGGTCCTTGGGGCCGCTCTGCTCGGTCATCAGGGTGTAGCCGAATCGGGTCATGGGCGCCCGGTGTCCCGAAGGGCGGAGATCCATGCGTGGTGGGAGGAACGGCGCGGGGATGCATGCCGTTTGGTCCCCAACGGCAGGGATTTCTGGGATTCGGGTGCAGTCTCCGCCCAATCGGCGCGCCTCTTGTCGGCCGTCGTCTCGGTGCTCGCCTTGTCAGCGCGTTCCGTGGAGCCGGGGGAGCAGGTCGGGCTCGAGCGCGCCGTAGCCGGTGCTGGCCCAGGGCTCGTCGGTCGTGTCGAAGTAGTGGACGGGCTGTCCCTTGCGGAGTACGTCGAGGGTGTCGGGCCGGCGCTTGGCCTTGAGGTCGGCGCGGCACGTCGGGCACAGGGGCACCTTCACCGTGGTCTCGCCGCGCTGGACGGGGCTCGACCCGCTGGCCTCGCCGTGCAGCGGGTTGAGGAAGCAGGGGACGGCCGGCTCGTGTCCGCGCCCGCTGAGAGCCGCTGCGAGGAAGCCCTCGCCCCGGCCGGCGAGCACGATCGCGCCGACGACGTCGAGTACGTCGGGGGTGGGATCGCCTCGACGCAGCACCCGGCGGGCGCCGTCGTAGTGGTCAAGTGCCGCCTGCCAGGCACCGGCGTCGTGGGCCTCGCTCATGTCCGCGTGGTCGATGGCCTCGCCGAGGGTGAGCAGCTCGCGCTCGGCACGCTTGAGGAGCTGGCGGTCGTTGGCGTCGCGGATGCGGTCCACGGCGGACTCGGGCAGCACGAAGCCCCCGCGCCGTCTGCCGGCGCGGTGTCGGGTCCAGCCCCAGCCCGCGGTGACGACGAGTGCCAGGACCAGACCGGCGACCAGCAGCCCGGAGGGGTCGCCGCCGGCGCCGGGGTCCTCGGAGTCGGGCGAGGACCCGGTGCTCTCCTGTCGGACGGCGTCGTAGCGCTCCTGCGCCGTGTCGGTGGCCACCATGTCGGTCAGCGCGACCAGGCCCGCCCCGAGATCGTCCGGTTGCTCGAGCTCCGGCACATAACCGAGGAGGAAGTCGTCGAGCTCGGGGGAGCCGGGCGCGGTGTAGTCCCGGGTGACCAGGCTGTAGCCGTACTCCTCCAGGTCGACGATCCGCCCGTTGGAGACGTAGAGCCCGGGCTCCGGGTAGCGGTCGTGGAGCCGGGCGAGCAGCTCCTCCGGCTCGCCGGTCCACGGGTCGTCGTCGCTGTAGGGCTCGACGACGACGAACACCGCGACGTCGCTGGCAGCGATGTTCGTCTGGATCTGGGCGACCTCGGCGTCGTCGACGTACTCGCGCAGGCTGGGATGGACGTAGACGCCGTCCTCGGCCAGGTCGGCGTGGATCCGGTCGAGCTCGTCACTCACGGCGTGCCTCTCACGAGTTCCTGCTTCGGCGCGACTCCGACTGGCGCAGCCGGGCCCTGACCAGCGACGCCACCACGAGTGCCAACGGCATCACGGCGAGCCCGGCGACCAGGCCACCCAGGATGCCGTACGTGACGCCTCCTGCGACGCCGATGTCGGGTGTGCTGCGGTAGTCCGGACCCACCTCGGCGCCGTCGACCTGCTCGATCATCGTCAGCAGGTGGGTGGTGGGGTCGCCGACGAAGTCCCCGTCCACCTCCCCGTACCCGATGGAGAGGCCGTGGTCCCACACGACCCCGCTGGTGGGCTCCTGCCACACGACGTACACGCCGGGACGCCCGACGTCGTGGGCGAGGGCCTCGACGGTGGGGTGCAGACTGCCCAGGCCCGCGACGTGCGCCATCTTGCCGACGACCACGTGCACGGCCGGATCCGCCTGGGCTGCGGCCGTCTCGAGGCGGGCCTCCTGCTCGGCGGAGACCAGGTCGCGCGACTCGGCCGTCACGAAGACCCGGTCGTCGCGCAGCTCGGCGACCGCGGCGCGTCCCCGGTCGCTGGTCGGCAGGGTCGGCGGCTCGTCGTCGGTCATCGCGACGCCTGCGCCCCAGCCGATCCCGGCTCCGAGCCCGGCCGCGGCGAAGGCGATGCCGAGGGACGCGGCGCGCGAGAGGACCCGGTCGTCCTGGGTGCGGCCGGTGGCCTTGCGGGGCCGCCGGCTGGAGCGACTCATCGCGCCTCCCGGTCGAGGATGACCTGGTCGGCGTAGTCGTCAACGAGCGAGCCGAACCCGGTGTGCGACCACACCGAGTCCAGCTTCCAGTAGGCCACGCGCCGTCCTTTCGTCTGCTCGACGGTCAGCGAGCCCGGGGCTCCGCCGCCCTCGACGGCCTGGTGGCAGCGGGTGCAGGAGGGGACCGACGCGTGCGCGAACGTCGTGCGGGCGGTGGCCTCGCCGTGGCGCGGATCGAAGTAGCAGCAGCGGTAGGGCGGGTCGTCGGTGAGTGCTCGGGCACCGGTGCGCGCCAGCGTCAGCGAACCGACGAGGGACAGCACGTCCTCGCTCGAGAGGAGCCGCTCTGCCTGGGCCAGGCAGGCGCTCGCCTCAGCGTGCCCGCGATGCTCGACGTCGGCGCGGGCGAGCTTCTTCGCCAGCTTCCTCACCTCGCGCTTCGCGGTCAGCTGCGCCGTCGCCTGCTCGGTCGGCGCGGGAACGGCGACGTCGGGGGCGACGGACGACCGGGGGGTGCGAGCAGAGGCCTTCGGGCGACGCCAGCTGCGTGCCACGGCATAGGCCAGCAGCCCGGCGACCAGGGCGAGCGCGATCGGGAACGCGAAGACGCGCCAGGGGTCGGGCTCGTAGGCGCTCCACTCGCTCGGGGACCGCTCCATGCGATAGGCGCTCTCGCTCAGGACCGCGTCGAGGTCGCCCTCGGAGATGTCGCCGTCGGCCGCGGCATGGAGGACGAGCGCGGCCTCGCCCGCGGCCGACAGCCCGGTGTGGCAGCACTCGTCGCCGTAGATCTCCCTGTGCGCGTGGCCGACCTCGCGCTCGATCTGCCCGTCCGGATCGACGTCGTAGGCCGCCCACTCGAAGTCGTGGCTCTCGGTCGCGGCCAGGTAGAGGCCCGGCTCGTCGAGGCGCAGGTGGAGCACGCGCACGAGCTCGTCGGCCGGTCGGTCCGCCGTCACGTCCGAGGGACGCGCAACCAACGCGATGTGGACGCGGACGTCGACCCGGGAGGCGAGCTCGGTGAGGCCGGCGTGCGCCTCGGCGGTGAAGCCCTCGCCGATGATCTCCTGCACCAGCACGGGGTCGGTGCGCAGGGCCTCGAGGATCTCGGGAAGCGTTCCGGGGTCGGACCCACGAGGGTCCGACGCCGG
>NZ_BAAHCI010000015.1:536036-633998 GCF_054775955.1 Nocardioides pacificus
GCCGACCTCGGCCTTGAGGCCGGTGACGGTGCCGGCCTTGTGAGCCTTGAGCGGCTGCTCCATCTTCATCGCCTCGAGGACGATGACGACGTCACCCTCGGCGACGCTCTGGCCCTCCTCGACGGCGACCTTGACGATGGTGCCCTGCATCGGGCTGGTGACGGAGTCGCCGGACGCGGCCGAGCCGGACTTCTTGGCGCCGCGGCGGACCCGCTTGCCGGTGGGGGAGGTGGAGACGGGGCCGAGGCCACCGCCGAGACCGGCGAGACCGCCGGGGAGCACGACCTCGATGCGCTTGCCGCCGACCTCGACGGTCACGGTCTGGCGCTCGCCCTGCTCCGCGCCCTCACCGTGCTCACCGGCGTAGGGCTCGATCTGGTTGTCGAACTCGGTCTCGATCCAGGACGTGTAGACCCCGAACGTCGAGCCGTCGCCGATGTAGGCCGGGTCGTTGACGACCGTCTCGTGGAAGGGGATCACCGTGGGCATCCCGTCGACGCTGAACTCGCCCAGCGCGCGGCGCGAGCGCTCCAGCGCCTGGGTGCGGTCACGGCCGGTGACGATCAGCTTGGCGACCAGGGAGTCGAACGAGCCGGGGATCGTCTCGCCGGCCTCGTAGCCGCCGTCCACGCGGACACCGGGACCCGACGGAGGGTTCCACTTGGTGAGCGTGCCGGGGGCGGGCATGAAGTTGCGCCCACCGTCCTCGGCGTTGATCCGGAACTCGATCGAGTGGCCGACGACCTGCGGGTCGTCGTACCCGAGCTCCTCGCCGGCGGCGATGCGGAACATCTCGCGGACCAGGTCGATCCCGGTGACCTCCTCGCTGACCGGGTGCTCGACCTGCAGGCGGGTGTTGACCTCGAGGAACGAGATCACGCCGTCCTGGCCCACGAGGAACTCGCAGGTGCCGGCGCCGACGTAGCCCGCCTCCTTGAGGATCGCCTTGGAGGAGGTGTAGAGCGTCTCGATCTGCTCATCGGTGAGGAACGGCGCGGGCGCCTCCTCGACGAGCTTCTGGTGGCGGCGCTGCAGCGAGCAGTCGCGGGTGGAGACCACGACGACGTTGCCGTGCTGGTCGGCCAGGCACTGGGTCTCGACGTGGCGGGGCTTGTCGAGGTAGCGCTCGACGAAGCACTCGCCGCGACCGAACGCGCCGACGGCCTCGCGGACCGCCGACTCGAACATCTCGGCGACCTCCTCCTCCTTGCGGGCCACCTTGAGACCACGGCCGCCGCCGCCGAAGGCCGCTTTGATGGCGATGGGGAGGCCGTGCTCCTGGGCGAACGCGATGACCTCGTCGGCGTTCTCCACCGGGTCGGCGGTGCCGGCGACGAGCGGGGCGCCGACCTTCTGCGCGATGTGGCGGGCCTGCACCTTGTCGCCGAGGGAGTCGATGGCGGCCGGCGGGGGGCCGATCCAGATCAGCCCGGCGTCGACGACGGCCTGGGCGAAGGCGGAGTTCTCGGCGAGGAAGCCGTAGCCCGGGTGCACCGAGTCGGCACCGGTCTTCTTCGCGACCTCGATGATCTTCTCGATCGAGAGGTAGGAGTCGGCAGGGGTGCTGCCGCCCAGCGAATGGGCCTCGTCGGCCAGACGCACGTGCAGCGCGTCCCGGTCGGGCTCGGCGTAGACGGCCACGCTGCCGATGCCGGCGTCGCGGCACGCGCGGATGACGCGGACTGCGATCTCGCCTCGGTTGGCGATGAGGACCTTCTGCAACTGGGGCACCCGTTGACTCCTGCTCTTGACTTCGGAGGATCTGTGCTGTTCTGCGCGGCAGCGTACCGCCACCGTCCGGGACCTTCGGCCCGGGTCTCACGCCTCAGGGGCCACCCCGGGGAAGGCCGACCTCGTCACCGCGCGCGTGCCACGATCGGTTTCATGCCTCGTGAACGCATTCTCGCCATCATCCAGGCCGGTGGAGCCGGTGGCCGGATGGACGTGCTCACCCGGGAGCGGGCGAAGCCCGCCCTGCCCTTCGCCGGGGTTTTCCAGCTGGTCGACTTCCCGCTGTCGAACCTGGCGCACAGTGGGATCTCCGACGTCTGGCTCTCGCTGCAGTATCAGGGCGCCACGCTGGAGGAGCCGGTCGCCAACGGGCGGCCGTGGGACCTGGACCGCAACCGCGGCGGTCTGCGGCTGCTGATGCCGCAGCAGGGAAGCGGCACCGACGAGGAGGACGGGTTCGCGCAGGGCAACGCCGATGAGCTCTATCGGATCCGCGACCAGATCCGCGACCTGGCGCCCGACCTGGTGATCGTGCTCAGCGCCGACCACGTCTATCGCCTCGACTTCACCGACGTCGTCGCCACCCACCGCGCAGCGCAGGCGGAGTGCACGCTCGTCGTCACCGACGTGCCGGTCGAGGAGGCCGTCGACCACGCGGTCGTCGAGCACGACCAGGACGGGCGGGTGACGGGCTTCGCCTACAAGCCTGAGGAGCCCAGCAGCGGCACGGTCGCCGCGGAGATCATCGTCTATGAGCCCGATGCGCTGATCGAGGTCGTCGAGGAGCTGCACCGTGAGCTGAGCTCCGGCAGCGAGGAGGGCGACAGCGGGCTCGGCGACTTCGGGGAGCACCTGGTGCCCCGCTTCATCGAGCGCGGCCGGGCGCACGTGCACCCGCTCGGCGGCTACTGGTGCGATCTCGGGCAGCCGCACAAGTACCTGCGCGCCCATCTCGACGTCCTCGTCGACGACGTCGGCGTGCTCTCGCAGCCCGGCTGGCCGATCCTCACCCGACAGCCCTCGCGGGTCCCTGCCCGTGTGCTGGCGGGGGCCGAGGTGCGCGACAGCATGCTCAGCACGGGCAGCCGCGTGTCGGGCACGGTCATCCGCAGCGTCATCGGTCCCGGCGCGGTCGTCGAGGCCGGCGCGGTGGTGCGGGGCTGCGTGATCTTCGGCGACACCGTCATCCAGGCCGGAGCGACGCTCGACGGCGCGGTGGTCGACTCCGGCTGTGTCGTCGGCAGGGACGCCGTCGTCGGCGACCCCGACGTCGATGCCACCAGCGACCCGGATCTGGTGATCCTCGTGGGACGCGGGTCGACGGTGGGGGAGGGCGTCCGGCTGGCGCCGGGGGCACGGTTGGAGCCGGGGACTACGGCTTGAGGGAGGGCTTGAGCGTGGCGAGGGTGTCGCGGCAGCGGGCCTCGACCTCGTCCAGGTCGCGCTCGGTCTGATCGATGTCGGCGCGCATCCGGGCCAGCTCGGCGCGACGCACGCCGATCTGGTCGAGGAGGTACTCCAGCTGGCCCGCCTCCCCGGGGCGATCGTCGTACATGTTGACGATCCGGGCGATCTCGTCCAGCGCGAAGCCCAGGCGGCGCCCGCGCAGGACGAGCTCGAGGCGGATCCGGTCGCGTCGGTGGAACACGCGTGCGGTGCCGCGCCGCTCGGGGTGCACGAGGCCGAGCGCCTCGTAGTGCCGGATCGTCCGCAGGGTCACGCCGTACTCCTGCGCCAGCTCGGTGATCGACCAGGTCTGCTCCATCGCGCTCCTCGGGTCAGGGGTCGGCAGGGCTTGCGGTGACGCTACGGAAGCGCCTTACGTTGACGTCAGCGTAAGTCCCGGCACGTGAGCCCAGCACCCAGGAGAGATGCATGTCGTTCGAGCTGTCCCGTGAGCACGAGGAGTTCCGTCGCAGCGTCCGCGAGTTCGCGGAGGCCGAGATCAAGCCCCACGCCGCGCAGTGGGACCGCGAGCACCACTTCCCCGTCGACGTGGTGGGCAAGATGGGCCAGCTCGGGCTCTTCGGTCTCACCGCGCCCGAGGAGTACGGCGGTGCCGGGCTCGCGGGCGACGAGGGCGGGTTCACGTCGCTGTGCCTGGCGATCGAGGAGATCGGCCGCGTCGACCAGTCGATGGGCATCACCCTCGAGGCCGCGGTGGGGCTCGGCATCAACCCGATCCTGACCTACGGCACCGACGTCCAGAAGCAGGAGTGGCTGCCGGCGCTCGTCGCAGGAGAGCGACTGGCGGGCTTCGGGCTGACCGAGCCCGGCGCCGGCTCCGACGCGGGCGCGACCCGGACCAAGGCAGAGCTCGTGGACGGCCAGTGGGTCGTGAACGGGGCGAAGCAGTTCATCACCAACTCCGGCTCGTCGATCACCTCGCTGGTCACGGTCACCGCCCGCACCGGCACGCGTGACAACGGCTCGGCCGAGCTCAGCACGATCATGGTGCCCAGCGGCACGCCCGGCTTCACCGCCGAGAAGGCCTACGACAAGCTGGGCTGGCACGCCTCGGACACCCACCCGCTGTCGTTCGAGGACGTGCGCGTCCCCGAGGCCAACCTGCTGGGTGAGCGGGGCCGCGGGTATGCCCAGTTCCTCGCCACCCTCGACGACGGTCGGGTCGCGATCGCCGCCCTGGCCGTGGGCTGCATCCAGGCCTGCCTCGACATGAGCGTGGAGTACGCCGGCGAGCGGCAGACCTTCGGCGGACCGATCGGTCGCAAGCAGGGCGTGGCCTTCCAGATCGCCGACCTCGAGGTGATGCTGCACGCCTCGCGCCTGCTGACCTACCGGGCAGCGGCGATGAAGGACGCGGGCGCCTCGGTGAAGGAGTTCAAGCACGCGGCCTCGGTGGCCAAGCTCTATGCCACCGAGTCGGCCGTCACGGCCACCCGGATCGCCACCCAGGTCTTCGGCGGCAACGGCTTCATGGAGGACTACCCGGTCGCGCGCTTCTACCGGGACGCGAAGGTCCTGGAGATCGGTGAGGGCACCTCGGAGGTGCAGCGGATGCTGATCGCGCGTGGGCTGGGTCTGCCGGTCGAGTAGCCCGGTGATGTGCCCGGTGGAGTAGCCGGGTCATACCCCCCGGGGTACCCGAAGGTGGCGTGGGGGCCCCGGGGGTTTAGCCTTGCCTTCATGGGTAACCGCTGGCAGCGCGTCCTCGCCGAGGGCGGTCGCTTTCTCGCTGTGGGTGGCGTGGCCACCATGGTCGCCCTCTTCCTGTTTAACCTGATGGTCCACGGCTTCAGCACGGGCTACGAGCCGCCCTTGGCCGACCACGTCATCCTCGCCTACGTCATCGCCAACACCGTGGGCATGCTGATCAGCTATCGCGGCAGCCGGCTGTGGGCGTTCAAGGAGCGCGAGCCGGTCCACGCGGACGGGGGGCGGACTGCGTTCGTGATCATCAACGTGGTCACGATGACGCTGCCGATCGCGTGCCTGTCGTTCAGCCGCGGTGTCCTCGGGTTGGCCGACCCGGTGTCGGACAACATCTCCGCCAACGTGATCGGCTTGTCGATGGGTCTCGTCGCCCGCTTCTACCTCTTCCGGCGCTTCGTCTTCCGGCGCCCGGTGCACCTGCTGCACCTGCACCACCTGCCCGAGGAGATCGACGGACTGGAGGGTCCTGCCGACCTCAGCGGTTCCACAGGTCAGGCCACGAGTGTCCCAGCTGGGCGGCCAGCTCCCGGACGAGCGGCAGGCTGACGCCGACCACGTTGTGGTGGTCGCCCTCGATCCCACGCACGAACGCGCCGCCGAGCCCGTCGACGGTGAACGCGCCGGCGACCCACAGCGGCTCGCCGGTCGCGACGTACGCCGCGATCTCGTCGTCGTCGACGTCGGCGAAGTGCACCGTCGTCGAGGCCGTCGCCGAGCGGGCCCCTTCGGCGCGCGTGTCGTGGCCGGTGTCGTAGAGGTGGTGACCAGTGTGCAGCACGGCGCTTCGCCCCCGCATCTGCTGCCAGCGTCGTACGGCGTCGGGCGCATCGACGGGCTTGCCGAGGGCCGTGCCGTCCAGCTCGAGGACGGAGTCGCAGCCGAGCACCAGGGCATCGTCGGGCACCCCGGAGCCCTCGACCACCGCCCGGCACTTGAGCTGCGCCAGTCCCAGGGCCAGCTCCGCCGGGGGGAGTCCGTCGAGCTGCGACTCGTCGACCCCGGAGACGATGACGACGGGCTCGATCCCCGCCGAGCGAAGCGTCGCAAGGCGGGCGGGCGAGGCGGAGGCGAGGACGAGGCTGGTCACGTCCTGAGATTAGTGCGCGACCAGACGGGTCCCCGACTAGACGGGTCCGTTGGGGCGAGCCGGGGCCTGACTACGCTGCGCACGTGAGACCGCATGCCTGGAGGAAGCGCCGCACCGTCGTCGGGCTCGTGGTCATGGTCTTCGGTGTGGTCGCCGCCGTCTCGGTGGCGCTCCTGTGGGACGTGATGCCGTGGGCGAAGGGGGCGCAGGAGGTGAACCCGTTCGCCCGCACCCCGCTCCATGTCCGAAGCGACAGCAAGGCGGCCGTGGCGGCGCGCGAGGCCGCCGACGCCGGTCGGACTGACGAGGCCGACACGCTGAAGCGGCTCGCCGCGGTCCCGACCGGGATCTGGCTGACACCCGAGACCCATCCGAGGGGAGCAGTCGGTGCGCTGGTGCGCCAGGAGGCGGCGGCGGCGAACGAGGCCGGCCGGCTGCCCCTGCTGGTGGTCTACGGCATCACCGATCGTGACTGCGTCGACGGGCTCTCCTCCGGGGGACTTCCTCCGGAGGACTACCGCGCCTGGGTCCGGGAGATCGCCGAGGCCTCCACCGTGGCGGAGAAGGTCGCGGTGGTCCTCGAGCCCGACGCGCTGGCGACTCTCGTCGGGTGCACCGGTCAGGAGCAGCGGCTCGGGCTGCTGCGCGACGCGGTCGAGGTGCTGCGCTCGAACGGCGCCACGACGTACATCGACGCGGGGCACTCCTCGTGGGTGCCGGTCGAGGCGATGGCCACTCGCCTGCGGTCGGTGGGTGTGGAGTCGGTGCGTGGCTTCGCGCTCAACGTGTCCAACTTCGAGACCGACGAGGACGAGCTGGCCTACGGCGACGCTTTGGTCGAGGCGCTCGGGGGCGGCCACTACGTCATCGACACGGGCCGCAACGGCGGTGGACCGGCCCTCGACGAAGCGGGGGAGCGCGTGTGGTGCAACCCGTCCGGACGCCGGCTGGGCACGCCGCCGGGGCCCGTCGACGACGACTCTGCGCTCGACGCCCATCTGTGGGTCAAGCCTCCGGGGGAGAGCGACGGTGAGTGCGGCGGTGGTCCCCCGGCCGGGGACTTCTGGGTCGAGAGAGCGTTGGAACTGGCGTCGGCGGCCGGCTGGTGACGCCGACCACGCACTCTTGACCTATCCGGCGGTCGAATCGGCGCGTTGTGTCCCGGTGCGTTGTTAGAGTCGTGGCATGAGTTCAGTGGAGTCGGAATGGGTCGCGGTCATCATCGAGGATGACCCGGATGTCCGAGACCTCCTCGACATCGTGCTCACTCAGAGCGGATTCCACACGGTGGTCGCTTCGAACGGCCCGGAGGGCGTCGAGGCCGTACGCCGCCACGACCCGCTGCTGACGACGCTGGACGTGAACATGCCGGGCATGGACGGCTTCGCCGTCGCCAAGCGGCTACGCGAGTTCAGCAACACCTACCTCATCATGATCACCGCCCTCAACGACGAGATCGACGTCGTGCAAGGCCTCGAGGCAGGGGCCGACGACTATCTCGTCAAGCCCTTTCGTCCCCGCGAGCTGCGGGCACGCGCCGACTCGATGCTTCGTCGTCCGCGGGCGCGGCAGGAACAGGTCGGACCGGCGCTCAGTGAGCCGGACCCGGCTCCCACCCACGACACGGCAGAGTCCTGGGCGGCCGCAGCAGCCCGCGACCTTCAGCAGGGATCGCCGCTGTCGGCCCTGAGCCAGCACCCGGAGGTGGCCCAGCCTCCTGCTGCTCAACCGCCTGCCGCCTGGGTCACCCAGCCGCCCCAGCAGATGGTTCAGCCGGTGGCTCCTCCGGCGGAGGCGCCGCGGTTCGCTCCGCTGCCACCGGCGCCCGCGCCGGCCAGTCAGCAGCACCAGCCCGGGCCGCACCACTCCTTCCACTCCGACGTGGACCAGGCGTCGGTCGACGGGGCCTGGGTGCGCTTCAACGGGCTGGCCCTCAACACCGACACCCGCGTGGTCACGGTCAACGAGCGATCCGTCGAGCTGACGCGCACCGAGTTCGACCTGCTGGCCTCCCTGCTCAGCACGGGCCGCCGCGTGCGCAGCAAGGCAGACCTCGTGCTGACGATGCGGGGCCAGAACTACGTCACCGCCTACTTCGTCAACGAGGCCGACAAGCGGGCCGTCGAGGTCCACATCGCCAACCTGCGCCGCAAGATCGGCGACGACGCGGCCACGCCCCGCTTCATCGAGACCGTGCGGGGCGTGGGCTACCGCCTGGCCGTCGAGCTCTGACCGACGACTCCACGCGCACGACGAAGGGCCCACCCCCGCGGGGGGGTGGGCCCTTCGTCGTACGGCGACTGGGTCGGATCAGTTGGCGTTGATCGGGATCCTGGCGACGGCGGTCTTCTCCTTGGACGAGAAGATCGCGATCGGGACGGTCTCGGTGATGACCGTCTTGCGGTAGGCGTCGGACCCGGCGGAACGCTCGATCCAGACCGTCGCACGGAACGTCAGCTTGAGTCCGACCGTCTCCAGAGCCGTCGGCCGGATCCGCTGGTTGCGCAGCTCGAACGAGCCCTTGGGGGAGGTGATCAGCATGCCGTAGTCCGTGGCCACCGGCTCCGGGTCGAAGGTGATCTTCTTGGCGTCGGCGTTCAGGCGGTAGGGGCTCTCCGAGCGGCCCTTGGTGCGGATGGTCTTCGAGCGCACCGAGATGTTCCCGAGGTAGACCCGGCGCTTGGAGGCGAACGGCGCGCGCAGCGGGCGGTCGAGGTCGTAGGCCTGGAAGGTGAAGGAGAAGAACTTGTTGCCGCGGGGGTACCACTCGTTGGTGCGGGGCGTCGACTTCGTCGGCCACAGCGTGTAGACGAAGTCGAGACCCTCGACGTCGATGTGCGACTGGTAGGTCCCGTCCCGGGTGAACTGCGAGTTGTACGGCGTCTGCGGCGTCGTGGTCGCGGAGGCGGCCGGCGGTGCAGGCTCCGCCTCGTCGTCGTCGCCCCAGAACGAGCAGCCGCTCAGGGTGGCCTGGAGGAGGACGACACACACAGCGACGATGAGCAGGCGCGCACGCTTCGGGCGGGGCATCGGGGATCTCCTGGCGGTGGCGGGGGGCGCGAGCGGGGTCGGCGGCGGGGTCGGGAGGAGGGGCGTCATGCCTGGTACCCCCGATAGCGCCGCATCGCCTTGATCAGCATCCAGGCGGTCTGCAGCACGGTGATCACGCCGAGGATCGGCCAGCCCACCGAGAGCACGTCGGACTGCAGGCTCAGGGGCAGCTGCAGCCAGATCGCGGCGAGCGCGCAGAGCACGACCAGGAAGGCGGCGGCCGGGTAGAGGTAGGAGTTGCCGCTGCCGCGCTCCGCCTTGGCCTGCGCCGCCCAGTTGTCGGTCTGCTGCCGGCTGAAGAACTTCAGCCACGAGCGCGTGAAGTGGCCCAGTCGCACCCACATGTAGATCTCGGCGGGGAAGACCAGGACGGCGAAGAGGTAGTCGCGCCGGTTGCGGTAGTACATCGACCGGGCCACGCGCAGGTTCAGCAGGGTGGCGGCGGCCGGCGGGATCAGCCACCAGGGGCTGAACACGAACGCGCTGATCGACAGGGAGGCGAAGAGCAGCGTGAAGAACATCGTGCGGGTGACCATGTTGAGCACCATCGAGACGTGCTCGAACCAGCGCAGCCGCAGGTTGGGGTGCAGCGGCTGACCGCGGGTGTCGCCACGCTGGCCGGGCCACATCAGGTCGATGGCGCCGAAGTTCCACTTCACCTGCTGGGCGTCCAGGCCACGCAGCGTGGTCATGCCGCCGACGTGGGCGCGCGCCGTCGCGCTGATCTTGGTGAGGTAGCCGGCGCTCTTGATCTGCAGCGAGAGCAGGGAGTCCTCGACCTCGCTGTCCTTGACCCAGGGGTGGCGCTGGTGGCTGTCGCGGATCACGTCACGCAGCGCCTGGGTCGAGAAGATCGAGAACTGGCCGCCCAGCACGGCCATGTTGCGGCCGCGAAGCAGGTTCTGCATGTTGAAGGCGGAGAACTGTGCGCGCTGGCCCGCGATGAGGAACTTCTCCATCGGGCCCTTCAGGGCGCTGTCGTCGATGCTGTAGATCGCCGAGATGCCGCCGATCCGGTCGTCGCTGGCGATCTCGTCGACCAGCTCCTTGATCGCGTTCGGCTCAGGGGTGGTGTCCCCGTCGACGCCGAGCAGGTAGTCGTAGCCCTCCACGAGCGAGTAGCCGTAGTTCAGGGCCCCGACCTTCTTGTCGGGGTTCTCACCGATGTCGTGCACGAAGATCTCGGTGACCTGCTCGCCCTCGAGCGTCTGGCGGATGTGCTCGCCGGCGTAGTGGCTCGCGAACTCGACGGTCTCGTCGGTGGTGTTGTTGACGATCACGTGGATGACGTCGGGGAGCCGGGTCTGCTGCAGCAGGCTGTCGAGCACGCTGGCGATCGAGTCGGCCTCGTTGTAGGCCGGGATGACGCACCCGATCGTGGGTCGATAGGTCGGGATCTCCTCGATCCCCGCGAGGAAGTCGTCGGCGTAGGCCTGCATCCCCGGGTCGGGGCGCGGCAGGCGCTGGACGTAGGCCTTCGCCGGGGCGTCGGCGGGGTAGTGGTCGTTGCCCCCGAGAGCGCCAGGCGTGGGCTGAGGCCACCCGCCCTGACCGTTGTTGCTGGGGTTCACGCTGTCTCCCGTCCTGGGGCAATCGGGAGACTGCCCTGCTGCAATTCGCAGATCCAGTCTGGGTGGGCAACCTCAAGAGGACGGTCGTTCCTGCTCAAGATCGCCCTTGTTTTGCCTCAAGAGCAAAGACCGAGTCGGCGCATCTTCACCCTCGAGTCGGCGCAATTTCACGGTGAAGACGCGCCGACTCGGCGGTGAAAGTGCGCCGACTGGGCGGTGAAGATGCGCCGACTCGGCTGGTGCTGGTGCTGGTGCTGGTGAGGGGGCTAGCTGGGCAGGCCGCTGCTGCGCCAGCCTCCGGGTCCGTGCTGGACCGGCGGCGCGATCTTGCGGTGCGGAGCGCTCCAGGACGGGCTCGGCGGCGGGTTCGCGTCGTCCTGGGCGGCGGCCAGCGCCCCGAAGACGGTCACCAGCGCGGCGACCTCCTCGGGGGTGACGTCCTTCTGCTCGATGCGCAGGAGGGGGGCCTGGATCGGCTCACTCACGTCGCTCACCTCGCTCACCCCACTCACAGCGGGATGTTCCCGTGCTTCTTCGGCGGCAGCGTCTCCCGCTTCGACTGCAGCAGGCGCAGCGCCCGAACGATCTCCATGCGCGTCTCGTGCGGCGTGATGACCGCGTCGACGTAGCCCCGCTCGGCGGCGAGGTAGGGGTTGGCGAGGTGGTCCTCGTACTCAGTGATCAGCTCGGCGCGCTTCGCCTCCGGGTCGGCCGCCTCCTTGAGCTCGTTGCGGTAGAGGATGTTGACCGCACCCTGCGCGCCCATCACCGCGATCTGGGCGGTCGGCCACGCGAGGTTGATGTCGGCACCGAGGTGCTTGGACCCCATCACGTCGTACGCGCCGCCGTAGGCCTTGCGGGTGATGATCGTGACCAGCGGGACCGTCGCCTCGGCGTAGGCGTAGATCAGCTTCGCGCCGCGACGGATGATGCCGTTCCACTCCTGGTCGGTGCCGGGCAGGAAGCCGGGCACGTCGACGAAGGTCAGCACCGGGATGTTGAAGGCGTCGCAGGTGCGCACGAAGCGCGCGGCCTTCTCCGAGGCGTCGATGTCAAGCGTGCCGGCGAACTGCATCGGCTGGTTGGCCACGATGCCCACCGGACGACCCTCGACCCGGCCGTAGCCGATCAGGATGTTGGGCGCGAACATCGGCTGGACCTCGAGGAACTCCTCGTCGTCCAGCACCGTCTCGATGACGGTGTGCATGTCGTAGGGCTGGTTGGGGCTGTCCGGGATCAGCGTGTCGAGCTCGAGGTCGAGCTCGGAGAACTCGAGGTTGGCCGGGTCGTGGAACGCCGGCGGCTCGTCGTGGTTGTTCTGCGGCAGGTAGGACAGCAGCGCCTTGACGTACTCGATCGCATCGTCCTCGTCGGAGGCCATGTAGTGCGCGTTGCCGGACTTGGTGTTGTGGGTCCGGGCGCCGCCCAGCTCCTCCATCGTGACGTCCTCGCCGGTGACGGTCTTGATGACGTCGGGACCGGTGATGAACATGTTGGAGGAGCCGTCGACCATGATCGTGAAGTCGGTGACGGCGGGGGAGTAGACGTGCCCGCCGGCGCAGGAGCCCATGATCATCGAGATCTGCGGGATCACGCCGGACGCGTGCACGTTGCGTCGGAAGATCTCGCCGTAGAGCCCGAGCGAGACCACACCCTCCTGGATGCGGGCGCCGGCGCCCTCGTTGATGCCGATGATCGGGCACCCGGTCTTGATGGCGAGGTCCATCACCTTGGTGATCTTCTCGCCGTACACCTCGCCCAGGGAGCCACCGAAGACCGTGAAGTCCTGCGAGAAGACGCAGACCTGACGACCGTCGATCGTACCGTAGCCGGTGATCACTCCGTCGCCGTAGGGGCGTCGGTCCTGCAGGCCGAACGCCGTCGAGCGGTGGCGGGCGAGCTCGTCGAGCTCGACGAACGAGCCCTCGTCGAAGAGCAGCTCGATCCGCTCACGTGCGGTCTTGCGTCCCTTGGCGTGCTGCTTCTCGATCGCCTTGGCTGAACCGGCGTGGACCGCCTCGTCCAGCCTGCGCTCGAGGTCCTGCAGCTTCCCCGCGGTGGTGTGGATGTTGATATCGGTGGGGACTTCGGTCCCCTCGCCAACATGTGCGCTCACGCGTATGGCCTCCTCGTCGTCTGTGCGGCAATCTAGCGCCCGTGACCGACGACCACGCGACGCGCCCACCACTTGACCACACCCGGCTCGCCGCGGAGCTGGCGGTGCCCGTTGCGAGGGCGGCCGACATCCGGGTGGAGATCGTCGAGAGCGCGGCCTCCACGAACGCCCTGGTCGCCGAGCGCGCTCGGGCGGGCGAGCCCGAGGGCCTGGTCGTCGTGGCGGAGCACCAGACCGCAGGACGCGGGCGCCTGGACCGCTCCTGGCAGACGCCGCCGCGCGCCGCACTCACCTTCTCGGTGCTGCTGCGTCCCACCGTCACGCCGGCGGCGTGGCCCTGGCTGCCGCTGCTGACCGGGTACGCCGCGGCACGCGGCCTGCGCGACCTGGGCTTCGCCGCGCAGGTGAAGTGGCCCAACGACCTCCTGCTGGACGGTCTGAAGATCGCCGGGATCCTGGCCGAACGGGTGGAGTCGCCGGCCGGCCCGGCTGCGGTCATCGGGATCGGGCTCAACGTGTCCACCCGGCCCGGGGAGCTGCCCGTCCCCACGGCGACCTCGCTGGCGATCGCGGCGGGCCAGGAGCCGGACCGCACCGGGGTGCTGATCGCGTGCCTGCGTGCGCTCTTCGCGGAGTACGCCGCGTGGCAGGCCGCGCCGAGCGAGCTGGGCGCGTCGTACTCCGCGGCCTGCGCGACGGTGGGCCAGCGCGTCCGCGTCCACCTCCCTACGGGGGAGGACCTTCTGGGCGAGGCGACCCGCGTCGACGCCGAGGGCCGGCTGGTCGTGAACGGCCCCACCGGGGAGGTGGCCGTGAGCGCGGGTGACGTTGTTCACGTGCGACCCGCCCCACAATGAGAGGATCAGCGGGTGTCCTTTCCTGCAAAGCTCCTCAACGAGGGCGAACGCGTCGTGGTGTCCACCCGCACCCACCTCAAGGTGATGCTGCTGCCCACGCTCGTGGCGCTGCTCGCGGTGGCCGTTGCCGCGTTCGTCTCCACGCTCGGCAGCGGTGACGGTGGCCGGATCCTGCACTGGGCGGTCTGGGTGCTCGCGGCCCTGGTCGTCGTGTGGTGGTTCCTGCGGCCGTTGCTGCTCTGGGCGACCACCAGCTACACGTTCACCAACCGACGCTTCATCAAGCGCGCGGGCGTCGTGGCCAAGTCGGGCCGCACGATCCCGCTGAACCGGATCAGCGGCGTCGACTTCGAGATCGGCCTCATCGACCGCCTCTTCGGCTGCGGGACCCTCGTCGTCTCCGACGCCAGCGAGCAGGGCCGCGTCGAGCTGAACGACATCCCCCACGTGGAGAAGGTCCAGCTGCAGGTCGCTGACGAGCTGCACCGGCTCAGCCAGCGCGAGGACGACGATGGGACCTGAGCCACCCATCACCCGTGAGCAGCTCGAGCGCGCGATCCTGCGCGACACGCCTGCCTACGACTCGACCCAGGTCTCGAAGCGGGCCGGTGTGCCGCTCGACGTGGCCAAGCGCCTGTGGCGCTCCTTGGGGTTCCCCGAGAACGAGGGCGAGGTCATCTTCACCGAGGGCGACCTGGAGGCCCTCAGCACGCTCAACAACGCGGTCAACGACGGACTCCTCGACTTCCCGACCGCCGTCAACCTGACCCGCGCCGTCGGCCAGACGATGGCGCGGCTCGCGGACTGGGAGGTCGGCACGCTGCTGGCCCGCGTCGACGAGCTGGAGTCCTCCGACGAGGCGACCGGCAGTCGCCTCGGCTCGGCGCTGCGCCTGGTCCAGGAGTTCAACACGCCCTTCGAGCAGCTGATGGTCTATGCGTGGCGGCGCCACCTGGCGGCCAGCGTGGCCCGGATCGAAGCTCTCGGGTCCGAGGAGGACGACCTGCACACGGTGCAGGTGACCGTCGGGTTCGCCGACATCGTGGCCTTCACGGCGCTGTCGAACGACATCGGCGAGAGCCGGATCGGCGACATGGTGGAGATCTTCGAGTCGCGCTGCCACGACGTGGTCGCCACCCACCGGGGACGCGTCATCAAGAGCATCGGGGACTCGGTCCTCTTCGTCGCCAACGAGCCGATCCAGGCCATCGACATCGCCGAGGGCATCATCTCGGTGATCGGCCGCGACCCGCGGATGCCCGATGTCCGCGTCGGACTGGCGACCGGCTCGGTGGTCATGCGCCTGGGCGACGTGTTCGGCCCACCGGTCAACATGGCCGCCCGGCTGACCGGTGTCGCCCGGCGCAACCGGGTCATCGTCGACGCCGCGACGGCCGCGCTGCTGCCCGAGGAGGACTTCGACACCCGGCGGCTGCCTGCCCGCCCGGTGCGCGGGTTCGGGCTGGTCGAGCCGGTCGCCGTACGTCGTCACTAGGCGTGCCCGGCGGGGGCGCGTCACGTCGCAGGCCGTTTGTTTCGCGGGCGCGGAAACGGTTGCGGAACAGCACCTCCACAGATCTGCCACATCCCCGGGGAGGTGGCGTTTCTTTGCTTAACGTGGCGGAATGATCACCGTTCAGGACGTCCAGGTCGACCCCGTCTCCCGCCGTGCGTGGCGCGGGGGATCCGAGATCGTGTTCTCCCGCAAGGAGTTCGACCTCGTCCTCGCCCTGATCTCCAAGGCCGGACAGATCGTCACCCGCGAGGAGCTCATGCGAGAGGTCTGGCAGACCTCCTTCTACACCTCCTCGAAGACCATCGACGTCCACCTCGGCTGGGTCCGCCGCAAGCTGGGCGACGACCCGCGCCACCCCACGCTGATCAGCACCCACCGCGGCAAGGGGCTCCGCTTCGAGCTCGCCTCTGCGGCCTCGGGTCTCGTGGGATCGGTCAACCGCGAGGTCGTTGCCGCCCACGGCTAGTCTGAGCGCGTGCCCGACCGCTCCGCTGCCTCCGCCGATCCGACCCCCGCGCAGACGCCGAGTGGAGCACCACCCGCTCTGACGACCGGGGCGGCTCCCACACTGGCCGTGATCGGTGGGGGGCAGCTGGCTCGGATGATGGCGCAGCCGGCGATCGCTCTCGGGCTGCCGCTGCGGCTGCTCGCCGAGGCCCCCGGGGGCTCGGCGGCCCAGGTCATCCCCGACCACCGGGTCGGCGACTACCGCGACCTGGGCACCCTGGTCGCGATCACCGAGGGCTGCTCGGTGGTCACCTTCGACCACGAGCACGTCCCCACCGAGCACCTCCACGCGCTCGAGGACGCCGGGATCGCCGTCCGTCCCGGCCCCGAGGCCCTCGTCCACGCCCAGGACAAGGCCGTCATGCGCGCCCGCCTCGACGAGCTGGGGGTCCCCAGCCCGCGGCACGCCGTCGTGACCTCCGCCGCGGAGGTGGAGGCGTTCGGCTTCCCGTGCGTGCTGAAGACCACCCGCGGCGGCTACGACGGCAAGGGCGTCTGGGTCGTCCGGTCGGTCGAGGAGTGCGCCGACCCGTTCGCGACGGCAGCGGCCGCCGGCGTGCGGATCCTGGCCGAGGAGCTCGTCGACTTCCGCCGCGAGCTCTCGGCACTCGTGGCGCGCTCGCCGAGCGGCCAGGCCGCGGCGTACCCGGTCGTCGCCTCGATGCAGCTCGACGGCATCTGCAAGGAGGTCGTGGCCCCCGCCCCCGACCTCGACCCCGAGCTCGCGGGTCAGGCGCAGGCGATCGCGCTGCGCGTGGCCGGTGCCCTGGGAGTGACCGGGATCCTCGCCGTGGAGCTCTTCGAGACCGTCGACGGCCGGATCCTCGTCAACGAGCTGGCGATGCGGCCGCACAACACCGGTCACTGGACCCAGGACGGGGCCGTCACCTCGCAGTTCGAGAACCACCTGCGCGCGGTGATGGACCTGCCGCTCGGCTCGCCGGCACCGCGGGAGCGGTGGACCGTGATGGTCAACATCCTCGGCGGGCCCCACGAGGCCGGGCGGCTGTACGACGGGCTGCCGCACGCGCTGGCCCGCGACCCCCGGCTGCGGGTGCACCTGTACGGCAAGGATCTGCGCCCCGGACGCAAGGTGGGGCACGTGAACGCCTACGGTGACGATCTCGACGACTGCCTCGAGCGCGCGCGGCACGCCGCCGCGTGGTTCGCGGGCGACCTCGGCAACGAAAGTGAGTGAACAGGTGAGCACTGCCACTGCCCGTGTGGGGATCGTGATGGGCTCGGACTCCGACTGGCCGGTGATGAAGGCCGCCGCCGACGTGCTGGCGGAGTTCGAGGTGGCGTGCGAGGCCGACGTGGTCTCGGCGCACCGGATGCCCGAGGAGATGCTCGCCTACGGCAAGGAGGCGGCCGGCCGCAGGCTCTCGGTGATCATCGCCGGCGCCGGGGGAGCGGCCCACCTGCCGGGCATGCTCGCCTCCGTCACGCCGCTGCCCGTGATCGGGGTGCCGGTGCCGCTCAAGCACCTCGACGGGATGGACTCGCTGCTCTCGATCGTGCAGATGCCGGCCGGCGTTCCCGTGGCGACCGTCGGGATCGGCAACGCGCGCAACGCCGGGCTGCTCGCCGTACGCATCCTGGCGGCGAGCGATGCCGCCCTGCGCGAGCGGATGGTGGAGTTCCAGGAGACGCTGCGCGACGTGGCCCACGACAAGGGCGCCGTGGTCCGGCGCGAGGCCCAGGCGGGGCCGCGGCGTCTCGGGTTCTGAGCCCCCACTGATCCCGGCGCCGGGTTCAGACGCGTCCGGGGCCTGAACCCTGCCGAGGAGGCCCCTCTCGTGGGAGCCTCACCCGTGGTCCGCCGAGCGGCGGCCGTGCCGGTGCTGGCTGCCGGCGCCACCGGGGGGAGCGGCTGATGGCGGAGGAGCACGCGGCCATGCCGCACGCGCTGCCAGGCGGCCGTAGTGACGCGAGCGTCGACCACCGGGTCGCCGCGGTGCTGGAGGTCCTGGCGGGCCGCAGTGCCGTCGAGGTCGCCCGGCTCTGGTCGGTCGACGTGGCCGTGCTCCACCGGTGGGTGCGCGCGTTCGTCGACGCCGGTACCGCCCAGGTGACCAACACCCCGACCGCCGAGGCGGCCCAGCAGCGCGACCGCTTCCTCGCTGCCTTCGCCCATGAGCTGCGCACACCACTGGCCGTGGCCCAGGGCTGGGTCACGATGATGCACGAGGACGTGTTGCCGCCGGCCGCGCGCGACGGCGCCGTGCGACGTACCCACGAGGCGCTGGAGCGGCTCGCAGGCCGGGTCCGCGACGTCGAGCTGCTCGTCGCGGCCTCGCTGGGGCGGCTGACCCTCGAGCCGCGCCCCGTCCGGCTCGGCGAGATGGTCGAGGAGCTGTCCGGGGTGGGGACCGTCGGCGGCGAGGGTGCGGACGTCGTGCTCACCGTCGACCCCGAGCTGTTCGCCCGCGTGCTGCGCGACCTCTGGGAGGCTGCGGGGGCACGGCCGACGCCGCGATCGAGGCGGCTCGTCGTCTCGACCGTGGAGCCGTGGGTCGAGGTGCGCGTCGAGCGCGACGCCGACCCGATCGAGCCGCACCTGCTGCAGGCGCTCTTCGAGCCCTTCGACCTCAACGACGACGGCACGGGGATCACGATCGGGCTCTACCTCGCCCGAGCCCTGACCGTGGCCCATGGCGGCACCGTCGGGGTCGACCAAGACGAGGACGGGGCCGTGCTCTGGGTGCGCGTGCCCTGCTCCGACGAGGGGGCGACCGACCGTCGGCGTCCCGAGAGCACCGTGGAGGAATCATGACGTTCAAGCTCGCCTGCGGCGATGTGATGCCGGGCTGCCCCGCCCGCTTCGAGAGCCCCGACCGCGACCAGCTGCTCGGCCAGGTCGCCGCGCACGCCGGTGAGGCCCACGGCATCGTCGACATCACCCCCGAGACGAGGGCCGCCATCGAGCAGAAGATCGTCGCCGCCTGAGCCTCGCCCCGGCCCGCCCGCCCCCATGTAACGCGGGGTTATGCCACCTGCCACAGCGCTATACCGCTGTGGTGGACGCGATAACCCCGCGTTACCGCTGGGGTGGCGGGCCAGGCGGGCAGCTCAGACGAGGCCGTGCTCGTGGGCGAAGACGACGATCTGGACGCGGTCGCGCAGGTCGAGCTTGCGCAGGATCGCGCCCACGTGGGTCTTCACGGTGGACTCGCCGGCGAAGACCCGCGCGGCGACCTCGGTGTTGGTGAGACCGGCGGCGACGGCAGTGAAGACCTCGCGCTCCTTCTCCGTCAGCGAGGAGTACGACGCGGGCACAGGCCGCCGGGCACGGAACTGTCCCTCCAGCAGCGTGCCGAGGTCCTGCGGCGCCAGCACCGCGTTGCCGGAGTGGACGGTGCGGATCGCGTCGACCAGCATCGCCGGGGTCGCGTCCTTGAGGAGGAAGCCGCTCGCGCCGTACCGGATAGCGGTCGCCGCCCGGTCGTCGAGGTTGAACGTCGTCAGCACGACCACCCGGACCGGCCGCGGCCGTCGGGCGGCACGCTCGGGGGAGAAGATCTGCCGGGTCGCCTCGACGCCGTCCATCTCGGGCATCCGGATGTCCATCAGCACCACGTCGGGTGCGAGGTGGTCGACGAGCCGGACCGCCTCGACGCCGTCGGCCGCGGATCCCACGACCTCCATGTCGGGCTGGGCGCCGACGATCACCGAGACCCCGGCGCGGAACAGCTCCTGGTCGTCGACGAGCAGGACCCGGATCAGGCCGGACGCTCTCTGATCGCTCATCGCGCCTCCTGCGCCCGCAGCGGCACCCACGCCGTCGCCGTGAACGTCGATCCGCCGCCCGCGTCGTCGCGGCGGCGCACGTCGAGGCGCCCGCCCACCGACTCCAGTCGTCGTCGCATGCCGTCCAGTCCCCGTCCTTCCATGACGTGGCCGTCGACGCCGTCGGAGGCGCTGGCCACGTTGCGCACCTCGATGCGCAGATCACCTTGCCAGTGCCGCTCGACGAGCACGGGCTCGCCCCGTCGTCCGTGCTTGAGCGCGTTGGTAAGCATCTCCTGCAGCACGCGGAACGCCACCACGTCGAGCTCCGGCGGCAGTGGTCTCGGCGTGCCCACGACGGTCGACTCGACGGCTCGGCCCGACGCCCGGACGCCCTCCACGAGGCTGTCCAGGCCACCCGCGGGCAGCGCGGAGGCGGCGGCCGGGTCGCTGGTCGAGGTGAGCACGCGGCGTACGTCGCCCAGCGACGCGCGCGCGGACGTGGCGACGTTGGCCAGCGTCTCCTTGAGTCGATCGGGGTCGTCGTCGGGGAGGAACTGCGCCGACTCGGCCTGGGCCAGGATCACCGCGAGGGAGTGGCCGACGACGTCGTGGACGTCGCGGGCGAGTCGGGTCTGCTCCTCGCGCAGCCGCGCCACCTCCTGGGCCTCGGCCCGTCCGATCTCGGCGGCGCGGCGCTCGGCCTCCGCGGACTCGGTGGCCGCCTGGGAGTCCTTCGCGCGGTCGCGGGCGCGCAGCACGAGCCCGATCAGCCACGGCATCATCAGCGGCACGAGCCCGCCGAGGGCGAGGGCCAGCGAGGGACGCACGCGCACGGCCTCGGTGTCGACGAGGATCTCCAGCAGCGGCTCGGTGCGCGCCGGCATCCGCGCCAGGACGTACCACATGGCGATGGCGCCGCCCGCCGGGATCGAGGCGCCGCTCACCCACAGCACGCCGGTGGTGCCGTAGCGCGCGCAGCCGTAGGCCACGATCACCACGGCGAGCTGGACGAGGCTGATGTCGATGCCCAGATAGATCTGCGCGCCGCACGTGAACCACACGACGACGAGCGCCCAGCCCGACTGGTGGCGGCTGAGCAGGACCGCCAGCGCCATGCCCAGGGCGACCAGGACGAGGTCGTGCTGCTGGTTCCCGGTCGCGGTGAGGATGCCGACGACCAGCACCAGCAGGGCGAGCCCGACGTCGGGCGCCCAGCGCCGCAGGGTCGCCTCCCACCACGCACCGTCCCAGCGGGCCCCGGTGCCGGGGGCGACCTGCTTCGTCGTGCCGCTCACGTGCCACTCCCGACCGGAGCCGGGACACGCGGCAGGGTCCGCGAGCGCCAGCGCCGCATGGCCGGCTCCTCGACGAGCCGCCAGCTCAGGGCGGCCGCGAGGAGGGTGAGGACGACGCCGAGTGCGCCGGCCACCGGCTCCTGGCCCAGCCCGGCGCGCAGCCACAGCGTGATCGGGTAGTTCCAGAGGTAGGCGCCGTACGACACCGTGCCCAGGGCGATCAGCCCACGTGTCAGAGGCGCCCACGCCTGCGGGGTGTCGGCCATCGACCAGCGACGCCAGACGACGACGAGCACTGCGGTCAGGCCGGCGATGGCGGGTCCTCCTGCCAGGTAGGTGAGGGCGTGACCCCGCAATGGAACCACGCTCAGCACCAGCAGTCCGGTCAGGGCCAGCGTCGCTGCCCGACCGGCGCCGACCGCGGCCAGCGCCGGGAGCGACCCCGCCCGCGGACCGTACGACGCGTCGTACGGGCTGCCGGTCGCGACCCGGGTCGCAGCTCCGATCACGAAGCACACCGCCCACGAGGTGGGCAGCGCATAGGCCAGGTCGGCGTCCGAGGAGAGCCAGACCAGCGTCGCGACGCAGCCGGTGAGGCAGAGTGCGGCGACGACCACGAGTGCGGTCCGGACCCGCCCACGCGGCACGGCCAGGGCCAGGACGGCCGGCCAGAGCAGGTAGAACTGCTCCTCGGTGGCGAGCGTCCACAGGTGGAAGGTCGCGTCGCTGCCCTGGTCGAAGGGCAGGTTGGCGGTCCAGGTGAGGGCGACGAGGACGGTGCGCGGCAGCTCGTCGCGGTCGCCGAGCGGGTCGAGCAGCAGCGTGACGCCGACGACCCCGGCCACCAGCAGCAGCATGGCGGGCACCAGACGCAGCGCCCGGCGCGCATAGAAGCGACGCAGGTCCACCCGCCCGGTGCGCTCGAGCTCGCCGAGCAGCACGCCGGTGATGAGGTAGCCGCTCAGCGTGAAGAACATGACGACGCCCACGACGCCCGCCCCCGGGAGCTGAGCGGGCAGGGCGTGGCGCAGCATCACCAGCGCGATGGCGATCCCGCGCAGCAGGTCGAGCCCCGCGATCCGGCCGCTCACCCGGCGGCGCCGACCAGAGCCCCCCGGCCCTCCGGGCCCGACTCGAGACCGTGCCCGAGCCCGTGCCCGAGTCCGTGGCCGAGGGCGACCCGGACCAGGGTCGCGAGCAGCTCGGGGTAGGGCAGACCGTCGGCGGCGAACATCCGCGGCACCTGCGAATGCTCGGTCATCCCCGGCATCGTGTTGACCTCGTTGAGCACCCAGCCCCGCTTGGTCAGGAAGAAGTCGACGCGGGCGACCCCGCGGCAGCCCAGCGCGTCGTACGTCGCCAGCGCGGCGCGCTCGAGGTCGGCGAGGGCAGCCGCGTCGAGAGGGGCGGGGACGCGGAAGTCGGCGCTCCCGTCGTACTTCTGGTCGAGGTCGAAGACGCCACCGGTGACGACGATCTCCAGCGGCGGGCTGAGCCGGCGGGTGCCGTCGGGCAGCTCGAGGACCGCGATGTCGATCTCGCGCCCGACGACGACCTCCTCGACGAGCACCCGGCTGTCGACGGCGAGCGCTGCGTCGAGCGCAGGGGAGAGGGCCGCGGGCTCGCGCACCAGCGTGACCCCGTGGCTCGAACCCGCGGCCACCGGCTTGACCACGACGGGTCCGGCCCAGGTGAGGCGGGCGGCGGCGTCGCGGCTGACCAGGGCGCCGGAGGCGGTGCCGACCCCGACGGCCTCGGCGACGAGCTTGGTCGCCCACTTGTCCATGGCGAGGGCGCCGGCGCCGACCGCCGAGCCCACGCAGGGGATGCCGGCGAGGTCGCACAGAGCGGCCAGGGTGCCGTCCTCGCCGTGCGGGCCGTGGACGGCGGGCAGCGCGACGTCGCAGCCGGCGAGGAGCCCAACCGCCGCAGCCAGGGAGGCGGCCGCGTCGTCGCCGAGGGCGCCACGGTCGTCGTGCCAGGTGCCGTCGCGGCCGATCGTGAGGCGTACGACGTCGAACGTGCGCGGGTCGAGGGCTGCTGCGACCGACGCCGCCGAGGCCAGCGAGACCTCGTGCTCGCAGCTGCGGCCGCCACCGATGACGGCGACCCGGGTGCGGCCGGACTCGGCGCGGGGGTGGAGGGGGGACATCACAGGCTCCTGAGCTGGTGGTGGAGGGAGGAGGTTGCCGACACGACCCGGCCGACGCGGGGGCCGATGCCGGTGACGATCTCGTGCGGGATGGTGTCGGCCCACGCCGCCCACTCGGTCGCGGTGGGCTCGCCCCGGTCGCCCGGGCCCAGGACGACGGCCGTCTCGCCGATCGCCACGCGGTCGTCGCCGACATCGACGACGATCTGGTCCATCGAGACCCGGCCGACGATCGGGCGACGCCGGCCGCGCAGCAGGACCTCGGCGCGCCCCGACGTGGCGCGGGGGAGACCGTCGGCGTAGCCCAGGGGCAGCAGCACGAGCCGCGTCGGACGGTCGGTCACATGGGTGTGGCCGTAGCCGACGCCGGTGCCGGCCGCGACACGTCGCACGGACACGACGGGTGCGGTGAGGGTGAGCGCTCCTCGGAGCGGGGTCGTGCCGCTCGGGTCGATGCCGACGAGCCCGGCGCCGACCCGGCACAGGTCGAGGTGGGTCCGGGGCTCCGTCAGGGTCGCCGCGGTCGCGGCGAGATGACGCAGCGAGGGGCGCAGTCCGGTCGCGTGCGCGACCTCGAGTCCCCAGCGGAAGGTGCGCAGGCCGGCATCGGTGCGTGGGTCGCCGGCGACCTCCGCGCACCCGAGGTGCCCCATCACGCCGACCACGCTCACCAGCCCGGCCCGCTCGGCGCGCCGTGCCCGGGCGCACAAGGCCGACCAGGCGTCAGGGGAGGAGCCGTCGCGCGCCATGCCGGTGTCGAGATGCAGGTGCACCCGGGCGGTACGACGAGTGCGGGCGGCCGCAGCGGCGACCGCCTGGAGGTGGAGGGCCGTCGGGACCGCGAGGTCGACATCTGCGCCGAGGGCGCTCGCGAAGTCGGCGTCGACGGGGTTGAGCCAGCTCAGGATCGGCTCCTGGAGTCCGGCGCAGCGCAGGGCCAGGGCCTCCTCGATGCTGGTCACGCCGAGTGAGCTCGCGCCGTGGGCGAGCGCCGTCCGCGCGACGTCGACGGTCCCGTGGCCGAAGCCGTCCGCCTTGACGACGGCCATCAGCTCCCCGGCCGCCCGATCGGCCAGCAGTCGCGTGTTGGCGGCCACAGCAGCGAGGTCGATCTCGAGCCGCGGCCCGGACCGGGCACCCGACCGGACGCTCGACATCGGGGACCCCACGGTGGGTTCGGCGGCGAGCGCGCTCATGCGGCCACCTCGGCATCGACGGGGCCATAGAGGGCGTGCGGCGCCCCGGTGACCAGCGCCCAGTAGCGATCGCCGTAGCTCCAGTGCCACCACTCGGTGGGGTAGTTGACGAGACCCGCTCCCTCGAGGACCCGCGCCAGCAGGTCCCGGTGCGCCCGCGCCCGGGCCGAGACCGGGGCGGCGAAGTAGCACGCCCCGCCGCTCTCCTCCGGCGTCGCGTCGATGTGGGTGCCCAGGTCGAGCTCGCGCCCGTCGGCGTCCACCAGCGTCAGGTCCACCGCCGCCCCCGCGACGTGCGGAGCCACCTCCAGCGGCGCGACGAAGCGGCTGGTCAGGCGGTGCAGCTCGGCCGTCCCGGCCCGGGGGTGTGCGCGCCGCACCTGCGCGCCGTACGACGCGATGATGGCGCGCTGTGCATGGACCGGTCGGTGGCCCTCGACGACGTGCAGTCGGAGCCCGGCGGGGAGGGCTGCCTGGGCCAGCGACAGGCGGGTCGCGAGCCCGGCGCGGACAAGCGCCCCCCGGGTGGCGGGCGGGTCTAGCACCAGCCCTGAGGAGAGGTCCAGGGGCACGAGCGGGTCGCCGCAGTCGCGGACCGGTACCGCCGAGACCAGCGGGTCGGACAGGAGGATCGTCATGCTTCGACGCTAGAAGCGCGGCAGGTCCTCGCGCCTCCACCGCGGGTACCGGTTCGATGGCCGTTGGGAGGAGACGGCTCCTCCGAGACGGGTCAGGTCGTCTGAGGCGTGGCCTGCCCGGCTCGGCTACGCACGAGCTCGCGCAGCACATCGATGTCGTGCTGGAGCTGGTCCAGCTCCTTGGCCAGCAGCGCCGGAGCGTTCGGCTGGGACAGGCGCCAACGGCTGCCAGCCGCGCTGTCCTCCAGGGCCCGGATGGCCGACCAGAGGGCCTGGGTCAGGTGGCGTCCCAGCGTCTCGGCGAGCTGGCCGTCCGCATAGGAGGGCCCGACCAGGTGCTCCGCGGTCTCGTCGTGCCAGTGCAACGGCCCCGAGCACACCGGACAGTGAACAGAGATCACGCGGGTGCTCCCTTCCCGCCGCAGGGTGCACCTCACCCAGCGGACCCGCCGCACCGCGGTGGCACGGACGTCCCCCGAGAACGATGCTCGCATCCCAGCCCCGGTGGCGCAGCGAAATTGCCGAGTCCGCTGTCCTGGTCCACCGGGAGGGGGACAGGACAGCGGACTCGGGCGGTCCTGCTCAGGCCACCTCGGCCCGGAGCCGACGCGCGGGAGTCCGCTGCCGCGGAGCGGGGGTGGGTACGGCGCGGGCCCGTGGCCGGACGACCTCGTTCAAGACAGCGACCTCCTGCTCGAGACGCACCAGCTCCTCGTCCAGCTGCGGGGGAGCGTCGGCCCGCGTCATCCGCCAGCGGACGCCGGCGGCCGCGTCCTCGAGCGCGCGGACAGCCGCTCGCAGCGCGCCTGTGGCGTGCTCGTCCAGCAGATCGGCAAGAGCCCTGGACGAGCCACCCTCGGCGATGTCGCCCACCAGCGAGTTGACGGTGTCCTCGTGCCACGGGAGCGGTCCCGAGCAGGCGGGGCAGTGCGTGGTGACCATGCCGTGTTCCTCCTCGTGCCGTGACTGTGCCATGACCTGTCAACCGCGGACCTCGCTCAGAGCGTGAAGCGACCCACCGCCTCCTGGAGCTCCCCGCTCATCCGGGCCAGCTCGATCGCCGCCGTCTGGGCGTCCGCCGCCCGCTCGGTGGTCTGCTGGGTGCCGGCAGCCAGGCCCGAGATGGACTCCGCGATCTGGCGCGAGCCGTGAGCGGCCTCACTGACGTTGCGGTTCATCTCGTTGGTGGTGGAGGTCTGCTCCTCCACGGCGGCGGCGATGGTCGACTGGTAGTCGTTGATCTCGCCGATCACGCCGCTGATGTGGCCGATCGCCTCCACCGCACCGGCGGTGTCGGACTGGATCGCGGCGACCCGGCTGGAGATGTCCTCGGTCGCCCGAGCGGTCTCCTGAGCGAGCTCCTTGACCTCGCTGGCCACGACGGCGAAGCCCTTGCCGGCCTCGCCGGCTCGCGCCGCCTCGATGGTCGCGTTGAGCGCCAGCAGGTTGGTCTGCTCGGCGATGCCGTTGATCAGCTTGACGACCGCGGCGATCTCCTGCGAGGAGTCCCCGAGCTTGCCGACCATCCGGGTGGTCTCCTCGGCGACCCCGACGGCCTGACCGGCCACGCGGGCGACCTCGGTGACGTTGACGGCGATCTCGCGGATCGCGGCGTCCATCTGCTCCGAGCCGCTGGCCACGGTGTCGACGCTGTGCGCGACCTCGCCCGCCGACCCGACGACCATCTCGGCCTGGCCCGCGGCGGTGCGAGCGTTGTCGGCGATGCCGTCGGCGACGCCCGTGAGCTGCTCGGACGCCTCACCCAGGCGCGTGGCGGAGCTGCCGACCAGCGTCAGCACGGCGCTCAGCGAGTCGAGCGTGCGGTCCACCGATGCGGCGACCTCGCCGATCTCGGCGCCGCCCGTGGTGCCCACGCGGACGCTCAGGTCGCCCCCCGCCACCTGGTCGAGGACGGCGTTGACCCGGCGGACCGGGCCGATGATGCTGCGGACCAGGAGGAGGGCCGCCGCGATCGAGGTGGCGAGCGCCACCAGGATGATCGCGATGGTCCAGGTGCGTGCCGAGGTGTAGGCGGCGTTCGCCTCATCGGCAGTCGTGGTCGCCGTCACCTCCGCCGCAGCGGTGGCATCCACGAGCGAGCTGGCGATGGCCAGCTCGGCCTCGTTCATCTCCGTCAGGATCCGGTTTGCCTCCGCGGGGTCGCTCTCCAGTCCGAGCGTCTGCAGCTGCCCCAGAAGACCCAGGTAGCGCTCCGTGCTCGTTGCGAACTCGTCGAAGGCCGCTGACGTGTCCCCCGACAGCTTCATGGCGCGGACCTGCTCGGTGTGCTCCTGCATCTCGCCCAGCGTGGCAGCAGAGTCCTTCTGGGCGCGCTCGATGGACTCAGGGGGCAGCGTGGTGATCGCGGCGCGCGCGGTGTAGGCGGACAGCTCCCACCAGTCGGCCTGCAGCTGGCGGAGACCGTCGAGCGGGACGGCGCCCTCGGTGTAGACCTGATCGGCCTTGTCACTGATCGTCGACATCCGCTGGATGCCGAAGGCCCCGACGGCCACGGTGGTCAATGCGATGAGCACGATCACCCCCACGAGGCGTCCACGTAGGCCGATGTGTTGCAGGGCGCTGCTCTGAGGGCTCATCTGGGGTTCCTTCCCCGTCCTGGCGCTGTCGGGTACACGCCTCCAGGGGCAGTCATCGGCAGATCGAGCAGCGTTCTGAGTGCTCATCTCCCACTGGTCCGGACCAGCGGCGACGGCGCAGGCATGATGAGCCCATGGCCACGAAGCTCGATACGATCGACTGGCCCGTGCGCACGGACCGGCTCTCCCTGCGACCTCTCGCACCCGATGACCTGCCCGCCATCTGGCGGATCCGGCGGATCGAGGAGGTCAGCCGGTGGATGACCTTCGCGCCCCGGGACTTCGCCGCCTTCCAGCGGCTCTTCCTCGACCCCGACAGGCTCGCCCGGACCCTGGTGGTGGAGCTCGACGGCGCGATCATCGGCGACCTGATGCTGGCGGTCGAGGACGCGTGGGCACAGACCGAGGTCGCTGAGCAGGCGCGCGGCGTGCAGGCGGAGATCGGCTTCGGCCTGCATCCCGACCACGTCGGGCACGGCTATGCCACCGAGGCGGTCCGAGCGCTGCTGAGGATCTGCTTCGTGGACCTCGGCCTGCGACGGGTCACGGCCAACTGCTTCGCCGACAACGAGCGCTCCTGGCGGCTGATGGAGCGGATCGGGATGCGCCGTGAGCTGCACACCGTCCGCGAGTCGCTGCACCGCTCGGGCGAGTGGCTCGACGGCTACGGCTATGCCCTGCTGGCCGACGAGTGGCACCCCTGAGTCGGCGCAAGTGCGCGCCGTACGACGCCCGAGTCGGCGCGAGTGCACGCCCTAGGACCCCCGAGTCGGCGCAAGTGCGCGCCGTACGACGCCCGCTTGCGCCGACTCGGCGGGTTCGGGGTGAGCGTTAGCGCCGACTCGGCGGGTTCGGGGTGAGCGTTAGCGCCGACTCGGCGGGTTCGGGGTGAGCGTTAGCGCCGACTCGGCGGGTTTGGGGTGCGCGTTAGCGCAGAGTCGGCTCGGACAGGAAGTGGTCGGCCGTGACCGGCAGGTCGCGCACCCGCACCCCGGTGGCGTGGAAGGTGGCGTTGGCGACGGCCGCAGCCGTGCCGACGATGCCGATCTCGCCGAGCCCGCGTGAGCCCATCGGCGACACGGAGGTGTCGGACTCCTCGAGCCACTCGGCATCGATGTCCAGCACGTCCGCGTGAGCGGCGACGTGGTAGGTCGCGAGGTCCTGGGTGACGACATGGCCGAAGCGGGGGTCGCGCACCCCCTCCTCGAAGAGCGCGGCGGAGAGCCCCATGGTGAGCCCGCCGATCAGCTGCGAGCGGGCCGTCACCGGGTTGATCACCTGCCCCACGGAGTAGACGCCCAGCAGCCGCGGCACCCGGATCTCGCCGGTGAAGCGGTGCACCCGCGCCTCCGCGAAGACTGCCCCGAAGGAGTGCAGGGCCAGCCCGCCGCTCATCGGGTCGTTGGCAGGCGACGCGGTGGTCTCGGCGCCGACCGCGGGTGCGTCGCCGTGCGCCTCGCGGAAGGCCTGCGCGGCCGCCACGATCGCGGTGCCCCACGAGCTGGTCCCCGACGACCCGCCCGCCACCGAGGCCGACGGCAGGTGGCTGTCGGCGAGGGCGAGGTCGATGTCCCCGACCGGGCGCTCGAGCGCGTCGGCGGCGATCTGGGCCAGCACCGTCCACGCCCCGGTGCCGATGTCGACGGCGCCGATCTCCACGGCGAAGCGGCCCTCGCCCAGCGCGCGCACGGTGGCCTCGTTGCCCGGCATCACGTTGGCCGGGTAGGTCGCCGCGGCGACCCCGGTGCCGACCCACCACGCGCCGTCCACTGTCGCGCGCGGCTCGACCGGCCGCTCCGCCCAGCCGAACCGCTGGGCGCCCCGACGGAAGCACTCCATCAGCTGCCGGTCGTTGAAGGGCTGGCCGGTCTCCGGGTCGAGCTCCGGCTCGTTGCGCGAGCGCAGCATGATCGGGTCGACGCCGCAGGCGACGGCGAGCTCGTCCATCGCCATCTCGTGGGCGTAGGCGCCCGGCATCTCCCCGGGCGCGCGCATCCACGACGGCACCGCCACGTCGAGCTCCGCCACCCGATGGGTCGTACGACGGTGCTCGGCGGCGTACATCATCCGGGTGACCGTCGCCGTCTGCTCGGCGAACTCCTTGATCGCCGACGTCTGCGACTCGGCGCGGTGCTCGATCGCCTCGAGGCGACCGTCGAGGTCGGCGGCGAGGCGGAAGCGTGACACCGTCGCGGTGCGATAGCCGGCCAGCGCGAACATCTGCTGCCGGGTCAGCGCCAGCCGCACCGGACGGCCCGCGTTGGTCTGGGCGGCGAGCGCGGCGACCACCTCGTGGCAGTGGGGCAGGCCCTTGCTGCCGAAGCCGCCCCCGACGTACGGCGCGACGACGCGCACCTGCTCCGGCTCCATCCCGAGCACCCCCGCCAGCGTCGATGCGACACCGTGCACCCCCTGGGTGGAGTCCCACAGGGTGAGGCGCGGCCCCTCGCCGTCGAGCGACCACCGGGCGGTGACGGCGTGTGGCTCCATCGGGTTGTTGTGCTCGTGCGGCGTGCGGTAGGTCGCCTGCATCAGGGTCTGCGCGGCGTCGAAGGCACTGTCGGGGTCGCCCTCCTCGGTGTCCGGGGCATCGCCCGCGTTGACCTCCTCGGGCGTGTAGAGCTCGCTGTCGTCGGTGAAGTCGGCGCGGTGCGGCTCGACGTCGTAGTCCACGCGCACCAGCCGGGCGCCCTCGCGGGCGGCCTCGGAGGAGCGCGCCACCACGCAGGCCACGACCTGGCCGTGGAAGGCAACCCGGTCGTCCTGCAGCACGGCGAGCTCGCGGTCGTCGGTGTCGGCGAGTCGCGGGGCGTTGGTGTGGTCGAGCACCGAGACGACGCCGGCGTGGGCGAGCGCCGCGGCGTCGTCGACGCGCACGATGCGACCCTTGGCGATCGTCGAGGTCACCAGCCACAGGTGCAGCGGATCCTCGATGCCCTCGTCCGCTCCGTGCTCGACGGCGTACGTCGCGGCCCCGGTGACCTTGGCGCGGCCGTCGTGGCGCAGCTCAGGGGAGCCGACGGACCTGGTGCCGATGGGGGTCGCGAGGTGCTCGGGGGTGGGGCTCATCGGTCGCCTCCCTGCGTCCGGTCCAGCTGCGATCCGGCCAGGCCGGTCAGCACGAACGCCGTCGCACCCCGCACCATCGCGAGCTTGTAGGCCGTCTGGTCGGTGGTCGTCGCGTCGGCGAGCTCGGCGTCGACGGCGGCCCGCACCGTCTCCTCGGTGAGCGGCCCGCCCCGCAGCATGTCCTCGGCGCGCCGAGCCCGCCACGGCTTGTGCGCCACCCCGCCCCAGGCGATGCGCACGTCGCGCACGGTGTCGCCGTCGAGGTCGAGCGCCGCCGCGACCGAGACCAGCGCGAAGGCGTACGACGCGCGGTCGCGCGCCTTGTGATAGCCCGAGCGAGCGGCCATCGGCAGATCCGGCAGCTCGACGGCGGTGATCAGCTCGCCGTGCTCCAGCGTGGTGTCCTGGTCGGGCCGATCGCCGGGCAGCCGGTGCAGCTCCTCGAACGGCACCCGCCGCTCCCCGTCGGGGCCGAGCACGACCACGGTCGCGTCCACCGCTGCGAGCGCCACCGCGAGGTCGGAGGGGTGCACGGTCACGCACTCGGGGGAGGCGCCGAGGATCGCGTTGTAGCGGCCGTAGCCCTCGGCGGCCGAGCAGCCGGTGCCGGGCTCCCGCTTGTTGCACGGCGTGCTCAGGTCCTGGAAGTAGACGCAGCGCGTGCGCTGCAGGAGGTTGCCGGCCGTCGTCGCCTGGTGACGGATCTGGCCGGAGGCTCCCGAGAGGAGGGCACGCGCGACGACCGGGTAGCGCCGGCGCAGCTCGGGGTGTGCGGCGAGGTCGCTGTTGCGCACGTTCGCGCCGATCCGCAGGACGCCGTCGACGTCCTCGACCGTGTCCATGCCCAACCGCCGGACGTCGACCAGCGTGGCCGGTGTGGCGATGCCCAGCTTGAGGTGGTCGACGAGGTTGGTGCCGCCGGCGAGGAAGGCCGCCTCAGGATCGGCACTCACCGTGGCCACGGCACCCGCGGCATCGTCCGGGCGCTGGTAGTCGAGCTCCCTCATGCCGAGCCTCCGTTCGAGGCGGTCTCGCGCACGGCGGCGAGGATGTTCGGGTAGGCGCCGCAGCGACACAGGTTGCCGCTCATCCGCTCGCGGATCTCGTCGTCGCCGAGGTCGACCGGGTCGATCGGGCCGCACAGGTCGCCGGTCACGTGGCTGGGCTGGCCCTGCGCCGCCTCGTCGAGCATGCCCACCGCCGAGCAGACCTGGCCCGGCGTGCAGTAGCCGCACTGCAGGGCGTCGTTGTCGAGGAAGGCCCGCTGCATCGGGTGGAGATCGCCGTCGGCCGCATCCGCCAGCCCCTGGGCGGTGACCACCTCGGAGCCGTCGTAGGCCACCGCCAGCGCGAGGCAGGTGAGGTGGCGTCGCCCATCGAGTAGCACCGTGCACGACCCGCACTGGCCGTGGTCGCAGCCCTTCTTCGGCGACGTCACCCCCAGTCGCTCGCGCAGCGCGTCCAGCAGTGTCGTGCGGGTGTCCACACGGAGCCGCCGCGGGCTCCCGTCGACGGTGAGCTCGATCTCGGTCTCCACTGGTTCCCCCTCGTCAGTCGTGCCGAGGAGGGCGGTATCCGGATAGGACCCGCGCAAACGGGCCGGGGTGGAACAGGCTCAGCCCGAGCGGCGCCACTCGATCGCGGGGCAGGTGTCCATCACCATCGCGACCCCGGCGTCCGTCGTACGACGGAACGCGTCCTCGTCGATCACGCCGAGCTGGAACCACACCGCCTTCGCCCCGATCGCCACGGCCTCGTCGGCGAACTGGCCGGCCGCCTCCGAGCGGCGGAACACGTCCACGACGTCGATGGGGAAGGGCACGTCGGCCAGCGTCGCGTAGCCCTGCTCGCCCAGCACCGTCGGCGCGGTGGGGTGGATGGGGACGATCCGCTTGCCGCGCTCCTGCAGCAGCGAGGCGATCGAGTACGCCGTGCGGCTGGGGTCTCCGGAGAGGCCGACGACCGCCCAGGTCTCGAGGTCGTCGAGCATGAGGGAGACGGCTGCGGGGTCCTGCCAGTTCGCGCTCATGGAGCCACGCTACGACCGGGGCCAAGGGGGTCTGCGCTGGATGCATCGCACAACTACCGGCGCGTAGGATTGGGCGCATGAGCTCCCAGGATTCCTCGTCGTACCCGCTCTATGCCCTCTCCGAGGAGCACCAGGCGATCCGGGAGGCGGTCCGTGCGGTCTGCGACGCGAAGGTGGCGCCCTTCGCCGCGGCCGTCGACGAGGAGGTCCGCTACCCCCACGAGGCGGCGGCCGCGCTGCTCGCCGCCGACTTCCACGCGGCCCACGTGCCGGAGGCGTACGGCGGCGCCGGGGCCGACGCCCTCGCCACCGTCCTGATCATCGAGGAGGTCGCCCGCGCGTGCGTCTCCTCGTCGCTGATCCCGGCGGTCAACAAGCTGGGCTCGCTGCCGGTGCAGATCGCGGGCTCCGAGGAGCTCAAGGCGAAGTACCTCGGCAAGCTCGCGGCCGGAGAGGGTGGCTTCTCCTACTGCCTCTCCGAGCCCGACGCCGGCTCCGACGCACTGGGCATGAAGACACGCGCCGTGCGCGACGGCGACGAGTGGGTCCTCAACGGCGTGAAGCGCTGGATCACCAACGCGGGGGAGTCGGAGTACTACACGGTCATGGCTGTGACCGACCCCGACAAGCGCAGCCGCGGCATCTCGGCGTTCGTGGTGGAGAAGTCCGACGCCGGCGTCTCCTTCGGGGCTCCGGAGAAGAAGCTCGGCATCAAGGGCTCGCCGACCCGCGAGGTCTACTTCGACAACGTCCGCATCCCGGCCGACCGGATGATCGGCGCCGAGGGCACCGGCTTCGAGACCGCCATGAAGACCCTCGACCACACCCGCGTCACGATCGCGGCGCAGGCCGTCGGGGTCGCGCAGGGGGCGCTCGACTACGCGCTGGGCTACGCCAAGGAGCGCCAGCAGTTCGGCAAGGCGATCGCGGAGTTCCAGGGCCTGCAGTTCATGCTCGCCGACATGGGGATGAAGGTGGAGGCCGCGCGGCAGATGACCTACGCCGCCGCCGGGCGCAGCGAGCGCGGGGACGACGACCTGACCTTCTTCGGGGCGGCCGCGAAGTGCTTCGCCTCCGACGTCGCGATGGAGGTCACCACCAACGCGGTGCAGATCCTCGGGGGCTACGGCTACACCCGCGACTACCCGGTCGAGCGGATGATGCGCGACGCCAAGATCACCCAGATCTACGAGGGCACCAACCAGGTGCAGCGGATCGTGATGGCGCGCCAGCTGCTCGCCGGGGTGCAGTCCGAGATCTGATCGCGGAGGCTAGTTGGGCGCACCGCCCAGTTGCTGAGAGCTGAGCGACCAGACCCGGGACGGGGGCTCTCGGACGCAGGGCGCCGCGTGCCAGGATGCCGCCCATGGCTGTTGACCCCCGCGGTGCCGACCTCAAGAGCTTCCTCGCCGATGACCCGGGCGGTCCGGTGGTGATGCTCAATCTCCTGCGCTTCGCCGATGGCGGGCGCGAGCTCTACGCGCAGTACGGCGCGGCCCTGGCGAAGACGTTCCTGCCCCGGTACGGCGCCCAGGTGCTCTACGCCGGCGACGGCTCCAGCGTGCTGGTGGCCGAGGACGGCCAGCAGTGGGACGCCGTGGTCGTCGTCCGCTATCCGTCGCGCGCGGCGTTCGGCCAGATGGTGGCCGACCCGGAATACCAGGAGGTCACCGAGCTCCGCACCCGTGCCCTCAGCGAGGCCGTCCTCCAGGCAACCGTCCCCTGGGGCTGAGCCGACCCGACGGCGCGCTTCGTCGGGCGAGCGACCGAAATGTCACAGTGGGGGCTCAACATCGCCTCCCAGCCGCCCGATAGGTCCAGACATGCCGACTCACCCTGCGTGCAGCCCCCACGACTCGGCGCGGCGGCGGTTGCTGCTCGCGCTGACCGCCCTCGCCCTGGTCGTAACCAGCCTCTCTCTGGTCACCTGGGCGCCCGCCCCAGCGGCCCAGGCCGCCTCACCGGCTCTGGCGGTGTCCCCGGCGAACCACGTCGGCGGTCAGCGCCTGACGTGGACCGGCAACGTCGGCGCCCGTGGCGTGCGGTCGCTGGTTCTGCAGTTCCACATGCTGCGCCCTGGCGACCGGTGGACGACAGTGAAGGGCTTCAGCGCGAAGACCCGTGCTGACGGTGGCTTCTCGTTCGCCTACCCCGCGCCGGGCATGTTCAACATCCGCTACCGGGTCAAGGCGGGACGACACGTGTCGCCGTCGCGGCTGTTCAACGCCAAGAGCGAGGACCTCACTCTGCGGGTGACCGGGCAGGAGGACAACAACGCCGGCCAGCCTGCGTCGGTCTCCGAGAACAGGTCCTTCGGGATCACGGTCGACACGGCCCCGGACAACATCTTCCGCAACCCGAGCTCCCGCAACCTCCCGGTCTTCCCCGGCCGGCCGGTGACCCTGCAGCGCCGCATCGACGGTGCCTCGTGGGCGACCGTGGCCACGGCCGCCGTCGGAGACGGCGGGCTGGCCCAGTTCACCGGCCTCACGGAGAAGGCAGGGGTCTCGGTCTACCGGGCCCGCCTGGAGGACTACCGCCGCGACGGCCACAACATCGGGTGGACCCACTCGTTCCCGCTCTTCGTCTACACCGGCTCCGCGGCCTGGAACGGCTACCAGCAGGAGCGTCGGCGCGCAGAGAACGCCGTCTCGACCGCGCCCCCGCGGATCCCCGACTCGGGGGTCGGCAGGGCAACGCCCACCGCCAGCTCGCGCCACCGCTGGGGCAAGATGCTCTGGGACTTCGCCTGGGAGCACGGCCAGTCGCTGACCGACGGCCCGAGCCGTGGGACGCGGCCCCGTGGTCGCTGGGTCGACTACGTCGACGGCGCCGGACGGGTCAGCAGGTACAACGGCCAGCTGACCCTCGACAGCAAGCGCTACGCCGGCGCAGGCATCGGCGACTTCGGCACCACCCACGCCACCTTGAGCGGCAACGCCGCCAAGCAGGGACGGTGGGAGGCGCGGATGCGCGTCCGCGGCGCCTACGAGGCCGGTGGCCGCAGCTACGGGATCCTGGCCGAGCTCGTCCCGGCCCGAGCCTCCGACTACGACTGCGGCACGCACAACATCACGATCGCGAGCGTCTCGCCGTTCTCGCGCCGGGTGACCTTCGGTGCGCGCTCCCCGCAGCGCAGCTGGAGCGGCGCCGCGACCGCCTCGGCCACGCCCCTGCGCTCGGCCTACGCCGTCGCGGTTGAGGTGTCCAAGCGGCACATCACCTGGTTCCTCGACGGCAAGCCGATCGGGTCGGTGAAGAGCCGCGCGGCCTACGCGGGCGTGCCGATGACGATCCGGCTCTCGCTGGTCGGACAGGGAAGCGAGGAGATGAACCACGTGAGCCTGGTCTCCGACTGGGTGCGCGGCTTCCCCATCTCCTCCGGGAAGCACACCGTGGCCCGCAAGAAGCTGACGGGCCGGCCGGCCTCGGGCTGCTGACGCCTGACGGGCCGGCCCCCTCGACGGGGCCGGCCCCCGTCGGCGGGGCGCTGCGTCAGCCCAGGGTGGCGAGCAGGTCGCGGCAGGCCTGCTCGCAGCGGCGGCACGCGTCGGCGCAGACCTTGCAGTGCTCGTGCATCTCGGCGTGCTCGCCGCACTCGTCGCCACAGGCCCGGCACGCGGTGGCGCAGGTTTCCAGGATGCTGCGCAGGACCTCCGTGCTCGGCTCGGTGCGGCGCGACAGGACGCGCCCTGTCGTCACGCAGACGTCGGCGCAGTCGAGGTTCGTGCGGATGCAGGCGCGCAGGTCGGCCACCATGTCCTCGGCCAGGCACGCGTCGGCGCACGACGTACAGGTCTGGGCGCACGCGAGGCAGGCGTCGATGCACTCGGCGAGCCTCTCGTGGTCGATCCCGCTCAGTCCGAGGGGGTGGGTCTGCAGCATCTGAGTCGTTGCCATGACTTTCCTCCGTTTCTCTGCGGGGGACCCGGCCGACCGCCTCGGCCGGCGGTACGGGCCCACGTGGAGGCGTACCCGAGGCGGGCGCCGCCATGCGTGGCGGCAGCGCGACGCAGGGCGGGAGGATCAGCCCCGGTGGCCGGAGACGCCCTGCAGCGCCGACCGGTCACCGGCCCTGCTGGCGGGGATGACACTCAGGGTCCCGTCACTCTCGAGGACCACGGCGCCGACGGCGCCGACCTCCCCTGACCCGCTGGCGCGGATCGCCTGGCGCACCTCGTCAGCCGTGACCCGTTGCTGGCGCAGCGCCCCGTCCAGCAGCCGCCCATCGCGCAGCAGCAGCGTCGGGCGCGCGGTCACCACGGATCGCCCTCCGGGCAGTCGGGCCGTGAGGGCGGCCACCACGTACTGGAGCCCGGCCAGCACGATCAGGGCCGCCGCGCCCTCCGACCACGACACGTCCTTGCTGAGGAAGATCGTGGCGAGCGTGGATCCCAGGGCGACGGTCACCACGAGGTCGAAGGCGTTGAGCTTGGCGAGCGTGCGCTTCCCCGAGACGCGCAGCACCACCACCAGCAGGGCGTAGGAGGCGGGGCCCACGAGCAGGACCCTCACGATGTCGGACCAGGTGTCGAACCACATGCCGTGCTCGTACCCATCTCGATGAGGCAGACTCGGCTACGTGTCCATCCCTGCTGCTCGCCCCGCCGTCCCGGACCTGCTCGGTGTCGTGGGGACCGCCGGCCGCTACCCCGTCCCCACCCCTGAAGCGCTCGGTCTGACCCTCGCCGGACGCCGGGTCCTGCCGGTCGGCCCCCTGCGGGTCTACACCTGCGGCATCACGCCGTACGACGTGACGCACGTGGGCCATGCCTCCACGTTCGTCTGGGCCGACCTGATCGCGTCGCTGGCGCACGCCATCGGCGTCGAGGCGGTCCTGGCCCGCAACGTCACCGATGTCGACGACGTGCTGACCGCGGCGGCCCGGGGGAGAGGCTGGGACTACGACGAGTTCGCGCTGAGCCAGGAGTTCCTCTTCGACCGGGACATGCGCGCGCTGTCCGTGGCCAGGCCGTCGATGGCCCCGCACGCGCGCGGCCACGTCCGACACGTCGCGCGGCTGGCGGCGGCGCTGCTGGACGCCGGCGCGGCCTACGAGACCGACGGCTTCGTCTACTTCCGCGGGGAGGGCGTGCTGGGCGAGCGTGACCGGGCCGCGGCGCTGGCGGCCTCCCGGGAGTTCGGCGACCAGCAGGACCTCTCCGGGCGCGAGTCGGAGTTCGACGTGCCCGTGTGGCGGCCGTCCCCCGAGGAGCACCCGGCCTGGCCGAGTCCCTGGGGCTGGGGCCGGCCCGGCTGGCACGCCGAGTGCGCGGCGATGGCGGTGGCGACGCTCGGCAGCTCGGTCGACGTGCTCGTCGGCGGCTGCGACCTGGCGTTCCCCCATCACGCCTACCAGGCCGCGATGGCGGAGGCCGCCACCGGCGTCGCGCCGTTCGCCCGGACCGTGGTGCACGTGGGAGAGGTGCGCCTGGACGGCGAGAAGATGGCGAAGTCCACCGGCAACCTCGTGCTCGTGCGCGACCTGCTCGAGCGCCACGCGGGCCCGGCCGTGCGCCTGGCGCTGCTGAACCGGGCCTGGGATCAGTCGTGGGACTGCGTCGAGGACGAGTTCGACCAGGCGGCCGGAGACCTCGAGCGGTTGTACGCCGCGGCCGGCTCGGGGTCACGCGGCACGGGAGAGGCCGCGCGCCACGAGGTGCTGCGCGTCCTGGGCGAGGAGCTCGACGTGCCCGGCGCCCTCGGACTGGCGCTAGCCGACGGCGGTGCGGCGGCGCGCTTCCTGATCGACGTGCTCAAGCTGCGTGAGGCCGGGGTCTGAGACAGGCTCAGCCGGGGCGCAGCCCGACGTCGAGGACTGCGCGGGCCACGGCCTGGACGCTCGCACCGTGGGTGCGCGCGTGCGAGCGCATCCGCGCGAAGGCCTCGTCGACGTCGACGCCGTACTCGTTGGAGAGCACACCCTTGGCCTGCTCGATCACGATCCGCGATTCCAGCGCACCCTGCAACTGCTCGGCGAGTCGCCTCTGCTTGTCGTAGAGCGAGGCGTTGATCAGGTAGGCCGTCGCCATGTTGGCCATCACCTGGGCCGCGGCCAGGTCGCGCTCGCTCCACTTTCGGGGTACGGCGGAGTAGAGGTTGACAGCTCCCACGCCCTGGTCGTGCAACCGCATCGGCACACCTGCGACCGCTTCGATGCCGATCTCCCTGGCCACCCGGAGGTAGGCCCCCCAGGTCGCTTGGCTCTCGGCGAGCGACTCGACCGCCACGATCTGCCCGGTGCGGAACGCCGTGACGCACGGGCCGTCCTGGACCTCGGACTGGGCGCGCTCGAGGAGCTCGATGTGGGCCGGGACCGCGGTGACGAGCTCGAGACGGCCGTCGCGGGCCAGCGTGACGCCGCTACCGGCGAGACCGAGGACCTCGGTGAGCCGCACGGTGAGTCCGCTCAGCACGGTCTCGACGTCGTACGAGGTGAGCAGCGTCGAGGTGAACTCCGTGAGCGTGCTCATCAGGAGTGTCGGATCGTGCGTCACCACTCACCACCTCCCGGGACCTTGGTCCCCTCCCGCCGCATGGGCTTGCCATTCGCTCCGCCGACTGTTTCCATGTTATTCGCATCACGCAGCCCGTCCCGGACCCCGACGGAGCCGAGTCACCCCAGAAGCCGGTGGCCGCCCTAACCGTGTCAGCGAGTCACCGGGGTGCCTGTCTTGATCTATTCCTCATCCTCCGCCACATCATCGCGTGCGTCGACCCGTCGGGCCAGACCCCGGATGGACCACGCCGTTCTCGAGATGCTCCGTCTGGTCTCGACCGACGACTGGTCCGCCGAGATCGCCGCCGCCAGGTTGCGCGATCTTGCCGACGGCGACGAGCGCGTGCTGCGCCATCTCCGCGCCCGGGTGGCGCGTGCGCTGCTCCAGCGACCCACCAGCGTCGGCGTGCGCGCCCACGCCGCCCTCGACTTGGCGCTGCGCTCATGAGGACGGAGGCAGCCGCACGGCCGTCGGTGTTCACGCCCACCATCGACACGATCAAGGTCGAGCAGGCCAAGGGCGTCCTGATGCTCCGCTACGGGATCAACTCCCACGAGGCCTACGCGGTGCTCTTGCGGTGGGCGCATGAGGCCGGCACCGACACCGGCCGCATCGCCCACGTCCTGCTGCACGCGATCTGCCAGAACGACCCCGTCACTGAGCAGCAGGAGTCGCACCTGGTGCGTTGGTTGACGTCTCAGCTGCGCACGCTCCCGTGACCCGGGATCACGAGCCGTAGGGCAGCAGATCCCCGGAGCGCTCCGTGATCCGGCCGTCCCGGATCACGGCATGCCCGGTGGGGACCGAGTCCCGCAGGCGGACGTTGTCGGGCAGCCTCCGCTTGGTCTGCCAGATCCACCCCGATCGGGAGATCGGCTCCATTGACCGGGTCTCGAGGTCGACGGTGCCGTCGGCATACACCTTGCCGATCGCGAACTTGGTGCGGCCTCCGGCCATCACGCCGCCGTGTGCGAGCTGCACGGGTTCGCCCGGAGAGGTCTGGGTCATGGTGTTGGCGTGGACCTCGCCGGCGAAGTAGAAGTCGACGTCGTAGTCACGCAGGGCCTTCCACAGGTTGGAGTTGGCGCCCCCGTCGATCATCAGCCCCGACGAGCCGCGGATCTCAACCGGGGACAGGGCCGGGTTGTGGCCCTGGACGATGATGGTCGCATCGGACGGTGCGGCCCCCAGGACCTTGCGGAGCCACGTCAGGTGCCCGCTGGTGACGTCGTGACGCATGCCCTGCTTGGTCGCGTCGAACACGTCGAGGGTGACCAGGAGCACCTTCGGGTGGAGGTACGTCGCGTACGAGGTGTTGGCGAACGGAGTCCCTACCGGTCGGGAGGCGTACTTGCGTCGTCCGTCGGGGGAGGTGAAGTTGGCGGCCCAGACGCGCTTGAAGGCGCCCACCCCGGCGAGCTTGAACGTGCCGCGAGGCCAGGGGTTGTCCCCGATCTCATGGTCTCCGACCGCCGGGTGGACGTTGTCCATCGAGATGCCGTTGTCGGAGAAGAACGAGCGCCACTCCCGGTAGTAGAAGGTCCCGGCCCGCTTCACGGCTGCTCGCTGCTGACGCTGCGTGGACACCCGACCGAAGACTCCGCTCCCACTGGGGTCGCGGCCCCAGTGCCCGTTGACGGCGTCACCGGCCATCAGGACGTCGTCGGCGCCGAAGGAGGCCAGGTGGCTGTAGACGTGGCGCACGTTGGCGGCCCAGGAGGGCGACCAGGAGTTGGGCATCCCAGGGCGCCAGGTGGACAGCTTCCGCAGGTCGCCGAGATCGCCGTTCGACAGGTCCGGAGCCGAGAGGAACGTGTAGATCGGCTCCGCGGTGGAGCGAGTGGCTGCGCTGTCGGCGGCTGTGCCGGCAGGGGCGGCGGCGGCGGGAGAGCCGGCCAGGGGAGCGGACAGGACGAGGGCCGCGAGGAGGCCCGTGCCCAGACGAGCGGAACGTCGGGGGGAGCGCCCGCGCCCGCCGCGGTGAAGGATCGTGAATGGCATGGCCGCAGTAGACGGGGCTCAGGCACTCTTTCGCTGGCTCATGCACTTATTGCCGGCCCTCAGGCCTGGTGATATAGGACACACGGCCCCGCTGCTAACAGACCGTCACCCTCCCGGCCTCCACGTGCCAGCGCGCGTCGAGCCGGACGTTGTCGAGCAGGCGCCGGTCGTGGGAGACCAGCAGCAGGGCACCGTCATAGCTCTCGAGCGCCTGCTCGAGCTGCTCGATCGCGGGCAGGTCCAGATGGTTCGTCGGCTCGTCGAGCACGAGCAGGTTCACCCCACGGCCCTGGAGCAGCGCGAGGGCGGCACGCGTCCTCTCCCCGGGGGAGAGACGCCCCACGAGGCTCGAGACCTGGTCGGCCTTGAGGCCGAACTTCGCGAGCAGGGTGCGCACCTCTGCCGGCGTCAGCTGCGGCACGACCGCCTCGAACGCGTCTCCCAGCGGCAGATCCTCGGCGAGGCCGGCGCGCGCCTGGTCGATCTCGCCGACCGCGACCGAGGCGCCCAGACTCGCACTCCCGGACTCGGGGAGCAGCTGGCCCAGCAGCAGGCCGAGCAGGGTGGACTTGCCGGCACCGTTGGGGCCGGTGATGCCGATCCGGTCCCGGGCGCTCACCTGCAACGATGCCGGCCCGAACGTGAAGTCTCCGCGGTGCAGGGTCGCCTCGTTGAGCGTCGCCACCACCGAGCTGGAGCGGGGGGCGGAGCCGATCGTGAACTGCAGCGCCCACTCCTTGCGCGGCTCCTCGACCTCCTCCAGCCGGGCGATCCGCGACTCCATCTGGCGCACCTTCTGCGCCTGCTTCTCCGACGACTCGACGCTCGCCTTGCGGCGGATCTTGTCGTTGTCGGGCGCCTTCTTGATGGCGTTGCGCACCCCCTGCGAGCTCCATTCGCGCTGGGTGCGCGCCCGCGCGACCAGGTCGGCCTTCTTGTCGGCGAACTCGTCGTAGGCCTCGCGGGCATGACGACGGGCGATCGCGCGCTCCTCCAGGAAGGCGTCGTAGCCACCGTCGTACACCGCGACCTGCTGCTGGGCGAGGTCGAGCTCCACCACGCGGGTGACGCAGCGGGCGAGGAACTCGCGGTCGTGCGAGACCAGCACGACCCCGCTGCGCAGACCGCGGACGAAGGACTCCAGCCGGTCGAGTCCGGCCAGGTCGAGGTCGTTGGTCGGCTCGTCGAGCAGCACGATGTCGAAGCGGCTCAGCAGCAGGGCGGCGAGGGCGGCGCGCGCGGCCTGACCACCGGAGAGCGAGGTCATCGCGGCGTCGGCGCCCACGTCGAGGCCGAGGTCGGCCAGGACCGCGGGGATCCGCTCGTCGAGGTCGGCTGCGCCGCTGGCCAGCCAGTGGTCCAGGGCCACGGCGTACGCGTCCTCGACGCCGGGGGCGCCCGACTCCAGCTCCGTGGCAGTGGCCTCCATCGCGGCCGTGGCCTGAGCAGCGCCGGTGCGCCGGGCGATGTAGCCGGCGATGCTCTCGCCCACGATCCGCTCGTGCTCCTGGGGGAGCCAGCCCACGAAGGCGTCGGACGGAGCAGTGGAGACCGTCCCGGACAGCGGGGTGTCGACACCGGCGAGCAGCCGCAGCAGCGTGGTCTTGCCGGCCCCGTTGGCGCCGACGACCCCCACCACGTCGCCGGGGGCGACGGTCAGGTCCAGGGACTCGAAGAGGGTGCGGTGGGCGTGCCCTCCGGACAGGTCCTTCGCCACGAGGGTTGCGCTCACGCGTGCATCCTAGGTGCGCTCGGGTCTCGCCAGCTCCCGGAGGCTGTTCTCGTTCCAGCGGTGGGCGGTCATCGCCAGGCGTACGGCGCACACCGCTGTCAGCACGAGGACCACGAGGAAGGGGGCCACCATGCCGGTCTCGGAGGGATCGTCGTGCAGGGTGTGCACGACCGGGGTGAGCAGGATCGGGACGCACATCAGGGCGGCCCAGGTGAGCTGCACGGTGGCCAGCGCAGCGCCGAGGGGGCGCGCGCGCAGCAGCAGGACGGCGGCGATCGCCGCCAGCGGCAGGAAGAGGGCGAGGTCGAGCACGTGCACGGGGTTGGTCGGGACACCCCACTGCGCGGCGCTCGAGGAGCCGTTGCCCGCGCGGAGGTCGGTGGCGATCTCACTGAGCCAGGCGATGCCGAACGCGACCGGCACCAGCAGCAGCACGAACCCCGCGACCCAGCGGACGGCGCCGCCCGGATGGTGGTGGAACCACTCGAGCTGCCAGGCGCCGATGACCAGTGTGTAGGCGGACAGCCCCAGCAGCGCGACCCACGGCAGGAAGAGGACGCCGAAGTCCACCGAGAAGGCATGGATCCCATAGTCGTAGAGCAGGAACTGCACGACCCCGAGCCACAGCATCCAGGCACCGAACGAGCCGCGGCGGGCAGCGATGACCAGTCCCACCAGAAGAGGTACGACGAGCAGCGTGGTCGCGTCCTGGGCGAGGGCGGCGTGTCGCAGCATCGGCTCAGTGTCGGCGTAGATCCGGTCCGGCAGGACCAGGCCGACCGTCGCGGTGGCGGCCGCCAGCAGTGCCAGGACCAGGGTGAGGATCACGGGGAGGCGCCCCAGGCGCGCTCGGCGCAGGACGGTCCGGGGTGTGGAGGAGTGACGCGACGTCCTCCGGCGGCTGCCCATGTCACCATCCGACATCCGGGGCGGGCACGGGGGCAGAGTCCAAGAGCCCGGGATCGGGGGGCGTCGGTCCCGGGGCGCGTGGCGGGGGCGGCGGTGGACGGTGCGTGGTGGGCACCGGGGACCTAGGGCCCTGTCCGCCGCCGCGCCCGAGGAGGAGCGTGGGGAGCAGAGACGATGGAGGTGGACACCATGCGAGCGCTGGTGATCTTCGAGTCGATGTGGGGCAACAGCGAACGGGTGGCCCGGGCGATCTCCGAGGGATTGGCCGAGGGCCTCGCCGGAGGGCCGGCCGGAGAGTCTGCCGGAGAGTCTGCCGGAGCATCGGGCGCCGTCGAGCTCGTGGAGGTCGAGCTCCTGGAGGTGGGGGCCGCCCCGGCGACCCTGCCCGAGGACCTCGACCTGCTCGTGGTGGGCGGGCCGACCCATGCGTTCTCCCTGAGCCGGCACTCCACGCGTGCCGACGCGCTCGGCAAGGGAGCCACTCGGCCCTCCGCCGAGCCTGGACTCCGGGACTGGCTGGAGGGGTTGGGCTACGGCCCGCACCGCGCCGTGGTCGCGACGTTCGACACCCGCGTCGCACAGGTCAAGCACCTGCCCGGCTCGGCGGCGCGCAAGGCGATGAAGATGCTGCGCGAGCGGGGGTTCGACGCCGTTGCCCACCCCAAGAGCTTCTTCGTCGCCGACATGGCGGGACCGCTGCTGGACGGGGAGATCGAGCAGGCGAGGGCCTGGGCGCGCGACCTGGGTGCCCGGCAGCTGGTGCGCCAGCACTGACAGCGGTCCGCCTCGCGCCTATCCTGTCGAGGGGAGGTGGTGACGTGGCTCGACTGCCTGCCGTGCGCGTCCTGGGGCTGGGCGTGGGGTTGGGCGTGGCCGGTGCGCTGCTGACGACGGGAGCGGCCGGACAGGCCGGCGCCGCCGGCACCGCCGGCACCGCCGAGGTCGCCCAGTCGGCCCCCCTCGGCCCTGTGTCCGTCCCCGACGACCGAGCCGCCGATCAGGACACCGACCCGATGCCGCGGGTCCGTCCGCGCGGGCTTCCGCCGGTGCCGCTCCCGCACGTGCGGCGCACCGGGCCGGGACCGGTCCCGATCCCCGAGGCACGCGCCGGCCAGCGCGACGACGTTCCGCCGCTGGACGTGCTCAGCTCGGGAAGATCCGGGGCAGCTCCGAGGCCCGGCCGCTGAACCGCGGGTCGCGCTTCTCGCGGAACGCCGCCACGCCCTCCTTGCCGTCGCCCACCGAGGTGTGCCACATGGCCAGGGAGTCGGACAGGTGCGCGTCGAGCGGGTGCGGCGCGGCCATGTTGCGATAGAGCATCTGCTTGGCCAGGGCCAGGGCGACGGGGGAGCGGTCCACCACGAACGAGCGGGCGAGATCCAGGGCGGCCGGCAGCAGGTCCTCGGGCTCGTGCACCGAGCGGACCAGCCGCCCGGCGTGCGCCTGCTCCGCGGTCAGGATGTCAGCGGAGTAGACCCACTCCAGGGCCTGCTGGATGCCGACGATGCGCGGCAGGAACCAGGTCGAGCATGCCTCCGGGACGATGCCGAGTCTGCCGAACACGAACCCGATCCGAGCCTTCGACGAGGCGAGCCGGATGTCCATCGCCAGCGTCATCGTGGCGCCGATGCCGACGGCCGGACCGTTGATGGCGGCGATGACCGGCTTGGGGCAGGCGTGGATCGCCAGCGTCACCTTGCCGCCGGTGTCGCGCACGCCCTCGTCGTACGGCGCCTCGGTGAGGTGGTCGCGCAGGTCCTCGGGGGTGGGGTCGACGCTCTCGTCGAGACCGAAGACGTTGCCCTCGGCGGAGAGGTCCATGCCGGCGCAGAAGGCCCGGCCGGCGCCGGTCACGACGATCGCCTTCACGGAGTCGTCGCGTGCTGCGTCGAGGAAGACCTGCTCGAGCTCGGCGGCCATGGTGACCGTGAACGAGTTCAGCGCGTCCGGCCGGTTGAGGGTGAGGGTCGCGACGCCGTCGGCGTCGACGGCCCAGTCGAGCGTGGAATAAGTGGTCACTTGGGGAGTCCTGACGGTGTGCAGAGCTTCTTGGGGATGTCGTCGGTCTTGTCGTCGATGATGTAGTCGAACATCTGCCGGGAGCGCTGGGCGTCCCAGGTGACCCGCAGGTCCGAGATCGGCACCCCGCACGTCAGGCCCTTGTCGCCGTTGACCCGGGTCATCGCCATCGCGAACTTGCCCAGGGTGAAGGCGCCGGTGCCCTCGCTGACGCGCACCGACTCGGCGCCCGCCGTGTTGACGCCGACGTAGCGGAACGGGTTGAGCACCGTCCAGGGCGACAGCACCTTGTCGCCGAGCGCGGAGACGACCTCGCGCTGGGCGGCCGCCCGGTCGACGTCGCCCCGGGCGGTGTAGGTCTTGCGCGAGCGGGCGTAGCCCAGCGCGGTGAGCCCGTCGGCCTCCTGGCAGCCCTTCTTGATCTTCAGTCGGGCGTCGGGGTCGTTCATCGCCCGCTTGGGGCAGATCTCGACCCCTCCCACGGCGTCGACCATGTTGATCACGCCACCGAAGCCGATCTCGACGTAGTGGTCGATGCGGATGCCGGTGTTCTGCTCCATGGTCTCGACCAGCAGCCTCGCGCCGTCGTACGCATAGGCCGCGTTGACCTTGCTGGTGCCGTAGCCGGGGATCTCGACGTAGGAGTCACGGGGGATCGACATCAGCAGGTTGGGACCCGACCCGGTGTGCAGCAGCATGATCGTGTCGGTGCGCTGGCCGGCGCGGTCGCCGGCACGCACGGCCTTGCGCTGCTCGGCCGTCAGGTCGTCGGCCTTGTCGCTGCCGACGATGAGGTACGTCGTGCCGGGCTGCTCGCCGGGACGGTCACCGTCGGGGAAGGCATCGACGTCGTCGACCTTCTGCAGCGCCCAGATGGGAGTGGCGACCAGGAAGACCAGCCACAGCAGGAACAGCGCCCAGATCCACCGCAGGCGGGGACGAGGCCGCCAGCCCCGTCCTCGGGGCGCTCGGGCGGGCGGGGGCGCCGGTGGCTGCTGGGGAGGCTGCTGGGGAGTGCCACTCCGGGTGGGGCGCTGCGCGGGCTGCTGGCGCGGCTCGGCCGGGCGCGGCTGCACGGGCAGGTGCCGCGTCTCGTCCGGCCGCCCGCCACCACCCGACGAGGGCGGCACCACGCGGGTCGCGTCGTCGGCGCCTGAGTCTGGGCCGGCGCCTGAACCGGCGCCGCGTGAGCCGTAGAGCCAGTCGTACTCCGGAGTCCCCTTCTCGGGTCCGCCGTTCGGGGGACGGTCAACCATGGACCAGACGCTACCGGGCCGTCCCCACCAGCTCGGTCACCGACGCCGCGATGGCGTCGACGAGGACGTCGATGTCGGGTGCCGCGTCATAGTCGGCGGTCACACCGAAGGTCAGCGTGTCCTGGTAGGAGAAGATCGCCACCCCGAAGCGCACCTGGTCCGCGATCGGCACATAGGGCAGCAGCGCCACCGCCTCCCGGCCCAGGGCGTAGAGCGGCTGACGCGGCCCCGGCACGTTGGTGGTCACGGTCGAGATCTGACGCTGGGGGATCCCCAGCCCGATCTTCATCGCCCAGGCGATCGGCGCGAAGGGGCCCAGCTCCATCGCGGCCGTGAGGCTGCCCCCGGCCTCGATCTGGTGGCTGGCACGCAGCGCGCCGATCCGTTCGTGGACGGCCATCAACCGCTCCACGGGATCGGCGAGGTCGACCGGGAGATGGGGGAGCATCAGCGAGACCCGGTTGTCGAGGATCGACTCCTCGCCCGGAGCGCGCGTCGACACCGGCACCAGCGAGCGCAGCGCCCGCGCGTCGGGGGTCTCGCCCCGGCTCAGCAGCAGGGTGCGGAACCCGCTGGCCACCGCCGCCAGGGCGACGTCGTTGACGGTCACGCCGTACGCCTGGCGCACCGTGCGCACGTCGCTCAGGGAGGTATCGGTCCACGCATAGCGGCGACTGCCGTCGAGCACGCCGGTCAGGGAGGTGGCGGGTCCCGGTCGCATGGCGCCGGCGATGGTGAGCATGCCGCGTGCGGAGTCGAGGCTCGAGCGGACCAGCCGGACGGGGCTGCGCACCGCTCGACCTGCCGCCGCGATCGTGTGGGCCGGCGTGGTGCCCAGGTCCCACAGCGCACGGGCGGTGAACTCCACGAGCGAGGTCGGGGCAGCGGGCCGCCAGTCGTCAGGGATGGCGGGACGGGGCTCGGGCGTCGGGTCGAGCACCAGCTTGTAGAGGTCGGTCCCGGAGACCCCGTCGACGACGCTGTGGTGGATCTTGGAGAGCAGAGCCCACCGGCCGTCCGGCAGCCCCTCGCAGAACCAGTACTCCCACAGGGGGCGACCCCGGTCCATCCGGCGCGACATCACGCGGCTCAGCAGCCGGCCGATCTCGGCAGGCCCTCCGGGCGACGGGAGCGCGGTGTTGCGGATGTGCCAGCGCACGTCGAAGTCCGGGTCGTCCACCCAGGCGGGGGGCGCGATGTCGAAGGGGACCTGGCGCAGCTTCTGGCGATAGCGCGGCAGCAGCGGCAGCCGGCCCGCGATCGTCGCCACGAACTCGTCGAAGTCGGGCGCCGGGCCCTCGAAGATCGCGAACGACCCGATGGACATGGAGGCGTTGGGGTCGACGTCCTCGGCCTCCAGGAAGGCCGCCGCCAGTGGTGTCAGACGCTCCATGGTCGCTCCTCGGCGAGGGGAGCTCGTGAGGCCCCCGAGATGGCCAGCATCTCCACCCCGAGCCGTGCTGGCACGGGTCGAAGGTCACACGCGCGTACGGCGAGTGCCCGAGTCGATCCGGACGGCTGAGTCGGATGGCCGGTGGCCGGTGGGACGTTGTGCTCTGCCCGCGGGTCGTGACCACGCCTACCGTCCGACGCAGGAGGCAACCATGTTCGAGGTGCGAATTCACGGCCGCGGCGGCCAGGGCACGGTGACCGCCGCCGAGATGCTCTCGGTGGCGGCCTTCGACGAGGGCTGGCAGGCGCAGGCGTTCCCGACCTTCGGCTCCGAGCGCACCGGCGCCCCCGTGGTCGCCTTCTGCCGCTTCGACGACCGCCCGATCCGCATCCACGAGCCGATCACGCTCCCGGACGCGCTCATCGTGCAGGACCCGACGCTCCTGCATCAGGTCAAGGTCTTCGACGGCATCGGGACCGACACCTACGTGCTGATCAACACCACCCGCAGCTTCAGCGACCTCGGGATCTCCGACGTGTCCGGCCGGCTGTCCCCTGGCCGGGCGATGACGGTGCCGGCCACCGCGATGGCGCGCGAGCACATCGGCAAGCCGCTGCCCAACACCGCGTTGCTCGGCGGGTTCGCCGCGCTCACCGGGCGGGTCTCGCTGGCCGCCGTGGCCGACGCCATCCGGCAGCGCTTCTCGGGCCGGATGGGCGAGGCCAACGTGGCCGCCGCCGAGGAGGCCCACGCACACGTCGTAGCCCAGGTCCGGCGGATGAGGGCCCGTGAGGGAAGGGAACAGCTCGATGTCTCAGCACAGGACCGGTGACGTCCCACCCAGCCGGAGCAGCAGGCCTCCCGGACTGCGCCAGATCGAGGGCTCGGAGGCTGTCGCGCGGATGGTGGCGCTGTGTCGCCCGGCGGTGATCGCCGCCTATCCCATCTCGCCCCAGACCCACATCGTGGAGGACCTCTCCGACCTCGTCCGGATGGGAGAGCTGGAGCACTGCGACTACCTCATGGCGGAGTCGGAGTTCGGTGCCATGTCCGCGTGCATCGGGTCCTCAGCGGCGGGCGCCCGGACCTACACCGCCACCGCCAGCCAGGGGCTGCTCTTCATGGCGGAGGCACTCTTCAACGCCTCCGGCCTCGGGCTGCCGATCGTGATGACCGTCGCGAACCGCGCGATCGGCGCCCCCATCAACATCTGGAACGACCACTCCGACTCCATGTCGATGCGTGACTCGGGCTGGATCCAGCTCTTCGCTGACTCCAACCAGAGCGCCGCCGACCTGCACGTCCAGGCCTTCGCGCTCGCCGAGCGACTGTCGGTCCCGGTGATGGTCTGCATGGACGGCTTCGTCCTCACCCATGCGACGGAGGCGGTGGACCTCCCCACCCAGGAGCAGGTCGACGCCTTCCTCACGCCCTTCGTCCCGCGCCAGGTGCTGGACCCGGCCGACCCGGTCTCGATCGGCGCCATGGTCGGTCCGGAGGCGTTCTCCGAGGTCAAGTACCTCATGCACGCCAAGCAGGTGCAGGCGCTCGACGAGGTGCCGCGGATCGCCGCCGACTTCGAGGCCGCCTTCGGCCGGTCCAGCGGCGGCCTCGTGGCGCCGTACCGGCTGGACGGAGCGGAGACGGTCGTGGTCGCCCTGGGATCGGTCCTCGGCACGATCGAGGAGGTCGTCGACGAGCTCCGCGACGAGGGCGTCAGCGTCGGGGCTCTGGGGATCACCTGCTTCCGCCCGTGGCCGCGCGAGGAGGTGCGCGAGGCGCTCGCCGGGGCGCGCCGGGTCGTGGTGCTGGAGAAGGCGTTCGCGGTGGGGGCCGGCGGGATCGTCGGGCAGAACACCCAGCTCGCCCTGATGGGGGCGAGGACCGCGCAGCCTCCTGTCGTCTTCGACGTCGTCGCCGGGCTCGGTGGTCGCCCCATCACCCGGGCCAGCGTGCGTCGCCTGATCGAGGACGTGCTCGCCGACCGGATCGACCCGCACGTCCTGCACTTCCACGACCTCGACACCGCACTGGTCGAGCGTGAGCTGGCCCGCGCGGACGCCGGCGGGACCGGCCCGCACGCGGAGCAGCTGCTGCGCTCGCTCGGGGCCGTCGCCACCGAACCGCACTGACCGAAGGCCCGAGCTGAGGAGATCGTCGTGGCATTCCAGGAGATCAAGCTCTACCAGGTGGGCACCTCGGTGGCCGGCAACCGGCTGCTCGACCCCGAGCAGCGGTCGGTGCAGGCGCGGATGGACCGCTCCAACTCCCTGACCTCCGGGCACCGTGCCTGCCAGGGGTGCGGCGAGGCGCTCGGTGCGCGCTACGTCCTCGACGCCGCGATGCGCGCCACCGACGGCGACATGGTCGCGGTCAATGCGACCGGGTGCCTCGAGGTGTTCTCGACGCCCTACCCGGAGTCGTCGTGGCAGATCCCGTGGCTGCACTCGCTCTTCGGCAACGCTCCCTCGGTGGCCAGCGGCGTGGCCGCCGCGCTGCGGGCCAAGGGCAACACCCACACGCGGGTGGTGGGCCAGGCCGGCGACGGCGGCACGGTGGACATCGGCTTCGGCAGCCTCTCGGGGATGTTCGAGCGCAACGACGACGTGCTCTTCGTCTGCTACGATAACGAGGGCTACATGAACACCGGTGTGCAGCGCTCGGCCGCCACGCCGCCCGCCGCCCGGACCGCCAACACCAAGGTGCTGGGGCCGCGACCCGGCAACGCCTTCGGGCAGGGCAAGTTCGTCCCCCTCATCGCGATGGCGCACGAGATCCCCTACGTCGCCACCGCGACGGTCGCCGACCTGCACGACCTGGAGTACAAGGTCGAGCGGGCGATGAGCTTCCGCGGCGCCCGCTACCTCCACGTGCTCGTGCCCTGCCCGCTCGGCTGGGGTGCCGCCTCCAAGGACACCATCCGGGTGGCCCGGCTCGCCAAGGAGACCGGGATCTTCCCCGTCTTCGAGGCGGTGGACGGCGAGGTCACCGAGGTCTCGAAGATCCGCCGCAAGGTGCCGGTCGAGGACTACCTGAGCCTGCAGCGCCGCTATGCGCACCTCTTCGGCGAGAGCCCGGACTCCGAGACCATCGCCCGGATCCAGGAGGCGGCCGACCGCAACGTCGCCCGCTTCGGGCTGCTGGACGACCCCACCGACGACCCCGCCGACTCACCCGACCCCTCAGGAGCATGAGATGGACAAGCCGTTCGCCATCACCCTCGACGTCGGGTCGAGCCGGGCCAACAAGACCGGCTCCTGGCGCACCGAGCGCGCCGTCTACATCGAGCGCCAGCCGCCCTGCAACCGGGCCTGCCCGGCAAGTGAGAACGTCCAGTCCTGGTTGTACGACGCCGAGGAGGGCGGCGCCGGCTATGAGCGTGCCTGGCGCACGATCATGGAGGACAACCCGTTCCCCGCGGTGATGGGCCGGGTCTGCTATCACCCGTGCGAGACGTCCTGCAACCGCGGCCAGCTCGACGAGGCGGTCGGCATCAACTCGGTCGAGCGCTTCCTCGGCGACGAGGCGATCAAGCAGGGCTGGTCGGTGAGCGTGGACGCGCCCCCCACCGGCAAGCGGATCCTCATCGTGGGTGCGGGTCCGGCCGGCCTCGCCGCGGCGTACCACCTGGCCCGGATGGGCCACGACGTCACGGTGCGCGAGGCGGCGGCCCAGGCCGGGGGGATGCTGCGCTTCGGCATCCCCGCCTATCGCCTGCCGCGCGACGTGCTCGACGCGGAGCTGCAGCGCATCCTGGACCTCGGCGTGCACCTGGAGCTGAACACCTGGGTCGCTGACCTCGAGCTGACCATGGCCGGGGACGGCTTCGACGCGGCGTTCCTGGCGATCGGCGCCCAGGTGGGCAAGCGGGCCTACATCCCCGCCGGCTCGGCGGCGCGAGTGCTCGACGCGATCTCCCTCCTGCGTGACCTGGCCGGGGGAGAGCCGCCGCTGCTGGGGCGACGGGTCGCGATCTACGGGGGAGGGAACACCGCTCTCGACGCGGCCCGCTCCGCGAAGCGTCTCGGCGCAGAGGACGCGATCGTCGTCTACCGGCGGACCCGCGACAAGATGCCCGCGCACGCGAGCGAGGTCAAGGAGGCCGAGGACGAGGGGGTGCTCTTCCGCTGGCTGACCACGATCAAGCAGGTCGAGGTGGGCACGATGGCGGTCGAGCGGATGGAGTTGGACGAGTCCGGCTTCCCCCGCCCCACCGGTGAGGTCGAGGAGCTGGAGGCCGACTCGCTGGTGCTCGCGCTGGGCCAGGACTCCGATCTGTCGGTCGTCCGCGAGCTCGCCGGTGTCGAGGTCACCGACGGCGTGGTCGTGGTCGACGACCGGATGATGACCGGACGCCCGGGCATCTTCGCCGGCGGCGACATGATCCCCGACGAGCAGTCGGTCACCGTGGGCATCGGGCACGGGACCCAGGCCGCACGGCACATCGACGCCTGGCTGCGCGGTGTCGTGGAGGACCGGCCGCCGGAGCGCGACCTCGCCGACTTCGCGATGCTCAACACCTGGTACTACGCGGACGCACCCCGCGTGCACCGCCCGCTGCTGGAGAGCGTGCGCCGCCAGTCCACGTTCGACGAGGTGGTGCAGGGGCTCGGCGAGGACAACGCGCTCTACGAGGCGCGACGCTGCATGTCGTGCGGCAACTGCTTCTCGTGCGACAACTGCTTCGGGGTCTGCCCCGACAACGCCGTGATCAAGCTCGGCGAGCCGGGGGAGAAGTACCTCATCGACCTCGACTACTGCAAGGGCTGCGGCCTGTGCGTGTCCGAGTGCCCCGCTGGGGCCATCGCGATGGTGCCCGAGGAGATCTGAGGGCCGGAGAGATCAAAGGGAGGGCCGATGACGCGAGACAACGAGCTGCCCCACCTGCTGCAGGGCGCGGTGGACGGGTTCCTGGAGCGCACGCGGGCGCTCGCCGAGATGATGGCGGGCGCCGGGCCCGGAGCCCTGGGCGCCCTGCCCGAGCCGGTCCCGCGGGCGGTGAGCCGGATGCTCTCCTCCCTGGCCCAGGTGGCCGAGCAGATGCCGCCGGTGACGGCCCAGCTCGACGTCCTCATCCAGGAGGTGCACGCCAAGCGACAGAGCATCCAGGCGCTGCAGGCCGAGCTCGCCGTGCTCGACCGCCAGTTGGAGGTCTTCGAGCGCTCGCTGGCACCCGTGGAGGCCTGGAGCACGCACTGGAACAGGCTGCGCCAGAGCCTCACCGAGACCCTGGGGGGAGACGTGGACCACGCCGAGTGAGATGACCGCCACTTCCCGGCCAGGTCGGCGCCGGCCTTCGACCTCCGAACGCCCCGCTCGGGTTAGCGTGATGAGCATGACGGAGCACGTGACCGAGCCGCTGGACCAGACCGCGGAGGCGCACCCGCCGTCCTACGCCCGGGTGTCCCTGGCGATGCTCATGCACACCGCCGAGGCCAACCTGCTCGGCAACGTCCACGGCGGCGAGATCATGAAGCTGGCGGACTCGACGGCCGGTGCGGTCGCCCAACGCCACAGCGGCGGTCCGGCAGTGACCGCGGCGATGGACGAGATGGTCTTCCTCAACCCCGTGCGGATCGGCGACATCGTGCGCACCTCCGCCCAGGTCAACTGGGCCGGGCGCTCCTCGATGGAGATCGGGGTGCGCGTCGAGGCGCAGCCCTGGGACGACGCGAACGCCCCACGCCACGTCGCGTCGGCCTACTTCGTCTTCGTGGCCGTCGACGCCCAGGGGGAGGCGCGCACGGTGCCGGCCCTGGTGCCCGAGACCCCCACCGAGATCCGCCGCTCCCGGGAGGCGGAGATCCGCCGCGCCCACCGCCTGGCCCGCAAGCAGGAGATCGACCAGGGGCGCGACCGCTGATCCCCGTGTTGGTTTCCCCGGTCGACCTGTGACCGGCTCCCGGCGCGTCGCAGCCGGCTGTGACGCGTGTGACTGGTGATACTGGCTGTCGCGACACTGCGTCATTCACCAGGCACTTCCCCAGCAGAGAGGCACCTCGGATGCCACCCGAATCTTCCCCCGGGTTGCCCGATCGAGACCGCGGCCCCAGTGGGCCGAGCGGACCGACCGGCCGCGGGCGACCGACCACGCTGAGCGCCGACGACCGCGCCTCGCGGGTGCGGTTCCGTCGAGCGATCACGCTGATGCTGATGACGCTGGTGCTGCCCGGCTCGGCCCAGCTCGTCGCCGGCAACCGCAAGGTGGGCCGGGCCGCGCTGCTGACCAGCGCGGCGATCCTGGCCATCGGCGTCCCGCTCCTGCTGGTCAGCTTCTTCTGGCACGGGCTCGCCTTCTGGGCGGGCACCAACACCACGCTGCTCGGACTGGTGCGGCTGGTCCTGATGGCGCTCGCCATCGGGTGGGCGGTGCTGTTCATGGACGCCTGGCGGCTCGGGGCGCCGCTCACCCTGCGCCAGAACCATCGCCTGGCCGTGGTCGGCGTCAACGGCGTGCTGTGCTTCTCGGTCGCGGGCACCCTGCTCTTCGGTGCGCACCTGGTGGGGGTCCAGCGCGACTTCCTCGCGATGTTCGGCAACGGTGAGGTCAGCGGCTCCCACGAGGGACGCTTCAACGTGCTCCTGCTGGGCGGCGACTCCGGCGCGGGGCGCTGGGGCCTGCGGCCCGACTCGCTGACGGTGGCGAGCATCGATGCCGAGACCGGACGTACGGTCCTGATCGGCCTGCCGCGCAACATGGCGGACTTCCCCTTCGAGGAGGGCTCGGTGATGGCCGAGCAGTTCCCCGAGGGCTTCGACTGCGACGACTGCTACCTCAACGGCGTCAGCACCTGGGCCCAGGACAACACCGAGCTCTTCCCCGGCTCCGTCGACCCGGGCATGGACGCCACGGTCTCCGCGGTCGAGGGGATCACCGACCTCGACATCAACTACTGGGCGATGGTCAACCTCAAGGGCTTCAAGGACCTCGTCGACGCGTTCGGGGGCGTGACGCTCAACGTGCGCGACCGGATCCCCGTCGGTCTGCCCCACGACGACTTCTTCCACTACATCGAGCCCGGGGAGCGCAAGCTCGACGGCTACGACACGCTGTGGTTCGCCCGGGCCCGGGAGGGCTCCGACGACTACTCGCGGATGGCACGCCAGAAGTGCGTGATGAACGCGCTGATCACCCAGATCAGCCCGACCACCGCGATCCGCAACTTCGAGAAGATCGCCGCGGCGAGCTCCGCGATGGTCTCCACGAGCCTGCCCGGCAGCGAGCTGGACCGCTTCATCCCCCTGGCCCTCAAGGCCAAGGGCGAGCGGATCTCGACGCTCTCCCTGGTGCCGCCGATGATCAACACCGCCGACCCCGACATCGACCTGGTGCACAGCAAGGTCGCCGAGGCCATCGAGGCCTCCGAGAGCGACGCCAAGCCGAAGCGCAAGCGCAAGGCCCCGACCTCGATGACCGGTGGCTCGCTGGGCTCCCTGCGCGAGGGCTATGCCGCCAACCAGTCTGACGACCTGGGCTCTGCCTGCTGACCGGGGACTCGGGGCTGACCCAGAAACTCGGGGCTGACCGGCGACTTCGGCCGGGGACGGGCGACGACCTAGGGTGTACGGCGTGAACCCCGACGGCCAACCGACGCAGCGCGTCCTCGCCGTCGTCGTCACCTTCAACCGGCTGGCGCTGCTCCAGCGGCTGCTCGCGCGCCTCGCCGGGACCGAGCGGCTCGACGGCGTGCTCGTGGTCGACAACGCCTCGACCGACGGCACGGGGGAGTGGCTGGCTGCCTTCGCCGGCCCGGGAGTGGAGACCATCGCCCTGCCCGACAACCGCGGCGGCGCCGGAGGGTTCCACGCCGGCCTGGCCGCGGCCGTCGGACGGGGCGCCGACCTGGTCTGGCTGATGGACGACGACGGGATCCCCGACCCCGACTGCCTCGACGTGCTGCTGCAGCGCGGCGACCTCGACTTCTGGGGACCCGCGGTCCTCGCCGAGCAGGACGCCTCCCGGCTCTGCTTCCCGATCCGCCTTCCCGGGGGCACCCAGGTCGTGCACGCGATGGCCGAGGTCGAGGCGGCCGCCCGCGACGGGCTGATCGCCGATGTGGTCATCCCGTTCAACGGGGTCCTGGTCACCCGCGAGCTGGTGGCGCGCATCGGCCTGCCGCGCGAGGAGTTCTTCATCTGGGGCGACGACGTGGAGTACCTCTGGCGCGCCCGCGAGGCCGGTGCCCGGGTGGCCACGGTCGTCGACGCGCGCTTCCGGCACCCGGCCACCGACGACCTCGGCACGCCCATGGCGCGCGGGCGCACGACGTACAACCACAGCCCGAGCGACCTCAAGCACTACTGCATGGCGCGCAACAACCTGGTCAACCTGCGCGCCTACCGCGGCCCGCTGCACGCGCTGGCGTTCGTGGCGAAGACCGCCTGGTTCTACACGTTCACCCGCCCCAGCCGGCGTCGCCTCGTCCTCAGCGCGCAGGCGATGCTCGCGGGCCTGCGCGGCGACTTCACCGGGCACCGGAGGTTCCTGTGAGTGAGAGCATCGCCGTCGTCATCGTCACCTTCAACCGCGCCGAGCTGCTCGGCCGGATGCTCGACGGGCTGGCCGCGCAGACGCGGATGCCCGACGCCGTGCACGTGATCGACAACGCCAGCTCCGACGACACGCGCGCGGTGCTGGCGTCCCGGAGCGACCTGCCCCTGGTCGTGACGCATAGCGAGGGCAACCTCGGCGGCGCCGGCGGCTTCCACCTCGGCGTCCAGCAGGCCTACGAGGCCGGTCACGACCGGATCTGGCTGATGGACGACGACGTCGTCCCCGCCCCCGACTGCCTCGAGGTGCTGCTGCGTCAGGACGCGCCCTGTCTGGCCGCCGTGCGCGAGGACCTGTCGGGACGGCTGGTCGAGAAGGCCGCCGTCCACTTCGACCTGCGCAACCCGCTCGCGGTGCGCCCCAAGCGCGCGACGGTGGACTCGGCGTACGCCGACCGCGCGGCCATGCCGGCGACCCTCGCGATCGAGAACGTCGCCTTCGAGGGGTTCCTCGTGCACCGCCGGGTGATCGACGCGATCGGCCTGCCCGACCCGTCGTTCTTCATCTTCTACGACGACGTCGACTTCGCCGTGCGCGCCCGCCGGGCAGGGTTCGACGTCCTGGCCGTGCGCGACGCGGTGCTGGTGCGCCAGCTCGACTTCGACCAGCAGCACTCGCTGGACACGTGGAAGGGCTTCTACATGTTCCGCAACCTCTTCGTGGTCCACTTCCGCTACGGCGAGAACGCGCTCGTCCGGCTGAAGCCCTACCTGATCGCGCTCGCCGTGGTCGTCCTCAGCCCCGTGCGGGGCGGGCGTGCGGAGGCCGCCAACGTGATCCGCGCCATCCGCTCGGCACGGACCATGCGTCGCGTGCCCGAGCGTCCCATCGTCCGTCGCTAGACTGACCGTCGCGTCAACCCACAGGAGAGCCTCCCCTTGACTGACCCCGGCAACCCGCCCCTGCCCGACCTCGTCGTCGTCGGCTCCGGCTTCTTCGGACTGACCATCGCCGAGCGCTGCGCCGAAGAGCTCGGCCTCAAGGTCCTGGTGCTCGAGCGGCGCCACCACCTCGGTGGCAACGCCTACAGCGAGATCGACCCGGAGACCGGGATCGAGGTGCACAAGTACGGCACGCACCTGTTCCACACCTCCAACGAGAGGGTGTGGGCCTACGTCAACCGGTTCACGGACTTCACCGACTACCAGCACCGGGTCTTCGCGAAGTACCAGGGGCAGGTCTACTCCTTCCCGATGAACCTGGCGCTGATCAACCAGTTCTTCGGGAGGTCGCACACCCCCGACGAGGCGCGCGCCCTGATCGCCGAGCAGGCCAGCGAGATCGCCACCGCCGACGCGACCAACCTCGAGGAGAAGGCGATCTCCCTGATCGGGCGTCCGCTCTACGAGGCGTTCGTCAAGGGCTACACCGCCAAGCAGTGGCAGACCGACCCCACCGAGCTGTCGGCCGACATCATCACGCGGCTCCCGGTGCGCTACAACTTCGACAACCGCTACTTCAACGACAAGTACGAGGGCCTGCCCGTCGACGGCTACACCGCGTGGCTCAACCGGATGGCCGAGCACCCCAACATCGAGGTCCGCGTCGAGACCGACTTCTTCGACGTCGCCGACGACTTCAAGGGCAAGGTCCCGATCGTCTACACCGGCCCCGTCGACGAGTACTTCGACAACCGCGAGGGTCGGCTGTCCTGGCGCACGATCGACCTGGAGGCGGAGACGCTCGACGTCGACGACTACCAGGGCACCGGTGTCGTCAACGCCAACGACCAGGACGTGCCGTTCACCCGGGTGCTGGAGTTCAAGCACCTCCATCCCGAGCGCACCTACCTGCCGGGCAAGACCATCGTGGTGCACGAGTTCTCCCGCTTCGCCGAGGAGGGCGACGAGCCCTACTACCCGGTGAACACCGCGGAGGACCGGGCCAAGCTGCTGAAGTACCGCGAGCTGGCCAAGAAGGAGCCGATGGTGCTCTTCGGCGGCCGGCTCGGGACCTACAAGTACCTCGACATGCACATGGCGATCGGCTCGGCGCTGTCCATGTTCGACAACAAGCTCAAGCCGCACTTCGCCGAGGGTGCGCCGCTGACCAGCGGGGGAGTGGACGAATGACCACGACACAGATCGCCACCGGGACCATCCAGGGCCAGGAGACGGGTGCCGGGCCCCGCCGGGTGCTGATGCGTCAGGTGCTGCCGATGGGCCAGGACCTCGACGTCCTGCCGCTGTACGTCGACACGCAGCCGGTGGCTCTGGACGCCGACAAGTACGAGGTCGGCACCAACCGCAACGCCCGCGCGCTCCACGCCGCGGGCCTGCGCCAGTCGATCTCCACGGGCGACAGCATCCACCCCGACCAGATCCTTGACCGGAGCACGGTGCGGATCCACTCGGGCGACAAGCTGTCGTTCGGCACCTACTTCAACGCCTTCCCCGCGGGCTACTGGCGGCGGTGGTCGGTGGTCAGCCAGGTGCGCCTCACCGTCACCCTCACCGGACGATCCGCCTCCGTGATCGTCTACAAGTCCACCGCCAACGGCCGCTCCCAGCGCGTGGACCAGGCGACCACCGGCGACCAGGACGGCGGCACCTTCACCTTCGACCTGCCGCTGAAGCCCTTCGTGGACGGCGGCTGGTACTGGTACGACGTGGTGGCCGGCGACGACGACGTCGAGGTCACCGCCCTCTGGGACGCCGAGGTCCCCGAGGACCGGGCCACGCCCGGCTCGGTGACGATCGCGATCACCACGATGAACCGCCCCGACTTCTGCGCCGACCTGCTGGTCCAGATCGGCGAGGACGAGGGCGTGCACGAGCTCCTCGACGAGGTTCTCGTCATGGAGCAGGGCACTCAGAAGGTCACCGACTCGCCGGTCTTCTCCGCGGCCACCGAGGCGCTGGGCGACAAGCTGCGGGTGCTCGAGCAGGGCAACCTCGGCGGCTCGGGCGGCTACGCCCGCGGTCAGCTCGAGACGCTGCGCAAGGGCACCGCGACCTACATGATGTGCATGGACGACGACGTCGTCTGCGAGCCGGAGGGCATCATCCGGGCGGTCACGTTCGGCGACCTCGCTCGGCGCCCGACGATCGTGGGCGGCCACATGTTCAGCCTCTACGCGCGCTCGCGGATGCACAGCTTCGGCGAGATCGTCCAGCCGTGGCGCTTCTGGTGGCAGTCGGCTCCCGGCGTCTTCACCGACTGGGACTTCGCGGCCCGCAACCTGCGCTCGACGCGGTGGCTGCACAAGCGCATCGACGTCGACTTCAACGGCTGGTTCATGTGCCTGATCCCGACCGTCGTGCTCGACGAGATCGGACTGTCGCTGCCGTTGTTCATCAAGTGGGACGACAGTGAGTACGGCCTGCGCGCCAAGGCCGCCGGCTACCCGACGGTCAGCTTCCCCGGTGCGGCCGTGTGGCACGTCCCGTGGACCGACAAGAACGACGCGCTGGACTGGCAGTCCTACTTCCATCAGCGCAACCGCTTCGTCGCGGCCCTTCTGCACTCGCAGTACGAGCGGGGCGGGCGGATGGTGCGCGAGAGCCTCAACCACCAGATCGGCAAGCTCGTGGGCATGCAGTACTCCACGGTCGAGCTGCGCCACCAGGCGCTGGAGGACGTGCTCGCGGGGCCGGGTCGCCTGCATGCGGACCTCGCGGTGAAGCTCCCCGAGGTCAACGCCTTCCGCAAGCAGTTCACCGACGCCCAGCTGGAGGCCGATCCCGACGCCTTCCCGCCGGTACGTCGCTCGAAGCCGCCGCGCAAGGGCAAGGACGGCAGCGAGCTGCCGGGTCGGGTCTCGCTGCTGATCACGGCCGGGCTCGCCCCGCTGCGCCAGCTCAAGCGCCCGCGGCCACTGTCGCGCCAGCACCCCGAGGCGGAGATCCCGGCGATGGACGCCCAGTGGTACCGCCTCGCGCGCTACGACTCGGCGATCGTGTCGATGCCGGACGGCACCTCGGCCGCGCTCTACCAGCGCGATCCGCAGCGCTACCGCGACCTGCTGCGCCGTACCCTCGAGATCCACCAGCGTCTGCACCGCGAGTGGCCGCGCCTGGCCCAGGAGTACCGCGCGGCGCTGGGCGACGTGACTTCCCCCCAGGCGTGGGAGCAGACCTTCCGCCCGTGGACCGACCCGAAGCCGGAGGACCATCGCGGTGAGTGAGCGCCCCCAGGCGGCGGTGCGGGTGGTGGACGCCCCGCTCACCCCGCCGTCCGCCAACAGCGGGATGCTCGAGGTGTTCCGCCGTCGCTACCTGCTCAAGCTGCTGGTGCGTCGCGAGGTCTCGGCGCGGTATCAGGGGTCGTTCCTCGGGCTCTTCTGGTCCTACATCCAGCCCGCCTTCAAGCTGGCGATGTACTACTTCGTGATCGGCGTGATCCTGGATCGCGGCATCGAGAACTTCGCCATCCACCTCTTCGCGGGCATGGTGATGGTCCACTTCTTCACCGAGACCTTCGGCGCCGGCACCCGCTCGATCGTGCGCAACAAGGGGTTCGTGCAGAAGATGGCGGTGCCCCGGGAGATGTTCCCGGTCGCCTCCACCCTGGTGTCTGCCTACCACGTGATCCCGGGCATGGTGCTGCTCTCATCCCTGTGCGTGGTCCTCGGCTGGCGTCCCGATCTCGTGGGGCTGCTGGCCGCGCTGCTGGGGTTCACGCTGGTCGCGATCCTCGGCACCGCGCTGGGGCTGCTGTTCAGCGCCGCCAACGTGTTCTTCCGCGACTTCGGCAACGTCGTGCAGGTGCTGACCCAGTTCGTCACCTTCAGCGTGCCGATGATCTACCCCTACAGCATGGTGGCCGACCGGTTCGGCCGTTTCGCGCACTACTACCTGCTCAACCCGATCGCGGAGGCGGTCCTGCTGTTCCAGCGCGGCTTCTGGGTGGGGACGACAGAGGACCCGGCGGCCACCATCGCCGTCCACATGCCCGATCACCTCTTCGCGATCGGGCTCGCGCACGTGGCCGTGGCGCTGGTGCTGCTCGCGGTGGCCCAGCTGGTCTTCACCCGTCTCGAGAACAAGATCCCGGAGCGTCTGTAGATGACCCAGTCCATCGTGGTCGAGGACGTCAGCAAGTCCTTCACCCTGCGCTACCACCGGACGCTGAAGCAGATGTCGGTGGCCGCCATGCGCGGTCGCGCCCTGAGCGAGCAGTTCCAGGCCCTGGACCACGTCTCCTTCACGGTGGAGCAGGGGGAGTCGATCGGCCTGATGGGGCTCAACGGCTCGGGCAAGAGCACGCTGCTGAAGCTGATCAACGGCATCATGCGCCCCGACTCGGGCTCGGTGCTGACCCGCGGGAGGATCGCCGGCCTGATCGCGACGGGCGCCGGCTTCCATCCCCAGCTGAGTGGTCGCGAGAACATCTTCCTCAATGCCGCGGTGCTTGGCATGACCGAGGCGGAGACCCGGCGCAAGCTCGACGACATCGTCGAGTTCGCCGACGTGGGCAAGCACCTGGACTCGCCGGTGGGGCACTACAGCTCGGGCATGTTCGCCCGGCTCGGCTTCGCGGTCGCCATCCACGTCGACTCCGACATCTTCCTGGCCGACGAGGTGCTGGCGGTGGGCGACAAGCCCTTTAAGGAGAAGTGCATGCAGCGCATGCAGGAGGTGCGCAGCAGTGGACGCACGCTCTTCTACGTGAGCCACGCGGCCGGCTCGGTGCGCAAGATGTGCGACCGGGTCCTGGTGCTCGAGAAGGGGCGCCTCGCCTTCGACGGCGAGGTCAACGCCGGGATCAAGTACCTCAAGTACGACGCGCCCACCGCGAGTGACGAGGAGATCGCGGACGAGGAGCTCGCCAACGACGTGTGACCCGGCAGCTGCGGGGGTGCTCTTCCGTGTCGGAAACCCCACAGTTCCGCCGTTTGGTTTGACAAACTCGGAACTCGTCGGCGTGTCGACTGGAAATTACACGCTTGTAGTTACTCGTGAACCCTTGCGGTGACCAGTGTGACAGATGTGAAACTTGCTACCCATGTGAATTACTCACCGCACTGGAGTAGCAGACGATGCGTCCCAGCAAGGCCCGATACGTCACTGCCTGTCAGCAGGCACTGGCGCTGGGAGCCGTCTTCGCGGTCCTGACACCCGCCGCCGCCGTGATCTCCCTCGACGTGGTGCAGCAGCGTCCCAGCGGACACGTGGAGACTTCGCTCGCCCTCACCGAGCCCGAGCCGCAGACGGAGACGGCGGTCGTGCCGACGGCTCCGGTCGACCCGGTGGTGCGCGAGCGCCGGCTGACGCCCGCGGTCCCCGACGGCAGGGACGGGGACAAGGGGGGCGAGGCGCCGTCCGCCAAGCAGGACGCGCTGCCCGGCGTGGATCGTCGTACGACGGTCCGGGGGGACGAGGTCGTGAGCGCGCCGGAGCAGGTGCACGGCTACGGCGCGGTGGGCGTCACCTGGAGCGGCCTGGAGCAGGTCGACGACGAGAGCATCACCGTCCAGGCGCGCAGCCGCACCGAGGACGGCTGGTCGGAGTGGACGGCCCTGGAGTACCACGACGAGCACGGCCCCGACCCGGCCAGCCCCGAGGGAGTCAAGGCTCGCCCGGGCACCGACCCCCTGTTCGTGGGTGACGTCGACCAGGTGCAGGTCCGGGCGACCACCGAGGCCGGCACCGAGGTCCCGGCGGACATGAAGGTGGCCGTCATCGAGCCGGGCGAGGCAACCGGCACCGAGGTCGAGACCCCGGAGCTCGAGGGCGAGGCGCTCGCCGATCCCGCCGCAGACCAGCCTGCCGAGCCGGCTCACTCCGCGGACCCCGCCATCGCACTGCAGGCGGCCAGCCTGCCGGCCAAGCCGCAGATCTTCTCCCGTGCCCAGTGGGGTGCTGACGAGCGGATGCGGGACAAGAGCTCGCTGCGCTACGGCTCCATCAGCGCCGGCTTCGTGCACCACACCGTCAACGCCAACGACTACACCTCGGCGCAGGTCCCCGGGATCATCCGGAGCATCTACGCCTACCACACGCGCTCACGCGGCTGGAGCGACGTGGGCTACAACTTCCTCGTCGACCGGTTCGGCCGGATCTGGGAGGGGCGCTACGGCGGCGTGGCGCGAGCGGTCGTGGGTGCGCACACGCTGGGCTACAACGACTACTCGTTCGCGATGTCGGCGATCGGCAACTTCGACGTGGTCCAGCCCTCCGCCGTCATGGTCAGGGCCTACGGCGACCTCTTCGCGTGGAAGCTCTCGCTGCACGGCGTCTCGGCCAGCTCGATGCGTCAGCGGGTGGGGTCACGCACCTTCGCCGCCGTCAACGGTCACCGCGACGCCGGCTCGACCGCCTGCCCCGGGCAGTACCTCTATGCCAAGCTCGGGGCGATCAGGAACCGGGCCGCGAGCCTGCAGGCCAACCCGACCGCGCCGACCCCGACCCCCACGCCGACCCCCACCCCGACGCCGACCCCCACCCCGACCCCCACCCCGACGCCCACTCCGACGCCGGTCGTCCCGATGAGGGTGACGCCGGTCCCGGACTCGAACCTGGTCGGGACCGCGCACCCGGACATCGTGATGCGGCGGGCAGCGGGCAGCCAGGGCGTGATCCTCCCGACGCGCGGGCTGATCAAGTTCGCAGCTCCGGCGCGGGCAGCCGGCCGGTGGGCCGGCAACAACATCCTCGTGTCACCCGACCTGAACCAGGACGGGAAGAGCGACCTGGTTGCCGTCCACCGCAAGACCGGCGTCGTGCGGACCTACGCCGGCAACGGGAAGGGCAACTACACCAGGGGTCTGAAGGTCATCCGCAAGCTCTTCAAAGGCTTCGACCAGATCACCGCGGTCGGCGACCTCGACGGCAACGGCCGCAACGACCTCGTGGCGAGAAAGGTCAAGAACGGCCGGCTCTACCTGTTCTCGGGGCGCGGGAACGGCAGCTTCGCCACGCGCTGGCTGGCCAAGGGCTGGGGGACCTACAACCGGGTCACCTCGACCGGTGACATCACCGGCGACGGGGTGGTGGACCTGCTGGCGCGCGACCGCAGCGGCACGCTGTGGCTGCATGCCGGCAAGCCGGGCGGCCGGCTGGCCGGGCGGGTGAAGGTCGGCACCGGCTGGGACGCCTACGACGTCATCACCGGCTATGGCGACTACAACGGCGACGGCCGCGCCGACCTCTTCGTGCGGCGCAGGGCTGACCGCATCGGCTTCGTGATCCCCTCCACCGGCAGCGGCACCTTCGGGCACCCCCTCGGCCCGATCGGCAAGATCGACAACCTCGGGTCGATCAGCGGCGGCGGGCACGTGCGTGGCGACAAGGCCCCGGACCTGGTCGGCCTGCACGCCGGTCGGCTGATGGTGGTGCGCCACCTCGGGGAGTACGACCTGGGTGAGCCGGTCCCGACGAACCTCAAGCTCGGTGCCGCCGACCTGGTGATCAACGTCGGTGACTGGAACAAGGACGGCTTCGGCGACGTGATGACCCGCAGCGCCAGCAAGGGAGCGCTGGGGCTGCGGCTGGGCACCGGTGGTGGTCAGTTCGCGGATCCCAAGATCATCGGACGCAACCTCGGCGACGTCACGGGGCTCACCGCGGTGGGCGACGTGACCGGGGACGGCTGGCCGGACCTGCTGGGCAAGGTCGGCTCCGCGACCTGGGTCTACCCGGGCAACGGCACCGGCGCCCTCGGTGCCAGGGTCCCGGCCGTCGTGGCCGACGACCGGGCCTCGAAGGTGGACCTCTCGGCCTACGACTGGGTGATCGAGACCCGTGACGTCACCCTGAGCGCCGGACCGAGCCTGATCGTGCGGGAGTCCGCGACCGGTCGCCTGTGGGTGCTGCGCGACGACGCTCGCGGGGGGTTCGAGGCGCCTCGCTTCCTCGCGGACGGGCTGCTCGGCTACGACCTCGCCGGCTAGCCCGTCTCCGCTACCGGGGATGGCGCGCGGTCGCACGCTCCGCGTCGTACGTCGTGGAGAGCCGGCTGTCGTCGGGGTGGGCGACCAGCACCACCGAGCCGGCGTGCGCCAGCGGCTCGAGCAGGCAGGGGAGCCCTTCGGCGGAGGCCGGGTTGAGCGTGGTCAGCAGCCGGCCCCCCTCCTCGAGGAGACCGGCGTCGCGCGCCCCGTGCCACAGCTGGGACCAGGCGACTCCGGCCACCGCCGGGTCGTCGTCGCTCGGCGGGTCCCACGCCGTGAAGGCGTCCGGCTGCGACCAGACCTCGATCCCGAAGTCGTGGACGTCCGCGGGCACCGCCTCGGCGAACCGGACGCCGAGGGGGCGCAGGGAGCACGCCACGACCGGCAGGTCGCCCGCCTGCGGCGCCCAGGCATCGAGGGAGTCCGGACCGCACACCACAGCGTCTGCGGGGCCCTCCCACACCACCTCCAGCCCCACGCTCCACGCCGCGCCGAGGAACACCGGCCCCAGCCAGTGGGTGGGGAGGTCGAGCAGCAGCCGGTCGCCGCGCTCGAGGTCGAGCTCCTCGCACAGCAGCGAGGACGTCTTGGCGACCCAGTTGGCGTAGGTGGTCACGGAGAGCTCGACGCGCTCGCCGGTCGAGTCGTCGTAGAACGTGATGAGGGGGCGTCCCGGCTCGCGGGCGAGCAGGGCGGTCAGAGTGCTGGCGAAGGTCACCGGCCCAGCCTAGGCGTGGGGGCCCCGGCGCGACGTCTACGCTTCGGGCCATGGCAGCCGACACCTCCCTCCCCGACGCCTCCCTCCCCGCCGTGGGGCCCATCGAGGACTTCTGGGCCGTGATCCCGGCCGGGGGCGCCGGCACCCGGCTCTGGCCGCTGTCGCGGTCGGACTCGCCGAAGTTCCTCCACGACCTCACGGGCAACGCGCGCTCCTTGCTCCAGGACACCGTCGACCGGCTCACGCCCCTCGCGGAGGACCGGTTCCTGGTGGTGACCGGTGCCGCGCACCGTGACGCTGTGCGCGGGCAGCTGCCGCAGCTAGGCGCTGGGTCGGTCGTCGCGGAGCCCTCCGCACGAGACTCGATGGCCGCGATCGGGCTGGCTGCCGCCCTGCTCGAGCTCCGGGCGCCCGACGCGGTCATGGGCTCGTTCGCCGCCGACCACGTCATCACGCAGCCTGCCCTGTTCGAGGAGTGCGTACGACGCGCGGTCGCCGCCGCGCGCGAGGACTGGCTGGTGACGCTGGGCATCGATCCGACGCACCCCGCGACGGGGTTCGGCTACATCCACGTCGGCGACCCCCTGCCCGGCCTGGACGCCTCCCACGTGCGGGCCTTCGTCGAGAAGCCGTCCGCGGAGGTGGCGACGGGCTATCTCGCCTCAGGGGTGCACCGCTGGAACGCGGGGATGTTCGTGGTCCGACCGACCGTCCTGCTCGACCTGCTGGGCCAGTGGCACCCCGACTTCGCCGCCGACCTGCGCGCCCTGGCGGCGGCCGCCCACAGTTGCGACGAAGGGGCCGACGAAGCAGCGCTCGACGCCGCTCTCGAGCGCTGGTGGCCGGGGCTGCCGAAGATCGCCCTGGACCACGCGGTCGCGGAGCCCGCGGCGGCCGTGGGTCGGGTCGCGGTCGTGCCGGGCGGCTTCGGCTGGGAGGACATCGGCGACTTCCACTCACTCGACGCGCTGCTGCGCACCGCCGAGGAGGATGTCGTGGTGCTGGGGGACCGCAGCCTGGTGCAGACGGTCGATGCGCGCGGACTCGTGGTCCCCGGCGGTGGGCGCACGGTCGCGGTGGTCGGCCTCGACGACGTGGTCGTGGTCGACACCGGGGACGCGCTCCTGGTGACCACGCTGGAGCGGGCCCAGGACGTCAAGGCGGTCGTCGCGGCCCTCAAACGGGCGGGCCGCGACGACCTGACCTGACCCGATCAGGCGGCGTCGGGCTCCGGGGAGTCGAGGTAGGGGTAGTCGAGCATGAACTGCTCGAGCGCCTCGCCGCTGGGCTCGGAGCAGTACTGCCACACGCCCACCTGCTTGCCGGCGTCGACGGCCTCGCCCTCGCCGCCGATCGACCAGTGGGTGAGGGCGATGTGCTTGCCCTCGGGGAACGGCTCGCCGTCCTTCTCCATCCACGGCACGGCCTTGAACTTGTTGCGGAAGTTCTCGGTGCCCTTGAACTTCGTGGCCAGGCCGGTGATGTCGTCCATCATCTGCTCGTCATCGGCGGCCGTCTCGTCGTACCAGAGGATCGTGAAGCCGTGCTCGAGGTTGTGGATCATCATGCCGAGCTCGGGGCGGTCCTCCTGGGTGTAGAGCTTGCGGTCCATGGAGTCCCACTGGTCCCAGTGCTGGCCGAAGGCCGGAGGCGAGTCCTCGAAGGTGAGCTCGGTGCCTACCGGGACGTGGTCCTGGTTGCCGTCTGCGGGCTTCGTGATGACGTCGTCGCAGGCGCTCGCGGGGGCGCCGATGGCGTCGATCTCCTGGTCCTCGAACTTCTTGCGGTCCCACTGGTCCTTGAGCGGCTTGTAGGCGGCCGCGACCACGATGAGCAGGGCGATGCCGACGCAGACGCCGACGATGGCGACGCCGCGACGCCGGTCGGCGCGCTTCTGCTGAGCGCGCATCTTGTCGACGACGGCGCGACGATCGTTCTTGGCGGGCTTGACCACGAAAACCAGCTTCCTCGGAGGGGACCTTCGTCGGCAGATCTTACGGAGTGGTGACGAACGGTCGCAGCACGACCGGGTGCTGGTCGTCCGAGGTGGCCTCGACCGACCAGCCGTGGGCGAAGACCAGGGCCGCCAGCACCGGGCGAGCCGCCGGCGTCAGGGAGGTCAGACGCAGCTCGGCCGGGTCGGGGTCGGCGTCGGGGCCCGCGTCGGGGCCTGCGTCCAGGTGGGCGTCGGGACCCAGCACCCGCTGGACCGCGTCGCGCAGCTCAGCGGGGGAGGCGGGACTGCCGAAGGGGAGCCGGTCGGCCGGGGCTCCCGCCAGCGCGCGGACGACGGCCTCGCGGGCGCCGTACCCGAACAGGTCCCCGCCCTCACGGCGCACCAGCGCGACCGCGCCGGGTCCGTGCTCGCCAGCCGGCAGCACCAGGTCGGCGCGGCCGCGGACCACGGCGCAGGGGCGGCCACCGAGCTTGCCCTGGGCGAGCTCCGCGGCTCCGGCGATCTCGTCGGCGACGGCCGGGGCGGTCACCGCGAGCGGATTGCCGTAGCCGTCGACGCGGCCGGCGAAGTCCTCGACGACGCGCAGGCCGGCGGCGCCCACCGCGATGTCGGTCTGGCCCTCGCGCCAGGCGCGTCCCGCCGTGTCGGTGACGATCACGCCGACGTTGTGGCCGGTGCGCCGGCGGACCTCCTCACGCAGCCGGCGGGCCGACGCGTCGGGGTCCAGCGGCAGCAGCACGATCCGACCCGCCTGCACGTTGGACGCGTCGATGCCGGCCGCCGCCATCGTCAGCCCGTGGCGGGTCCGCACGATGCTGGTGGGGCCGCGCCGGGCCACGACGCGCACGGTCTCCTCGGCGAGGGCGGAGTCACGATCGCCGTCGCGGATCCGGCCCTCGGCCTTCGACACGACCTTGCTGGTCACCACCAGGACGTCGCCGTCGAGCAGCTCGACCACGGCGAGCAACGCTCCGGCGAGGTCGCTGCCCGGCTCGATCTCCGGGACGCCGTCGGGGGCCGTGACCTGCAGCGCGCCGCCGGTCCGGGTGGGCGCTGTCATCCGTGCGTGGCGAGCGCGACGGCGGCGGCCGCCATCTCGGCCGTCGCGTCCGGCGAGGTCATCATCAGGGGGACGGCGCGGCACGCGATGCCGGCGGCCTCGACCGCCTCGACCTGCCCTGCGTCGCCCTCATCGACGAGCCAGCCGTCCAGCACCCCGCCGGACGACCGCGCGCCGTAGTGGCGGGCCACCGCGCCTGCCGAGACCTCGACGCCGATCGAGGTGAGCATCTGCTGGGCCATGCCCCGCACGTGGGTGCTCCCGACGATGGGGGAGAGCCCGACGACCGGCGCGGCGGTGTCGAGCAGGGCCTCACGGATCCCGGGGACCCCGAGGATGGTGCCCACCGACACCACCGGGTTGGAGGGCGGCAGGAGGACCAGGTCGGCGCCGGTGATCGCCTCGACCACGCCGGGCGCGGGCCTCGTGGCGTCGAGCCCGACGAAGACGACCGTCTCGGCGGGCACCTCGGCGCGCAGGCGGACCCAGTACTCCTGGAAGTGGATGACGCGGCGGCCACTGGGCTCGTCCGGGTCGGCGATGGCCACGTGGGTCTCGACCCGGTCGTCGGTCATCGGCAGCAGGCGGACCCCCGGCTCCCAGCGCTTGCACAGCGCCTCGGTGACCGCCGAGAGCGGATAGCCGGCCTCGAGCATCTGCGTGCGGACCAGGTGCGTGGCCACGTCCCGGTCGCCCAGGCCGAACCAGGTCGGCTCCACGCCGTACGTCGTCAGCTCCTCGCGGATGCTCCACGTCTCGTCGCGTCGGCCCCAGCCCCGCTCGGGGTCGATGCCGTCGCCGAGGGTGTACATCACGGTGTCGAGGTCGGGGCACACCTTGAGACCGTGGACCCACAGGTCATCGGCCGTGTTGGCGATGACCGTGACCTCGGCATAGGGATCCACGCCGGGCAGCCGCCCGGCCCGGATGCCGTGGAGCAGACCCTGGAGGAAGCGAGCGCCGCCCATGCCGCCGGAGAGGACCGTGATTTCGCGCATGTGGATACCTTGCCGCACAGGGGGGTATCGGGTGTCTAGCGGGGCAGGCGCCGGTTTGGTCCATACCAGATGTGCGCTTGACTTTCGGGGTGCGACAGGCATGTAATTCCAGCAGTGTTACTCCGTGCTCCCCTTCGCAGGCTGACTGAGCGTCGCCGGTGAATGAGAGGCGCGTCACATGACGACGACAAGCGGGGGTTTCCGGGGGGCGAGTCCCTGGGTTGCCGGGTCGAAAGGGCGAATGCCGTGAGAGAACTGTTTCTCCTCGACGGGGACGCCGAGGAACTGGGGTGGCAGGACCGCGCACTGTGTGCGCAGACCGATCCCGAGGCGTTCTTCCCCGAGAAGGGTGGGTCCACCAGGGAGGCCAAGAAGGTCTGCCTGACGTGCGAGGTGCGCGACGACTGCCTCGAGTACGCCCTGATGAACGACGAGCGCTTCGGGATCTGGGGCGGTCTGTCCGAGCGCGAGCGCCGCAAGCTGAAGAAGCAGGCTGTCTGAGCCGCGTCCCTCACAGGGGCGACGGCTCGCGCCGCGCCCCTCTGAGGGACGCGGCTAGGGTGGTCGGCCGTGAGTGATGCCGAGATCCGCCCCGCCGACGTCACCCTCCTGCTGGTCTCCCACGACGGAGCCCGCTGGCTCCCGACCGTCCTTGCCGGAGTGCGTGCCCAGAGGCGCGCCCCCGACCGCATCGTCGCTGTCGACACCGGCAGCAGGGACGAGAGCGCCACGCTGCTGAGCGCGGCCTTCGGGCCCGACGCCGTGGTGAGCGCTCCCAGCTCGACCTCCTTCCCCGCCGCGGTCGAGCGGGCTCTGACCCACGTGTCCGGCGTGTCGCACGGTGCCCCCGGCGAGGAGTGGATCTGGATCCTCCACGACGACTCCACCCCGGACCCCGGGGCGCTCGAGGCGCTGCTCGCGGCTGCGCAGGACGATCCGAGCGCCGACATCCTGGGACCCAAGCTGCGGGAGTGGCCCTCGCTGCGTCGGCTCCTCGAGGTCGGGGTCACGATCTCCGCCACCGGTCGGCGCGAGACCGGTCTCGAGCGGGGCGAGTACGACCAGGGCCAGCACGACGACGTGCGCGAGGTGCTGGCCGTCAACACCGCGGGGATGCTGGTGCGGCGTGCCGTGCTGGAACGACTCGGGGGCTTCGACGAGCAGCTGCCGATCTTCGGCAACGACATCGACTTCGGCTGGCGCGCCGCCGCCGCGGGCCATCGCACGGTCTGCGTGCCCCAGGCGGTCGTCTTCCATGCGGAGGCCGCCCACCGCGGCGTACGACGGACATCGCTGACCGGGCGGCACACCCACTACGCCGAGCGCCGCGCCGCGCTCTTCACGCTGCTCGCGAACTCGCCGCGCCGGGCGCTCGCCTTCCGGACCCTGCGCCTCGCGGTGGGCACGCTGCTGCGGATGGTGGGCTTCCTCCTCGTGCGCTCGCCGGGCGAGGCCCTCGACGAGCTCGCCGCGCTGGTCTCCATCTATCGCCGGCCCGGCCAGATCCGGGACGCGCGTCGGGCGCGCCGGGACCTGCACGGCGCCGACCCGGAGCGGGTGCAGTCGCTGCTGGCCCCGCGCTGGCTGCCCTACCGGCACGGACTGGACTTCGTGAGCGACCTCGCGGCCGCCGCCACCCATCAGGCCGCGGACGTCGCGGAGCGTCGTCGTGCCGCCAAGCTCGAAGCCGAGGGGCCGCCTCCTGGCGCGTCGCAGCACCGCCGGCCGGCCCGGGCGGCCAGCGTCGACGACGAGATGCTCGAGGAGGACTCGGGCCTGGTCGCCCGCTTCCTCACGAACCCGGTCGCCGTCAGCGTGCTGCTCTTCGTGGTGCTGGCCGTGGTCGGGGCCCGCGAGGCGCTGGGCGCTGTCTCCGGCGGCGCTCTGTCGCCGGCGCCCGCCGGCGCGAGTGACTGGTGGCGGCTGCACCTCGAGTCGTGGCACCCCCTCGCACTGGGCACCGACGTCCCCGCACCGGCCTACCTGCTGCCGCTGGCCCTGGGCGCATCGCTGCTCCTGGGCCACGCCGGGGCGGTCGTCTCCCTGATCATGCTCACCGCTGTCCCTGCCGCGATGTGGGGAGCTTGGCGCTTCCTGCGGGTGGTGAGCCGGTTGGTCGACCCACGCGGGACCTCGCGCTGGGTGCTGGCCTGGGGTGCGGCGACCTACGCCCTGGTCCCGGTCACCAGCGGAGCCTGGAGCGAGGGCCGGATCGGCACCGTCGTCACCGCCGTCCTGCTGCCCTGGCTGGCCCATGCCGCCCTCGGGTTCGCCGATCCCGAGGCCGACCGTCGCTGGCGGGCGGCCTGGCGCACCGGTCTGCTGCTCGCGCTGGTCGCGTCCTTCGCGCCGGTGACGTGGCCGTTCGCCGCGTTGCTGTGCCTCGCCGTCCTCGCCACCGCGTTCGCCCTGGCTCCGCGCGCGATGCGGGACCGGTCGGTGTGGGGGCCGCCCGTCGTCGCCCTGCTCGTCGTCCTCGTCCTCCTGCTGCCGTGGCTGGTCCCGCTGTTCACGACGGGCTCGTCGGCGGGGCTGCTGCTGGAGACCGGCAGGCTGCCGGTGGCGGACATCGACGGCACCCGTCTGCTGGTCGGCGCGGCTGCTGACCAGAGCGCGCCCTGGGTGCTCGGAGCGCTCGTGGGGGCTCTGGCGACCGCAGCGCTGCTCGCCCGGCAGGCCAGGGTCGCCGTGGTGGTCTGCTGGCTCGTCGCCCTGGTCGCGGCGGTGGGCGCCCTGCTGCTGAGTCGGCTCCGTCTCGACCTGGCCACGAGCGACACCGGCCCGAGCCTGGGGCTGTTCGTCGTGCTCCTGCAGGGCGCGGCGGTGGTGGCGATCTCCCTGGCCGGACAGGACCTCGTGCGGGCGGTGCAGGGCGCACGCGAGCGACGCGTCGCGAGCGGTGTGCTGCGGGCGTCAGGTGTCGTGGCGGCCCTGGTCGCGCTCGTCGTACCGCTCGGGGGGCTGGGGTGGTTCCTGGTCTCCTCTCCCGACTCGCTCGACGAGAGCCCCGAGGCCGACATCCCGGTCTACATGCGCCAGAGCGCCCTGGAGGGGCCGGAGCGTGGTGTCCTCGTCGTGCGAGGGAGCATCGAGGAGGGCCTGACCTATCGCGTCCTGCGCCAGGACGGCGCCACGCTTGGCGAGGACGAGATCCTCGCGCTCACCGACGAGGACACCGACTTCACCGCGACCGTGCGGGCCCTCTCGTCGCGACCCACCGCGGAGGTGGTGGGTGAGCTGGCCGACCGGGGGATCCAGTACGTCGTGCTGCCCTCGCCCGCCGACGGCCGGGTGGCCGCGACCCTGGACGCCTCCGACGGGCTGACCCAGGCCAGCGCCGAGAACCGCTCGACGCGAGCCTGGCAGGTGGCGCAGGAGCCGCCGCCCGATGCGGTCAGTGGCCCCGACTCGTGGCTGCGCTCCGTGCTGCTCGTCGTCCAGGCGCTGGCCGTGCTCGTCGTCGCCGTCCTGTGCGGCCCGACCCGGAAGGACGTGCCATGAGGACCCGCCGTCACGACTCGCCCCCACCCGCGGACACCGGCCGTCGGGCAGCCGCGCGTCGGAATCGGCGGATCCATCCCCTCACGGTGATCGCGCTGCTGCTGCCCTTGCTCACCGTGGGAGCTCTGGCGCTGGTCGGGGGCCCAGACCCGGCCCGCACGAAGGATGCCCCCGACCGCACGCCGCTGACGGCCACAGCCCTGGGCTGTCCGTCGGCCGTGGGGGGAAGCGACCAGGTCGCGGTCGCCAACGTCGAGGGGGCCGTGGGCGAGGTGGCCACCCGCAGGGCAGGCAAGGGGGAGGGGGCCGCCCGTGACGCCCTGCGCCTGGAGGAGATGGCGACCGCGCTGACGCGGGTCTCGGATCCCTTGGTCCTGATCGGCAGCGACGCGCTCGCGCCCGGCCTGCTCGCGGGAGTCCGGACGATCGGTGGGACAGCCGAGAACGCCGCGGCCGTCTGCTCGTCCCCGGAGCCGGAGCAGTGGTTCACCGGCGTCGGTGCCGGGGCCTCCCACTCCTCGGTCCTCGAGCTGGTCAACCCCGATGCGGGTCCGGCGGTCGCCGACATCACGCTTCTCGGTGCCGAGGGTCTCCTCGACACCCCGGCGCTCCGGGGGGTGACGGTCCCGGGCGGCACCACCGTGAGCCTGGACCTGGCCCAGGTCGTCCCTCAGCGCGACGAGCTCGCGCTGCGGGTCCTCGTCTCGAGGGGACGCCTGGTCACCCACGTGCGCGACGACGTGGACGAGCTCGGCGCCGGAGCTCGCAGCCGCGACTGGCTGGCGGGCCAGAGCGAGCCGCTCTCGGCCAACCTGCTCCTCGGGCTCCCGGCGGGCGCCGGTGCGCGCACCTTGGCCGTCGCCAACGCCGGCGACGACGAGGTGCGGGTGACCGTCAAGGTGGTCACCGAGGAGAGCGCCTTCGCCCCGGTCGGCGTCGAGGAGCTGAGCGTCGCGCCGCAGAGCGTGGCCACCGTGACCTTGGACGAGGTGCTGCAGCGGGAGATCCGGCAGGGGGCGCTGGGCCTGCTCGTGGAGTCCAGTGCGCCGGTGAGCGCGACCGTGCGCTCCTTCGTCGAGGGCGACCTCTCCCATGCAGTGGGTGCGGAGTCGTTCGAGGAGGCCGGGCTCGTTCTGCCCGAGGGCTCGGTGCGGCTGCTGCTCGGCGGTGCAGACGGTGTGGGAGCGGTGAGCGTACGGACCTGGGACGCCGCAGGCCGGGCCCTGGCGGACAGGCGCGTCGAGGTGGCTCCGGGTCGCTCACTGTCGCTCGCCCTGCCCGAGGACGCCTCGCTGCTGCGGGTCTCTGCGGAGCGGGCCCGGGTGTCCGGAGCGGTGCTGGTCGAGCAGGACGGCAGAGCCGGGGGAGCTGCCGTGCTGCCGATGCGCCCGCTGGTGCTCGACGGGCTGGTCCCGGCGGTCGTCCCTGCGCTGCGCTAGCCCGCTCTGCGGCCCCCCGGATCCGCGCTTCCTAGGCGTCGCCCTCGTAGCGCGGGTCCACGTCCTCGGCGTCGATGCCGAGCAGCTCGGCGAGCTGCTCGACCACGATCGTCAGCAGCAGGGCCTCGAGCTCCGCGCGGCCCTCGCAGCGGTGCTCGATCGGCCGCCGGAAGAGCACGACGCGGGTCGGCTCGTCGCCATTGCCGCGCACGAGTGACGAGAGCGGCACCGTGTCGGGAGACCAGTCGTCGGGGATCTGCGGCGCGTCCTCCACGGCGTACTCCACGACGCCGAGGCGGTCCTGCCAGCGCTCGTCCACCTCGGTGACGATGCTGAGCGCGAGGTCGTCGAAGCGCTCGCGCCGGGTGCGTCCGACCGGTCGGCCGGGGCGTCGGGGCAGGACGCCCGGTCCTCGCTGACCGCGTCCGCGGCGGTCGCGTCCACGGCGGCTGAGTCGCGCCGCCGCGGCGGGTACGGGCTCGTCCGGGGAGGAGGCCCCAGCTGACGACGGAGGGGGGACGGAGTCCATGTCCGCGAGCCTAATCCGGTCCGGGCGCGGGGAGGGGTACCTTCGTCGCGTGAACCCCGCCCGTCGATGCTCGCGCACTGCCTGTGGCCGGGCTGCCGTGGCCACGCTGACCTACGTGTACTCCGACCAGACGGCCGTCCTGGGACCCCTCGCCACCTACGCCGAGCCCCACGCCTACGACCTGTGCGAGCAGCACAGCGAGCGACTCTCCGCCCCGCGGGGCTGGGAGGTCCTGCGCCTGGCCCGCGACACGAGCGACGCCGGGCCCTCGGGCGACGACCTGCTGGCTCTGGCGGATGCGGTGCGAGAGGCCGGCCGACCGGCGCCGAGCGCCGCACCCGCGCAGACCGGGCTCTCGAGCCAGATCGGCGGCGAGAACGGCCGCGAGACGGGCCGTCGGGGCCACCTGCGCATCCTCACCTCCGACTAGCGCCCGACGTCGAGATCCACCCCGGTTCGTTGATCGAGCAGGGCGCGCAGCGCAGACCGGAGGCGGTCCGCCCCGTTCGTTGATCGAGCAGGGCGCGCAGCGCCCGACGTCGAGATCCCCCGTGTTCACCGGGTGCTATTCGCGGCGTGGTCGGTGCCGGACCCAGTCGGGTGGTTGAGCTGGTGGCCGGTCGGTGTCTCGCTGTCGCCTTCTTGGCGGCGGCTGGAACTCCGGCAGCCCGTCGCTGGGGTTGAGCCGTACTTCCCAGGGCGCGTGGTGGATGGTGCGGTGGTGGTGTCCACACAGCAGCACCATGTTGTCCAACGATGTGGGGCCGCCGTCGGTCCAGTGGGTGATGTGGTGGGCGTGGCACATCACCGGTGGCCGGGTGCAGGCGGGGAACGCGCAGTGGTGGTCGCGGACGACGAGGGATCGCCACAACGCGGGGGTGACCAGGCGGTGGGTCCGGCCGACATCAAGCCGCTCACTCGGACCCCCGAGGGCGACGGGGATGATGTCGGCATCGCACGCCAGACGCCGGGCTGTCGCGGCGGACATGACGAGTCCTTCGTCGGTGACCCCGAGCCCGGCAGCGAGGTCCGCGGCGATTCCGGTGGTGACGCCGTTGGTGTCGAGGCCGAGTAGTGGCCAGTCGATCCCACCCTCAAGCGTGGTGGGGGCGGTTCGGTGAAGGTGGCCGGTCAGAGCTTGGTAGTCGATGGTGACCGTGACCCGGGGCCTGGCGCCGTGGCACTCGGGGGCCTGGTCGGTGTCCAGGCCGTGTTGGGCGTTCTGGATCAACGCGTCCCAGAGCCGGGCACCGTGGTCGCGGGGATCGATCACCTCACCACTACAACCGCCATCACCGGTGCCGTTCTCCTCACCGGTGTCGAGCGCGGGTTGGGGCTTGGTGAGCGGCAGGAGCGCTGCTTTGAGGATCGCGGCGTCCTCGACCGAGCCGCGTCCTTTGAGGCGGACGCCGCCGGCGCCGTCGTCGACGATGGACAGGAACCTGTCCAGGTGGGCGGCGCGCTCCTCGCGGTCCAGGGCTTTCTCGAGGTCGCGTTCGGTGCGCTCAGGGTCGATGACGTGGATGAGGTGGCGGGCTGCTTTGGCGAGCTCGGAGGCATCCAGGACCCCGGCCTCGGCCAACAACAGGGCTTCGGCCTCGGCACGGAGGGTCGGGTTGGTGGGGAGCTGCTCGATGGCATCCACGATCACGGCCGCCTGCTCGGGAGACACGTCCCCACGACGTAGCGCCTCCAACGTGGCGCGGCGCTCGCCGCGCAACAGGCCGGCGTGGTCTACCGCCCGTTTGCCTTGGGCGCGGCGCAGTCCGGCGAGGTGGGTGAACCAGTCCCCGGTCGAGGCCCAGGCGAGTTCGGTCTTGGCGGCGGCGCGGGCGTGGACCTCGGCCAGCATCTCGGCCTCGAGGGCGGCGACGTGGGCACGGAGAGCTTCGAGGGCGGAGACGCCTTCGAGGAGGTCATCGCACGGGCGGGTGGCCCACAGCACGGAGTCCAGCCCGGCCAACGCATGGTCGGCCAGACCGACCATCCCGACGGCGCCACCGATGGCACCGGAGCCGGTGTCGTCGGGGCCGTTCGGGGTCGTCGCCATGCAGATCACTCAAACAGGTGCCACCGACAATGCACCCCGGTTTGACCTGGTCTGGTCTCGGATTGTGGACAACATTCGAAAGTTCTTCTGGCGGCCCATCAACTGTCCACAGGGGCGGGTTACAGGTGGGGTCTCGACGTCGGTTGCTGCGCAACCTGCTCGACCAACGAGGGTGTGCGCGACCTGCTCGACCAACGAGGGGTGCGCAACCTGCTCGACCACCGAGGGGGTACGCAACCTGCTCGACCACCGAGGGGGTACGCAACCTTCTCGACCAGCGAGCGACGGGGTCGCCTCGGCCGCGCCTGGGCTCCCGCCGCCGAGCGCTAGGCTCGACGCATGCCGTCGACCAGCAGCCTCGACCCCGACAACCTCGCCGCGATCTTCAAGGCGTACGACGTGCGGGGCACGGTCCCCGACCAGCTCGACGAGGAGCTCGCCCGCCGCACGGGCGGTGCGTTCGTCCAGGTGACGGGGGCGCCGAAGGTCGTCGTCGGGCACGACATGCGCCCCAGCTCGCCGGGGATGGCGCGCGCCTTCGCCGAGGGGGCCTCGGTCGCGGGCGCCGACGTCGTGCTGATCGGGCTGGCCTCCACCGACCAGCTCTACTTCGCCTCGGGGCATCTCGGCCAGGCCGGTGCGATGTTCACCGCCAGCCACAACCCGGCGCAGTACAACGGGATCAAGATGTGCCGGGCCCACGCCGTCCCGATCGGCATGGAGACCGGGTTGGCCGAGATCCGGGACACGGTCGCCGCAGGGGACGTCGTGGCCGCCCCGACGCCCGGCACCATCACCGAGCAGGACGTGCTCGAGGGCTACGTCGCGCACCTGCTGTCGCTGGCCCCGGTGCGCGGTCGACGCCTCAAGGTCGTCGTCGACGCGGGCAACGGCATGGCCGGGCTGACCGCCCCGGCGGTGTTCGAGGCGCTCGGCGACGTGGTGGACATGGTGCCGCTCTACTTCGAGCTGGACGGCTCCTTCCCGAACCACGAGGCCAACCCGATCGAGGCGGCCAACCTGGTCGACCTGCAGGAGCGGGTGCTGGCGGAGGGCGCCGACATCGGCCTCGCCTTCGACGGGGACGCCGACCGCTGCTTCCTCGTCGACGAGGAGGGCAGGGCCGTCTCGCCGTCCACCCTGACCGGTCTGATCGCGGCCCGCGAGCTGGCCCGTGAGCCTGGCTCCACGGTGATCCACAACCTGATCACCAGCCGATCGGTGCCCCAGATCGTGACCGAGTTGGGCGGCACCCCGGTGCGCACCCGGGTCGGGCACTCCTACATCAAGGCCACGATGGCCGAGACCAACGCGATCTTCGGCGGCGAGCACAGCGGGCACTTCTACTTCCGCGACTTCTGGCGTGCCGACTCGGGGATGCTCGCGGCCCTTCACGCGCTGGCCGCGCTCGCCGAGAGCGACGGCACGCTCAGTGCGCTGCTCGCGCAGTACGAGCGCTTCGTCGCCTCCGGTGAGATCAACACCACGGTCGCCGACCAGGCGGCTGTGGTCGAGGAGCTCGAGGCCGCATGGACCGGGGAGGACGTCACCACCGACAGGCTGGACGGCCTGACCGTGCAGCATCCCGAGTGGTGGTTCAATGTGCGAGCCTCGAACACCGAACCCCTGCTCCGGCTCAATGCCGAGGGCAAGGACGAGGCGACCATGACCCGCATCCGCGACGAGGTGCTCGCGGTGATCAGGAGAGACGCATGAACCTGGACCCCAAGCTGCTCGAGATCATCGTCTGCCCGGCGTGCCACGCCGACCTGCGCACCGACGACGCGGCCGGGGAGCTGGTCTGCACCGGGTGCGGTCTGGCCTACCCGGTGCGCGACGACATCCCCGTGCTGCTGGTCGACGAAGCCCGCAAGCCGGCCTGACGCGGGCGGGCGAGAGACGAGCGGCGAGAGGCGAGCGGCGTGACCACCTGGTTCGACGAGGCGCGACTGGACGACGAGTCGGTGCTCGCGCAGCACGACGGCACGCTCCGCCGACTGGCGGAGTCCGGCGCGCGGGTGCGCCGCGAGAGCGGCGAGTGCGCCCAGGCGACGCTCGAGGCCGTCGCCCGGATCGGCGACCAGCGGCCCCGCGCGATCGTGGCTGCCGGCCCGGACTCGCGGTTGCTGCGCGCGGTGCTCGAGCCGTGGTGTCCCGTGCCGTTCGTGGCCTGGCCAGCGCCCGGGCTCCCCGGCTGGGCCGGCAGCCTCGACCTGGTCGTGATGCTCTGCCCCGAGGGCTCTGACGTCGGCTCGGCCTCTGCGGTGGCGGAGGCCGTCCGACGTGGCTGCCAGGTCGTGGTGGCCTGCCCCGAGCGGTCGATGGTCGCCGAGCACGCCGCGGGCCGCTACAGCACGGTCCTCCCGACGGTCACCGGTGACCAGCTCGCCACGGCCGTCGTCATGCTGGACTTCCTCGACCGCGTCTCGCTGGGCCCGAGCACGGACCCGCAGGCCGTGGCCGACGCCCTCGACGCGGTCGCGGTGCGCTGCGCACCGCTGCGCGACCTCGCGGTGAACCCGGCCAAGATGCTCGCGATCGCGGTGGCGGACGCCGTCCCCCTGGTGTGGGGTGGCTCGGTCCTGGCGGCCCGCGCCGCACGCCGGGTGGCGGAGTCGATCCGGCGCGCCAGCGGTCGTACGGCGCTCGCAGGCGATGCCGAGCACCTGCTGCCCGTTCTCGAGGCCACCCGCCAGCGCGACGTCTTCGACGACCCGTTCGCCTCACCCTCCGACGAGGGCGGTGAGCTGCGCCCGGTCTTGGTCGTGCTGGACGACGGCTCCGAGGACCCGGCGGTGCGTGAGCAGCGTGGCCGGCTTCGCGCGGCCGCCGAGAGTCGGAGCATCCGCGTGGAGACGTTGACCTCGGGCATCGAGGGCTCGGCGCAGGAGTGCGAGGTGTCGCGCTACGCGTCGTTGCTGCTCCAGGGGACCTATGCCGCGGAGTACCTGCGCGCCGGCCTGGTGGAGGACGCGCGATGAGCGGCGGTCTGTTCGCCCTGCTCGACGACGTGGCCGTCCTCGCCCGTCTCGCCGCGGCCTCGATCGACGACGTGGGAGCTGCGGCAGGCCGGGCCAGCACCAAGGCCGCCGGCGTCGTCATCGACGACACGGCCGTCACCCCGCAGTACGTCCACGGTCTGGCCGCGGAGCGCGAGCTGCCGATCATCAAGAAGATCGCCGTGGGCTCGCTGCGCAACAAGCTGATCTTCATCCTGCCCGTGGTGCTGCTGCTCAGCCAGTTCCTCCCGTGGCTGCTGACCCCGATCCTGATGGCCGGTGGCACGTTCCTGTGCTACGAGGGCGCGGAGAAGATCTGGGGCAAGATCGCCGGCCACGAGAAGCACGAGGAGGCGCTCGCCACCGAGATCAGTCCGGAGCGGGAGAAGCAGATGATCGGCGGCGCCGTGCGCACCGATCTGATCCTCTCGGCCGAGATCATGGTGATCGCCCTCAACGAGGTCGCCGACGAACCCTTCCTGTCCCGCGCGATCATCATGATCGTCGTCGCGATCGGCATCACGGCGCTGGTCTACGGCGTGGTCGCGATGATCGTGAAGATGGACGACATCGGGCTGCGGCTCACGACGAAGCGCTCCGGCGCCGTCCAGAAGCTGGGGCACGGTCTGGTCAAGGGCATGCCCAAACTGCTCGCCGTGCTCTCGGTCGTGGGCACCGTCGCGATGCTCTGGGTGGGCGGCCACATCCTGCTCGTCGGCGTCGACGACCTGGGCTGGCACCCGCCCTACGAGCTCGTGCACCACCTCGAGGAGGCCGCCCACGACGCCGTCCCTGCGATCGGGGCCGCACTGGGCTGGCTGGCCAACACCGCCGCCTCGGCGCTGATCGGCCTGGTGGTCGGGGCACTGGTGGTCGCCGTGCTCACGCCGTTCGGCATCGGACACGGCGGCAAGTCGGGTCATAGCGAGGGTGGCGAGGGGCACAGCGAGGATTCTTCGGGGCAGCCCCACTCGTCCTAATCTGGATCGCACGTCATCTGGAGCGCACGCCGAACTCCGTCGCGCGCGGCAGCCAGCATCAGCTTGAGGAGATCCATGGACTACAAGGTCGCCGACCTGAGTCTGGCCGAGTACGGCCGGACCGAGATCACGCTCGCCGAGCACGAGATGCCGGGCCTGATGGCCATGCGCGAGCGCTACGGCAAGGACAAGCCCCTCTCGGGCGCCCGCATCGCCGGTTCCCTGCACATGACCGTCCAGACAGCCGTGCTGATCGAGACGCTGGTCGACCTCGGCGCCGAGGTCCGCTGGGCCTCCTGCAACATCTTCTCCACCCAGGACCACGCCGCCGCCGCGATCGTGGTCGGCCGCGAGGGCACGCCGGAGAACCCGCAGGGCGTCCCGGTCTTCGCCTGGAAGGGCGAGTCGCTGGAGGAGTACTGGTGGTGCACCCAGCAGATCCTGCTGTGGCCCGGTGACGAGTTCGCCAACATGATCCTCGACGACGGTGGCGACGCCACCATGCTGGTCCACCTCGGTCTCGAGGCCGAGAAGACCGGCCAGGCGCCCGACCCGGCCACGGCCGAGAGCCACGAGCAGAAGGTCGTCTTCGACGTCCTGCAGGCCTCGCTCGCGGAGAGCACCGACCGCTGGACCCGCGTCGCCGGTGAGCTGCGTGGCGTCACGGAGGAGACCACGACCGGTGTCCACCGTCTCTACGACATGATGCGCGACGGCTCGCTGCTCTTCCCCGCCATCAACGTCAACGACTCGGTCACGAAGTCCAAGTTCGACAACAAGTACGGCTGCCGCCACTCGCTCATCGACGGCATCAACCGCGCCACCGACGTCCTCATCGGCGGCAAGGTCGCGGTGGTCTGTGGCTACGGCGACGTCGGCAAGGGCTGCGCCGAGTCGCTGCGTGGCCAGGGCGCCCGCGTGATCGTCACCGAGATCGACCCGATCTGCGCCCTGCAGGCGGCGATGGACGGCTACCAGGTCTCCACGCTCGAGGACGTCCTCGACACCGCGGACATCATCATCACCGCGACCGGCAACAAGAACGTCGTGTCGGCCGACCAGATGTCGCGGATGAAGCACCAGGTCATCGTGGGCAACATCGGCCACTTCGACAACGAGATCGACATGTCCGGTCTCGAGACGTGGCCCGGCATCGAGCGTCAGACCGTCAAGCCGCAGGTGGACCTGTTCCGCTTCCCGGCCGCCGACGGCCGTGACGGTCACACGGTGATCATCCTGTCCGAGGGTCGCCTGATGAACCTCGGCAACGCGACCGGCCACCCGTCGTTCGTGATGTCGAACTCCTTCACCAACCAGGTGCTGGCGCAGATCGAGCTGTTCACGAAGCCCGAGGACTACCCGGTCGGCGTCTACGTGCTGCCCAAGCACCTCGACGAGGAGGTCGCCCGTCTCCACCTCGGTGCCCTCGGCGTGAAGCTCACGACGCTCAGTGACGAGCAGGCCGCCTACCTCGGGCTCGATGTCTCGGGTCCCTACAAGCCGGACCACTACCGTTACTGACACCCTCCGGCGATCAGCCGGAGGAACGTCCTGCGGGACATCGGTGAGGAAGAACCAGCATGAACGACTTCACGCCGCGGGGACGCGTCCTCGTCGTCGACGACGACGCGTCCCTCGCGGAGATGCTGTCGATCGTCCTGCGCCAGGAGGGCTTCGACAGCCGGGTCTGCACCCGGGGTGACCAGGCGCTCGCGGAGTTCCGCGACTATCGCCCCGACGTGCTCCTGCTCGACCTGATGCTGCCGGGCAAGGACGGCATCGACGTCTGCAAGGAGATCCGCGCGGAGTCGGGGGTGCCGATCGTGATGCTCACCGCGAAGGGCGACACCGTCGACATCGTGGTCGGCCTCGAGTCGGGCGCCGACGACTATGTCGTGAAGCCGTTCAAGCCCAAGGAGCTGGTGGCGCGGATCCGGGCCCGGGTGCGTCGTCTCGACTCGTCCGGCCCGGAGACGCTCACCGTCGGCGACCTCTCGATCGACGTCGCGGGTCACTCGGTGACCCGGGGTGAGGAGCAGATCAACCTCACCCCGCTCGAGTTCGACCTGCTCGTGTGCCTGTCGCGCAAGCCCTGGCAGGTGTTCACCCGCGAGGTGCTGCTCGAGCAGGTCTGGGGCTACCGCCATGCCGCGGACACGCGGCTGGTCAACGTGCACGTGCAGAGACTGCGCTCCAAGGTCGAGCACGACCCCGAGAGCCCCGAGATCGTGCTGACGGTGCGCGGAGTCGGTTACAAGGCCGGTACGGCCTGAGCGGATCGCCCCGCTCACGTCGTACGACCTGTCACTCTTGCGTCATGGCTGCGCGCATCCCTCCCGCCGTCCGGCGGGGACTGACGTTCTGGCGTCGGTCGATCCAGGCCCGCGTCGTGGCCAGCACCGTCGTGCTCTCGGCCGTGGTGGTCAGCGTTGTGGGATGGTTCCTCCTCCAGCAGACGCGTGAGGGGCTGCTCGAGCAGCGCGTCGATCAGGTCCTGGCCGAGGCCGCCAACGAGACCGACGAGGCCGATCAGCGACTGGCGGCCGTGCCCGGCACCGACATCGACGCAGCGGGCCAACGGGCCCAGCTCGTCGAGCCGATCATCCTGCGCGGAGCCGGGCGCGGCTTCGCCGTCGTGCTGGCGCCACCCTCGGAGACCGGGGACGACCTCTCCGACGGGGGGACCCTGAGCACGAAGGGCCTGGACCCGGCCAGCGTCCCCGCGGGCCTCCAGGAGCACTTCCGGGAGGAGAGCGGCACCGCCTGGGCCTATACGAGGATCTTGACCACCGACGAGGCGGGCACCACCTCCAGCGGGCCGGGCGTCGCCGTCGGCGCCCAGGTGATCCTGCCGGCCGACGGGGAGACCTACACGCTCTACTACCTCTTCCCGCTCACCGAGCAGGCAGAGACGCTGAGCCTGGTGACGCGGGCGCTGCTGACCGCGGCCGGGCTGCTGCTGGTCTTCGTCGCCGCGCTGACGTGGCTGGTGACCCGCCAGGTCGTGACGCCGATCCGCTTGGCTCGCCAGGTGGCGGAGCGATTGGCGGCCGGTCAGCTGCAGGAGCGGCTCAAGGTCACCGGCGAGGACGACCTCGCGAGGCTGGCGACGTCGTTCAACCAGATGGCCTCCAACCTGCAGCGACAGATCCGTCAGCTCGAAGAGCTCAGCCGGATGCAGCGCCGCTTCGTCTCCGACGTCTCCCATGAGCTGCGCACCCCCCTCACGACCGTGCGGATGGCCGGCGACGTGCTCCACGACGCGCGTGACTCCTTCGACCCGGTGACCGCGCGAGCCGCAGAGCTGCTGCAGAAGGAGCTCGATCGCTTCGAGACCCTGCTCGTCGACCTGCTCGAGATCAGCCGCTTCGACGCCGGGGCGGCGGTGCTCGAGCTCGACGACGTCAACCTCGTCGACGTCGCCCACCGTGTCGTCGACTCGGTCCAGCCCCTCACCCAGCGGCGCGGCACCCGCGTGGTCGTGCAGGCGCCTGCGGGTCCCTGTCTCGCCGAGGCGGACGTACGGCGTGTCGAGCGGATCGTGCGCAACCTGGTGACCAACGCCGTCGACCATGCCGAGACGGGCGACATCGTGGTGCTCGTGGCAGGCGACGAGCACGCGGCGGCCATCGCGGTCCGCGACTACGGGGTGGGGCTGGCACCAGGGGAGTCCGCGATGGTGTTCAACCGGTTCTGGCGCGCCGACCCTGCGCGCGCCCGCACCACCGGCGGAACGGGGCTGGGGCTCTCGATCGCCCTGGAAGACACCCACCTGCACGGCGGCTGGCTGCAGGCCTGGGGCCGGCCGGGGCAGGGGGCGCAGTTCCGGCTGACGCTGCCTCGTCGTGCCGGCGCCACGCTGCGCCAGAGCCCGCTACCGCTGGTCCCCCAGCCGGAGCAGGTGAGGACCGGATGAGGGCGCGTGACCGTCGTCTGCGCGGTGCCGTGCTCGTGCTCGTCCCGCTCCTGCTCGGGGCGCTGCTGAGCGGCTGCGTGACCCTGCCCGAGAGCGGACCGGTCCGGGACGCGACCGCCGAGACCCAGGGTGCCGACGTCCCCGGCGTCAGCTATGAGCCGCGACCGCCGCAGCCCGGCGAGTCCGCGGCTGAGATCGTCACCCACTTCATGGAGGCGATGACGGCCACTCCGGTGCAGACAGGTGTGGCGCGCAAGTTCCTGGCCAAGGACGCCCGCGGCGTCTGGAACCCCGAGCTCGAGACGATCCTCTACGAGGGCGCCGCGACCCCGAGCGGCGCGGGTGTCATCGAGGTCGACCTGAGCGGTGCCCACCACCTGGACGCACGCGGAGCCTGGTTGGGTCCACTCCCCGCCGAGCGCCGGCGGCTCCGCTTCGCCATGGTCGTCGAGGAGGGTCAGTGGCGCATCGCCGAGGCGCCGGACGCGCTCGTCGTCCCCGCCTCGTGGTTCGAGCAGCGCTTCCGCCAGGTCTCGCTCTACTTCCTCGACCCGACGGCACGCATCCTCGTGCCCGAGCCCGTCTATGTCCCGCGGGGCGAGCAGCTCGCGACGACGCTGACTCGCGGGCTCGTCAACGGCCCGGCACGTCGGCCTGCGCATGTCTCGCGGACCTTCTTCCCGAGCGGGACCCGCTGGGAGCTGTCGGTGCCGGTGAGCAGCACCGGCGTGGCGGAGGTGTCGCTGCAGGGGGAGCCCGGTGCGCTGACGCCCGAGAGCTCGGAGCTCGTGCTCGCCCAGCTGGCCTGGACCCTGCGTCAGGATCCCAGCATCCGCTCGATCCGGCTCCTGGTGGGCGGCGAGCCGGTCACGGCGCCGGACGGCACGAGCGAGTTCCCGGTCACCTCCGGGACCGAGCTGTCACCCACGGTGCTCACCGCGAGTGCTCAGATCTTCGGACTGCGCGAGGGACGCGTCGTCCTGGCGACGCCCGGCACGGAGGACGAGTCGCTCGACGGGCCGCTCAGCGCTCCGGGAGCTCGGTTGCGTGACTTCGCCGTCGACCTCCAGGGCACGCACGTCGCCGGCATCAGCCGGGACGGGACCCGAGCGCTCCTTGCCTCTCTCAACGAGGACGGGCCGGTCACCACCCCCGCGGCCGACGGCACCGACCTGCTCAAGCCGGCCTGGGACTTCGCGGACCGGATCTGGCTGGTCGACCGTACCCGGCGCGGCGCCGAGGTGTCGGTGGTCTTCGACGGTCGCCGACGTGCCGTCGACGTCCCCGGGATCAGCGGACAGCAGGTCAGCGACTTCGTCGTGTCGCGGGACGGGACCCGTCTGGTCGCGGTGCTCGACGCCGCGGCGGGCGACTCGGTGATGGTCAGCAGGATCGTCAGCGACGAGCGCGGCAGTGTGCTGCGCGCCACCCCCGCGCAGCGCATCGGCTGGCAGAAGGACGACCCTCTCGACGTTCGCGACCTCGGGTGGCGCACACCGACCGATCTGGCCATCGTGCACGCGGTCACCGAGGACCTCGCCGAGATCCGCACGATCTCGGCCGACGGGTCCCCGGGGAGCCTCGACGACCAGTCGGCGCCGTTCCTGATCCGCGAGGACGTCCGGCGTCTGGTCAGCTCGCCCGACCGGAGCGAGACCCTCTACGTCGCCACCGGCGCCGGGGTCGTGGATCTCAGCGACCGCGAGCGCAGCACCACGACCATCGACCCGGAGCTCGTCGCCCTCACCTACGTCGGCTGAGTCCCTCCCCAGGGAGTGAGGTGTGCCTTGTGCGGGTTGCGCCGTTGGGCTGCGATGGCTGCGTGATCGACGCGCTGGCCGACCTGCTCACCGGATCCTCCTGCGTCGGCTGCGAGCGGCCGGGCCGGCTGCTGTGCCGAGGGTGCGCCGACCAGCTCCCCGCCGGCGCGTTCTCCGCCTGGCCCACGCCCGTGCCGCCCGGGCTCGCGCCGCCCTGGGCAGCGGCGGAGTATGCCGATGCGGTGCGGCAGATGGTGGTCGGTCTCAAGGAGCACCGGCGCCTGGCGCTGCGTCGGCCTCTGGCCCGGCTGCTGGCGGGGGCGGTGCTCGCGGTGATCGACAACGGCCCCGGCTCGGGGCCGGTGGTGCTGGTCCCGGTGCCTTCGCGACGAGCGGTCGTGCGCGCACGCGGTCACGAGCCCACCTGGTCGCTGACGCGAGAGGCGGCCAACCTCCTGCGGGCGGGCGGCCATGACGTCACGGCGCGCCGGGTGCTCGTCGTACGGCGGGGCGTGGCGGACCAGTCGGGGCTCGGCGCCCAGGAGCGGGCCGCCAACCTCGCCGGGTCGCTGTGCTGCCCCACGCGGTCGCTTCGGCGCCTGGCCCACCAGCATCCGAGGGCCCGATTCGTGGTCTGCGACGACGTGCTCACAACGGGCGCCACCGCACGCGAGGCCCAGCGGGCATTGGAGGCCGTCGGCGTGGGAGTCCTCGGCATCGCGACCGTCGCCGCAACCCGCAGACGTCATCCGCCGGCCCCTCCCGGAGGCGCCGGGCGCGGGCCCTGAGACGCCGGTGACAACGGTCACCGGCGACATTCAGACACCCGTCCTTTCTTCCGGCCGTCCGACGGACTAACGTCACGTTATGGAGTCCGTTCGGGTCCGTGGTTGCGTCACTCAGACGCTCGGGGCAGCCCGAACGTCGTGGTGGCTAGCCGATGCCAGTCGCAGGCAAAACGGTCCACGTAAGGCTCGCTCGCGCGCCTCGTCCCTCCGGGGATCCGAGGTGTTCGGGCAGCTGATCACGGTGCGGCTTAGAAGTAAGTCCTGCCTCGCCCCCGCCGTCAGATACGGCGACGGGCGGGAGAAGGTGGCTAGTGGCATCAAGCTGCGAGAGCCTCAGCAGGCGATTGTGGGGTCGAAGACCAGGTCGGCCGGACGGACTCCATCCAACCCCCGGGCATCGGGCCGTGCGCGGTCCGGGTCTCGGCCTGTCCCTGAGGGGCGTGCCCGGGGGAGAACAGCCATATCGGTTGCTACATGAGAAGCACGGGAGGTTCACCATGGACGTCGTGGTCACGGGAAGGCACCTGGAGGTGTCGGATCGGTTCCGCAGTCATGTCGAGGAGAAGCTCGCCCGACTGGAGAAGCACGATCACCGCATCCAGCGGGTTCAGGTCGAGGTGGAGAAGGAGCGCAACCCGCGCCAGGCCGAGCGCGGCGTGCGGGTCGAGCTGACGGCGTTCTCCAAGGGACCTGTGATCCGTGCCGAGGCCGCGGCCGACGACAAGATGGGAGCCCTCGACCTCGCCATCGACAAGATGGCCACTCAGATGCGTCGCGCCGCCGACCGGCGTCGGGTCCACCGTGGACGGCACACGCCGGTCTCGGTCGGTGAGGCCATGGCGGACGCGATCCCGCACAGCCCCGAGGACGATGACACCGAGGTGACCGAGCGCAAGGTCGGGCCGATCACCGTCACCGGAGACGGGCCTCTCGTGGTGCGGGAGAAGACGCACCCGGCGACCCCGATGACGCTGGACCAGGCGCTCTACGAGATGGAGCTGGTGGGACACGACTTCTACCTGTTCGTCGACAAGGAGAGCGAGCGTCCCTCGGTCGTCTACCGGCGACGCGGCTATGACTACGGCGTGATCTCGCTCGAGGTAGCAGCTCTGGCACCCGACGTCGGCTGAGGCTGACAGCGGCCGAAGCCGCAGCCGGGTCCTCCGGCGACCCAGGAGCGGGGTGGTCCCACGGGGCCGCCCCGCTCCTCTGCACCGATGCCACGACCCCCGAACTGCGACCTCTGGGGGAGTCGGGTGGTCCTCGGGCCCCGCGGACGGGCATGATGCCTCTGTGAACGACCAACGCGGCACCGCTGAGCCAGACGCGATACGCGTCCTGGTCGTCGACGACCAAGAGCTCTTCCGACGCGGCCTCACGATGCTGCTCGGCGTGGAGCAGGGCATCGAGGTCGTGGGCGAGGCAGGCGACGGCATCGAGGGCACCGATCTGGCCGCCGAGGTCGTGCCCGACGTGGTGCTGCTCGACGTGCGGATGCCGCGTCGCTCCGGGATCGAGGCGTGCCTGGCCATCAAGGAGGCCGTCCCCTCGGCCAAGATCATCATGCTCACGGTCTCCGACGAGGAGGCCGACCTCTATGAGGCGGTCAAGAGCGGTGCCGCGGGCTACCTGCTCAAGGACTCCTCGATCGAGGAGGTCGCCCAGGCCGTCCGAGTGGTCGCGGACGGACACTCACTGATCAGCCCCTCGATGGCGGTCAAGCTCATCGACGAGTTCAAGCAGATGTCGCGCCCCGAGCGCAGCCAGGTGCCGGGCCTGCGACTCACCGACCGCGAGCTCGAGGTGCTGCGGCTGGTGGCTCGCGGGCTGAACAACCGCGAGATCGCCCGTCAGCTGTTCATCAGCGACAACACCGTCAAGAACCACGTGCGCAACATCTTGGAGAAGCTCCAGCTGCACTCCCGCATGGAGGCCGTGATGTACGCCGTCCGGGAGAAGCTGCTCGATCTGCCGTGAGCACCGGATGAGCGCGCGCGAGACCAGCCTGTCGCAGGCACAGGCGCGCCGGGTCGTGCTCGCTGCTCAGGGCTTCCTGGACCCGCGCCACGCGCGTCCCACCATGCGCACGCTGGACCGCACCATGCGGCGCACCGGCGTGTTGCAGGTGGACTCCGTCAACGTCCTCGCCCGGGCGCACTACATGCCGCTCTACTCGCGGATGGGCGCCTATGACGTGGACCTCCTGCACCGTGCGTCCGAGCGCCGGCCCCGACGGATGGTGGAGTACTGGGCGCACGCGCAGGCCCTCATGCCCGTCGACCTGTGGCCGGTCATGCACCATCGGCGCGAGCACTACCGGGCCCGCCGTGGCAAGTGGTCGGTGATGGCGGCGCGCCCCGAGCTCGAGACGTCGGTGCTGGAGCAGGTCCGCGCGCGGGGACCTGTGACCGCCCGCGACCTGGACGACGGCCGGCCCCGCTCGCGTGATCACTGGGGCTGGAACTGGTCCGAGGCACGCAAGGTGCTCGACTACCTCTACCTCGTGGGCGAGGTGGCCATCGCCTCGCGCAACCGGCAGTTCGAGGTGGTCTACGACCTTCCCGAGCGAGTCCTGCCCGCACCCGTCCTGGCGCTGCCGGTGCCGGACGAGACGACGGCCAACCGTGAGCTCGTGCGGCGCGCCGCCCGCTCGCACGGGATCGCATCGGCGCAGTGCCTGCGCGACTACTACCGTCTGTCGGCGGGGGCGGTCGGGCCTGCGATCGCGGAGCTGGTCGAGGAGGGGGAGCTGCTCCCGGTCTCCGTCGAGGGGTGGCGACGCCCGGCCTACCTGCACCGGGACGCTCGGCTGCCGCGCAAGGTGCGGGCCCGTGCCCTGCTGAGCCCCTTCGACCCGCTGTGCTGGGAGCGCAGCCGGACCGAGGCGCTGTTCGGCTTCCGCTACCGGATCGAGATCTACGTCCCCGCCGCCCAGCGGGTGCACGGCTACTACGTGCTGCCGTTCCTGCTTAGGGATCGGATCGTCGCGCGGGTCGATCTCAAGGCGGACCGCGCAGGCGGTCGTCTCCTGGTGCGCGGCGCCTTCGCGGAGGACCATGCTCCCGCGGAGACAGCCGAGGAGCTGGCCGCCGAGCTGACCCAGCTGGCCGGCTGGCTCGGCCTCACGGAGGTCGTGGTGGAGTCGCGTGGGGACCTGGCGCCGGCTCTGGAGTGGGCGCTGGGGGGCTCGCGAGCACCGCGATCGGGCCCGGTGGGTCCCGCTGGGTAGCATGACGGCTGGATCGCCGTGTCGCGGCGACCGCACCGTGCGGCACCAGCTGCGCCCAGTCCACCATCCAGGAGTTCAGCCCGTGGCCATCCTCGACAGAATCCTCCGCATCGGCGAGGGCAAGATCCTGCGACAGCTCGAGGCCGTCGCATCCGCCGTCAACGCGATCGAGGACGACTTCGTCAAGATGACCGACGAGGAGCTGCGCGGCATGACTGTGGAGTTCCGCGAGCGGCTCGAGCAGGGTGAGACGGTCGACGACCTGATGCCCGAGGCGTTCGCCACCGTCCGCGAGGCCGCCAAGCGGGTCATCGGACAGCGTCACTACGACGTCCAGGTGATGGGTGGCGCGGCCCTGCACCTGGGCAACATCGCCGAGATGAAGACCGGTGAGGGCAAGACCCTGGTCGCGACCATGCCGGCCTATCTCAACGCCCTGCCCGGCAAGGGCGTGCACGTCGTCACCGTCAACGACTACCTCGCGAAGTACCAGTCCGAGATGATGGGCCGCGTCTTCCACTTCCTGGGCATGAGCGTCGGCGTCATCCTGCCGAGCATGCGTCCCGACGAGCGGCGCGAGGCCTACAACTGCGACATCACCTACGGCACCAACAACGAGCTCGGCTTCGACTACCTGCGCGACAACATGGCCAGCTCCATCGAGGAGTGCGTCCAGCGCCCCCACCACTACGCGATCGTCGACGAGGTCGACTCGATCCTCATCGACGAGGCCAGGACCCCGCTGATCATCAGCGGTCCCACTCAGGACGAGGTGCGCTGGTACGGCGAGTTCGCCAAGATCGCGCGCAAGCTCACCAAGGACGTCGACTACGAGGTCGACGAGAAGAAGCGCACGATCTCCGTGCTCGAGCCCGGCATCACCAAGGTCGAGGACCACCTGGGCATTGACAACCTCTACGACTCGGTCAACACGCCGTTGATCTCGTTCATGAACAACTCCATCAAGGCCAAGGAGCTGTTCCGCAACGACAAGGAGTACGTCGTCATGAACGGCGAGGTGCTCATCGTCGACGAGCACACCGGCCGCATGCTCGCGGGTCGTCGCTACAACGACGGCCTGCACCAGGCGATCGAGGCCAAGGAGGGGGTGGAGGTCCGTGAGGAGTACCAGACGCTCGCGACGGTCACCCTGCAGAACTACTTCCGTCTCTACTCCAAGCTCTCCGGCATGACCGGCACGGCGATGACCGAGGCGTCCGAGTTCGACAAGATCTACAAGCTCGGCGTGGTCCAGATCCCGACCAACAAGCCGATGCTGCGCATGGACCAGGCCGACCTGGTCTACCGCACCGAGGAGGCGAAGTACCTCGCCGTCGTCGAGGACATCGCCGAGCGCCACGACAAGGGCCAGCCGGTCCTCGTCGGCACGGTGTCGGTCGAGAAGTCCGAGCACCTCTCCGACCTGATGAAGAAGAAGGGCATCCCGCACACGGTCCTCAACGCGAAGGTGCACGCCGACGAGGCCGCCATCGTCGCCATGGCCGGTCACCGCGGAGCTGTCACGGTCGCCACCAACATGGCCGGTCGAGGCACCGACATCATGCTCGGTGGTTCGGTGGAGTTCCTCGCCGACCAGGAGCTGCGCAAGAAGGGCCTGGAGCCGGTCGGGGACACCGCGGAGGAGTACGACGCCGCGTGGCCCGAGGTGGTCGAGCGGATCAAGGAACAGGTCGCCACGGAGCACGAGGCGGTCAAGGAGCTCGGTGGGCTCTACGTCGTCGGCACCGAGCGTCACGAGTCTCGCCGCATCGACAACCAGCTGCGAGGTCGCTCCGGTCGCCAGGGCGACCCGGGGGAGTCCCGCTTCTACCTGTCCCTGCAGGACGAGCTGATGCGGCTGTTCAAGTCCGACTGGGTCGACCGGGTGCTCACCGTGCTCAAGGTCCCCGACGACGTCCCGATCGAGAACAAGCGGGTCACCGGCGCGATCGCCAATGCCCAGGGGCAGGTCGAGTCGCAGAACTTCGAGTCGCGCAAGAACGTCCTCAAGTACGACGACGTGATGAGCCGGCAGCGTGAGGTGATCTACGGCGAGCGCCGGGCGGTCCTCGAGGGCAAGGACCTCGCCGACCAGGTGCGGGCCTTCATCGACGACGTGGTGGCGGGCTACGTCAGGGGCGCCACCTCCGACTACCCCGACGACTGGGACCTCGCCGGCCTCTGGACCGCGCTCGGCCAGCTCTACCCCGTCTCGCTCGATCTGGAGCAGCTCGAGAAGGACGCGGGTGGGCGCACCAACCTCAGCCGTGAGCGGCTGATCGAGGACCTGCGCGCCGACGCTCTGAGCGCCTACGCCAAGCGTGAGGCGGAGGTCGGCGAGGAGGTGATGCGCGAGCTCGAGCGGCGCGTGCTGCTGTCCGTGATCGACCGCAAGTGGCGCGAGCACCTCTACGAGATGGACTACCTGCGCGAGGGCATCTACCTGCGGGCCTACTCGCAGCGTGACCCGCTGGTGGAGTACCAGCGTGAGGGCTTCGACATGTTCGCCGTCATGATGGACGCCATCAAGGAGGAGGCCGTCGGCTTCCTGTTCAACCTCGAGGTGCAGGTCGACGAGGAGCCGGACGACGAGCTGGAGCTCGAGGAGGACTCGGCTGACAGCCAGCCTCCCGCGGTCGCCCTCGAGAAGCCGCGTGAGGCTCCGCAGATCCGCGCCAAGGGCCTGGACAAGCCGGCGGCCCCGCAGAACCTCACCTACTCGGCGCCGACGGAGGACGGCGACGTCGAGGTGGTCACCGAGGAGGCCGACGACCCCTACGCCGGGATCGGCCGCAACGCCGACTGTCCCTGTGGCTCGGGCAAGAAGTTCAAGAAGTGCCACGGCGCTCCCGGTGGGCCGACCGGCCTGACCACCCGCGTCAACGGCTGAGTCCCGGCTGGGCAACGAGGCCCCCTCCCTCCACAGGCGTGGAGGGAGGGGGCCTCGTCCATTTTGCTTGGGCTACCCAGATTCGACGATGCCGGTGAGGCCTGCTCGGGCGGAGATTGGGTCCGCACCTTACTTCTCGTGGCGAGAGGGAGGTGGCCACGGGGGACCCTCCCTCGCTACCCGTCAAGGAGAACCAATGAAGAAGCTCATCGCAGTTCCCGTCGTCGCGGTGCTCGCCGCGGTCGGCGCCGCCTCGGCCGCCGGTTTCGTCGGCGGTGTCAGCGCCGCCCCCATCCAGTCCGGCGACACCTACGACCTCCAGTGCGCCACCAGCGCGAGCGTGGTCGAGTGGGGGCACAACGACCACACCAACCCGCCCTACGTGGACAGCGCCCTGATCAAGCTGACCGACTCGGAGTGCCAGGGACAGGCCGTCCACCTGATTGCCCTGTCGCCGGGCGGGACCGAGCTCGCTCGCTTCAAGTCCGAGCGACTGGACCCGGCCCTGGGGGCGGGCACTCAGTACATCCGCCTGGCCTACGCGGGCCCGCCCGGCAGCGGCGTTCCCACCGCGGACCTGAACGCCATCCGGATCAGCGTGGACGGCGGCTACCCCGGCATGACCGTGGACGGCTCCAACACCAACCCGTGACCGCTCGCACCTGATCACCCGGTGGCGTCCCGACCCGGGACGCCACCACGATCTGGCTCTGGACATTCCACCCGAGGAGGCGGCCATGAGACGCCATCTGCTGAGCGGACGCATGCTCGGCAACGTGCTAGTGCTCGCGCTCCTGGGGGGCTGGTTCCTCACGTTGGCACCGACCGCGTTCCATGGCCCAGCGGCGTACATCCTGGTCTCCGGGCACAGCATGGACGGCACCTACCGGACCGGTGACCTCGTCGTGACGCGCCGACAGGACACCTACAGCGCCGGCGACATCGTGGCGTTCGAGGTCGCCAACGGGACCGGCACAGGCCAGGTCATCCACCGCATCATCGGGGGTGACGGCGCCTCCGGCTACGTCCTCCAGGGTGACAACAACCCCGATCCCGACCCGTGGCACCCGACCGACGCCGACGTCGTCGGACGTGCCTGGCTCCACGTCCCGGACTCCGCATGGCTGTTCGATCTCCCGCGTGACCCCCGGGTGATCGGCCTCGCTGCTGGGCTCATCACGCTTGTCGTCCTCACGCTCGACGCACGTCCGCGCCCGCGTAGGAGCGTGGGTGCCGGCCATGCCACGCACCGGGCGACCCGCGCCGGGGCGAGAAGATGAGACACAGCGCGCCGGTGACGGCGCTCGGCGCCGCGGTGGCGAGCCTGCTCCTGCTGCCGGGGCTGGCCCCTCACTCGACTGCTGCAGCTGCGCACCTCGAGGTCGCAGCCAGCCCGATCCAGACCTGGAGGGTCGTCGCCGAGGGATTGCCCGCGACATCCCTGCCCACTTCGCCGGCGAGTGATCCCCCGCCAGCCCCGGAGGTGGACGACATGCCGAGGAGCGACCAGGCGCCGGAGAGCGATCAGGCGCCGGAGACCGACGAGGTGCCGGGAACCGACGAGGTGCCGGGAACCGACGAGGGGCCCGAGCTCGGGGAGGCCACCAAGGAGGGGACGCTGGAGCCGTCGGTGGACGAGTGACGCTGCCGGGCACCCTCAGGCGAACTCCAGCGCGGTGCACTGCCAGCGCCCGCCGAGGATCTCGAAGCGGGCGGCGACGGCGCGCGAGCGACCGCCGTACCTCACGCGGGCACTGACCTCGGCGATCTCCCGCGAGACGAAGCAGCTGTGGATGCTCTCGACCTGCGGGCGCAGGTCCGGTCGTCGTCCTCGCCCGTGTCCGGCCCGGTGCAGACCGGCCTGGGCCACCAGCACGGCCCGTCGGGCGAGGTCCTCGTGCACCCGGGGCGCAGTCCAGCGCACCAGCTGGGAGACGGGACGGTCGCCGTGCACGATCTCGACCACGGCCTGGGTGTAGCGCCGGGCCCACTTCTCAAGGTCGCGGCGCACCGGCAGGTCGATGGAGATGACGTCGCCCCCGGCGCGACCGACGGCGCTGCGGTGGACCTCCGGAGGGTCCAGGCGCGGCTGGAGGTCGAGGGCCAGGGTGCCCTGGACGCTCGCGATGGGAACGGGGCCGGGCAGCGGGGTGACCTTGTCGTGGAAGGGAGTCATCGGATCCTCCTGGGGAGCCGCAGGTGGGTGGTGGGAAGGATGAGGTCGGGGTCGGTGCCGACGCGCTCGGCGTTGGCGGCGTAGATCGCACGCCAGCGCTCGTCGACCGCCGCGGGGCCCGCGTCGTCGGGCAGGGTGTCGGCGGCGATGCCCCAGAGTGTGTCGCCGCTGTGGACGACCACCCGGGCGGCCCGCCCGGAGTCGGCGTCGGAGTCGGCGTCGGCGTCGGCATGCGGCCCCCGCCGGGCACCCGCCCCAGGACCGTCGCGGAGCTCTGACGGAGGAGGCCGCAGATGCTGGGGGGCGCCCCAGGGATCGGCGGGCCGCTCCGGCAGCGGCAGTCCCTCCAACGCCGAGGGGCCACCGCCGTCCCCGTGCACATGCGTGGGTACGGCGTTCACGGGCGCGGCGAGACCGCTCGCGAGGGCGACGCCGCAGGCCGCGAGCAGCAGCCGGCGCAGGGCGGCCGGACAGGCGATGACCTTGGTCGCTCCCCGTCCGCGGGCGGCGCCCAGCGCCACCGACGTGGTCACCAGCCAGAGCCAGACCAGGCAGCCGACGGCGACGGCGGCCGCCAGCCACACCAGCAGGGTGTCGAAGCGCTGGGTCGCGAGCGCGCCGTGGGTCCAGGCATCCCGGGCAGCGGCGAGCTCCGGCACCGCCACCAGCGACAGGCCGCCGGCCAGGGCCGTCACGGCCAGCCACACGGAGAGGCAGCGCGCGAGAGGGGCGCGAACGTGATCCCGAGACACCGTTCAAACCTTTCGTTTGCGTCTGTTTGCCTCATTCAAAGACGATTCGCGGGGTTCGTCAAACGTTTGTCCACAGCAGAATCGCCGGAAGGGTGCGCTGGGCGCATGAAAGGGTCGACCCATGACGTGGGAGGAACAGCTGTTCGCGCTCTTCGACGACCTGGAGTCCCAGGCGGACTCGCTCTTCCACGCGGAGCGCGAGCTCGAGCTCGCCGACCGGATGCGCGCGGAGTATCAGCGCGTCGAGCTCGACAGCCGGCTGATGGCCTCCCTCGACCGGGAGGTGGGGGTGTCGCTGCTCGGGGTGGGGTCGGTCCGAGGCGTGCTGCAGCGCGTGGGGCCGGGCTGGTTCCTGCTGCAGGGACCGGGCCAGGACTGGGTCGTGCGTACCGGGGCCGTGCTCGCCGTACACGGAGCCTCGGAGCGCTCCGTGCCCGAGGAGGCGTGGTCGCCGATCCACCGGCTCGGTCTGGGATCGGCCCTGCGTCGCCTCGCCGAGGCGGGGGAGCGGTGCGTGGTGCACCTGGTCGACGGCAGCAGATACGAGGTGACGCTGGCCCGGGTGGGGCACGACTTCGTGGAGGCCGTCACGGGGGAGGGGCGCTCGTCCCGACGGCTGCTGGTGGCCCACGCCGGGCTGGCGGCGGTGCAGAGTCCTGAGCAGTGACGGGTCGTGTGCCCCAGGCCGCGCCAGAGCGCGTCGTGGGG
>NZ_BAAHCI010000015.1:634099-714743 GCF_054775955.1 Nocardioides pacificus
AGGTCGTGGGCGGCGCTCCTGATGTGCTCCAGCTCGTCGCCGGTGCCGCGGGAGGCCTGCTCGGCGATGGCCAGCGTCGAGGCGATGGCGCGCCCGCGGTCGGCGGTCTGAGCGAGGCTGTCGGCCATCACGGCCGTCGTGGCGGTCTGCTCCTCCACGGCGCCGGCGATGGCGGTCTGGAAGTCGTTGATCCGGCCGATGATCTCCTGGATGCGGTCGATCTCCGTGGCGGCCTCAGCGACGGCGTTCTGGATCGACTCCACCCGCGTGGAGATGTCTCCCGTGGCACGGGCGGTCTCCTGGGCGAGCTCCTTGACCTCGCCGGCGACGACCGCGAACCCCTTGCCCGCATCCCCGGCGCGGGCCGCCTCGATGGTGGCGTTGAGCGCCAGCAGGTTGGTCTGCTCGGCGATGGCGGTGATGGCATTGACGACGCTGCCGATCTCGGCCGAGGACTGCCCGAGCGTGGCGACCGCGCGGTTGGTTCCGTCGGCGATCTCCACGGCCTCGGCGGCGATCCGAGCCACGGCTGTCGTGTTCTGGGCGATCTCGTTGATCGAGGCCCCCATCTCCTGGGTGCCGGCGGCGACATGCTCGATGCCGCTGCTGATCTCCTGGGCGGAGGCGGTGGCCTCGGCCGTGCGGTCGGCGCTGCGCGTGGCGCTGGCGGTGATGCCGTCGCTGGTGCTGACCAGGCTGCTCACCGCCGCGTCCAGCTGGCGTGCCGCCTCTCCCACATTGGCGGTGACCCGGGCGGAGCGGTCGAGGGTGGCATTCAGGGCGACGGCCAGCTTCTCGAGCTCGTTGTTCGCTGCCCCCTCCGGCAGGCGGGTCGCCAGATCGCCGCTGGTCAGCAGAGCGGTGGCCGACCGCAGAGGACGCACGATGGAGCGGGCGACGAGCAGCGTCGCTCCACCGGCCACGACGATCAGCGCCAGCCCGGACAGCAGCAGCTTGAGGCTCTCGGCCCGCGCTACCGAGGCGACGTCGTCGACGTAGATGCCGGATCCGAGGACCCAGCCCCACGGCTCGTAGCCGGCGACGTAGGAGATCTTCGGCTGCGGTGCATCGGCGCCGGGCTTGGGCCACTGGTAGTCCACGTAGCCTGCGCCATCGGCCTTCACGACATCGACCATCTCCACGAAGAGGCGCTTGCCGTCCGGGTCCTCGTTGGCCGAGAGGTCGGTGCCGTTGAGCTCCGGCTTCATCGGGTGCATGACCATGGTGGGGCCCATGTCGTTGACCCAGAAGTACTCCTCGCCCGAGTAGCGCAGCTGCTCCACGGCCTTCAGAGCGGCCTGCTGAGCCTCCTGCTCGCTCAGCTCACCGGCGGCCTGCGCGTCGCCGTAGTAGGTCATCACGCCCAGCGCGGTCTGGACGACCGTGCGCGTCGCCGCCTTGCGCTCGGTGAGGATGCGGTCCTCCATCTGGGCGGCGGCGATGGCGGCCAGAGCGGTGATCGCGACGGCGAAGAGCAGCACGATGGCCACCAGCCGTGCCCGGATGGAGAGCGACGAGAAGGAGGGTGGGCGCTTCATGGGGACTCCCGGGTGCGGACGAGGTGTGCTCGTCCCTATCGGCCGCACCGGCCCACACCCAAGAGGAATATGTGACGAGGATCCCTTCTCGACCCAGACGGGTCAGGTCGCGTCCGCGTCGTACGGCGGGAGCTCGCCGTCGGCGAGAGGGCGCAGGCCCCGACGGGCGGGGGCGTCGGCCGGGTCCTCGTCGTCGTCCTCGAGCGCCTCCATGATGTGCTTGCGCACCACCGCACGCGGATCGAGGTCGGTGAGCTCGAGGTCGGCGAACTCCGGACCGAGCTCGGAGCGCAGCTCGTCGCGGGTGGCGTTGGCGAAGTCACGCGCCTTGCGCACGAACTGGCCGAGCTGCTTGGCGAGCTCGGGCAGCCGGTCGGGGCCGAAGACGAGGACTGCGACGAAGGCGATGACCGCCAGCTCGGTCAGTCCGACACCCCACACGCGCTAGAACTTACTGGTGGGTGTCAACCCCAGCTGCATGCCCGCCAGTCCACGGCCACGGCCGGCCAGCTCCTCGGCGACCTGGGTGAGGACCTGGGCCGCCGGGGCGGTCGGGTCGGCCTCGACGATCGGCTTGCCCGCGTCGCCGCCCTCGCGCAGCGAGATGTCCAGCGGGATCTCGCCGAGCACGCGCACGTCGTACCCGAAGCGCTCGGAGAGCGTCTTGGCCACGCGGGCGCCGCCCCCGGCGCCGAAGATCTCGAGTCGGTGCTCGGGACCGCAGTGGGGGCAGGGCAGGAAGCTCATGTTCTCGACGACGCCCACGACGCGCTGGTGCATCATCGAGGCCATCGTGCCGGCCCGCTCGGCGACCTCCGCTGCCGCCTCCTGCGGGGTGGTGACCACCACGACCTCGGCGTTGGGGAGGTGCTGCCCCAGCGAGATCGCGACGTCGCCGGTGCCCGGCGGGAGGTCGAGCAGGAGCACGTCGATGTCGCCCCAGTAGACGTCGGAGAGCATCTGGACCAGGGCCCGGTCGAGCATCGGGCCACGCCACGCGACGACCTGGTCGCGGCGCGGCTTCAGCATGCCGATGGAGATCACCGAGACGCCCGAGGGGGTCGGGACCGGCATGATCAGGTCCTCGACCTGGGTGGGCCGGGAGTCCGCGACGCCGAGCATCGCGGGGACCGAGTGGCCGTAGATGTCGGCGTCGACGACCCCGACCTTCAGCCCCTGCTTGGCCATCGCCAGCGCCAGGTTGACGGTCACCGAGGACTTGCCGACCCCGCCCTTGCCGCTCGCGATGGCGAACACCTTGGTGAGCGAGCCGGGCTGGGCGAAGGGGATCTCGCGCTGGGCCTGGCCGCCGCGCAGCACCTCCTGGAGCCCCTGGCGCTGCTCGCTGGTCATCACGCCCAGGTGCAGGTCAACCCCGGTGACGCCTGGCACGCGGCGCAGGGCCGCCTCGACGTCGCGGTTGATGGTGTCCTTCATGGGGCAGCCGGCCACGGTGAGCAGCACGGTCAGCGCGACCGTGCCGTCCTCGCGGACCTCGACCGCATCGACCATCCCGAGTTCGGTGATGGGGCGCTTGATCTCCGGGTCGTTCACGGTCGCGAGCGCAGCGTTGACCTGCTCGACGGTGGGGGTGCTCATGATGCCCAAGCGTAGAGGGTGTGCCTCAGCGGTCCCGCTTCGGAGGGGGACCGGAGGGACGGGAGGCGTCGTCGACCTCGTCGGCCGCCTCGGGGCGGGCGCGCTCGTCGAGCTCCTGCAGCAGGGAGCGCAGCTCCGAGCGCAGGTAGTCACGCGTCGCGACCTCGCCCAGCGCCATCCGCAGCGAGGCCACCTCGCGGGCCAGGAACTCCATGTCGGCGTGTGCGCGGGCGTTGGCCTGCCGGTCCTGTTCGGCGATGACCTTGTCGCGCATCTCCTGGCGGTTCTGCGCGAGCAGGATCAGGGGAGCGGCGTAGGAGGCCTGCAGGCTCAACATCAGCGTGAGGAAGATGAAGGGGTAGGCGTCGAAGTCCATGTCGTCCGGCGCAGCCCAGTTCCAGGCGACCCAGACGAGCACGAACAGCGTCATGTACATCAGGAACCGCGCCGTGCCCATGAACCGGGCGAACTGCTCGGCGAAGACGCCGAACGTGTCCGAGTCGTACGACGGGCGCCGGACGAAGCGGCGACGCGTGTCGCGGGGCGTGTCCAGGCGGGGGATCCGGGAGGTGCGGCTCTCGGCCATGGCTCAGACCTCCGTTCCCGGTGGCTTGCGGTGGGCTGCGATCCGGCCGCGTCGGGCCACCCGGTCGCGCCAGCCGTCGGGGAGCATGTGGTCGAGCAGGTCGTCGACCGTGACCGCGCCCAGCAGGCGACCCTCCTCGTCGACCACGGGGGCGGCCACGAGGTTGTAGGTGGCCAGGTGCGCGGCGACCTCGTCGATGCCGGCCTCGGGGCGCAACGGGTCCATGGAGGAGTCCAGTGCCGCCGCGACAAGCGTGGAGGGCGGCTCCCGCAGCAGCCGCTGGATGTGCGCGACGCCGAGCAGCTTGCCGGTCGGCGGCTCCAGCGGCTGGCGGCAGACGTAGACCAGCGCCGCCAGAGCGGGGGAGAGCTCGGGGTTGCGCACGTGGGCCAGGGCGTCGGCGATGGTCGCGTCGGGGCCGAGGATCACGGGCTCGGGCGTCATCATCGCGCCGGCCGTGTGCTCGGCGTAGGACATCAGGCGCCGTACGTCCTCGGCCTCGGAGGGCTGCATCAGCTCGAGCAGCTGCGCGGCGGTCTCCGGGGGGAGGTCGGCGATCAGGTCGGCGGCGTCGTCGGCCGACATCTCCTCGAGGACGTCGGCGGCTCGCTGGGAGTCGAGGTGCTCGAGGATCTCCACCTGGTCCTCCTCGGGAAGCTCCTCGAGGACGTCGGCGAGGCGCTCGTCGTCCAAGGCGGCGACCACGGCGCTGCGCCGCTCGGGGGGCAGGTCGTGGATCATGTTGGCCGCGTCGGCGGGGCGCATGTCGTTGAGGGCGGCGATCAGGTGGGTGGCCCCCTGGGTCTCCTCGCGCTGAGTGAGGTTCTCGACCTCCCACCAGTCCACGACGTGGGTCTGGCCGCGGCGGCGGAAGCCCTTGCCGGGCTCCTGGATCGCCACTCGGCTCAGCACCCAGTCGCGGTTGCGGGCCTGCTCCATCGCCACGTCGTAGACCGTGCCGACGGTGCCGGTGCCCTTGACCCGGACCTCACGGTCGAGCATCTGGCCGATCACGAGGGTCTCGGTCGGGCGCTGCTCGAAGCGGCGCATGTTGAGCAGCCCCGTGGTGTAGACCTGCCCGCTGTCGATGTTCGTGACCCGGGTCATCGGGACGAAGATGCGGCGTCGGCCGAAGACCTCGGCGACCAGCCCGAGGACCCGGGGCTGGTTGGCCTCGGTGCGCAGTGCCACGACGAGGTCGCGGACCTTGCCCACCTGGTCGCCCTGAGGGTCGAAGACCGGGAGGCCGACGAGCCGGGCGGCGTAGACGCGGGTGGGAGTGGTGCTCACAACCTCGTACGTTAGCCGGGGTCGGCACGGGTAGCCTCACCGCGTGAGCGCGCTCTACTTGCACATCGGACTGCCGAAGACGGGGACCACCGCTCTGCAGGCCCGTTTCAGCGCCAATCGCGCTGCCCTGAAGGACGCCGGGCTCCTCTACCCGTTCGTCCGACCCGACGGGATGTTCCAAGCGGCGGTCGAGGTCCTGGGCTGGGCCGACCACTGGGGCTTCCAGCCCGAGGAGATCGAGGGCACCTGGGCCGAGTTCGTGCGCCGGGCCGCGGCGTACGACGGGCGCACGCTGGTGAGCCACGAGATCTTCGGCCGATGCATGCCCCGCCACATCCGTCCCGCGATGGAGCAGCTGGAGCAGGTGGAGGGCGTCGAGCTGCACATCGTCGCCACGGCGCGCGACCTGGCCCGGCAGGTGACCGCGGTGTGGCAGGAGCGGGTCAAGAACGGCCATGACTACACCTTCGACCGCTTCGTGGAGCGCGAGGGCGTCCTGGACATCGGCCCTCGGATGCGCGACCGGGCGTTCTTCTGGCGCGAGCAGGGCCTGCCTCACGTGCTCGGGCACTGGGCCAAGTTCGTGCCCGACGACCGCATCCACGTCGTCACGTGCCCGCCGGCGGGGGGTGATCCCGAGGAGCTGTTCCGGCGCTTCGAGGGGGTGTTCGGGCTCGGGCCGGAGCTCTTCACCAAGAAGCCGGTCGCCGACAACTCCTCCCTCGGGGCGGCCGAGGTCGAGCTGCTGCGCAGGATCAACGCGGCCCTCGGACCCGACATGGATCGCGGGGCCTACGCCAGCGTGGTCAAGCGCTTCTTCGCTCAGAACGCGCTGAGCGAGCACCGCACCGCCCGGGCGGTGACGCCGGGGCGTCTGCGTGAGCCGCTGCAGAAGGTCACCGACCAGTGGGTCCGCACCATCGAGGAGCGCGGCTGGCACGTGCACGGGGATCTCGCGGACCTGACACCGCTCGACTTCGACGACAGCGGAGCCGAGCCCGGCGACGTCCCTGAGGACCGCGTCCTCGCCGCCACCCCTGAGCTGATCGCCCGGCTGCTGGAGGAGATCGTCAGCATCCGCGGAGCGGGCGAGGTCTTCTCGCCCGGCCAGCAGCGGGGCGCGGCCGCCCTGAGGGCAGCCCTCCGGCGGATTCCGGCGCTGCGGGAGAGACTCGGCAGAGCCAGATGACGGCCGAACGAAGTGTCCGTCGCGAATAACACGATGGACAGGAGGGACGCGATAGCATCGTGGGGTGCATGTGCTGCGGACCCTCCTGCTGACCATCACGGTCTCGCTCGCCGCGACCGTGACGGAGGGCTGTGGCGACGACAGCGGTGAGGACGGCGCCACGAGTGCCGGCTCGACGGCTCCCGAGGCCTCTCAGGCGGAGAGTCCCAGCCCGGATGCCGGCGGCTCCGACGCCAGCAGCCCGAGCGGCTCCCCGTCCGGTGCGGCCGGCTGGGCCGCGTGCGACGAGGTCTGGCAGGACGGGAGCATCCTGCCCCGCGGCTACCGCGGCTGCATGGAGGGCGACGAGCGCGTGCGCGCGGATCGGCAGATCTGCTCACTCGGCACCACGTTGGTGACCTATGCCGAGCGGTTCTATGCGCAGCCGGGGCTGGCCATCCGTGACGTAGGGTCCCTCCAGGACAGCGCTGAGTATCAGCAGGACTTCGAGATCTGCACCGCGTGACGCGCGCATTCCGGGTGCCAGGTTGGGGGCTGCCGGACGACGGCAGGCAGCGGCTGCGCCACACACGACAAGAACCTGGAGCACGGGGGAGACCATGACAACGTCCCACTGGAAGATGGCGATCGCCGCGGCGGTGGCGGTGGCGATCCCCGCCACGCTCGCCGTGCCGGCCACGTCCGGCGCCGCGACGGCGCCCGCCGAGTCGTCGGTGTCGACGTCTCTCCTGCGAGTCGACACGGTCAAGCAGGCCGGCGCACTGCAGACCGCCGCCAAGCGAGGAAACCGCTACAGCCCACGCCCGGGGGTGAAGTTCAACCATCCCCTGCGGCCGAAGATGAGCCACCGCATCAACAAGCACATCCGGCTGAGCATCCTGAGCACTCGCGCGGGTCAGCGGATCCGGATCTTCTCCTGGAACATCAACAGTGCGGTGCACTCCCGCGCCCTGATCGCGGCGCACAAGCGCGGCGTCAGCGTCCGGATCCTGATGTCCAACGGGCTGGCCGAGGGACAGGGAGCCCAGGGCGACTACCGCCAGCTCAGGAGCGCCCTGAGCAAGGGGCAGAGGAAGCGGACCGCCGCCCAGAAGAGCTGGGTGCGCACCTGTCGCTCGTCGTGCCGAGGAGCGAAGGGCATCGCGCACGCGAAGTTCTACACGTTCAGCAAGGCCGGTGCCTCCCGCAACGTGGTCATGGTGAGCTCGGCCAACCTCACCGAGGCGGCCGCGCGCAACCAGTGGAACAGCGTCTTCACGGTGGTCGGGCGCCAGAAGGTCTACGACCAGTATCAGAAGGTCTTCGCGCAGGCTTCCCGCGACCGCCGGGCCACGCCCCCGTACCGCACGTTCAAGGACGGCAACCTCGAGGGCTACTTCCTCCCCTACAACGGTCCCCAGGCCAAGGGTGACCCGGTGGTGCGTCTGCTCAGCAGGGTCCTGTGCACGGGAACGACCGGCACCGCAGGGATCAACGGCAACACGGCCATCAGGATCGGCCAGACCGCGTTCCTCAACGAGCGCGGCATCAAGATCGCGCGCAAGATCAACTCGCTCTACCAGCAGGGCTGCAACATCAAGGTCATCTACGCGGTGATGGGGGGAGCAGCCGGCAAGGAGCTGTGGGCCGGTGGCCCCCGGGGCCGAGTGCCCAGCCGCCACATCGTGCAGGACTTCGACGCCGACGGCGACTACGACCGCTACCTGCACATGAAGGACCTGACGATCAGCGGCGTGTTCGACAACCAGACCGACGCCCGCGTCGTCTACACCGGCACGCAGAACTTCACTGAGGTGTCGATCAACAGCGACGAGGCCGGCTTCCTCGTGCGCGATGCCGGGCTCGAGCGGACCTACGCCAACTGGATCAACAACGTCTTCGCCAACCCGCCCCCCTACCGCGGCAGCGCCCGCACCGCGTCTGGAGCGGCGCCGCTCGAGACCTACACGCCCGCGACGGCCCACAAGTACGCCAACGTCGAGCTGGACTGACGTCCGGCACTGCTCTGGGCCTCGGCCCCGCACGCTCGGAGGATCCACGTGAAGATGCCGCCTACCCTCGCAGGTCTGCTCGCCCCGCTCCTGGTGGCCGCAGGGCTGGTGGTCCTCGTCGCCGACGGTGGCTCTGACCAGGGGACCGCCGCAGCCGCTGTGGCCGCACCGGCCGCTCAGGCCCGCGCGGACGCGTCGTGCACCGACGTACTGGTCCTGGGCATGGCAGGAAACGCGGAGGGTGCCCGGGCCGGTGCGCCGCTCGGGGTCTCGCTCGAACCGTTCCGCAAGCGCTTCGTCGCTGCCGCGACGACGGGTGGCCGCACCGTGGAGGTGCGCAGCGTCGGTCGTGGCACCGCGCCGGCCCGGGTCCTGAAGAAGTCCCGCCGCGCCTCCGGCCCGGCCACGAAGGCGATCAACCGTCGCAGCGTGTCGCGCTGGGCGGGGCCGGTGTCCACGGACGTGACCCGGATCCGCTCGGCCGTCGCCTCGGCGGCCTCTTCGTGTCCGGACCAGCAGGTGGTCCTGGTGGGCTACGCGCAGGGCGCGATGGCCATGCACCGGACGCTGTCGGCGCTGCACCCGCAGGACGCGGCCACGGACCGCGTCGTGGCAGCCGCGTTGGTCTCCGACGGTGATCGGACGCCTGCCACGAGGTCCCGCTCCATGGGGGCGCCGAATGCAGGCACGCAGGCGCGGGGCGTCCAGGCGTTCTTCCGCAAGGCGGTCCTCGACGTGCCTCGGCCCGGCTCGCCCGTCCCCGTGTGGAGCGTGTGCAGCCGGGGCGACGCCGTCTGCGACGTGAGCGGCAAACGCGTCGACGCCGCCCTCAACGTACACAAGGGCTATGGCCAGCGGCGGGCCGCACGCTCGCTGGACCGCACCGCGCTCCAGGTGTGGGGCCACGTCGAGCGTTGGGCGCGCCCCGTCGCCGGACTCGCGGCGCGCACCGCGATCGTCAGCGAGCCGATGAACCAGCAGCTGCCGGTGCTGGTGGCGGCCGGCGACCGCTCGCGCGTCGCTTTCACGGCGCTGAGCCCCGAGGATCTCCCTCCCGGCATCTCGCTCTCCTCGGCCGGAGTCCTGAGCGGCACACCGACCACGACCGGAAGCTGGACGCTGCGCTACACGGTCTCGAACACCGCCTCGCCGGTCTTCGACCACCCGGTCGCGGGTGAGGTGCAGATCCAGGTCACGGCCGCGAGCGAGGCCTCCCGGTCGGTGGCCGCCGGCGGCGAGCACAGCTGCGTCATCCGGACCGACGGCACTCTGTGGTGCTGGGGTCTCAACGACCGCGGGCAGCTCGGCCACGGGCAGGGCGGCAACGCCGCCACCGCGCCGGTTCAGGTGGGGAACGCCACCGACTGGCGCTCCGTCTCCGCAGGCGGCGCGAGCACCTGTGCCGTCCGCACCAACGGGTCCCTGTGGTGCTGGGGCCTCAACCACCGCGGACAGCTCGGTCTGGGGACCAACAAGTCTCGTCCCACGCCGACTCAGGTCGGGAGTGCGACCGACTGGCGCGAGGTCAGCGTCGGCTGGTTCGGCGCCTGTGGGATCCGCACCGACGGCTCGCTGTGGTGCTGGGGTGACAACTCCGCGGGGCAGATCGGCGACGGCACCACCACCCGCCGCCTTGCCCCCGTCAAGGTCCCGGGCGCCGACTGGCGCAACGTCGACGTCGGGGGATGGCACACCTGCGCCACGACCGGCGCCGGGTCGCTCTCGTGCTGGGGACGCAACGACTTCGGCGAGATCGGTGACGGCACCATCGCCAACCGCCGGCAGCCCACCCCGGTGGCCGGGGACGGCTGGGCCGACGTCGCGGCGTCCTGGTCGCACAGCTGTGGCGTGACCCGTGGCGGCGAGGTCCGCTGCTGGGGCCGCAACGACCGTGGGCAGCTCGGCGACGGCACCCAGCGTGACCGGCGCAGGCCGACCCTCGTCAGCGGGGGCCTGGAGGCCCGTGAGGTCGCCACCGGCGACGTCCACTCCTGCGCCACGGCGGCGAATGGCGCCACCTGGTGCTGGGGCGGCAACGACTACGGCGCCCTCGGGACCGGCAACCAGGCATCGAGCAACGTCCCGGTCCGCACGCAGGGCGCCTACCGCGGCCTGAGCGGAGGGTGGATGCACACGTGCGCGCTGACGGTCTCCGAGAGCCTCCGCTGCTGGGGCAACAACGAGCGCGGCCAGCTCGGCAACGGCACGAACAGCGACCTGAGGGCCCCCGACGCCAGCCCTCGGACGACCGCGCCCGCGAGGCGGGCGCGCGCCAACGCGGCCACGTTCACCCTGGCGACCTACAACGTGCTGGGCGACGTGCACACCGCGCCGTACAAGCACGACGACCAGTTCGCGCCGTCGCGCATCCGCGCGGAGTGGTTCGCCGACTCGCTGGCGGCGATCGGCAACCCCGATGTCATCGGCCTGCACGAGGTCGAGCGTCAGCAGTTCCAGTCCATCATGCGGGCCACCGGTGGACAGTTCTCGGCCTTCCCCGGCACGGAGCTGAAGGAGCCGGGCGGCATCCAGCAGTCGCTGCTGTGGCGCACCAGCGTCTGGGAGGCGACCGCCAAGCGCACCTTGAAGATCCCCTTCATCCAGGGCGAGCGGCCGATGCCGGTCGTGCGGCTGCGCCACCGCGCCACCGGGAAGCAGATCTGGGTGATCAACGCCCACAACGCCCCTCGCGACCTGCAGAAGCAGCGCAACATCGCGGTGCGACGCGAGATCGCGCTGATCAAGGAGCTGCGCGCCACCAAGCTCCCGGTCTTCTTCATCGGCGATCTCAACGAGAAGAAGACCGTCTTCTGCAAGGTGGTCACCCAGACCGACCTGATCTCGCCGATGGGCGGCTCCGGAGCCGGCGGCACCTGCACCCTGCCCAAGCAGCGGATGCGCATCGATTGGATCTTCGGGCCGCCGAACGTGAGCTACGCCGGGTTCCAGATGAGCCGCGCGACGCTGGTGCGGCGCTCGACCGACCACGCCGTACCGGTCGTGCGGGTCACGCTGCCGTGACGGAGGCGGCGGTCACCGCCGATCGATCGGGGCTGCGCGTGCCCGCGGAGGCGACAGGCACCTGCCAGGCGCTCTTCGACGGGCGAGCGGTGTGGTCCTTCCAGCCTGAGCCCGAGCCTGGAGCCGAGCGCGTCCAGGTGGAATGGCCGCCCAACCTGCGACCGTTCCTGCGCGGCGTCACCCACCTGCAGGTGCGCTGTGGCAAGCGGACCTACGACGCCGGCGAGGTGCGCTTCGGGCAGCGGACCGAGCGGGTCGCGATCGTCGACAAGGCGGGCATCCCCATCGTGATCGACAAGTGGGGGATCATCCAGCGGCCCTTCACCCATCGGGGATCCGAGGTCATCGACTTCATGACCGAGCAGGCGCTCGACCTCGTGCGTCTGGTCGACGCCGAGTGCGGCGTCCAGCTCTGGATGGCCTTCGGCACCCTGCTGGGGGCGGTGCGCGACGGGGGCGCCATCGGCCACGACTCCGACATGGATCTGGGCTACCTCAGCGACCTCGAGACGCCCGCCCAGATGATCGTCGAGTTCTACGACATCAAGCGGGCTCTGACCCGCGCGGGCTACAGCGTGATCACCAAGACCGGCTCGTTCCTCACCGTCATGCTCGAGGCGCCGGACGGTGGACCGGCCAGCATCGACATCTACACCTGCTTCCACCTGTTCGAGAAGCTGCACCTGACGGCCACGGCCAGGGCCGAGGTCGCCCGCGAGGCGGTCCTCCCGTTGCAGCTCATCGAGTTCGAGGGCCGCCTGCTCCCGGCGCCCGCGGACCCCGACGCCCTGCTGGCCGCGTCGTACGGCGCGAGCTGGCGCACGCCCGATCCGGGCTTCCAGCACGCCCCGTCGCGCGACGTCGTCCAGCGCTTCGACGACTGGTTCGGGACGCTGATGCGCCAACGCCGCAACTGGGAGGTCTACTGGCGCGACAGCTGGCGACCCGAGCACGACAACGGCTCGGACTTCGCCTCCCAGGTGCTCGCCCAGCTGGTGCCCGGCACGACGGTGATCGACGTCGGCGCCGGACGCGGAGACGACTCGGTGCTGTTCGCCGAGGCGGGCCACCGGGTGATCGCGCTCGACTACGCACGCCAGGCGTTCCGTGCCATCACCCGCCACCCGGACCGAGCGAGCCTCTCGATCTCGTCGCGGTTGGTGAACCTCTATGACCTCCGCGACACCCTCACCGAGGCGGCCGAGCTGGCCAGGTCCTCCCAGGCGCCGCGGGTGCTCTATGCGCGCAATGTGGTCGACGCGATGTCCCCGGACGGCCGGGAGGGCTTCTGGCGGCTGTGCGCCACGCTCATGCGGGGCGAGGGCGGGTCCCTGGTCCATCTCGAGTTCGACGACGACGCCCCTGTCGAGGAGCGGGTCCACTTCGCCGGAAACGCGGGCCGCAAGTTCCCGGTCGGGATCGACGAGCTCGAGCGCGGCTGGCGTGAGCACGGGGGTCGTGAGATTGCCCGCAGCGGCACGCCCATCGGTGCCGGGGGCACCCGCTGGCGTATTCTGCTTGACTGGGCTCGACCGAGACCATGAGACGGCAGGGGAGGGGTGCATGACCGACCGGGTGTTCCTCCACGTCGGCGCTCCCAAGTCCGGTACCACCTATCTCCAGCAGGTCCTGCGCGACAACCGCTCCCGTCTCCAAGAGGCAGGTGTCCTCGTGGCCGGCGGCCCCCAGGTCGAGCTGGTGCATGCCGCCATGGTGCTGCGAGAGGACCCGCGGCTCGACAAGCTGCCGCCTCGCGCGCGCGGCGCCTGGCAGCGCATCGTCGACGAGGTGCGCCACTGGTCGGGACACACGGCAGTGGTGAGCTATGAGCTGCTCGCCGGCGCCACCGCGGAGCAGGCCCAGCGTGCGATCGACGATCTGGCCGGCATCGAGGTCCACATCGTCGTCACCTGTCGCGACCTCGGCCGTGCTGTCGCGTCGGGTTGGCAGGAGCGCCTGAAGTTCGCCCTGGCCACCCCACTGGAGCAGTGGGTGCCCAAGCCCGAGAGCGCCGCTCGCAGCGAATGGGGCTGGCGGACGATGGACCCGGCCGGGGTGACCGCCCGCTGGGGAGCGGGTCTGCCTCCCGGGCAGGTCCACGTCGTCACCGGTGCCGCGGGCGGCGCGCCGGAGCAGCTCTGGCAGCGGTTCGCCGCCGCCACGGGCCTCGATGCCGTCCCCCTGCAGCTCCCCCCGGCGCGCAGCAACACCTCACTGGGCGCCGCCGCCTCCGAGGTGCTGCGCCGGGTCAACGAGCACGTCGCGGCGCCCCTGGACACCAACCGCGAGCAGGCCCGCTGGCTGCGTGACGTCTTGGCGCATCAGGTGCTCGCGCCGCTGGACGGGACCCCGCTGGCGATCACCGCCGCGCAGCTGGCCGACGCCCAGGACCACTACACCTCGGGCCGCGCGGCGATCGAGCGTGCGGGCTACCGGGTCCACGGTGACCTCGCAGACCTGGCCCCCTCCGAGACATCCGGGCCCACGCCCGCCGAGGTCCCGGTCGAGGAGGTGCTCGACGTCGCCGTACGTGCTCTCCTCGACGTCTTGCTCCGCCTGCGTGAGGGGGCAGACGCACCCGGAGCCGCAGGTGCCGGCGGTGACGAGACGTTGTCCTCACCGGCGGCGGCACCGGGCGGGGCCGCGAACCCGCCCGCGGGACTCCTGGGGCGCGGGAAGAACCTCGTCTCCGGCGCCTACGCCGCGCGGGTGCGCAGCGAAGTCGACGAGCTCAGGGGACGAGTCGAGGAGCTCGAGGCGGAGCTGGCCCGCAGCCGCGCCCTGCAGCCCCGGCTGGCGATGGTCACCGACCTGGTCTCCGAGCTGCTGCTCCCCGACGGGGCGCGGGACGAGGAGACCCTGCGGGCCGGCCTCGAGACCTATCGCCGGGAGACGCTGTGAGCCTGGCAGACCGCCTGTCTGGCCGCCTGTCTGGCCGGCTCGCGGAGAGTTCGGGGCGCAGCACGGTCGAGCAGCTCACCCGGCAGGTCGACCGTCTCGCCGAGGCCGTCCACGAGGACACCTGGATCAATCGACGCAGTGAGGAAGACGTGGCCGAGCTCGAACAGGTCGTGGCGCGGCTGGTGGCCCGGGCCCTTGCGGAGAGGACCGCCTGATGGCGCGCAGACTCGTGCTGCACGTCGGCGCCATGAAGTCCGGCACCAGCTTCATCCAGAACGTGCTCGCCGGCAACCGCGAGTTGCTGCTGGAGCAGGGCGTTCTCTTCCCGGGCGCTCGCTGGCGCACCCAGGTCAGTGCCGTGCAGGACCTGATCGCCCGCGGCGGTGCCGACCAGGAGCCGATGGCGCCCGACGGGCCCTGGAACAGGCTGGCCGCCGAGGTGCGGGAGTGGTCCGACACAGCCGTGATCTCGATGGAGTTCCTGGGGCCGCGCGGGCCCGAGAAGATCCAGCAGGTCGTCGACTCGTTCCCCGGCACCGAGCTCCAGGTCGTCCTCACGGTCCGCGACCTGGCTCGCTCGATCCCCGCCATGTGGCAGGAGTCGGTCCAGAACGGCTCGGTCGTCACCTGGGACCAGTTCCTGGCGGCGGTTCGCGCCGACGACGGCAAGCCGGGGCCGGCCAAGTGGTTCTGGAAGCACCAGCGGGTCTCGCTGCTGGCGAGGCGCTGGGTCGAGGGCGTCGGCCGCGACCGGTTCACGCTCATCACCGTGCCCCCCAAGGGGGCGCCGCACGACCTGCTGTGGCATCGCTTCGCCGAGGTCGCCGGCATCGACCCCGGCAGCTGCTCGCTCGACGTGCTGGCCAACCCCTCCATCGGGGCCGCCTCCGCGATGGTGATGCGCGAGCTCAACGAGGCGCTGGCCGCCGACCCGCTCTCGAAGCGGGACTATCACAACTTCGTCAAGCACGCCCTCGCCAAGCGCGGGCTGGCAGCGCGTCAGCGCGCCGAGCCGACCCTGGGGCTCGACGAGAAGTGGGTGCAGCGACGCGGCAACCGCGAGATCGACGCGCTGCGTGCCCTCGACCTGCGCATCGTCGGCGACCTCGCCGAGCTGGCGCCGCGCCCCGTGCCCGGCGTGCACACCCGCGACATCGACGTCTCGCTCCAGCTCGAGGCTGCCGTCGACGGCCTGGCCCGCGCCGTGCGGCTGCTGGCGGAGACCGACCATGCGAACCGTAGATCGAAGAAGGGCACCCGATGAGCCTCGCGAGTCAGCCCCGCCAGGGCCTGCCGCACGTCGCCGTGATCACCATGGCCCGCAACGAGGGGCGGATGCTGCCCCGGTGGGTGGCGCACTACTCCCGGGAGGTGGGCGCTGAGAACCTCGTGGTGATCGACGACAACTCCGACGACGGATCCACGGACGATCTGCCCTGCCCGGTGCTGCGCATCCCGCCGCTCTCGAAGCAGCCGTTCGAGCCGGCTCGGATGACGATGCTCAGCCGGCTGTCCGCCGCGCTGCTCGAGGCCTACGACGCGGTGATGTTCACCGACGCGGACGAGTTCGTGATGGCCCACCCGGACCGGCACGAGAGCCTGCGCCACTTCGTCGCGGCCCGTCAGACGCCGGACCTGGGCGCGATCGGAGTGCTGGGGCTCAACGTCGTCCACCATGTCGGTCAGGAGCCGCCGCTGGACCCCACCAAGCCGATCCTGGGGCAGCGCAAGCTCGCGAAGTTCCTGCCGCTGATGTGCAAGCCGTCGATGAAGTTCGTCGCCGCGGACTGGGTGGCGGCCTCGCACGGCATCAAGACGCCGTACGCGCTGGACCCCGACCTCTACATGTTCCACATGAAGTTCGCCGACCGCGACCACCTCCAGGAGGTGGCCGACCATCGCCTGCAGATGGTCGAGCAGCTCGGCCGGGCGAAGGCGACCAACTGGCGGCACGGTCCCGATGAGCTGGTGGCGCTGCTCGACGAGATCTCGCGCGACGTCGTGCTCGACGACGTACGACGCTTCTCGCCGCCGCTGGACAAGCTCCCGCAGATCCCGCGCGAGGAGGACGGCATCTGGCGATCGCGCGGGGCCCGTCAGGTGGCCGCCATGCGCAACCGCCCGATGGTGCGGATCCCGAAGGCGTTCATCGGTCGCGTGTGACCTCTTTCATGGTCGCTCGCCCGGATGAGCGGTCGCGGGGAGCCTAGACTCGCCCCAGTTTTGTTACCGCCCAGTTCTGTTTCCCGTTCTGTCCTCTGCACCTCCACGCCGAAAGGGTTCCCCCATGGGTCGCCTCTGCGAGACCGAAGGACTCACCGACATCCAGGAGGAGATCCTCAAGACGATCCGTCAGTTCGTCAACGAGAAGATCCTCCCGGTCGCCACCGAGCTCGAGCACAAGGACGAATACCCCCAGGAGATCGTCGACGGGCTCAAGGAGCTCGGCGTGTTCGGCCTGATGATCCCCGAGGAGTACGGCGGTCTCGGGGAGTCGCTGCTCACCTACGCGCTGGCGGTCGAGGAGATCGCCCGCGGCTGGATGAGCGTCTCCGGTGTCATCAACACGCACTTCATCGTCGCGTGGATGCTGATGCACCACGGCACCGACGAGCAGAAGCAGCACTACCTGCCGAAGATGGCCACCGGCGAGATCCGGGGCGCCTTCTCGATGTCGGAGCCGGGCTGCGGCTCGGACGTCTCCGCCATCAAGACGAAGGCGACCAAGGGCGCCGACGGCGACTACACCATCGACGGCCAGAAGATGTGGCTGACCAACGGCGGCTCGGCCAACCTGGTCGCGGTGCTCGTCAAGACCGACGAGGGTGGCGGCTCGGTCTACAAGAACATGACCACGTTCCTGGTCGAGAAGGAGTCCGGCTTCGGCGAGACGGCCCAGGGCGTCACCGTCCCGGGCAAGATCGAGAAGATGGGCTACAAGGGCGTCGACACGACCGAGCTCATCTTCGAGGGCCACAGGATCGCCGCGACCCAGATCCTGGGCGGTGAGTCCGGCAAGGGCTTTTACCAGATGATGGACGGCGTCGAGGTCGGCCGCGTCAACGTCGCGGCCCGCGGCTGCGGCGTCGCCAACCGGGCCTTCGAGCTGGGCGTCGCCTACGCCCAGCAGCGCGAGACCTTCGGCAAGAAGATCGCCGAGCACCAGGCGGTGCTGTTCCGGCTCGCCGAGATGGCCACCAAGGTCGAGGCCGCGCACCAGATGATGGTCAAGGCGGCGCGCACCAAGGACCTGGGCCAGCGCAACGACCTCGAGGCCGGCATGGCCAAGTACCTCGCGAGCGAGTACTGCTCCCAGGTCGTCGAGGACTCGTTCCGCATCCACGGTGGCTACGGCTTCTCCAAGGAGTACGAGATCGAGCGCCTCTACCGCGAGGCCCCGATGCTGCTCATCGGCGAGGGCACCGCGGACATCCAGCGGATGATCATCGGTCGTCGCCTGCTGGAGGACTACCGACTCTGAGTCGGACCTGTCATGCCCGGATCCGCCCACTCATCTGACATCCAGCCGCCTGACATCCCGTCCTCTGTCACCAGACCCCGCGTCGTCCTGCACGTCGGTCTGATGAAGTCGGGGACCAGCCACCTCCAGTCGCTGGTCTTCGCCAACCGGGGACTGCTGGCCGCGCGAGGGGTGCTCGTCCCGGGCGAGTCCTGGGCACATCAGGTGCGCGCGGTGCGCGACGTGCTCCGCCCGGCCGACGACCAGCCCCGCTCGCGGTGGCAGGCGCTGGTCGAGCAGGTGCAGGCCCACGACGGCACCTCGCTGGTGTCGATGGAGTTCCTGGGACCGGCCGGCCCCCGCGCGGTGGCACGGGTGGCCGGCTCGTTCCCGGGGCGCGAGGTGCACGTGGTGCTCACCGTGCGCGACCTCAACCGCAGCATCGTCTCGATGTGGCAGGAGACCATCCAGAACGGCCGGAGCTGGACCTGGGCCGACTACGTCGCGGACGTGCAGCGTCGCTGCCCCTCGGGGCCCGATCCCGTCGTCGACCGGTCGACAGCCGGTGGGACCTTCTGGCGGCAGCAGGACGCCGCGCGCGTCGTACGCACCTGGGGCGCCGACGCGAACGTCGACCGGGTGTCGCTGGTGACGCTGCCCCCGCCGGGCGGTGACCGCGACGAGCTGGACCGCCGGTTCTCGGCCGCGAGCGGGATCGACCTCTCGGGCATGGCGCCGGTGCCCCCGGCCAACGAGTCGCTGGGCGCGGCCTCGGTGCAGGTGCTGCGCCGGGTCAACGAGCTCCTCGACGAGGCGGGCCTGCGCTTCCCCGCCGGGCAGCAGCTGCGCAAGGGCGTCCTCGCCAAGACGATCCTGGCCGAGCGGCGCCGCGCCGAGCCCGCCGTGGGTCTCGCGGTGCCTGACTGGGTACGACGCCAGTCGGCCGCCACGCTCGACGAGCTCCGCGCCGCTCCGGGGCTGCGGATGGTGGGGGAGTGGTCCGACCTGGAGCCGACGGCGGTGCCGGGGATCGACCCGGCGGAGGTGGATCCCGCGGAGATCGCGGCGGCCGCGGTGTCCGGGCTCGCCGGGCTCGTGGCCGACCGCATCGGCCACGAGGCCTGAGCCGACCGGCTGTACACTCGCCCGCGTGACGAACCGGCCGCTCTTCGCGCACGTGGGGTGCAGCAAGACCGGCACCTCGGCGCTCCAGGCCGGCCTCTGGCAGTCCGCCCCCGCGCTCGGTGAGGCCGGGGTGGGGGTGCCCTTCGTGGGCCGCCGACCGCATCGCCAGCGCCTGCTCGACCCCTTCGGCTGGCACCCGGCGAAGGGGTTCGTCGACGCCTGGGACGAGGACGCGCTCGCCAGGACCGGGAGGCGGCTGCGCAAGGCGACCGGCGACCGGGTCCTGATCAGCAACGAGGACCTCGTCGAGCTCGACTCCGACGCGGTCGACCGGCTCCTGCAGCTGGCCGCCGGCGCCGGCCTCGACCTCCAGCTCGTCGTCACGCTGCGCGACTGGGCCCAGCAGATCCCGTCGGAGTACCAGCAGTTCCTCCGGCACGGGATGACCGAGACCTACCCCGACTTCATCGCCCAGGTGCGAGAGCGCCGCGGACGCTGGGGGGAGCACTTCTGGCGCCGCCAGGACCCCCTGGACATCCTCGATCGCTGGAGCGCGGTCGACCGGTCGCGGACCCACCTCATCGTGGTGCCGTCGTACTCCGTGGACCCCGAGGGCGTCTTCCGCCTGATGGGGGAGGCGGTCGGGTTGGACCCTGCGCTCATCCAGCGCCCCGATCGTGCGATCAACACCTCCCACGGCGTGGTCGAGGCCGAGGTGTTCCGACGCGTCAACCATGCGCTGCCGACGACCTTCGACGGCTATGCGGACGCCTACCGCGACCTGATCCGGCTGCCGTTCAGCAGGGGGGTGCTCCCGACCGAGGCGAGCCCCCGGATCCTGCTGCCCGACACCGACCTCGCGTGGGTCCAGGAGCGGGCGCGCGAGGTCGTCGCCGCGCTGGGGGATCGTGGCCTCCGGGTGCTCGGTGACCCGGGCGGGCTGCTGCCCTCACCGTCGCGGACCCAGCCGTGGGTGCCCGCCGACGAGGCGGACGTGGCGCGGGCCTCCGTCGAGACGATCGCCAGGTTCGCCGAGATGACCCGCCGGATGCTCGAGGAGGCGGCGCCGCCCGTGGCACCGCTCGCCGCCGACGAGGCTCGGCCGCCGGACGACCAGCCCGTGGCGTCGACGTCGGGCTGGCGGGGTCGGCTGCGACGGTGACGGGGTGAGGCTCTTTCGGCGACGCGCATCCGGACCTCGGATCGCGGCCGTCACGGTGGTGCGTGACGAGGCGGCGATGCTGCCGCGCTGGGTCGGCTACTACGGCGACCAGCTCGGGGTGGAGAACCTGGTGGTGGTCGACGACCGCTCGACCGACGGGTCGACCGCGGGCCTGCCCTGTCGGGTGATCCAGCACGACGGCTTCCCGGAGGGGAGGTTCGAGAAGGCTCGGATGGTGCTGGTCAGCCGGCTCGCCGCCGAGCTGCTCCAGGACCACGACGCAGTCGTCTTCAGCGACGCGGACGAGTTCCTGCTGGCCGATCCCGACTCCTACGACGGCCTTCGTGACTTCGTGGCCCAGCGCCCCGAGCTCCAGGTCGCCGCCGGGCTCGGGCTCAACGTCGTCCACCACCTGGACCGGGAGACGGCACTCGCGCCGGACCAGCCGGTCCTCGGCCAGCGGCAGTACGCGAAGTTCGTGAGCAAGATCTGCAAGCCGTCGCTCAAGCGCGTCGACGCCGACTGGGTCAAGGCGTCCCACGGCATCCGGGCGCCCTACGTGCCGGACCCCGGGCTGCTGATGGTGCACCTGAAGTTCGCCGACATCGACCTCCTGCGCCACACCGCCGACCTTCGGCACGCCGTGCGCGAGGAGGCGGGCCTCACTGAGCGCAGCGCCTGGGCGCAGAGCGGGCAGGACCTCGTCGAGCAGTTCCGCTCGTTCCTCGCGGGCAGCGGTGACGTGCCGGAGTTCGATCCTCGGCAGGTCGACGTGAACGAGCTCGTCCGCGAGCGGGACGGCTGCCACGCGGCGACCGGGCCCCGGCAGCTCCAGGCCATGGTCGATCAGCCGCTGGTGCGGGTGCCGAGCCGCTTCCTCGGGATGGTCTGACCCGCGGCGGCGGGTCAGCAGCCCGCCGGAGACAGCGAATCAACAGGGCGCCGCCGGCAGCGGCTCCACCCGGTACGTCGCCCAGAGGGCGTTGTGGTCGGAGTGACCGGAGGGCAGCACCTTCGCGATGACCGGCGTGATCTGCGTGTTGTGCATCAGGTAGTCGATGCGTCCCTTGTCCTTGCCGGGGATCGTCGCCGACGAGCCCGAGCCGGAGGTGAGCCAGGTGTCGATGGCGAAGCTCCGGGCCACACCGAGGACGGGGGAGTTCGGTCCGGCGTTGAGGTCGCCACCGAACACGAAGGGGTGGTCGGAGCCGGCGAGCTGGCCCTTGATGGTGGAGATCTGGTTGACCCGGGCCTGCTCGTTGTTGTGCTGCAGGTGGGTGACCACGAGCTCCACCTCGCGACCGGCAGTCTCGACCGTGGCGCTCAGCATGCCGCGCTGCTCGTGACCGCGCATGTTGGGCAGGTACTGGTTGCCGTGCTCGACGATGGGCAGCTTGGAGAGGATGGCCGTGCCGTACTCCTGGCGTGGCAGATCCCGGCGCGCCGGCCCGAAGGTCACGTTGGCTCCGAAGGCCCAGTCCATGCCGAGGCGATCGGCCAGCAGGGCGGGCTGGTCGTGCAGGCTCGACCGCTTGCGGAAGCGGTCCACCTCCTGCAGCAGGACGACGTCGGCGTCCCAGACCGCGAGCTCGGCGGCGATCCGGTCGATGCTGTAGGCCGCCCCGTGGCGCGACCGGCCGCCCTTGATGTTGTAGGTGATGACGTCGAGCTCGGTCGCCTCGTAGACAGGAGGACAGGTCCGGGCTGCCTCCTCGGCCTTGCGCGCCGTCTTCGCCATCGGCGGGGTCTGCTTGCGGCGCTGCTCGGCCGATGGCTTGTTGCGCTTCGCTGAGGGGGCCGCGGTGGGCTCGTCCTCCGGGGCGAGCGTGGTGCCCGGAACGATCGGTGCGGACGACGCGGAGGGAGCCGGAGCGCTCGTGGGGGTGCCGGTGTCCCACGAGTCGACGCTGGTGAGCGTGAAGAGGCCGACGAGAGCGGCGACCAGCGCGACCACCGGGAGCACCTCAGTCGGTCGGGGCATGTGCGGGGGTGCTCCTCGTCGCGTCGTGATCCGGGCGTGCCCCTCCACGGTACCTGCTGGGCGGGTTCAGGGGTCCTTCCCACCGCGGGGGGAGCGAAACGCCCCGGCTGGGGCCTCCCCGCTCTCGCGTAGGCTCCTGCCCACTCGAGGAAGCCCGTCCCCGAGGGACCAGGAGGAACACCCGGTGTCGCGACGCCCCCTGTACCTGCACGTCGGCTGCAGCAAGTCGGGGACGACCTCCCTGCAGCAGTCCGTGTACCAGTCGCGCGAGGGGCTGCTCCGCCAGGGCGTCGGGCTGCCCCTGCCCTCGAGACCCGAGCAGATGCGTCTGCTCTACACGCCGCTGGCGGGCCCGGACCTCGATCGTGACGCCCCCGAGGTCCAGCAGCGGATGAGCGAGCTGGAGGGTGTCCTCGCGCAGGCCGAGGGGGAGAGGCTGCTGCTCAGCCTGGAGGACCTCGCCGAGCTCGACGAGCAGGCGATCGCGGTCCTGCGCGAGGCCCTGCGGGACTTCGACGTGCACGTGGTCGTCACGGCTCGTGACTGGGCCCGCCAGATCCCCTCGGAGTGGCAGCAGGGTGTCAAGGCGCGGCTGACCACGCCGTACCACGACTTCGTCCGGGAGATCCGCGACGGGGGCGACGGAGCCGGGTGGTTCCTCCAGCGCCAGGACGTGCCCGCGATCGCCCAGCGCTGGGGTGCCGGGCTGGCGCCGGACCGGGTGCACGTGATCGCCGTACCGCCGGCGACCCCGGACCCGCGCGCGAGCTTCCGGCTCTTCGCCGATGTCGTGGGCTTCGACCCGGACGTGCTGGGCTCGACGAAGCCGCGGAACAACTCCCTGGGTTACGAGCAGGCGGAGACACTGCGCCGGGTGAATCTCGCTCTCGGTGACCGCCTGGGCGATGTGGAGCGTGAGTATCGCCCCGCGGCGCGGCGCCTGCTGCTCGGTGGCGCGATGCGGCGTCGCTCCGGGGCCTCGGCGCCGCTCCCCCCGGAGCACGTGGAGTGGTGTCGACAGCAGTGCCGCGCGATGCTCGACGAGCTGGTGGGTCGCGGCTATCACGTGGTCGGCGACACCGAGGACCTGCTGGTCCGCGCCGAGGTGGGACTCACCCCCGTGCCCGAGGTCTCCGACGCCGACGTCGCCCGGGTCGCCGTCGACGCGCTGGCCTTCGCGCTCGCCGCCGAGCCGATGCCGCGAGGTGGTGGCCCCCGGCGCGCGAAGGCGGAGCGGACGGCCGGTGAGGAGCGGGGGCCGGGCCGGTGGCCGTTGCTGCGACGGGTCGGGCGGCGCTGACCCACGGCGTACCAACTCGAGTGCGGTGAGGCATCCCAGGTGGGAGGGTGGGGGAAAGCACCCCGATCGAGGAGGAACCATGGCTGAGACCGACGGCCCGAACGACGACCTCAAGGCCAAGATGCGGGAGGCGCTGGAGCGCAAGCAGGCGAACGACCGCGGCGTCGACCATTCTGCGGGGGCGCCGGAGAAGGCGCACGGCTCCGAGGTGATCGGCGGCGCTCCGAAGATGCACCGCCGCAAGGCCGGCGGCGGTGGGTCCTGAGCCCGACGACAGCCCGTCCCGACCCCGCGTGAGATAACGCACGGACGTCCCGTCTCCCGCTGCGCCCCATCATTCGGCACGATGGGCCCAGCCCGGGAGGCGGGCGTTCGTCGAGCAGGAGGAGTACGTCGTGCAGTTCGGCCGCAGCTATGAGGAGTTCGAGGTCGGAGCGACCTACAAGCACTGGCCAGGCAAGACGGTCACCGAGTTCGACGACCACATGTTCTGCCTGCTCACCATGAACCACCACCCGCTCCACCTCGACACGAACTATGCCGAGGAGACGACGCAGTTCGGCAAGAACGTCGTGGTCGGCAACTACGTCTACTCGATCCTGCTCGGCATGAGCGTCCCCGACATCTCCGGCAAGGCCATCGCCAACCTGGAGATCGAGTCGCTGCGCCACGTCGCCCCGACCTTCCACGGCGACACGCTCTACGGCGAGACCACGGTCCTGGACAAGTGGGAGTCGAAGTCCAAGGACGACCGCGGCGTCGTCCACGTCGAGACCATCGGCTACAACCAGGACGGCAAGGTCGTCTGCATCTTCCGCCGCAAGGTGATGGTCCCCAAGGACAGCTACCTCACCGCCCGCGGCGGCGAGCAGCCCGGCCGCCCCGTCCCGCAGCCCGACAAGAACTGGCCCGGCGTGAAGGCCGACTGAGTCCCACCCGTCTCTCGTTTCACGAGTTAACTCGTGAAACGCGCACTTCCCACGTGAACCTTCACGTGGGAAGTGCCCATTTCACGAGTTAACTCGTGAAATGGACGGCCCCACCCGGAACGCCCGCGCCAGCGGCACCAGGCCCAGGATCAGCACCATCGGTACGGCGAAGCCGACGCGCAGCGAGCCGGCGCCGACGAGGCCGGTGAGCACCGAGCCGAGCAGGGCGCCGACGTAGTTGAACTGGTTGAAGCGGGCGATGACCGCGTCGACGCGCGCCCGCCGCTCGGCAGGGGCCAGGGCCGGGTCATCGGCAATGGCCGCGGCGGCGGAGAACGAGAGGGGCGCGATCACCGCGACGCCCAGGCCGAGCAGGGTGAAGCCGACGACCGTGAGCTGCCAGGTCGGCGCCAGCACCACGATGGCGAGGGAGCCGGCGGCGACGAGTGCTCCGGCGCGCAGCACCCGCACCGGGCCGTGCCGCGCGACGAGCCCGTCTCCGACGGTGCGCATCACGCCGGTCGCCACCAGGTAGGGCAGCGTGGCCATCGCGACCCAGCGATCCGGGGCGCCGAAGGTCTCCTCCAGGTGGGTCGGCCCCCAGGTCGCCGCGGCCGTGTCGACCATGTAGAAGAGCACCAGGGCGACACCCACGAGCAGGACCGGTCGCCACGGGACCGCGACCGCCGGGTCGACCGGGTCGCCCACCCGTGGCAGGAGCGGTCCCAGTGACGCGATCAGAGGGACCACGGCCAGCACAGCCACCACGCGCAGGCCGGCGTCCCCCAGCGCGAGCGTGCCGGCCGCACCCACGACACCGCCCCAGGTCCAGGCGCCGTGGAAGGACGGCAGCATCGGACGTCCGGCCAGGTGCTCGATGGCGACGGCCTGCATGTTGCCGCAGGCGTCCACGACACCGAGAGCCACGCCGTACGCCGCGAGCCCGGCGACGAACACCGGGAAGGTGGGCGCGAGCGCCAGGACAGGGACAGCCAGTGCCATCAGCACCAGGCCGCCCCGCAGCACGGACGCGCTCGGGTGCCGCGCTGAGAGCCGCTCGCTGATCACCGAGCCGGCGCCGGCGAGCAGCACCATCATCAGCAGCAGCAGCGACAGCCCGGTCTCGTCCACCGACCAGCGGTCCTTCACCTCCGGCAGGCGCGTGGTCAGGCTGATGAACACCAGCCCCTGGGTGAAGAACGCCGACGCGGTGGCCAGGCGCGCCCGCCCCAGGCGGGTGGTCGGATCCGGCTCGTCGCGCACGCAGGCATCGTGCCAGGACCCGAGGTCGCTCGGGGTCACTTTGCGCCCTTGACGCGCCCTCGGTCTCCGCGCACCGTAGGTCCATGCCGCTCGCAGCCGCGTGTCCCCGATGTGCCTTGCCGGTGTCGGAGCGGGAAGGCATCTGGTCGTGCGAGGAGCACGGGCCGGTTCCACCCCTGTGGCGCCCCCACGAGGTGTCGTACGACGCGTTCACGGCGCACCTGCGCCTTGCGAACGGGTTCGCGACCTACCTGTCGTGGCCACTGAGCCCCGGTTGGTCGATCACGGACTTCGGGGTCGTCTCGGAGTCGACCGAGCGGGTCCTGGCGACGCTCATGTGCTGCTCGGGCAGCAGCGAGCCGGACGGGCCGGTGGACCTCTACGTGGTCGCCGAGGAGGCGGGAGTCGGCCTGGGTGCCCGGTGTGCGGGAATGCCCGGCCACGACCCGGGGCCGAACGTGGGCGAGGGACCGCCGATCACCCGGGTCCGGGTCGACTCACAGTCCGTCCCGCTGTGGTGGGTGCCGGCGGGGCCGGGGACCAGTGAAGTCGACCGCTCGGTTCTCGTCGGAGAGGCGGGGGGACGGTGGTTGTGGATCATCGTGCACCCCGCGTCCGCGCTGCTGCTCCTGCGGGGAGACTGGCTGCTCCACGACGTGTCCGGGGTCGGTGCGCCCCTGGTCGATCTCCCCTACGGAGGACGGCGACCGGTCCTGTGACGGTGCGGTCCGAGGCCGGCTGTCGGGGCCTGGGGGTCGTGGAGGAGTCGCCGCGGGGCTCGTCATGCCGGCGCCCCGCAGCAGCTGGACGTGCAAGTCGAGGGTCTGAGGGGAGGGATCGATGCCGAGCTCCTCGGCGAGGCTGGTGCGATAGACCTCGAAGACGCGCAGGGCACTGCCCACCTCGCCCAGCTCGGCGTGGGCGCGCATCAGCGCACGCTGAGCGCGCTCGGCGGTGGCGTCGAGGATGACGGCTGCGCGGGCATGGTCCAGTGCATGGCGGAACCGACCCAGCTCGAGGGCCGCCTCGGCTGCGTCCACCAACAGGTCATGGCGCCGCCTCACGAGCCCGGCACGGGCCCGCGCCGCCCAGTCGCTGTCGTCGTTGGAGGCGCGGAAGTCGTCGGCATAGAGGTGCTCGGCGGCCTCGGCCAGGGCCAGAGCGGTCTCGAAGTCCCCCTCACGCCAGGCGGCGTGCACCTGCGTGGCCCGGGTCTCGAAGGCGGCGGCGTCGACCCAGGCGTGGGCGAGCACGAGTCCCGCGTCCCGGCGACTGATGCACTGCGGGCCCAGGACCCGACGCAGGTGGCTGACCGCCGTCCGCAGGCTGGCCCGGGCTCGGTCCTCGGGGACGTCGGGCCAGAGCTTGTCGATGATGCCTGCTACCCGCACCGGGGAGCCGTTCTGCAGCGCGAGCAGCCGCAGTAGATCCCGGTTCTTGCCGGTGCGCCACTCATGTTCGGGGATCGACGTACCGTCATGCCGGAGCACCACGAAGTCGCCGAGCACGAAGACCCGGACCCACGGCTCACGGTGCATCTGCGCCCCTCGTTCCTCCTCGCTCAACCCGACGCGACGGGGCCCGAGACGAAGCGTCGGATGGGATGCCACTGTCACGGTAACCTCCTGCGCCTAGCTCTGTCGCGTGGTCGGGAGCAGTCCGGCTCGGACTGCAGCCTGGGTCGGCCGTCAGCCAGCCCATGAGTGGCCGGCTCACCAGCCGTTGGGTGTCGCTGTGACCGCCCGTCGGGGGACGGGACAGGCGGACGTCGGGGTGCACGAGCGTCTGCCATCTGGCCGCCGGAGCGGCCTGGAGGTGACGTGGCCCGCGCGACCCCGAGCGGCACGGCTGGTGAGCCGGGGCACTGCGTCGTGCCCGAGCCCGACATGACCACGATCATCGACTGAGAGCCGCCGGGCATCCCCAATACAGGGGTTCTGGGCCGCGGGTGGCTCATCGGCTCAGTACGCGCCGCGGTGGGACAGCACCGCGCCGAGCGTCCGCCAGACGATCCGCGCGTCCAGTGCCAAGGACCAGTTCTCGACATAGCTGAGGTCCAGCCGAACGGCCTCCTCCCACGGGAGGTCGGAGCGCCCCGAGACCTGCCACAGCCCGGTCAGGCCCGGCTTGACGGCGAGCCGACGGTGGGTGTCGCCGTCGTAGGCAGCGGCCTCCTGTGGCAGCGACGGCCGCGGACCGACCAGCGACATCTCGCCACGCACCACGTTGACCAGCTGGGGCAGCTCATCGAGCGAATAGGTGCGCAGGACGCGGCCGACCCGCGTGACCCGGGGATCCGTCCGCATCTTGAAGAGCAGGCCGGCGCCCTCGTCGTCGTCCCGCAGGCCGTGGAGGCGGACTTCGGCGTCCGTGCTCATCGTGCGCAGCTTGAGCATCCGGAACGGACGGCCACTGCGTCCGATGCGCACCTGCCGGAACAAGGCGGGGCCGGGGGAGTCGGCCCTGACCGCGAGGGCGAGCCCGAGGAGCAGCGGAGCCAGCAGCACCAGGGCGGCGGCGGCGACCAGCCGGTCGAGGCACCCCTTGACCAGGCGTCGTACGCCGTGGAGGTCTGCGGGGCGCACGTGCACGAGCGGGATTCCGCCCGCGGGCGCCAGGGTGGTCCGGGAGACCTCGACGTCGACCAGTCCGGGGCCGATGAACAGGTGACGACCCGCGGCCTCGAGCTTCCAGCCGAGCCGGCGCACGGTCGCGGCGCCCAGCTGCGGGCAGGGCAGCACGATGACGCCCTGGGCGCGGTGAGCCGAGACGGCGTCGTCGAGGTCGTCAAGACCGTCGATGACGGGCACTCCCCACTCCGCGTCGCGGTCCGCGTCCGCGAACCGGTCTCGAGAGTCGCGGTGTGGGCTCGGGGTGACACAGGCTGCCACGACCTCGAAGCCGTGGCCGTGAGTACGGCGCAGCGCGGCGAGGACCTGTCCGACGTCGCCCGGATGACCCGCCACGACGACGCGGGTGCGCCCGCCGCTGAGACGGGGCAGCCGGGGTGCGACTCCGCGGATGACGACAGCTCGCGTGGCCACGGTCAGGGCCGTCGTGGCGATGGCCAGCGAGAGCGCATCGGCCGATGGTGCGGCGCCGGGGGATGCCTGGGGGAGGAGCGCCAGTCCGGCCCACCCGAGCAGGGCCAGGGCGACGCCTGCCCGACCGACACGGCGGACGTCCTCCAGGCCGAACCTCGTCCCGCGGGTCTCGTGGACCCGGGCGGCTCCGAGCAGCAGCGTCCACACGACCGCCAGCACGAGCCCGTCCAGCAGACCGACGGACGGCGTGCCTCGGACCAGCATGAGCCCCGCGGTCGCGGCTGCGACGTCACAGGTGGCACCGAGCCAACGGCCACCCAGCCAGGTGTCGGCCCGGAGGCCCGCGGCAGCGGCTCCGGTGATGCGCCGTGCGGCGGTGGCCGGACGGCCGGCGCCGGGCAGCGCCACGAGCGCCCCTTGCCTGCCCACCGCGCCAGGGGTGCTCCCCGGGGCGCCCAGAGGCACCGTGCTCATGGCGCGTGGTCCCCGGTGAGAGCGGGTGTCAGAAAGGTCATCGGCCAGGCTCCTTCCAGGTGCTGCGCTTCCGGGGAAACGCTGTCTCTGACCCTAGGAAGGGTGCTGCGGTGACGCATGCCGCAATCTGGGCATTCAGGCGCCGGCGCGCCAGGCGGGCACCTCCCAGTGCGCCCGGTGGGCGATCCCGACGGCTGCCAGCTGCGAGGAGACCCCCAGCTTGGCCAGGATGGACTTCACCTGCGTGCGCACTGTGGCCTCCGAGACCACCGAGCTGGCTGCGATGTCGCGCACGTTGTTGCCGGCCATCAGACGCCCGAGGATCTCCGACTCCCGCGGTGTCAGCGTGTCGAGGCGCCGACGGATCTCCTGCACGTCCTGGCGCTCGCTGTGGAACAGACGCAGCAGCTCCTCGCGCTCGCTGTGGGAGAGCACGGATCGCCCCTCGTTGATCAGCCGCACGGTGGCGAGGATCCGGTTGAGGGGCGCGGTCTTGCTGAGGACGATCCGAGCACCGTGGCGCAGGCACTCACCCCAGCGCACCTTGTCCTGGCTGCCCGTCACCACGACGACGGCGACCCCGGCGCGGACGAGCGGCTCGATCAGCGGGATGGCGCTGCCGGCTCGGCCGAGGTCGAGGTCGAGGAGCACGATGCGGGGCTGCGCGCGCAGGATCGCCGGAAGCAGGGAGTGGGCGTGGGCTGAGGAGTCCGGCGGTGCGATCCGTCGTACGTCGTAGCCCTCGATGGTCATGGCCACGTCGAGAGACTCGGCGAAGAGCTGGTGGTCCTCGACAAGGACCACTCGGGTCAGTGCGCGGCGTGACATGGTGCCTCCTGCGTGATGAGTTGCCGGGGGTCGTGCGGTCGGGGACCGTTCGGCTGGGTGATGAGCGGCGGGGTGATGAGCGGCTGGGTGATGAGCGGCAGGTCGATGACGAACGCCGCGCCGCGAGGACCGTGGTTGCGATCGAGCTCGAGGGTGCCGCCGAGCTCACCGACGAGGCGGCGGGCGATGTGGAGGCCGATACCGCGTCCCCGGGAGTCGGGTCGCTGGGTGCCCCACTCGAAGATCGCGTCGGCCAGGTGGTCGGGAACACCTGGACCGTCGTCGCTCACCGTGATCCGAGCCAGGTGGTCGACGGTGGTGATCTCGAGGCTGACCCCCGAGCCGCTGCTGTGTCGCGCCGCGTTGTCGAGCAGGATGTGTACCGCCTCGGCGATGTGGTCGGGACGGCCCAGGGCGTGCACCCCCGACGCCTCGCACCGGACCTGGTGACCCCGGGCGCGCACCGAGGTGACGACCGGTTGGACGACGTCGTCCAGCTCGACGGCCCGCAGCGGCTCGTCGGCCTCCCCGGCGAGGAGCCGCTCCAGACGTGCCATCTCCTCGGCCTGCATCCGCTCGAGTCGGGCCCGGTCCGCGGCGGGGACGACGTACTGCGCGTCGTGCAGGATGCGTGACGCGGCCGACAGGCCGGCGACCGTCGAGCGGAGCTCGTGCATGGTCTCCTCGTAGTGTCGGACCTCGGCCGCCAGGGCGGCTCCCCAGTCGAGGGTCGGCAGGCTGCGTTGGGGCGTGAAGGACGCGACCTGCGGCGACCCGCCCAGGCCGGGCAGGGTCCGGCAGAGCGTCACGGCGGTCCAGGCGCCGAGGGCGGCTCCGCCGATGTGGAGTACGGCGAGCGGGAGTCCGAGCACCGGGCCGCCTCCGACGGACGGGGCCAGCGTGCCGGTCACGACCATGAAGCCCACACCGATGCTGAGCTGGGCTCGCGCCAACCGGGGCAGACCCCGCATCGTCGCCAGCGAGGCGGCCATGGCGAGGCCCACCACCATCGTGGCGGCCTGGAACATCGGCGAGGACCCGGGGTACGTCTGGATGCCGCCGGCTACCGAGATCAGGATGACATGGAGCACCACTGTCCCGAGCCCGAGCACCATGCCCAGGGCCAGGGGGTCGAGCCAGACGGGGACGCGGACCCGACGTGCCGCCGCCAGGACGAGGGTCAGCGAGGCCAGGGAACTGAGCAGGTCGGCCGTGCCGGGCAGGGTGAGGGTCGCCGACGTCCGGGCACTGGCGAGATCCAGCAGCGCGAACGGGATCCCGTAGGTCGCCGCCGCGAAGACCGCGGCCGCCAGCCAGCCGCTGACGTCGCGCTTCCCGAGCCGCCAGTGGAGGTAGAGGGCCACACCCGCGGCGCCCAGGAGGACCTGGCCGAGCGCCCGGCTGATCACCTGCACGGAGGCGAACGGGGCACCGTCGCTCAGCAGCACCAGGGAGGTGACCAGGGGTGGCGCGAGCACGACCCCCAGGAACAGGAGCGTGAAATGCCCCGTGCCTCGGCGGGCCTGCGCCGTGATCATCTCGGACCCTCTGGCCGCGTTCTGTAGGTTCATGAGGTCCCCCCTTCTCACCACAAGTAGGGACGGTTTTACTCAACCGAACGTGAAATGACCGCAAAATCTGCGTCGTTTCCGCTCAGAAGCGGTCTAGAACTCTGCGTGTCGTTGTCGGGGTGAGGGGCGGCTGTGTCGAGTCGGTGGAGATCTGCTCGCGCGGCTACGCTGAGCGCCGTGCGCATCGACCTCCACACCCACTCGCAGGTCAGCGACGGGACGGAGCCGCCCGCCGACGTGATGCGCGCCGCGGCCGCCGCCGGTCTCGACGTCGTCGCCCTGACCGACCACGACACCGCGGCCGGCTGGGCCGAGGCCGAGCAGACGGCCCGAGAGCTGGGACTGACGCTGGTGCCGGGGATGGAGATCAGCACCCAGCTCGAGGCGGAGCCTGGGACCGGGCCGCGACAGCGCCGGCGCGGGGTCCACCTGCTCGCCTACCTGCCCGACCCGACGTACCCGCCCCTGGCCGCTGCCCTCGTCCGTGTCCTGGACGGCCGCAACGACCGCGTGCCGGCGATCCTGGCCGCGCTCGCCGGACTGGGCATCGAGCTGGAGCACGACCGGGTGGCGCTGCTCGCCGGTCCGACAGCAGCGATGGGGCGTCCCCACATCGCCGACGCCCTGGTCGACCTCGGCGTCGTCGCCGATCGCACCGAGGCGTTCCGGACCTTCCTCAACCCGGGGCGACCGGCCTACGTCGACCGCTACGCCGCCTCCCTGGACGACATGGTGCGTCTCGTGGTGGAGGCTGGTGGGGTCGCCGTCATCGCCCATCCGTGGGGGCGCCATCGTCCCGAGGGGCTGGGGGAGGAAGAGCTGGCGCGACTGCAGGGCATCGGTCTATCCGGGATCGAGGTCGACCACCAGGACCACGACCCGAGCGAGCGCGAGCGGCTGCGCGCCATCGCGCGCAATCTGGGTCTGCTGATGACGGGGTCCAGCGACTATCACGGCACGGGCAAGATCGACCACGACCTCGGCTGCAACACCACGCACCCGGACGAGCTCGCCCGCCTCCTCGAGCTGGCGGCGGCCTCCGCGGCCCGCGCCGGACGGGGCGCGCAGCCGGTCGTGGCGCCGTGAACGACTGGATCAGCCTGGTCCTGGTCACCGAGGTCTTCGTGACCCTGTTCGTGATCATGGACCCGATCGGCACCGTGCCGATCTTCCTGTCGCTGACCTCGGGGCGCGCCGCGGACACAGCCAGGCGCGCGGCCTGGCAGGCCGTCGCGGTCTCGTTCTCGGTCATCGTCGCGTTCGCGCTCTTCGGGCAGCAGATCCTGAGCTATCTGCACATCTCACTGGCCGCGCTGCAGTGCGCCGGCGGTCTGCTCCTGCTCCTGGTCGCGCTCGAGCTGCTCACAGGCAAGCAGGACAAGGAGCCGACGGCGACCACGGGCACCAACGTCGCCCTCGTCCCGCTCGGCACGCCACTGATGGCCGGCCCGGGAGCCATCGTGGCGACCATGCTGTTCGTCGAGCAGATCGATGGCAGCGCGGACCTCCTGGCGGTCAGCGCCGGTGTCATCGGCGTCCACCTGTTCCTGTGGGGCGCCATGCGCTTCTCGCTGCCGATCCTGCGGGTGATCAAGGACAGCGGTGTCCTGCTGATCAGCCGGATCGCCGGACTGCTGCTCTCCGCCATCGCCGTCCAGCTGGTCGCGGACGCGGTCCGGGCCTTCGTGGCCGGCGAGGGCTAGTCCCCGTCGCCTCTCCCGCCTCGGCGACCCAGTGACTGGGCGCGCTGGAGAAGCGGCCCCGGGACGACGCGCGCCCCGGTCACGATCGCCTTGTAGCGCTTGCTCGGCACCGACATCACCACACCGCGGTCCAGGTCGGCGAGCGCCTCGCGCACCAGGTCGTCGGCCTCCAGCCACAGGAACGACGGCGCCGACTCGCGCGAGACGTCCATCCGCTCGTGGAACTCGGTCTTCACGAACCCCGGGCACAGCGCCATCACCCGCACCCCCTGGTCGCGGTACTCGTTGGCCGCCCAGGTGCTGAAGCTGTTCACCCACGCCTTCGCCGCACTGTAGGTCCCGCGCGGCAGGAAGGCGGCCACGCTCGACACGTTGAGCACCGCGCCCCGGCCGCGCTCGGTCATCGGGCCCAGGGCCGCGTGGGTCAGCCGGAGCACCGCGGTGACGAGCACGTCGTGCATGCGCTGCTCGTCCTCGACGCTGTTGGTCAAGAACCGCTCCTTGAGCCCGAACCCGGCGTTGTTGACGAGCAGGTCCACCGGGCGCTCCCGATCGGCCACCCGCGCCTCGACCCGCGCGAGCTGCTCGCGATCGGCCAGGTCGGCGGGCAGCACCTCGACCTCCACGCCGTACGACGCGCGCAGTCCGGCGGCCACCGTCTCGAGCCGGTCGCGGTCGCGGGCGACGAGGACGAGGGAGTGCCCGCGACCGGCGAGCTGGCGTGCGAAGGCATGCCCGATGCCCGCGGTGGGGCCGGTGATGAGGGCGGTGCCCACGGGGATCGGGTCGGCCGCCGGACCGCCGAGGTACCCCAGGACGGACCCCAGGACGGGGCTCAGGTGGGGGCGCAGAGGAAAAGACATGGCAGGAGCCAACAGGGTCTGCAGCCGGCGAGCAAGCGCGTCGGGCATGATGGGGCGCGATGACCACGACACTGGCGGTCGCCAACCAGAAGGGCGGCGTCGCGAAGACCACCACCGTCGCCTCGCTCGGTGCCGCGCTGGCCGAGCTGGGCCACTCGGTGCTGCTGGTGGATCTCGACCCGCAGGCGTGCCTCACCTTCTCGCTCGGCATCGACCCCGAGGACCTCGAGCTCTCGGTCCACCACGTGCTGACCCAGGGGCTCGACCCCGCCGAGGTCATCGTGACCACCGACGAGGGGATCGACCTCCTGCCGGCCACCATCGAGTTGGCCCGGGCCGAGGCCGATCTGCTCACCCGCACAGGGCGCGAGCACGTGCTCAAGGGCGTCCTGGAGGAGCTCGACGAGGCCGAGGCCGGCTATGACTGGGTGCTGCTCGACTGCCCGCCCTCCCTGGGCGTGCTCACGGTCGCCGCGCTCACCGCGGCCCGTGGCGTGCTGATCCCGCTGCAGTGCGAGACGCTCTCGCACCGAGGCGTCGGCCAACTGCTCGACACCGTCCACGACGTACGCCGCTTCACCAACCGCAAGCTCGAGGTGTGGGGCGTGCTGCCGACGCTGTACGACGGACGCACCAACCACGCGCGCACGGTCCTGGAGACGATCTCCGAGACCTACGACCTCGAGGTGCTCGAACCGGCGATCCCGAAGACCATCAAGTTCGCCGAGGCGCCCGCGGCCGGCCGCTCGATCCTCGCGACCAGCCGGTCCAACAAGGGTGCGCGCGCCTACCGCGAGGTGGCGGCGGCCCTGGTCGTGCGCGCCGAGCGCCCGCGGGTCAGGTCGAAGGGCTGAGGCGGTGGGTCGTCATCGCCAGGCCAGGACCCGTCCGCGCTACGGGCGGATCGGGCTGGCCGCCTGCTCGCTGAGCATCACCGCGGTCGCCGTGCTCGGTGGCGTCGGCGTGCTGCCCTCGCCCTCCGACGACTACCCGCCGCGCTCCGCGGCGGCGGACATCGCGGGGAACACCCTGGGGGAGAGGGAGTCGTCGCCCCCGCCGGACGACGCCTCGGCGGACGCAGCCCGGACCACGAACGGCCCCGACCTGAGATCCGCCGTGGCAGGCGTCCTCGAGGGGGCCGTGGCCAGCAGCGCCGTGCTCCGTGACGACGTCTCGCTCCCCGCCGACTCCGGAGAGGGGCGCCGCGTGGTGTTCAGCGAGTCGCGCCAGCGGGTCTGGCTCGTCGGCGACCGGGGCCGGGTGCAGCGCACCTACCTGGTGTCGGGGAGCGTCTACGACAACCTCGACCCCGGCACGTTCGAGGTCTACTCCCGCTCGGAGCAGGCCTGGGGCATCGACGACTCGGGGACGATGCGCTACTTCGTCCGGTTCACCCGGGGCGAGAACGCCGCGATCGGCTTCCACGACATTCCCGAGCAGGACGGCAGGCGGGTTCAGACGTTCCGTCAGCTCGGCACGCCGCTGTCCCACGGCTGCATCCGGCAGCGGCGCAGTGACGCCATCGCGCTGTGGGAGTTCGCTCCCGTCGGCACGACCGTCGTCGTCACCGCCTGAGGGGCGCCCGCGGGAAGAGCGAACGGGCGACGACGACGGCCCGCCACCCCGGTGGGGCGGCGGGCCGTCGGCAGATCCGGGTCAGTCGGAGGTCGGGCTCTCGCCAGCCTCGCGCGCGCCGCCGGTGCGGCGACGGCGCCGGTTGCGGCTGGGGCGCATGTCGTCGTCACCTGACGCCGCCACGGGCGCCGCCTTGCTCGTCGTACCGGTGCTCGTCGTGCCCGTGCTCGTCGTAGCCGTGCTCGCAGCGCCCTCGGCGCCGGAGCCTCCGGACGCCGCCTCGCCACTGCGGGTGCGCCGACGGTTGCGGTTGCGGGAGGGACGATCACCCTCACGGGGGGCGTCGCCCTGGTCGCCACGCTCGGAGCGACCGCCGCGCTCGGGGCGCCCGCCGCCGGAGCGGCCACCGCGCTCGGGACGCTCGGAGCGCTCGCGCGGGGGCTGCGGGGCGGGGTCGACGATCCGGCCCTTGGTGCCCGGAGCGATGCCCATGTCGTGGAAGAGGTGCTCGGAGGTCGAGTAGGTCTCCTGCGGCTCGTCGAAGGGCAGGTCGAGCGCCTTGTTGATCATCTTCCAGCGGTGCACGTCGCCCCAGTCGACGAACGTGACCGCGATGCCCGTGGCGCCGGCGCGACCTGTGCGGCCGATCCGGTGGACGTAGGTCTTGTCGTCCTCGGGGCAGGTGTAGTTGATGACGTGCGAGACGCCGGCGACGTCGATGCCGCGGGCGGCGACGTCGGTGGCGACCAGGACGCGGATCTTGTCCTCGCGGAACTTCGCCAGCGCCTTCTCGCGGGCCACCTGGGCCATGTCGCCGTGCAGGGGACTGGCCGAGAAGCCGCGCTCGGCGAGGTCGTCGGCGACACGCTGGGCCTGGCGCTTGGTGCGCGTGAACACGATGACCTTGCCCGCACCCTCGGCCTGCAGGATGCGGCCGATGATCTCGGGCTTGTCCAGGTCGTGCGCCTGGTAGATGAACTGAGCCGTGGCGGGGACCAGCGTCGTGTCGTAGGACGACTCGGCGCGGATGTTCATCGGGTGGCGCATGTGGGTGCGCGCCAGCGCGACGATCGCGGCGGGCATCGTCGCGGAGAACAGCATCGTCTGCCGGGTCTCGGGCGTCTCGCGCAGCAGGCGCTCCACGTCGGGCAGGAAGCCCAGGTCCAGCATCTCGTCGGCCTCGTCGAGCACGAGCGCGTGCACGTGCGAGAGGTCGAGGGCCTTGCGGTTGGCCAGGTCGTTGAGCCGGCCCGGGGTGCCGACGACGATGTCCACGCCCGCCTCGAGAGCCTCGAGCTGGGTGTCGTAGCCGACGCCGCCGTACACCGTGAGGACGCGCAGGCCGCGGTCCTTGCTGGCGAGGTGGAGGTCGTTGGACACCTGGAGCGCCAGCTCACGGGTGGGGGCGACGATCAGGGCCTGCGGCTTGCCCTGGGGGAGCTGGGCGTAGTCGGGGTCCTTGGGCGAGACGCTGCGCTGCAGCACCGGGATGCCGAAGGCGAGGGTCTTGCCGGTGCCCGTGCGGGCCTGGCCGATCAGGTCGGTGCCCATCAGGGCGACCGACAGCGTCATCTCCTGGATGGCGAAGGGGGTGGTGATGCCGGCGCGCTCGAGCGCCTCGCAAATCTCGGGATGGACCCCGAGCTCTCGGAAGGTAGTCAGTGTCTCTTCGCTTTCGTGAGTGGCTTCTGAGCGGCTGACTCATCGAAAGGGGATCGAATTCGTCTCGACAGGGCCTGCCGCGCACATACTCGGCGGTGTCGGTCGCTGGGGGACCTGTCAGGGACAGTGCGGACCGTCTCGCCGGTCGCGGGCCGCCTCGGTAGACCCGGTGGGCGGCGCTCGATGGGGCTACTGTATCGGTAGGGTGCGAGCATGACTGAATCGCCGGTCTGGCCGGACGTCCCTCTGGCCTCCCAGGACCCGCAGTACCGTGCAGCCGTCGTCGACCTCCTCGGGGCGATCGCCTACGGGGAGATCTCCGCCTTCGAGCGGCTCGCCGAGGACGCCAAGCTCGCTCCCACGCTGGAGGACAAGTACGCCCTGGCCGCGATGGCCGCGACCGAGCTCAACCACGTCGAGCCGCTGCGCGAGCGCCTGCTGGAGCTGGGGGCGGACCCGTTCGACGCGATGGCGCCGTTCCGGACGCCCATCGACTCCTTCCACGAGCACACCGCCCCCGCCGACTGGTTCGAGGGCCTGATCAAGGCGTACGTCGGGGACGGGCTCGCCGCCGACTTCTACCGCGAGATCGCGGCGTTCGTCGACACCGAGACCCGGGAGCTGGTGATCTCGTCGCTGAGCAGCACCGGCCACTCCGACTTCGTGGTGGACCGGGTCCGAGCCGGGATCGCCCAGGACTCGCGTCTCGGCGGACGGCTTGCCCTGTGGGGCCGCCGGCTGATGGGGGAGGCCCTCTCCCAGGCGCAGCGGGTCGTCGCCGAGCGCGACGCGCTCTCCGCGCTGCTGGCCGGCGGCGTCGACCGTCCCGGCCTCGACCTCGCGGCGATCGGACGGATGTTCACCCGGATGACCGACCGCCACGACCAGCGCATGGGCGACCTCGGCCTCGACAGCTGACCCGTCAGAAAAGTGCGACTGACCCGTCAGAAGCTCACACCTCGGTGAGAGTCTCTGACGGGTCAGGTCGCATGTTGCGCCGGGTCAGCGCGATCTTCTGACGGGTCAGCTGCGGAAGCCGACCTGCTTGGCGCTCGGGTTGCCGAGCTCGACGTAGGCGATCCGGGAGCCGGGCACGAGCACGCGCCGGCCGCGGCTGTCGGTGAGGGCGAGGACACTCTCACCACTGACCGCCTCGGCGACCAGCTTCTCGACTGCCTCGGCGCTCTCGTCGCTCTCGACGAGCAGCTCGCGCGGCGCGTTCTGGATGCCGATCTTGACCTCCACGGTCTCCTCCTGAAGTTCTCGGTGCTGCGGTGTGGTTGAGGCTACGGGGTGGGCGTTCAACTGTCCTCGGCGCGCGGGTAGCCGCGGATGCCGCGCCAGGCCAGGCCGGCCACCAGGGCGGCCGCGTCGTCCTGGGTGATGCCGGACGCCTCCGAGAGCCAGAACCGCGCGCTGACCTGTGCCATTCCCACCAGCGAGACGGCCAGCAGTCGCGACTGGGTCTCGCTCAGGCTGGTGTCGTCATGGATGACATCGGCGATCATCGCGGCGGTCTCCGTGGTCACCCGCTCCACGTGCTCGCGCACGGCGGGCTCGTTGGTGAGGTCGGACTCGAAGACCAGCCGGAAGGCGCCGCTCTCGCCGGCGACGTAGTCGTAGAAGACGTTGATCGCGGCCTGCACGCGGTGCTTGTTGTCCTCGGTGGACAGCAGGGCCAGCCGGCAGTTCTCGATGATCGCGTCGCAGGAGGTGTCGAGCAGCGCCAGGTAGAGCTCCATCTTGCCCGGGAAGTGCTGGTAGAGCACTGGCTTGGAGACCCCGGCCCGCTCGGCGATGTCGTCCATCGCCGCCGCGTGGTAACCCTGGGCGACGAAGACCTCGAGCGCGGAGTCGAGCAGCTGGGCACGACGCTCACGGCGTGGCATCCGGGCGCCGCGAGGGCGCGGACGGTCCACGTCGTACTGGTCAGCGGTCAACTCGGTGCTCCTCGGCCGGTGCGGGTCTGTGCCCCACGTTGTGCGCGCAGCCTACCGGTCCGTAACCCCCGTCCGGATGACGGGATGCCGCGCGTCGCGGCCCCGTCGGGCGGGAACATGAGACGGGTTGCCGGTGTTGTGCCGGGACCATCGATCGTCCGCCCTGAGGAGTTAACGCCGTGTCCTTTCCCGCGCTCGTGGAGCCGGCCGCCGAGCTGACCATCGACGAGGTACGTCGCTACAGCCGCCACCTGATCATCCCGGACGTCGGGATGACCGGGCAGAAGCGGCTCAAGAACGCCAAGGTCCTGGTCATCGGGGCGGGCGGACTGGGCAGCCCCGCCCTGCTCTACCTGGCCGCCGCCGGCGTCGGAACGATCGGCATCGCCGAGTTCGACGAGGTCGACGAGTCCAACCTGCAGCGCCAGATCATCCACGGCCAGTCCGACATCGGGCGCCCCAAGGCGGAGTCCGCGCGCGACTCCATCAAGGAGGCCAACCCCTACGTCGACGTGGTCGTGCACGGCGAGCGGCTCGACAACGACAACGTCATGGCGGTCTTCGAGGGCTACGACCTGATCGTCGACGGCACCGACAACTTCGCGACGCGCTACATGGTCAACGACGCGGCGTACTTCCTGAAGATCCCCTACGTGTGGGGCTCGATCTATCGCTTCGACGGCCAGGCGTCGGTCTTCTGGCCGCACGCGGAGAAGGAGAACGGCGAGAGCGCCGAGGCGCCCTGCTACCGCTGCCTCTACCCCGAGCCGCCCCCGCCGGGCATGGTCCCCTCCTGCGCCGAGGGCGGCGTGCTGGGCGTGCTGTGCGCGTCGATCGGCTCGATCCAGGTCAACGAGGCGATCAAGCTGCTCACCGGCATCGGCGACCCGATCGTCGGCAAGCTGATGATCTACGACGCCCTCGAGATGGAGTACCGCAAGCTGCGGGTGCGCAAGGACCCCAAGTGCGCGCTGTGCGGTGACAACCCGACGGTGACCGAGCTGATCGACTACGAGGCGTTCTGCGGCGCGGTCTCCGACGAGGCCGCCGAGGCCGCCGCCGGCTCGACGATCTCGGTGACCCAGCTCGAGACGATGCTCAAGGAGCGCGAGAGCGGCGAGCGGGACTTCGTCCTGGTCGACGTACGCGAGCCCAACGAGTACGAGATCAACAAGATCCCGGGCTCGGTGCTGATCCCCAAGGGCGACTTCCTCAACGGCTCCGCCCTCGAGAGGCTCCCGGCCGACAAGCAGGTCGTCATGCACTGCAAGAGCGGCGTCCGCTCGGCCGAGACGCTGGCGATCGTGAAGGGCGCCGGCTATGCCGACGCCGTCCACGTCGGTGGCGGCGTCGTGGCCTGGGTCAACCAGATCGACCCCAGCCAGCCGTCGTACTGAGCCACCGCACGACCGCACGGCCCACCCCGGTTCTCGTAACCCGGGTGGGCCGTCGTCGTTGAGAGGGGAGTCACAAGCGCCGGCGCGCTCGGGTGCCGGCCGAACCCCCCGAAAGGCCCCTCGATGACGTCCCTGCGCTCCCTCCCCGCCCGCCGTACCGCCCGCTCGGTGGTCGGCCTCGCCGGCGCTGCCGCCCTGGCCGCGGCCCTCGTCACTGCCCCGCCCGCCGCCGCCGCGCCCAAGAAGTCCGCCGCGCCGACCTGGGCGCCAGCCGACTCCGCCGCGATCCACCCGGGCGTGCAGATGTACACCGAGGGCGCCCAGTGCACCGGCAACTTCGTGTTCACCGACGGCTCGGGCGCGACGTACGTCGGCTACGCGGCGCACTGCGCCGGGCTGGGTGAGGCGACCGACACCAACGGCTGCGACGCGGCGTCGCTCCCGCTGGGCACCAAGGTCGACTTCGTCGAGGGCGGCTCGCTGCTGGGCGCCGGCACCACGGTCGGTGGGGGCACGCTCGCCTACAGCAGCTGGAACACCATGCAGGAGCGCGGCGAGAGCGATGCGGACACCTGTGCCTACAACGACTTCGCGCTGGTCAAGGTCGACGCCGCAGACGTGAGCAAGGTGAACCCGTCCGTGCCCTTCTGGGGTGGCCCCGTGGCGGTCAGCTCGGGCGGCAGCGCGGCGGGCGACAAGGTCTACTCGTTCGGCAACTCCAGCCTGCGTGGTGGCATCGAGCTCCTGTCGCCCAAGGTCGGGCTCAGCCTGGGCGCGACCGGCAACGGTTGGAGCCACTCGGTCTACACGATGACGCCGGGCGTGCCCGGAGACTCAGGGTCCGGCTTCCTCGACGCCGAGGGCAACGCGCTGGGCACGCTGTCGACGCTGGCGCTGGCGCCGCTCCCCGCCTCCAACGGCGTGGGCGACCTGGCACACGAGCTCGCCTACGCCCAGCAGCACTCCGGCATCGCCGGGCTCGCGCTGGTGCCGGGCACCGAGGCCTTCTCGCCGATCCTCTGAGTCGACCCAGGACTCGAGAGCGAGAAGTCGATGCTGCGTTGCGTGGGCGTCCTCCTGGGGACCGCGCTGCTGAGCTGGGCGAGCGTCGTTCCCGGTCACGGGGCGGGAACGGCCTCGACAGGCGCACGAGCCGCCGCCAGCGGCGACTGGGCGCCCGCGCAACGTGCGACCATCCACCCCGGCGTGCAGATGCTCACCCGGGGAGCCCAGTGCACGGGCAACTTCGTCTTCACCGACCGGCGCGGCCGCGTCTTCGTCGGCTATGCCGCTCACTGTGCCGGGCGGGGTGAGGCCACCGACACCGACGGGTGCTCGACCGCCTCGCAGCCGCTCGGCACACCGGTCCGCTTCGCGCGGGGCGTCACGCCCTACGCCGAGGGGACCACGGTGGGGGCCGGGCGGCTGGTCTACAGCTCCTGGCTCACGATGGCGAAGCGGCGGACCGCTGACGCGCGCGTGTGCGCGGCCAACGACTTCGCCCTGGTGCGGGTCGGTGCGAGGCACCGGCACAAGGTCAACCCGTCCGTTCCGTTCTGGGGCGGGCCCGTCGGTCTCGACGCCGACGGGGAGCCGGCCGGGGGAGTGGTCTATTCGTGGGGCCAGTCGAGCCTGCGCCCCACGACGGTGCTCTCCCCCAAGATCGGGCTGTCGCTCGGGTCGACCTACGGCGGCTGGGGCTGGGACGCCTACACGCTGACGCCGGGCATCCCCGGTGACTCCGGCAGCGGCTTCCTGGACTCGCGCGGGCGGGCCTTCGCCACCCTCTCCACCCTCGCGCTGGCTCCGCTGCCCGCCTCCAACGGCCTGGGCGACCTGCGCCGCCAGCTGCGCTTCGCCCAGCGCCACTCAGGGATCAAGGGCCTGCGTCTGGTCCCGGGGACAGAGCCCTTCGCCCCCACCCCCTAGCGTGGGCGGATGAGCAGGATCGACCCCGAGCTGTACGCCGAGCGGGTGCTGACCTGCGTCGAGCGGGTCCCGCGCGGGCGCGTCACGACGTACGGCGCGATCGCGGAGGTCGTCGGTGCCGAGCTGGGCGGCGGCGGGCCGCGCACCGTCGGCGCGGTGATGGCGTCGTACGGCGGGCCGGTGCCGTGGTGGCGGGTCGTGCGCGCCGACGGGTCGCTGCCGGCGTGCCACGAGGGCCGGGCCCTCGAGCACTACCTGGAGGAGGGGACCGCGCTGCGCCCCTCGGGCCGCATCGACCTGCGTCAGGCGTTCTGGCACCCAGCCGACCCAGCCTGAGCGAGAACGACGCGAGCCCCCGGCCGGGATCCGAGAGGGATCCGGCCGGGGGCTCGTGGCGGTGCTGGCTCAGGCGCGCTCGCGGGTACGACGCGCGAGGGCGGCCAGCGCCTTCGGGAAGATCTCCTCGGGCGGGTTGACCAGCCCGGCGCCGACCTGGCCGACACCGGCCTTGGCGCCGGCCATGCCCGTGTTGATCTGGGGCAGGATGCCGGTGCGGCAGACCGAGGTGACGTCGATCCCGCTGGGGACGCCCTGGAACTCCAGCACCGGCACCGACCAGCGCGGGCTCTCGCCCAGGCAGATCTCGTGCATCCGGCGGGTGGTGGCCAGCGCGTCGGGGACGGTGCCGCCGACGAGTCGCACGATCGCGGGGGCGGTGGCCATCGCGAAGCCGCCGATGCCGGCGGTCTCGGTGATGGCGGAGTCGCCGATGTCGGGGTTGGCGTCGTCGGGGCCGTAATCGCCCAGGTAGAGCCCGTCGGCCACCTGCGCGGGACCGGTGAACCACTCGTCGCCGGTGCCGGCGGTCTGGATGCCGAACTCCGTGCCGTTGCGGGCCATCGCCACGACCATCGTCGAGCCGTCGATGCCGCGGGCGGCGTCGAGGGCCAGCTTGCAGGCCGGCATCGCGAGGTTGAGGAAGAAGTGGTCGTTGCCGCCGATGAAGCGCAGCGAGTCCGCGATGTCGGAGTTCAGGAAGCCCGACTCGACCATCGCCGGCGCCAGGTCGCGCATCATCATCAGCGTTCCGGCGCGGTTGCGGTTGTGGGCCTCGTCGCCCATCTGCAGCATCTGGGTGAGGATGCCGGTCACGTCGACGGGACCGCTGGAGTCGACGGTGCTGCGCACCGCCTTCTGCAGCAGCGGGCCGAGCACGCCCGACATCCAGCGCAGCCGCTCGAGCACGTCGGGACCGTAGGCGCCGTAGCGCAGCACCTTGCCCAGGCCCTCGTTGAGCGAGCAGTAGGTGCGCTTGCCGGTGGCGGGGTCCTCGAGCACGAACATCCACATCGAGGGGGAGACCAGGCCGGCCATCGGGCCGACCGCGTCACGGTGGTGGCACGGGCCGAGGGTGTAGCCCTTGCCGGACTCGAAGAGCGCGACCGCGTCCTCCGGGTCGTCGACGAGGCCCTCGAGCGCGGCGGCGCCCATCAGGGCCCCGCGCAGCGGGCCGGAGGCGGTGTCCCAGCCGATCGGCGGACCGGCGTGCAGGAAGTCGCCGGGCTCCAGGCCGAGCACCTCGGAGGCGGGGGCGACGTCGACCAGCACGGCCTGGACGGCGAACATCGCCGCCAGCGCCTTCTGGTTGGCGGCGTGGCGCAGCGGGTCGGCGGCGACCGTGGCGAGGTCGGCCTCGGTGCCCGGCATCGGCGGGCGCCAGTCGACCCGGCTGACCGGGACGGCCTGGGCAGCGACGGCGTCGGCGAAGAGGTCGACGCCGGCGCCGACGACGTGCCCCGGAGTGCTGGTGGTCGGAGTGCTGGTGGTCGGGGTGCTGGTGGTGGAGGGAGAGGTGGTCATCGGGCGGCTCCGATCAGCTCGACCGCGCGGCGGGCCGCGGCGGCGTTGGACAGGTGGACCTCGGCGCCGGCGGCGGCCAGCGTCGCGGCCTGGCGCTCGAGCTCCTGCGGGTCGAGGGCGGTGCCCACGAGGGCGATCACGACGGGCTTGCCGAGCTCGGAGATGGCCGGCGCGAGCGCGGTGGCCGGGTCGGCCTCGGCGCCGTGACCGAGCACCACGTCGAGCAGGAGCACGCCGGTGCGCGGGTCGGCCGCGGCCCGGGCGAGGTGCTCCAGGCGCAGCGTCGGGTCGATCATCGGGTGCGCCCGGCCCTGGGTGAGGCCGTCGTCGCCGAAGTCGATCATCAGGTGGGTGTCGGCCGTGAGGTCCGAGCCCAGCGCGAGATCGGGGGAGAAGGGGATGTTGCTTCGGATCGGTCCGAGCTCGGCGGTGGCGATCAGCATCGCCTCGTCGCACAGCGTGCCGCCGGCGAAGAGCCCGCGCAGGAGCGGGCCGGACGGCACCATCGCCGGGTCGCCCCACGTCGGCCAGGTGGGTACGGCGTGCCCGAGCCGGGTGAGCACCCGCTCGGCCGCGGCGGTGAGGTCGGGCTGACCGTCGCCGAGCAGCGCCAGCTCCACCGGGGTGGACAGGGTCGCGGCGAACTCGGTGATCGCGGCGGCCACCTCGGGGGCCGGGGGCTTGGAGACCAGCACGATCATCTCGACCGCCGGGTCCTCGTCGAGACGGCGCAGCGCCGTGCGGGTGGAGAGGCCGCCCACGTCGGTGGACAGGTCGCGGCCGCCGACGCCGAGGGCGGAGGTGACTCCCACGCCCGCGTGGTCGAAGAGCGCCAGCAGCTGCTGGCAGCCGGTGCCGGAGGCGGCGACGATGCCGACCGGTCCGGGCGCGGTGATGTTGGCGAAGCCGAGGCCGAGGCCGCCGACGAGCGCCGTTCCGCAGTCGGGGCCCATCACGAGCAGACCCCGCTCGGTCGCGGTGTTCTTGAGCGCCAGCTCGTGGTCGAGCGGGACGTTGTCGCTGAAGATCATCACGTCGCGGCCGGCGTCGAGGGCGTCCATCGCCTCGACCAGGGCGGCCGAGCCCGGCACGGAGATCAGCACGACCTCGTCACCGGTGCCGCTTCGGCGCAGGGCGCTGCGCGTCGTGCGCGGCGCGGCGAGCTCGCTGGCCTCCGAGGACGAGGATCGCGAGGAGGCGGCCAGGGCGGCGTCGACACCGGCGAGCGCGCCCTCGAGCGCGCCCTCGGCGGCGTCGGTCGCCAGCCGGATCGCGACGACCATGTCGTTCCCGGTGGCGTCGGAGGGCACCGAGAAGCCCATCTGCTCGAGGACCTCGAGGTTGAGGGCGGTCGCCATGGCGACCTGAGCGGCGGCGACCCCGTCGATCGCGGCGACGGTCCGGCTCACCTGGAGCAGGGTGACCGAGTCCGCGTAGGCGCCTCGCCTGAGCTCGACGTGAGGTGCGTTCGGCTCCACAGAGCTGGTGGTCATGCGCAACGTCTCCCTTCGGAGATTCTGGTGGGGTTCGTTCGAGTGGATCGCGTGGAAAGAGAGTGGGCCGCCAGCGACGCCCCGAGCAGCAGGCCGGCGCCGGAGGTGTGGCCGACGCGGGTCAGGGCCGCCGCGGCGGTCCCGAGCCCGGTCTCGTCGCGCCGGTCGGCGGCGCGCAGCAGGGCGGCGAACTCGGGGACGACCTCGCCCTGGGCCGCGCAGTCGAGCAGCGTCGCGGAGAGGAGCGTGGTGCGCCCGAGGCAGTCGCGGACAGCGGTCTCGACGGCGGCGACCGGCGCGCCGGCGGCATGGCGCAGCGCGAGCCACCCGCAGAGGACGTCGTCACCGAGCGGGGTGAGACCGTCTCCCAGACCGACCAGAGCCGGTACGGCGAGCGGGTCGCCGGCGGCGAGGTCGGCGAGCGCACGCTCGGGGAGGGCACGACGCACGTGATCGACATCGGTCGGGCGGAGGTGCTCGGCCAGGTGGGCGACGGTCGCCGCATCGACCGCAGGCGCGGCCACGTCCAGCACCCGACCCACCCGCAGCACCGTGTCGTCGAAGCGGAGCGCGCCGTAGGCCAGCCACGCCGAGCGTGCCTCGGAGAGCCCGCGCACATCGGAGGCGGAGACCCGCATGGCGCAGGGGACGGCGCTCGCGCCGGTGGACACGACGCCGACGCAGCGCCCGGCGAGCTCGACGTACACGGCATGGAGGCCGCGGTGCACGATCGGCGCCGGCCCGTCGCTCACGGCAAGCAGCAGCCGCACCCTTTCGGGGGCTGCCACGGCGAGAGCGAGGGGTTTCACCTGTTCGACGCTAGTGGGGCAGGCTACGGTTTGCCGATGTGAGGTTGTGCCAACACCATCCCCGATCGAGGTGCAGAAGTTGATAACCCCCGCCGCCGCTCCCATCATCGCCCCTGCCACGGCCGAGAACGCCGCCTGGGCCCTGGCGCGCGTCGACGCCTTGCACACGGCGCTGACCCAGATCGTCCTCGAGGGCGGCAACCTGAGCCAGATCGCCGCCGAGGTCGCACGCGTGCTGGACGTCGGGGTGCTCGTCACCTCCACCGACGGCCGCGAGCGCGCCGCGGTGCTCGAGGCGGACATGCGGGCCGCGATGGAGGAGCTGGACCTCTTCGACCCCACGGGTCGCTTCCGCGTCGAGCGGGCGAGCGGGTACGGCGCGCCGGCCGGCGACGGGCAGGTCCGGATGCTGCGCGTGGTCGCAGGAGGGGCCGACCTGGCCCGGCTGATCTGCTTCCGGGCGGACGGGGAGATCTCCTCCGACGACGTGCACGCGATGGAGCGGGCTGCGGCGGTGGCTGCGCTGCTGATCACCCGCGAGGAGGCGGTGACCGCCGTCGAGAACAAGTACCGCGGCGACTTCCTGCGCGACGTGTTCCTCGGTCGAGCCGGCGACGTCGACTACGTGATCGAGCACTCCGAGGGCTTCGGCTGGGACCTGGACCGGCCGATGGTCGTGATCGCCGCCGAGATCGATCCGCTGCGCCCGGAGGAGGCGCCGGTCTCCAGCCGGGTCCGGCGGCGCTGGCAGGAGCGCTTCTCGTCGGCGTGGAGCCAGGTCGCCCACGGGTACGACGTGGGGGCGCCGAGCGTGGACTTCTCCTCCGAGGTCGTCACGCTCGTGCCGGTGCCCCTGTCGGCCAGCGGCGAGACCGAGGACGGCGGGGAGGCGATCGTGAAACGCCTGGTGACGGGCGTGCGCGGGGACAAGGGCGGCGGCCGGCGCGCGTTCTCCGTGGGGGTCAGCCGGGTGGTGAGCTCGCTGGACCAGCTCCCGGAGGCCTACGCCCAGGCCCGCCGGGCGGTGGAGGTCGGGCGCCGGGTGCACGGGGGAGGATCGACCACGCACTTCGACCAGCTGGGGGTGCACCGGCTCATCGCGCTGGTGCCGGACACCGGTGAGCTGCGCGCGTTCGCTCGCGACGTCCTCGGCCCGCTGGCGGGCACGACCACCGAGGCGACCGACCTGCGCGAGACGCTGCAGGTGCTGCTCGACACCAACTTCAACGTGGCGGAGGCCGCGCGGCTGCAGTTCTTCCACTACAACACCATGCGCTACCGGGTCAGCAAGCTCGAGCGCCTGCTGGGGCCGCTGTCGTCCGACCCGCACCTGCGGCTGGACGTGGCGGTGGCGCTGCGGGTGCTGGAGATCGTGGACTGAGGGTCTCGACGTCGGTTGCTGCGCAACCTGCTCGACCACCGGAGGGCTGCGAGATGGTCACTGTTCGGTCACGGCTGCAAGAAACGAGGCATTCGCCTGCGGCGCGCCCCGGGCATCAACACAATGTCTGCCACGAGTCCTGAGCTCCATTCGGCAACAGTCGCCGTGTCTCAGGTCTCGTCCGGACGACTAGGTTCGGCACCCACATGGGGTGTGGCCGGACCGTGACCCTCACGGTCCTCGTGCAAGGAGGCAGCACAGTGTCGATGTTCAAATGGGATCTCGTGGACCCGAAGCCAGGTGAGGCAGTAGCCCCGCACCAGCGTCTGAGCTGGGGCAAGACCACGGGCCTCGGAGCCCAGCACGTGATCGCGATGTTCGGGGCGACCTTCGTCTTCCCGATCGTCATGGGGCTGGACGCCAACCTCGCGATCATGATGAGCGGTATCGCGACGATCTGCTTCCTGCTGATCGTCAAGGGCAAGGTCCCCAGCTATCTCGGCACCTCGGCCGCCTTCGTCGGCGGCGCGACGGCTATCTACAGCCAGGACGGTGGACCGGCCGACGTGACCGGCGCCATCCTGGTGGCGGGCATCCTGCTCGCCCTGGTCGGTCTGGTCATCCACTACTTCGGCTCCGACGTGGTCAACGCCGTGCTGCCCCCCGCCGTCACCGGCGCGGTGGTGCTGCTGATCGGCTTCAACCTGGCGCCGGTCGCCACCAAGACGTACATGCCGGCCGACCCGTGGATCGCGATCATCACCATGACCGCCGTCATCGTCATGGCCGTCGCCTTCCGCGGCTTCCTGAGCCGGATCGCGATCGTCCTCGGGCTGGTCTTCGGCTACGTCCTGTCCTGGCTCGCCGACGAGGTGCTCGGCAAGATCACGTCGGTCACGCCCAGCTCCAACGGTGAGGCCACCGAGCACCTGCGCGTCGACTGGACGGCCGTCAAGGACGCCAGCTGGTTCGGCCTGCCGGGCAAGACCGAGGACGGACTCGTCGGCAACCAGACCCTGGTCGGCAACCTGGACGCCGTGGGCTGGCACCTGCCCAGCTTCTCGCTCACCTTCACGCTGCTCGTCCTGCCGGCCGTCATCGCGCTGGTCGCGGAGAACGTCGGCCACGTCAAGGCCGTCGCCGAGATGACCGAGGTGGACCTCGACCCCTACATGGGCCGCGCGGTCGGCGCCGACGGCATCGCCACCGTCATCGCCACCTCCGTGGGTGGCTCGCCCACCACGACGTACGCCGAGAACATCGGCGTCATGGCTGCGACCCGGGTCTACTCCACGGCCGCCTACTTCGTGGCCGCGTTCGTCGCGATCCTGCTCGGTCTGGTGCCGAAGTTCGGCGCGATCGTCAACGCCACCCCGCCCGCCGTCCTCGGCGGCATCACCCTGGTGCTCTACGGCATGATCGGTCTGCTGGGCGCGAAGATCTGGACCGAGAACAAGGTCAACTTCGCCAACCCGGTCAACCTCGTGCCGCTGGCCGCCGGAATCATCATCGCCATCGGCGACGCGCAGCTGAAGTTCACCGACGACTTCGTCCTGAGCGGCATCGCCCTCGGCACGCTCGTCGCGGTGCTCGGCTACCACCTGGCCCGTCTGGTGTCCCCGCCCCGCAACTCCGACGGCAGCCTGATCGTCGTCGGCGGCCCCGGCACCAACACCGAGGACCACGCGGCGCCGCACCACCACACCAAGCACTGACAGGAAGTCCCGTGAAACCAGCACCCTTCGCGTACGCCCGTCCCGCCACTCTCGAGGAGGCGCTCCACACCCTGGCGAACAGCCCGGACGCGAAGGTGCTGGCCGGGGGCCAGAGCCTGGTGCCACTGCTGTCCATGCGACTGGCGGCACCGAGCACCCTGGTCGACATCAACGCCGTGCCCGGCCTGGACCACGTCAGCGCCGACGCTGACGGGGTCCGGGTCGGGGCCCTGGCCCGACACGCCGCCGTGCTCGCCCACCCCGGCGCCCGGCGCGTCCAGCCGCTGCTGGCGCTCGCGCTCGACAACGTCGCGCACGCCACGATCCGCAACCGCGGCACCACGGTCGGCTCGATCGCCCACGCCGACGCCGCGGCCGAGATGCCCGTCGTGCTCCGGCTGCTGGGCGGCTCGCTCGAGGTCGCCTCGGTCAACGGGCGCCGCACGATCCCGGCTGAGGAGCTCTTCTTCGGCCCTCTGGAGTCCACGCTCCACCACGACGAGATCGCCGTCGAGGCGTTCTTCCCCGCTCTTGCACCCGGTGCCGGCGTCGCCTTCGAGGAGATCGCGCGCCGCCACGGCGACTACGCCATGTGCGGGGTCGCCGCGGTCGTCCGCCTCGAGGGTGACACCCTCGTCGAGGCCCGCGCCGGCTACCTCTCGGTCTGCGACGTCCCCACCGTCGTCGACCTGACGGCCGACCTGGCCGGCGGCGTCACCGACGCGTCCCTGGCCGCCGCCGGCGAGACCGCGCTGGCCCAGCTCGACCCCGGCGACGACATCCACGGCACCGCCGCCTACCGCGCCCAGCTGGCCCGGGTGCTCACCGCGCGCGTCCTGCGTGCGGCGTACGACGATGCGCGGCAGCGCGCGGCCTCGGCCGACGCGGGCGCCGGCGCGAAGGAGGACCAGGCATGACCACCGAGCAGACAGAGCAGCAGATCGACCCCCAGACCGGTGAGCAGCTCCACACCGTCCGGCTCAACGTGAACGGCGACGACTACGCGATCGAGGTCCCGGCCCGCCGGCTGCTCAGCGACGCGCTGCGCCACGACCTCGGCCTCACCGGCACCCACGTCGGCTGCGAGCACGGCGTCTGCGGCGCCTGCACGATCCTGATGGACGGCACGCCCATCCGCGCCTGCCTGATGTTCGCGGTCTCCGCCCAGGGCACCGAGCTGACCACCGTCGAGGGCCTCACCGAGCCCGACGGGTCGCTCAGCCCCGTGCAGCAGGCGTTCAGCGACTGCCACGGCCTGCAGTGCGGCTTCTGCACGCCCGGCTTCCTCACCACGATCACCGCCGGACTGCGCGAGAACCCGTGCCCCAGTCACGAGCAGGCCCGCGACATGATCGCCGGCAACCTGTGTCGCTGCACCGGCTACCAGAACATCGTCAAGTCGGTCGAGCGCGCGGCGGAGATCATCGCCGAGCGCTCCGCCGCCCCCACTCCCGAGTCGACCGAGGAGGAGGAGCAGGCATGACCACCAAGCTCTTCGGGACCCGCGTCGCCCGCGTCGAGGACCAGCGCTTCCTGCGCGGCCAGGGCCGCTACGTCGACGACGTCGGCGTCGACAGCGCCACCGACATGCTCCACGCCGCGGTGCTGCGCAGCCCGCACGCCCACGCCCGGATCCTCGACATCGACGTCGCCGACGTGCTCGAGGTCGAGGGCGTCCACGCCGTCTACACCTACGAGGATCTCGAGGGCCCGGCCGCCGAGCCGCTGCCGCTGCTGATCCCGCACCCGACGCTCACCCACGGCCGCACGCAGTACGCGCTGGCCAAGGACGAGGTCAACTACGTCGGCGAGGCGATCGCCTTCGTCGTGGCGGAGGACCGCTACGTCGCGGAGGACGCCGTCGGCCGGATCCGGGTGAAGTACGACGTGCTCCCGGCCGTCGTGGGCATCGAGACCTCCCGCGCCGCCGAGCATCTCGTGCACGAGGACGTCCCCGGCAACGTGGCCGCGCGCACTGAGCAGCACAACGGGGACGCGCCCGCCGAGATCGCCAAGGCGCCGCACACGCTGTCGCTGGACCTGAGCATCGAGCGCAGCGCCTGCACCCCGATGGAGGGGCGCGGCACGGTCGCTCGTTGGGACGCCGACCAGAACCGCCTGCAGCTGTGGACGTCGACCCAGACCTCCACCGGCGTGCGGGCCGCGGTCGCCGCCAAGCTCGGCCTCGACCTCGGCCAGGTCGACGTGATCACCCCCGACACCGGCGGTGGCTTCGGTGTGAAGATCAACCACCCCTGGCCCGAGGAGGTGCTGGTGCCGCTGGCGGCCCGCGCCCTGGGGCGGATGGTGAAGTTCACCGAGGACCGTCGCGAGCACTTCATCTCGTCGGCCCACGAGCGCGGTCAGCTGCACCACGTCGACGTCGGCTTCGACGACGACGGGCGCATCCTCGGCCTCGACGTGATGTTCTGGCACGACCACGGCGCCTACACGCCGTACGGCCTGATCGTGCCGATCGTGGCGTCGACCCAGCTGCTCGGGCCCTACAAGCCCAAGGCCTACCGGGTCACGTTCGAGAGCATCTACACCAACACCGTGATCGTCACGCCCTACCGCGGCGCCGGGCGCCCGCAGGGCTGCTTCGTGATGGAGCGGACGATGGACGCGATCGCGGCCTACCTCGGCAAGGACCGGCTCGAGGTGCGCGAGGTCAACTTCATCCAGCCCGACGAGTTCCCCTTCGACCAGGGCCTGATCTTCCAGGACGGCCGGCCGCTGATCTACGACTCCGGCGACTACCCGCAGATGCTGGAGAAGACCAAGGCGCTGATCGGCTGGGACGAGTTCCCGGCGATCAAGGCCGCGGCAGCCGCCGAGGGACGCAAGCTCGGCATCGGCCTGGCCTGCTACGTCGAGGGCACGGGCGTCGGTCCCTACGAGGGCGCCCACGTCCACATCGAGACCACCGGCAAGGTCAAGGTCGCGACCGGCCTGACCACCCAGGGGCAGGGCCACCAGACCGCGTTCGCGCAGATCGTCGCCGACGAGCTGGGTGTGCCGTTCGAGGACGTCGAGATCGTCACCGGCGACACCCGCCGGATGCCGTACGCCGTGGGCACGTTCGCCTCGCGCGCCGCGGTGATGAGCGGCTCGGCGATCCACAAGGCCGCCAAGAAGGCCAAGGAGAAGGCGCTGCGGATCGCCGCGGACGCGCTCGAGGTGGCCGAGGCCGACCTCGAGATCGTCGGCGGCGTGGTGCGGGTCAAGGGCTCGCCGGGCTCGGCGATCGCGCTGGGGACGGTCGCCGTGCTCTCCAACCCGCTGCGCTACGCCTTCGACGAGGCCTCCAAGCAGGCCACCCAGTTCTCGGTCGGCGACCCCGACAAGACGCCGGTGGCCGAGGGCGAGGAGCCGGGCCTGGAGGGCAAGGACTTCCACTCCGTCACGGGCGCGACGTACGCCGCGGGCATGCACGCCGCGATCGTCGAGACCGACCCGCTGACCGCGGAGATCAAGATCGTGAAGTACGTCGTGGTCCACGACTGCGGTCACCTGATCAACCCGATGATCGTCGAGGGCCAGATCCACGGCGGTGTCGCCCAGGGGATCGGCGGGGCGCTCTACGAGAAGATGGCCTACGACGAGAACGGCCAGCTGCTCAACGCGTCCTTCATGGACTTCCTGATGCCCTACGTCACCGAGATCCCCGACGGCATCGCCATCGACCACCTCGAGACGCCGTCCCCGTCCAACCCGCTCGGCATCAAGGGCGCGGGCGAGGCCGGGGTCATCCCGACCTCCGCCGTCTTCGCCTCCGCCATCGAGGACGCCGAGGGCTTCGACATCGTCGCGATGCCGATCTCGCCCTCCGAGCTCTACGACCTGCGCCTCGCGCACACCCCCACTGACTAAGGAGCACCATGAAGATCTCCGGAGAGCACGTCCTCCACGCCCCCGTGGCGGCCGTCTGGGACGCGCTGCTCGACCCGCAGGTGCTGGTGCAGACCATCCCCGGCTGCGAGCGTCTCGAGGCGACCGGTGAGAACGCCTACGCGATGACCGTCACCGCCGGCGTCGCCTCGATCCGTGGCACCTACCACGGCGCCTGCACGATGTCGGACCTCGTCGAGCACGAGTCGCTGCGGATGAAGCTCGACGGCGCCGGAGCGCCCGGGACCGTGGACGCGACCGTGGACGTGCTGTTCACGGACGCCGCCGACGGCACCACGCTGATCGCCTTCTCCGCCGACGCGGTCGTCGGCGGGATGGTCGGCGGCGTCGGCCAGCGGATGCTCACCAGCGTCTCGCGGCGGATGGCCGGCGAGATGTTCGGCAACGTCGAGAAGGTGATCGCCGCCGGTGGCGTGACCGCGCTGGCCGCCGAGGCGCCCGCCGCAGGCACCGCTCCCGTGGCAGGCGCGGCCCAGCCCGCTGCTGGTGCTGCCGCTGGCGGGGCCGTCGCGGCCCCCGCCGCGGGTCAGGTCTTCACCGCCCCGGCGAAGGCGTCCGCAGCCGGATCGCAGGAGGACTTCCTCAAGGGGGTCGGCCTGGGCGCCGGACTGGTGCTCCTGGGCGTGGTCGTCGGGTCGCTGCTCGGCCGTCGGCGATGACCGACCTCACGACCGACTCGACCGCCCGGGAGATGGCCGCGGCGGTCGCGGCCAAGGAGGTCTCGGCGCGCGAGCTGCTCGAGCTGCACCTCACCCGGATCTCCGAGCGCAACCCGGAGCTCAACGCGATCGTGTCGCTCGACGAGGAGCGCGCGCGGGCCGGTGCGCTGGCCGCCGACGAGGCGCTGGCCTCCGGTGCGGAGACGGGCCCGCTGCACGGCCTGCCCTTCGCGGTCAAGGACACCCACGCGGTCGGGGGCTGGCGCACGACGTACGGCTCGCCGCTGTTCGCCGACCACGTCCCCGAGCGCGACGAGCTCCTCGTGGAGCGGATCCGCGGCGCGGGCGCGGTGCTGATCGGCAAGACCAACGTGCCGGAGTTCGCGGCCGGGTCGCACACCTTCAACAAGGTCTTCGGGACCACCCTCAACCCGCACGACCCCTCGCGCTCGGCCGGCGGGTCGAGCGGGGGAGCGGCGAGCGCGCTGGCCTCCGGGATGGTGCCGCTGGCCGACGGCTCGGACATGGGCGGATCGCTGCGCAACCCCGCGTCGTTCTGCGGGGTCGTGGGGTTGCGGCCCTCGCTCGGGCGGGTGCCGGAGTGGCCGCTCTACAACCAGTGGGAGACCACGTCGGTCGGCGGCCCGATGGCGCGCAACGTCGGCGACCTCGCGCTGCTGCTGTCCGTGCTCGCCGGCCCTGATGCCCGGGCCCCCCACGCCCTCGGCGACCCCGGTTCGTCGTTCGCGCCGCCCCTGTCCGGCTCGCTCGCCGGGGTCCGGGTCGCCGTCTCGGTCGACCTGGGTGCCGCCTTCGAGGTCGACGACGAGGTCGCCTCGGTCGTCGAGGAGTCCGCGGGGGTGTTCGCGCGCTCCGGGGCTCACGTCGCCTCGGCGCACCCGGATCTGCACGAGGCCGACGACACCTTCCGCACGCTGCGGGCGTGGCACTTCCAGGCGAAGTTCGGCCGACTGCTCGCCGAGAACCCCGACGCCTTCAAGCCCTCGCTGGCCGACAACATCCGGGCCGGGGAGGCGCTGACCGGCGCCGACGTGGCGCGCGCCTACACCCAGCGCACCGCCCTGTCGGAGCGGATGCGGGTCTTCTTCGAGTCGTACGACGTGCTCGTGCTGCCGGTCTCGCAGGTCCCGCCCTTCCCGGCGGACCAGGAGTTCCCGTCGGCGATCAACGGCCGCCCGATGGCGACGTACCTCGACTGGATGCGCTCGGCCTACTTCATCACCGTCACCGGCTGCCCGGCGATCGCCGTACCGGCCGGCACGACGTCGGACGGGCTCCCGGTCGGCATCCAGATCGTCGCGCCCCACGGTGGCGAACGACGGCTGCTCGAGATCGCGGCGGCGTTCGAGGCGGTCAGCGGGCGCTGAGGTCGCTCGCCTCCGTGGGGGCGACGGCGGGCGCGACCGTCCAGGCGCGTTTGCCGGGGCTGTCCCAGCGGCGCAGCCTGCTCGCCGTCGCCAGCACCGGGGCGTGCTCGGTCAGCAGGTCGAGGGCGGCGGCCACCTGAGCGCTGCTAAGGCCGTGCGCGAGGCTCACGTGCGGCACCCAGGCCCCTGGTGCGCTCAGCGGGGAGCCGCCGGGGCCGAGGACGGCATGCGCCCGCGCGTGCAGCGCCATCAGCTCCGGCGTCACGAGCACGTGACGCACGAGCACGTGACCGCGACGGTTGTGGAAGAGCAACGGCGCACCGATGCGCACCTCCACCGGAAGCAGCGCCGCCACCTCGGGGAGCCGGGCCTCCGCTTCGGGGCTCACGGTGTCGCGGGCGTCGAGGGTGAGGTGGGGGCGGTTGGTCTCCGAGGTGTGGTGGGCGAGGCTCGGGAGCCCCGCCTCGGCGAGCAGCTCCCACTGACGCCGGATCCGCTCCTCGCTCGCGGCGTCCAGCAGCAGCTCGAGGGACTGCACGCTCAGCGGTAGGGGTCGCGCACCGCGATGGCCTGGTGCGGCATGCACGCGAGCACCAGCGCCACGACCCAGCCGATCGCGGTCCAACCCAGGAACAGCGTCAGCCAGAAGATGGGCCAGGCGTTGGACTTCCCCCGCAGCGCCGCGACCATCCACGGCAGCATGTAGCCCAGGGTCAGCACAGTGACGACGATGCTCACCAGCGCGCTGACAGGGCGCCCGCGCTGGTCGGTGACGATCCGGCTCATGCCTCCACGCTACGCGCGAGCCGGTAGCGCCGTCGGTGGTTCAGCGTCGTCCTTGGTCGAGCACGTTGCGCAGCCGGTTCGTTGGTCGAGCAGGTTGCGCAGCAACCGACGTCGAGACTCCCGGGCCCTCGCTGGTCGAGCAGGTTGCGCAGCAACCGACGTCGAGACCCACCCCGCGAAGAAAGTTCTCCACAGTCTGCGCGTCGCCCTGCTTCTGGCCCTGGGAATGTCGGTGGTCGCTGATCCAATAGATCCATGACCCAGACAGCCGCCCCCGACACCGCCGCCGCGGTGCTGGAGGTCGCGCGCGTTCGTCGCGCGATGGCTGATCGTGCGGAGGCGGAGCAGCTTCAAGCCGCTGTCGACTGGGCCGCGATGCATTCGGTCGACTCCCTCGCCGATGCCGCGCTGGTCCACGACGGGTACGGCGACCGTGGCCTGCCCATCGCCGGGGAGGGTGCACCTTTGGTTGCGGAGTTCGCGATCACCGAGTTCGCCCTCGCCGTCGGCATGTCCACCGACGCCGGCAACCGCTACGTCGGCCAGGCCGTCGAACTGCGCTATCGGTTGCCGAAGGTGTGGAAGCGGGTGTGTGCCGGCGACCTGGTGGCGTGGAAGGCGCGCCGCATCGCCGACGCCACGATGAGCCTGGTGCCCGCTGGTGCGGCGTTCGTGGATCGTCACGTCGCCTCGGTCGCGCACAAGATCGGTGTCGCTGCCCTGGACCGGCTGATCGAGGAGGCGCGGGTCCAGTTCCAGCCCGAGGACGCCGAGCAACGCCGCCGCAATGCGGCTGACGGGCGCTGTTTCGATGTGGACACCGACCAGGTCTCCTACGAGGGCACCATGGCTATCCGCGGCGAGCTCGACATCGCGGACGCGATGGACCTCGACGCCGCCGTCACCGCAGGGGCCGAGGCCCAGCGTGCCCTGGGCTCGGAGGAGCCGCTCGGTGCCCGCCGGGCGAAGGCGGTCGCGGACCTGGCCCGGCAGCAGTTGGTGTTCGACCTCAACACCGGCTCCGGCGACGAGGCCACGACCGACGACAGGCTCATCGCCGGGGACGGGGCTGAATCCGAACAGCGCGGTGGATCCGACTCAACCGTTGCTCCCGATCAACCGCGCTCATCCACTGCGGCCTCCGAGGGCCCGGTCCCCGCTCGCGGGACGACACGTCGTCCGCGGCAGGTGGTGCTATACGTCCACCTCTCCCACGACGCACTCCGCGCCCGGGGCCTCGATGACAGCGCCGACGCTGACGTCGACGGGGACCGGAACGGGATCCGCCTCGCACGGGTGGAGAACACCCGCTCCTTCGTCTCGGTTGACCAGGTCCGCGACTGGTGCGCCAACCCGGACACCCAGGTCGTGGTGAAGCCGGTCATCGATCTCGAGGACCACGTCCACGTCGGCGCCTACGAGGTCCCCGACCGGCTCGTCGAACGCGTCGGGTTGATCAACCACTCGTGTGTGTTCCCGTGGTGCACCCGGCCCGCCAGGAAGCTCAAGCCCGACGGGCATCGGGCGGACTGTGACCACGTCCAAGAACACGCCGCCGGCGGAAGCACCTGCTCCTGCAACCTCGCTCCGTTGTGCCGCAGACATCACCGCCACAAGACCCACAGCCCGTGGTCGTACACCGTCATCGATCCAGGCACGTTCCTGTGGACCAGCCCGCAGGGTTATCAGTACCTGCGCGATCACACTGGGACGCTTGACGTGACCCGCGACCGGGCCCGCGCCGTACCTGCGCCGGACGAATAGCTGCATCGCCCCGGACCCCGCCGTAGGCAGCATCCGGCGGGGGCTTCGGCGTGTCTGCGGGTGGGGTCTCGACGTCGGTTGCTGCGCAACCTGCTCGACCACCGAGGGTGGGGTGGGTCTCGACGTCGGTTGCTGCGCAACCTGCTCGACCAGCGATCGGCTGCGCGATCTGCTCGACCAGCGATCGGCTGCGCGATCTGCTCGACCAACGATCGGCTGCGCGATCTGCTCGACCAGCGAACGGCCGGGGTGTTCGACCGCCAGGCGGTGAGAGCATGGGCGCCAGATGATCTATCGAGCGCTTCATGCCGTCGTCCCGCCCGTCGCCAAGGCGATCTGGCGCCCCTCCGTGCGCGGTCTGGAGAACGTGCCCTCCAGCGGGGGAGTGATCCTCGCCAGCAACCACCTCAGCTTCGCCGACAGCGTGGTGATCCCGATCGTGGTTCCGCGCAAGGTGGTGTTCCTGGCGAAGTCCGACTACTTCACGGGGACCGGAGCGAAGGGTGCTCTCTCGCGCGCGTGGTTCGAGGGGCTGGGGATGCTGCCCGTCGACCGCGACGACGCGCGGGCGGCGATGACCAGCCTCGACACCGCCCTCGAGGTGCTGGGCAGGGGGGAGGCGTTCGGGCTGTACCCCGAGGGCACGCGCTCGCGCGACGGCCGGCTCTACCGGGGCCGCACCGGGGTCGCGCACCTGGCGCTGACCGCCGGCGTACCTGTGGTCCCGGTCGGCCTGCGCGGCACCGAGCAGCTGCAGCCGGTCGGCGCGCGCTTCCCGCGTCTGGTCAAGATCTCGATCGAGTTCGGGGCGCCGATCGACTTCACCGGTCGTTTCGTCGGCATCGCCTCGGGACGGGCTCGCCGCGAGGCCACCGACGAGATCATGACGGCGATCCAGGCACTGAGCGGCCAGGAGCCGGCCGGCATCTACAACGAGCGTGCCGCCGACGCCTGAGTGTCACCTCAGGATCTGCCAACGAATTGGCGTTTGGTTGGCACTTCCTGCCGTCGCCGCGCAGTGCTCCGGACCGCTTGAATCAAGCCATGGCTGACACTGCTGCACAGGGCGCACCGCGCATCCCGAGCCGGGTTCGGGTCGGGATCGACACGGGCGGCACCTTCACTGACGTTGTGGCCTTCGACGAGGACAGCGGCGAGCTGGTCACGACGAAGACCCCCTCCACTCCGAGCAACCCCGCCGACGGCTTCATGGCCGGCATCGACAAGGTCCTGGGCCTGCTGGGTCTCCCGGCCGGTCATGGCGACGCGCTGAGCGCGGTCAGCCACGGCACCACGGTGGCGACCAACCAGCTGCTCGAGGGCAAGGTCGACGCACTCGGCTTCATCACGACCGAGGGCTACGACGCGATGCTCGAGATCGCGCGCCAGTCCGTCCCCGACGGCTACGGCAACTCCTACTTCTGGGTGAAGCCGCCGCGCATCGTCCCCCGCCACCTCGTCAAGGGCGTCGGCGGCCGGCTCGACCACACCGGCGCGGAGGTCCGTCCCTTCGACGAGGACGGCGCCCGCCAGGTCGCGCGCTGGTTCAAGGCGCAGGGCATCGACACCCTCGGTGTCTGCTTCCTGCACGCCTACGCCAACCCCGAGCACGAGGAGCGGATGCGCCAGGTCCTCCGCGAGGAGCACCCCGAGGCCGTCGTCTCGCTCTCCAGCGAGGTGCTGCGCGAGTACCGCGAGTACGAGCGCGCGATGACCACGCTCGTCGACGCCGCGGTCAAGCCCAAGCTGAGCCGCTACGTCACCAACATCAAGAACCGTCTCGAGGAGTACGTCGTCGGGCAGGGCACTGCCGCGACCGGCGCCCGCAAGACCGTCCCCTTCTACGTGATGAAGTCCAACGGTGGCGTGCTCAGCGCTGACGAGGTCGTCCACCAGCCCATCACCACCGTGCTCTCCGGCCCCGCGGCAGGCGCGCTCGGCGCGGCCCTGATCGCCAAGGTCGCCGGCTTCGACAAGGTCCTCACCAGCGACGGTGGCGGCACGTCGACCGACGTCAGCGTCGTCATCGACGGTGAGCCGACGCTCACCACCGAGGGCAGCGTGGGCGCGTTCCCGTCCAAGATCCCGATGATCGACGTCGTCACCGTCGGTGCCGGCGGCGGCTCCATCGCCTGGCTCTCGCCCGAGGGCACGATGAAGGTCGGCCCGCACTCGGCCGGCGCCGACCCGGGCCCGCTGTGCTACGCCAAGGGCGGCGCGGACGTCACGATCACCGACGCCCACGTCTACCTCGGCCGGATCCCTCCCCACCTCCTCGGTGGCGAGATCCCGCTCGACGTCGACGCCGCCAAGGTCGGTCTCGAGAAGCTCGCCGCCGACCTCAAGATCACCCCCGAGGCGTGCGCCACCGGCATCCTCGAGATCTCCGCGTGGAACCAGGCCAACGCGCTGCGCCAGGTGACGGTCAAGCGCGGGCTCGACGTCCGCGACTTCACGCTCACGACGTTCGGCGGCTCCGGCTCGCTGCTGCTGTGCCGTCTCGTCGACGTGCTCGGCCTGCAGGCCGTCCTGGTCCCGCCGAACCCGGGCAACGTCTCGGCCTTCGGGCTGCTGACCGTGGACGTCAAGAACGACTACGTCCGCACCCACGTCTCCCTGGCCGACAACCTCGCCGCGTCCGACGTACGCGAGATCATGGACGGCCTCGCCGAGCAGGCCCGCGTGGCGCTCGACAAGGAGGGCTTCGCGGCCAGCGAGCACCGCTTCCAGCGCACCGCCGACCTGCGCTACTTCGGCCAGGCCTTCGAGGTCCGGGTGCCGCTGCCGGAAGGTGAGATCGACGACGCCCTGCTGACCGAGGTGGCCGACCGTTTCCACGCCGAGCACAAGGCGCTCTACGGCTACGACTTCTCCACCGACCCGACCCAGCAGGTCGAGTGGGTCAACCTGCGCGTGTCCGGCATCGGCCCGATCCAGCGCCCGGACATCGCGCGCCACGAGATCGTCGCCGACGCGGGGGCTCCCGAGCCCCGCTCGCGCCGCGAGGTCTGCTTCGAGGCCACCGACGGCTACGTCGACACGCCGGTCTTCTGGCGTGCCGACCTGGTGCCCGGCCAGGAGATCGCCGGCCCGGCGATCATCGAGGAGTTCGGCTCCACCGTGCCGCTGCACCCGGGCTTCCACGCCCGCATCGACGCCTACCTGAACATCATCGTCACCCGCGAGGGGGAGAAGTGAGCGCCACGCACACGCACCAGGGCTACGTCGACGGTGAGAGCCGTCGTGCCCCCACCGACTTCCCGTTCGGGTCGCTGACCGACGACGCCGGCCGCAGCGCCGACCCGGTCGTCGTCGAGATCGTCCAGGGGAGCCTGGCCGCGGTGGAGATGGAGGTCGAGACCGCCATCGGCCGCACCAGCCGCAGCCCGATGATCCGCGACGCCCACGACTTCCGCGCGGGCATCCACGACCGGCTGCTGCGCAAGCTCACCGGCCGCTCCTACTCCGCGCTGGTCCACCCGGTGGCACGCGACTTCCCGCTGGAGGAGATGAAGCCCGGCGACGTCTTCTTCCACAACGACGTCTACCGGTCCGAGGGCGGCATCGGCCACCTTCCCGACCTGTGCGTCACGGTGCCGGTCTTCCACGACTCCGGCAACGGTCCCGAGGTCGTCGCGTTCGTCCAGGCCTTCGGCCACCACGACGACATCGGCGGCTGCGTGCCCGGCTCGATGCCCAGTGGCGCGACCACGGTCTACGAGGAGGGCCTGATGGTCCCCCCGATCAAGCTGTGGGACGCCGGCGTGCCCAACAAGTCGGCGCTGGCGATCATGACCCGCAACTCGCGGATGCCCGATAGCCTGGCCGCCGACCTCGACGCCGAGTGCTCCGCCTGCCTGATGGGCGCCCAGCGTCTGGGCGAGCTCTTCGACCGCTACGGCCGCGAGACGATCGAGTCCTGCTTCGACGCGATCATCGACCGCACCACCGAGACCTATCGCCGCGAGATCCTCACCAAGATCCCCGTCGGCGAGTGGGTCTGGGAGGACTACGCCGAGCACGACGGCGTCGACGAGCCGCAGCTCTACACGCAGCGGATCACGCTCACCCGCACCGGTCCCGAGGACCCGGGCGGCGAGCGTCTGGTCATCGACTTCGGTGGCACGTCCCCGCAGGCCAAGGGCCCGATCAACCACTGCGGTGACTACTCCGACGGCAACTTCCTCAAGAAGTGGCTCGCGCCGATCCTGCGCAACCTCGCCGACACCCCCGAGCGGATGGCCGAGCTCGACGTCAACGAGGGCATCGTGCCGCTCATCGAGATGAAGTTCCCGCCGCCCGGCACCCTGCTGACGCCGGTCTTCCCGGCGCCGACCAACGCCCGCACGTTCGTGATCCTGCGGCTGCTCGGCGTGCTGGCCGGCGTGGTCGCCAAGGCCGTCGACGGCAAGATGCCGGCCGACCAGGAGACGATCCGCTACACCGGCGTGTACGGCGAGGACATGGAGGGCCGCTCCTACCTCATGCGCGAGGTGCTCGGCGGCGGCTCCGGCGGCCGCTACTACGCCGACGGCGAGGACACCATCCACGTCGTGCCCGACTCGCGCAACCTGCCCTCGGAGTTCACCGAGTCGCGCTTCCCGTTCCTCGTGGAGAGCCTCGGCCTGGCCATGGACTCCGGCGGCGCCGGCAAGTTCCGCGGCGGACTGGGCTACGAGAAGCACATCCGGATGCTCAAGGACGGCCACTTCATGTCCATCGCGGACCGGTCGATCCTGGCCTGCTGGGGCGTCAAGGGCGGTCTCGCCGGCAAGCCGTTCGAGGTCGTCATCGACGCCGGCGGCCCCAACGAGCGCATCGTCGACGCCCTCGCCGACGACGAGCCGGTCAAGGCGGGCGAGGTCATCCGGATCCGCACCACCGGTGGCGGAGGCTGGGGCAACCCGCTCGAGCGCGACCCTGAGATGGTCGTGCGCGACGTGGTGTGGCGCAAGGTCTCTCCGCAGGCCGCGTTCGCGGACTACGGCGTGGTCCTCACCGGATCGGTCGACGACGACACCCTCGGGTACGACGCGGAGGAGACCGCCGCCGAGCGCGCCGGGCGCCCCGCCGCGTCCGAGGCGTTCTTCGACCGGGGACCCGGCTACGCCCAGCTCGCCACCGACGGCGCCGCGTCCGCAGCGGTCGACTGGTTGTGAGCCATCGCATCGCCGTGGTCGGCGCGTCCGGCAAGACCGGGCGCGCCGTCACGGCGGCGCTGACCGACCGTGGCGCCGAGCCGGTGGGAGTGGGCCGCGCGCAGTGGGACACCCTGCCCGACACCCTCATCGGGTGCGCCGCGGTGCACGTGATCGCGCCCAACCTCCACCCTGACGAGCCGGGCTTCGTGGGCGACGTGCTCGCCGCGGCCCGGCTGGCCGGCGTGATGCGGGTGGTCTACCACTCGGTGGCCTCGCCCTACGCCCCGGACATGCCACACCACCTCGCCAAGGCGTGGAGCGAGGACGCGATCCGGCGCTCCGGGCTGGACTGGACGATCCTCCAGCCTTGCGCCTACGTGCAGAACTTCGTGCCGGCCCTGGCGGCCGCCGCACGGGACGACGACCTCGTCGTCCCCTACGCCGTCGACCAGCCGTTCGGGCTGGTCGACCTGATCGACGTCGGCGAGGCCACGGCGACCGTGCTGCTCGACGACGCCCACGTCGGCGCGACCTACGAGCTCGGAGGGCCCGCGCTGGTCACCGTCGCCGACGTCGCCGCTGCCGCCTCCCGGGTGCTGGGCCGCCCGGTCCGCGCGCGCCGTACGCCGCCCCAGGAGTGGGTCGCGACGACAGGGGCTGACCTGGACCCTCGTGAGCGCGATCTCCTGGTCGCGATGTTCTGCTACTACGACCGACGCGGTCTGCCGGCCGGTGGCCTGGTGCTGCGCGCGCTCCTGGGCCGAGAGCCGAACCGGGTCATCGACGTGCTGAAACGCGAACTGGACGCCGCCCGCGCCGGTTAGGTCGAGGCGGTGACACGTCCCCGTCTCGCCATCGAGCGCACTCGGCCGCGGGAGGTCGACGCCCTCTTCACCTGCGTCGTCTCGCTGGGCTTCCGGTTCTCCGACGTCGGCACCCGGTGACCCACTGGCACTAGTTGCCATGACCGGCCCGCTTCGTTGGGTTTAGTTGCCGGTGCTCGACGTGCTCCGGGTCACTAGTTTTGCCACATGAAGGTCCTGCTTGCGCTCGGCGGAAACGCCATGACATCCCCCGACGGACGTGCGCGTCCCGAAGACCAGATCGCTGCCGTGCAGACGGCGATGGCCGCTGTCGCGGAGTTGGTGACCCGCCCCGACCCGGTGGACGTGGTCCTCACCCACGGCAACGGTCCTCAGGTCGGGAACCTGCTGGTCAAGAACGAGGTCGCCGCGAGCGTCGTACCGCCGGTGCCGCTCGATTGGTGCGGCGCGCAGACCCAGGCGACGATCGGCTACGTGCTGATGAACGCGCTCGACCACGAGCTCGCCACACGAGGCTCCGACCGGCGTTGCGCCACCGTCGTCACCCGCAGCCGGGTCGACGCCGACGACCCGCTGCTGCTCAACCCCACGAAGCCGATCGGCCGCTACCTCACCCGTGAGGAGGCCGCCCCGCTGATCGAGCACGGTGAGACGTGGGAGGACCGCGGTGAGAAGGGCTGGCGCCGGATGGTCGCCTCGCCCGAGCCCGTCGAGATCATCGACGCCCCTGCCGTGCACGCTCTCGTCGAGGCCGGCTTCATCGTGATCAGCAACGGTGGGGGCGGCATCCCGGTGATCCGCACCGACGACGGCCTGGCCGGCGTCGAGGCCGTCATCGACAAGGACCTCGGCGCTGCGCTGCTGGCCGGTAGCGTGGAGGCCGACGTGCTGGTCGTCGCCACCGACGTGCCCAACGCGATCCTGCGCTTCGGTACGCCGCAGGCCGAGCCGCTCGGCACCGTTTCCGTCTCGCGGATGCGTGAGCTCGCCGCCGAGGGGCACTTCGCCGGGGGCTCCATGGGTCCCAAGGTCGACGCGGCGTGCCGCTTCGTCGAGAACGGCGGTCTGCGCTCGGTGATCACCAGCCTCGACCACATCGTCGACGGGATCGCCGGCGAGGCCGGCACCGTCATCGTCCCCGACTGACCTGTCCCACCCAGACCACACCGCACCGCACCGCCTACTGCCTGAATCTCCTGCGGCCCACCCCGGCCGCTGCCAACCCGAAAGGAACCGGATGCCCTCCGCCATCGAAGTACGCAAGGTCCCGATCCACTCCGTCGCCGACGCCAGCGAGCTCGCGAAGCTCATCGACGACGGCATCATGGCCGCCGACCGGGTCATCGCGATCATCGGCAAGACCGAGGGCAACGGCGGCGTGAACGACTACACGCGCATCATCGCCGACCGTGCCTTCCGCGAGGTCCTCATCGAGAAGGGCGCCCCGGCCGACCAGGTCAAGCAGGTCCCGATCGTCTGGTCCGGCGGCACCGACGGCGTGATCAGCCCCCACGCCACGATCTTCGCCACCACCGACGCCGAGCCCTCCGACGAGGCCCGCCTGACCGTCGGCTTCGCGATGAGCGAGCAGCTGCTGCCCGAGGAGATCGGCCGCACGCCGATGATCACCAAGGTCGCAGACGCCGTGAAGGTCGCGATGGAGAAGGCCGGGATCACCGACCCCGCCGACGTGCACTACGTGCAGACCAAGACCCCGCTGCTCACGATCGACACGATCCGTGACGCCAAGAGCCGCGGCCAGCAGGTCTGGACCGAGCACACCCACGAGTCGATGGACCTCTCCAACGGCGTCACCGCGCTCGGCATCGCCGTCGCGCTCGGCGAGATCGAGATGCCCTCCGACGAGGACGTCATGCACAACCGTGAGCTCTACTCGGCCGTGGCGTCCTGCTCCTCGGGCGTCGAGCTGGACCGCGCGCAGGTCGTCGTGGTCGGCAACGCCAAGGGCGTCGGCGGCCGCTACCGCGTCGGCCACTCGGTGATGACGGACGCGCTCGACGCGGACGGCATCTGGTCGGCCATCAAGGACGCCGGCCTCGAGCTGCCCGACCGCCCGCACCACACCGACCTCGACGGCAAGCTCGTCAACGTCTTCCTCAAGTGCGAGGCGTCGCAGGACGGCAAGGTCCGCGGCCGTCGCAACGCGATGCTCGACGACTCCGACGTGCACTGGCACCGTCAGATCAAGTCCTGCGTCGGTGGCGTGACCGCCGCCGTCACCGGTGACCCGGCCGTCTTCGTGTCGGTCTCCGCGGCCCACCAGGGCCCCGAGGGTGGCGGCCCCGTCGCCGCCATCGTCGACCTGGGCTGAGCCACACGACGTACGACGAGGGCCCCGGCTCCACACCTGGTGTGGGGCCGGGGCCCTCGGCGTTCGGATGGCATCCTCGGGGTGTGGACTCCATGCGCTACACCCGCTACCGGCTCGATCCGCGCCTGGCCGCGATCCTCGGTCCCCTCGGCGACACACCGACCGGCCGGGACCTGCGCGAAAGGCTCACGCAGCTGGTCGAGGCCGCGCCGGCCTCGCCGGTCGACGACGAGCTCGAGGACGCGCTGCGTGCTCACCGCTGGGTGCTCGACCACGCTGCGGACGGCGGCCTGGCGCTGACCGCGGCCGGCTACCTCAAGCCGGTCGACGTCGTCGCGCTGTCCGAGGTCCTGCCCACGATGCAGGACTGGATCTTCTCGATCACCCGCGAGGTCGACGTCCACCCGCTGCACCGCTTCCGGGTCTCGATGCAGGGGCTCGGCCTGCTCCGCAAGTACAAGGGGGCGCTGGTGCTCACCAAGTCGGGGACCCGGCTCAGGGACGATCCGGTCGCCCTGTGGGAGCACCTGCGCGACCAGCTCGTCCCCGGCGATCCGCCGTTCGCCGAGACGGCCGGGATCGTGGTGCTGCTGCACGCGGCGACGAGTCCGGGGGGCAGGGCCGACGGCCACGCGATCGCCGACACGATGGGACTGCTCGGCTGGGTGTACCCGGGTGGCCGCCCGGTCATCGCCGACGACGTCTCGCCGGTCTGGAACGAGCTCTGGACGAAGGTCGGCAACGTGGGGTCGAGGCCGGCGGAGACGAGTGGTCCCCGGCTCGTCGACAGGACCCTGAGCGATGTGGCCCTGAGCCTGGTCCGCGATGCCTTGGTCACGCAGGTGCCCCTCTACGCGGAGGACGCCTGACGGGCAGCGACGTACGGCGCGGCAAGGGCCCCAGCCCCACAGCGGGGACCGGGGCCCTGGGAGTCACGTCTCTTTGCTGCTCGTCGGCCCCGGGGTCGGAGCCTCAGGCGTCGTCGGACTCCAGCCACGCTCGCACGGACTCGTTGTGCTGCCCCAGCGTTGGGGGCGCGACGTGGGTGGAGCGACCGCCCGAGAACGGGTTGTCGTCGAAGCGGATCGGCGAGCCCGGCAGCTCGAGGTGTCCCTGGGTCGCGTGCTCGACGTCGAGCACCAGGCCCTGCGAGCGGGTCTGCTCCCACTCGTAGACGTCGTCGAGAGAGCGGACCTTGCCCGACGGGATGCCGGCCTGCGCCAGCTTCTCCAGCCACTCCTCGGCCGGGGCGCCGGCGAACAGCTCCTCGATGAGCGCGGTGAGCGCATCGCGGTTCGCGACCCGGTCGGGGTTGGTGGCGAAGCGCGGGTCGTCGGCGTCGAGGCCGAACGCGTCGGCGAACGAGCGCCACAGGCCCTCGGAGCCGCAGGCGATCTGCACGGGCGCGGTGGCCGTCGCGAACATGCCGTACGGCGAGATCGACGGGTGGTGGCCGCCGGCCAGGCCGGGGACCTCCTTGGCGACCGTCCAGCGCGTGCCCTGGAAGGCGTGCACGCCGACCATGCCCGCGAGCAGCGACGTGCGTACGACGCGTCCGCGGCCGGTCGTGGCCCGCTCGTGCAGCGCGGCGAGCACGCCGAAGGCGCCGTTCATGCCGGCCAGCAGGTCGGCGATCGGGACGCCTACCTTGGTCGGCTGCTCGGTGCCGGTGAGCGACATCAGCCCGCCCTCGCCCTGCGCGATCTGGTCGTAGCCCGCGCGCTTGGCCTCCGGCCCGTCGTGGCCGAAGCCGGTGATGGAGAGGACCACGAGGCCCGGGTTGAGCTCGTGCAGGCGCTCCACGGAGAAGCCCAGCCGGTCGAGCACACCGGTGCGGAAGTTCTCCATCAGCACGTCGGCGCGGGCGACCAGGCGGGTGAGCACGTCCTTGTCGGCCTCGGCCTTGAGGTCGAGGGTGATCGACTCCTTGTTGCGGTTCGCCGAGAGGAAGTACGTCGACTCGCGCTCGCCCTCGTCGCCGATGAACGGCGGTCCCCACGACCGGGTGTCGTCGCCGGTGGGGGACTCGATCTTGATGACGCGGGCGCCCATGTCGCCGAGCATCATCGCGGCGTGCGGGCCGGCGAGGGCCCGGGTGAGGTCGAGCACGACCAGGTCGGACAGGGGGCCCTGGGGCGAGGCGTCAGTCATGCCTTGCACCGTAGAACGGCCCGGCGCCCCCGCCTATGGCAGTGATTGCCAACGAAGCGCCGCCGCGACGGCAACTGAGTTCCCCCACTGTCGGCGGCGGATGATGGACTGTCGTCATGAGCCCGAGCCAGCCCACCGCAGGACCCGTCGCGAGGTCGACCGCGTCGTACCATCTGGTCAGCGGCACGCAGGGCCCCGTGCGCCCCCCGACGCTCGACGAGCACCAGCAGCGGGTGGTCGACCACCCGGGCGGCCCCCTGCTGGTGCTGGCCGGTCCGGGCACCGGCAAGACCACGACGCTGGTGGAGGCGATCGTCGACCGCGTCGAGCAGCGCGGCGCCTCGCCGGACTCGGTGCTGGCACTGACCTTCTCGCGCAAGGCCGCCGAGCAGCTGCGCGACCGGGTGACCGCGCGCCTGGGCCGCACGACCGCGACGACGATGAGCTCGACGTTCCACTCCTTCGCCTACGGGCTGATCCGCGCCTACGCCCCCGCGGAGCTCTACGAGGCGCCGCTGCGGCTGCTGTCGGCCCCCGAGCAGGACGTCGTGCTGCAGAAGCTGCTCACCGACGCCCCCGACTCGGTGCGCTGGCCCGACTCGCTGCGTCGCGCCGTGGGCACCCGCGGCTTCGCCAAGGAGGTGCAGGGCGTCCTGGCCCGGGCCCGGGAGAAGGGGCTCGACGGCACCGCGCTGACCAAGCTCGGCCACGAGGCGGACCTGCCGGAGTACGTCGCGGCCGGGCTCTTCCTCGACCAGTACCTCGAGGTCCTCGACTGGCAGGGGGCCATCGACTACGCCGACCTGATCCGGCGCGCCGTCATCGAGGCCGAGGACCACCGCGACGAGCTGCGCGCCCGCTTCCGCCACGTCTTCGTGGACGAGTACCAGGACACCGACCCCGGTCAGGTCGCGCTGCTGCGGGCGCTGGCCGGAGACGGTGCCGACCTGACCGTGGTCGGCGACCCGCACCAGTCGATCTACGGGTTCCGCGGCGCCGAGGTGCGCGGGATCCTGGAGTTCCCGACCGCGTTCCCACGCCGCGACGGCTGGCCCGCCGACGTGGTGGCGCTGCGTACGACGCGTCGGTTCGGGCCGCGGCTGCTGCTCGCCTCGCAGCGGATCGCCCGCCGACTGAGTCTCAACGGCACCATCGACGAGGAGGCGCGGCGCGCGTTCCTCGAGCCGCACGCCGTCGCGGGCCCGCTGGGCGACGGCCGGGTCGAGGTGCTGACCTTCGACACCGAGCGGGCCGAGGCCGAGCACCTCGCCGACCTGCTGCGCCGCGCCCACCTCGAGGACGGCGTCGCGTGGTCCGACATGGCCGTGCTCGTCCGCTCCGGGCGCACCGGCATCCCCCCGTTGCGGCGCTCGCTGGTCGCCGCCGGGGTCCCGGTCGAGGTGGCCGCCGACGACACGCCGCTGGTGCGCGAGCCGGCCGTGCAGCCGCTGCTCGACGCGCTCAACGCCGTGGTCAACCTCGACAACGACGACGAGGAGCACCCCGGCTATGTCGACCCGGTGCGAGCCGAGTCCCTGTTGGTCTCGCCGATGGCAGGGCTCGACGCGACGGAGGTGCGCGCGCTGGCCCGTCTGCTGCGCGCGTCCGAGCGGGAGCGGGCCAAGGTCGAGGGGCGCTCGCCGCGTCCGTCGCCGGCCCTGATCCGCGAGGCGGTCCTGGACCCGGCGCCCCTCGAGGCCGCCGTGCGCGAGCAGCCCGAGGTCCACGGATCCGGCCGGCCCGGGCCCGCCCAGCGGGCCCTGGCCCTGACCCGGCTGCTCCACGACGCCCGCGCCTCGCTCGACGCCGGCTCCACGGCCGAGGAGGTGCTCTGGCAGCTGTGGGCCGGCACGTCGTGGCCCGCCCGTCTTCGCTCGTCGGTGGAGTCCGGGGGAGCAGGCGCCCGGATGGCCCACCGTGACCTCGACGCCGTCTGTGCGCTCTTCGAGACGGCCGCGCGCGCCGAGGAGCAGCGCGGCCACACCTCCGTGACCAACTTCCTCACCACGCTGGTCGCCCAGGAGATCCCGGCCGACACCCTCGCCGAGGAGGGCGTGCGCGGTGACGCGGTCCGGTTGCTGACCGCCCACCGCTCCAAGGGCCTGGAGTGGCGGCTCGTGGTGATCGCCCACGCGCAGGAGGAGGCCTGGCCCGACCTGCGTCGACGTGGGTCGCTGCTGCAGCCCGACCGCATCGGCGTGGACGGCATCGAGCCGCCGGTGTCGACGCGGGAGGTGCTGATGGAGGAGCGGCGGCTGTTCTACGTCGCCTGCACCCGCGCCCGCCAGCGTCTGGTGGTCACCGCCGTGGCCTCGAGCGACGACGAGGGGGAGCAGCCGTCCCGCTTCCTCGAGGAGCTCGGCCTGCACACCCGCCACGTGCAGGGACGCCCGGCCCGACCCCTCTCGCTCGCGGGGCTGGTGGCCGAGCTGCGCCGTACCGTCGCGGACCCCGAGGAGCCCGAGGCCCTGCGCGCCGCCGCGGCCCGCCGGCTGGCGCGGCTCGCCGCCGAGACCGTCACCGGCCGGCCGGGCGACCGGCCGCTCGTTCCGCAGGCCGACCCGGCGTCGTGGTGGGGCACGCGCGCCGCCACGCTCGCGGACACCCCGATCCGGCCCGAGGACAAGCCGGTCACGCTCTCGGCGAGCGCGCTCACCTCGCTGCTGACCTGCCCGGCCCGGTGGTTCCTCGAGCGCGAGGCCGGCGGCACGGTGGCCTCGACCGCCTCCCAGGGCTTCGGCCTGGTCGTGCACGCGCTCGCCGAGCGGATCGCGAAGGGCGAGCTCTCCGACGATCCCGGCGAGGTCGACGCGCTGATGGACCACGTGGACGCGGTCTGGGGTCGGATCACCTTCCGCACCCCCTGGTCGCGCAGCCGCGAGCGCGAGGAGATCCGCGCCGCGCTGGCCCGCTTCTGCGCCTGGCACGGCCGGGCCGGGGCGCGCACGCTGATCGGGACCGAGCAGAAGCTCCAGGTCGAGGTGACGCTGCCCGGCGGGCAGAAGGTGGGCCTCTACGGCTTCGCCGACCGGATCGAGATCGACGACGACGGGCGCGTGGTCGTGGTCGACCTCAAGACGGGCAAGTACCCACCCACCGGCGACGAGGTCAAGGAGCACCCGCAGCTCGGCCTCTACCAGTACGCCGTGGCCAACGGCGCCGTCGACGAGCTGGTGGGCCGTCCCGCCGAGCCCGGCGGCGCTGAGCTCGTGCACCTGCGCAAGGAGGCCCGGGGGAGCGTCAAGACCCAGAGTCAGCCGCCCCAGGAGCCCGGTGACGACGGGGCGCTGCCGATCGAGACGCAGCTGCTCACCGCGGTCGAGGCGATCCGCGCCGAGCGCTTCCCCGCCCAGGCCGGCAAGCACTGCGACACCTGCCACTTCACTGCGATCTGCCCGATCAAGGGCGCCGGGACGGTGCTGTCATGAGCCACCTCTTCGAGATGCCGGACGAGCGGGCGGCCGCTCCGGTGCCCGAGCCGATCACCATCGCGAGCCCTGCCGATCTCCAGCGCGTGATGAAGACCGACTTCCAGGTGAGCCCGCAGCAGTGGGAGGCGATCTCCGCACCGCTGCAGCCCGCCGTCGTCATCGCCGGCGCTGGCTCGGGCAAGACCGCCCTGATGGCGGCCCGGGTCGTCTACCTCGTGGCGACCGGGCGGGTCGCAGCCGACCAGGTCCTGGGGCTGACCTTCACCACCAAGGCCGCCTCCGAGCTGGGCAGCCGGGTCCGTGCGGCGCTGACGGCTGCCGGACACGGACGCGGCAGCGGCGGCGGAGAGGGCGACGAGGAGCTGCTCGAGCCCACCGTCGCCACCTACAACGCCTACGCCTCCGCGCTGCTCACCGAGCACGGCCTGCGGATCGGCCACGAGCCGGACACCCGGGTGATGGCCGACGCCTCGCGCTACCAGCTCGCCGCCCGCGCGATCGCCCGGCACACCGGTCGCATCGAGCTGCTCAGCGACCACCCGCAGACGGTCGTCAACTACCTGCTCGCACTCGAGGGGGCGATGAGCGAGCACCTCGTCGACGAGGCCGTCGTGCGCGACTTCGACCGGGTCCAGCAGGCAGCATTCGGCGCGGCGCTGGAGGGGGCGCGCGCCAAGGCCGACATCCACAAGGCGCTCCACGCCCTGGGCCGGCGCGAGGAGATCCTCGACCTGGTCCGCACCTACCGACGCCTCAAGGGCCAGCTCGGGCTGATGGACTTCTCCGACCAGATCGCGCTCGCCGCCCGCCTGGCCGACGAGCACCCGGACGTGGGGCGCAGCGAGCGGACGAAGTACCGCGTCGTGCTGCTCGACGAATACCAGGACACCTCCGTCGCACAGGCGCTGATGCTGAGCCGGCTCTTCTCCGGTCCGGTCGCCGCCGAGGGCCGGGGCCACGCGGTCACCGCCGTCGGCGACCCCAACCAGGCGATCTACGGCTGGCGGGGCGCCTCGGTCTCCAACATCCTGGGCTTCGGCGCGGACTTCCCCTCGGCCGACGGCTCGCCCGACGTCCCGACGTACCCCCTGACCGTCAACCGCCGCTCGGACCGCCGGATCCTCGAGGTCGCCAACCGGTTGGCCGGCCCGCTCTACGCGCAGTTCCCGCAGGTGCGCCCCCTCGAGCCGGCCGAGACCGCCGCCGAGGGATCGGTGCGCGCGGTCGTGCACGAGACATACGCCGAGGAGCTGGCGTGGCTGGGCCAGGAGGTGCTCGCCGCGCACTCGGCGATGGCCGAGCCGTCGTGGCGCGAGATCGGCGTGCTGACCCGCGACAACGCCCACGCCGCCGACGTCTTCGACGCGCTCACCGCACGGGAGATTCCCGTCGAGATCGTCGGTCTGCAGGGACTGCTGCGGCTGCCGGAGGTGGCCGAGATCGTCGCGGTGCTCACGCTGCTGCAGGACCTCACCGCCAACGCCGAGCTGCTCACGCTGCTGACCGGCCCGCGCTGGGCGATCGGTCCCCGCGACCTGGCCCTCCTCGGCACCCGGGCCCGTCAGCTGGTGGTGGCCGCGGACTCGCCGGACCGGCAGGCACTCGCCGAGGAGCTCGCGGCCGCCGTCGAGGGCGCGGACCCGACCGAGGTCAGCTCGCTGTGCGACGCGCTCGACGACCCCGGCGACCTGCCCTACTCGGCGTCCGCCCGCGAGCGGTTCGCGCTGCTCTCCGCGGAGCTGCGCCAGCTGCGCTCCCACGCCGGTGAGCCGCTGCTCGACCTGGTCCGTCGGATCGTCGACACGACCGGCATCGACATCGAGCTGGCCTCGTCGGTGAGTCCCGCGGCGCGGGCCCGTCGCGACAACCTCGACCTCTTCGTGAAGGCGGTGGCCGACTTCCAGGGCGTCGACGGCGATGTCAGCCTCGCGGCGCTGCTGGCCTACCTGACGGCCGAGGACGAGATGGGCACCGGGCTCGACATCGCCACCCCGACCGAGGCCGACTCGGTCAAGCTGCTCACCGTGCACCGCGCCAAGGGACTGGAGTGGGACGCAGTGTTCTGCGTCGGCGTGTGCGAGGAGAAGTTCCCCAGCGAGCGGGCCCGCACCCAGTGGCCGATGGGCCCCTCGGTGCTCCCCTCGCCGCTGCGCGGCGACGCGCGCGACCTGCCGCAACTGCGGGGTCATGAGAAGTCCGACCTCGACCAGCTCAAGGCCGAGGCGCGCGCCCACGAGGCGCAGGAGGAGCTGCGTCTGGGCTACGTCGCGTTCACCCGCGCCCGGCACCAGCTCGTCGTCTCGTCCTACCTGTGGAACGAGTCGCGCAAGACGCCGCTCGGTCCCTCGGCCTACCAGCGGGTGGTCGCGGAGGCGCTCCCGGCGTGGGGGCTCGAGGCCGAGAGGTGGAGCGACAAGCCGGAGAAGGGGACCCCCAACCCGCTGCAGTCCGGTGTGGTGAGCGCGCCGTGGCCCGTCACCGAGCAGACGGCCGAGGCGCTGCGCCGCATCGACGCGGCGGAGGTCGTGCGGGCCGCGATGGGGGAGCTGGGCGCGTCGAAGCAGGACGGGGCGGAGCTCCCGGAGGATCCCGACCTCGACATGGTCGAGCAGGCCCGGGTGGGCGACTGGGACGCCGAGCTCGAGCGCCTGGTGGCCGAGGCGCGGCGTGACCGGTCACTGGCCGTCGAGGTCCCGCTGCCGTCGAGCCTCTCGGCGACCGCGCTGAGCAGACTGCGCGAGGACCCGGAGTCGTTCGCTCGCGATCTCGCGCGCCCGATGCCGCGCCAGCCGTCGCCGGCGGCCCGCTTCGGCACCCGCTTCCACGCCTGGGTCGAGGCCCGCTTCGGCCAGCAGGACCTCTTCGACCCCGAGGAGCTGCCGGGACAGGGCGACAAGGGCATCGACAGTGAGAGCGACCTGGCCGAGCTGATCGCGACGTTCGAGGCCGGGCCCTTCGCCGAGCGACGACCCGTCGCCGTCGAGGCGCCGTTCGCGCTGGTGCTCGCCGGCCAGGTGGTGCGCGGGCGCATCGACGCGGTCTATGCCGAGCCGGCCGACGGGGACGGCGGCCAGGACGGCTTCCTCGTCGTCGACTGGAAGACCAACCACACCGCCTCGGCCGACCCGCTCCAGCTGGCGATCTACCGCCAGGCCTGGGCCGAGCTGCAGGGGGTGCCGGTCGAGCGGGTGCGCGCCGCGTTCTACTACGTGCGCACCGGGGAGCTGGTGGTGCCCCAGGCCGACGACCTGCCGGACCGGGCGGCGTTGGAGGAGCTGGTCAGCCCGGACGCCGAGGCGTAAGCCTGAGCAACCCCTACTGCTCGGCGAACGCCGCGCTCAACGCGATCTCCACCATCGCGCCGAAGGTCTGCTCGCGCTCCTGCGACGTCGTCTCCTCGCCGGTGACGATGTGGTCGGAGACCGTGCAGATCGCCAGCGCCCGCCGACCGAACTTGGCGGCCAGCGTGTAGAGCGCGCTCGCCTCCATCTCGACGGCGAGCACGCCGTAGTCGGCCATCCGCGCGGTCAGCTCGGGGCGGGCGCTGTAGAAGGTGTCGCTGGAGAAGATCAGCCCGACGTGCACCCCGGCGTCCCCTGCCGGCCCGGACGACGCGTCGTACGCCGCGCGGGTGAGGCCGAAGTCGGCGATCGGCGCGTAGTCCAGACCCTCGAAGCGCACCCGGTTCATCGACGAGTCGGTGCACGCGCCTGAGGCGATCACGAGGTCGCGCACCTTGACGTCCTCGGAGAGCGCGCCGCACGAGCCGACGCGGATCACGGTCTGCACGCCGTACTCGGCGAACAGCTCGTGGACATAGATGGACATCGACGGCTGGCCCATGCCGGAGCCCTGCACGGAGACGCGGTGCCCCTGCCAGGTGCCGGTGTAGCCGTACATCCCCCGCACCTCGTTGTAGAGCGTGGCGTCCTCCAGGAACGTCTCGGCGATCCACTTCGCCCGCAGCGGGTCGCCGGGCATCAGGACGGTTGTTGCGATCGCGTCGGCGGCGGCGCCGATGTGGGTGCTCATGGGGATCAGCCTAGGACCGCGCCCGTGATCGGCTGTGGCGGCTAGCCTCGCTGGTGTGACTCCTCCCAGCACGCCGGCGGATCAGCCGGCAGCAGACCGCGAGCTGCCCCACGTCGCACTCTCGCAGCACGCCCACGACCGGCAGGGCATCCTGCGCACCGACGACGCGTGGCTCGAGCGGGCCTGGCAGGCCGAGGACACCCTGGTCCTGGTCCTCTCCGGAGCTCGGCTGCGCCCGGTCGGGGGCCGGATCGACTGGCAGCCCCCCGCCGACGTGCCGGACGGCGTGCGCCTGCTGCTGGGGGAGCGCGACGGGTCCGCACGGTTCGCCGTGATGGTGGACGCCGACGACGCGCCGGGCGACGCGACGCAGTGGCTGCCGCTGCGGCTGGTGCTCCAGGCGCTGGCCGACGACGGCGGCACGGAGGCTCCGCTGGTCTTCCACGCGATCGGCCTGGCCGAGTGGCATCTCGCCACCAGGCACTGCCCGCGCTGCGGGGGCGCGCTCGCGTCCCAGCAGGCCGGGCACGTGCTGGCCTGCGCGGCGTGCGGGCGTCAGCAGTTCCCGCGCACCGACCCGGCGGTGATCATGCTGGTGCGCGAGGGGGAGCCCGGGAGCGCGGAGGAGCGCTGTCTGCTCGGACGCGGTGCGGGCTGGCCCGAGGGGCGGTTCTCGACGCTGGCCGGCTTCGTGGAGCCGGGAGAGACGCTCGAGGACGCCGTACGGCGCGAGGTAGCCGAGGAGACGGGGGTCCGGATCGGCGAGGTGACTTACTTCGGCAGCCAGCCCTGGCCGCTGCCCGCGAGCCTGATGCTCGGCTTCGTCGCCGAGGCCACCAGCACCCAGGTCGACGTGGACGGCTCGGAGGTGCTCGACGCCCGCTGGTTCACCCGCGAGCAGATGCGCGCCGAGACCGAGGCGGGCACGCTGGTGCTGCCGGGCGGGGTCTCGATCTCGCGCTCGCTGATCGAGGACTGGTACGGCGGGCGGCTCCCGGGCCACTGGTGACCCGGGAGCGAACTCCGCGGTGACCGGGGAGGCTCAGACCAGCGAGGCCAGCTTCTCCTTGACCTGGATCAGCGAGGGGTTGGTGTGCGCGGTGCCGTCGGAGTAGACCAGCGTGGGGACGGTCTGGTTGCCGTTGTTGACGCGCTCCACGATCTCCGCGGCCTCGGGCTGCTGCTCGATGTCCACCATCTCGAAGGGGATGCCCTCGCGGTCGAGCTGGCTCTTGAGGCGGTGGCAGTAGCCACACCACGGGGTGCTGTACATCGTGAACATCAGGGGTGTCCCCTCCGGCGTCTAGGGTTGCTGGCACCCCCTCAACACCGACGTTTCAGGAGATGTTCCCCCATGCCGAGCCCCGACGAGCTGCTCGCGGCGCTCGACCCCGAGCAGCGTCGTGTCGCCGAGGCGCTGCGCGGACCGGTCCGGGTGCTCGCCGGCGCCGGGACCGGCAAGACCCGGGCGATCACCCACCGCATCGCCTACGGCGTCGCGAGCGGCGTCTACGTCCCGACCGAGGTCCTGGCGGTGACGTTCACGACCCGCGCCGCCGGCGAGATGCGCGGCCGGCTGCGGGCGCTCGGCGCGGGTGGTGTCCAGGCCCGGACCTTCCACTCGGCCGCGCTGCGCCAGCTGCGCTACTTCTGGCCGCGCGCCTACGGCTCGGAGCTGCCCTCGCTGATCGAGTCCAAGCTGCCGCTGATGGCCAACGCCGTACGCCGGCTGCGGCTGCCGGGCGACCAGGCGGCCCTGCGCGACCTCGCCTCCGAGATCGAGTGGGCCAAGGTCAGCAACGTGCGCCCCGAGGACTACCCGCGCATCGCCGCCGCCCGCGGCCGCTCGGTCTCCGGGCACGACCACGAGACCGTCTCCCGCGTCTTCTCCGGCTACGAGGACGTCAAGCGCGGCCAGGGGCGGATGGACATGGAGGACGTGCTGCTGCTCACCGCGGCGATGCTCGCCGAGGACGAGCGGGTCGCGGCCCAGGTGCGCCGGCAGTACAAGTGGTTCGTCGTCGACGAGTTCCAGGACGTCTCCCCGATCCAGTCCGCCCTGCTGGAGCTGTGGCTCGGCGGGCGCGACGAGCTCTGCGTGGTGGGCGACCCCGCCCAGACGATCTACTCGTTCGCCGGCGCCAACGCCGACTACCTGCGCGAGTTCCCCGCCAAGCACCCGGGGACGACCTCGATCGAGCTGGTCCGCAACTACCGCTCGACCCCCGAAGTGGTGATCGCCGCCAACGCCCTGCTCGCCGGCACGTCCAGCAAGGGCGTGGACCTGCTGGCCCAGCGTCCCTCGGGGACGCCCGTCACCTACACCGGCTACAGCGACGAGGTGGCCGAGGCCGAGGCCACCGCGGCGCAGATCCTGACCCTGCGCCAGCGGGGTACGCCGCTGAGCGAGGTCGCGATCCTGTTCCGCATCAACGCGCAGTCCGAGTCGTTCGAGGAGGCGCTGGCCGCGCGCGGCATCCCCTACGTCGTCCGTGGCGCCGCACGCTTCTTCGACCGTCCCGAGGTGCGCCAGGGGATCACCCTGCTGCGCGGGACGGCGCGCTCCGACCAGGCCGCGGACGACATCGTGGAGACGGTGCGCGACACGTTCGCCGGCATGGGCTGGACCGCCGAGGCGCCGACGGCCCGGGGGCAGACCCGCGACCGCTGGGAGTCCCTGCAGGCGCTGGTCGACCAGGCGGCGGCCTTCGTCCGGGCCAACGCCGAGTCCGGGTCGGTCGGCACGCTCGGCGACTTCGTCGACGAGCTCGACCGGCGGGCCTCCGAGCAGCACGCCCCGGTCGCCGAGGGGGTCACCCTCGCCACGCTGCACGCGGCCAAGGGGCTCGAGTGGGACGTGGTCTTCCTGTGCGGGATGCAGGAGGGCACGCTGCCCATCACCTATGCCGAGACGCCCGCGGCCGTCGAGGAGGAGCGTCGGCTGCTCTACGTCGGCGTGACGCGGGCCCGCGTGAACCTCTCGGTCTCGTGGGCGATGGCGCGCAACCCCGGCGGCAGGGGGAGCCGCAAGCCCTCGCGCTTCCTCGACCGCCTGCTCCCCGCCGGCGCGTCGGAGGCGGCCGACCGTCCAGGCCGCACCAGCCGGCCCCGACGCGCGCCGCACTGTCGCGAGTGCAACCGTCCGCTCGACACCCCCGCGGAGAAGAAGACCGGACGGTGCCTCGACTGCCCGGCCTCCTACGACGAGGCGCTCTTCGAGCGGCTGCGGACCTGGCGGGCCGATCGGGCGGCCGAGGAGAAGGTCCCGGCCTACGTCGTCTTCACCGACGCGACGCTCCAGCTGATCGCCGAGCACCGGCCCACCGACGTACGCCAGCTGCTGTCGATCAACGGCATCGGCAGGGCCAAGCTCGACAAGTACGCCGACGAGGTTCTCGAGGTGGTCCAGACCAGTTGAAGGCTGGATCGCCGAGCGCGCTGAGCGTGAAACGGGCGTGGCGACGCGCTGATCCCGACCAGATTCGCAGTTCGGCACACTTTCTCGACGAAATACCCATTAAATCGATTGCCCATTACCAGCCTGGCCAGATAGTTTCTTCGACGCACGCACTGTTGCGCCCCGGCGGCCAAGCCGCGGCCGGCGCCCGATCACCTGAAGGAGGTGGCCCACGATGAGCAGCTACGCACGCACCACGACGGTTCTGATTCCGAACACGTTCGGCATGCCCGCATCCGGCCGCGCCCTTCACGGTGCCGGCGCCTGTGCTCCCGCCCTGCGCGGAGCCGATGAGGCTGCTGCCCACGTGTCGGGTGCCTGGGTGGGCATCGACGCTGCGACCACGGTGATCCGTGAGCGTCAGCTCGATGCTTCCGCCAAGGCGACCGCCAACGGCCACTTCCCGGGGACACCTGCCTGGAGACCACCGAGCTGCTGACACAGCTCGACGCCTCCAGGCCGCGGATCCCGACACGGGATCCGCGGCTTTTTTGATTCCCGCACACCAGCGACCAGGTCAGAAGAAGGAGGTGACACATGACCATCAGCGTTCTCAACCGCCCCCCGGCCACGACGGGGGTCGGTCTCGGGCAGCTTCACGAGGTGGCCGAGCAGATCGACGACGCAGGGCTTCCGTGCCGGACCAACGACTCGGAGCTCTGGTTCGCCGAGACACCCACGGACGTCGAGAGCGCCAAGGCCCTGTGCCGGGACTGTCCCGTCCGGACGCTCTGCCTCGACGGAGCCCTCGAGCGGCGCGAGCCCTGGGGCGTCTGGGGCGGCGAGCTCTTCCTCCAGGGCGTCGTCATCCCGCGCAAGCGGCCCCGCGGCCGACCGCGCAAGGACGAGGCGGCCGCCTAGTCGCAACTGGGATCCGCAGCAGCCTGAGCAGCACCGCACGAGACCACCCGCCCACCTCGACGAAGGACCGGAGCATCACCACCATGGACACCACACTGAACCGGAGCACTGACATGAACCATGTACTTCACGAAGAACTCGCACGACGGCAATGGTCCGAGCGCCTGGGAGAGGCGCACCACGGAAGGCGCGGCCGGCAGCTCGCCCGGGCGCAGCGCCTGACCCGCAAGGCGGAGAAGGCCGCGCTGCAGGCGCGTCTCGCTCTCGCCCGCACGCTCTGACCTGACCGAGACCCCGGAGCCGGGCACGACCCACGTCGTGCCCGGC
>NZ_BAAHCI010000015.1:714890-799793 GCF_054775955.1 Nocardioides pacificus
GACGGCCGTGGAGCACGGGCGTCGCCGCACGTTCTGCGACCGCTGCTCCCGCGAGCACCTGCGAGCGATCGAGGGCAAGCTCGACAGCGAGCACTGGTAGCTCAGCGCGTCAGCCGACCGCCAGCTCCTCGGCCCAGCTGCACCCGCAGCGCGGATGCCGCAGCCACCGCTGGGGCTCCAGGTGCAGAGCGGGCGTCACCAGCACGCTCGCCGACCAGGTGCTGGGTCGTCCGCCGTCGACCCAGGTGAGCAGGTCCCGGGCCGCCCAGGCCACGGCCAGCGACACCAGGGACGGGTCGGCCGGCTCGGGCACGGCCGCCTCGCGCGCCGCGACGTACTGCTCGAGGACCAGGGCGTGGGCGCTGTCGCGGTCACGCTGGTGGGCGTCGAGGCAGCGCAGGCACGCGGTCCGGCCGGGGAGCACGAACGGGCCCACCCGGACCTGTCCCTCGACCAGCGCGACGAGCAGATGGGCGCGCCCGTCGTGGTGCCAGGCGTCGAGCCGCTCCCGCTGCGGCTCCCCGAGCGTCATCAGCAGCTCGGCCATCGGGGCTGCGGTGGCGCGTCCTCGGGGCGGTGCCACTGACAGCCCGGCGAGCTCGAGCAGCCGGGAGATCTCGTCGCGCCACGGCTGCGGTGCCTGCAGCCGCACCCAGGTGGTGGCTCGGCGGTGCAGCACCCGAGGCGCGTCGGCGCCGGACTCGGTGAACAGTGCGGCCACGGCCCGTCGTCGCAGCGGGTCGGAGGGGAGCGTGGACAACAGGGCGTCCCCGTCGACGACCAGGCCGGCGTCGAGCAGCGCACGGCAGCAGGCGATCGCCACGTGGCTGTGCGGGTCCGGATGCCGTCCCTCGCGCAGCGCCTCCAGGCAGCCACGCACCTCCGGCACGTCGGCCACCACGACGCGCCGCTCAGGGTCGAGCCCGACCTGCAGGTGGTGCCGATCACGCCGGGTCAGCAGCACGCCGGGGGCCAGCATCGGCCGGGGTGGCCAGGCCGGCAGGGCCGACGGGGGGTCTGAGGAGGGTGCTGCGGAGGGGGCGGCGGGCATGCCGGCACCCTGCCACGACCGGACGCGACGCGCGCCCGCTCATCCACAGCCCGCCGACCCGTCACTGCCTCGACCGACACGCCGGGGAAAGGTCGAGGCAGTGACGGGTCGGCGGAAATGCGTACGGCGGCGCCACCCTGGTCGGGTGACGCCGCCGTGCAATTCGTGGGCGGTGCTACTTACGCCTTGCCGAGAATGCGGTTCAGGTTCGTCGAGCACACGGGGCAGACGGCCTTGGCCATCCGGGTCCCCTTGTCGTTGACCTTGACCTCGCCCTCAGCCTCGCGCTTCTCCTTGCACTTCACGCAGTAGAACTCGCCGCTCCAGGTCTCCGCCATGACGGCCTCCTTGCCTTCGTTAACTCGGGTCGTCGCGACGGGGATTAGGGGAAGCCCGCCGGGGTCCGGGGCCTTGCGACAGCCGAACCGTGGGGAAGCGTACGCCACAGCGGCCCGCAGGCGTGGGAGGCAGGCCGCGGGGCCGGAGCGGGTGGCTACGCTGCGGCCCATGTCCGACTACCCCCATCTGCGCCTCGAGCGCCCCTCCGAGGGCGTCGCCCTGCTCGTCCTCGACAACCCCGAGCGACGCAACGCGATGTCCGACGAGATGACCGCCTCCTGGGTCCGCGCCATCGACGAGCTGGCCGCGGACGCCTCCGTGCGCGCGGTCGTCGTCACCGGCGAGGGAGCCGGGTTCTGCTCCGGCGGCGACACCAGCTGGCTGGCCAGCGAGCCCGACGCGAGCGTCGATGAGCTGCGCACCCGGATGATCGGCTTCTATCGCGCCTGGCTCTCGATCCGCCGCCTCGAGGTCCCGACCATCGCGGCGATCAACGGCGCCGCCATCGGTGCGGGGCTGTGCGTGGCGCTCGCCTGCGACATCCGGTACGCCGCTGCCGGCGCCAGGCTGGGCGCGCCGTTCGTGAAGCTCGGGCTGCACCCGGGGATGGCCGGCACCCACCTGCTCCCCGACGTCGTCGGAGCCGCCGCTGCCCGCGACCTGCTGCTCACCGGCCGCCTGGTGCAGGACGAGGAGGCGCTGAGCCTGGGCCTCGTCTCGCGCGTGCTCGACCCGGCGAGCTTCCGTGAGGAGGTGCTGGCGACCGCGGCCGAGATCGCCGCCACCGCGCCGCTCGCCAGCCGGCTCACCAAGCTCGCCCTCGCCGGCGGTGGACACGGCGACCTCGAGAGCGCCCTGCAGTGGGAGGCGCTCGCCCAGCCGGTCACGATGGCCACCGAGGATCTGCAGGAGGGCATCCGGGCCGTGCAGGAGAAGCGCCGCCCGGTGTTCCGCGGGCATTGAACCGCCCCATGGGACGCCGGGCGGGGCCCGGGACGAGAAGAGGCCCCCGGCCGGTGAGTCCGACACTTGCCTTCCCCTTGCGAGTGTCGGACGCCGGCACGAGGGCCTCGTCGCGCACACGCTAGGAGAGGACGGCCCGCGGGGTCAACGCAGGTTTGTCCACTCCTGTGGATAACCCTGTGGAAAAGATGTGCACTCTGGCGGATTCCGGTGGAGGAAGGTCCCCAGATCTGGGGATGACACGGGACGGCCGGGCCGACTTCAAGGTCGCGTACACCGCTGACCAGTCACAATGCAGTGCAGGCCCTGTGGACGAGGATTGATCGGGAGGACATCGGCGTGTCGCGACGGGTGGACGAGACCACGGATGGCAGGGGGAAGGCGTACGACGCGGGCCCGGTGGCCGCGCTTCGCCGGATCGCGTTCCTCCTCGAGCGGGGTCGCGAGGACACCTACAAGGTCAAGGCGTTCCGCTCCGCTGCGTCCGCGCTGCTCCCTCTCGATGCCGAGGAGGTGGCCGTCCGAGTGGAGGCCGGCACCCTCACCGAGCTGACCGGGATCGGCGCGAGCACCGCGAAGGTGATCACCGCGGCCGTGCGCGGCGTCGTACCGGACCGGCTGGAGAGCCTGGAGGCCGAGCACGCCGGCCCGCTGACCGCCGGTGGTGCGGAGCTCCGGGCCGCGCTGCGCGGCGACCTCCACTCCCACTCGGACTGGTCCGACGGCGGCTCGCCGATCGAGGAGATGGCGTTCACCGCCATGGAGCTCGGTCACGACTACCTCGTCCTCACCGACCATTCGCCGCGGCTCACGATCGCGCACGGCCTGAGCGCGGAGCGGCTGCGCCGCCAGCTCGACGTGGTCGACGCCGTCAACGACCACCTGGGGGACGGCGGCTTCACACTCCTCAAGGGGATCGAGGTCGACATCCTCGACAACGGCGACCTCGACCAGACACCGGAGCTGCTCGACCGGCTGGACGTGCGGGTCGCCAGCGTGCACTCCAAGCTCGCGATGGACGCCGACGCGATGACGCGGCGGATGGTCAACGCCGTCCGCAACCCCCACACCAACGTGCTCGGGCACTGCACCGGCCGGCTGGTGACGGGCGGGCGGGGGACTCGCAAGGAGTCGCAGTTCGACGCGCGGACCGTCTTCGAGGCCTGCGCCGAGCACGGCGTGGCTGTCGAGATCAACGCTCGACCCGAGCGTCGGGACCCGCCCGGTCGGCTGATCGAGCTGGCCCGCGACCTCGGCTGCCTGTTCTCGATCGACAGCGACGCCCACGCTCCCGGACAGCTCGACTTCCAGGTCTATGGGTGCGAGCGGGCCGAGGAGCTGGGCATTCCGGCCGAACGGATCGTCAACTCTTGGCCCAAGGAGCGCCTCCTGGACTGGGCGAACGGCTAGCGTGCTGCCATGCCCGAGATCGAGGTCCGTCGCTCCAAGCGACGCCGCCGCACGGTCTCGGCCTATCGCGAGGGCGACCGGATCATCGTCCTGGTGCCCGAGAGCCTGAGCCAGGCCCAGGAGGCCCAGTGGGTCGACAAGATGGTCGCCCGCCTCGAGCGCTCCGAGGCACGCAAGCGGCCCTCCGACGACGCGCTGCTGCAGCGGGCGCGCCACCTGAGCAACCTCTACCTGGGTGGCATGGCTCAGCCCGACTCGGTGCGCTGGGTGGCCAACCAGCGCTCACGCTGGGGCTCGTGCACGCCCGGTGACCGGTCCATCCGACTCTCCACGCGGCTGCGCGGGATGCCGTCGTGGGTCGTCGACTACGTCCTCGTCCACGAGCTGGCGCACCTCATCGAGGCGCAGCACGACGAGGCGTTCTGGGCCTGGGTGGACCGCTATCCCAAGGCCGAGCGCGCCCAGGGCTACCTGCTCGGCTTCTCCGCGGCCAGCCACCTGGGGTCGGTGCCCGGCGAGGAGGACACGGCCGAGGAGTTCGACGACGGCGCCTCCACGCGCGGCTGACCCGCCTCCGCGCGGCGGGCGGCGGCCAGGGAGACCAGCTCGACCAGGTCCGGCTCGGGGTCGGGGAGCGCGTCGGCCGGCCACCAGCGCAGGGCCAGCGACTCGTCGCTGATCACGTGCTCGGCCTCGGGGCGCGCCACCGCGACGAACCGGACGTCGAGGTGGTGCACCCCGCCCCGGGCGTCGCAGAACGGTACGGCGTGCTCGCTGAGCTGCACCGGCACCGGATCCAGCGCCAGATCGTCGATGCCGGACTCCTCGGTCGCCTCCCGCAGGGCGGCCCCGGCCAGCGTCGCGTCACCGTCCTCGCAGTGCCCGCCGAGCTGGAACCACCGACGTGCCTTCGCGTGCAGGGTCAGCAGCACGTGCGTGCCGTCGGCAGACACCACCAGCGTGCTGGCCGTGATGTGGTCGGGGTACGACGCGCGCGTCAGGCCGTCGGGCCGGGCCCGCAGGTGCGCGACGTACCGCTCGCGCTGGCGGGCCTGCTCCTCGCTCGGCGGGGTCCAGGCCTCGAGGGTGGCGAGGGCGTCCGCGTGCAGCCCTCCGGCGCCGGGAGGGCCCGCGGGCGGAGAGGCGGCGCTCACTCGGGCTTGTCGCCGTCGAGCAGCTTCTTCAGCTCGGCGTCGAAGTCGTCCTCGGTGAGCGCCTCGGGGGCGGAGGCGTCCTCGCGGAAGCCGAGCGGGTCGTCGAGGTCGGCCGCGGTGGGCAGCAGGTCGGGGTGCATCCAGACGCCGTCGCGGGCCTCGGCGCCCTGGCGGGTGCGCAGCGAGCCCCACAGCGTGGAGGCGTCGCGCAGTCGACGGGGTCGCAGCTCGAGGCCGACGAGCGAGGCGAATGTCTGCTCGGCGGGTCCACCGGCCGCGCGGCGGCGTCGTACGGCCTCCTGCATTTTGGTGGCCGCCGGCATCCGCTCGGCGGTGGCCTGGCCGACGACCTCGTCGACCCAGCCCTCGACCAGGGCAAGGGTGACCTCGAGACGCTGCAGGGCGGCGTCCTGGGCGGGGGAGCGGGGGATCTCGAAGAGACCGCCCTCCATCGCCTCCATCATCGCCTGGGGGTTGCTCGGGTCGAAGCCGCGCATCTGCTCCTCGAGGCGCGACTGCATGCCCTCGACGTCGATCTCGCTGCCGCGGGCGAAGTCGGTGACCGCCCCGATCAGGTGCTCGCGCAGCCACGGGACGTGGGCGAAGAGACGCTGGTGGGCGGCCTCGCGCAGGGCGAGGTAGAGCAGCACGTCGTCATAGCCCACGTCGAGACCGTCGGCGAACTCCGCGATGTTGGCCGGGACCAGTGCGGCGCGGCCGGCCGGCCCGAGCGGCAGACCGATGTCGGAGGCGGTGAGGACCTCGCCGGCCAGGGCGCCGAGCCCGGAGCCGAGCTGGGTGGCGACCATCGCTCCGGTCGCCTTGCCGAGCATGCCGATCAGCGGACCGGCCAGGGCCTGGGCCTCCTCGGGCAGCGCCTTCCCGAGTCCCTGGACGGCTGCGAGGGCGATCGGCTCGACCAGGCCCTTCCACACGTCGGTGGTGCCCACGATCCACTCGGCGCGGCTCCACGCGGCCGTCGAGGTGACGCCGGACGGGAAGCCCGTGGCGGCGTCGAGCCAGTGGTCGGCCAGCCGCACGGAGTCGGCGACGGCGTCGCTCTGCTTCGACGTGGGCGCGGGGTCGGGGGTGGCCGCGACCGCCTTGCGCGCCATGTCGAGGGCGTGGTCCCAGTTGATCGGGCCGTCGTGCGGCTGCATCAGCGACTGGACCTGGGCCATCAGCTGGTTGAGGTCGGGCATGCCCGGGATGTTGGGCATCGAGCCACCCGCGGCGTTGGGGTTGAAGCCGAACCCGAAGCCCGGCCCCCCGGGCGTGCCGGAGCCCGCCCCGGAGCCGAACATGCCTGCGCCGAACGCACCGAAGAGCTGCTCGAAGGGCGTGCCCTTGAACGGGTTCTGGCCGGCACCGGAGTCGTCGCCGGACTCGTCGCCGGGGAGCTTGTCGGGGCCGTCGCCGGGGTTGTCGCTCATGGGGTCAACGGTACGCGCCGCGACAAGACGTCCGCGGCCCCCGCAGTGCGCGGTCTAGGCTGGTGCGGGTGAGCACCACACCCCCCTCCGGTCCCCTTACCTCCGCAGCGGTTCGCCTGGTCGACCTGCGAGAGGTCCCCCTGGACGTCGCGGAGGTCCTCGCCTCCCTCGACGACGACGCGGCCGGCGGCCTGACCCTCTTCGTCGGTCGGGTGCGCGACCACGACGGCGGACGCGGCGTGGACGGGCTGGACTACAGCGCCCACCCCACGGCTCTGGCGCGACTGCGCGCGGTGTGCGAGGAGGTGGCCGCCGAGTACGACGTGCACGGCGTCGCCGCCGTGCACCGGGTCGGGACGCTCGCCATCGGGGACATCGCCGTGGTGGTGGCGACCACCTCGGCCCACCGTGACGAGGCGTTCCGGGCCTCGCGGGCGCTCATCGACACCCTCAAGGCGGAGGTCCCGATCTGGAAGCACCAGCGCTTCGGCGACGGGGACGAGGAGTGGGTCGGCACCCCCTGACGGGCGTTTCTGCCGCGGATGGGGCCCGCGGCTGCCTAGGCTGGGGGAGTGGAGATCCTCTTCTGGCTGCTGCCCCCCGTCCTGGTGACGGTGCTGGCGATGGTCTGGGTGTCCTGGTTCGGCCGCGAGGGCCGTGGCGAGGTGGACCGAGACGTGGCGGTGGCCCGACTCGAGACCGCGCTGCGCAAGCCGCTTCCCGGGCGGGTGAGCACCGGGCCGCTCCCGGCGCGCGACCGCAGCACCGGGATCGCCGTACGCCCCTCGAGGGTGACCTCGCGCGAGAGGTGAGCCGGCCGCTGCGACGCCTCCGGGCCGGGGCTTTGCCGCATGATGAGAGGCTTGCGTCATGAATCAGCGCACGCTCGCCGCGATCGTCGCGGCGCCGTTGGTGATCGGCCTGTGGGTGTGTGCGTTCGTGCTGCCGTTGCCCTACGTCACCTACCAGCCCGGACCGACGGTCGACGTGCTGGCGGAGACCGACGGCGAGGAGATCATCGAGGTCACCGGGCACGAGACCTACCAGAGCGACGACGGCTCCGACGGCGAGCTGCGGATGACGACCGTGTCGGTCACGCGGGTCGGTGACCGGGTCAGCCTGGTCGACGCGATGCTGGCGTGGTTCGACGAGGACGAGGCCGTCTATCCCTACGACTCCGTCTATGCCCCGGACGAGACGCCGGAGTCGTCGCGCCGGGAGTCGGCGGTGCAGATGGTGACCTCGCAGGACACGGCGACGGCGGTCGCGCTCACGGAGCTGGGCTATGACCTCGAGCCGGCGCTGCGGGTGAGCGGGGTGAGCGAGGGCATGCCCGCCGACGGCGTGCTCGAGGTGCGCGACATCCTGCTCGAGGTCGAGGGCGAGCCGATCAAGAACGGCGACGAGGTCGTCGCGGCGGTGAACGGCGCCGACGGCGAGCCGGTCGAGCTGAAGATCCGGCGAGGTGGCGAGGACCGGACGGTCGAGGTCACGCCGCGCGAGGTCGAGGGCAAGCCGCTGATCGGCATCGAGATGGGGGTCGGCTACCGCTTCCCCTTCGATGTCGAGGTCAACATCCCCGACCAGATCGGCGGCCCGAGCGCCGGGCTGATGTTCTCCCTGGCCATCTATGACAGCCTCACGCCCGGCTCGCTGACCGGCGGCAGGATCGTGGCCGGCACCGGCACGGTCGACGCCGAGGGGGCCGTGGGGCCGATCGGCGGCATCCAGCAGAAGATCGTCGGGGCCCGCGAGGCGGGGGCCGAGCTCTTCCTGGTGCCACCCGCCAACTGCGCGGACGCGCTCGGAGCGCCGGCCGACGGCATCCGACTGGTCCGCGCCGAGACCATGCACGACGCACGCGAGGCCATCGAGGCCTGGGCCGAGGACGCGGACGCGGACCTGCCCACCTGTACCGAGGAGAGCTGAGTGACGCACGACCCCGAGACCAGCCCGTCCCCAGATTCGAATGAGGCGCACGTGATTCAGCCACCCCCCGTCGACGACCCCGAGATCATCGGTCCCGATGCGAGCGGCTTCGACGTGGACCCGGCGCTGGCGTCGGCCGTCCTCGAGATCGAGAGTCACATCGCCGCCGAGGGCTGGGACCAGCCCGGACGGCTCTACGCCCTGGTCGACACGGCCACGCTGGTGCAGGCCGAGCCGGCGCTGGCCGAGGCCATGGGGCTCGACGAGTCGAGCGCGGAGGGCTCGCTGACCGCGATCGAGCAGGACCAGCTCACGCCCGGTCAGCTCCTCGAGCAGGTGCTGGAGACGATCACCTGGCCCGCGCAGGTCGCCGGCTGTGCGGCCGTCGTGGAGCGGCTCGTGCTGCCACCGGAGATCGACGACGAGGTGCCCGACGACGCGCTCGCCGCGCAGGAGTTCGCCCGCCAGCACCCGCTGCGCCAGGAGGTGCGGATGGTCGCCGGCGTGACGCGAGCCGGCGCGACGTACTGCGCGCTGCGGCTGCGCTCGCACGATGACGACCAGTCCGTGGTGGGTGGGGCCGACCTGGTCCCGGCGCTGCTGCAGATGCTGAGCACCACACTCGAGGAAGAGGATCGATGAGCGACATGTTCGGCGACGGCGCGAAGGCCGGGCGCCCCGCACCCGGCCCCCAGCCCGCACCGGGACGCTCCCGGGCACTGCTGATCACGGCGGTCGTGCTGGTGTTGGCCTTCCTGGCCCTCACCGGCATCTCGTCGTTCTGGACCGAGCGGCTGTGGTTCCGCTCGCTGGACTACGGCAGCGTCTTCACCACCCTGCTGTGGACCCGGGTCGGGCTCTTCCTGATCTTCGGCGCCGTGATGGTGGCGGCGGTGGCGGTCAACCTCTACCTCGCCTACCGCTTCCGCCCGCTCTTCCGGCCGCCTTCCCCCGAGCAGTCGAGCCTGGAGCGCTACCGCGAGGCCGTGCACCCGGTCCGGCTGTGGCTGCTGATCGGCATCTCGTCGCTGATGGGCGTCTTCGCCGGCACCTCCGCTGCGGGGCAGTGGCGGGAGTACCAGCTGTGGCGCAACGGTGGGGAGTTCGGCTCGACCGACGCTCAGTTCGGTCGCGACATCGGCTTCTATGTCTTCGACCTGCCGTGGCTGCACTTCCTCGTCGACTTCTCGATGGCCGTCCTGGTCGTCTCCCTGATGGCCGCGGCGGTCGTGCACTACGTGTACGGCGGGATCCGGCTGCAGGGGCGCGGTGACCGGCTCACCCCGGCCGCGCAGGCGCAGCTGTCCGCGCTGCTGGGTCTCTTCGTGCTGGTCAAGGCGCTGGACTACTGGCTGGATCGCTTCGACCTGACCAGCGACAGCGGGGGGCTCTTCACCGGGCCGACCTACACCGACGTGCACGCTGTGCTGCCGGCGAAGAACATCCTCGCCGGGATCGCGCTCATCTGCGCCGTGCTCTTCTTCCTCAACGTCTGGCGCCGCACCTGGCTGCTGCCCTCCATGGGCCTGGCGATGCTGGTGCTCTCCGCGGTGCTGCTGGGGATGATCTGGCCGGCCATCGTCCAGAAGTTCCAGGTCGACCCCTCGGAGGCCGACAAGGAGGAGAAGTACCTCGCCCGCAACATCGAGGCGACGCGCACGGCGTACGACATTGACGACGCGGAGATCGAGGCGTTCTCCGGCGAGACCGACGTGACCGCGCAGACGGCGACCGAGAAGGGCGCGCTGGCGCGCTCCGCGATCAACAGCCCTGGCATCCGGCTGGTGGACCCGCAGGTCGTGCAGCAGACGTTCGAGCAGCGCCAGCAGGTGCGTGGCTACTACTCGGTGGCCGACGTGCTCGACGTGGACCGCTACCAGATCGGCGGCCAGGAGCGCGACGTCGTGCTGGGCGTGCGTGAGCTGGACCAGTCCGGCATCACCGCCAGCAGCCAGAACTGGGCCAACCTGCACACCGTCTACACCCACGGGTACGGCGTGATCGCCGCCTTCGGCAACCAGCGTCCGGCCGACAACGAGGCCACCGTGCAGGGCGATGAGCCGGCCTGGGCCGAGGAGAACCTCCCGCCCACCGGCGAGCTGACCAACCTGACCGAGGACGGCTACGAGGGCCGGATCTACTTCGGCGAGAAGTCGCCGCAGTACTCCATCGTCGGGAAGTCCTCGGAGGACGCCGGCGACATCGAGCTCGACCTGCCCGGCAACTCCGGGGACGACATCGACCGCGCCACGACGTACGACGGGGAGTCCGGTGTCGGGATCGGCAACTTCTTGAACAAGCTGCTCTATGCCGTGAAGTTCGGGGAGCCCAACCTGGTCCTGTCGGGTCGCGTGCACGAGAACTCCAAGATCCTCTACGACCGTGACCCGGCGCTGATGGTGGAGAAGGTCGCGCCCTGGCTGACCGTCGACAGCGACCCGTTCCCCGCGGTCGTCGACGGTCGTGTGGTGTGGCTGCTGGACGGCTACACCACCACCGACCAGTACCCGATGTCGGAGAAGGAGTCGTTCGAGGAGATGACCGACGACTCGCTCGCGAGCGAGTCGGCGTTCCAGACACTGCCGACCGACCAGATCAACTACATGCGCAACGCGGTCAAGGCGACGGTCGATGCCTACGACGGCACCGTCACGCTCTATGAGTGGGACGAGGAGGACCCGATCCTGGAGGCGTGGACCAAGGCCTTCCCTGACACGGTCGAGCCCAAGGCGGAGATCCCCGAGGCGATCCTCGAGCACATGCGCTATCCCGAGGACCTGTTCAAGGTGCAGCGCTACCAGCTCGGGGCCTATCACGTGGAGGACGCGAGCGACTTCTACGAGGCCAACGACCGCTGGGAGGTCCCGGCCGACCCGAACAACACGGCCAGCCTGCAGCCGCCGTACCGGCTCTCGGTGCCGGCCGGCACCGAGCAGGACCGGTTCTCGCTGACGTCGGTCTACACGCCGGCCAACCGGGAGAACCTCGCTGCGTTCGTGTCCGTGGACGCCGACGCTGCCGAGGATGGCTACGGCACGATCCGGGTGAAGCGACTGGGTGACTCCAGCCAGGTCTTCGGGCCCGGGCAGATCGCCAACCAGATCCAGTCCGACGAGGTCGTCACCGACGCGCTGTTCCCCTTCCGCCAGGGGAGCACCAAGGTCGTCAACGGCAACCTGCTGACGCTCCCGGTGGGCGAGGGGCTGCTCTACGTCCAGCCGCTCTACACGCTGCGCACCACCGGTGACGGCAACTTTCCCGTCCTCCGGTTCGTCGCCGTCTCGTTCGGTGACAACAACGTGGGCATCGGCAAGACCCTCGGCGAGGCGATCTTCGACGTGCTCGGGCTGACGGGCGACCCGGGCGACACCCCGGACGGCGAGGAGCCGACGACCACGCCCGACACCGGCGGCGGTGACAACGGAGACGCGCCGCTCACCGGCACGGTCGCCCAGCAGGTGCGTCAGCTGCTCACCGAGGCCGACGCGCTGTACGACGAGGCTGACGCGGCGCTCGCCGACGGCGACCCCTCGCTGTGGGCTGAGAAGTCGCGCGAGGCCCAGGCGAAGGTCGAGGAGGCGATCGAGAAGGCGCTCGCCGAGACCGAGGAGGCGCCCGGCGAGGGTGCTGGTCAGGGTGCTGGTCAGGGTTCGGGGGACGACGCAGGGGGCGCCGACGACGCCGGGTGACCGGGGTCACGGGGGCTCGATTTGGCACCTCTCCGCGTCTGACGTAATGTTCTGTTCAGCGACGCGGGGTGGAGCAGTTCGGTAGCTCGCTGGGCTCATAACCCAGAGGTCGCAGGTTCAAATCCTGCCCCCGCTACCACGTGGAAGAGGCCCTCACAGTTCCTGTGAGGGCCTCTTCCTTTTATGCTGCACTGTGCGCCCGTGACCCGCAGGGTTCGTGCTACCTCACGCGCGTGGGTCGGGAGCGATCCTCGTCGGTGCCGTCGCCAAGTTGGCCGAAGAGGTTCTTGCCCCAGCAGAGCGCACGATCGTCGTCATGGATGGCGCAGCTGTGATCGCCGCCGCTCGTGACCGCTCTCCAACCGCCGGACAACTGCCGAGGCGTCCCCACGAAGTCGAAGGCCTGGACGCCGTCGCCGAGCTGGCCGAAGCCCCGCCATCCCCAGCACCACAGGCTGCCGTCCGCCTGCCGGGCGCAGGTGTGACTCTGGGAGACGCTGATCGCGGTCCAGGTGCCGGCGGTGCCGACCTGGTTCGGGGTCAATCGTTCTTGGGCGGCGTCGCCGTCGCCGAGCTGGCGGTAGTCGTCGCTGCCCCAGCACCAGGCGGTGCCCTCGGTGCGTACTGCGCAGGTGTGCGACATCCCGGCGGCAACCTGTGCCCAGCTGGTGCCGGAACCGACCTGGACGGGGGAGGCCCGCGGGCTCCTGTCGCCGAGCCCCAGCTCCCCGTAGAAGTTGCGTCCCCAGCACCACAGGGTGCCGCTGGTGCGTACGGCGCAGGTGTGCGACTTGCCGACGGAGACCTGCTTCCAGGTGCTGCCCGCACCCACCCTCTGCGGAGAGGAGGCGAAGTCGAGCGAAGGCGCGACGGGGGAGCTCTGACCGGTGCCGATCTGCCCGAACTCATAGCTGCCCCAGCACCACAAGGTGCCCGGGTGACGGATGCCGCAGGTCGCACCGCCCCCGGCGGAGACGTCGGTCCAGTCGGTGGCGTTGCCTACACGGCCGGGGGCGAAGCCGGCGAAGAGGTCGCCGGCACCTTGGGTGCGCCCGAGCTGACCGGTGGCGTGGGACCCGAAGCACCACAGCGAACCCGTTCCGCGGAGACCGCAGGTGTAGTTCTCCCCGGTGATCCGTCCATCACCGACGTCGATCCGGCGCCAGTCCGAGCCCACCTGCACCCTGGCCGCCCTGCTGCGGTCGTTGGTGTCTCCGACGCCGAGCTCCCGGTCGGCGTTGCGACCCCAGCACCAAGCCGCACCGTCGCTCTTGACCCCGCACGTGTGGTCGGCCGACGCATCGAGCTGGACCCAGGAGGTCCGGATCGTGAGTCTCTTCGCCCGGGTGGCCAACGGCTTGAGCGCACCGCGTCTCGTGGCGAGCGCGCGGTATCTGTGGGTTCCGGACACCGGGGCGGTGAATCGGAAGGACGCTGTGCCTCGCCGGGTCTGCCGTGCAGCGACCACCTTGACCCATCGCTTTCCGTTCCGGCGTTGCAGCAGGACCTTGCGACCCCTGGCCTTCGGTGTGAACCTCGCCGAAGCCGAGATCGCGGCACGTGGCGGCGATGTCCTGGGCAGGGTCAGCGCCCCGGACTGCCGGGCAGGCTTCAGCAAGGCGGGTGCCATCTCGGCGGCTGACGTCGAGGGTCTTGCCACAGCGGCCTGTGCGAGCGCTCCGGCCAGTAGAGCGAGGAACGTGAGCGCGACGACAGCTCGTGCGATGTGAAGTGCGGGTGACGGCATCGGGGCTCCCAACAGGGCATGAGTGGTGTGCCTCGGCACGCTAGAGGGCGAGTCGGCGCCCACCCGCTCTTGCGAGCGGAGTTCCCCTACTCTCATGACGATGAAGGTCAGGGACTCCCGGGGGAGGGTGTGGCGCGTCTCGCGGCGCTGGCTGCCGTGGCGACGCCGCGGTGACTTCTCCGACAGCGCCGACGGTCTTGAGCTCCTCGACGCCGATGCAGACGACCCGATCGGCTGCGTGATCTGGCTCGTCGGGCTGGTGCTGGTGGTCCCGACCCTGCTCCTGGTCGCGATCGGGCTGGCCTTCAGCATCATCGAGTTGGCCCTGCTCGTCGTCCTGCTGCCCTTCGCGGTCTTCGGGCGGATCCTGTTCGGGCGGCACTGGCACGTGGAGGTGCGGCACGGGTTCGAGCGCATCTGGGAGACCGACGCCGGCAACTGGGGTGCCAGCCGGGAGGCCATCGCGGCGAACGCCGAGCTGCTGCGTCGCGACGAGCACCCTGCGCAGCGCCTGGTCCCGGAACCGGCGCCTGCCGGGCGACCGGCTGGGCGACGGGCCGGCCCTGGTGGGCGGCACGCGCGGCGTGATCGGCCACGTGGTGAGGACGCCTAGGGTGGTCGCGTGAGCGACGCCCAGAGTTCCGTGACGACGGGCACCGACGCCGCTGCGCGGGGGTCGCGCCGTCGTGAGCGCACCCGTTCGCTGCTGCTCGACGCCGCGGAGCTGCTGATGTCGGAGCGCGCGCCCGAGGAGATCCGCATCGAGGACGTGGCCGCCGAGGCTGGAATCTCGCCCGCCTCGGTCTACGTCCACTTCGGCACCAAGGACGCACTGCTGGCGGCGGTGACCGAGCGGGTGCTGGCCGTGGCCACGGCGGCCCTGCGCACGGCGTACGCCGCGCAGACCTCGCCGCTCGAGCGCTTCGCCGGCGTCGGCGCGGCCTACCTGCGACTCCTCCTCGACCACCCCGCCGTGGTGAAGTACCTGACCGTCACCGGCGAGCGCGGCCCGCGCACGCCGGTCGAGGACGAGGTCGTCGCAGGCTTCAGCCAGCTCCGACGGGAGTTCGAGCAGAGCATCCGCGACGCCGTGGAGACGGGCGCGATCCGGCAGGTCGACCCCGAGCTGATGTCGTACTTCCTCTTCGGCGCCTGGAACGGCGTGGCCGCGCTGGCCCTGCGCCGGGACGCCCTGGTGCTGTCGCCCGAGCGCGTCGAGCTGGCGGTGATCGAGGCCGGGCTGGTGCTGCTCGAGGGGCTCATCGTGGAGCCGGCCACCGACTGATTCGCGCCCTTCGTTGGCGCCGGGGCGCATGAGCGAGTTAACTAGAGCCTGACTCCAGATAGCCCCTCGCCCGAAAGCGACCCTCATGACGCAGACCGCAACGCCCGTGACCCCGAGCCCCGAGTCGGCCCCCGAGACCTGGGACGTCGTGGTCGTGGGCGCCGGCCCGGGCGGGCTCACCTGCGGCGCCTATCTCGCCGCCAACGGCAAGCGGGTGCTGGTGCTCGAGGCCAACCAGGTGGTCGGCGGCAGCACCCAGGTCTTCCGCCGTGCGGGCAACAAGTTCGAGTTCGATGTCGGCACCCACTACGTGGGTGAGTGCGGCCCCGGCGGGCGGATGCAGAACGCGCTCTCGGGCCTCGCACTGACCGAGCGGATCAAGTGGCTGCGCCAGCGCCCGGAGGGTCACTGCCAGATCATGATCCCGGGCACGACGTTCCAGACGCCGACCGGCTGGGACACCTACCTCGAGCGCCTGGTCGCCGCCTTCCCCGACGAGGAGGCCGGTCTGCGCCGCTGCGTCAGGATCATGCGGATCATCTCCGCCGGCGAGAGCCCGCGCCTGCGGCCCTTCATGCTGCTGCGCTGGGGCGTGCGGCCGATCACGACGCTGATGGCCGCGTGTGGTCTCAGCGCCGACGCGCAGGCGGTGATCCTGGCGGAGAACGGCGACTACACCTGGCCCCCGCACCGCACGCCGACCGCCATGCACGCGGGCTTCCTGCACCACTACCTCCAGGCCGGTGCCTACTACCCGCGTGGTGGCGGCCAGGTGATCGGCGCGCACCTGACCGACGTGATCCAGACCCACGGGGGGAAGGTCCGCACCAAGGCGCGGGTCGAGGAGATCCTGATCGAGGACGGCCGCGCGGTCGGCGTCCGGTTGCGCGGGGGAGAGGAGATCCGCTCCGACGTCGTCGTCTCCGCCGCGGACTTCAAGAAGACTTGGGCCGAGCTGGTCGGCGAGCAGCACCTGACCCGGCGGCTGCGGCGCCGGCTGAAGAACCTCGAGATGACGCTGCCGATGTTCGCGGTGTACGTCGCGCTCGACGTCGACCTGCGTGAGCGAGACACCCCGCCGCTGGCCTGGGTGTGGCCGACCAACGACGTCGACGGCTACTACCGCGAGGTCGCCGCCGGGCGCTGCCCCGAGCTGATGCCGGTGGGGATCAGCTGCCCCACGGCCAAGGACCCCGAGGGGACGCACTCCGCGCCTCCCGGCTACTCGACGCTCGAGCTGGTGAGCTGGGCACCGAAGGACCACGAGTTCTGGAACGTCTCGACCAGCCCCGCGGACGGCGGCAGCTATGGCCGCGACGAGCGCTACCTCCAGCTCAAGGAGGAGCTCACCCAGCGGGTGCTCGACACCGCCGAGCTGATGATCCCCGACCTGCGGGAGCGGATGGTCTTCTGCGAGGCGTCCACGCCGATTACCCAGGAGCGGTTCACGCTCACCACCGACGGCTCCTGCTACGGCATCGCCCCGCTGCTGAGGAACCTCGGCCCGTTCCGGCCCCGCGTCACCACGCATATCCCGGGCCTCTTCCTGGCCGGCGGCAGCACCGAGCACATGTTCGGCATCAACGCCACGATCCACGGTGGCATGGGCACTGCCGGTGCCGTGCTCGGGCGGGACCTCTTCCAGGAGGTGCGCGACGGCGCGGTCTTCGTGGACGAGGCCCTGCTGACGGAGATCACCGACGACTTCGACCCGCTGCTCGCGTCCAAGCCCGGGTCCGTCATCCGTCGTCCGGTGCGCCGTCGTCCCGGAGCTGCTGCGGCGAGTCGCTGAGCGAGGAGCGGCCGAGGGTGAACTGGTCCCACGCGTCGATGTAGGCGCGGCTCTCCGACCCGAGCACCGAGGCCAGGGTGGAGCCCGAGAGACGTGCGCCCGAGACAGCGTTCGCCAGTGCCTCCAGCAGTCCCGTCGCGATGCCGGTGCTCAGCTCATCGTCGGCTCTCGCCAGGTAGTGCTCGACCAGCTCGAAGGCGCGGGCGCGCTCGGCCTCCTCCAGGGACGGGAGCACCCGTGCCAGGGTGTGCCCCAGGTATCCCAACCACACGATGGCGAGCTCGTGGTCCGGCTCGGGGTCCTCGTCGTCCACGCGGAGCGCGTCGGGGAGGACAGGTGCCGCGCGGTAGAGCGCTCGGACGAACTCGTCGAGGTCTCGCATCGGGTTCTCCTTCGTCGCCGTGCAGGGCGTCGCCGTGCAGGGCATTGTGCCTGTCGCGACCGGGGCTCGCTGCCGTCCTGGTCTCGACCTATAGCCCGCTGCGGCGTGCTCGCACGTGCTGACGGAACAGGTCGGCGGCCGGCAGCAGGCGTCGGCTCCGTGACCATGCCGCGCCGACCTCGCGGTGCGCACCGGCGTCGGTGATCCGCACGAGAGTCTCGGCCCCGCCCGCCGGGGCGGTGCGCCGCAGGGGCACGGGTACGACGGCGACGCCGAGGCCGGCCTCCACGAACCCCCGGACCACCGCCAGGTCGTCGCCCTCGAAGGACACTCGCGGAGTGAACCCGGCGGCCGCGCAGAGCCTCTCCGTGAGCGAGCGGAGCTCCCAGGAGGAGCGCAGCATCACGAACTCCTCGTCGGCGACCTCGGCGAGCCCCACCTCGGACCGACGCGCCAGGGGGTGGCTGGTCGGCACGGCCAGCGCCAGTGGCTGGGAGACCAGGTGGTCCCAGTGGACCTCGGGATTCTTGGGGCGACGTGCGGTGAACTCGAGGTCGACCAGTCCCTCGGCGACCAGTGACGACCCCACGGCATCGTCCGAGGCGCGCAGCCGGAACTGCACGCCGGGGTGCGCCTGACGGAACTCGCTGACCAGGGTGGGGATGAGCCAGGTGCCCAGGGACAGCTGGAAGGCGATCGAGACCGTTCCGGTCTCGGGGTCCATCAGCTCGGCGACGGCTGCGAGCCCGTCGTCGAGACGGTGGAGGACGGCGTCGGCGTGCCGTTTGAACGTGATCCCGGCGTGCGTCGGTCGCAGCACCCGCCCGGTCCGGTGGAGCAGGGGTGCGCCGACGTCGCTCTCGAGGCGGGAGAGTGCCCGGGACACCGCCGGCTGGCTGACCCCGAAGATCTGCGCCACCTCGGTGACGGTGACGCCGTCGACGACCTGTTGGAACCAACGCAGGGACTCGGTCTCCATATGCATAACCATAACGCATGGGTTTGGGGGCGAACCTACATTGGACGCATGGCTTTGCCCCGAGGACACTGGTCTCATGACCACCACTCACCTGAACCCCACTGTCCGCACCTCGCTCGCCCAGTCCTGGACGAACGCCCTCGACGGCCTCCGCCAGCGTCGTCAGACCGCCGCCGCTCGCCGTGAGCTGGAGCGCCAGCTCGCGTCGTACACCACCAACGCGGAGGTCAACGACCTGCTCGCCTCGCTCCAGGGCCAGGACGAAGCCAGCGTCGACGTGATCCGCGAGATCGTCGTGGAGAACGTGCTCGCCAGCCAGCGCTGAGGCCCCGCTTCACCGCCTCGCGTTCCACCGATCCCACCCCCGGCCCCCACCTCCTGTGGGGGCTGCTGCCATTTCCCGAGATGGGTCCTTAGCAGACGGCGCCGGGCGCCGATTCTTTAGGCTCGGCTGGGAGAGCAGCGTCACCCGGGGCACGGACCTTCGGCCCCTGCAATTAATGTCTTTGCCTTCCTACGGTGAGAGCGACTCCCGAACACGGAGCCATCGCCGAACCGCCAGGAGTGGCCATGTCGTCAGTTCCACCCATCGTCGCCTCCGCACTGGAGACCTCCGTGCGACGACGCAGCTTCGTGAAGTGGAGCGCGGCCGCCGGTGGTGCGGCAGCGGTCACCGGCGGGGCGGGCTACGGCCTGCTGCCGCTCGTGGCTGCCGACGACGAGGCCGGCGGCGAGCAGAAGGTCGTGTGGAGCGCGTGCATGGTCAACTGCGGCAGCCGCTGTCCGCTCCGGCTGGTCGTCGAGGACGGCCGGATCGTGCGGGTGCTGGCCGACGACACGGGTGACGACGAGCTGGGCAGCCAGCAGATCCGAGCCTGCGTGCGCGGGCGGTCAATCCGGCACCGCATCTACAACCCCGATCGGCTGAAGTACCCGATGCGCCGGGTCGGGAAGCGCGGCGAGGGCAAGTTCGAGCGGATCTCCTGGGAGGAGGCGCTCGACGAGATCGCCTCGCGGCTGAAGAGCACGATCGACGAGCACGGCAACGAGTCGGTCTACATCAACTACGGCACCGGCACCCTCGGCGCCACGATCGCGACCAGCTGGCCGCCCGGCAGCACGGCGGTCGCGCGGCTGATGAACTGCGTCGGCGGCTACCTCAACCACTACGGCGACTACAGCACCGCCCAGATCGCCGGCGCCTACCCCTACTTCTACGGGGGCTGGACGCCGTCGAACAGCTTCGACGACGCCGTGAACTCCAAGCTCGTCGTGATGTGGGGCAACAACCCCCACGAGACCCGGATGAGCGGCGGCGGCGAAGTCTTCGTCACCCAGCGCGCCAAGCAGCTCAGCGGCGTCAAGGTCATCGTCATCGACCCCCGCTACACCGACACCGCCGTCACGATCGCGGACGAGTGGGTCCCGATGCGACCCGGCACCGACACCGCGCTGGTCGCCGGGATGGCGCACGTGATCCTCAGCGACGACCTCCAGGACCAGGCGTTCCTCGACACCTACTGTGTCGGGTTCGACGAGAAGACGCTGCCGAAGTCGGCGAAGCCCGGGAGCTCCTACCGCTCCTACGTGATGGGCGAGGGACCGGACGGCCTGGCCAAGACGCCCGAGTGGGCGGCGACCATCACCGGGGTGCCGGCGGACACCATCGCCCGCCTCGCCCGCGAGATCGCGCTGGCCAAGCCGTGCAGCATCACCCAGGGCTGGGGCCCGCAGCGCCACGCCAACGGGGAGAACACCTCGCGGGCGATCTTCACCCTCGCCTGTCTGACCGGCAACATCGGCATTCCCGGCGGCGGCACCGGCGGACGCGAAGGCGCCTACAACCTCCCGATGTCGGTCTTCCCCACGCTCACCAACCCCGTGGAGACCGCGATCTCGGTCTTCGGGTGGACCGACGCGATCGTCCGCGGCCCCGAGATGACCGCTCTGGCCGACGGCGTGGTCGGCAAGGACAAGCTCGACGTCCCGATCAAGTTCATCTGGCAGTACGCCGGCAACGCGCTGGTCAACCAGCACGGTGACATCAACCGGACCTCGGAGATCCTGGCCGACGACTCCCTGTGCGAGACGATCGTGGTGATCGAGAACCAGATGACGGTCTCCGCGAGGTACGCCGACATCCTGCTGCCCGACACCTCCACCGTGGAGCAGGTCGACCTGGCCAGCCAGGGCAGCGCGGGCAACCTCGGCTACACGATCTTCGCCGACCAGGCGATCGAGCCGATGTGGGAGTGCCGCCCGGTCTACGACATGTGCACCGAGCTGGCCCGCCGGCTCGGCGTGGAGAGCGAGTTCACCGAGGGCAAGACCCAGGAGGAGTGGCTGCGCCAGATCGTCAAGGAGAGCCAGGCCGCGATCCCGGGCCTGCCCGACTTCGACGAGCTGCGCACGCTGGGGATCTGGAAGCAGGCCAACCCCGACGGCTCGATCGTCCCACTGGCCGACTTCCGAGCCGATCCGAGGAAGAACCCGCTGGAGACGCCGTCGGGACTCATCGAGATCTACTCCGAGCGGCTCCAGGAGCTGTCGGACACCTGGGAGCTGCCCGAGGGCGACCACATCACGGCGGTGCCGGAGTACTACCCGACGTGGGAGGGCTCCGAGGAGGCGGCCGCCAGCACCTCGCACCCGCTGCAGCTGATCGGGCACCACTACAAGCAGCGCACCCACTCGACGTACGGCAACGTCGACTGGATGAAGGAGGCCCACCCGCAGATGGTGTGGATCAACAGTCGCGACGCTCAGGAGCGGGGGATCGAGCAGAACGACAAGGTGCAGGTGTTCAACGACCGAGGACGCATCGAGATCGTCGCGCACGTGACTCAGCGGATCGCGCCCGGCGTGGCCTCGGTGCCGCAGGGAGCCTGGTTCACCCCACGGGCCGACGGTGTCGACACCGGCGGATGCACCAACACCTTGACCAGCCTCCGCCCGTCACCGTTGGCCAAGGGCAATGCCCAACACACCACCCTGGTTCAGATCGAGAAGGCGTGATCATGGCAAAGCAGCTTGGCTTCTACGTTGACCAGCAGTTCTGCACCGGGTGCAAGGCGTGCCAGGTGGCCTGCAAGGACAAGAACGACCTGCCGCTGGGCATCAGCTGGCGACGGGTGGTGGAGTACTCCGGCGGGTCCTGGAGCGGCGACGAGCAGGCGAAGACCTTCGAGTCGAACGTCTTCACCTACTACACGTCGATCTCGTGCAACCACTGCGAGGACCCCATCTGCGTCAAGGTGTGTCCCACCAGCGCCATGCACAAGGGCGACGACGGCGTGGTGACCATCGACTCGGACAAGTGCGTGGGCTGTCGCTACTGCGAATGGGCCTGCCCCTACTCGGCGCCGCAGTTCGACGCCGACGCGGGAGTGATGACCAAGTGCGACTTCTGCGCCGACTACCTCGCCGACGGCAAGGAGCCCGCCTGCGTGGCCTCCTGCCCCTCGCGGGTGCTGAAGTTCGGTGACATCGACGAGCTGCGCGCCGAGTACGGCGCCGTGGCCGACGTCGAGCCGCTGCCGGACTCCGACATCACGAAGCCGAACCTGGTCATCCGCCCCCACCGCAACGCCCAGCGCTCCGGCGAGGGCAGCGGCGAGATCGCCAACCCCGAGGAGATCTGACATGCACACCGATGAGCTGCCCCTGGTGCTGTTCACGATCCTCGCTCAGCTGGCTGTCGGATCGTTCGTCGTCCTCGGCGTGATCCACCTGGTCGCCCGCCTCCGCGGAATCCCGGACGAGCAGGTCGACAAGCTGTCTGACCCTGCGCTCTACGTCATCGGACCGGTGATGGTGCTCGGTCTCGCCGCGAGCATGCTGCACCTGGGCAACCCGATCAACGCCCTCAACGCCGTACGCAACATCGACTCGAGCTGGCTGTCGCGGGAGATCCTGTTGGGCTCCGCGTTCGCCGCGCTCGGCGCGGCCTTCGCGGCCACCCAGTGGTTCGGGTGGCTGACCCCGCGGCTGCGCCAGCTGCTGGCCGGGCTGACGGCGCTGGTCGGTCTCGGCCTGGTGTTCGCGATGTCGATGGTCTACATGCTGCCGACCGTGCCGGCGTGGGACACCTGGGCCACGCCCGTCTCCTTCTTCACCACCACGTTCCTGCTGGGCACCCTCAACATCGGTGCCGCCTTCGTGGGCGTGCTCGCCTGGCGTCGCCGGCGTGGCATCGAGACCGACGAGGGCGTGGCGGGTCTCGTGCCGGCGACCCTGAGGGGCGTCGCGGCGGCCGCCATCGTGCTGGTCGGCGTCGAGTTCGTGGTGCTGCCCACCCACGCCATGGAGCTAGCGACCGCGGGTGGGGCCTCGGCCACCTCCGCGGACGCGATCATGGCCGGCGGGGGAGCGGTGTTCGCGATCCGGCTGGCGCTGGTCTTCCTCGGCGCGGGTCTGCTGGGGCTGCTGCTGCACCGGGTGGCGCAGGTCGGGCGGGAGCGCCTGATGCTCACGACGGTGACGGTGGCGTTCGCGCTGGTGCTCACCTCCGAGACGATCGGACGAGTGCTGTTCTACGACGGCATGGTCCGGATCGGGATGTGAGATGACGATGAGCATGACCTCGAGGACCAGCGGGACCGCGACGCGGCTCGACGACCTCGCCGGCGCCTACACCTTCGTCGCCCGGCTGTTGCTCGAGCCAGCTGACGCCGCCCTCCTCAGCCGGGTCGGCGAGTCGGACCTGATGGACGACTGGCCGCTGCGCGACGAGACGTCGCTCGCGGGGGCGCGGCAGCTGCGAGCCGGAGCGGCCGAGGGGCCGAGACCACTGGTGGAGGACTTCCAGCAGCTGTTCGTGGGCCCCGGCCACCTGGCGGCACCGCCGTACGAGTCGGCCTATCGCAGTCGCGACCATCTGCTGTTCGACACGGCGACGATGGAGGTACGGCGCGCCTATGAGGAGTCCGGTCTGGTGGCGCCGGCCCTGAACCGCGAGCCCGACGACCACATGGGTCTGGAGCTCCAGCTCCTCGGCTATCTCTGCCTGCAGGCGCTCGACGCCCTAGCCGACCGGGACGACGACGCGCTGGCGACCGCGCTGCGCCGACACGACGACTTCGTCGAGCGGCACCTCGGGGTGTGGGCGGAGGAGTTCCTCGCGCGGGTCCGTGACGGGGCCCGGACGACCTTCTATCGCGCGGTGGCCGACCTCGGGTCCGGCCTGGTCACCCAGGCCAGGATCCCGCTGGCGACGTGAGCCGATGACCACCCAGACCGCCTCCGACCTGCTGGCCCCGCTGCTGCGGTGGCTGTGGCTGCATCCGGAGCCGGTCGACCTGCACCTGGTATGTCCCGGATGGGAGCGGTCCCTGCCGGTCGGCCGTCACGCGGTGGTGGTGCGTACGGAGACCTGCGCCCGTGGGCTCCCGGTCTCCGGCTACCTGGAGCTCGTGCTCGCCGGCGCGGCAGCGGTGACGCTTCATCCGGCCACGTGCGGGTGCACGGGCTCGGACGCCGAGAGCCTGCACGACGCGGCGGGCGTGCTGCGGGCGGCCGGGCGGACGGCGACGTTGAGCGAGGACTCTGACCCAGTCCCGGCGCCCTCATCGCCTCGCCGCCGCCGTCTCGCGCTTCGATCCCCGCCTTTGGGGGTGGCCGAGCTGCCGATGCCCCGGCGGGCCCTGCTGACCACGGCCGGCGTACGAAGCCGTGTCGCCGCGGCCGCGCGCCCTGCCTCAGAGCGGGACCGCCTCCGGGAGGCGCTCGCCGAGCTGGAGCTCCCCGCGTGGGCCGCCGCGGAGCTGGGGCTCGCCTCGGAGCCTCCGACCAGCGCGGTGCTGACCGTCGAGGGCTGTACGGCGTGCGGCGTCTGCGTGCGCGGGTGTCCCACGGGGGCGCTGAGCCTGTCGCGGCTGCTGGGCGAGGATGGCGCCTCGACCCGGGTGCTGCGCCAGGACGTCTTCGCCTGCACCGGCTGCGATCGTTGCGTGGAGCTGTGCCCCGAGGACGCGATGACCCGGACCGGACTCCACGGCTGGGACGCGCTGCTCAACGGGGCCGTCCCCCAGCTGGCGAGATGCGCGACCCGGCGGTGCGGGCGGTGCCGGGGCGCGTTCGTCCCCACCGGCGACGGTGATCTGTGCCCCGTATGCGCCTATCGTCGGGAGCGTCCCTTCGGCACCACGAGCGCACCCGTGCGCACCGACACCAGCCGGAAGGCACTGACATGACCCTGCTGACCCGACAGGAGCCCGCCGTCTCGGAGCACCACGAGCCGACAGTGAGCGACGTGCTCGTCCACCACCCGCAGACGCTGCCGGCGAACGCACGGGTCTGTGACGTCCGGGCCGCCTTCGCCGACGACCACGTGCACATGCTGCTCCTCGCGGCGGACGACCGCCTCGTGGGGGCGTTGGTACGCGACGACTATGACGCGTCCGTGAGCGACGACGACCCCGCCCTGCCGCTCTCCACGCTGGTGGACCGAACCATCGCGCCCGACGTCCCGGCCGAGCAGGCCCGGCAGTGGCTGGTCGCGCGCGGGCGTCGCCGCTTGGCAGTCGTCGACGACGACGGCCACCTGCTGGGGCTGCTGTGCCTCAAGCGCCGGCTGACCGGCTTCTGCTCCGACGCCGACGTCGCCGCTCGGGCCGCGGAGGCCGCCGCCAGGCACACCACCTGACCCGCCCCCAGCCCAGTCGGCGCAGTTTCACCGCCGACCCGGCGCAGTTTCACCGCCGACCCGGCGCAATTTCACCGCATGAGCGGCGTACGACGTGAAGATGCGCCGACTCGGGCGTCAAGATGCGCCGACTGGGGGGTGAAGATGCGCCGACTGGGCTGGGCTTGGGGGTAGGTGTGGGGCGTGGTCGGTGATGGCGGCGGCCAGCTCTCTGTCGTGTGTGGCCAGCAGCAGCGCGCAGTCGTCGTTCGGCGGTGTGGTTCCGCCCGGAATCCCGGGACAGCCGGCCCCGCCAGGATTAGCCTGGAAGCACACGTGACAGGAGGGCAGAGGCCATGTCACAGGTCTCTCCGCAGGTCGCCGACGGTGGCGAGCGCGTCGTCGAGGTCGTCGGTGGTCTCACTCGCGTCGCTGGCTTCATGGGCGTGAGGCAGCAGCGCTACACCTTGGTGATCACCGACCGCCGGATCGTCTTCGCCGAGCTCACCAAGGAGAAGGTCCGGGAGCTGGCCCACCTCGCGAAGGACCACGCGCGCGAGATCGGCAAGGGTGCCCTGGGGCAGCTGGGAGCGCAGGCAGGGGTGCCGTGGACCGCTGCCGAGGCCTATCGGGCGATGTCGCCTGAGGAGGTCCTCGGTGAGTCGCCCGGCAACTTCGCGGTGGACCGCACTGAGGTCCGCAAGGTCAGGTTCAAGCTCGGGTCGACCGAGGCTGCCGCGGAGACGGTCACGATCAGGACGGCCTCCGACACCTACAAGCTGCAGGTGGGTGGCTCCTTCCGTGGGGTCAAGGAGGCCTTCGCCCGGGCCGGCCTCGTCTGAGGCGCACGCGCACGCCGTACTTCCCGCACGAAACTGTCACTTCCGACGTGATCCTTCGTGTGGGAAGTGACGGTTTCACGAGTTAACTCGTGAAACGTCTCGTCCCAGTGGCCCCTCATGCCCCACAGGTCACCGCCGCGCGGCACGGAGACGGGGGAGCCAGGTCCGGCCGCGGAGCGGATGCGGCGGGGCGGGCGCGGGGGCGACGGCGCCCAGGGACACCAGACGCTCCTCGACGTCGGCCAGTCGCGCCTCCCGCGCGGCCTCGACGGGCGTCTGGCCCTCGAGCGTCGACACGAGCAGGGGGTCGGCGCCGTGGTCGAGCAGGAGATGGGCGACGTCGCGGTGGCCGGCGAGGATGCTGGCAACCAACGCCGTCGACTGGAACTCCGGGTGCGCCCAGTCGGGATCCACCGCGTTCTCCAGGTGGTGGCGCACGAGGTCGACGTCTCCCGCGCAGGCGGCGAGGAACATGTCCTTCCAGTCTCCAGCAGTCATGGGGACACAATGCCGGGTGAGCGCCGTCTCCGGGAGGTGCGCGACGAGAGGTGGGAAGGTGAGCGCTGCCGAGGTGCTGGCGGAGGTACGGCGCAGGGCCGCCGCGGCGCCGCGCGTCGTACTCGGGATCGTCGGCCCGCCCGGCGTCGGCAAGACGTACGTCGCGGCGCGGTTCCGCGCGGTGCTGCAGGCAGATGGGGTCCCGACCGAGACGATCGCGATGGACGGCTTCCACCTCTCCAACGTCCAGCTCGACCGGCTCGGCCTGCGCGAGCGCAAGGGGTCGCCCGAGACGTTCGATGTCGCCGGGCTGGTGTCCCTGCTGAGGCGCATCCGAGAGCCGGGCGCAGAGGCGATCTTTGTCCCCGACTACGACCGGGAGCTGCACGAGCCGGTGGCGGCGCGGCGCTGCGTCGAGCCCGGGACCCGCGTGGTGGTGGTCGAGGGCAACTACCTCCTGCACGACGCCCCGGGCTGGGCGCAGGTGCGCGCGCTCCTCGACGTGGCGTGGCACCTCGACGCCCCGGAGTCCCTGCGCGGCGAGCGCCTGGTCGCCCGCCACGTGGCCGGCGGGCGCTCGCCCGAGGAGGCCCGGGTCTGGGTCGAGCAGGTCGACAGACCCAACGCCGCACTCATCGAGAGAGGACGCACGCGCGCCGATTTCCTGACCGACGCGAGCAGGATCGACTCAGAGATCGCCCAGCTGGGCTAGCCAGGCGCGGCTGCCGAACGACTGCACCGACAGCGCCGCGACCTTCGCGGCCCGCTGCAGTGCGTCCGCGAAGCCCTGATCGCTCAGCCCGTCGCACCCGAGGTAGTAGGCGAGCGCCCCGTGGAAGAAGTCCCCCGCCCCGAGGGTGTCGACGGCCCGAACCTCCGGGACCGCCAGCGCCGCCACGTCCGAGCTCGGGGCCCAGTGCGTGACCGCGCCGGAGCCGGCGGTCACCGCGCCGTAGGGGACCCCGTGGGACCGCACCTGGTCGACGATCTCCGCCGGCCCGCCGGGCAGGTAGCGCTCCGAGACCACCGCCACCGAGACGTGGGGGAGCTGGTGGTCGGTGTAGGGCTTCTTGGCCCCGCAGTCCAGGACCACCGGGACCGACTGCGCCCGCGCGGCCTCGGTGAGCGGGATCGACAGGTCGGTCTCGTAGGAGTCGACGAGCACGACGTCGGGCCGGACCCGCGCCAGGAGGTCGAGATGACGCCCGGCTCCGGGCCGATCCGAGGAGCGCCCCCGGTCGACCGCCGAGATCACCGCACGCTCGGCGCTGGCCCGGGTGACGAGGATGCTCGCGACGGTGGTGAGGGTGGGGGTGGTGGCGTCACTCTCAGGCTCGGCGTCGACGACCTCGACGCCGTGCGCGGCCAGGTCGGCCGCCACGAGAGCCCCCGCCGGGTCGTGGCCGAGCCGGGTGAGCAGGGTCGCCCGGCCGCCCAGCGCGGCGAAGGCCACCGCCGCGTTCGTCGCCGGTCCACCCGCCGCGACGCCGACGTCCAGGGCGACGACCTTCTCGTCGGGCGCGGGCAGCCGCTCGACCAGCTGGATCACGTCGAGGGTGTTGAGGCCGATGAAGAGGCCCACGGGCTGAGAGGTCACGGGTCAATCCTCCCCGATGCGTTGCCCCGATCTGGGACCCTGGGGAGGAGGCCCGCGCGCTGACGGCCCGGGCTCGCCGAGGTGAGGAGCGCCATGAGCGGACCCGTGACCGAGACCGACGCCCCCTCCGACCACGCGGAGGCGAGCCACCCCGAGCACGCGTGCATGGAGATCAGCGAGAGCCACGAGAGCCAGGTCGGCAAGACGCGGGTACGTCGAGCACTGCCGCGTCGCGGGCGCCGTACCGTCGGGGCGTGGTGCTTCGCCGACCACATGGGGCCGGCGGACGTGACGGAGAACAGCGGCCTGGACGTGGGGCCGCACCCGCACATCGGGCTGCAGACCGTCACCTGGCTCACCGACGGCGAGGTCCTGCACAAGGACAGCCTCGGCTCCGAGCAGGTGATCAAGCCCGGCCAGCTCAACCTGATGACGTCCGGTGACGGCATCACCCACTCCGAGGAGGCGACCGGGCACTACCGGGGGACCCTCGAGGGCATCCAGCTCTGGGTCGCGCTCCCCGACGGCACCCGCGCCGGTGAGGGTGGCTTCGAGCACCATGAGGACCTGCCCCGCGCCGAGATCGACGGGGGAGTGGCGACCGTGCTGCTCGGCGACTTCGCCGACCTGCGCAGCCCGGCGCGTCACGACACGCCGCTGGTGGGCGCCGACCTGACGCTGCACGGCCCGACGAGCGTGCCGCTGCGTCCGGACTGGGAGTACGCCCTCGTGGTGATGGACGGCGCCGTCGCCGTCAACGGCCAGCCGCTGGTGCCGGGCAAGCTCGGCTACCTGGGTGAGGACCGCGCCGAGCTCTCCCTGGACGTGCGCGAGCCGACGCGCATCGTACTGCTCGGTGGAGAGCCGTTCCCCGAGCCGATCGTGATGTGGTGGAACTTCGTGGCGCGCTCGCGTGAGGAGATCGAGTTGGCCTACGCGTCCTGGGCCGCCGAGGACGACCGGTTCGGCCGGGTGACGTCGTCGCTGCCGCGGATCCCCGCGGCGGCACCGTGGTGGATGAAGAGCGAGGGGTAGTCGCGATGAGGGTCTCCAACAAGGTCTGGGTCGTCACGGGCGCGGGGAGCGGGATGGGCCGCGAGCTCGCGCTCGCGCTGCTGGGGCGCGGTGCTCGGGTCGCGGCGGTCGACCTCAACGCGACGGCACTGCAGGAGACGGCGTCCCTGGCCGCAGCCGGTGACCGACTCTCGAGCCACGTCGTGAACATCGCCGACCGCGCGGCCGTCGCCGCGTTGCCCGCGGAGGTGGTGGCGGCTCACGGGGTCGTGGACGGCCTGATCAACAACGCCGGCATCATCCAGCCGTTCGTCCCGGTCGCGGACCTGGACGACGCGGCGATCGAGCGGGTGCTCGACGTCAACCTGATGGGCACCATCCACATGGTCCGCGCGTTCCTGCCGCTGCTGCAGGCCCGTCCGGAGGCCCACCTGGCCAACGTCTCGAGCATGGGCGGGTTCTTCCCGTTCCCCGGCCAGACGATGTACGGCGCGAGCAAGGCCGCGGTCCGGCTCCTGACCGAGGGGCTCTACGCCGAGCTCCTCGACACCCAGGTCAAGGTCTCGGTGATCTTCCCCGGTGCGGTCAACACGGCGATCACCACGAACTCGGGCGTGGAGGCCGTGGCTGCGCAGGAGGGCGCCAGCGTCCCGATGACCCCGGCGGACAAGGCGGCCCGGATCATGATCGCGGGGATCGAGAAGGACAAGCTGCACATCTACGTCGGCCCGGACGCCCGGCTGATGAGCATCGCGATCAAGATCGCGCCGCGTCCGGCGATCCGGTTCGTGCAGCGGCAGATCAGCAAGCGGGTCGCCGCCCCGGAGACCTCGGTCACCCCCTGAGCGCGGCCCGCTCCCGGGCGGGACTTTAGCCACTACGAGGCGTAGTAGGTAAGCCTTAGCATCGCCAGCGTGTCCACCCTCTCCGACCGGATGCGCCAGCGCCGGCTCGCCCACGCCCCGGACCCGCACCACCCCTCCTCCCTGGCTGATCTCGAGCCGGGCGGGCGCGCACGGGTCGTCGGCTATGACGTCACGATCGACGCCACCATCGCGCGGCGGCTCTTCGACCTGGGCATCGTCCCGGGAACCGAGGTCGTCATGGTGCGGCGGGCGCCGCTGCGCGACCCCGTCATCTATCGGGTGGCCGACTATGAGATCGCGCTGCGACGCACCGAGTCACGCCGCATCCACGTCGTGTCGGTGTCGTGATCGGCCAGCGACGTCTCGCCGGACACTGCGTCGTCGAGGGGACGCTCGGTGCGCGTGAGGCGGACCTGCCCCGCTTCGCCCTGGTGGGGAGCCCGAACTCGGGCAAGACCACGCTGTTCAACGCCCTGACGGGGATGCACGCCAAGACCGGCAACTACCCCGGCGTGACGGTGTCTCGCTTCGAGGCCCTCACGCGGGCCGGGGCGGACGAGGTCGTCCTCGAGGACCTGCCCGGGACCTACAGCCTCGACCCGATCAGTCCCGACGAGGAGATCGTGGTCCGCGTCCTGGACCCCGACCACGAGGAGCCGGGCGCAGAGACGCCCGCCGGCCTGCTCGTCGTGCTCGCCGCCACCACGCTGCGGCGCTCGCTCGGCCTGCTCGCCCAGGTGCAGCACGCGGGCCTGCCGATCTGCGTCGTGCTGACCTTCACCGACGACCTCGCCCGGCGCCAGGGCCGTCTCGACGTCGCCGCGCTGAGCCGCGCCCTGGGGCTGCGCGTGGTCCCCGTCGTGGCGGGTCGACGCGACGGCGTGCAGGCGTTGCGGGGAGCCCTGGCCGAGTCGTCGACCTGGCCCGCGCCCGTCGTGCCACCCCCGACCGAGCCCGCCGAGGTCGTCGGCTGGGTCGAGTCCGTGCTCGGCGCCTGCGAGTACGGCGTGCCCGAGGTCGACGTGCGGACTCGGCGCGCCGACGCCGTGCTGCTCCACCCGATCGCGGGGACGCTCGTCTTCCTGGCCACGATGTTCGCGTTCTTCCAGACGATCTTCACCGTCGCCGCACCCCTGCAGGGCTACGTCGAGAGCCTCTTCGGCTGGCTCGGCGGCGTCGTCGCGGACCGGGTGGAGGTGCCCTGGCTCGCCGGCTTCCTCTCCGAGGCGGTCATCGGGGGAGTCGGTGGGGTGCTGGTCTTCCTGCCTCAGATCATGCTGCTCTTCGTGCTGATCGCGCTGCTGGAGGGCACGGGCTACATGGCCCGCGCGGCGTTCCTGATGGACCGGGTGATGGGCCGGGCCGGGCTCGAGGGGCGGGCCTTCGTGGCCCTGCTGTCATCGGTGGCCTGCGCGATCCCGGGGATCATGGCCACCCGGTCGCTGCCGTCGGCCAGGGACCGGCTGGCGACGATGATGGCCGCGCCACTGGTGACCTGCTCCGCGCGCCTGCCCGTCTATGTCCTGCTGGTCGGCATGCTCTTCGACGCCGACGACCGGATCGGCCCGTTCGGGGCCCAGGGCGTGACGATGTTCGCGCTCTACCTGCTCGGTGCCGTGTCCGCGATGACCGTCGCCTGGGTGTTCAAGCAGGTGACCGGTCGGAGCGGTCCGCTGCTGCCGTTCTACATGGAGATCCCGCCCTACCAGGTCCCGCGCTTGCGGAGTGTCGCGCTCGACGTCTGGACGGCCGCGGCGGCCTTCCTGCGCAAGGTCACCACGATCATCCTGGTCGCCACGATCGTGCTGTGGGGCCTGCTCAACCTGCCGCTGCAGAGCACGGCCGAGATGGAGCGGGCCGGCGTCGACACCCGCGACGACGCGGCCACCTCGTCGTACGTCCTCGAGCACTCGGCCGCCGCCACGCTCGGCCGGGCCGTGGAGCCGGTCTTCGCGCCGCTGGGCTTCGACTGGCGCATCGACATCGGCATCGTCTCGTCGCTTGCCGCGCGCGAGGTCTTCGTGGCGACCCTGGGCCAGATCGCGGCGGCCGAGGACCCCGAGGACCCGGCGCAGGCGCTCGCCGCGATGAGGGTCGAGGACGGGCCGGACGCCGGGCGGGTGCTGTTCGACGCCCCGACGATCGCGGCGCTGCTGGCCTTCTTCCTCTATGCGCTCCAGTGCATCTCCACGGTCGGGATCATGCGCCGCGAGACGGGCTCGTGGCGATGGCCGGCCATCGCGTTCGGCTACATGTTCGTGCTGGCCTGGGTGGCGGCGTACGTCGCGGGCTCGGTCGTCCGGGTGCTCTGGTGATCGGGGCACCGCGTCCGGTCCTCGTGCCCGTCCATCCCGAGTCGGTGGCGGGGGAGCCCCGGGCGCTGCGCTGGGTGATGCCCGGTGGTGTGCTGCCGACGGGACGTCTGGTGCGCGCGCCCGGACGGCTCGGGTCGCTGCTGGCGGATGCCACGATCACGGCCGGACTGGTCGAGCACGCCGGCCTGTGGCTCTGGCTGCGCGCCGACCTGAGCTGGGGAGCGTGGGGAGCCGCAGTCCGCAGTGCGCTGCACGAGGCCCTCGAGGCTCCCACCGACTGGGAGGTCGAGCCGGCTCCCGACGAGATCATGAGGCGGGTGGCCGCCGACGTGCTCGCCGGCCCGGCAGGCGACTACGTGCGCTCGCACGGAGGGCTCGTCGACGTCGCCGATGTGGGGGCCGACGTGGAGGCCGGCGTGGAGGGTGGCGTGCTGGTGCTGGAGCTGGGTGGTGCCTGCGCCGGGTGCCCGGCCATGGCGTGGACGCTGCGCGACCGGCTGGAGACCGCGCTGCGCAAGCGCCTGCCGGACCTGGTCGCCGTACATCCCGCCCCGTCGCCGCGCGCCCGCCCGTTCCGCTGAGTCGGCGCTGACGCGCACGTCAGATCCGTCGAGTCGGCGCGAGTGCACAGGTGTACGGCGTGCGCTTTCGCCGACTCGGGCGTCGCACGGCGTGCGCTTGTGCCGACTGGCGGGCTAGACCAGTCGGGGCCGAAAGGGCCTGGGATCCGCAGTCTCCGTGGCCTTGCCTGAGTGAACGCTCACATTCGCTGCGCGTGGTGCAACTGCGCGGCGGATCGGGGTCTCAAGGGCCCTTGACGACCCCAATGTTAACGCTCACACTCGAGATACCGGTGACACCGGTCACAACGGGTCCCGAGCCCGGAACCGAAGGAGACAGTGGTGAAGAAGATCTTGGTCGCGACTCTCGCGATCGCAATGGGCACGCTCACCGCGTGCGGAGGCGACGACGACTCCGCAAGCGATGACGGCAAGATCACGATGGGCTTCGCGCAGGTGGGCGCCGAGAGTGGCTGGCGCACCGCCAACACGAAGTCGATCCAGGAGTCGGCGGAGGCCGAGGGCATCGAGCTGAAGTTCTCCGATGCTCAGCAGAAGCAGGAGAACCAGATCAAGGCGATCCGCTCCTACATCCAGCAGAAGGTCGACGTGATCGCCTTCAGCCCGGTCGTCGAGACCGGCTGGGACACCGTCCTCCTCGAGGCGCAGCGGGCGAAGATCCCGGTGATCCTCACCGACCGTGCGGTCGACTCCGAGGACACCTCTCTCTATGAGACGTTCCTGGGCTCCGACTTCGTCCTCGAGGGCGAGAAGGCCGGCGAGTGGCTGGTCGAGAACGCCGGCGAGGCCGACGGCGACGGCGACGGCGACATCGACGTGGTCGAGCTCCAGGGCACCACGGGCGCCGCTCCCGCCATCGACCGCAAGGAGGGCTTCGAGACGAAGATCGCCGAGGGCGACTCGATCAGCATCGTCGCCTCGCAGACGGGCGACTTCACCCGTGACGGCGGCAAGAAGGTCATGGAGGCGTTCCTCAAGTCGGAGAAGGGCATCGACGTCGTCTACGCCCACAACGACGACATGGGCCTGGGCGCCATCGAGGCCATCGAGGCGGCCGGTCTGGTCCCCGGTGAGGACATCAAGATCATCACCGTCGACGCCGTCAAGGACGGGATGACCGCCCTCTCCGAGGGCAAGATCAGCTTCATCGTCGAGTGCAACCCGCTGCTCGGGCCGCAGCTGATGGATCTGGCGAAGAAGATCCTCGACGGCGAGGACGTGCCGGAGCGCGTGGTCACCGAGGAGACCACCTTCACCCAGGAGCAGGCCACCGAGGCTCTGCCGGAGCGTCAGTACTGATCGTGCTGACCTGACCCCTTCGGTGGCGGGGGGCTACCCAACACCCCCCGCCACCGTCGGCCCTCAGCGGAGAGACCCATGACGAGGAAGCAGATGACCCAGATGGCCGCGAAGCCGCGGGCGGTGACCGCCCTGCCGGAGTCCAACCAGAAAGCTCCGAATGGAGAGGCCGCGCCGGGAAGCCCTCTGATCGAGATGCGCAACATCTCGGTCGCGTTCGGAGGCGTGCGCGCGCTCGACGACGTCAGCGTGCGTCTCCTCCCGGGCGAGGTGCACGCCTTCATGGGGGAGAACGGCGCCGGCAAGTCGACGCTGATCAAGGCCCTCACCGGTGTCTACGGCATCGACGAGGGCGTCGTGCTCGTCGCCGGGGCCGAGGCCCGGTTCCGCAGCCCGGCCGAGGCGCAGGAGGCCGGCATCAGCACGGTCTACCAGGAGGTCAACCTCTGTGCGAACCTGACCGTCGCCGAGAACATGCTGCTGGGGCGAGAGCCGCGCCGCTTCGGCACGATCGACAGTCGCGCCATGTGCCGTCGTGCGCAGCACACGCTGGACCGGCTGGGCCTCGACATCGACCCCCGCTCGCAGCTGGGGGACCACCCCATCGCGGTGCAGCAGCTCGTCGCGATCGCCCGCGCCGTCGACATCGACGCCCGCGTGCTGATCCTCGACGAGCCCACCTCCAGCCTGGACGCCGACGAGGTCGAGAAGCTGTTCGAGGTGATGCGCACCCTGCGCGAGCACGGCGTGGCCATCGTCTTCGTCTCCCACTTCCTCGACCAGGTCTTCGAGATCAGCGACCGGATGACGATCCTGCGCAACGGCCGTCTGGTGGGGGAGCGTCTGACCGCCGAGATCACCCAGCTCGAGCTGGTGCAGCTGATGATCGGCCGCGACCTCGAGGTCCTCGAGCAGCTCGACAAGGAGGCGGGCCACGGCGCGAGCGACACCCCCCGCAAGCCGGTGCTCAAGGCTCTCGGACTGAGCCGCAAGGGCTCGCTGCACGCCATGGACCTCACCGTCTTCGAGGGCGAGGTGGTCGGCGTCGCCGGCCTGCTCGGCTCCGGGCGCACCGAGCTCGCTCGCCTGCTCTTCGGTGCCGACACCGCCGACACCGGCTCGATCGAGATCCGCTCCACCAAGCGGCGGCTGCGCAGCCCACGGCACGCCATCGACCGCAAGATCGCGTTCTCGAGCGAGAACCGCGGCGCGGAGGGCGTGATCGCCGACCTCTCGGTCGCCGACAACATCATCCTCGCGCTGCAGGCCTCCCGTGGCTGGGTGCGGCCCGTGCCGCGGCGCACCCGCGACAAGCTGGTGCAGGAGTACATCAAGGCCCTGGACATCAGACCCACCGACCCGAACGCCCGGATGGGCAACCTCAGCGGCGGCAACCAGCAGAAGGTGCTGCTCGCCCGCTGGCTGGTCACCCAGCCCGACCTGCTGATCCTCGACGAGCCCACTCGCGGCATCGACATCGGCGCCAAGACCCAGATCCAGCAGCTGGTCGCCGAGCTCGCCGGCAAGGGCATGTCGGTGGTCTTCATCTCCGCCGAGCTCGAGGAGGTGATCCGGTTGAGCGACCGCCTGGTCGTGATGCGCGAGCACCGCAAGATCGCCGACCAGCCCAACGACGGCACGACCGTCAGCGACCTGCTGCAGATCATTGCGGCGGAGGCCAGGGCCCCGTCCGCCACAGACCCCGCCACAGACCCCGCCCCAGAGCCCACCGCCGACCCCACCGAGGAGTCGTCCCATGTCTAGGATCATCGGCCACCGACTGTTCTGGCCGCTCTTCGCGTTGGCGCTCCTCCTGTTCATCAACATCGTGGCGACCCCGTCGTTCCTGGAGATCCGACTGCAGGACGGCCACCTCTACGGCAGCATCATCGACATCTCGCGCAACGCGGCTCCCGTGCTCCTGGTGGCTCTCGGCATGACCCTGGTCATCGCCACCCGGGGCATCGACCTCTCTGTCGGTGCGACCGCGGCCATCGCCGGCGCGGTGTCGTGCGTCTACATCGCCGGCTCCGACCAGGAGAGCGCCGCCGCCACCGCGCTCGTCGCCATCTCGATGGCGCTGGGGGTGGCGATCCTCCTCGGCCTGTGGAACGGCTTCCTGGTCAGTGTGCTGGGCATCCAGCCGATCATCGCGACGCTGGTGCTGATGACCGCCGGTCGCGGTCTGGCGATGCTGATCACCGACGGCCAGATCACCACGGTGAACAACCCGACCTTCAAGAAGCTGGGCACCGGCTTCGTCGCCACCCTCCCCGTCGCGATCCTGGTGGCACTGGCGATCTTCGCGATCGTCGCGGTGCTCACCCGCTACACGGCGCTCGGCCTGCTGATCGAGGCGGTCGGGATCAATCCCGGCGCGAGCCGACTGGCGGGGGTGCGCTCCCGCACGATCATCTGGACCGTCTATGTGTTCGCGGGGTTCTGCGCCGGTCTGGCCGGCCTGATGATCGCGGCCAACACGAGTGCGGCCGACGCCAACAACGCGGGCCTGTGGATCGAGCTCGACGCGATCTTGGCGGTCGTCATCGGAGGTACGTCGCTCGCGGGCGGACGCTTCTCCCTGGCCGGCACCTTCATCGGGGCGGTCTTCATCCAGACCCTGGCGACCACCATCACCACGATCGGCATCCCGGTCGAGACCAACTACGTGTTCAAGGCCGTCGTGGTCATCGCCGTGTGCCTGCTGCAGTCGCCCAAGGCTCGCGCGTCGCTGAGCTTCAGCCGCCCCGGCCGTCCCCAGCGACCCGACCCTCAGCAGCCAGATCCCGAGCAGCCCAGCACCCCCACTCTCGCAAAGGCAGGCCAGGCATGAGCACCACCACGGCCCCCGCCAGCACCACCCCGCGGTCCACCGGCCCCACCCCGGGCCCACGCTCCACCTGGGATCGCGTCAAGCGCTACACCCCGAACCCGCGCTACTACCCGGTGCTGGCGACCCTGGCCCTGCTCATCGGGCTCTTCAGCAGCGGGGCGGCCCGCTACGAAGGGTTCTCGTCGCCGCAGGTCGTCATCAACCTCTTCATCGACAACGCGTTCCTGATCGTGCTCGCCGTCGGGATGACCTTCGTCATCCTCACCGGCGGCATCGACCTGAGCGTCGGCTCGGTGGTGGCGCTGTCCACGATGATCGCGGCCTCGACGCTGGAGGCCGGCTGGCCGCCGATGCTCGCGATCGCGGCCGTGCTGCTCACCGGCACCGTGCTCGGCCTGCTGATGGGGCTGATCATCCACTACTTCGACATCCAGCCGTTCATCGCGACGCTGGCGGGGATGTTCCTCGCCAGGGGCCTGTGCTACCTCATCAGCGTCGAGTCGATCGCGATCCGCGACGACACCTTCCGGGAGATCGCGACCTACTCGCTGTCGATCGGCGACTACTACATCACCGCGCCGGTCATCATCTCGTTGGTCGTCGTGGCCATCGGAGCCTGGGTCCTGCACCTGACCCGCTTCGGGCGCACCGTCTACTCCGTCGGCGGCAACGAGAACTCCGCGATGCTGATGGGTCTGGGCGTCGCCCGGGTCAAGGTCGGCGTCTATGCCATCAGCGGCTTCTGCTCCGCGCTGGCGGGTCTGCTCTTCTCCTTCTACATGCTCTCCGGCTACAGCCTGCACGCGATGGGCATGGAGCTGGACGCGATCGCCGCGGTCGTGATCGGCGGGACGCTGCTCACCGGCGGTCGCGGGTTCGTGATCGGATCGGTGCTCGGGGTGCTCGTCCTCGGCACGATCCAGACCTTCATCTCCTTCGACGGCACGCTGAGCTCCTGGTGGACCAAGATCACCATCGGCGCGCTCCTCCTGACCTTCGTGATCATGCAGCGGGTGCTGACACGGCGGGAACCGTGATCGCCGACGGCCGAGGCCGGGGGCGCGAGCCCACCAGGGTCCCGGTCATGGCCGACGTGGCTCGCCTGGCCGGCGTGTCGCACCAGACGGTCTCCCGCGTGGTCAACGGCCAGAGCAACCTGCGACCGGCCACCCGCGAGCGCGTCGAGCAGGCGATCCGGCAGCTCGGCTACCGCCCGAACACCCTGGCCCGGGCGCTGGTCACCCGACGGTCCGGGACGATCGGGGTGATCGGGACCAAGAGCGGCTTCTGGGGCCCGGCCAGCGTGCACCGCTCGGTGCAGGCGGCGGCCCGGGAGGCAGGGTTCTTCGTCAGCTCGGTCAACCTGCAGAGCGTCACCCGCGACGACTTCGCCAGTGCGGTGGCCCACCTGCGGGCCCAGCCCGTCGAGGGGATCATCCTGATCGCCGCGCAGGACGAGGCCCTGGAGGTCGCCCGCGCCCAGGAGATCGGCGACTTCCCGCTGGTCGTGGTGGAGGGCGACCTCGCCCAGGCCCGGCGCACCGTCGGCGTCGACCAGGTGAAGGGCGCCGAGCTCGCGACCCGCCATCTGATCGAGCTCGGGCACCGCGAGATCGTGCACCTCGCGGGTCCCCAGGACTGGACCGAGGGCAAGGCCCGGCTGCGCGGCTACCGCGACGAGATGTTTCGCGCCGGGCTGCGGCCCACGCGGCCCTACTCCGGGGACTGGACGGCCGAGAGCGGCTACCGGGCCGGGGTCCGGCTCGCCGAGCGGTCGGAGGTGACGGGGGTCTTCGTGGCCAACGACCACATGGCCATCGGTCTGTTGCTGGCGCTCCACGAGGCAGGGGTCGACGTCCCGGGCGACGTCAGCGTCGTCGGGTTCGACGACCTGCCGGAGTCGCCCTACCTCGTCCCGCCGCTCACCACCGTGCGCCAGGACTTCGCCGCGGTGGGTCGCCGCGCCATCGAGGTGCTCGGCTCCGCCATCACCGACGGCATCAGCGGAGAGCCGGCGGGCGAGCAGCGGCTGCACCAACTGATCGACCCCGAGCTGGTCGTCCGTGCCAGCACGGCCCCCCTGCGTGAGAGGAAGCCCTGATGGAACAGGCTCAGTACGTCGTCGGTGTCGACTTCGGCACCCTCTCGGGACGTGCGCTGGTGGTCCGGGTCTCCGACGGAGCCGAGGTCGGCACCGCGACCCACGACTACCGACACGCCGTCATCGAGCAGCGACTGCCGGGATCGGAGCGCAGGCTCCCGCCCGACTGGGCGCTGCAGGTGCCCGACGACTACCGCGAGGTGCTGCGTACGGCGGTGCCGCAGGCCGTGGCGGCGGCCGGGATCGACGCGCGCGACGTGATCGGCATCGCCACCGACTTCACCGCCTGCACGATGGTGCCGACGCTGGCCGACGGCACGCCGCTGTGCGAGGTCCCCGAGCTGGCGCAGCGTCCGCACGCCTACGTCAAGCTCTGGAAGCACCACGCCGCCCAGCCCCAGGCCGACCGGATCAACCAGCTCGCCCGGGACCGAGGCGAGGTCTGGCTGCCGCGCTACGGCGGCCTGATCTCGTCGGAGTGGGAGTTCGCCAAGGGGCTGCAGGTCTTCGAGGAGGACCGCGAGACCTACGACCGGATGGACCGCTGGGTCGAGGCCGCGGACTGGATCGTGTGGCAGCTCTGCGGGACCTACGTGCGCAACGCCTGCACCGCCGGCTACAAGGGGATCCGCCAGGACGGGGAGTACCCGTCGCCGGACTACCTGGCTGCCCTTGCCCCCGGCTTCGAGACCTTCGTGGAGGACAAGCTCGACCAGCCCATCGGCGAGCTGGGGGCGCGCGCCGGCGGCCTCACCGCGGAGGCGGCCGCCTGGACCGGGTTGCCCGAGGGCATCGCGGTCGCGGTCGGCAACGTGGACGCCCACGTCACCGCGCCGGCCGCCCAGGCCGTCGCTCCCGGGCAGATGGTCGCGATCATGGGCACCTCCACGTGTCACGTGATGAGCTCCGACGTGCTGCGCGAGGTGCCGGGCATGTGCGGCGTCGTCGACGGCGGCATCGTGTCCGGGAGCTGGGGCTACGAGGCCGGCCAGAGCGGCGTGGGCGACATCTTCGGCTGGTTCACCCAGACGTCGGTGCCCGCGTCGTACGCCGCCGAGGCCGAGGCCCGCGGTGAGTCCCTGCACGAGCTGCTCACTCGACTCGCGGCCGAGCAGGAGATCGGCGAGCACGGCCTGGTCGCGCTCGACTGGCACAGCGGCAACCGCTCGGTGCTGGTCGACCACGAGCTCTCCGGGCTGGTCGTGGGACAGACGCTGGCGACCCGTCCCGAGGACGTCTACCGCGCGCTGCTCGAGGCGACCGCGTTCGGCACCCGGGTGATCGTGGAGACCTTCCAGGAGTCCGGGGTGCCGGTCGAGGAGTTCGTCGTCGCCGGGGGGCTGGCCAAGAACCATCTGCTGATGCAGATCTACGCCGACGTGACCCGGCTCCCGCTGTCCGTGATCGGCTCGGCCCAAGGCCCGGCCCTCGGCTCGGCCATCCACGCGGCCGTGGCGGCGGGCGCCTACGCCGACGTCGCGCTGGCCGCGAAGAGCATGGGCAAGGTGCAGCGCGCCGCGTTCGTGCCCGACGAGTCCCGGGCAGCGGCGTACGACGCGCTGTACGCCGAGTATCGCGCCCTGCACGACCACTTCGGTCGCGGCGACAAGCTGATGCGCCGGCTGCGCTCCATCCGTCGAGCCGCCGTCGAGCGGCGGCTCTCCTCCGAGCAGGAAGGGACCGTGTGATGACCGTCGTCGCCGACGTCCAGCAGACCATCGCCGAGCTGCGCCGCGAGGTGTGTGCCCTGCACGCCCAGCTGACCCGCTACGAGCTCGTGGTGTGGACCGCGGGCAACGTCTCGGCCCGGGTGCCGGGCCAGGACCTGCTGGTGATCAAGCCCAGCGGTGTCGCCTACGACGAGCTGACGCCGGAGAACATGGTCGTCTGCGACCTGCACGGGCGGGTGGTGGAGGGCGACCACGCGCCGTCCTCGGACACCGACGCGCAGGCCTATGTCTACCGGCACCTGCCCGAGGTCGGGGGAGTGGTGCACACCCACTCGACGTACGCCACGGCCTGGGCGGCGCGGGCCGAGCCGATCCCGTGCGTGCTCACCATGGTGGCCGACGAGTTCGGCGGGGAGATCCCGGTCGGGCCGTTCGCGATCATCGGGGACGACTCGATCGGGCGCGGCATCGTCGAGACGCTGGCCGGCAGCCGCTCGCCCGCGGTGCTGATGCAGAACCACGGGGTCTTCACCATCGGGGTGACCGCGAAGGCCGCGGTCAAGGCGGCGGTGATGTGCGAGGACGTCGCGCGCACGGTCCACATCGCGCGCCAGCTCGGTCAGCCGGTGCCGATCGAGCAGTCCCGCATCGACCACCTCTTCGATCGCTACCAGAACGTCTACGGCCAGCACTAGAGACCACCGTCCTCGGCGTGACCCGCCGCACCGCACTCACACCACCGGCCCACCGGCCTGCACCTGGAGGATCACCATGACCACCGTCGCCTCGCCCACCGCCCAGATATGGTTCCTCACGGGCAGCCAGGGGCTCTACGGACCCGAGACGCTCGACCAGGTCGCGAGCCAGTCGCGTGAGATCACCGCCCGCCTCCAGGACGTGCTCGACGTGGCGTGCGAGGTCGTGTGGAAGCCGGTGCTGCTGGACGCGGCGTCGATCCACCGCCAGATGCTCGAGGCCAACTCCGCGCCGGAGTGCGTCGGCGTGATCGCCTGGATGCACACCTTCTCGCCCGCCAAGATGTGGATCGCGGGCCTGGACGCGCTGGCCAAGCCGCTGCTGCACCTGCACACCCAGGCCGGCATGGAGCTGCCCTGGTCGACCATCGACATGGACTTCATGAACCTCAACCAGGCCGCCCACGGCGACCGCGAGTTCGGCTACATCCAGAGCCGGATCGGTGTCGCCCGCAAGACCGTCGCCGGGCACGTCGCCTCGCCGGTGGTGGCCCGCCGGGTGTCCCAGTGGGCGCGGGCCGCAGTCGGCCGCGACGAGCTGCGCCACCTGCGCCTCGCGCGCTTCGGCGACAACATGCGCGACGTGGCCGTGACCGAGGGCGACAAGGTCGAGGCCCAGCTGCGCTACGGCGTGTCGGTCAACACCTACGGCGTCAACGACCTGGTGGCGGTCGTCGACCAGGTGGCCGACGCCGACATCGACAAGCTGGTGACGGAGTACGCCGACAGCTACCGGGTCGCCCCCGAGCTGCTGCCCTCCGGAGCGCGGCACGCGTCCCTGCGCTACGGCGCCCGCATCGAGCTCGGCCTGCGGACCTTCCTCGAGGCGGGAGACTTCGGGGCGTTCACGACCAACTTCGAGGACCTGGGCGGACTGCGGCAGCTGCCGGGCCTCGCGGTCCAGCGGCTGATGGCGGACGGCTACGGCTTCGGCGGCGAGGGCGACTGGAAGACCTCGGTGCTGCTCCGGGCGACCAAGGCGATGGCCGCGGGCCTCCCCGGCGGCACGTCGTTCATGGAGGACTACACCTACCACCTGGTCCCCGGGGAGGAGAAGATCCTCGGTGCCCACATGCTCGAGGTCTGCCCGACGATCACGTCGCAGACGGCCTCGTTGGAGATCCACCCGCTCGCGATCGGCGGCCGCGAGGACCCGGTGCGCCTGCGCTTCACCGCCGACCCCGGCCCGGCCGTCGTCGCAGGCCTGTCCGACCTCGGCGACCGGTTCCGCCTCACGGTCAACGAGATCGAGGTCGTCGAGCCCGACGAGGACCTGCCGCGGCTGCCCGTCGCGTGCGCCGTCTGGCGTCCTCTGCCCTCCCTGGCGGTGTCGGCGGAGTCGTGGCTGATGGCGGGCGCGCCGCACCACACGGTGCTGTCGAAGGCGATCGGTGTGGAGGTGCTGGAAGACTTCGCGGAGATGACGGGTACTGAGCTGGTGGTCATCGACCGCGACACGACCCCCCGGTCGTTCCAGCGCGAGCTGCGCTGGAATGCGGCGTACCACCGGCTCGCCGCGCGACTGTAGCCGGCGCGGGCACCACACATGGAGGAGGACGGCATGGAGCAGCGAGGACTGGGACGCACCGGACGAGAGGTGTCGGTCGTCGGGCTGGGCACCTGGCAGCTCGGCGCGGACTGGGGGGATGTCACCGAGTCCGCGGCGCGGGAGGTGCTGGAGAGCTCCCTCGAGGCGGGGGTGACGTTCTTCGACACCGCGGACGTCTACGGCGACGGGCGCAGCGAGCAGATCCTCGGCCGGTTCCTCGCGGCGCACGGCGACGCCGACCTCACGGTCGCGACGAAGATGGGACGCCGTGCCGACCAGGTGCCGGAGAGCTACGTCATGGAGCACTTCCGGGAGTGGATCGACCGCTCCCGCACGAACCTCGGCGTGGACCGGCTCCAGCTGGTCCAGCTGCACTGCCCCCCGTCGGAGGTCATCGACGCGGACGCGACGTACGACGCGCTCGACACGCTCGTCGAGGAGGGCCGGATCGCGGCGTACGGCGTGAGCGTGGAGACCGTCGCCCAGGCGCTCAGCGCGATCGCACGCCCGCACGTGGCGTCGGTGCAGATCATCCTCAACGCCTTCCGCCTCAAGCCGCTCGACGAGGTCCTGCCGGCCGCCGAGGCCGCCGGGGTGGGCATCATCGCCCGGGTGCCGCTGGCCTCGGGACTGCTGTCGGGGCGCTACCGCCGCGACACGACGTTCGCGGCCGACGACCACCGCACCTACAACCGTGACGGCAGCGCCTTCGACGTCGGCGAGACCTTCTCCGGGGTGCCGTTCGAGACCGGGGTGCAGGCGGCCCAGGAGTTCACCGAGCTGGTGGAGCGGCTGGCGCCTGCGGGGACGACACCGGCCCAGGCGGCGATCGCGTGGCTGTGGCAGCAGCGGGGAGTGACGACCGTGATCCCCGGTGCCCGCAACCGTGAGCAGGCGCTCGCGAACGCGCGGGCCGGAGACGTGCCGCCGCTCGGCGCCGAGTTCGACGGGGGAGTGCACCGCATCTACGACGAGCACTTCCGCGCGGGCGTGCACCCGCGATGGTGAGTCCCTCCGGGGGCGCCGCGCGAGGCGCCGTCAGGCCGCGTCGGCCACCGAGCATGGCGGACGTCGCCCGGATGGTGGGGGTCTCCCATCAGACCGTCTCCCGGGTCCTCAACGACTCCCCGCTCGTCCGGCCGGAGACCCGCAGCAAGGTGCTCGAGGCCATCGACCAGCTGGGCTATCGTCGCAACAGCGCCGCCCGTGCCCTGGTCACCAACCGGTCCGGTCGGATCGGCGTCGTCGTCGCCCACGTCGACGAGCGGGGGCCGGCGATGGTGGCCAACGCCCTGCAGGACGCGGCGCTCGCGGCCGGCTACGAGATCGCGCTGGTCAGCCTCGCGGACGTGACGGCGACGACGCTGCGCAGTGCCGTGCGCCGACTCCTCGAGCAGTCGGTCGAGGCACTGGTCGTCGCGGTCACCCACCGGGAGGCGCTCACCCTCGGCCAGCACCTGGACCTGGGGGTGCCGGTGATCCTCGTGGAGGGCGTCATCGGCGGTCAGCCGCTGACCGCCGGAGTCGCCCAGCGAGAGGGCGGGATGCTGGCGACCTCGCACCTGCTCGGCCTCGGGCACCGCTCGGTGGCCCACCTGGCCGGGCCGGCCGCCTGGATCGAGGCGAGCGAGCGCCGGGAGGGTTGGCTCGCCGCGCATGCCGAGGCCGGGGCCCAGCCGGGCCGCGAGTGGTCGGGCGACTGGACCGCCGCCAGCGGCTATGCCGCCGGCGCGTCCATCGCCGCCGACCCGGACGTGACGGCTGTCTTCGTCGCCAACGACCAGATGGCGCTGGGCCTGCTGCTCGCGCTGCGCGAGGCGGGCCGGGCGGTGCCGCACGACGTGAGCGTCGTCGGCTTCGACGACCTGCCGGAGGCGGCCTACTTCAGTCCTCCGCTCACCACCGTCCATCAGGACTTCGCCGAGCTGGCCGGCCGGGCCGTGGACCTCCTGGTGCGCGCCCTCGACGGCGAGGTCGACCCGGTCGTCGCGTTGGTGCCCGCCCGGCTCGTCGAACGGGCCTCGAGCGGGCCCTCCCCCCAGAAGGAGTGAACATGTCCACCGAGGTCTCCGAGACCGTCCCCCACCACGTCCCCCCCTACGTCCCCCGGGTCTTCGACACGATGCCCGACGGACGGCCGGTGCACAGCGTCGTGCTGGGGCAGGCCCCCGGCGTCGTCGTCGAGCTGATCGAGCTGGGGGCCTCGTTGCACCGCCTGGAGGTGTCCACCTCCTCGGGTGCCCGGCGCAACGTCGTGCTCGGCCATCCCGCGGTCGCCGACCACCTCGCGTCCACGGACTACATCGGCGCCGTCGTGGGGCGCTATGCGAACCGCATCGCCGACGCGCGGTTCGTCCTCGACGGGGTCGAGCACCGCCTCGACGACTTCGACCACGGGCACAACCTGCACGGGGGACCCGACGGCTTCGATCGCCGGGTCTGGCAGCTCGCCGAGACCGGTCCCGACCACGCGGTGCTCACCCTGCACAGCCCCGACGGCGACCAGGGCTTCCCCGGTGCCCTCGACGTGCGGCTCACGGTGCGCGTGGAGGGCGACACGGTCCGCACCGAGTGCGTCGCGACCACGGACGCACCCACCGTGGTCAACCTCAGCAGCCACGCCTACTACAACCTCGACGGCGAGAATGCGCCGAGCATCGATGAGCACCTGCTGACGGTGCACGCCGATCGCTACACCCCCACGGACGCCACCGCGATCCCGCTCGGCGAGCACGAGCTGGTGGGCGGGACGCCCTTCGACTTCCGAGGCCCCACCCTCGTCGGCGGACAGGTGCGCCGACCCCACTCCCAGGTGCTGGGGGCCAGGGGCATCGACCACAACTTCGTGCTGCGCGCGGCGGAGGGGCCGGCTGAGGCTGGACAGCTGCGCGAGGTGGCGGTGCTCGAGGCGGGGCGCGGCGACCTGCGGATGGCGCTGCACAGCGACCAGCCGGGCCTGCAGGTCTACACCGGCAACTTCCTCGACGGGACCGCCCGAGGGACCGGCGGAGCGCTCTATCGTCAGGGCGCCGGCATCGCGTTGGAGCCGCAGCTCTTCCCGGACTCCCCGAACCGGCCCGAGTGGCCGAGCGCGGTGCTCCGCCCGGGCGAGACCTATCGCTGGACCAGCGAGCTGCGGTTCACCCGACCGGATCGGAGCTGAGCCGGCGCGGCCCCGCCGGTGCGATCGGGCATCGATCGACCGGTGCAGGCGGTTGGTCCCCCGGCCACGGGGATTTGGTCCCTGTGCCCCGACGGCGCGGTGCGAGACGGTTGCTGAGTACCCGACCCGGAGGATCCATGGAGCAACGCACGCCGCAGGTCCGCGCTGGGAGCGTGCGCCATGCTTGAGCGAGGTCAGTGCAACAGGCTCCGGCCGACGATCGTGTGCGTGTTGAACCAGCGTCGAGCTCGCTCGGTGCTGTTGACGCGGCGGCGCGTGGTGGACCACTGCCACGTGCGCTCGGCGATGTGTCGGACGTCCTGGACGTCCTGACCGCGGCCCGCCCACCGGCGGCGCCGACGACACTCGCACCGAGGAGCACACATGCACATCCATGACGACGTCACCCAGCTCGTGGGCAACACCCCGCTGGTCCGGCTGAACCGGGTGGTGGGCGACGCCGGCGCCACCGTGCTGGCCAAGCTCGAGTACTTCAACCCCGCCCACAGCGTCAAGGACCGGATCGGCGTCTCCATGGTGGAGGCTGCCGAGGAGTCCGGGGCACTGAAGCCCGGCGGCACCATCGTCGAGGCGACCTCGGGCAACACCGGCATCGCGCTGGCGATGGTCGGCGCGGCCCGCGGCTACAAGGTCGTGCTGACCATGCCCGACACGATGTCCAAGGAGCGACGAGCCCTGCTGCGTGCCTTCGGCGCGCAGCTCGTGCTCACGCCCGGCAGCGACGGGATGAGCGGCGCCGTGGCCAGGGCCGAGGAGATCGGCGCGGAGTCCGGTGCGGTCCTGGTCCGCCAGTTCGACAACCCCGCCAACCCGGAGGTGCACCGCCGCACGACCGCCGAGGAGATCTGGCGCGACACCGACGGCACCGTCGACATCGTCGTGGCCGGCATCGGCACCGGCGGCACGATCACCGGGGTCGGCCAGGTCCTCAAGGAGCGCAAGCCCGGCCTGCAGGTGGTCGCGGTGGAGCCCGCCGAGTCGCCGATCCTTAACGGCGGCGAGCCCGGCCCCCACAAGATCCAGGGCATCGGGGCCAACTTCGTCCCGGGCAACCTCGACACCGGCGTCTACGACGAGGTCATCGACGTCGACTCCGAGACCGCCGTGGCCTGGGCGCGTCGTACGGCGACGGAGGAGGGGCTGCTCGTCGGCATCTCCTCGGGTGCCGCGATCTCCGCCGCGACCCAGGTGGCCTCCCGGCCCGAGAACGCGGGCAAGACGATCGTCGTGATCGTCCCGTCCTTCGGTGAGCGCTACCTGTCCACGGTCCTCTTCAGCGACCTGATGGACTGAAGATGGCGACGACCTCATCCTGGGCCACTGAGGCCCCCGGGGCCCCCGGCGCGCTCGTCCGGCTGCGCGAGGACATCGCCACGGCCCGGCTGCGCGACCCGGCCGCCGGCTCGGCGCTGGAGACGGTGCTGACCTCTCCCGGGCTGCACGCGGTCTGGCTGCACCGGCTCGCGCACCGGCTCTGGTCGCGTCCCGGCCTGCGCCTGCCCGCCCGGCTGCTCGCCTACGCCTCGCGCGCGGTCACCGGCATCGAGATCCACCCCGCGGCGGTGATCGGGCGGCGGTTCTTCATCGACCACGGCATGGGCGTCGTGATCGGCGAGACCACCCGCATCGGCGACGACGTGATGCTCTATCACGGCGTGACGCTGGGCGGCCGCTCCACCGCCAGGGGGCGACGTCATCCCGTCGTGGGTGACCGCGTCGTCCTCGGCACCGGCGCCCGGGTCCTGGGACCCGTGAGCGTCGGCGACGACGCCCGGGTCGGGGCCAACGCGGTGGTCGTCCACGACGTGGAGCCCGACACCACCGTCGTCGGGATCCCCGCCACCACCCGGGGTCTCCGGGGAGGGGCCGAGGTGGGGGCCGGTAGCGGGGACATGGTCGACCCGGCCCTCTTCATCTGATCGTCCGCACACCACTGGAGGAGCACGAGAATGCGTCATACAGCAGATGCCCGGCAGGGGCTGCACGCCGTAGCTAGATGGTGCAGGGTGGGATCATGACCGAGAACCCGATGCCCCGTGAAATCGGCGTCACCGAGCTCGCGCTGCGCGACGCGCACCAGAGCCTGATGGCGACCCGGATGGCGATGGAGGACATGGTCGACGCGTGTGCCGACATCGACGCCGCCGGCTACTGGTCAGTGGAGTGCTGGGGTGGTGCGACGTACGACGCGTGCATCCGCTTCCTCAACGAGGATCCGTGGGAGCGGCTGCGCACCTTCCGTGAGCTGATGCCCAACAGCCGGCTGCAGATGCTGCTGCGCGGGCAGAACCTGCTCGGCTACCGCCACTACGAGGACGACGTGGTCAACCGCTTCGTGGAGAAGTCGGCCGAGAACGGGATGGACGTCTATCGGGTCTTCGACGCCCTCAACGACGTGCGCAACGTCAAGCAGGCCATCGCTGCGGTACGCCGCGTCGACAAGCACGCGCAGGGCACGATCTGCTACACCGAGTCCCCGCTGCACACCGTCGAGGGCTACGTGCAGATGGCGCGCGACCTGATGGAGCTCGGCTGCGACTCGCTGTGCATCAAGGACATGGCGGCGCTGCTCAAGCCGCAGCCGGCCTACGACATCGTCAAGGCCATCAAGGACGACCTGGGGCAGGACACCCGCATCCACGTCCACTGCCACTCCACGACCGGGGTGACGCTGGTCAGCCTGATGAAGGCGATCGAGGCCGGTGCCGACGTCGTCGACACCGCGATCTCCTCGCTCTCGCTCGGGCCGGGCCACAACCCCACCGAGTCCCTCGTCGAGATGCTGCGCGGCACCGGCTACACCACCAACCTCGACGACGACCGCCTGGTGAGCATCAAGGACCACTTCGCCAAGGTGCGTCCGAAGTACACCCAGTTCATGTCCGCGATCACCGGCGTCGAGACCGAGATCTTCAAGAGCCAGATCCCCGGCGGGATGATCTCCAACATGGAGAGCCAGCTGCGCCAGCAGGGCGCGGGCGACCGGCTCCGCGAGGTCCTCCTCGAGGTGCCCAAGGTGCGTGCCGCAGCCGGCTACCCCCCGCTGGTCACCCCGTCGAGCCAGATCGTCGGGACCCAGGCGGTGTTCAACACCCTGATGGGCCCCTACAAGGCGCTCACGGCCGAGTTCGCCGACCTGATGCTGGGCTACTACGGCGCGACCCTCGGCGAGCGCGACCCGGAGATCGTCGAGGCGGCGAAGGCGCAGACCGGCAAGGAGCCGATCGACGTCCGGCCCGCCGACCTGATCGAGCCCGAGTGGGACCGCCTCGTCAGTGAGGCGAACGCCCTCGAGGGGGCCGACGGCACCGACGAGGACGTGCTGACCTACGCGATGTTCCCCGGCGTGGCTCCTGGGTTCTTCCGGGATCGCCCGCAGGGACCCAAGAACGTCGGCAAGGACCCCGCCGAGGTGGCCGCCGACGAGCTGTCGAAGTCGACCGGGGCAGGTCCGGTGAAGGGGCCGATCCGTTATGACGTGCGCCTGGACGGCAAGTCCCACCACGTCACCGTCGAGAGGGCATGAGGGAAACCGTGAGCAAGAAGAAGCACCACCAGGCCACCATGCAGGAGCGCACCGAGGAGCTCCTCGAGCGCCGGGCCAGGATCGCGAAGGGCGGCGGTGAGAAGCGGCTGGAGAGGCAGCACGAGCAGGGCAAGCTGACCGCCCGCGAGCGCGTCGCCACGCTCCTGGACCCCGGCACCTTCGAGGAGTCCGGGATGTTCGCCACCCACCAGTCGACCTACTTCGGGCTCGAGGGAGCCGACCTGCCCGCCGACGGCGTGGTCACCGGGGAGGGCGCCGTGCTCGGCCGCCCGATCCACGTGGCCAGCCAGGACTTCACGGTCGCCGGCGGCAGCGCGGGGGAGATCCACTCCAACAAGGTCGCCGCGACCATGCGGGCCAGCCTCGCCACCGGGACGCCGTTCGTCTTCATCAACGACTCCGGCGGCGCGCGCGTCCAGGAGGGCATCGGATCGCTGGCCGGCTACGGCCGGGTCTTCTACAACAACGTCCTCCTGTCCGGCGTGGTCCCGCAGATCTCGATCATCGCCGGCCCGTGCGCCGGCGGTGCGGCCTACTCGCCGGCGCTGACCGACTTCGTGATCCAGACCCGCAAGGCCCACATGTTCATCACCGGGCCCAACGTCATCGCCAAGGTGACCGGCGAGCAGGTGACCTCCGACGCGCTCGGCGGCGCCGACACGCACATGGCGATCTCGGGAGTCAACCACTTCGTGGCGGATGACGACGAGCAGGCGATCCTGATCGCGCAGAAGCTGTTGAGCTTCCTGCCGCAGAACAACTCCGAGGACCCGCCGGTGGTCGACCCGGACTATGTGGTCGAGCCCGACCCGGCGCTCGCCGAGGTCGTCCCGGTCTCGGACAAGAAGGGCTACGACGTCCGCGAGGTCATCGCGCGCATCGTCGACCGTGGCGACTTCCTCGAGGTGCAGGCCGGCTATGCGGCCAACATCGTCGTCGGCTTCGCTCGCATCGCCGGACGCACCGTGGGCGTGGTGGCCAACCAGCCGCTGGTCCTCTCCGGGGTGCTCGACATCAACGCCTCCGACAAGGGCTCGGCCTTCGTGCGCTTCTGCAACGCGTTCAACATCCCGCTGCTGACGCTGGTGGACGTGCCGGGGTTCCTGCCCGGCGTCGCCCAGGAGCACAACGGCATCATCCGGCACGGGGCCAAGCTGCTCTACGCCTACTCGGCGGCGACGGTCCCCAAGATCACGGTCGTCCTGCGCAAGGCCTATGGCGGCGCCTACGTCGCCATGTGCTCCAAGGACCTCGGCGCGGACAAGGTGCTCGCCTGGCCCACCGCCGAGATCGCGGTGATGGGCGCCGAGGGAGCGGCCGAGATCGTCTTCAAGCGCGAGATCGACGCGGCCGAGGACCCGGAGGCACGGCGCGCGGAGATGGTGGAGGAGTACCGCTCCACGTTCGCCACGCCGTACGTCGCCGCGTCGCGCGGTCTGGTCGACGACATCATCGAGCCGGCCCGGACCCGCGAGCACGTTTCGCGCGCCCTGGAGATCCTGGTCAGCAAGCGCACGATCCGGCCCGCCAAGAAGCACGGGCTGGGCCCGACGTGAGCACCCCAGAGCAGACGGCTGGGCAGACGGTTGGGCAGCCGAGTGGGCCGACGGCCGGCGAGCTGCTCGCCGCGGTCCGCGCGCTCACCGACCGCGTCGAGCAGCTCGAGTCCGAGCTCGCGGCGCTGCGTGCCAACACACCGGCGCCGGAGGTCAGCGAGGACGTGGTGGTCGCGATCTCCGCGGCGGTCGCGGCCTTCCTGGGGCACCGCGCCAAGGTCAAGCAGGTGCACTACCGGACCGGAGCGGCCTACGCCCAGCAGGGGCGCGCCGTGGTCCAGGGTCGCCACAACATCCACGGGTCGAGGTAGGGAACCATGCAGCTCAAAGTGACCGTCAACGGTGTCGAGTACGGCGTCGAGGTCGAGGTGGAGGAGGAGCAGCGGCCCTCGATCGGGTCGATCTTCATGGCGGGTGGGGGCTTCGCTCCGCCGCCGACGGCCGCGCCCGCAGCGGCCTCGACCGGGGCTGGCGGCGACGGCATCCGTGCCCCGCTGGCCGGCACCGTCGCCCGCGTGCTGGTCGAGGAGGGCCAGGAGATCGAGGCAGGGGCCGTCGTGGTCATCCTCGAGGCGATGAAGATGGAGACCGAGATCACCGCGCCCCAGGCCGGGACCGTCGCCGCCGTCCTGGTGGCGCCGGGCACGGCCGTCCAGGGGGGACAGGTGCTCGTCGAACTTTCCTGACATCGGCGAGAGGCCGGAGATACGCACATGACCACCCCGCAGCTGCCGGCGAGCTTCCGGCGCGGGGTGGTCTTCGTGCTCGTCGCCCTCGCCGGCTTCCAAGTCGCCGTGTGGCTCTTCCAGAGTCTGCGCGGCTTCCTGGGCCTGGTCTTCCTCGCCTGGCTCCTCAGCATCAGCATGGAGCCGGTGGTCGCCCGCCTGGAGCACCGAGGCTGGCGACGCGGCCTGGCCACGGGAGCCGTCCTCCTCGGACTGGCCCTGGCCGTGCTCGCGTTCCTCGCTGTCTTCGGCGCGCTGCTGGTCAGCCAGCTCAGCCAGTTGGTCACGAGTCTCCCGGGCCTGGTCGCCGACGTCGTCGACTGGGCCAACCGCACGTTCGGGACCAGTCTGCGGCCGCGCGACGTCAACGACGCCCTGCAGCTGACCCCCGAGCGCACCGGCGAGATCGCCCAGGACCTGGCACCCGGGCTGGTGGGCATCGTCGCGTCCCTCTTCGGGTTCCTCTTCCAGGCGCTCACCCTCACGCTGTTCACGTTCTACATGTCCGCTCAGGCGCCCCAGCTGCGCAGGACGGTGTCGAGCTGGTTCCCGCCCCGTCAGCAGAGAGTGATCTCGACGGTCTGGGAGATCGCGGTCGAGAAGACCGGCAGCTATGTGGTCTCGAAGCTGATCCTGGCCGTCGTGAGCTCGCTCTTCGCCGGGGTGATGCTCTGGGCGCTCGGCGTGCCCTACTGGCTGCCGTTGGCGATCTGGACCGGCTTCGTGTCCCAGTTCATCCCCACCGTGGGGACCTATGTGGCCATCGCGATCCCCGCTCTGGTCGCCCTGGCCGACGACCCGCTCGACGGGCTGTGGGTCGTGGTCTTCGGCATCGTCTACCAGCAGATCGAGAACTACGTGTTCTCGCCGCGGATCACCTCGCGCACGATGGCGATCCACCCGGCCGTGGGCTTCGGTGCCGCGGTCGTGGGCGCCACCCTCTTCGGGGCGCTGGGCGCGTTGGTCTCCGTCCCGGTGGTGGCCGCGGTCCAGGCGCTCGCCCAGACCTACGGCCGCCGCTACGAGCTGGTGAGCGACGTCTCGTCGACGCAGAGCGTCGAGGAGCCACCGGCTACAGACGCAGCCGGGGAGTCTCGCTGTCCAGAGCCCGGATCGTGACGTCACGGCCGAGCGCGATCAGCTCCTGCGCGCGGTGGAAGTCGAGCGTCCGCGCAGCGGTCTTCGGCACTGTCACGAGGATGTCCGGGGGATAGCTGGCCAGGCGGTAGCGGGTGACCACGCTCTGCATCGCGTCCAGCGACAGCTGCATCACGTCGAGCATCCGCAGCCCCGCCGGGAGCTCCCCGAACACGTCCTCCACCAGCACCTCCGCGACGGCCTCGGGGGAGACCCCCTCCGCCTCGACCCCCGGGGCGCCGCCCCTGCTGAAGCGGCTGGTCACGAGCCGGACGAGGTCGCGGTCGAGCACCTGCGCGGCCGACCGGCGGAAGCGGTCCAGCCACTCCTCGACCGGCCTCGCCTCGGCGCTCTCCCGCGTGGGGGTCGGTGCAGGTGGTCCGTCCTGCTCGCCGGCCAGCAGCACGGCCACGGTGAGGTCGGCGCGCGCCGACGCGGTGGGGGCGATCGGCACCGGGTTCATCAGCCCGCCGTCGGCCAGCAGCCGGCCGTTGAGCATCACGGGGGTGATGAAGCTGGGCAGCGCGATGGACGCCCGGATCGCGGCGTCGACCGGGCCGTCCTGGAACCACACCTCCCGCCGGGCGAGCAGGTCCGTGGCCACCGCGGTGAACGTGATCGGGAGGTCCTCGATCTGCACGCCGTCCAGCAGCTCGGTCACGCGGGTCAGGATCTTCTCCGCGCGGATCGCGCCCGGCGCCTTCAAGGAGGGGTCGAGCAGGCGCAGCACGTCGCGCTGGCTCAGGCCCCGCACCCACTCGGCGTACGGACCGAGGCGGCCGGCCGCGTGCAGGCCGCCGACCAGGGCCCCCATCGAGCTGCCGGCGATGCTGACGATCTGGTAACCGCGCTCCTCGAGCACCTCGATGACGCCGATGTGGGCGTAGCCGCGAGCGCCGCCGGCCCCCAGCGCGAGGGCGACACGCCCGGGCTGGGTCACGGATGGGGCCACAGGTCCTCCTGGTCAGCCGATGGTGGTGTCGAGCACCGCTGCTCCGCGGACCCGGTCCGCGAGCAGGTCGGCGAGTGCCGTCCTTGCCTGCCCCAGAGGGTAGGGCGAGACGGTCGCGCGCACTCCCAGGCGCACCGCGAGCCGCAGCAGCTCGGCGGCGTCGGCCCGGGTGTTGGAGGTGACGCTCGTCAGCGTCCGCTCACAGAACAGGTGTCGCTGGTAGTCGAGTCGAGGGATGTCGCTGAGGTGGATCCCGGCGACGGCCAGGGTGCCGGAGCGGTCCAGTGCCGCCAGCGCCACGGGGACCAGGTCGCCGACCGGGGCGAAGAGGATCGCGGAGTCGAGGGGGACCGGGGCGGGATCGTCGGCACCCCCTGCGGAGGCGGCTCCCAGGTCCAGCGCGAGCTCGCGGGCCGCGGCGTCGCGGGTCATCACGTGCACCTCGACACCCTGGGCGATCGCGATCTGGGCGGTCAGGTGGGCGCTGGCCCCGAACCCGTAGATGCCCAGCCGGCCGCCCGGTGGCACGTCGGCCCGCCGCAGTGCGCGGTAGCCGATGATGCCGGCGCACAGCAGCGGTGCCGCCTGCAGGTCGTCGAGGCCCTCGGGGATCCGGTGGACATAGGCGGCCGGGGCGGTGACGAGCTCCGCATACCCGCCGTCGGCGTCCCAGCCCGTGTAGCGCGAGTCGGGGCAGAGGTTCTCGGCCCCTGCGCGACACCACCGACAGCTGCCGCAGGTGGAGCGCAGCCAGGCCACCCCGACGCGGTCGCCGACGGTGGGGTCTCCGGCTGCCGGGTCTGGGCCGACGGCGCAGACGATGCCCACCACCTCGTGCCCGGGGATGACCGGCGAGCGGTGCTCAGGCAGGTCGCCCTCCACCACGTGGAGGTCCGTGCGGCACACGCCGCAGGCCCGTACCCGGACCAGCACCTCCCCGGGGCCGGGCTCGGGCACCGGCAGGTCGACCTGTGTCAGCCGGTCGATCCCGTCCCCGCGGCTCTGCCACGCGCGCATGCTCATGCCGTCGAGCCTGCGACCAACCGGTCGCACCGACCAGAGCCGGACGTCCCGTCCCTGTCCTCCGGCAGGAGCGCGGGACCATCGCCTCTGCCGACGACGGTCCTTCGGGACTAGCGTCCAAGACATCTGCGATGACCTCGAAACCGGAGGTGTTCTCATGAGGATCTCGCGCACGCATTCCGTTCTCCCGGCTCTCGTCTCCCTGGCGTTGCTGGCTCCACTGTCCGGCTCGGCCGTCGGGGCCGCCGGGGTCGTTGGGGCCGCCACGAACCCGGCGGAGGCTCCTCGATCGGCGGCCGACGTCGCCGCGCCGGACACCCCGACCCTGGTGGGTGTCCGCGCCTTCCATCGCGCCGGGGCCGACCGGGTCGTCTTCAGGTTCGACGGTGGTCTGCCCGCGATCCGACGGGCCCGGTATGTCGACACGGTCACAGCCGACGGCTCGGGGCGAGTGTTGAGGGTCGCCGGCAGGGCCCGCCTCCTGGTGTGGTTCGACCAGGCAGTCGCCCACGACGCCGACGGCACGACCGCCCCCGCCCGCACGGCCTACAGGCTGCCGAACGTGCTGACGACCGTCCGGGCCGGCGACTTCGAGGCAGTGACCAGCTATGGGATCGGGCTCGCCAAGCGCACGCCGTACACGATCTCGACCCGACGCAACCCCAGCCGCGTCATCCTCAAGGTCCAGGCCGGCTTCCCGACGGTGACCCGCAAGGTCTGGTTCGTGGACCGCGATCGCGTGGTCAGCGGTCACGAGCCGTACGCCGTGGCCCGGCGCCGTGAGGTGCTGGCGATGCAGCCGGCCACGGGCGTGATGGACCGGCTCTACGCCGGCCCCACCGACGCCGAGCGCGCCGACGGGCTGCGGCTGGTGCGCTCCCGGACGACCGGGTTCAGCAGCCTTCGCATCGCGAACGACATCGCCCGGATCCGGCTGACCGGCCGTTGCTCCAGCGGTGGCTCGACGGTCACGATCGCCGACCAGATCATGCCGACGCTGCGCCAGTTCCCCACGGTCGACTGGGTCAAGATCTACAACGCCGCCGGTCACACCGAGGACCCGTTCGGCCCCTCGGACTCCATCCCGGTGTGCCTGGAGCCGTGATCGGTCCTGAGCCCCGATCGGTCCTGCGGCGGGCCCTCAGATGTCCAGGGTCCGGCGCAGCCGGTCGGTGCCGGTGCCGATGACCGCGTCGATGTCGTCGGGGTGGACCGGGCGGGCGAGCAGGAAGCCGCACACGGTGTCGCAGCCGAAGCTGCGCAGGATGCGGAGCTGCTCCTCGGTCTCCACCCCCTCGGCGACGACGGAGGCGTCCAGCGCATGCCCGAGGTCGATGATGGCGGCGACGGTGGCCCGCCCGGAGGCGCTGTCGAGGTCGCGGACGAAGGAGCGGTCGATCTTGAGGACGTCGACGGGCAGGGTGCGCAGTCGCGAGAGTGAGCTGTAGCCGGTCCCGAAGTCGTCGATGGCGATCTGCACGCCGAGGGCGGACAAGGCGAGGAGCTCCGGCACCACGACGGAGGTGTCGTCGGCGAGAGCAGACTCGGTGATCTCGATGCCGAGCCGGGTGCCCGGCAGCCCTGCGGCGGCGAGCTCCTCGGCGATGAACTGGGCGAGCCCGGGCTGCGTGAGCTGCTGCACCGACACGTTGACCCAGGTCGCGGGGTGCTCCTCGGGGAGGTCCCTGGCGGGCTGCCTGCTCGCGTGCCGGATGGCGTCGCGCAGGCACCAGGCGCCGAGCTCGTTGATGAGGCCGCCGTCCTCGGCGGCGGGGATGAAGTCCGCCGGTGGCAGCAGCCCGCGCTGGGGATGGTGCCAGCGGACCAGGGCCTCGGAGCCGAAGAAGCGTCCGGTGGGGGTGTGGAAGGAGGGCTGGTAGTAGAGGACCAGCTCATCGTTGGCAAGGGCCGAGCGGAGCTGGTCGAGGACCCGGATCTGGTCGATGACGTGGCGGTGAGCCGCCTCGTCGTAGTGCGCGATGCGGTTGCGCCCGGAGTCCTTGGCCCGATAGAGGGCCATGTCGGCATCGCGCAGGGCGGTGGTCGAGTCCTGGTCGTCGCCTGCGACGGAGATGCCGATGCTCGTGGTGATGAAGATCTGCAGGCCGGCGACCTCGACGGGGTTGCGGATGTCGCCTAGGACGCGCTCGGCGAGTGCGTCGGCCTCGGCGCCGAGCTTGGGCGTGAGGATGACGAACTCGTCACCGCCGAGGCGGGCCAGCACCTCGCAGGGCTCGACGAGCCGCTCGAGCCGGTGGGCGATGTTGACGAGCAGCTGGTCTCCGGCGATGTGGCCCAGGGAGTCGTTCACCTTCTTGAAGCCGTCGAGGTCGATGAACAGCACCGTGAACGTCTCGTGGGCCGCAGCATCGAGTCGGCGGGTGACCTCGCGGCGGTTGTAGAGCCCCGTGAGGGGGTCGTGCGCCGCCTGGTGTGCCAGCGCGAGCTGGGCCTCCTGGGCCTGGGACCTGGCCTCCTGGGTCTCGCGCAGGAGCGCCTCGCGCTGCTCCTGGGCGTGATGGCGCTCGGTGACGTCGCGGTAATAGACGGTGAGCCCCGTCTGGGACGGGTAGATGGTGATGTCGGTCCACTGGTCGAAGGCCTCGTAGTGGTGGTCCTCCACCGTCACCACCACCCGCTCGGTGCGGGCCTGCTCATAGGCGGCGTGCAGCGCACTGCCCTTGACATCGGGGAACTGGGCGAACAGGTTGCGGCCCAGCAGCGTCTCCCCCTCGGGGACTCCCACCTCAGCCTGCTCGTTCAGATAGGTGATCGTGTAGTCGTGGTCGAGGGAGAACAGGGCGTCGGTGATGCTGCCCATCACCGCGGTCAGCTGCTGGCTGATGCGCTCCTTCTCGAGGTTGGCCTCCTCGGCCGCCGTCACGTCCTGGACCGCCCCCTGGACGAGGGCGACCTGGCCGTCCGGACTGCGCTGCGCCTCAGCCGTGACCCGGAGCCAGATCGATCTGCCCTTCGCGGTCATCGAGGGGACAACGAGGTCGAAGGGGGTGCCGTCCGCTACGCAGGCCTTGAGCGCGGTGCGGATCTTGCTCTGGGGCTGGTCCTCGTACCACGCCACGACCTTGGTGAAGTCGAGGCCGGCTCCGGGGACCTCGAAGATGTCGTGCACCTGCTGGGTCCAGAAGAGCTCCCGCTCGGGCATCTTCAACGACCAGCCGCCGAGCTGGGCGACCCGGCCGGCCATGTCGAGCAGCGACTGGCTCCGTGCGAGCTCGTCCTCCGCGACCTTGCGCTCGCTGATGTCGACGAGGGTCGCGATCACGTAGGCGGGCAGTCCCGAGGGGGAGCGCACCAGTGAGGCCGTCAGCTGGCACCAGATCGTGCCCTTGTCGCCGGTGAGGTAGGGCTTCTCCTGGGAGAACGACGAGATCTCCCCGTCGACCAGCTGCCGGGCGCCCTCGGCCGTGACTGCCCAGTCCTCGGGCAGGGTCAAGTCACGGGGGTGCATCGAGCCGAGCAGCTGCTCCTCGGTGTAGCCGATCAGCTGGCAGAAGGCGGGGTTGGCGTGCAGGAACGACCAGTCGAGGTCGAGCACCGTCATCCCCGCGCTGGCCCCGTCGAACAGGCCGGGCAGGCGCGGGTCGATGCGTCGCTCGTTGCTCGCGTCCGGCACGTCGCCTCCCTCCCGAGTGAGGACAGTTCGGTCGGGGGCACGCTACACCGGGTGGTGCTCGGTCTCCACGGATTCCGACGCGCGCTGGGCGGGCACGAGGACCAGCGGGCACCGGGCCTCGCGCAGCACCGCCCGTGCGATCGAGCCCAGGTGCGGGATGTGGTGCGGACCTCGATGACCCAGCAGCAGGACGTCGGAGCCGATCGAGGCGTCCGCCAGGGCATCTGCCGGGCGCATGTGCAGGACGACCACGTCCACGGGGACCTCGGGATAGCGCTCACGCCACGGCGCGAGGCGCTCAGCGATGCTGACCTCGGCGCGGGTCGACCACTGCGCGGCCTCGGTCCGGTCGACCAGCGTGTCGTCGTACATGGCCGGCATGTACCACGCGTGGAGGACGGCGAGCGTCGCTCCCATCCGGGACGCGGTGGCGAACGCCTCGTCCAGCAGGTGGGAGTCGGGCGTGCCTTCGTCGAGACCGACGCTCACCCGCGGCGCCCCAAGGCGGGGTGACCAGTCCTCGGGGACCGAGACCACGCTGACGCCACAGCGTGCGGCCACGCCCGAGGTGACCGAGCCGGTGAGGATCCGGCGGGCCCGGCTCTGCCGGCGGTGCTGGAGCACGACGCACTCACTGTCGCGCGAGAGCTCGACCAGCACGTCGACGGTGCTTCCGCGCTGGACGACCGTCTCGATCTTCACGGAGTCGCCACTCAGCTCCCCGACGCGCTGGGCAGCCGCGGCGATGGCCTCGCGGCCGATCTGGTCGGCCGCCTCGAGGTCGAGAGCGAGAGCCTCCGGCACGACGAAGCCGCTGCTCGGATGCACCACGTGCACCAGGCGCACGGCGCGATCCTCCTGCTGGGCTCGGGTGACGGTCCAGCTCAGCAGGGCGTCGTTGCCGGTGTCGGACCCGGCGCCGATCGCGACGAGCAGGGGGAGGTGGGGGTGAAGGGTCATGGCGTGCCTTTCCGTCGTCCTGACCCCACCCTGGTGCTGTGAGGGGCCGCGGGTTAGGGCCCTACGTCCCCCCGCCCCCATGCAGAAGGGCGCAATTCTGGGCGTAATTCTGGGCGAGGCTCAGCGCGTGGCCGTGGCCTCGAAGGCGAATCGTCGGCCGTCGTCGCGGGCGCGCCCCTGGCACGACCAGCTGGAGCGACGCCAGCAGCGGTAGCGCACCGACGCGTTGACCAGGCTCAGGGTCACCTTGCGGATCCTGTCGGAGGCGAAGGGCAGGGTGACCGAGCCGTCCCCGGCCTCGTCGAGAGCGATGCTGCGTCGCACCACCCCGCCCGCGCGGTGGACCAGGACCTGCGCGACGGAGCCCGCACGTGTCCGGGGGGAGCGCACCTCGATGCGCAGCTCGCGCGAGCCGGCGCCCGGCACCAGGTCCCAGGTGCGCGACGCGAGATGGTTGATGGTCGCCGAGCGTCGGACCGTGCTGCGCCGGGGGGGCCCCAGCCGGACCCGGCCCGCGAGGTTGACGCGGGGCCAGGCAGCCCCCTCGGGATAGGTCTGGCGGGGCATCGTGTTGGCGGCGACGAAGTCGGCGTAGACCGACGCGAACGTGTCACCGCGTCGGGCCAGGGTGCGGGTCAGCGCGCGCAGCGAGTAGAGGTCGCGGGACCCGGTGCCCGCGGCCGCACGCTGCCAGATCTCGCGCACGACGCTCACGCCGTACCTCGCGCTGAGGTACTCGAAGAAGACCCAGTTGCCGTACTGGGCCAGGGAGTCGCTGCTCCAGGTGTCCAGCGACAGCGTCGGACGTGTCAGCTGGCCGTGCGGGAGGTACTGACGGTTGTCGTCGACGTCGTCGGCGAAGCGCTCCTCCATCCAGGTGGCCGTCGTCTCGAGCAGCCAGCGGTCCTCGGCGAAGTCGTAGGCGTACTGGACGGCATGGAAGAACTCATGGGCGGCGGTGACCCGGAGCGTCGAGGCAGGGGACGACCCGAACTGCTCGCGGGCGAAGTCGTCGTCGAGGACGCAGAAGCCCGAGGCGAGGAACTGCTGACGGCGCTGCTCCGCGGCGCAGTAGCCGTAGTAGCCGTGCGCTCCGAGGTCCTTGAGGTAGACGTCGAAACGGGAGTCCCCGCCACGGCGCCGGTCCCGCAGCGGAGCGCGGTAGCCCATCGTCTCCACCTGGTGTCGCCACACCCGCTCCATCACCCGCAGCGTGCGACGCACCCACGCCATGCCCCTCGGGGCGTCGCTGGTGCGCTGGACGTAGTGCACGCAGACGTGGGGTCCGCACAGTCGGCGCGAGGGGACGGCGTACCCGTCGCCCTGGGGGTCGCGGGCGCCGTCGGTCGGCCGGGCGAGCATCGCCTCGGCGTCGCGGCGCTGGGCACCAGGCAGGTCGGGCAGCGAGCTGAACAGATCACGCAACGCCAGGGTCGGCGAGGGATCACCCGGACGTCCGGTCCCGGCGAGGACCCGGGCGGCGGTGTCCAGGGAGGAGGCGGCCTTGCGTGCCGACGCGAGGGAGCTCGGGGAGCCGGTGCCTGCCGACTTCTCGTCGCCGGCGGCGGCGGTACCGCTGGTGAGGGTGCTGAGCGTGGCCAGGACGAGGACCAGCGCCGCGGCGAGGGCCAGCCGGCCTGCTGCCGACGTGCAGGGCATGCGGGGACTCCCGAGTCAGGGTGCGGAGGATCCGGCCGGGCCGTCGCTGCTGCGCGTGCCCGTCACCGGAGAGCACAACCTAGCCCCGCCCGGCGCCGAGATCCGGGTGCACGCGCCGAGCGCGGCGGGCTCAGCGCACGGCGCGGGCAGTGACGCGGAAGCCCTTTCCGTTGTCACGAGGCGTGCCGGAGCAGGCGAACGGCGTCGAGCGCCAGCAGTTGGCGTAGCGCGTGGACGCGTTGGCCACCGTGACCGTCACCCGCCACACGGACCCGGGCGCGAACCCGACGCGGAGGCCCCCCCGGCCCTGGCGGTCGAGGTTGACCGGCTTGCGCACGATCGTCCCGTTGCGCTTGAAGATCTGGACATGGGCACCCGGACCCGTCGCCCGGCGCGGTCCGTCGACCCTGATGCGCAGCTTCCAGGGGCCCTTCAGCGCGGGCGCCGGCCGGACTTGGATGCTCTGGGTCGTGAGGTGGGCCAACGAGGAGCTCCAGGTGCGCTGGCGGCGGGCGGGGAGCAGGGCCATCCGGGCGGCCAGCGGAGCCGCGGTGTAGGCAGCGCCCTCCGCATAGGTCGCCGCGGGTGCCAGGTTGCCGGCGCCGAACGCCGCGAAGAACGCCGGAAGCGTGGTCCGTCGGTTGCGCAGCACGCGGGAGATGGCCTGCACGGAGAACTCGTCGCGAGCACCCGGCCCGGAGTCCAGACGCTCCCAGATCAGCCGGACCACGGCGACGCCGTAGGTGCGACTGAGCTTCTCGATGAAGATCCACTGGCCGTAGTGCGCCAGACCACCGAACCGGTCCATGGGCAGGGTGGGGCGGCCGAGCTGGCCGTGGCGCAGGTACTGCCGGTTGTCGTTGATCTCGGTGGCGTAGCGCTCCTCGATCCAGGTCGCGGTGGCCTCCTTGAACCAGGAGTCCTCGCTCGCGTCGTACCCGAACTGGATGGCGTGGAAGAACTCGTGGGCGGCGGTCGCCTTCAGGCTCTGCTCCGGGCCGAGGCGGAACTCTGCGAAGTCGTTGTCGAGCACGCAGAAGCCGGTACGACGGAAGTCGTCGCGGCGGTTGCTCAGCTTGTCCTCGGGGGCGCAGTAGCCGTAGATGCCCTCGTCGCCGGTGTCGGCGAGGTAGACGTCGAATTCCGGCGTCCCGCCTGCACCCTTGTCCGCGGGGGGCGGGCGATAGCCCAGCTTCGTGTGGTGGCTCCACACCGCGATGACCTCGGCGAGCGAGCGCTCGACCCAGGCGTTCATCTGGTTGCTGGTGGAGGTGCTGCCGGCCGGGCGGTGCGTCCCCGTGGTGACGTAGTGGACGCAGACGTCGTCGCGGCACTTCTTGGCGAGTGTGGCGCCGGGCGGGTACTTCGCGACCTCGGGATCGATGCCGCTGCCGTCGGTGGGGCGGGCGAGGAGGTCGTCCGCGCGGCGCTGCTCGACGGTGGTGAGCGCGTCGTAGGAGACGTTCAGCTCGCTGAGCGCGATCGAGGGGCTGACCGCGCTCTCGCCGGCGAGGGAGCGGGCGGCGGTGCTGAGGGCACTGCGGGCCTCGACGCGGGCCTGCGCTGTCACCTCGGTCGCCAGGTCGGGCTTGGGCACCTCCGCCGCCGGTGACGAGGGATCGGCTGCGACGGCGAGCGTCGGCGCCAAGGCGCTCATCCCCACAGCGAGGGCAAGGATGCGGGCAGCCAGAGATCGGCGCATGGAAGAGCTCCCTCGACAGGACAGTGATGACGGCACGGATCGGACGCTGCCCCACGTCCGCCACCAATGTAACGGCAGTCCCTGACGCAGGGAGAACCTCAGACGCGGCTCAGGGGGTCGTGGAGATCTTCTCGATCAGCGCCGTGGTCGAGATGGCGGGGGTGCGGGGGAGGTAGACGACCTCGCAGATGTCCTCGAACTCGTCGAAGCGCCCGGCCCAGTCGTCGCCCATGACCAGGACGTCCGCGCCGTACTGCAGGATGTAGTCGCGCTTGAGGTCGAGGCTCTCCTCGAGGAAGACCTCGTCGACCCCCCTGAGGGCCGCGACGATGGCCAGCCGCTCGTCCTGACCGAACACGGGCTCGCGCCCCTTCTTGCTGACGTTCAGCGCGTCGGCCGACACGCCGACGACGAGACGCTCACCGAGCTCGGCCGCGCGCTGGATGACGCGCAGGTGGCCGACGTGGAAGACGTCGAACGTGCCGAAGGTGATGACGGTGCGGGACATGCCCGGAATTGTGGCACCGAACAGCCCTGCCCTGGGGACGTGGGTCAGAATCGAGGGCGATGACTACCTTCTCGATGCTCGCCGACCCCCTGGCCGACCCGGTCGCCGACCAGGGCCGCCGCTCGGCCCTGCGCCGGATGCGGCTGGTGGCGCTGGGACTGCTGCTGTTCGCGGCGGTCGTCTACCTGCTCACGCTCGACCGCGACGGCTGGCTCGGCTTCGTCAACGCGGGGGCCGAGGCGTCGATGGTGGGCGCGATCGCCGACTGGTTCGCGGTCACGGCCCTCTTCCGCCACCCCATGGGCCTGCCGATCCCGCACACGGCGCTGATCCCCAAGCGCAAGGACGAGCTGGGTCGCGGCCTCCAGGAGTTCGTCGGCGAGAACTTCCTGCAGGAGGAGATCATCCGCGACCGGGTGGGGGCGGCCACGATCTCGCTGCGGGCCGCCCGCTGGCTGGGGGAGGAGGCCAACGCCCGCCGGGTGGTGGACGAGGCGTCCGAGATCGCCGCGCTCGCACTCGCCAAGGTGCGTGACGACCACGTCGTCGCCCTGGTCGAGGAGGCGGTGGTCCCGCGCTTCCGCGAGGAGCAGATCGCACCGCTGCTGGGCAGCCTCCTCGGCGAGGTCGTCCGCGACGACCTGCACCACGGGCTGGTGGACCTCGCACTGGAGGAGCTGCACCGATGGCTGGTCGACAACGAGGAGACCTTCTCGCAGGTCCTCGGTGAGCGGGCGCCCTGGTGGTCGCCCCCGCGCGTCAACGAGGCCGTGACCGCGCGGATCCACCTCGAGACCATCCGCTGGGTCGCCGACATCCGCGACGACCCGCGCCACCACGCGCGACAGGCCTTCGACTCGATGCTGCACCAGCTCGCCGGGGACCTGCTCGAGGACCCGGACACCCAGGCGCGCGCCGAGCGGCTCAAGGAGCGGGTGCTCGACCACCCGCAGGTGATGGCCACGGTCGTCTCCTTGTGGCAGAGCTTCCGGACGGCGCTGCTGCACGCGCTGCGCGACCCCGACGGGGCGGTCCGCTCCCGCGTGCAGAGCGAGCTCACGGCCTTCGCGGGCCGGCTGCTCGACGACGAGGCCCTGCGCCGTCGCATCGACGGCGTCGCGGCCGACGTGGCCGTCTTCGCGGTGTCGCGCTACGGCGCGGAGCTGACCGCGGTGATCACGCACACGATCGAGAAGTGGGACGGCAAGGAGGCGGCCGATCGGATCGAGCTGCACGTCGGGCGCGACCTGCAGTTCATCCGGATCAACGGCACCATCGTCGGTGGGCTGGTCGGCGTGCTGATCCACACCGTGGCGGTGCTCGCCGCCTGAGTCCCCGCCTGAGTCCCCGCCCGAGTCGTGGCTGAGTCGTGGTGGGGGGACCGTCGGGCGCACAATGGGCCCATGAGCACTCCGGTCGACGTCCCCATCCGTGACGAGTCGATCCGGCTGGGTCAGTTCCTCAAGCTCGCGAACCTCATCGACAGCGGTGCCGACGTCAAGCCGCTGATGGCCGACGGCGCCGTGGAGGTCAACGGCGAGGTGGAGACCCGCCGCGGCCGTCAGCTGGCCAAGGGGGACGTGGTCACCCTGGGCGGGCAGTCAGCGAGGGTGGCCGACGAGGGCACCCCCGACAACCTCCCCTGGTAAGACACGACCCGTCACTCCCTCGACCAGACACGCCGTGTCGGCCGGAGGGAGTGACGGGTCGATCAGATCAGGAGACGCCGAGCAGGTCGACGACGAAGATCAGGGTCTCGCCGGGCTTGATCACGCCGCCCGCGCCGCGCTCGCCGTACCCGAGGTGCGGGGGGATCACGAGCTGGCGGCGGCCGCCGACCTTCATGCCCTCGACGCCCTGGTCCCATCCGGAGATGACCTGGCCGATGCCGAGGCGGAACTGCAGCGGGGTGCCGCGGTTGAACGAGGCGTCGAACTCCTCGCCGGTCGAGTGCGCGACACCGACATAGTGCACGGACACGGTCGATCCGGAGGTGGCGACGTCTCCGTCACCCTCCACCAGGTCGGTGACGACCAGGTCGGCGGGCGGCTCGAAGTCGGGGAAGTCGATCTCAGGCTTGTCCATCGTCTCGCTCTCGTCAGGGGTGGGCCGACCACTCTAGTGGGAGGCGCTCGGTGCTCTCGCCGGGGTGCAGGTCAGCCACGCTGGACATAGCTGTCGAGCTGGTCGCGCTCGAACTCCAGCTCGCCGATGCGGCTCTTGACGACGTCGCCGATGCTGATGATCCCGGCCAACGTGTCGCCCTCGAGGACGGGCAGGTGGCGGATCCGGCGCTCGGTCATCGTCTGCATCAGCTCGGGCACCGAGTCGTCGCCGGCGCAACTGTGGACCTCGGTGGTCATGATCGACGCCACGGTGGCGTCGAGGACGCCCTCGTCGCGGGCCAGACGGCGTACGACGTCACGCTCGCTGACGATGCCCTCGAGGTGCGTGCCGTCGCTGCTCACGACCAGGGCGCCGACGTTGTGCTCCGCGAGGAGTGCGATCAGCTCGCGCACTCCGGCCGACGGGGCGATCGTGACGACCTCGTGGCTGCCCTTGCTCTGCAGCACGTCGTTGATCCGCATCTGCCACCTCTTGTCTGTGCGTCGTGGAGCTGGCCCCTTCTGAACCCTGACCCACGCTAGTGCTGTCGGGCAGCGCTGAACAGGGGCTGTCCCGACCCGGCCGGGTCAGGGGGCCACAGGCCCGTTCACGTCCGTACGACGCGCGCGCTGGGCGCTGAGGTCGTGCACGGAGCCGACGCCGTGGGGCTGGGAGTCGGGGTCGTCGGCGTCGTGGGGGAGCGAGCCGAGGAAGGCCAGCGCCGCCTCGTGGAGGTGCCCGTTGGTGGCGAGCGCGTTGCCGCCCCACGGACCGTCGTTGCCGTCGAGACCGGTGAACCGTCCGCCGGCCTCGCGCACGATCACGTCGAGCGCGGCCATGTCGTAGAGCTCGAGCTCGGGCTCGGCGGCGATGTCGACGGCACCCTCGGCGAGGAGCATGTAGGACCAGAAGTCGCCGTAGGCCCGGGTGCGCCAGCAGCGCCGTGAGAGCGAGAGGAAGTCGTCGAGCCGGCCGCGCTCCTCCCAGCCGGACAGCGAGCTGTAGGAGAACGACGCGTCCTCGAGCCGGCGCACGTCCGAGACCTGGCACTGGGTCGCCTTGAGCAGGGAGCGGCCGGTCCAGGCGCCGCCGCCCTTCGCCGCCCACCAGCGTCGGTGCAGCTGCGGGGCCGAGACCACGCCGGCGACCACCTCGCCGTCGACCTCGAGGGCGATCAGCGTGGCCCAGACCGGGACGCCGCGGACGAAGTTCTTGGTGCCGTCGATGGGGTCGACGATCCAGCGGCGCTGGCTGTGGCCGGTCTCGCCGGTCTCCTCGCCGAGCACGGCGTCACGGGATCGGGCACGCGACAGGGTGCGGCGGATGCCCTCCTCGACGGCCTGGTCGGCGTCGGTGACCGGGCTGAGGTCGGGCTTGCTCATCACGTGCAGGTCGAGCGCGCGAAATCGGTTGAGGGTGAGCGAGTCGGCGTCATCGGCGAGCACGTGCGCGAGCCGCAGGTCGTCGGTGTAGTCGGGTGCACCGGAGTTGGCCATGGGCACAGGCTATTCCCAGGAAAGTGGTTTAGCGTTCATCCATGGAGATCGACGGACTACCGGTTCACGCGCTGGCCGTGCACGCGTCGGTGGTGCTGGCGCCGCTGGCCGCTCTGGTGGGGCTGACCTACGCCGCGACGGCTCGCTGGCGCTGGGCCCTGCGATGGCCCCTCCTGGTCGCCGCGGTGGTGGCGGCGGGCGCGACCGGGCTCTCCTACCTCAGCGGCGAGGACCTCCTCGAGCAGCGCCCGAACCTGCTGGAGGTCCCTGCCCTGGCCGAGAAGATCCACCTGCACCAGGACCGCGCCGAGATCCTGCTCTGGGTGGCACTGGGGTACGTCGTGCTCGCCGCGGCGGCCGCGTGGGCCCTCGGCGGCCCGAGCGCCCTGGCCTCGGGTGGCGGGGCGCGGGAGACCAAGGGCGTCTGGGGCGTGGTGGCGCTCGTCGCACTGGTCGCCGGCTCCGTCGCGCTCCTGGTGCTGACCTTCCTCACCGGGGAGGCGGGCGCCCGCGCCGTCTGGGGCTGACCCGCTCAGTCGTCGGTGCCGTCCGGGCCGTCGGGGCCGGAGCCGTCGCGAGCGGCGAGCAGACGCCGGAACGAGCTGACCCGGTCGGGATCGGCCTGACCGGCGGCGAGGGCCTCGTCCAGCCCGCACTCCGGCTCCCCGAACCCGTGCGTGCAGCCCCGCGGGCAGTCCTCGGTCATCTCGTCGAGGTCCGGGAAGGCCTCGATCAGCTGCTCGGGCTGGACGTGCGCGAGACCGAAGGACCGGATCCCGGGGGTGTCCACGATCCATCCCTCGGCTCCGGGCAGGGCGAGCATGATGGCGGAGGTCGAGGTGTGCCGCCCGCGTCCGGTGACGGCGTTCACGTGCCCGACCTCCCGGTGCGCCTCGGGGACCAGCGCGTTGACCAGCGTGGACTTGCCGACGCCGCTGTGCCCGATCAGCACGCTGGTGCGTCCGCGCAGCTGCTCGCGCACCTCCTCCAGGTCGCCCCCGCGCTGGGTGACGATCCAGGGCACGCCCAGCGAGCGGTACGTCGAGAGCAGGGTCTCGGGGTCGGCGAGGTCGGCCTTGGTCATGCACAGCAGCGGCTGCATGCCGGCGTCGTACGCCGCGACGAGGGCGCGGTCGATCAGCCGGGGCCGGGGCTCGGGGTCGGCCAGTGCGGCGACGATCACCAGCTGGGAGGCGTTGGAGACGATCACCCGCTCGATCGGGTCGTCGTCGTCGGCCGTGCGCCGCAGCGTGGTCGTGCGGGGATGGACCTCGACGATCCGCGCCAGCGATCCCTCCTCGCCGGAGGTGTCGCCGACGATGCGCACCCGGTCTCCGACGACGACGGCCTTGCGGCCCAGCTGCCGGGCGGTCATGCAGGTGATCGTCCCGGCGTCGGGCGCCGACTCGAGGATCACGGCGTAGCGGCCCCGGTCGACCCGGGTGACCATCCCGTCGACGGCGTCGTCGTGGCTGGGCCGGTCCTTGGTGCGGGGCCGCGTGCGTCGGCGAGGACGCTCGTAGTGCTCGTGGTCGTGCTCGGTGTAGCGACTCCTCACGGCTGCCTCACAGCAGGCCCGCCCAGAAGCCGGCGAAGTCGGGGAAGGTCTTGGCGGTGGTAGCGACGTTCTCCACGAGCACCCCGTCGACCGCCGCGCCGACGATGACTCCGGCGTGCGCCATCCGGTGGTCGGCGTAGGTGTGGAAGACGCCGCCGTGCAGCGGCGCCGGCCGGATGCTGAGCCCGTCGGGGTGCTCGGTCACGTCCGCGCCGAGGGCGGTGAGCTCGGTGGCGAGCGCGGTCAGCCGGTCGGTCTCGTGGGCGCGGATGTGCGCCACCCCGCGCAGGTGGGAGGGCGTCTCGGCGAGCGCGCAGAGGGCAGCCACCGCCGGGGTCAGCTCGCCGACGTCGTGCAGGTCGAGGTCGACGCCCTGGAGGCGCTCGGGGCCCTCGACGCGCAGGCCCTCGTCGACGAACGAGACCGAGCAGCCCATCGCGGTGAGGATGCCGCGCAGGGCGTCGCCGGCCTGCGTCGTACGACGGGGCCAGTCGCGCACGACGACGCTTCCGCCCGAGAGCGCGGCCAGGGCGAGGAACGGGGCCGCGTTGGACAGGTCGGGCTCGATGAGGTGGTCGACGCCGTGGATGGGGCCGGGAGCGACCGACCACCGGTTGGCGTCGGTGTCGTCGACCTCGACGCCGTGCTCGCGCAGCATCGCCACGGTCATGTCGATGTGGGGCAGGGACGGGACCGGCTTGCCGTCGTGGCGCACGTCGACGCCTCGGTCATAGCGGGCACCTGCCAGCAGCAGGGCGGAGATGAACTGCGACGAGGCCGAGGCGTCGATCACGACCGTGCCGCCGGGCACGCTGCCGCTGCCCCGGACAGTGAACGGCAGCCCGCCGCGGCCGGCGTCGTCGATCTCGATGCCGAGGCCGCGCAGCGCCGTCAGCACCTCGCCGACCGGGCGCTTGCGCATGTGCTCGTCGCCGTCGAAGGCGACCGCGCCCGACGACAGCGCCGCCACCGGGGGGACGAACCTCATGACGGTCCCGGCCAGCCCGCAGTCGACGCTCGCATCGGCCGCGAACCGACCCGGCGTCACGGTCCAGTCCTCGCCACTGGTGTCCACGCGGGAGCCCAGCGCCGTCAGCGCCGCCGCCATCAGCGAGGTGTCACGCGAGCGCAGGGCACGTCGTACGACGCTGGGGCGGTCGGCGATGGAGGCCAGCACGAGGGCCCGGTTGGTGAGCGACTTGCTGCCGGGCAGGCTCACCGTCGCCAGCACGGGATCGTGGGCGCGCGGCGCCGGCCACGGGTCGGCGGGAGTCGAGGCAGGCACGGTTGGCGCGTTCGTCACGCGCGAAGACTACCGATCCTGCGCACCTGCGCGGGGCTCAGCCGACCTTGGCGGCGGCGAGCTTGGCCTCGCGCCGGGCCGCCTTGCCCAGGTGCTTGGCCTCACGACGTACGCCGCGGGCGGTGTGCTGCGCGCGCCAGGCGACCCCGGGCTTGCCAGCGGTGTCGGCGCTGGCGAGCAGGAGTCCGCCGAGCATGGAGAGGTTCTTGAAGAACGCGATGCGCTGATCGCCCTTGGCCTGCGGGTCGCTCTCCTCCCAGAAGCGGTGGCCAGCGACCGTGGTCGGGACGAGGGAGGCGGCCAGTGCTGCGGAGGAGAGACGCGGAGCACGGCCGGTGGCCAGCGCCAGACCCGCGGCGAGCTGCACACCGCCGTTGATCCGCACCAACGTGGTGGGGTCCTCGGGGATCGGGACCTGGGGGACGAGCTTGCGGGCCCGCGGCACGAGGCGGTCGGTGACCGGCTTGGCGGCGGCGGCCAGGGAGTCGGCGTTCTTGAGGGCGTGGGCGCCCCCGATCACGAACATGGACGCGAGCATCGGGCGGGCGAGCAGTCTGATGGCGGTCATGGGGAGTCCTTACCCTGATCGCGGCGGTTCTAGTCCCTCAGCACGATCTGCGCGCTGTTGTCGCGGGGGTCGTCGCGGCCGCCCTCGGGGCGCACGACGAACGTCAGGGTCGCCGCGGTCGTCGGCAGCTGGCGGGCGGTGAAGTGCAGCGTGGTGGCTCCGCGGACCCGACAGCTCGACTCGCGGAGCACGACCAGCCGGCACTGGGGGGCCAGGGTGAGCGCGATCGGCAGCCCGTCGGCGCGTACGACGAGCTCGGCTCCGCGCCCTGCCCGCAGCCCGCTGACCCGGACGGCGACGTCGTAGGCCAGCCCGCCGAGCATCGGCCGAGCCGTCGCGCTGAGGGAGACGTCGGGCTGCGTGGGGGTGGGGGAGCCGGTCGGCGTGCCGTCCGACGGCGTCCCCGCCGGAGGTGAGCCCGAGCCGGAGGGAGCGCCCGGGGCGGGGCTTCCCGAGAGGGACGGGGACTCCGGGGAGGGGGATGCGGGCGATGTGCCGGGCGACGTGTCGGGCGACGTGGCGGGCGACCCGTCCGGACCCGTGGGCGAGGTGTCGGTGGGCGTGCTCGGAGCGTCCGTGGGCGTCGTACCGGCTGACTCCGTGGGCGAGGGCGCGGTGGAGGTCTCCTCGGGGCGGGCGCCGTCGAGCCGGGCGCGCTGCCTCCGGTCACGCCGTTCGTCGAGCCGGGCGCGTCGATCGGAGTCGCCGGCCCGCCGATCGGAGCCGGGCGCCCCTGGCCGGCTCCCGGGTGGCCGTTCGTCGGGGACGACCGCCGAGGGGGGCCGGTCGGCGCGCTCGTCACGGTCGGCGTCAGGCAGGGCCACGGCGGTGGTGCCGGCCACGACGGTGGTGGCGGCGACGCCGGCCACCGCCGTCGCCTGGGCGTGGGCGATCACGAAGTCCTTGGCCCGGTCGAGCAGCATCAGGAGCAGGCCGGGGACGGCGAACCCACCCGCGGCGGCGCCGAGGTAGGCCGCCGCGACGCTGCCGAGCACGACGGGGCCGATCAGCGCCGCGAGGTTGGAGTTGACCTCGGTGAGCTCCAGGTGGACGGCCAGGCAGCGCCGGCAACCCTGCAGGTGCTCCTCAATCCGAGTCGCGTCGCGCCGTGAGACGCCCTTGCGGACGTAGCTGCCCAGGTGCTCGAGCGTCCACCGGCAGGTGTCCTCGTCGAGGTCGCCCGCGTGCATGGTGAGGAAGGCCTGGCGCAGTCCCTCGCGAGCGCGGTAGGCCAGGGCGGAGACGGAGTTGGCGCTCATGCCCAGGATGACCGCCACGTCCGCGGGCTTCTGGCCCTCGATCTCGGTGTGCCACAGCACGACCTGCCAGCGCTCGGGAAGCGACGCGAACGCCCGTGCGGCGGCGGCGCTCTCGAACCCCTCGACCGCGGTGTCGCGGAAGGGGACGCCGGGGTCGAACGGCTCGAGGTCGTCGGTCGAGTGCAGCCGTGCGGATGCCCGGATCCGGTCGACGTGCAGACGTCGCAGCGCCGTCAGCAGGTAGGCGCGGAAGGCGAGGTCGGGGCCGCCGCCGCGCTGGAGCACGCCGAGGACCTTCGCGAAGGCGTCGGAGACGAGGTCGTCGGCGTCGCCGGGGGACGCCAGCTGGCGGGCGAGACGACGGGCGGCGTCGACGTGGCGGGAGAAGAGCGCGCCGTAGGACTCCACGTCCCCGTCTCGGACCGCCGAGATCAGCTCGGCGTCGGAGGGGGCCTCCGGGCGCGCCAGGGTCTCGCTCACGCGAGCACAACGAGCCACAACGCCGGAGGGGACGCCCGGCGCGGAAACCCGCAGGCAAAAAATGTGGGGGATCCCGCGTCATGCCTCGTGTGCCACACCGTTCCACTGGCGAGGACAGGCCGGAGGACGGCTTCTCGCCGAGAGAAACCGAGGGGAGCAACTGTGGGGATCTTCACGACGCTGGTGCGTCGCGGCGCCCCCACGGACGGTCCCGAAGCAGGGTGGGAGCTGCCGGACCGGGTGCGCAGGGGGTTGCCGCACCGGTTCGAGGCAGTAGGGGAGGCCCTGGCTTCGGGATCAGGCTCGGTGGAGGCGTGCGAGGTCGTCGGTCGGGAGCTCGCACGGGACGGGGCTCCGCTCGACGAGGCACTCGAGGGGCTGCGCACGACGTACGACGAGGTGCTCGGGGAGGAGCCCTCGTTCGACGTCGTCCGCGCCTTGAGCGTGGCCTGGAGTGAGTTCACGCTCGGCTATCTGCACCAGCTCTCCTGCGAGGAGCCGATGAGCGGGCTGGCCAGCCTGGCCCATCTGCGCACGCGGCTGACCGAGCTCTACCGCGGCGAGCGGTATCGCGCCGATCTCGCGACGGGTGCAGGGGCTGGGTCCGCCCGGGTGTGCGACAGCCATGCGCTGGTGGTCGTCCAGATGCCCGCGCCACGCTCGGTGAGCAATGACGCTCCCGCTGACGCGGCCCTGGCGCGCGCGCTGCGAACCGCCCGCCTGGGCGAGGCCGCGCGCACGGTCTTCCCGGGGGCGGAGACCATCGTGCGGTTGAGCCGGGACCGGATCGCGGTCCTCACCGTGCGCGACGACCGGCTCGGACGACGGGTCGGGCTGCTGCGCCGGATGGTCTCCGTACCGGGTGGACAGGCGCGGGTGTGGATCGAGGGGCTGCCCACCAGCGACGAGGGTGCGTCGTACCTGCTCGACGAGCTCGCCCGGCCCTGAGCCGGTCAGAGGGCCGTTCCCCGGGACACGGAGCGGGCTAGCCTGAGTCGCATGTGTGGTCGCTATGCCTCCAGCCGACGCCCCGAGGACCTCATCGAGGAGTTCGAGATCGTGCAGCCGGCGATCGCGGCGCCGCTCGCGGCCGACTACAACGTGGCGCCCACCAAGGAGGTGTACGCCGTCCTGGAACGGCCGCCGCGCTCGGGGCCGGACAACGGTGAGACCGCCGGCCCCGAGCGGCAGCTGCGGGTCCTGCGCTGGGGGCTGGTGCCGTCGTGGGCCAAGGACCCGGGCATCGGCAACAAGATGATCAACGCCCGGATGGAGACCGTCGCCGAGAAGCCCGCCTACCGCAAGGCGTTCGCAGCCCGTCGCTGCCTGCTGCCGGCGGACGGCTACTTCGAGTGGTACCCCACCTCCGCTCTCACGCAGGGCGGCAAGCCGCGCAAGCAGCCCTTCTTCATCCGGCCGCGCGACCACGGCGTGCTGGCGATGGCAGGGCTCTACGAGATCTGGCGCGACCCCACACGAGACGACGACGACCCCGAGCGCTTCCGGTGGACCTGCACGGTGATCACCACTCAGGCCGAGGACACGCTGGGCCACATCCACGACCGGATGCCGATGATGGTGGAGCGGGAGCGCTGGGGCGCGTGGCTCGACCCGCGGACCTCCGGTCGCGAGGACCTGCTGGCCCTCCTCGCACCTGCCTCGCCGGGCAACCTCGAGGCCTACCCCGTCTCCACGCTGGTGAGCAACGTGCGCAACAACGGCCCCGAGCTCCTCGAGCCGCTGCCGCTCGAGGACGTCCCCGACGACGTGCTCGCGGATGTGCACGTCGACGGCGCCGCCGAGCAGGACCTGCGATGATGCCGAGATGCCCAGCGAGCTGACCGTCCACACCCCCCACGGGGACGCGCGCGTGGTGACGCACCGTTCGCGTCACCCCATCGCGACGCTCCTGCTCAGTCATGGGGCGGGCAACGGCATCGACACCCCGGATCTGCAGTGCCTGGCGCGTCACCTCCCGGGGCAGGGGATCTCCGTGGTGCTGCTGGAGCAGCCGTGGAAGGTCGCCGGGCGCAAGATCGCCACCGCGCCCCGCACGCTCGACGACGGACTGCGTGCCGCGGCGGACCGGATCCGTCCCCGCACTCCGCTCGTGGTCGGCGGCCGGTCGGCCGGCGCCAGGTCGGCGGCGCGCAGCGCTCGTGACCTGGGGGCCTCGGGCTGTCTGGCGCTCTCCTTCCCCCTGCATCCGCCCGGGAAGCCCGAGAGGAGCCGTGTCGACGAGCTGACCGGGGCCCGGGTCCCGGTGCTGGTGATCCAGGGCGAGCGCGACGCGATGGGGACGCCCGAGGAGTTCCCCGAGGGCGTCGACCTCGTCATCGTCCCCGGGGGCGACCACAGTCTGAAGGTGCCCAAGCGGGGGCCGATCAGCGCCGACGACGCCCTCGCGATCATCGTCGAGTCCACGCTCGAATGGATCACCCGCGAGATCGTCGGGAATCCCGGACGGCCCTGAGCTGTTCACCTCCCGTGACCTGCTTGCTCTCCGAACCACAGGTGAACCCGTCCCTGCTGACCGGCCCCACGGAACTGGCGTCGGCTGAACAGCCGATCCCGGACACCAGCGGGCTACTCTGGAAGGCGATGACCGAATCCCTGAGTGGCACCGTCCCTGAGACCGAGCCCGAGATCGAGACGCCCGAGACCGAGGAGCAGCGCTCCGCGCGGTTCGAGCGCGACGCCCTGCAGTACCTCGACCAGCTGTACTCCGCCGCGATGCGGATGACCCGCAACCCGCAGGACGCCGAGGACCTGGTCCAGGAGACGTTCGCCAAGGCGTACTCGTCGTTCCACCAGTTCCGTGAGGGCACCAACCTCAAGGCGTGGCTCTACCGGATCCTGACGAACACCTTCATCAACACCTACCGCAAGAAGCAGCGCCAGCCGCAGCAGTCGATGTCCGAGGACGTCGAGGACTGGCAGCTCGCGCGCGCCGAGTCGCACACCTCCACCGGACTCAAGTCCGCGGAGACCGAGGCGCTCGAGCGGCTGCCCGACAGCGAGGTGAAGGAGGCGCTGCAGCGGCTGCCGGAGGAGTTCCGGCTCGCCGTCTACCTCGCCGACGTCGAGGGCTTTCCCTACAAGGAGATCGCCGAGATCATGGACACGCCCATCGGCACCGTGATGTCGCGGCTGCACCGGGGGCGTCGCCAGCTGCGCGACATGCTGTCCGACTACGTACGTCGCAACGACCTGCTCCCCGCCGGCACCGTGGAGGCGAAGTCATGACTGAGAAGTCCGACGAGGGGTGCGCGGAGTACCTCGAGCAGATCATCTATCTCATCGACAACGAGCTCGACGAGGCCGACTGCTCCGTCGTACGCCGTCACCTCGACGAGTGCGGCCCGTGCCTGCAGAAGTATGACCTCGAGCGCACCGTGAAGTCGGTCGTCGCCCGGTCCTGCTCCGAGGCCGCGCCGTCGTCGCTCCGGGAGCGCGTGATGGTCCAGATCCGCGAGGTCCAGGTCCGGATCAGCGAGGCCTGACCGCCCGGCGGTGAGACCGATTCGCCGTGAGCGCCTCTCGTTTGAGAGGATGTCCCTCGGCCTCACGGCCGACGACCCCGATCCAGGAGGACACCATGGGCAAGACCGGCCGCAAGCGTCGCGCTCGCAAGAAGAAGGCAGCCAACCACGGCAAGCGCCCCAACGCCTGAGCGCATCAGCATCGCGAGCCCCCAGCCCTAGTGGCCGGGGGCTCGAGTGCATTTGGTGACGCCCTCGCTGGTCGAGCAGGTTGTGCAGCCTCGTTCGTTGGTCGAGCAGGTTGCGCAGCCCCGTTCGCTGGTCGAGCAGGTTGCGCAGCCCCGTTCGTTGGTCGAGCAGGTTGCGCAGCAACCGACGTCGAGACCCCCGTAGACACGCCGAAGCCCCCGCCGGATGCTGCCTACGACGGGGTCCGGGGCGATGCAGCTATCCGTCCGGCGGAGGTACGGCGCGGGCCCGGTCGCGGGTGACGTCAAGCGTCCCAGTGTGATCGCGCAGGTACTGATATCCCTGCGGGCTGGTCCACAGGAACGTGCCGGGGTCGATCACCGTGTACGACCACGGCGAATGCGTCTTGTGCCGGTGATGCCGGCGACACAACGGCGCCAGATTGCAGGAGCACGTATCTCCGCCGGCCGCGTGCTCTCGAACGTGGTCACAGTCCGCACGATGCCCATCAGGCTTGAGCTTCCTGGCGGGCCGGGTGCACCACGGGAACACACACGAGTGGTTGATCAACCCGACGCGTTCGACGAGCCGGTCGGGGACCTCGTACGCGCCGACGTGGACGTGGTCCTCCAGATCGATCACCGGCTTCACCACGACCTGGGCATCGGGGTTGGCGCACCAGTCGCGGACCTGATCGACGGACACGAAGGAGCGGGTGTTCTCCACCCGGGCGAGGCGGACGCGGCCGTCATCGAGGCCCCGAGCGCGGAGTGCGTCGTGGGAGAGGTGGACGTAGAGCACCACCTGACGCGGACGACGCGCTGTCCCGCGCGTGGGGGCCGCACTGTCGGAGGTCGTAGAGGATGAGCGCGGTTGATCGGGAGGAGGGGGTGAGTCGGATCCACCGCACTGATCCGGCTCCTGCTCCTCGGTGTTGAGGTCGAACGCGAGCTGGCGGCGAGCGAGGTCGGCGACCGCCTTCGCCCGACGCGCACCGAGGGGCTCCTCCGAGCCCAGGGCACGCTGAGCCTCCGCGCCGGCGGTGACGGCGGCGTCGAGGTCCATCGCGTCCGCGATGTCGAGCTCGCCGCGAATCTGCATGGTGCCCTCGTAGGACACCTGGTCGGTGTCCACATCGAAACACCGGCCGTCAGCAGCGGCCCGACGGCGCTGCTCGGCGTCCTCGGGCTGGAACCGGACCCTGGCCTCCTCGATCAGCCGGTCCAGCGCGGCGATGCCGATCTTGTGCGCGACCGATGCGACGTGGCGGTCGACGAACGCCGCACCGTCGGGCACGAGGCTCATGGTGGCGTCGGCGATGCGGCGGGCCTTCCACGCCACCAGATCGCCGGAGCAGACCCGCGCCCAGACCTTCGGGAGGCGATACCTGAGCTCGACGGCCTGGCCGACGTAGCGGTTGCCGGCGTCGGTGGACATGCCGACGGCGAGGGCGAACTCGGTGATCGCGAACTCCGCCACCAAAGGTGCGCCCTCGCCGGCGATGGGGAGGCCGCGGTCGCCGTACCCGTCGTGGGCCAGTGCGGCATCGGTGAGGGAGTCGACGGAGTGCATCGCGGCCCAGTCCACGGCCGACTGCAACTGCCTCACCTCGGCTGCGTCGGCGCCTGCGCGTGAGAGACGGGCAGCCTCTAGCACCGCGGCGGCGGTGTCGGGAGCGGCTGTCTGGGTCATGGATCTATTGGATCAGCGACCGCCGACAGTGCCTCGCCCAGAAGTGGCGCGACGCGCAGACTGTGGAGAACTTTTTTCGCGGGTGGGTCTCGACGTCGGTTGCTGCGCAACCTGCTCGACCAACGAGCGGGGCTGCGCAACCTGCTCGACCAGCGAAGCACCTGCTCGACCAACGAGGGGGCGTCAGCTGAGGCGGCCTAGGAAGCGCTCGGCATCGACGACGACCCGGGTGACCTCGCCGGTGCCGACGAGCTTGCCGTCGGCGTGGCGGGCGGAGACGGTGAAGCGCATCAGGCGGCCGTCGACGTAGGAGCGGGAGGCGCTGACCTCGACCTCGCGACCGACGAGACTGGCGCCGCGGTGCTCCAGCTCGACGCGGGTGCCGACGCTGGTCTGACCGGGGGAGAGATGGGCGTCGATGGCCGCGCAGGTGGCGGCCTCGCACCAGGCCAGCAGACGCGGGGTGGCCAGGACCGGCAGGCTGCCGGAGCCGAGGGCCACCGCAGTGTCGTCGTCGCCGACGGTGAAGCTGAGGACGGCGCTCACGTCGGTGTCCATGGTCTCTCCTCGGGTCGCAGGGGCAGCTTGAAGACGAGGAGGGCGAGGCCCTCCTCGGGATACCAGTCGCGCTCCGGGGCGCGGACGAAGCCCATCCGCTCGTAGAGCCGGTGGGCCGTGGTCTGGTCGGAGAGGCTGCACAGCACGACAGCGCCGTCGCCGGCACCGCGCGACTCCTCGATGCAGTGCTCGACGAGAGCGGAGCCCACCCCGCGGCCACGGGCCTCACGTGCCACGGCGAGCATCCGGAACTCACCCTCGCCGTCGCGCGACACCTCGCGCCACGACGAGCCGACCGGACAGTTGGTCACGGTGCCGAGCAGGCGGTCGTCCGCCCCGTCCACCGCGACCCACACCTCCGCCTGCGCGGCGCGGGTGGCGGTGTCGCGCAGCTGCTCGACGTAGTCGTGGTCCGCGGGGACGTGGCCGTCTCCGATGTACGCCGCCGCGACGAGCTCGCCGATCGCGTCGTACTCGGAGGCGGCTGCCAGTCGGATCCGCATCAGATGCCGAAGGTGCTGCGGGGGTAGGCCGCTTCCACGTCGGTGATGATGTTGACCAGGTAGGGCACGCCCGAAGCGAAGGCGCGATCGAGTGCGGGCCCGATCTGGCGAGGATCGGTGACGGTCTCGCCGCCACCGCCGAGCGCCTTCACCACCCCGTCGTACGACGTGGCGGGAGACAGGTCGGCGATGACGTCATAGCCGTAGAGCATCTGCATCGGACCCTTCTCCAGGCCCCATGCGGAGTTGTTGCCCATCACCATGACCACCGGCAGGTTGTGGCGCACCAGGGTGTCGACGTCCATCAGCGAGAAGCCGGCCGCGCCGTCGCCGAGCAGCAGCACGATCTGCGCGGACGGACGGGCCAGGCGGGCCGCGATGGCGGCACCGAGTCCGGCGCCCAGGCAGCCGTAGGGGCCGGGGTCGAGCCAGCCGCCGGGGCGCTTGGGCTCGACGTACTTGCCGGCGAAGCTGACGAAGTCGCCTCCGTCGCCGATCACCACGGCGTCCTCGGCGAGGCGGGGGACCAGCTCGCCGTAGATGCGGGCCGGGTGGATCGGGTCGGCCTCGGCCGAGAGCAGCGCGCGGTCCCGTTCGGCGGCCGCGGCCACCGTCTCCTGCAGGCTGCTCACCCACGGGCCCCACTCGGGGCGGCGGGGAAGTCGGTCCACGGCCGCGTGCAGACCGTCGAGCACCAGAGTCAGGTCCCCGGCCACGGAGCCGGCCAGCTCGGCGTGCCCGGAGAGCTGACCGGGGGAGTCGGCGACATGGACGACCTTGGCCAGCGGGGCGTCCTCCTTGCCGCCGAAGACGCCGTAGGAGAGCCGGAAGTCGAGCGGCGTGCCGACGACGATCACCAGGTCGCTGGTGCCGAGCGCCTGGCTGCGGGCCTTGGTGACCAGCAGCGGGTGGCCGCCGGGGACCACACCGCGCCCCATGCCGTTGGTGATGGTCGGGACGCCCAGCGCCTCCACCAGACGCAGGGCCGCCTCCTCGGCGCCGTCGGCCCAGACGTCGGTGCCAAGCACGAGGACGGGGCGCGACGCGGCGCCGAGGAGTCCGGCGATCGCCGCCACGGCGTCGGGGTCCGGCTCGAGCCGGGTGACCGAGGGACCGGACGGCGCCGGCCCGGAGGCGGAGTTGAAGAACTCGTCCATCGGGACGTCGACGAACACCGGGCCACGGTGCGAGGAACCGGCGGCGGTGAACGCCTCGTCCATCCCGCCGAGGATGTCGCCGGCGGTGTGCAGCGTGTGGGCCATCTTGGAGACCGAGGCGACGATCGGCGGCTGGTCCAGCTCCTGCAGGCTGCCGGTGCCCCAGCGGTTGGCGGGTGCGCGCCCGCCGACGACGACCATCGGGGAGCCCGCGAACTGCGCCTGGGCGATCGCGCTCACCCCGTTGGTCACGCCCGGGCCCGCGGTGAGCACCGCCAGCCCGGGGACGCGGGTGAGCTTGCCGGTGGCCTCGGCCGCGAACGCGGCTGTCTGCTCGTGGCGCACGTCGAGCAACCGCATCGGCGGGTCGGCCTTCACAGCGCCGTCGTACATCGGGAAGACGTGTGCTCCCGACAGCGTGAACATGGTCTCGACACCGTGGGCCCGGGCCACGGCCACGGCCAGCTCACCGGAGTGCCCGGAGAGGTCGGAGGCATCCTGGCCGTCGGATCCGGGGGCGCGCTGCGCGTCGTCTGTAGCCGTCATGGCTGCAGGTTACTCACGCGAAGCGCGCGCGGGGCGTCTCCAGGTGATGTGCGTTGCTGTTTCTCAGTGCGTCCACCAGGACCAGGAGCAGGTCCGAGCGCACGGCCGGGGGCCGTGGAGCCAGCGCCAGCTGCAGGTGGAGGGCGCGCAGGAAGGCCTCGGCGTTGCCGGTCGAGAGGAACGGGTCACGATCGTCGTACGCCGGGTTGGTCGCCGTCGCCGCGATCCGAGCCACCCAGGGCTCGAGGATCCGCAGCGGGACCACGTCGCGGCGCAGCAGCCGGAGCGTCGCGCGGGCCATCCGGTCCGGCTCGCCGGCGACCAGCAGGCTCGGCGTGGGCTGTACGGCGCGGTCGGCCAGCACGTCCAGGATGACGGTGAGCTCGGGGACTCCTAGGTGCGGGGAGGCGGCGAGGCTGCCGAGCGCGTCGGCGCCGTGCGCCAGGGCCCGCGCCCAGCCGTGACCGGGCACGAAGCCGCGGGTGTCGCGCTCGCGCAGGAACCACGTGGCGATCCGGTCGCCCCACTCGAGCACCTTGCCGCCCGGGACGAGGGCCAGTGAGGTGTCGCGCTCGATGCAGTCGGCCAGCACCAGCACCGAGAAGCTGCGGCGGAAGACGGTGTCGCTGTCGCGCTCACCCACGCCGACGGCGAGCCCGGCGGCCATGCCGTCGCCCAGCCCCGCCAGCAGGTCGTCGTACACGCCACGCTCGAGCCAGGTCGACAGCGTCGGGTAGGCCGTGCCGTCGCGCTCCGCGGGGTCCGGCGACCCCAGCATCGTGGTCAGCTCGGCCGTGAGCTCGTCGAGGGGTCGATCCGAGGGGACGGCGAGCCCCCGGGAGAGGACCTGCTTCCAGTACGACGCGGACATGGCGCCCATCCTGCCAGCCGATGGCGCGACTCGCCGAAGCGGTCACTAGGCTGGCGGCGTGCCGTCGATGACCGAGCTCGTCCGGGCCCACACCGACCTCGACGAGGAGGACGTGGCCTGGCTCCAGCTGCTCATGGCCGACTGGCAGATCATCGCCGACCTGTCCTTCGCCGACCTCGTGCTGTGGCTGCCGGACCGGTTGGGCAGCGGCTTCTGGGCGGCCGGTCAGATGCGTCCGACGACCGGCCCCACGGCATACGTCGACGACGTGATCGGCACCTTCGTGCCCACCGGACGCCGCCCCCTGCTCGACGAGGCGTGGGCCACGGGCCGGCTGGTCCGGGAGGGGGACCCCGAGTGGCGCGACGACGTGCCCGTGCGGGTGGAGTCCATCCCCGTGCGCCGCGGCGACCGGGTCATCGCGGTCGTCGCCCGCAACACCAACCTGCTCGGCGTGCGCACCCCGAGCCGGCTCGAGCTGTCCTACCTGCAGAGCGCGTCCGACCTCACCCAGATGATCGCCGCCGGGCACTTCCCGGCGACCGGGCAGCGCAGCGACCATGCCGACAGCCCCCGGGTGGGCGACGGCTTCCTGCGGGTGGATGCGGCCGGGCGGGTCGTCTATGCCAGCCCCAACGCCCTCTCGGTCTATCGGCGCCTCGGCCTGTCCGGCGACCTCACCGGGCTCGGGCTCGCCGACCTCACCCGCGAGCTGGTCCCGCCGCGTCACCGGCCCGACGAGGAGACGCTGAGCGCCGTCCTCGGCGGCCGGTCGCACCGTGACACCGAGCTCGGCTCGGCCTCACCCGGCGCCGTGGGCTCCGACGAGGTGTCGCTGATCGTCCGCTCGATCCCGCTGCGCCCCGAGGGCGAGCACATCGGTGCGCTGATCCTGGTCCGCGACGTCACCGACCTGCGCCGGCGCGACCGCGAGCTGATCACGAAGGACGCGACGATCCGTGAGATCCACCACCGGGTGAAGAACAACCTGCAGACCGTCGCGGCGCTGCTTCGCCTTCAGGCGCGCCGCATTGAGGCCCCGGAGGCGAAGTCGGCCCTCGAGGAGGCGGTGCGCCGGGTGGGGTCGATCGCGATCGTGCACGAGACCCTCAGCCACGCAGTGTCCGAGGAGGTCGACTTCGACGAGATCGCCGACCGCCTGGGCCGGATGGTCACCGAGGTGAGCGCCGCGGGCGACCAGGTGCGGGTACGCCGCGAGGGCACGTTCGCCGCGCTGCCCTCCGAGCAGGCCACCGCGCTGGCGATGGTGCTCACCGAGGTGCTCCAGAACGCCGTCGAGCACGGCTACGGCGCCGCGGACGACGAGACCGCCACTGGGGAGATCCTGGTGACGGTCCGTCGTCTGGTGGGTCGCCTGCACGTCACCGTGGACGACGACGGTGCGGGGCTCCCGGAGGGGTTCGATCTCGACCAGTCGACCAACCTGGGCCTGTCGATCGTGCGCACCCTGGTCGAGTCGGAGCTCGGGGGGATGCTCGAGATCGGTCCCCACAGCAGCGCTGCGGAGGGGGCTGCGGAAGGGAAGACGGGGACGAGGGTCGCGGTGGACCTTCCGATCGGGTGAGCTGAGCCTCAGGCGGTGCGGACGCGAGCGCGGGCGTTGCGGCGCTTGAGTGCACGCCGCTCATCCTCGCTGAGGCCGCCCCAGACACCGTGGTCCTGACCAGCCTCGAGCGCCCAGGCGAGGCACTGCTCGCGCACCTCGCAGCGCCGGCAGACCTGCTTGGCCTCCTCGATCTGAAGAATGGCCGGACCGGTGTTGCCGATCGGGAAGAACAGCTCCGGGTCCTCGTCGAGGCAGGCAGAACGATGGCGCCAATCCATGGCTGGGGGTTCCTTCTTTCTTTCAGCGTCTGCGGCAGGGGGCTGCGGGGCCCTCAGTGGGGGCACGACGAGACGGGCTCAGGGGGTGTGAGCGCGACGTCCAGAGTCGCAAGAAGTGGCGGTCGGCACAACCCCTATCGTTGGTCACCTTTGTCACAGGCGTTTCTCCGGACGTTTGCCGATGGAAAATGTCCTGTGCCCCATTCGGCCCTCCCTACACCTGCGCCGATAGGCTCACGCCTCGTGAGCACCCCGACCCGTCCTCAGCAGCCCGCACCCCTCGTGGTGGCCGCGTCGCTCGTCGCGGTCGAGGGTGCGGTCTTCGTGCTGCTCTCCCTGATGGAGCTCGCGAGCCTGTCGTCGGGCCGGATGACGATGGCGCTGACGACGGCCGTGTTCTTCGCCGGGTACGGCGCTGGGCTGGTCGCCTGCGCCGTGGCGGTACGGCGCGGCAGCTCGTGGGCGCGCAGCCCGATCGTCCTGGCCCAGCTGATCCACCTGCTGCTCGCGTGGTCGTTCCGCGGCGGGGAGACCACGACGTACTCGATCGTGCTGGCGCTCGTCGCGGTCGTCGTCCTGGTCGGACTGCTGCATCCGGCCAGCATCGACGCGCTGTCCGACGACGAGGGCTAGGACTGCTCCTCGAGGGAGGTTCGCAGCTGCTCGAGGGTGCGGTTCAGCAGCCGGGAGACGTGCATCTGCGAGACGCCGATCTCCACGGCGATCTGGGACTGGGTCATGTTCTTGAAGAACCGCAGCAGCAGGATCTTCTTCTCGCGCGGCTCGAGGCGGTCGAGCAACGGCTTGATCGACTCGCGGATCTCGACGTGCTCGAGCCCCGCGTCATCGATCCCGATGGCGTCCAGCATCGTGGCGGCGCCGTCCTCGGAGCTGTCGGTCGCGTCGAGGGAGAGCGTCGAGTAGGCGTTGCTCGACTCGAGGCCCTCGATGATCTCCTCCACCGTGCAGCCGACGCGCTCCGCCAGCTCGCTGGGAGTGGGGGAGCGGCCCAGGCTCTGGGTCAGCTCGGCGGTGGCCGCGCTGATCTGCATCCGCAACTCCTGGAGCCGGCGCGGGACCCGGATCGCCCAGCCCTTGTCGCGGAAGTAGCGCTTGATCTCGCCGATGATCGTCGGCGTGGCATAGGTGGAGAACTCCACGCCGCGGTCGGAGTCGAACCGGTCGATCGACTTGAGCAGGCCGATGGTGCCGACCTGGACCAGGTCCTCGAAGGGCTCGCCGCGGTTGCGGAAGCGGCGCGCGCAGTGCTCCACCAGCGGCAGGTGGAGATGCACGAGACCGTCGCGGGCGGCGCTGCGAGCCGGCGAGTCGGGCTCCGCCTCGCGCATCTGGATGAAGTAGTCCGCGCTGCGGCGACGGGTCAGCTCGATGCCGGTCAGCTGGTCGGTGGGACGGTCGTTGGGTCGGTGGACCTGCGGATCGAGCACCGGTTGCTCGTCCGTGGGCGTGCCGGGGATCCCGGCTGCGGGATCGCGCGCCATCTCAGAGGCCGGATCCCGACCGCAGCGTGAGGCTGACGGTGAGCCGCTCGCCCGTGACCTCGGCGGACGCCTCGGCGAGCGTGCTGAGCACCTGCCAGGCGAAGCTGTCCTGGTCGACCGGGCTCGGCGAGCCGTCGATGCTCACGCTCACCGTGAGCTCGCCCGGGAGCAGGAAGAACTGACACATCAGGGACGAGCCGGGAGCGGCCTCCGGGAGCACCAGCGCACTGGCCTCGCCCACGGCCATCCGCAGGTCCTCGATGTCGTCGATGGTGAAGTCCAGCCGAGCCGCGAGGCCCGCGGTGGTGGTGCGCAGCACCGAGACATAGGCGCTGTCGGCCGGCAGGCGCAGCTCGACGTCCGCGAGCCGCTCGCGCTGTAGTCCACCCATAGCCATGTGCCCGTCCTTCGAGACCGAGGTGTGTCGTCTGCCGTGTCGCCTGCGTGGGCAGGCTTGCGAGGAGACTAGTCGGGGCCGGGCCCCTGGTGTGTCACCAGGGGCCCGG
>NZ_BAAHCI010000015.1:799916-876915 GCF_054775955.1 Nocardioides pacificus
CGTCGATCTTCGCGAGGAGCTTGTCGGCCACCTCGGCGTCGAGGACACCCTTGGTGCCCGAGGCGCCGGCGAGCTTGGTGGCCTCGTTGAACAGCGTGTGCAGCTGCGGGTACTTCTCGAAGTGTGGGGCCTTGAAGTAGTCGGTCCACAGCACCCACAGGTGGTGCTTGACCAGCTCGGAGCGCTGCTCCTTGATGAGCACGGCGCGCGTGCGGAAGTCGGGGTCGTCGTTGTCGGCGACCTTGGCGATGATTCCCTTGATCGACTCGGCCTCGATGCGGGCCTGGGCCGGGTCGTAGACGCCGCAGGGAAGGTCGCAGTGTGCGGAAACCTCGACGGTCGGTGCGATGAGTCGCGCGAGCATCCTGGTCCTCTCGTAGTTCTGGTCGGTGATCGACTGCGACACTACTCCGCGTGGAAGAGGCGGCACAGGCGGACCGACCGCCCTTCGGACTGGCCCGGGTGCGTGGACGCTCGATGCAGCCGACGCTGCGCGAGGGCGATCTGCTGCTGGTGCGCCACCGCCGCACCGTGCGATCCGGCGACCTCGTGGTGGCCCGCTTCGTGGACGGGACGGTCGCGGTCAAGCGCGCCGTCGAGCGTCGTACGACGCGCACCGGGGCGCCGGGCTGGTGGCTGCTCAGCGACAACCCCGGCGAGGGGGTCGACTCCCGGCATCGCGGGCCGGTCCCGGCCTCAGAGGTGCACGCCGTGGTCCTGGCGCGGCTGTGGCCGCGCCCCAAGCGCCTCTAGCCAGCGCCGGGGGACCGTCGCGAAGGACGCTGTCTGGTCCGCCACATTCGAGAGACCGACCCGGGTTCGGGGTGCAGCCTGTGTCACACTTGGCCCGGGAGACCCCCGTGTCCATGTAGTTCCGCGACGCACCCCCTCGCGTCGAGCTGCGCCCACCCGTTTCCTCGAACGGCCAGCTGGCCACCCAGGAGAGTTCGACCCGCATGTCTGCTGACGCCGCCTCGCCCGACTTCGCGCACAATCTTGCGCCCGACCACCCCAACTCCGGAGACCCCGTCTTCGACCTCCACGTCGGAGGCAAGATGGAGATCCGCTCGCGGGTGGCCCTCGCCGGCAAGGACGAGCTCTCCCTGGCCTACACCCCGGGCGTCGCCCGGGTGTGCGAGGCGATCGCGGCCGACCCCACGCTGACGCAGCACTACACGTGGGTGCCCAACACCGTCGCCGTCATCACCGACGGGACCGCGGTGCTCGGCCTCGGCGACATCGGCCCCGCCGCCGCGATGCCGGTGATGGAGGGCAAGGCCGTGCTGTTCAAACAGTTCGGCAACGTCGACGCCATCCCGATCTGCCTGGCCACGACCGACGTCGAGGAGATCATCGAGACCGTCGCGCGGCTCGCTCCGAGCTTCGGCGGCATCAACCTCGAGGACATCTCGGCGCCGCGCTGCTTCGAGATCGAGGACCGGCTCAAGGCCATGCTCGACATCCCGGTCTTCCACGACGACCAGCACGGTACGGCGGTCGTCGCGCTCGCCGCGCTCAAGAACGCGCTCGTGATCACCGGCCGGGTCATGGAGACGACCCGCGTCGTGATCTCCGGTGCCGGTGCCGCCGGCGTGGCCGTCGCCAAGATCCTGCTCGCCGCCGGGGTTCGCGACATCGCGGTCATCGACCGCCAGGGCGTCGTCACCTCCCAGCGCCACGACCTGACTCCGGTCAAGCGCGCGCTGGCCGCCGAGACCGCCGACAAGACCGGACGCAGCGGCACCCTCGCCGACGCCCTCGACGGGGCCGACGTCTACATCGGCGTCTCCGGCGGCACGGTGCCCGAGGAGTCCGTCGCCAAGATGGCACCGGACGCGATCATCTTCGGCCTGGCCAACCCGACGCCCGAGGTGCACCCCGACGTGGCCCACCGGCACGCCCGCGTGGTCGCGACCGGTCGCTCGGACTTCCCCAACCAGATCAACAACGTGCTTGCCTTCCCCGGGATCTTCCGCGGTGCCTTCGACGTGCACGCCACCGCGATCACCGAGGGCATGAAGCTCGCCGCCGCGAACGCGCTGGCCGAGCTCGTGGGCGACGAGCTGGCCGAGGACATGATCATCCCCTCGCCGTTCGACCCTCGCGTGGGCCCCGCCGTCGCCACCGCGGTCGCCGAGGCCGCACGGCGCGACGGGGTCGCGCGCCGCTGAGGCACGCGAGCCCAGGCTGAGGCAGGCGGCTGAGCCCTAGGCTGCGGAGCATGACGCAGCCGGAAGAGCTCGAGCGGATCCTGGAGCAGGGCACCCGCCGGCGTGCGGGGGTCCTGCTCGCTGTCAGCCGCGCCGGGCAGCACGTCGCGCGCGGCCGCTCGCAGGAGGGCCCGCCCCCCGACGGGCGCACGCTCTTCGAGATCGGCTCGATCACCAAGACCTTCACGGCGCTGCTGCTGGCCGACGGCGTGGTGCGCGGCGAGTGGGGGCTCGACACCCCGGTGCGGGAGCTGCTGCCCTCCGGGGTCGAGGTGCCGCGCCGCGACGGCGTCGAGATCACCCTCGGACACCTCGCCACGCACACCTCCGGCCTGCCCAACTCCCCGATCCCGGTGCTGCGCGGCTCCGTGGAGATGCTGCGGGGACGCGACCCCTACGCGGGCCTCACGCCCGCCGGGCTGCTCGAGTCCCTGGCGGCCGCCCGCCTGCGCCGTACGCCCGGCTCCGGGGGCGTGCACTACTCCAACCTGGGTGCCGGCGTGCTGGGGGCCGCCCTCGCCCACGCCGCCGGCACGTCGTACGGCGAGCTGGTGGCGCAACGGGCGTGCCGTCCGCTCGGCCTGGTGGACACCGCCACCCACGACCGGCTCGACGCCGAGCAGCGCGCGGCTGGTGCCGGGGCACCGCGCCCGAGGCGGGACGGCCGCGCCCTGGCCGCTCGACGGGCTGCCCGGGGCGGGGGCACTGCGGTCGACGGGCGACGACATGCTGCGCTACCTGGGGGCCCAGCTCGACCCCGACAGCACGCCGCTCGCGGACGCGATCCGGCTGACCCAGACCCTGCGCGTGCAGGGACGCCTCGGTGCGGTCGGCCTCGGCTCGTTGCACAGCGACCGGCCGCACGCACTGTGGTGGCACAACGGTGGGACGGGCGGCTACCGGTCCTTCGCCGCGTTCGTCCCCGAACGGCAGGCGGCGGTGGTGGTGCTGAGCAGCTCGGCTCGCAGTGTGGACCCGATGGGCCTGCGCGCGATCCGGGTTGCCGTCGAGCGCTAGGTTGGCCGACATGTTCGCCGTCTATGCAGAGTCCTTCTCCTCCGACGACCCGCTCAGCGGCCTGGTGGTGGGCGAGCGCCCGGACCCCACCGCCCCCGACGGGTGGACGACCGTCACCGTCAAGGCCGCCTCGCTCAACCACCACGACCTCTGGTCGCTGCGCGGCGTGGGGCTCAAGGAGGAGTCGCTGCCGATGATCCTCGGCTGCGACGCGGCGGGGATCGACGAGGACGGCAACGAGGTCGTCGTCCACGCGGTGATCAGCGACCCGTCGTGGAGCGGTGACGAGACCCTCGACCCGCGCCGCTCGTTGCTCTCGGAGCGCCACCAGGGGACGTTCGCCGACAAGGTCGTCGTGCCCCGGCGCAACGTGGTGCCCAAGCCCGCGTCGCTGTCGTTCGCGGAGGCGGCCTGTCTGCCCACCGCCTGGCTCACGGCCTACCGGATGCTGTTCACCCAGGGGGGCCTCAAGGCCGGCGACTCGGTGCTCGTCCAGGGCGCCGGCGGCGGCGTCGCGACCGCGCTCATCGTGCTGGCCCGGGCGGCCGGGTTGCGGGTGCTCGCCACCAGCCGCGACGAGGCCAAGCGCGCCCGTGCGCTGGAGATCGGCGCCCACGAGGTCTACGAGAGCAACGCCCGCCTGCCCCGCAAGGTCGACGCGGTGATGGAGACCGTCGGGCGCGCCACCTGGTCGCACTCGGTGCGCGCGCTGCGCCCCGGCGGCGCGATCGTCATCTCCGGCACCACGTCGGGACCGAAGCTCGACGACGCGGAGCTCACCCGGATCTTCTTCCTGCAGCTGCGCGTCATCGGCTCGACGATGGGCACCCGCGGCGAGCTCGCCTCGCTGGTGGAGATGCTCGACGCGACCGGCACCCGGCCGCTGGTCGACCGCACCCTCGCGATGGAGGACGCCCGGGAGGGCTTCGCCGCGATGGCGCAGGGCGACCTCTTCGGCAAGGTGGTCTTCACCCGGTGAGCGCGTCTCGTCGTACCCACCTGATCACCGGGGCCGGCTCCGGCATCGGCGCCGGGCTCGCGCAGGCGCTGCACGCGCGGGGCGACCGGCTGGTCCTGGTGGCCCGCTCCGCCCGGCGGGCCGAGGAGCTGGCCGGCGAGTACGACGGTGCGGCCACGGTCGTCGCCGACCTCGCCGACGCCGACACGCTCGACGGAGCCCTCGCGGCCGGCCTGGCGGAGCACGCGGTGGAGCGGCTCGACTCCGTGCTGCACGTCGCGGGCGTCGTCGAGCTCGGCCCGGTCGCCGAGCTGTCCACGCAGGCCTGGCGCGCCCAGCTCGACGTGAACCTGCTGGCGCCCGCCGTGCTGACGCGCGCCTGTCTGCCCGCCCTGCGCGCCGCCGCGGGCACGGTCGTCTTCGTCAACTCCGGTGCGGGCCTCAACGCCAACCCGGACTGGTCGGCCTACGCCGCGTCGAAGTTCGGGCTGCGCGCCCTCGCCGACGCGCTGCGCATCGAGGAGCACCCCCACGGCGTCCGCGTCACCAGCGTCTATCCCGGCCGCACCGCGACGCCTATGCAGGAGCTGGTGCACCGTCAGGAGGGCAAGGACTACGACCCCGCCGCCTGGATCGACCCGGCCTCGGTGGTGAGCACGGTCCTGCACGCGCTCGACCTGCCCCGCGACGCGACCCTCCCCGACATCACGGTGCGGCCCGCTCCTCGCTGACCGCCCCTCACAGCTGGTGGGCGTGGTCGGCGCGGGTCTGCCAGTTGATGGCGCCCACCAGCAGCATCCGCAGCTGGGTGCGGGCGTCGTCGGCGATCACGAGCTCGGCCTCCGGGTCGCCGTCGGCGCCGAGGATGGCCTCGACGATGGCGACCATGGCCGTCACGATCAGGTTCGCCAGGACCCGGGTGTCGCGCTCGGACCACCGCTCGGTCCCGACGATCGCGGCCACGTCGGTGGCGAGCTCGCGCTCGACCAGGTCGATCTGACGGCGCACGGCGTCACGCACGGCGGCCGGGCCGGCGACGCGCTCGCGGGCGATGAACCCGAAGTGCGCGCGGCGGGCGTGCACGTGCTCGACGAGCACGGCGACCGAGCGGTCGATGACGGCGCGCAGGCTCGGGTCCCCGCGCCGTACGTCCCGGAGCATCGCGCGCAGCGACGCGAAGGACTCGGTGACCAGCTCGAGGCCGAGGTCGTCGAGCGAGGCGAAGTGGCGATAGAACGCCGTCGGGACGATGCCGACCTCGCGAGTCACCTGGCGCAGGGAGACGGTCGCGAAGGTGTGCTGCTCGGAGAGGGCGAGGGCCGCGTCGAGCAGCGCCTGCCGGGTGCGCTCCTTGCGCTCGCCACGGGTCGTGCCTGCGGCGTTCTCGACCTCGCTCACCGCCGCATCGTAGCGCCGGCCAGGCAGAGCGGCGTGGCCCGGGTCACGGCCGGCAAGGGTTGACCGTACCGCCGGTACGCCCCGTATGGTCGTCAGTGCACGCATGTGCACTCAAACTCTGGAAGGGACGGACGACGTGCGCCTCACCTCCACGATCCTCGGCTCCCGGGCCCTCGCGGCCCTCACCTCGCCCCACGGCGTCGACCGCTACCTCGAGCTCGTCAACCCGATGTGGGCGGCCCGCGAGGTCCGCGCGCGCATCGTCGAGGTCCGCCGCGAGACGACCGGCGAGCACCCCGTCGCCACCATCACGCTGCAGCCGACGAGCACCTGGCGCGGCCACCGAGCCGGGCAGTACGTCCAGCTCGGCATCGACCTGCCCGGCGCCCGCCGGACGACGCGCTGCTTCTCGATCTCCTCGGCCGAGTCCGGTCCGGGGGAGCGGTTCACCCTCACGGTCCGCGCCCACGACGACACCACCGGCCGGCGCAGCGTCTCGCGCTTCCTGGTGCACGACGCGCAGCCCGGCCAGATGGTCCACCTCAGCCAGGCCGAGGGCTCCTTCACGCTCACCGAGAGCCCGGCGACGCCCACCAACAACCACCTGCTGATGATCAGCGGCGGCTCGGGCATCACCCCGGTGATGGCCCAGCTGCGCACCCTGCTGCGCGACGGGTACGACGGCCGCGTGGGACGGCGCGTGACGTTCCTGCACTATGCCCGGACTCCCGACGACCAGATCTTCGCCGACGAGCTCCGGGCGATCGCCGCGGGCGACAACGGCGTCGACGTGCACGTCGTGCACACGGAGGCGGGCGGTGCGCCGTTCACGGCCGAGCAGCTGGCGCTACTGGTGCCGCGCTTCCGCGACACCGACACCTGGGCATGTGGCCCGGCCGGGCTGATCGACCTCGTCACCGCGGCGTACGACGGATCGCCGCGGCTGCGCGTCGAGTTCTTCAAGCCGGCCGGCCTCGTCGGAGGAGGCGGGGTGGCCGAGGGAGAGGTGCTGTTCAGCCGCTCCGGCGAGCGGGGGAGCAACACCGGAGCGCCGCTCCTGGAGCAGGCCGAGGCCCTGGGCCTGCGCCCCGAGCACGGCTGCCGGATGGGCATCTGCCTGTCCTGCACCGCCCGCAAGAGCGAGGGCACCGTGCGCAACATCGTCACCGGCGAGGAGTCCGCCCTGCCCGACGAGGACATCCGGATCTGCGTCTCCGCCCCCGTGGGCGACTGCGTCGTGGACCTGTGACCACCCAGCGAGAGGACCTGAAGATGAGCACTGTCGAGAGCACCGACACCCAGAAGACCCCGCTCCACCCCGTCCCCGACGGCCGGCTCACCCCCGAGCAGCTCGAGGAGTTCGGCGACGCCCTCGACGCGATCCGCCAGCGTGTGCTGGCCGACCTCGGCGACGTGGACGCGTCGTACATCCGCGACGTGGTGAAGGCCCAGCGCGCCTTCGAGATCGCCGGACGGGCGCTGTTCTACGTGCCGCCGGCCTGGCCGCTGGCCGTGGCGGCGCTCAGCATCTCCAAGATCCTCGACAACATGGAGATCGGCCACAACGTCATGCACGGGCAGTACGACTGGATGGGCGACCCTGGCCTGAGCTCGCGGATGTACGAGTGGGACAACGTCTGCCCCAGCGAGCAGTGGAAGTACTCCCACAACTACATCCACCACACCTACACCAACATCCTGGGCAAGGACCGCGACATCGGCTACGGGATCCTCCGGATGGACGAGGACCAGCCGTGGCACCCCTACTACCTCGGCAACCCGGTCTACGCGACGCTGCTGATGCTGTTCTTCGAGTGGGGCGTCGCGATGCACGACCTCGAGGTCGAGAACATCGTCAGCGGCAAGCGACGGATCTCCGAGAACGCCGCGCTGCACGCCGGCATCATGCGCAAGGTCCAGCGCCAGGCGCTCAAGGACTACGTGCTGTTCCCCGCGTTGACCGGGCCGCTGTTCCCGATGACCCTGGCCGGCAATGTGAGCGCCAACCTGATCCGCAACGTGTGGGCCTTCGGCATCATCTTCTGCGGCCACTTCCCGGCGGGCGTGGCGACCTTCTCGGAGGAGGAGAGCGAGGACGAGTCGCGCGGCCAGTGGTACTACCGCCAGCTGCTCGGGTCGGCCAACATCACCGGCAGCAGGCTCTTCCACGTGCTCACCGGCAACCTGTCGCACCAGATCGAGCACCACCTCTTCCCCGATCTGCCGGCGCGTCGCTATCCGCAGGTCGCGCCCGAGATCCGGGACCTGTGCGCCAAGTACGGCATCAGCTACAACACCGGGCCGCTGCACCGCCAGCTCGGCAGCGTCGCGAAGAAGATCTGCCGGCTCGCCCTGCCGCCGCGCAAGCCGTCCGGGGACGCCCCCGCGGGCGTTGCCCGCGAGGACCGGGCTGCCTGACACTGTCGGCATGGAGGACCACATCAGCAAGGCCGAGATCCGCAAGGACGCCGTGCAGGGCACGGTCGAGGCGGCCGCGACGACCGTCGGGCAGGTGGCGACCATCTTGACCTCCGCCGTCCGCGACGTGACCAGCGCTCTGGGGGGCCTGGCGACCGAGGTCTTCGAGATCCGTGCGGCTGCTCGTCGCGCAGCAGCGCAGCGAGCCCGGGACGAGGTGGGCGAGGACTAGCGGAACGACATCCGGAAGCTCTTCATCCGGAACGTCGCGAGCGGCTGGCGCCCGTGCAGCCAGCCGAGCGGACCGTCGGCCGCGAAGTCCCAGCTGCCCCACGCCGGCAGCGAGCGCGCCGAGCCGGTCAGCTCGGCGACGACCGGCATCCCGTCGTCGTGCTCCTGCCAGGTGCTGCCGGAGAACGGCGTCCGCACCGCCAGCCGGGAGGTGTCGAGGAACGACGCGGAGGCGATGGGCTGCTCGCCCAGGCTGGCCGACCAGCGGGCGCTGCCGACGGGCCCGATGTGGGAGGTCTCCAGCCGGAAGTCTGCGAGCTCCTTGGGGATCGCCCAGAGCGCGCGGCCACCCTCCATCGACTCCGCCGAGTCGACCCAGATGTCACTGATCGACACTCGCTTGTTGCGCCCGTCCTTGACGAGCCGGGCGACGAGCAGCTCGTGGTAGGTCAGTGGGCTGCCGGGCTGGTAGTCCACGAGCGCCACGCCGCAGACGCCGTCGGGCCGGTCAGGAACGCCGGAGACACGGAACAGCGAGAGCCACAGCTCGCCGACCATGTTCCAAGGGGGAGACGGGAACATGCCCGCAGCCTGATGGCTGCGGGCATGTCCGCGCGAGGGTGCTTCTCAGATGCCGGGATCCGGACGCTGTCGTTCGGCCCGATCGTTCGGCCCGATCGTTCGGCCTAGTCGTCCGGATCGTCGAGCCGCGCCAGCCAGGTGGCCAGTCGCTCGACGGCCGTCTCGAACTCGGGATGCGTGTCGGTGAACTCCTGCAGCCTGTCGGCGATCCACGCCAGGGTGACCTCCTCGTCACCCCGGCGCTTCTCGAGCTCCTCGATCCCGCGATCGGTGAAGTACACGACTAGCTCGCGAACGCCCGGTCGAGCAGGTTCTTCTGCTCCTCCTGGTGGCGCTTGATCGTGCCGACCGACGGCGAGGACGACGCCTGACGGGTGACCGGCTCGACGGTGACGTCGAGGCCGGGCCACACGTTGAGCTGGTAGTGCGGCCACGGGCCCATGTTCTCCGGCTCGTCCTGCACCCAGCGGACCCGCTTGAGGTTCGGGTACTTCGCGATCTCGGCGCGGATGTCGTCCTCGGGGCGCGGGTAGAGCTGCTCGATGCGGCCGATCGCGAACGAGCCCGCGTTGTCGAGCTTGGCGCGCTGGACCATCAGGTCCCACGTCACACGGCCCGAGCACAGCAGCAGCGTCTCCACCTGGTCGGCGTCGGCGTTCGCGTCCCCGATGAACGGCCGGAACGTGCCCTCGGTGAAGTCGGACGGCTGCGAGGCCGCCTCCTTGCGCTTGAGCATCGACTTCGGCGTGAAGACGATCAGCGGCTTGTGCTCCTCGCCGAGCGAGTGGCGACGCAGCAGGTGGAAGTACGACGCCGGCGTCGACGGCTGGGCCACCACGAACGCCTCCTCCGCACACATGGTGAGGAAGCGCTCGATACGAGCCGACGAGTGGTCGGGGCCCTGGCCCTCGTAGCCGTGGGGGAGCAGCAGGACCACGCCCGACTGCTGGCGCCACTTCGCCTCGCTGGAGGAGATGAACTCGTCGATGATCGTCTGCGCGCCGTTGACGAAGTCGCCGAACTGCGCCTCCCACAGCACCAGTGCCTCGGGCCGCGCCACGGAGTAGCCGTACTCGAAGCCGAGGGCGGCGTACTCGCTGAGCAGCGAGTCGTAGACGTGGAACTTCGCCTGGTCCTCGGTGAGCGTGGCCAGCGGCGTCCACTCGTCGGCGTTGGTGCGGTCGATGATCGTCGCGAAGCGCTGCACGAACGTGCCGCGGCGGGAGTCCTGACCGGCCAGTCGCACGGGACGGCCGTCCATCAGCAGGGCACCGAAGGCGAGGATCTCGCCGGTGCCCCAGTCGATCGGGCCGTCGGTGATCGCGGCGGCGCGACGCTGCAGCTGCGGCATCACCTTCGGGTGGACGGTGAAGCCCTTGGGCGGGGTGATGTAGGCGTCGGAGATCCGCTTGAGGACCTCCGGGGAGATCGCCGTCTCGGTCTCGCCGGCCGGCTTCTCCGGGTAGTCCGGGACCGTGGTCCACTCCGAGGGCTGGCCGGTGGCCTCGCGCACCTCGGTGAAGACCCGCTCCAGCTGCTGCTGGTAGTCGCGCAGGACCTGCTCGGCCTCCTCCACCGTGATGTCGCCACGGCCGATGAGGGACTCGGTGTAGAGCTTGCGGACCGAGCGCTTCTGCTCGATCAGGTCGTACATCAGCGGCTGGGTGTACGACGGGTCGTCGCCCTCGTTGTGACCGCGGCGGCGGTAGCACACGAGGTCGATGACGACGTCCTTGTTGAACGCCTGGCGGTACTCGAACGCGAGCCGCGCGACCCGGATGCAGGCCTCGGGGTCGTCGCCGTTCACGTGGAAGATCGGCGCCTGGACCATGCGCGCAACGTCGGTGCAGTAGAGCGACGAGCGCGAGGACCCGGGGGAGGTGGTGAAGCCGACCTGGTTGTTGACGACCACGTGGACGGTGCCGCCGGTGCGGTAGCCCCGCAGCTGCGAGAGGTTCAGCGTCTCGGCGACGACGCCCTGGCCGGCGAAGGCCGCGTCGCCGTGCACGAGCAGCGGGAGCACGGGGTACTCCGCACCGCGGTCGAGCACGTCCTGCTTGGCGCGGGCGATGCCCTCCAGGACCGGGTCGACGGCCTCGAGGTGCGAGGGGTTCGCGGCGACGGAGACCTTGATCTTGTCGCCCGAGCCGGCGGAGAACTCGCCCTCCGCGCCCAGGTGGTACTTCACGTCGCCGGAGCCCTGGACAGTGCGCGGGTCGATGTTGCCCTCGAACTCGCGGAAGATCTGGGAGTAGTTCTTGCCGACGATGTTGGCGAGCACGTTGAGCCGGCCGCGGTGGGCCATGCCGATCGCGACCTCGCTGAGCTTGGCCTCGGCGGCCGCCTCGCACAGCTCGTCGAGCAGCGGGACCGTGGTCTCGCCGCCCTCGAGGCTGAACCGCTTCTGGCCGACGAACTTGGTCTGCAGGAAGGTCTCGAAGGCCTCGGCCTGGTTGAGCTTGAGCAGGATGCGCAGCTGCTCCTCGCGGGGCGGCTTCACGTGCGGCTGCTCGACGCGCTCCTGGATCCAGCGACGCTGCTCGGGGTCCTGGATGTGCATGTACTCGATGCCCGTGGTGCGGCAGTAGGAGTCACGCAGGATGCCGAGGATGTCGCGCAACTTGAGGAAGCGCCGTCCCTCGCCGCCGAAGGAGCCGGTCGCGAACTCGCGGTCGAGGTCCCACAGCGTGAGGCCGTGCGTCTCCACCTCGAGGTCGGGGTGGCTGCGCTGGCGGTACTCCAGCGGGTCGGTGTCGGCCATCATGTGGCCGCGCACGCGGTAGGCGTGGATCAGCTCCAGGATCCGGGCCTGCTTGCTGATCTCGTCGTCGTGCGTCGCCGCGATGTCCTTGGCCCAGCGGATGGGCTCGTAGGGGATGCGCAGCGAGCGGAAGATGTCGTCGTAGAAGTCCTCGGCGCCGAGCAGCAGCTGGTGCACCCTGCGCAGGAACTCGCCCGAGAGCGCGCCCTGGATCACCCGGTGGTCGTAGGTGGACGTCAGCGTCATCACCTTGCTGACCGCGTTGCGGGTCAGCGTCTCGTCCGAGGCGCCCTGGTACTCCGCGGGGTACTCCATCGCGCCGACGCCGATGATGGCGCCCTGGCCCTTCATCAGCCGCGGGACGGAGTGGACCGTGCCGATGCCGCCGGGGTTGGTGAGCGACATCGTCGTGCCCTGGAAGTCGGCCACGGTCAGCTTGTTGTCACGCGCCTTGCGGACGATGTCCTCGTAGGCCGTCCAGAAGCCGGCGAAGTCCATCGTCTCGGCCGCCTTGATGGACGGCACGAGGAGCTGACGGCTCCCGTCGGGCTTCGGCACGTCGATGGCCAGACCCAGGTTGATGTGGGCCGGCGTGATCAGGTTGGGCTTGCCGTCGACGGTGTCGAAGCCGACGTTCATGTCGGGGATCGTCTTGAGCGCCTGGACCAGGGCGTAGCCGATGATGTGGGTGAAGGACACCTTGCCGCCGCGCGCACGGGCGAGGTGGTTATTGATCACCGTGCGGTTGTCCCACAGCAGCTTGACCGGCACGGAGCGCACCGACGTGGCGGTGGGGACGGTGAGCGACTCGTCCATGTTCTTCGCGGTCCGGGCCGGGGCCCCGCGCATCACGGTGTACGACGGCTCGTCGCTGGCCTCGCTGCGCGCCGGGGGAGCCGACTCCTTGGCGACCGGGGCCTGGGAGCCGCGCGCCGGCTCAGCAGCCGCCACCGGCGGACGAGGGGTCGCCTTGGGGGCCGGTGCGGGAGCCGTGGTCCCAGACTCCTTGGCGGGCTGCTTGGCGGGAGCGGCGGCCTTGGCGGCCGGGGCGGAGGCAGTGGCGGGCTTCTGCTGCGCCTTCTCCGGGGCCTTCTCTGGGGCCTTCTCCTGCGCCTTCGCCGGGGCTGGGGCAGGCTGGGCGGCGGTGCTACCGTTCCCGGCGGTTCGGCTCGGGTCGCCGTTGGCGGCGAAGTACTTCGCCCACACGGGGTCCACGCTGTCGGGATCCTTGCTGAACTGCTCGAACATCTCGTCGACGAGCCACTCATTGGCTCCGAAGTCGGCGGTGGGGTTGTCGTGAGACTGGCTGCCTGGGGACTGCGGCACGGCTGTGTTCGCCCTCTTCCGGTACGCGCGCGGGGTAGTGAAGTACTAGGGCGCAAGGCTAGTCGCAGGGATCAACAATTGCAGGCTCCGGGGTGCACGAAGCGGCGAGTCCGGCCCCCGGGGACGTGTGGAGCCCGTCATGAGGCTCCTGGATCAGGGAGAGTGCAGCCATGAGACGACCACCGAGAGTCACCGCTCTCGCCCTGTGCGTGGCACTCGCCGGGTCCGCCTGCACGGGTGACTCCGACGGCCCCGCTCAGGAGCCGGACCCGTCGGCGTCGTCACCGTCCGCCGAGGCGCCGGCGTTCACGACGCGGTCCCGGCTCGGGAAGGTCGCGGGCCGGCTGCCGGCGCGTGAGCGAGCGCCCGTCGTACGTGCCGTCACCGCGGTGGTCGAGGGGTGGACCAACGGCGCCTACCTGGCCGGGGACTACCCCCGCGCGACGTTCCGCATCTTCCCCGGCTTCACCCTCGGTGCGCGGCAGGAGGCGCTGCGCGACGTCGACCTGATGAGCAACGCCGACATCGGCGAGCGGATCACCCGGGTCGTCCCGGCTCGTCAGGTGGTCGCCGTCGACGTCCTCGCGCGCAAGGCTCGGCCGGTGGCCGCGACCGCGCGGCTGCTGCTGCAGTTCGACACCGAGGGGGAGGTGGCGAGGAGGGTCACCGTCCGCGGTCGCCTGATGCTCACGCGCTCGGGCAAGGGTGGCGGCTGGGGGATCTTCGCCTACGACATCACGAAGGGGAGGTTCCGATGAGCGTCGCGACGCCACGATGGACCCGACGCGCGAGCCGGGCGCTGCGCGGCGTCGTACTCGCCACCGTGCTGGCGGTGACGGCGCTCGTCGTCCCGGACTCGGCGGTGCACCGCACCGAGGTCGCCCTGGTCAAGGTGGACCGGGCCTCCGGCGTCGACCTGACGCCGGACGTGGTCTGGATCCTCGCGGTCGGCTCCGACGCCCGTGACGGCGAGCCGATGCTGCGGGCCCGGGGCGACGCCATCCAGCTGATCGGCATCAACTCCAAGACGGGGGCGGCGAGCGCGATCGGCATCCCGCGCGACTCCTGGGTGCCGATCCCGGGGTACGGCAGCAACCGGGTCAACGCCAGCCTCTACTTCGGAGGTCCCCAGCTGATGGGGCGCACGGTCGGGGCGATGGTCGGGATCGAGCCCGACTACGTCTTCGTGACCCGGTTCCCGTTCTTCGAGGACATGGTGGACGACATCGGCGGCATCGAGGTGCGCAACCCGCGACCGTTCGCCGACGAGAACCTGATGCAGGTCGGCTTCAAAAAGGGCCGGATCAAGCTGAACGGGTACGGCGCGATGGCGTTCTCCCGGATCCGCAAGTCACTGGCGGGCGGTGACTTCGAGCGCTCCGCCAACCAGCAGCGCACGCTGCGTGGCATCCACGCGAAGGTGCGGGCCAACGCGCACCGGCCCGGGTTCATGGAGCGGGGCGTGCTGACCGTGATGTCCCACCTGCACACGAACCTGCCGCCCGGGGAGCTGTTCCGGATCGGGCAGGCGATGGCGCAGGTGGATCCGCGCAAGATCACCACCTGCGTGGTGCAGGGGAGGACCGGCATGGCCGGGAGCGCGAGCGTGGTCTTCGCGAACATCTCCGACGCGCGGCGCTACGGGAACCTGGCGCGCAAGGACGCCACGATCGAGCGCTGCTGAGGGTGTGAAACTGCGCCGACTCGGCGGTGAATTTGCGCCGACTCGGCTGTGAAATTGCGCCGACTGGGCTGGCTGGCTGGGGTGGGCTGGGGTCAGGCAGGGGCGGGGGTGCTGGCGTGGTGGCGGCCGATGGGGAGCATCAGGGGGCGGCCCGACACCGGGTCGTCGATCACGGTGCACTCGAGGCCGAAGACGGCGCGGACGTTCTCCTCGGTGAGCACGTCGTGGGGGTCGCCCGCCGCGTGCAGGCGGCCCGCCGCCAGGGCGATCAGCCGGTCGGCGTAGCGCGCGGCCAGGTTCAGATCGTGCAGCACCATCACGATCGTGGTGCCGCGTGCGCGGTTGAGGTCGGTGAGCAGGTCGAGGACCTCGACCTGGTGCGCCACGTCGAGGTACGTCGTGGGCTCGTCGAGCAGCAGGATGTCGGTCTGCTGGGCGAGCGCCATCGCGATCCACACCCGCTGGCGCTGCCCGCCCGACAGCTCGTCGACGGGGCGGTCGGCCAGCCCCACGGTGTCGGTGGCCTCCAGCGCGGCCGCGACCGCGGCGTCGTCCTCGGCGCTCCAGCGCGAGAGCACCCGCTGGTGCGGGTTGCGCCCGCGCCCGACGAGATCGCTGACCGTGATGCCCTCCGGCGCGATGGGCGCCTGGGGGAGCAGCCCGAGGGTGCGCGCCAGCTCCTTGGCCGGCATCCGGTGCACCTGGCGCCCGTCGAGCAGCACCTGACCGCCGCGCGGGCGCAGCAGCCGCGACATCGAGCGCAGCAGCGTCGACTTGCCGCAGGCGTTGGCGCCCACGATCGCGGTGACCTGGCCGGCCGGCACGACCAGGTCGAGCGACTCGATGACGGTCCGCTCGCCGTACCCGAGCGTGAGGTCCTCGACGGTCACGGTGTGGTGGGTGGTCACAGGGAGCCTCCGACGCGGTTGGTGCGGACGATGAGATAGATGAGGTACGGCGCGCCGAGGACGCCGGTGATCACCCCGACCGGATAGCGATGGTCGAAGGCGTACTGGCCGCACAGGTCGGCGACCAGGACCAGCAGCGCCCCGACGAGGGCGGAGGGGAGGAGCAGCGACGCGCCCGGACCGACGATGCGCGCGGCGATCGGCCCGGAGAGGAAGGCGACGAACGCGATGGGGCCCGCGGCGGCCGTGGCGAAGGCGACCAGGCCGACGGCCGCGACGATCGCTACGAGCCGGGTCGTCTCCACCCGGACGCCGAGGGCCGACGCGGCGTCGTCGCCGAGCTGCAGCAGCTCCAGGTCGCGGATCCGGGAGAGCAGGACCGGTCCGAGGACGACGAGCGCGACGAGGGTGGGCACGACGTCGCCCCAGGCGGCGCCGTTCAGGCTGCCGGTCAGCCAGCGGGTGGCCTCCTGGAGGTCCCACTCGGCGGCGCGGCTGAGGATGTAGGCGGTGACGCTCTCGAGCATCGCCGCGATGCCGATGCCGATCAGGATCAGCCGGGTCCCGGCGACGCCGTCGCGGTAGGACAGCACATAGATCAGCAGGGCGACCCCGAGTCCCATCGCGATGGCGAACACGGACACGGCCGTGCCGGTGAGCCCGAGCGTCACGATCGCGAACGCCGCGGCGGCGCTCGCCCCGGCGCTGATCCCGATGATGTCGGGACTGGCCAGCGGGTTGCGGAGCATGGTCTGGAAGGTCACCCCCGCCAGCCCGAAGCAGAGCCCGACGAGCAGCGCCAGCACGGCGCGGGGGAGGCGCAGCCGCCCGACGGTGAAGGAGGCGCCCGGCACCTGGTCCCCGGCGATCACCGCGATCACGTCGGCCGGGGGATAGAACGTGCGCCCCACCATCAGGCTGGTGACGAAGACGACGGCGACGAGCAGCGCCAGAACGGCGATCACGGTGCGGCGGCGGACCGCGCGCCGGGTGCGGCCGCGGGTGATCCGCTCGAGGGTCCGGCCGTCCACGGACGAGACAGTCACAGGGCGCGCACCTTCTGGCGTCGTACGACATGGATGAAGAACGGGGCGCCCACCAGCGCCGTGATGATGCCGACGTCGATCTCGCTGGGACGCGCGACGATCCGTCCCAGGACGTCGGCCGCGGTGAGCAGCGCCGCGCCCGTCACCGCCGAGAACGGCAGCAGCCAGCGGTGATCGACGCCGGTCAGCATCCGGCACAGGTGGGGGACGACCAGGCCGACGAAGCCGATCGGTCCGGCGACGGCGGTCGCGGCGCCGCACAGCAGCACCGCCCCGAGGGCGGCGGTGCCCCGGGTCAGCGCGACCCGCTCGCCCAGGCCGGCGGCGACGTCGTCGCCGAGCGCGAGCGAGTTGAGGCCCTTCGCGGAGAGCAGGCACACCACCAGGCCGACGAGCAGGAAGGGGAGCACCAGCCGGATCGTGTCGAACGACGCACCGCCCACCCCGCCGATCTGCCAGGAGCGGACGCCGGCGGCGATGTTGTTGAGGGGCAGCACGATGGCGGTGATGAACGACGCGAACGCCGCCGAGGTGGCGGTGCCGGCCAGGGCGAGCTTCAGGGGCGTCGCGCCGCCGCGCCCGAGCGAGCCGACCGCGTAGACGAACACGGCCGAGGCCGTCGCCCCGGCGATGGCCACCCAGATGTAGCTGGCGGCGGCGGTCAACCCGAACCAGGCGATGCCGGTGACCACGGCGAGCGAGGCGCCCATGTTGACCCCGAGGATGCCGGGATCGGCCAGCGGGTTGCGGGTCACGCCCTGCATCACCGCGCCGGCCAGGCCGAGCGCCGCGCCCACGACCACCGCCAGCACCGTGCGGGGGATGCGCTTGGTGACGGCCGCCTCGTTCAGCGTCTCGCTGGAGCCGCCCAGGGCCGCGACGATGTCGGACCAGCCGACCTCGCGCGAGCCCACGGCGACCGACCACGCCATCAGCACGGCGAGCGCGGCGAGGGCCACCAGCAGCCAGACGGCGCGCAGCCGCCTCGGGCGCCGCACGACGGCGGCGCCCGAGACGGCGACAGGTGGGGAGGTGAGGGTCACGAGACCGTCAGTGGTGGGCGGCTCACTGGGAGCCGGCGGCCCTGGCGAGCATCGTGACGTACTCCTCGAGCACGTAGGAGATCGACAGCGGCGTCGGGTTGGCCGCGGTGCCCAGCGGGTCGTTGGGCAGCAGCACGATCGCGTCGTTCTCCACCGCCGGCATCTTCGAGAGCAGCGGGTCGCCCTTCAGGGAGTCCACGAGCTCCTGGTCGCCGTAGGTCACGATGATCTCGACGTCGTCGAGGGTGTCGATCTGCTCGGCGCTCAGCGTGCCCGAGAACTCCTCGGACTCCTCGGACGCGGTCGCGATGCTCTCCGGGGTGGCGAGCCCGAGGTCCTCGAAGAACTTCGCCCGGGTGTCGTGGGTCGTGTAGTAGCTGACCTCGCTCAGGTCGCTGGTGTCGACGTGGGTCAGGAACATCGCCGCCTTGCCCTCCAGCCCCTCGTGCTGGGCGACGGTCTCGGCGATCTCGTCCTCGAGGTCCGCGACCAGCTGGTCACCCTCGTCGGCCATGCCCATGGCCTCGCTGCTGATCGTGATCATGTCGCGCCACTCGGTCGACCAGGGAGCCTCGGGGTAGGCGACCACCGGCGCGATCTCGCTGAGCGTGTCGTAGTCCTCCTGGGTGAGGCCGGAGTAGGAGGCGAGGATCACGTCGGGCTCGGTGTCCGCGAGGGCCTCGAAGTCGATGCCGTCGGTCTCGTCGAACAGCACCGGGGTCTCGGCGTCGAGCTCCTCGAGCTTGTCGGCCACCCAGGGCAGCACCCCGTCTCCGTCGTCGTCGCCGAAGTTGGCGGCGGCCATGCCGACCGGCACCACGCCCAGGGCCAGCGGCACCTCGTGGTTGGCCCAGTTGACGGTGGCGACCCGCTCCGGCGCCTGCTCGATCTCGGTCGTGCCGAGCGCGTGCTCGATGGTGATCGGGAACTGGGCGGAGTCCTGCGAGCCGGACGAGCCCTGGGAGGTGGACTCGCCCTCGGAGTCGTCATCGGAGCTGCCGCATCCGGAGAGCAGGAGACCGGTGACGGCGAGGGAGCCGGCCAGGAGGTGCAGAGAGCGCACGGGGTTGTCCTTTCGACGGGCGGCATGTTTCGGGCATGCCGCTGCCCGGGCCGGGGAGGGGACCCCGTTCAGAACCCGAACGAGGTAAGGCTAACCTAAGAACATGTCGCAGCGAGCTAGTAGTCCCCAATACGGTCGGGTCGAGTCGGTGGAGCGGCTGACGCCGGCGCTGATCCGCGTGGTGCTGGGCGGGGACGGACTCGCCGGCTTCGAGACGCCCGCCGGGGCGGACGCCTACGTGAACCTCGCGGTGCCGCCACCGGGGGCGCCGTACGGCCCGGTCTTCGACGTCACCGCGGTGCGCGAGGAGCACGACAAGGCCTGGTGGCCGGCGCGACGTCGCTACACCGTGCGCTCGTGGGACCCCGAGCGACGGCTGCTGACCATCGACTTCGTCGTGCACGGCGACGCCGGGGTGGCGGGGCCGTGGGCCGCTCGCGCCCAGGCCGGCGACGTGCTGGTGCTGGACGGGCCGTCCGGCGGCTACCACCCCGACGAGGAGGCCGACTGGCACCTGATGGTCGGGGACGAGTCGGCGCTCCCCGCCATCGCCGCCTGTCTGGAGGCGGTGGCGCCGGGCCGGCGGGTGGTGGCGCTGCTGGTCTGCGACGGGCCGGACCATGAAATCCCCCTGACGACGCCCGGAAGGCTCGAGCTGCGCTGGCTGCACCGCCGGGGCTCCGCGGATCCCGCGGGGCTGCTGCTGGCCGCCCTCGAGGACCTCGACTTCCCCGCCGGTCGGGTGGACGCGTTCATCCACGGTGAGGCCGACGAGATCCGCGGGATCCGCCGGCACCTGCTCGCCGAGCGAGGTCTGGAGCGCGCCGCGATGTCGTGCTCGCCGTACTGGCGTCGCACGATGAGCGACGAGGACTGGCGCCGGGTCAAGGCCGACTTCGTCGCTGCCATGGAGTCCGACGTCGCTTGAGTGCGCACGAGCAGCTTCCTCGCACCCCCGGAGCGCTGATCCGCCGCCTGCTGCGGCGGGAGTGGCGCGCGGTCACGGTCTCGGTCGTCCTGGTCACGGTGTGGCAGGTCGCCGAGCTGATGGTCCCGGGGCTCATCGCCGTGTTCATCGAACGCGCCGTGGTCACCGGCGACGCCCGCGAGCTGGCGTGGTGGTCGGCCGTGCTCGCCGTGCACTTCGTGGTGCTCAGCCTCTCCTACCGCTTCGGGGCACGAGCCGGTCTGCGCGCGCTGCAGGCCCAGGCCCACGCGCTGCGCTGCGAGATCTCGGCGCGCGTGCTCTCCCCGCGTGGCCTGCGCACCGACCGCCTCTCGGGTGACGTCCTGACGATCGCGACCACCGACGCCGAGATGGTGGCGACGGTGATCCGGCAGCTCACCTTCACCGTTGCGGGCGGGGTCGGGCTAATCGTGAGCGCCGTGGTGCTCGCCGCGATCGACCTGGTCCTCGCGGGACTGGTGCTGGTCGGTGTGCCCGTGGTGCTCGGCGTGACCCAGGCGCTGTCGCCCCGGCTCAGTCGCCGCAGCGAGGTGCGCCAGGAGGCGCTCGGCACGGCAGCGGGCATCGCCGGCGACTTCGTGCAGGGGCTGCGCCCGCTGAAGGGCATCGGAGCGGAGGACGCCGCGATGACCCGCTACCGCGTGGAGAGCCGGCAGGCCGCGCGGGCCAGCGTCGGGGCGGCCTGGTGGGAGGGGCTGATGCACGCGATGACCGCCGGGCTCAGCGGCGTCTTCCTCGCGGTGGTGGCCGTCGTCGCCGGAGTCCGTGCCGTCGAGGGCGACATCGGGGTCGGCGAGTTCGTCGCCGTGGTCGGCATCAGCCAGTTCCTCGCGGAGCCGATGCGGACCCTGACCTATCTCGTGGCCCAGCTGGCCCAGTCGCGGGCCTCGGCCGCCCGGGTGGTGTCGCTGCTGGCGAGCGGCCCACTGGTCGTGGCGCTCGCCGAGGAGGGGAAGGGCGGCGAAGCCTCGGCCGGGGGCGGTGTCCCGGCCCTGGAGCTGCGCGGTGTTCGCCACGGACCCCTCGTCGACCTCCGCCTGCGGGTCGAACCGGGGTGCTGGGTGGCCCTCGTCGTGGAGGACCCTGCCGAGGCCGCCGCCCTGCTCGCGCTGCTGCGCGGGGAGGCGCGCCCGGTGGCGGGCGAGGTGCTCGTCGGCGGTACGCCGCTGGGCCGGCTCGGTCCCGACCGGCACCGTGCCGCGCTGCTCGTCAGCGACCACCACGTCGACCTCTTCTCCGGCGGCGTCCTCGACAACGTCGACCCCGCCGCCGCCCTCGACGACGCAGCACTGGCGCGGGTGCTGGTCGCGTCGGCCGCCGACGAGGTGGTCGCGCAGGTCCCCGTCACCGACCCGGACGCCGACGGCGAGGACCCGCGCATCGGGGCGCTGCCGCTCTCGGGCGGGCAGCGCCAGCGCGTGGGGCTCGCCCGGGCGCTCGCCGCCGATCCGCCCGTGCTGGTGCTGCACGATCCCACCACCGCCGTGGATGCGGTCACCGAGGCCCGTATCGCCGACGGCCTGCGGCAGCTGCGCCACGGCACTCCCGCCTGCACAGGCTCCGGTGATCCCCGCACCACGCTGACACTGACCAGCAGTCCGGCCCTGCTCGCCCGCGCCGACGTCGTGCTCCGCGTCCAGGGAGGCCGGGTGGTGGCCCAGGGCACCCACGCGGCCCTGCTGGGCGACGACGACTACCGACGGCTGGTGCTGCGATGAGCCGGCTCCCCGTCTCGAGCGCGGCGGAGGCGTTCGGCCTCGCCCGGACCCTGCTGCGGGCCCGGCGCCCGGCGTTCGCCCTCAGCGCCACGATGTTCGCCGTCTCCGGCGCGGCGGGCCTGGTCGCGCCCTGGCAGCTGGGGCGGATCGCCGACCTGGTCAGCAGCGGGGGCACGCGACACGACGTCGTCGTCGCGGCGCTGTGGATCGGTGCGGCGGCCCTGGTCACGGCGGTCGCGACGAGCGTCTCGGTGGGCGCCCTGGCGCAGGCCGCGGAGCCGGCGCTCGCCGAGCTGCGCGAGCAGACGCTCGAGCGCGCGCTGCACCTGGAGACCGAGGACCTGGAGCGCTCCGGCAGCGGCGACCTGATGTCGCGGGTGAGCGACGACGTGCGCGTGGTGGCGGGATCGCTCACCGACGCGGTGCCTCTGCTGGTCAACTCCGTGGTGACCATCGCCTTCACTATCGTCGGCCTGCTCGCGCTGGACTGGCGCCTGGGGCTGGCCGGACTGCTGGCCGCTCCCTTCTACGTGGTGGCGCTGCGGTGGTACCTGCCCCGCTCGGGCCCGGTCTATCGCCGTGAGCGCGAGGCCAACGGGGAGCGCGCCGAGGCGCTGCTCACGGGAGTCCACGCCAGCCGCACCCTGCGCAGCCTCGGTCTCTCCCACACCCAACAGGCGGAGGTCGACCGGACCTCGTGGCGCTCCGCGCGGCTGTCCATCGATGTGTTCGACCTCCTGATGCGCTTCGGTGGCCGGACCAACCGAGCCGAGGCCATCGGTCTGCTGCTGGTGCTCGGCGCCGGCTTCGCGCTGGTGCGCCAGGACCTCGTCACCGTCGGGGCGGTCACCGCGGCCGCGCTCTACTTCCACCGACTGTTCAACCCGGTCGGCGCGGTGCTGTTCCTCTTCGACGAGGTGCAGTCCGCAGGGGCCTCGCTCACCCGGCTGGCCGGCATCGCCCTGCTCCCTCCTCCCGAATCCGCGCACGGCCGGGCGCCGCGCGACAAGGGGGTCCGGGTCGTCGAGGTCGCGCACGACTACGGGTCCGGGCAGCACGCGCTGCGCGGCGTGAGTCTCGAGATCGCGCCCGGCGAGCGCGTCGCGGTGGTCGGGGCCAGCGGCGCCGGCAAGAGCACCCTGGGGCTGGCCGTGGCGGGGCGGCTGGTCCCGACCGCCGGCGCGGTCGGCATCGGCGGCGTTCCGGTCCGGGCCGCGGAGCTGGACGGGCGCCGGGTCGTGGTCACCGTCAGCCAGGAGGTCCACGTCTTCGCCGGCAGCGTGCGCGACAACCTGCTGCTGGCGTGTCCCGGCGCCACCGAGGAGCAGACGGAGGACGCCCTGCGCACCGTGGGAGCGGGGTGGGCGACAGGGCTCCCGGACGGACTGGACACCGTCGTGGGGGAGGGAGCGCATCCGCTCACCCCCGCACAGGCCCAGCAGCTCGCGCTGGCCCGGGTGGCGCTGGTGGACCCCTGGGTCGTGGTGCTCGACGAGGCCACCGCCGAGGCGGGCTCGGCCGGTGCTCGCGAGCTCGAGGCCGCCGCGCTCGCGGTCACCCGCGGCCGCACGACGCTCACCATCGCCCACCGCCTGGTGCAGGCGAGCACGGCCGACCGGGTGCTGGTGCTGGAGGACGGCCTCGCCGTCGAGCTCGGGACGCACCAGGAGCTGCTGGCGGCCGGCGGGCGCTACGCCCGGCTCTGGGCCGCCTGGTCTCACGACTAGTCGACCCAGAGGCCCGGCCGACCCGAACCCGGCAGTCCGGAAACCGGAGTGCCTGCGGCTGACGACCGCAGCGATCCCCGGTCGGCCGGGGAAACCAGACGTTGTCGGGCGAAGTTTCGCCTGACAAGTTCAGCGATCCCCGGTCGACCGGGGAAACCGACAGCGCTAACTCAAGCCGCGCGAGTGATGTGTGCCCCCGGAAGGATTCGAACCTTCGCTCCCGCCTCCGGAGGGCGGTGCTCTATCCCCTGAGCTACGGGGGCTCAAGGTGCGGGCATGACCATACAGGCGGGCGGTGGCCGAGGGGAAACCGGATCGCCGATAGGCTTGCCCGGTGACCCCCGAGCAGCTCTCCACCACCATCGTCGACGTCCTCACCCATCTGGTCGAGGAGGGCGCCCTCGCGCTCCCGGACGGCCTGCCCGAGACGGTCACGGTCGAGCGCCCCCGCCAGAAGGGCCACGGCGACTACGCCACCAACGTCGCGCTGCAGCTGGCCAAGAAGGCCGGCACCAACCCGCGCGCCCTCGCCGAGCTGGTCAGCGCCCGGCTGAGTGCCGCCGAGGGCATCGGCGCGGTCGAGATCGCCGGCCCCGGCTTCCTCAACATCACCGTCGAGGCGGGCGCCCAGGGCGCCCTCGCCGCGCAGATCGTCGCCGCGGGCGCGTCGTACGGCGCCTCCGACGAGTTCGCGGGGGAGAAGATCAACCTCGAGTTCGTCTCGGCCAACCCGACCGGCCCGATCCACATCGGCGGCGTCCGCTGGGCGGCCGTGGGCGACGCGCTGGGCCGGATCTTCACGATGACCGGGGCCGAGGTCACCCGGGAGTACTACTTCAACGACCACGGCGCCCAGATCGACCGGTTCAGCAACTCGCTGCTCGCCGCCGCGCAGGGGCAGCCGACCCCCGAGGACGGCTACGGGGGCGACTACATCCACGAGATCGCCCAGGCCGTGCTCGCCCAGCGCCCGGACGCGCTGGAGCTGCCCGAGGACGATGCTCGCGAGGTCTTCCGCTCCATCGGCGTCGACATGATGTTCAGCGAGATCAAGCAGAGCCTGCACGACTTCGGCGTCGACTTCGACGTCTTCTTCCACGAGGACGACCTGCACCGCAGCGGAGCCGTCGACCGCGCCGTGGCCCGGCTGCGCGAGCTCGGCAACGTCTACGAGAAGGACGGCGCGCTGTGGCTGTCCACCGAGAAGTACGGCGACGACAAGGACCGGGTGATCATCAAGTCCGACGGTCAGGGCGCCTACCTGTCCGGGGACCTCGCCTACTACCTCGACAAGCGCGAGCGCGGCTTCGACCGCTGCCTGATCATGCTCGGCGCCGACCACCACGGCTACGTCGGCCGGATGAACGCCATGTGCGCGGCCTTCGGTGACGAGCCGGGCACGAACCTCGAGATCCTGATCGGGCAGATGGTCAACCTGCTGCGCGACGGCCAGCCGCTGCGGATGTCCAAGCGGGCCGGCACCGTCGTCCGGGTCGACGACCTGGTCGGCGCGATCGGCGTGGACGCCTCGCGCTACGCCCTGGCGCGCTACAGCTCGGACTCCAACATCGACCTCGACCTGGACCTGTGGGCCAAGGCGACCAGCGACAACCCCGTCTTCTACGTGCAGTACGCCCACGCCCGGGTCGCCTCGATCCTGCGCAACGCCGCCGACCTGGGGCTGGCCCCGGCGGGCGAGGACTTCGACCCCACGCTGCTCTCCCACGAGAAGGAGGGCGAGCTGCTGCGCGGTCTCGCGGAGTTCCCCCGCGTCGTGGCCGCCGCCGCCCAGCTGCGCGAGCCGCACCGGGTGGCGCGCTACCTGGAGGAGACGGCCGCGTCCTACCACCGCTTCTACGACAGCTGCCGGGTCCTGCCGATGGGCGACGAGGAGGCCGGCGACCTGCACCGCGCCCGGCTGCTGCTGGTCGCGGCCACCCGCACCGTCCTCGCCAACGGCCTGGCGCTGCTCGGGGTCTCCGCCCCCGAGCGGATGTGAGAGGGAGAGCATGCACGCACACGAAGCAGGCTGGGCCCATGCCGAAGGAGCCCTGCGCGGCCCGTCCTGGCTGAGCCCGCCCAGCGACCCCAACGAGCTCGTCGCGCACCTGTGGTCGACGACCGCCCGCAAGGTCGACGGTGTCCTGGAGGTCGGCGGCGTCCCGCTGCCCGAGCTGGTGGCCCAGCACGGCTCCGCGGCCTACGTCCTCGACGAGGACGACTTCCGCGCCCGGGCGCGCGCCTTCCGTGACGCCTTCTCGGACTACGACGTCTACTACGCCGGCAAGGCGTTCCTCTGCACGACCGTGGCCCGCTGGATCGCCGAGGAGGGCCTGCACCTCGACGTCTGCTCCGGCGGCGAGCTGACGGTCGCGCTGCGCGGTGGCATGGACCCCGCGCGGATCGGCTACCACGGCAACAACAAGAGCGTCGCCGAGCTGCGGCGCGCGGTCGAGGTCGGGGTCGGGCGGATCATCGTCGACTCCTTCCACGAGATCGCGCGGCTCGACCAGATCACCGCCGAGACCGGCTCGCGGACCAAGGTGATGGTCCGGGTGACCGCCGGCGTCGAGGCGCACACCCACGAATACATTGCCACCGCCCACGAGGACCAGAAGTTCGGCTTCTCGATCACCTCCGGCGACGCCCTCGAGGCGGTACGCCGCGTGGAGCAGGCGGCGGGCCTGGAGCTGCTCGGCCTGCACAGCCACATCGGCTCGCAGATCTTCGACTCCTCGGGGTTCGAGGTGGCCGCTCGCCGGGTGCTCGCGCTGCACGCCCGGGTCAGCGAGGAGCTTGGCGTGACGATGCCCGAGATGGACCTCGGCGGCGGCTTCGGCATCGCCTACACGACCCAGGACGACCCGTCGGACCCCGCCCAGCTCGCCACGGAGATGACGAAGATCGTCGAGCACGAGTGCCGCGGCCTCGGGATCGCCGAGCCGCGGCTGTCGATCGAGCCCGGCCGGGCCATCGTCGGCCCCGCGATGTGCACGGTCTACGAGGTCGGCACGGTCAAGGAGGTCGCCCTCGACGGTGGAGCGCGACGCACCTACGTGTCGGTCGACGGCGGGATGAGCGACAACATCCGCACCGCGCTCTACGACGCCGACTACTCGTGCACGCTGGTCTCGCGCCGCTCGGAGGCGACCCCGACCCTGGCCCGCGTCGTCGGCAAGCACTGCGAGGCGGGCGACATCGTCGTCAAGGACGAGTTCCTGCCCGCCGACCTGGCCCCCGGCGACCTGCTCGCGGTCCCGGGCACCGGCGCCTACTGCCGCTCGATGGCCTCCAACTACAACCACGTCCTGCGGCCCCCGGTGGTCGCGGTGCGGGACGGCGTCGCGCGCGTCGTCGTACGACGAGAGACTGAGGACGACCTGTTGGCAACCGATGTGGGAGCAGACGCGTGAGTGAGGGTCTCGAGACAGACCGCAGGAGCGGCGTCCAGCGCCCCCTGCGGGTGGCCGTGCTGGGCTGTGGGTCCGTGGGATCGCAGGTGGTCCGGCTGCTGACCGAGCAGGCCGACGACCTCGCGGCGCGGATCGGGGCGCCCGTCGAGCTCGCCGGGGTCGCCGTGCGCCGCCTCGAGGCCGAGCGCGAGGTGGAGGTGCCGGCCGAGCTGCTGACCACCGACGCGCACGCGCTGGTCAGTCGCGACGACGTCGACCTGGTCGTCGAGGTGATCGGCGGCATCGAGCCGGCGCGCTCGCTGATCCTGGCGGCGCTCGAGAGCGGTGCATCGGTCGTGACGGCCAACAAGGCGCTGCTGGCCGAGGACGGCTCCACGCTGTTCGAGGCCGCGGCCAAGGCGCAGCGCGACCTCTACTACGAGGCCGCCGTCGCGGGAGCGATCCCGATCCTGCGCCCGCTGCGCGAGTCGCTGGCCGGTGACCGGGTGACCCGGGTGCTGGGCATCGTCAACGGCACCACCAACTTCATCCTCGACAAGATGGACACCTCGGGGGCCGGGTTCGCCGAGGCGCTGCAGGAGGCCCAGGACCTCGGCTATGCCGAGGCCGACCCGACCGCCGACGTCGAGGGCTTCGACGCCGCCGCCAAGGCCGCGATCCTGGCCTCGCTGGCGTTCCACAGCCGGGTCACGGCCGCCGACGTGCACCGTGAGGGCATCTCCGAGGTCACCGCCGGTGACATCGCCTCGGCGCGCGAGATGGGCGCGGTCGTCAAGCTGCTCGCCATCTGCGAGCTGCGCCGCGACCCGGCCGGCGAGGACGCGGTCGCCGTGCGGGTGCACCCCGCGATGATCCCGCGCTCGCACCCCCTGGCGTCGGTGCGCGAGGCCTACAACGCCGTCTTCGTCGAGTCCGAGGCCGCGGGCCAGCTGATGTTCTACGGCCCCGGCGCCGGCGGTGCCCCCACGGCGTCCGCGGTGCTGGGCGACCTGGTCACGGTGGCGCGCAACCGGCTCGCGGGCACCTGCGGCCCCGGCGAGTCGGCGTACGCCGCCCGTGCGGTGCTGCCGATGGGGGAGACCCTGACGCGCTACCACGTCGCGATCGACGTCGAGGACCGCGCCGGTGTGCTGGCCAGCGTCGCCACGGCGTTCGCCGAGCACGGCGTGTCGATCCAGACCGTGCGCCAGGAGGGACGAGGTGCCGACGCCCAGCTGGTCGTGGTCTCGCACCGCGCCACCGACGCCCAGCTGTCGGCGACCGTCGACACCCTGCGTGACATGGACATCGTGCGCGAGGTCACCTCGGTGATGCGCGTCGAAGGAGAGAGCGAATGAACGCCGAGGCGCAGCCCGGACAGCCCGGTCGTCAGCAGACTCACGAGCGGGGCCCCCACCAGTGGCGGGGCGTGATCGAGGAGTACCGCCACCTGATGGAGATCCCAGCGGACACCGTCGCGGTGACCCTGGGAGAGGGCGGCACGCCGCTGGTCGCCTCCGACTGGCTCTCCGAGCTCACCGGCGCCCAGGTGTGGCTCAAGGTCGAGGGCGACAACCCGACCGGCTCCTTCAAGGACCGCGGGATGACCGCGGCGATCTCGGTCGCCAAGCACGAGGGCGCGCAGGCCGTGGTCTGTGCCTCCACGGGCAACACCTCGGCGTCGATGGCGGCCTACGCCGCGAAGGCCCGGCTCAAGCCGCTCGTGCTCGTGCCGGAGGGCAAGATCTCCGCGGGCAAGATGGCCCAGGCGATCATGCACGGCGGCCAGGTGATCATGGTGCGCGGCAACTTCGACGACTGCCTGCGCCTCTCGCGCGGGCTGGCGGACAACTACCCGGTCGCGCTGGTCAACTCGGTCAACCCGGTGCGTCTCGAGGGGCAGAAGACCGCCGCGTTCGAGGTCGTCGACCGGCTCGGCGACGCGCCCGACTACCACCTGCTGCCGGTGGGCAACGCCGGCAACATCTCGGCCTACTGGCTGGGCTACCAGCAGTACGCCGCGCTCGGGCGCTCCACGCGCAAGCCGGTGATGCGTGCCTTCCAGGCCGAGGGCGCCGCTCCGCTGGTCACGGGTGAGCCGTTCCCGAACCCCGAGACCAAGGCCACCGCGATCCGGATCGGCAACCCCGCGTCGTGGAAGCTCGCGGTCGCGGCGGCCGAGGAGTCCGGTGGCCGCTTCGCCTCCCTGAGCGACGAGCAGATCCTCTCGGCCCAGCACGACCTCGCGCGCCGCGACGGCGTGTTCGTGGAGCCGGCCTCCGCCGTCGGCATCGCGGGGCTGCTGCAGGAACTGGAGCAGGGTGAGTCCTACGCCGGCAAGACCGTGGTCATCACGGTCACCGGTCACGGGCTCAAGGACACCGCCACGGCCCTCGAGGGCGTCGGGCCCATGGTCGACACCGTCGTCGACGCCGACGTCGACCAGGCCGCCCACGCTGCCGGTCTCGGCTGAGACCGCCGCTCGTGAGCTTCGTCGAGGGACCGGTGCGCGTCAGCGTGCCCGCCACCTCCGCCAACCTCGGGCCCGGCTTCGACTCGCTCGGGCTCGCCCTCGGGTTGCGGGACCGGGTTCAGGCCCAGGTCAGCGGCCCCGGGATGGAGCCCGGCGCCGCGGGACAGGTCCGGGTCGCGGTCGAGGGGGAGGGGGCCGGCGTCGTCCCGCTCGACGACTCCCACCTGGTGGTGCGCTCGATGTACGCCGCCTTCGACGCGATGGGCGCGCGCCCCGACACGCTGAGCGTGCACTGCCACAACGTCGTGCCCCACGGGCGTGGGCTCGGGTCGTCCTCATCGGCGATCGTCGCGGGGGTCTGCCTCGCGCGTGGCCTCGTGGCGGGAGGCTCGCTGCTCCTGGACGACCAGGCGCTCTTCTCGCTCGCCGCCGATCTGGAGGGGCATCCCGACAACGTGGCGCCGGCGTTCTTCGGCGGCTTCGTGATCTCCGGGCGCGAGCAGGACGAGTGGTACGCCGTGCGCGCCTGCGTCGACCCCCGGGTCTCCGTGGTCGTCTTCATCCCGACCGAGCCGGTCGAGACCAAGGTGGCGCGCGGACTCCTGCCCGCGACGGTCCCGCACTGTGACGCGGCGGCCAACTCCGGCCGCGCGGCCCTCCTCGTCGCGGCGCTCGCCGGGCAGCCCGAGCAGCTGCTGGCGGCGACTCGCGACTACCTGCACCAGGACTACCGGGAGTCGGCCATGCCCCGGACGCTGGAGCTCGTCCGCTCGCTGCGCGAGGACGGAGTGCCCGCGATCGTGTCGGGCGCGGGACCGACCGTGCTGGCCTTCACCGACGGGCCCGGCCCCGGGGACGCGACGTACGCGTCGGTCGAGGGGCTGCTGGCCCGCTGTCCCGCGGGATGGGTCGCGCACCATCTCGAGATCGACCGCTCCGGAGCACTGCTCTCCTGAGTGCTCGCAGGGAGCACATCGGGTTGCGGCGCGTCGGACGTGCCCGATGCCACATTCACGATGGCTGGTGATAGCGTGAGCGACGCGTCGCATTCTCGACGCGTGCACTCGGGCGACGTGTGTCGTGCCCAGTGCGAACCTCCTCGATCCCTCCGCGGATTCACTCCGCGGATTCCTCTGCGCGAACCCGTCGGCAACCCTGCCGGGTCCCTGTGGCGGCGAGGAGACCTCGACCAGGAGGCCGACGGCATCTGTGCCGGATCGGCACTGATACGTGGGAAGGACCTCACGTGACGGAAACGACCGAATCCACCAACGCTCCCGAGGCATCGCAGCCGAAGAAGCGCGGTGGACTCAGCACCATGCTGCTCGCCGACCTGAAGGCGATGGCAGGTGGCATGGGGATCGCCGGAGCGGGCGCCATGAAGAAGGCCCAGCTCATCGAGGCGATCCGCACCCAGCAGTCCGGGAGCCCCGCCCCGCGCGCCGCGTCCCGGACCTCGGCGCGCAAGGCCGAGGCTCCCGCTGACGACGCGGGCGCGCAGGCCCCGGCGGCTCCCGCTCGCGCGGCGAGGTCCCGGAGAGCGAAGGCCCCCGTGACGGAGACCCCGAACGCGTCGGACGCCGGCTCCGAGGCTCCGTCCGGCACCCCGTCGGCCGACAGCTCGTCCGCCGACACCTCGTCCGCCGAAACCTCGTCCGCCGACACCTCGTCCGCCGGCACCTCGTCGGGCGGCGACACAGGCGCGCAGGAGGCGCCGCGCAAGCAGCGCAGCCGCCAGCGCGCGCCGCGGGACAAGGTCGTCGAGTCCGAGGAGGGATCGGCGGCGCCGGAGACGAACAAGCCCGAGAGCGCCGAGGTCGAGCAGTCCCGACCCGAGCAGTCCGGCCGCAACCGTGAGCGCTCCGAGAGCCAGGACCACCAGGGCCGCGACAGCCAGGGCCGCGACCACCAGGCTCGCGACAACCAGGCTCGCGACCACCAGGCTCGCGACAACCAGGCTCGGGACAACCAGGCTCGGGACAACCGGGGCGAGGCGCGCACCGACGAGGAGGGCGGCAACCGCCGCAACCGCCGCCGTCGTGGTCGCGACCGCGACGGCCGTGACACGCGCGACGGCCGTGACACGCGCGACGGCCGCGACACCAGGGAGGTCCGCGACACCCGTGAGCCGCGCGAGCCGCGTGGCGAGCGCAGCCGCGGGGGTCGCAACGAGCCCGACACCACGGTCCTCGAGGACGACGTCCTGGTCCCGGCGGCGGGCATCCTCGACGTGCTCGACAACTACGCGTTCGTCCGCACCAGCGGCTACCTGCCGGGTGTCGACGACGTCTACGTCTCGCTGTCGATGGTCCGCAAGTACGGCCTGCGCCGCGGCGACGCGATCGTCGGCCAGGTGCGCCAGCCCCGCGAGGGCGAGCGCAAGGAGAAGTTCAACCCGATGGTGCGCATCGAGAGCGTCAACGGGGCCGACCCCGAGACCTCCCGCTCGCGCGTCGAGTTCGCGAAGCTGACCCCGCTCTACCCCTCGGAGAGGCTGCGGCTGGAGACGACGCCGGAGAACCTGATCGGGCGCGTCATCGACATCGCCGCCCCGATCGGCAAGGGACAGCGGGGACTGATCGTCTCTCCGGCCAAGGCGGGCAAGACGATGGTGATGCAGTCGATCGCCAACTCGATCACCACCAACAACCCCGAGTGCCACCTGATGGTCGTGCTGGTCGACGAGCGTCCCGAGGAGGTCACCGACTTCGAGCGCTCGGTGAAGGGCGAGGTCATCTCCTCGACCTTCGACCGTCCGGCCGGCGACCACACGATGGTGGCGGAGCTCGCCATCGAGCGGGCCAAGCGGCTGGTCGAGCTCGGCCACGACGTCGTGGTGCTGCTCGATGGCATCACCCGTCTGGGGCGTGCCTACAACCTGGCCGCACCGCCGAGCGGTCGCATCCTGTCGGGCGGCGTCGACTCGGCGGCGCTCTACCCGCCGAAGCGCTTCTTCGGTGCCGCGCGCAACATCGAGAACGGCGGCTCGCTGACCATCCTGGCGACCGCGCTCATCGAGAGCGGCTCGAAGATGGACGAGGTGATCTTCGAGGAGTTCAAGGGCACCGGCAACATGGAGATCCGGCTGCGCCGCGAGTTCGCGGACAAGCGGATCTTCCCGGCCATCGACGCGGTGCAGTCCGGCACCCGCCGCGAGGAGCTCCTGATGAGCCAGGAGGAGACCGCGATCGTCTGGAAGCTACGGCGCGTCCTCTCCGGTCTCGACCACCAGCAGGCGCTCGAGCTGCTGCTCGGCAAGCTGCGCAAGTCGCGCACCAACATCGAGTTCCTGCTCGAGGTCCAGAAGACCACCCACATGGGCACCAAGGACGAGTGACGGTGGTGGGCACCCGTGACGGGCACGGGTGCCGGGTCCCGTGTGCCGCGGAGGGTCGCCTTTACCGCTAGGCTCGGGGCCGGACGGGACAAGGAAGTAAGAGGTGAAGCGTGGCGCGCATCGTGGTCGCGGACGACGACGTCGACATTCGTGAGCTCGTGGAGTTCAAGCTGTCGACGATGGGGCACGACATCGTCGCCGTGGGGGACGGTGCTGCCGCCCTCGAGGCCTGCCGCAACGAGCGCCCCGACCTGGCGATCCTGGACGTGATGATGCCGGGCATGTCCGGCCTCGACGCGATGAAGGCGATCCGGGAGGACCCCGACCTCGCCGGGCTCCCGGTCATCCTGCTCACCGCGCGCGCCCAGGAGTCGGACGTCGAGAACGGCCTCGGCAGCGGCGCGGACGACTACATCACCAAGCCGTTCAGCCCGCGGGAGCTGGCTGCCCGGGTCGACGCCCTGGTGGCCGGCAGCTGATGGCCCCACGCCTCGACGAGGCGCCGGGAAGATCGATCTCGCGGGACTCGCGCACCGTGGCGCGCACGGTCGCGCCGATGGTCGCGACGCTCGCGGTGCTGGTCTTCCTGCTCTCGCTCATCGGTGTCGCCGGTCTCGTGCTCCAGGAGCGCACGGTGCGCGAGCTGACCGACGAGCTACAGCCGGCCACCCTCGCCAACGTGCGGGTCCTGCAGGCGCTGACCGACGCGGAGACAGGGGTGCGTGCCTGGTCGCTGAGTGGTCAGCAGGCCGCTGTCGAGCCCTATCTCAACGCGCGCGAGCGACTCCCGGACCTCCAGGCCGACCTGCGCGACTTCGCCGAGGGCGACGCCGCGATGACCGAGCTGGTGCGTGCCCAGGAGGAGGCAGGGGACGCCTGGCTCCGGGACTACGCCGAGGTGCGCCTCTCGCGACCCGGGGGGACCGCGTCGTACGACGCCGAACTCTTCGCCGTGGGCAAGTCCCGCTTCGACGAGGTCAGGGAGGCACACGACGGCCTGACCCGTGGCCTGGAGGGCCGGGTGGAGGACGCGCGGCAGCGGACGACGGACCGCAGACGCACGGTCGGCGGAGTGCTCGTGCTGGTCGGGTTCCTGAGCGGCGCGCTCGCGTGGCGCTGGGGGCGCCGGACGACGGCACGGGTCTCGGACCCGCTCGTGGAGCTGCACTCGGTCGTCGAGCGGCTCCGTGCCGGCGAGGAGACCGCCCGGGCGCAGGTGACGGGACCCCGTGAGGTCCGGTCGGTGGCCCAGGCCATCAACGACATGGCCGCGGCCCAGCAGCACTCCCGGGCCATCGAGAAGCAGGTCCTCGACGAGCTGCGTCGGCTGGACAGCGCCAAGGGCGACTTCGTCTCCAACGTGTCCCACGAGCTGCGCACCCCGCTGTTCACGATCTCCGGCTACGTCGACCTCGCGGCCGAGGAGTTCGAGGAGCGGCTGGCACCGCGCCACCTCAAGATGCTGCACGCGGTCCAGCGCAACGTGAAGCGGCTGCAGATGCTGATCGACGACCTGCTGGCGCTGTCCAAGGCTGAGAGCCACGGGACGGACCTCCAGCAGGTCGACCTGGTGGAGCTCCTCCACGACGTGGTCGGCGACCTGCGGATGACCGCCGCCCGCCGCGACGTCCACGTCGACCTGACGGGCGCCGACGACGCAGCGTGGGTCCTGGCCGACCGCGGCCAGCTCTCACGCGTCTTCGTCAACCTGATCTCCAACGCCGTGAAGTTCAGCCACGACGGGGGACACGTCACGGTCTCCCTCGACCGAGCGGGCGACGACGTGGTCGTGGTGGTGGCGGACGAGGGGATCGGGATCCCCTCCGGCGACATCGACCAGCTCGGCACCCGCTTCTACCGCGCGTCGAACGCCGTGTCGAGCCAGGTGCCCGGGACGGGCCTCGGTCTGCGCATCGTGCAGACCATCGTCGACAACCACGCCGGAGTCCTGCACCTCGAGTCGGTCGAGGGCGAGGGCACCACGGTCTCCGTGCGGCTGCCCGGCCAGGCCCAAGGCATGGGGGCACAGTCATGAGCGCGACGACAGCGGCCCGTCCGGACCTGACCGGTCGGCACTACGTGCGGCTCGTGCTCAGCCTTGGCTGCCTGATCGCCCTGGGCCCGCTGACGATCGACATGTACCTGCCGGCGTTCCCCCAGATCGCCCGCGACCTCGACGCCTCGCAGTCGCAGGTCCAGCTCACGGTCACCGGCATCCTCATCGGGCTGGGCCTGGGACAGCTGCTCGTCGGCCCCCTCTCCGACGCCCTCGGACGCCGTCGCCCGCTGCTGGTGGGTCTCTGCGTGCACGCCGTCGCCTCGATCGGCTGCCTGCTGGCGCCCACGGTGGAGACGCTGGCCGGAGTGCGCGTGCTGCAGGGGCTGGCCGGCGCCGCGGTCTCGGTCACGGTGATGGCCATGGTGCGCGACCAGCTCTCCGGCAAGGCGATGGCGAGCCTGATGGCGCGGCTGATGCTGGTCATGGGGTTGGCCCCCATGCTCGCCCCCAGCCTCGGTGGCCTGGTCCTGGAGTGGTCGGGATGGCGCACGATCTTCCTGGTGCTCGCCGTCGCAGCGCTGGTCCTCGCCGGACTCGCGGGGGTGGGGCTGCGCGAGACGCTGCCTCCGCCGCGCCGACGTCCGGCTCGCCTGGGCGCCGTGCTCACGGCGTACGGGCGGTTGGTGCGCGACCCCTACTTCATGGCCCTGGCCGTCACCGGCGGCTCGATGATGGCGACGATCTTCGCCTATGTCTCCGGGGGCTCGTTCGTGCTGCAGGAGGGCTTCGGCCTGTCCGAGCGGACGTTCGCGATCGTGTTCGGGATCAACGCCCTGGGGCTGGTGCTGGGGTCCCAGGCCAACCCGCTGCTGCTGCGCCGCTTCTCGCTGGTGCAGGTGCTGACCGGCGGAGTGGCGATGACCTTCTGCGCGGCACTCACCCTGGTCGTCCTGGCGGCCCTCGACGTCGGCGGGCTGGTGGGGGTGCTCGCGCCGCTGTTCGTGGTGCTCTCGACCGCGGGCGTGTCCATGGCCAACACGCCGGCTCTCGCGCTCGACCGGCAGGGCGCGGCGGCCGGGACCGCGGCGGCCGTGCTCGGCTGCCTGCAGTTCGCCGTGGGGGCGGCGGTGGCACCGCTCGTCGGCGCCTTCGACACGGTCAGCGCGGTGCCGATGGCGGCGGTGATGGCCGGGGTCAGCGGGCTCGCCCTGCTGCTGGTCACCACCGTCGTACGCCGCGGCTGAGTGCGGGAATGCCCTGATTGGCGCGCACGTTGAGGCAGGTGGCACACTTGTGCGCTGGTTCCGGTTCACGTCTTCCTCGCTGGGAGGAGACGACCCGGCGACTGAGAGGACACCCCATGCAGAAGGACATCCACCCCGCTTACGTCGACACCCAGGTGACCTGCACCTGCGGCGCGACGTTCACGACGAAGAGCACCGCGACCTCCGGCATCTTGAAGGCCGACGTCTGCTCGCAGTGCCACCCGTTCTACACCGGCAAGCAGAAGATCCTCGACACCGGCGGCCGCGTGGCCCGCTTCGAGGCGCGCTACGCCAAGGCTGGTCAGAAGAAGTAGTCCTCCTCACTGCGCCGGTCCCTGCCCTGTTGGCGGGGGCCGGCGCTCGTGGTTTCCGCCCCCGACCACCCTGAGGAGCCCCCATGTTCGAGGCCGTCACCGGACTCGTCTCCGAGCACGCCGAGCTCGAGACGCGCCTGTCCGAGCCCGAGACCCACGCCGACCAGGCGCTGGCCAAGCGGCTCAACCAGCGCTATGCCGAGCTGACCGCCGTCGTGCGCACCTGGCACGAGTGGCGCGAGCTGAGCGACGACGTGGAGGCGGCCCTGGAGCTGGCGGGGGAGGACCCGGCCTTCGCGCAGGAGGCCGACGAGCTCGCCGTACGACGCGACGCGGCCGCCGAGCGGCTCCGGCTGCTCCTGGTGCCGCGCGACCCTGCGGACGCCAAGGACGCGATCCTCGAGGTCAAGTCCGGCGAGGGTGGCGAGGAGTCGGCGCTCTTCGCCGGCGACCTGCTGCGGATGTACACCCGCTATGCCGAGACCCGCGGCTGGCGCACCGAGGTGCTCGACTCGACGCCCTCCGACCTCGGTGGCTACAAGAGCGTGACGATGGCGGTGAAGGCCAAGGGGACGCCCGAGCCGGGGGAGGCGCCCTACGCGCTGCTGAAGTTCGAGGGCGGCGTGCACCGCGTCCAGCGGGTGCCCGTCACCGAGTCTCAGGGGCGCGTGCACACCTCCGCCGCCGGTGTGCTGGTGATGCCCGAGGCCGAGCAGGTCGACGTCCACATCGACGACAACGACCTGCGCATCGACGTCTACCGCTCCTCGGGGCCGGGTGGGCAGAGCGTCAACACCACCGACTCCGCCGTGCGGATCACCCACGTGCCGACCGGCATCGTCGCCAGCTGCCAGAACGAGAAGAGCCAGCTGCAGAACAAGGAGTCGGCGATGCGGATCCTGCGTGCCCGTCTCCTCACCGCCGCCCAGGACGCTCGTGACGCGGAGGACAGCGAGGCGCGGCGCAGCCAGATCCGCACCGTCGACCGCTCCGAGCGGATCCGCACCTACAACTTCCCGGAGAACCGCATCTCCGACCACCGCACCGGCTACAAGTCGCACAACCTCGACCAGGTGCTCGACGGCGACCTGGAGCCGGTCATCGCCTCCTGCGTGCGCTCGGACGTGGAGGCGCGGATGGAGGCGCTGGAGTCGTGAGCACGCCGCGCCAGGTGCTGGTGCAGGCCACCCGGCTCCTGGAGGAGGCGGGTGTGGCCTCGCCGCGGCGCGACGCCGAGCTGCTGCTGGCGCACGTGCTCGGCGTCGGTCTCGGCCGGCTGCCGCTGGTCGACGCCGTCTCGACCGAGCAGGAGGCGGCCTTCGACGCCCTGGTCGCGCGCCGGACCACCCGGGAGCCGCTGCAGCACCTCACCGGGTCGGCGGCCTTCCGCCACGTGGAGCTCGAGGTGGGCCCGGGGGTCTTCGTGCCCCGGCCCGAGACCGAGCTGCTGGCCGGCTGGGCGATCGAGCGGGCCCACGCCGTCGAGCGGGAGGGGCGCGAGCCCGTGGTGGTCGACCTGTGCACCGGCTCCGGCGCGATCGCCCGGGCATTGGCCGACGAGGTGCCCGGCGCGCGGATCCATGCCGTCGAGCTCGACGAGGCCGCCCACTCCTGGGCCCAGCGCAACCTGTCCGGGACGGGGGTGGACCTGCGCCACGGCGACATGGGGACGGCCTTCGACGAGCTGGCCGGCAGCGTGGACGTCGTCGTGTGCAACCCGCCCTACATCCCGCTCACCGAGTGGGAGGGCGTCGCCGTCGAGGCACGCGACCACGACCCCCACCTGGCGCTGTTCTCCGGCGACGACGGCCTCGACGCGATGCGCGTGCTCGAGCAGCGAGCCGCGCTCCTGCTGAGACCCGGGGGAGTGGTGGGCGCCGAGCACGCCGACCTGCAGGGCGTGGCTGCGCCCGCCGTGTTCAGCTCTGTCGGCAGGTGGAGTGAGGTGCGCGACCACCGAGACCTGGCGGGGCGTCCGCGCTACCTGACGGCGCGACTGGCACGATGAAGGACCGGCCCGACAGAGGCCCGGCGAACGAACCTGTGGAAGGGCGGCCCTTGAGCACGCGATACCCCACCGACACCGACGAGCTGCGCGAGGCGGCGATCTCGGCCGCGAGCCTGGCCGTACGTCGCGGGCAGCTCGTCGTGCTGCCGACCGACACGGTCTACGGCATCGGCGCCGACGCGTTCGACCCGGCCGCAGTCCGGGCGCTGCTGGCCGCGAAGGGCCGCGGTCGGGAGATGCCGCCGCCAGTGCTGATCAGCTCGGCCACCACCGTCGACGCGCTCGCCGTCGGACTGCCCGGCTATGCCCGCGCCCTCATCGAGGCGTTCTGGCCGGGGCCGCTCACGCTGGTGTGCCGCCAGCAGAGCTCGCTGCAGTGGGACCTCGGCGACACCCGGGGGACGGTGGCGGTGCGGATGCCCGACCACGAGGTGGCCCTGGCGATCCTCGAGCGCACCGGGCCGCTGGCGGTCAGCTCGGCCAACAAGACCGGGGCCCCGGCCGCCGTGAACGCCGACGAGGCCGAGGAGATGCTCGGCGCGGACGTGACCGCGATCGTCGACGCCGGCCCGGCCCTGGGCAAGCAGGCCAGCACGATCGTGGACGTGACCGGGCCGCACGCGCGCGTGCTGCGCCGTGGCGCGCTGAGCCTCGAGCAGCTCAACGAGGTCCTCGAGCCCCTCGGAGCCACCGTGACGGACGAGGGCTGAGCGGTGCGCGAGTACGTCCTGGTCTTCCTCGTGGCGGCGGCGGTCACCTACCTGCTGACGGTGATCGCCCGCGAGATCGCGCTGCGCACCGGCGCGGTCGCCGCCGTGCGCGACCGGGACGTGCACGCCGAGCCGATCCCCTACCTCGGGGGCCTGGCGATGCTGGGGGGCCTGGTCGCGGCGTACGTCGTGGCGCGCGAGCTGCCCTTCCTCTCCCGCAGCGACGACTTCGTCTTCCGCGACGCCGCCGTGGTCCTGGCGGCCGGTGCGCTGATCTGTGCCGTCGGCGTGCTCGACGACATCTTCGAGCTCGACGCGCTCACCAAGCTCGGGGGGCAGGTGCTGGCCTCCGGCTTCCTGATCGCCTTCGGCGTGCAGTACTTCTTCTTCCCCCAGCCCGGTGACAGCCAGTTCGCCGTCGACCCGGTGCAGGGGGCGCTGCTCACGGTGCTGGTCGTGGTCTCGACCGTCAACGCCGTGAACTTCGTGGACGGTCTCGACGGTCTCGCGGCCGGCGTCGTCGGCATCGGCGCGATGTCCTTCTTCGTGTTCTGCTACAAGATCACCGACCTCAACGGCCTCGCCCTGGCCACCACCGGAGCCCTGCTGAGCGCCTCGCTGGCGGGGGCGTGCGTGGGCTTCCTGGCCCACAACTTCCACCCGGCCCGACTCTTCATGGGCGACAGCGGCTCGATGCTGATCGGGCTGGTGCTCTCGGCCAGCGCCCTGACGCTCACCGGACAGTTCTCCGGCACCGAGCTGAGCCAGGGCAACAGCCTGCTGCCCACGCTGCTCCCGGTCCTGCTGCCGGTGTCGATCATGATCGTCCCGCTGGCCGACCTCGTGCTCGCCGTCGTACGCCGCACGCGGGCGGGGCGCTCGCCGTTCGCTCCGGACAAGCAGCACCTGCACCACCGGCTGCTCGAGATCGGGCACTCGCACACCCGCGCGGTGCTGATCATGTGGCTGTGGGCGGGACTGGTCGGCTTCGGCACCGTCACCGCGAGTCTGTTCACCGGACGCTTGATGTGGCTCTCGCTGTCGGTCATGGTGGTGTTCACGATCGGGGCGACGTTCGTGCTCCCGATCCTGAAGAAGCCGCACATCCCCGTCGTCGACGAGCTGATGGAGGAGCTCACCCGCGGCGACGATTCGTCGGGTTTCGAGCCTCCCGGGACCTTGTGATAACTTTCACGAGCGTCGCCGGGTCCGCCTGGCACGACCATCTTTCTCCCTCAGAGGACGGCCGCCGAGCATGACGACCGAGTCGAAGACAGACCCCCGCGCCAGCGGTGCTCTCGTCCTCCTCGGAGCCGGTGTGGCCTCCCTGATCGCCACGCTCCTGATCGCCGCCCTGGGTGCCGTGCTCGACGGCCGCCCCGCGGCGTACGGCGCGCTGGTCGGCGCGCTGCTGGTCACCGCGGTGTTCGCCTTCGGGCTCCAGGTCATCCACGTCGTCTCCCGGCTCCAGCCCGAGCTCTCGCTGGTCGTCGCGATGATGACCTACGGGCTGCAGGTCGCGATGGTTACCGCCGTCTTCGCCCGGCTCTCGGCGAGCGGCGCGCTCGGCACCGACCTCGATGCGTCGTGGACGGTCGGGGGAGTGGTGGCTGCAGTGGGTGTGTGGACCACCGCCCAGGTCGTGCTGTCCTCGCGACTGCGGATCCCCGCCTACGACCTGTCGCTGGCGGCCCGCTCTCCCCGGCCGGTGGCTGTCGCCTCCGCGTCGCTGTCCACGCCCACCCGGCCAGGTGAACGATGACCTCCCATGGCTGCTATTGTCCGGGGCGCGATGGCTCAGCAGAAACCTCCTACTGGCCACGCCGACGACACCACGGCCGGGATGCCTGGACCAGATCCCTGGCGGGCATTCAGCTACCTGGTGACCGGCGTGCTGATGTATGGACTCATCGGCTGGGTGCTCGACCGCTGGCTGGGGACCACCTTCCTGGTCGGGATCGGGATCGTCTTCGGCGCGGTCCTGGGGTTGTACCTGACTTTCAAGATCTTCAAACAGCCTCCGTCGGATCCCTCCGGGGAACCACCGGGCAAGACGCAGCAGAACAGGCATCCGTAGTGCGGCAGACACAGGAGACAGCGTGAGTGCGATCGCGATGACCGCGGTCCGGGCCGAGGGGTTCACGCCCCCCGGGCCGGGAGACTTCAACCTCCCCCCGATCGGTCCGGACAAGACGTTCGAGTTCCTGGGCGAGACCATGTACCTCGGCGTCACCAAGCCGATGCTGCAGATGGTGCTGGCCGCCGGCCTCGTCTTCTGGTTCCTCTACGCCGCGGGCCGCAAGCGCGCGATGGTGCCGGGCAAGTTCCAGTACGTCGGTGAGGCCGGCTACGGCTTCGTGCGCAACTCGCTGGGCCGCGACATCATCGGCAGCCGCGACTTCATGCGGTTCGTGCCCTACCTGGTCGCACTGTTCTTCTTCATCCTCATCAACAACCTGATGGCTGCCGTCCCCGGCCTGCAGTTCCCGACGTTCTCCCGGGCAGGAACCGCCTACGCGCTCGCCCTGGTCAGCTGGCTGGTCTACAACGGCGTCGGGATCAAGAAGCACGGCTTCGCCGGCTACTTCAAGCTGCAGACCGTCCCCGGCGGCATCAAGGGCCCGGTGCTCCTGCTGCTGGTGCCGCTGGAGTTCTTCTCCAACATCCTGGTCCGCCCGGTCACGCTGGCCCTGCGTCTGTTCGCGAACATGTTCGCGGGCCACCTGCTGCTGATCCTCTTCGCCCTGGGCGGCGAGTACCTCCTCCTGCACGGTGAGGGCCTGGTCAAGCTGGCCGGCCCCGTCGCGTTCCTCATGTTCGTCCTGATCAGCTTCCTCGAGCTGCTGGTCCAGGTCCTCCAGGCGTACGTCTTCGTGCTCCTGACCTCCATGTACATCTCAGGTGCTCTCGCAGACGAGCACTGAGATCCGCTAGACCGCACGACCGCACGACCTCTCAGTAGGAACAACGAAAGGAAGAAGCCGTGGAAGGCTCTCTGAACATGCTCGGCTACGGTCTCGCCACCGTGGGCCCCGGTCTCGCCGTCGGCCTGATCTTCGCCGCCTACATCAACGGTGTCGCTCGCCAGCCCGAGGCACAGGGTCGCCTGCAGCCGATCGCGATTCTGGGCTTCGCCCTTGCCGAGGCGCTCGCCATCATCGGCATCGCCCTCGCGTTCGTGCTCTGACCCTCCTGACAAGCACTGACGAAGGACCACGCCCATGAACTCGATCACCCTCGCGGCTGGGGGGGAGCTCAATCCCCTCATCCCGCACCCGGTGGAGATCGTCCTGTCGCTGGTTGTCTTCGGCATCCTCGTTTTCGCAGTCAAGAAGTGGGTCGTCCCCAACTTCGAGAAGACGTTCGCCGAGCGCACGTCCGCGATCGAGGGCGGCCTCCAGGCAGCCGAGAGCAAGCAGGCCGAGGCAGACGCCAAGCTGGCTGAGCTCGAGTCGCAGCTCGCGGAGGCACGCCACGAAGCGGCGCGCATCCGTGAGGAGGCGCGCGAGCAGGGAGCAGCCATCGTGGCCGAGATGCGGGACCAGGCTCAGGCCGAGTCCTCCCGCATCGTCGAGCACGGCAAGACCCAGATCGAGGCGGAGCGCCAGCAGGCGGTCGCCTCCCTCCGGGCCGAGGTCGGCACCCTGGCCACCAGCCTGGCCGGTCGCATCGTGGGCGAGAGCCTCGACGACGAGGCTCGCCAGAGCCGCGTGGTCGAGCGGTTCCTCGCCGAGCTCGAGACCGAGCGGCCGCAGAGCGGGGTCAACTGATGACCTTCCGCGGAGCATCGAAGGGCGCCGTCGCGACCCTGTCCGAGGAGCTGAGCAGCACGCTCTCCCTCGAGCAGGACGCAGCGGCGGTCGGCACGGACCTGTTCTCGCTCGCAGCGGTGCTGCGCAGCGAGCCGGGACTGCGCCGCGTCGCGACCGACGTGTCGATCCAGCCTGGTGCCAAGTCCGACCTGGTCCAGCAGATCTTCGCCGGCAAGGTCCACGGGGCGGCACTCACGCTCCTGGCCAGCGCCGTGACCCGTCGGTGGACCTCGACGCGCGACCTCCCCGACGCTCTCGAGCGTCTGGGTGTCGTGGCGGTCGTGCGCTCCGCCAGTGGTGGGGCCAGTGGTGGGGCCACCAGCGGCGACGGTGCGGCTCGTCTCTCCGACGAGCTGTTCGCCTTCGGGCAGGTCGTGAAGGACAACCCGGACCTCCGGGACGCCCTCTCCGACCCGTCGCGCTCCGCGCAGGACAAGCAGTCGCTGGTGCGGGGACTCCTCGAGGGAAGGGCGCTGCCGGCAACGGTGGCGCTCGTCGAGCAGGCCCTGGCCGGCACCTACCGCACCATCGGCGTCGCGCTGCGTGAGTTCCAGCAGATCGCCGCCGAGGTCCACCAGGAGACCGTGGCCACCATCCGCGTGGCGCGCCCCCTCTCCGACGCCGACCGGCAACGGTTGGCCGACGCCCTCTCCCGGCAGTACGGCCGCGACATCCACCTGGACGTCGTCGTCGACCCGCAGGTGATCGGCGGCATCCGTGTGGAGATCCGCGACGACGTGATCGACGGGACGGTCGTGAGCCGCCTCGACGACGCCCGTCGCAAGCTGGCCGGCTGAGCCGTCCTTCGCCAGAACGTACGAACCCGAGCAGACTTAGAGAACAGGAAGACGTATGACGGAGCTTTCGATCCGTCCGGACGAGATCCGCGACGCGCTGACGCGCTTCGTGTCGGACTACAAGCCCGAGACCGCCAGCCGTGAAGAGGTCGGCACCGTTGCCGAGGCCGGCGACGGTATTGCCCGCGTCAGCGGTCTGCCGTCGGTCATGGCCAACGAGCTGCTCGAGTTCGAGGACGGCACCCTGGGGCTCGCCCTGAACCTCGACACCCGCGAGATCGGTGTCGTCGTCCTGGGTGACTTCGACAAGATCGAGGAGGGCCAGGCGGTCCGCCGCACCGGCGAGATCCTCTCGGTCCCCGTCGGTGACGGCTACCTCGGTCGGGTCGTCGACCCGCTGGGCAAGCCGATCGACGGCCTCGGTGAGGTCGAGACGGTCGGCCGCCGCGCCCTGGAGCTGCAGGCACCGTCGGTGGTCCAGCGCAAGTCGGTGCACGAGCCGCTCGCCACCGGCATCAAGGCGATCGACGCGATGACCCCGATCGGCCGTGGCCAGCGTCAGCTGATCATCGGCGACCGCGCGACCGGCAAGACCACGGTCGCCATCGACACGATCATCAACCAGAAGCAGTACTGGGAGACCGGCGACCCGAGCAAGCAGGTTCGCTGCATCTACGTCGCCATCGGCCAGAAGGGCTCGACCATCGCCTCCGTGCGTGGCGCCCTCGAGGAGGCCGGCGCGCTGGAGTACACCACGATCGTGGCGTCGCCCGCGTCCGACTCCGCCGGCTTCAAGTACCTCGCGCCGTACACCGGCTCGGCCATCGGCCAGCACTGGATGTACGAGGGCAAGCACGTCCTCATCGTGTTCGACGACCTCACCAAGCAGGCCGAGGCCTACCGTGCGGTGTCGCTGCTGCTGCGTCGCCCGCCGGGCCGCGAGGCCTACCCCGGTGACGTGTTCTACCTGCACAGCCGGCTGCTCGAGCGTTGCGCGAAGCTCTCCGACGAGCTGGGCGCGGGCTCGATGACCGGTCTGCCGATCATCGAGACCAAGGCCAACGACGTCTCGGCGTTCATCCCGACCAACGTCATCTCGATCACCGACGGTCAGATCTTCCTGCAGTCCGACCTGTTCGCGGCCAACCAGCGTCCGGCCATCGACGTCGGCGTCTCGGTGTCGCGAGTCGGCGGCGCGGCGATGACCAAGGCGATGAAGGCCGTCACCGGCTCGCTCAAGGTCGACCTGGCGCAGTTCCGCGCCATGGAGGCGTTCGCGATGTTCGCCTCCGACCTCGACGCCGCCTCGCGTCAGCAGCTCGACCGCGGACAGCGGCTGATGGCCCTGCTCAAGCAGCCCGCCTACAGCCCCTACCCGGTCGAGGAGATGACCGTGTCGCTGTGGACCGGCACCAGTGGTCGTCTCGACCGCGTGCCGGCCGACGACGTGCTCCGCTTCGAGAACGAGTTCCTCGACTACCTGCGGCGCCAGCACTCGGGCATCCTCTCCGCGATCCGCGAGTCGCTGAAGTTCGAGAGCGAGACGGAGACGTCCCTCGAGGACGCCTACGACTCGTTCCTGGACCAGTTCGAGACCTCCGACGGCCAGTCGATCAAGGCCGGCAAGGAAGAGCACGTCGCTCTCGAGGACGCGGACGTCGAGCAGGAGCAGATCGTCAAGCAGAAGCGGGGCTGACGATGGCACTGTCGCTGCGTGAGTACCGCGCGCGGATCAAGTCGACGGAGTCGATGAAGAAGATCACGCGCGCCATGGAGCTCATTGCTGCGTCCCGGATCATCAAGGCGCAGCAGCGGGCCCAGGCGGCCGCGCCGTACGCCCGTGAGCTGACCCGTGCGGTGTCCGCCGTGGCGACGTTCTCGAACGTCGAGCACGCGCTGACCACCGAGCCCGAGAACCCGCGCCGTGCCGCGGTCCTGGTCGTGACCAGTGACCGCGGCCTGGCGGGGGCCTACTCCTCGAACGTTCTCAAGGAGGCCGAGCGCCTCATCGAGAAGCTCAAGGAGGAGGGCAAGGAGGCGGACATCTACATCGCCGGCCGCAAGGGCGAGGCTTACTTCAAGTTCCGCCAGCGGCCGATCCAGCGGGCGTGGACGGGCTTCTCGGACCAGCCGACCTACGACAAGGCTGACGAGATCGGCATGACGCTGATCCAGGCGTTCCTCGCCGACGAGGACACCGAGCTCGGGGAGGGCGACCCGCGTCCGGTGGACGAGGTGCACGTGATCTACACGCGCTTCCGCTCCATGCTCTCGCAGGAGCCCACCGCCAACCGTCTGCTGCCCCTCGAGGTGGTGGAGGGCACGGAGGCCCCCGAGGAGTCGGAGCTGCTTCCGCTCTACGAGTTCGAGCCCTCGGCCGAAGAGGTGCTCGACCTGCTGCTTCCTCGCTACGTCCAGAGCCGGATCTTCTTCTCCCTGCTGCAGTCGGCCGCCTCCGAGCTGGCCGCCCGTCAGAAGGCGATGAAGTCCGCGACGGACAACGCCGACGAGCTGATCAAGAAGTACAAGCGCATCGCCAACCAGGCTCGCCAGGCTGGCATTACCCAGGAAATCAGCGAGATCGTCGGTGGCGTCAACGCCCTTGCCGACGCCAACGCCGGGAATGAGTGAGAGATATGACTGCCACTGTTGCTGAAACGACCGACCAGGGCTCCGCCCCCGGGGTCGGCCGTATCGCCCGCGTCATCGGTCCGGTCGTGGACATCGAGTTCCCGACCGACGCGATGCCCGAGATCTACAACGCCCTCAAGGTCGACATCGAGCTGGGCGGTGAGACCAACGAGATCACCCTCGAGGTCTCGCAGCACATCGGTGACGGCATGGTCCGCGCCATCTCCATGCGCCCGACCGACGGTCTGGTCCGCGGCACCCAGGTGCGCGACACCGGTGAGTCGATCAGCGTGCCCGTCGGCGACATCACGCTGGGCAAGGTGTTCAACACCACCGGCGAGTGCCTGAACCTCGAGCCGGGTCAGACCCTGGACGTCAAGGAGCGGTGGGGCATCCACCGCAAGGCGCCGGCGTTCGACCAGCTGGAGTCGAAGACCCAGATGTTCGAGACCGGCATCAAGGTCATCGACCTGCTCACGCCGTACGTGACCGGTGGAAAGATCGGTCTGTTCGGTGGGGCCGGCGTCGGCAAGACCGTGCTGATCCAGGAGATGATCGCGCGTGTCGCCAAGAACCACGGCGGTGTGTCGGTCTTCGCCGGCGTGGGTGAGCGCACCCGCGAGGGCAACGACCTGATCGTCGAGATGGAGGAGGCCGGGGTTCTCGGTCAGACCGCCCTCGTCTTCGGTCAGATGGACGAGCCGCCGGGCACGCGTCTGCGCGTCGCCCTGTCCGCCCTGACGATGGCGGAGTACTTCCGCGACGTGCAGAAGCAGGACGTGCTGCTCTTCATCGACAACATCTTCCGGTTCACGCAGGCCGGCTCGGAGGTCTCCACGCTGCTCGGCCGGATGCCGTCCGCCGTGGGCTACCAGCCGAACCTCGCCGACGAGATGGGTCAGCTCCAGGAGCGGATCACCTCGACGCGTGGACACTCGATCACCTCGATGCAGGCGATCTACGTGCCCGCCGACGACTACACCGACCCGGCGCCGGCCACGACGTTCGCGCACCTCGACGCGACGACGGAGCTGTCGCGTGACATCGCGTCGATGGGCATCTACCCCGCCGTCGACCCGCTGACCTCGACCTCGCGGATCCTCGACCCGCAGTACATCGGTCAGGCGCACTACGACTGCGCCATCCGGGTCAAGGGCATCCTGCAGCGCAACAAGGAGCTGCAGGACATCATCGCGATCCTCGGTGTCGACGAGCTGTCGGAGGAGGACAAGATCGTCGTCCACCGGGCGCGTCGCATCCAGCGGTTCCTGTCGCAGAACACCTACGTCGCCAAGCAGTTCACCGGCATCGAGGGCTCCACGGTTCCCGTGGCCGACACGATCGAGGCGTTCGACAAGATCGCCGCGGGCGAGTACGACCACGTGGCCGAGCAGGCCTTCTTCATGTGTGGTGGGCTCGACGACGTCGAGGCCAAGTGGGCCGAAATCCAGAAGAGCCTGTGAGCGGACGGTGGCCCCGGGCAGGGTCAGCCCTGACCGGGGCCACCACCTCTCGTGACACCAGAAAGGAGTCACCATGAGTGACCTGCTGCAGGTCGAACTCGTCGCGGCCGACCGCTTGGTCTGGTCGGGCGAGGCGAAGATGGTCATCGCGCGCACCACGGAGGGCGACGTCGGCATCCTGCCGGGGCACGCACCCCTGCTGTCGCTGCTCGTGCACGGCGTGGTCGACGTCCAGACGACCGAGGGTGAGACCTGGGTCGCCGCCGTCGACGCCGGCTTCCTCTCGGTCGCCGACAACCGCGTCTCCATCCTGTCCGAGCGTGCGGAGATGTCGCACGAGATCGACCTCGAGAAGGCGCGCCACGACCTCGAGCGGGCCCGCGAGGCCGGCGAGAACAACGACGAGGCGCTCGACAACGTCAACCGCCTCGAGGCACGCGTCCGGGCGGTCGAGAAGGCCTCCTGACGCCCCTCTCCGGGTGCCCGCTAGGGTGTGCGCACTGACGTGACTGGCGGGCCGCGAGGCCGGCGGAGGAGGGATGAATGCCCCTGTGGCTCTGGCTGCTCGACGCGGCCGGCATCCTGCTCCTGCTCGTCCTGGTCTACGGCTTCTGTCTGGTCATCCGCCGTCGTCTGCTCTCGCGCAACCGTGGCACCTTCGAGCTCAGCTACCGCGTCCGGTCCGAGAGGGCCGGGCGCGGTTGGCTTCTCGGGCTCGGCCGCTACTCCGGGGACTCGCTGGAGTGGTTCCGCATCTTCTCGCTCTCGCCCCGCCCCAAGCGCGTGTGGCGCCGCTCGTCCCTGGCCTTCTCCGGGCAGCGTGAGCCGGTCGGCGTCGAGCAGGTCTCGCTCTATGCCGACCACGTGGTGGTGGCGTGCGCGACCCCGGACGGGGAGGTCGAGCTCGCCATGAGCCGCTCCTCGCTCACCGGCTTCCAGTCCTGGCTCGAGGCAGGACCGCCGGGCTCGCGTCGGGTGCGCTGAGCGTGCCCGTGTCCGCCGTGGGTGCACCAGCTCCGCTCGCCGCTCGCAACGCCGTCGCCGCCGCCTTCGTCCTCAACGGTCTTCTCTTCGCGACCTGGGTCTCGCGCATCCCGCAGGCCCGCGCCGATCTCGACCTCGACAACGGTGAGCTCGGGCTGCTGCTGCTGACCATCGCCGCTGGATCTGTGGTGGCGCTGCCCACGGCGGGTGCGCTGCTCGAGCGGTGGGGGAGCGTTCGCGTGATCCGCGCCGCGGCGCTGTGCACGGTGACCGGTCTCGTGCTCGGCGCGGTGGCCCTCGAGGGGGCCGGGTCCGTCGTGCTCACCGGGATCGCCCTGGGGATCTTCGGCATCGGCATGGGCGTCTGGGACGTGACCATGAACGTCGAGGGCGCCGAGGTCGAGCAGCGGCTCGGGCGCACCGTGATGCCGCGCTTCCACGCAGGCTTCAGCCTCGGCACCGTGCTGGGCGCGCTGGTCGGCGCGCTCACCACCTGGCTCGACGTCACCATGATCGTCCACCTCGGGGTCGTGGCGCCGATCGCGGCAGCGGTGCTCGTCGTGAGCGCGCGGCGGTTCCTGCCGATCGCCCCGGCGCCCGCACCCGGTGGCCCGTCGGTGTGGTCCGCCTGGCGAGAGCCGCGCACGCTGGCCATCGGAGCGATGCTGCTGGCCCTCGCCCTGGCGGAGGGCACCGCCAACGACTGGTTGGCGGTCGCGCTCGTCGACGGCTACGACGTCGCGCGGTGGCAGGGGGTGGCCGGGTTCGGTGTGTTCGTGTGTGCGATGACCGCCGGCCGGCTCGTCGGCCCGGTGCTGCTGGACCGCTTCGGTCGAGCGGCCACCCTGTGGGCGACGACCGCCTGCGCCGCGGCCGGGGTGGTGCTCATCGTGGTCGGCGGTCATCCCGTGCTGGTGGTCCTGGGCATCGTGCTGTGGGGAGGAGGCGTCTCCCTGGGCTTCCCGGTCGGCGTCAGCGCCGCCGCCGACGACCCGGCGCGGGCCGCCGCCCGGGTCAGCGTGGTCTCGACGATCGGCTACGGCGCCTTCCTCGCCGGGCCGCCGCTCCTGGGGATGGTGGCCGACCACGTGGGGACCCTGCACTCGCTGCTGGTCGTGGCTGTCCTGCTGCTGCCGACCGCGCTGCTGGTGCCCGTGGCGCGTGAGCGGGCCGTCGTTCGATAGCGGGCGATCGTTCGATAGCGTGCCGGTGTGAGCGCGACGATCGAGGTCTCCGGCCTCACCAAGACCTTCGGCGGAGTGCGGGCGGTCGACGACCTGTCCTTCGTTGCCCGCCCCGGTGCCGTCACCGGCTTCCTCGGCCCCAACGGGGCAGGCAAGACCACCACGCTGCGGATGCTGCTCGGCCTGGTCCGCCCCGACGCGGGCACCGCCACCATCGGCGGGAAGGCCTACACCGAGCTGAAGAGTCCCGGCTCCGTGGTCGGCGCCGACCTGGACGCCGCCAGCTATCACCCTGGCCGCACCGCGCGCGACCACCTGCGGGTCTACGCCCCGCTGATGGGGGCATCGGACGCCCGCTGCGACGAGGTCCTGGCGCTGGTCGGGATGGCCGATGCAGCGAAGCGTCGGGTGGGGGGCTTCTCCCTGGGCATGCGCCAGCGGCTGGGGCTCGCGACCACGCTGCTCGGCGACCCCGGCGTGCTGCTCCTGGACGAGCCCGCCAACGGACTCGACCCGGAGGGGATCGTCTGGCTGCGGGGCTTCCTGCGCCACCTGGCGAGCGAGGGCCGCACGGTCCTCGTCTCCAGCCACGTGCTGGGCGAGGTGCAGGCCACCGTCGACGACGTGGTCATCATCGCGCGGGGGCGTCTGGTCCACGCCTCTCCACTCGCCGAGCTGGTGGCCCGGGCAGCACCCCAGGTGCGGGTGACGACTCCCGACGTACCCGGCTTCGAGCGGCTCGCTCAGGAGCAGGGCTGGGGAGTGACTCGCACGCCCGACGGGCTGCTGCTGGCCGGGCCGACCTCGGCGGCGGTCGGGGCTGCGGCGTACCGCTCGAGCCTGGAGATCCATGGGCTGGCGGGGGAGGGGGTGTCCCTCGAGGACGTCTTCCTGGAGCTGACCGGAGAGCCCGAACCACAGTTCGTCGCACCGACGACAGGAGCGGTGGCATGAGGGGCTCGCTCGTCTCGGAGCTGCGCAAGGTCACCAGCACCCGGATGTGGTGGATCATGGCGCTGCTGATGTTCGGCTACATGGCCTTCCTCGGGGCGGTGATGGCGTTCAGCCTCGCGGCCGACGGCGGCGCGGAGGCGATGACCGGCGGCATGTCCACCGAGCCGCTGCCGGCGAAGGAGGTCGCGTTGGCGGCCTACACGCTGGCGGCCGCGCTGGGCTACGTCTTCCCGCTGGTCGTGGGGGCGCTGGCGATGACCGGCGAGTTCCGCCACCAGACGATCACGCCCACCCTGCTGGCCGAGCCGCGCCGAGGCGTGCTGCTGGCGGCCAAGCTGGTCGCGAGTTGTCTCGTGGGGCTGGTCCACGGTCTGCTGGGGACCCTTGGCGCTGTGGTGGGCGCTGCCCCGGTGTTGGGGCTGATGGACAAGCCGCTGCTCCTCGGCGACGGCGACGTGCTCACCGCGCTTGCCTTCTCGGTGCTCGCGCTGACGATCTGGGCGATGATCGGCGTCGGCCTGGGCACCATGCTCACCAACCAGGTGGCCGCGGTCGTGGTCATCTTGGCCTTCACCCAGTTCGTCGAGCCGATCCTGCGGATGGGCTTCGCCGCCGTCGACGCGCTCGAGGGCGTGTCCCGGTTCTTCCCGGGTGCCGCTGCGGAGGCGCTCGTGGGAGCGAGCCTCTACAGCGCCACCGGCCTCGCGACGCTTCTCTCCCGCTGGGAGGGCGGACTGGTCCTGGTCGGCTACGCCGTGGTGTTCGCGCTGATCGGGCGGTACACGACCCTGCGCCGCGACATCAGCTGACCCGTCAGAAGATTCGGCTGACCCGTCAGAAGATTCGGCTGACCCGTCAGAAGATCTCGGATCTTCTGACGGGTCAGTGATATTTGGGACGGGTCAGCGCTGGCCGCCGGGGACCCACAGGACGTCGCCCTCGGTGCGGTTGGCGTGGCGGGCCAGGATGAAGAGCAGGTCCGAGAGCCGGTTGAGGTAGGTGATCGCGAGGACGTTCATGGTGTCGGCGTGCTCGCCGTACGCCGCCCAGGCCGACCGCTCCGCACGCCGTACGACGGTGCGCGCGACGTGCAGGAGCGCGCCGCCGGGCGTGCCGCCGTTGAGGATGAACGAGCGCAGGTTGGGCAGCTGCTCGTTGTACTCGTCGCACCAGGCCTCGAGCCGGTCGACGTAGGCCTGCTCGATGCGGAGCGGGGGGTACTCGGGGTCGGGGACCACGGGGGTGCAGAAGTCCGCGCCCACGTCGAAGAGGTCGTTCTGGATGTGGGTCACGATGGCCACCACGTCCTCCTCGAGATCGCCCTGGGCCAGCGCCACGCCGAGGTGGGCGTTGGCCTCGTCGACGTCGGCGTAGGCATGGAGGCGAAGGTCGTTCTTGGTCGTCTCGCTCATATCGCCGAGTCGGGTGGTGCCGGCGTCGCCGGTGCGGGTGTAGATGCGGGTGAGGTTGACCATGGGGTCAGCCTAGGGTCCGCGGCCGCGACGAGACCTCCGGACCTCGCCTGAGCGGGCGCTCACCCGGATAGCGGACGGAGTGTTGCGGTCGCACCGCTATCTGACCAACCCGAGGACACGCCGAGAAATCGGTGGCGCCGGTGCAACCAAACGACGTACCAAGGCGTCAATGTGGGTAATGAGCGAGATCGCGAAGGCACCCAGCCAGGGTCTTCGGGGCATCCGGCGGGGGCGCCGGAGGACGGGGTGTGCAGCGTGATGATCGAGACCGAGGGCCGGACCCTCCGACTGCAGGGTGACGTCGACGTTCGCAGCACGGCGTTGGTCCGCGATGCCCTCTATGAGCTGCTCGACGTCCACGGCGAGATCGTCGTTGACCTCACCGACGTGGTCACGATGGACCTCACTGCGCTGCGGCTGCTGGCGGTGGCCACGCGCCGCGCCGCCCAGGGCGGCGGGCACGTCACCCTGCGCGGCTGTCGACCCACGGTGCGCCGACTGCTGCACCTGTCCCACCTGATCCGCGTGGTCGAGATCGAGCGGTCCGGGGCCCTCGTCTGAGATGTCGGCCGGGGCCCCTGTCAGACCCTCTGCCGCAGCGGGTGTCGGGTGTGCCACACCGCTCGTGCGTTTACGCACCGGTAACTTCGCACTATGTTTCAGCGCATGACTGTCCCCGCCGAGAACCGGCCCGCCCCGCACGAGGCCGACGCGAAGCAGGCCGCCCTGCGCGGGCCCGCCGAGAAGGACCGCCCCTGGGTGATGCGCACCTACGCCGGCCACTCGACGGCCGAGGCGTCCAACGCGCTCTACCGCACGAACCTCGCCAAGGGCCAGACCGGCCTCTCGGTGGCGTTCGACCTCCCCACCCAGACGGGCTACGACCCGGACTCGCCGCTGGCTCGCGGCGAGGTCGGCAAGGTCGGCGTCCCGGTCCAGCACCTCGGTGAGATGCGCAAGCTCTTCGCCGACATCCCGCTGGTCGAGATGAACACGTCGATGACGATCAACGCGACCGCGATGTGGCTGCTGGCGCTCTACCAGGTCGTGGCGGAGGAGCAGAACCCCGACCTCGACCCCACCGAGGTGGCGGCCAAGCTCGCGGGCACCACCCAGAACGACATCATCAAGGAGTACCTCTCCCGGGGGACCTACGTCTTCGGCCCCGAGCACTCGCTGCGGCTGATCAGCGACGTCATCTCCTACACCGTCCACCAGATCCCCAAGTGGAACCCGATCAACATCTGCAGCTATCACCTGCAGGAGGCCGGCGCGACGCCGACGCAGGAGCTCGCCTACGCGCTGTGCACCGCGATCGCCGTGCTCGACCAGGTGAAGGCCTCGGGGCAGGTCTCGGAGGAGGACTTCGGACGCGTGGTCGGCCGGATCTCCTTCTTCGTCAACGCCGGCGTCCGGTTCATCGAGGAGACCTGCAAGATGCGGGCCTTCGTCCAGCTGTGGGACGAGATCACCCGCGAGCGCTACGGCGTGACCGACCCCAAGATGCGCCGCTTCCGCTACGGCGTGCAGGTCAACTCGCTCGGCCTGACCGAGGCGCAGCCCGAGAACAACATCCAGCGCATCGTGCTGGAGATGCTGGGCGTCACGCTGTCCAAGGACGCCCGTGCCCGAGCGGTCCAGCTGCCGGCCTGGAACGAGGCCCTCGGTCTCCCGCGGCCCTGGGACCAGCAGTGGTCGCTGCGTCTGCAGCAGGTGCTGGCCTTCGAGTCCGACCTGCTGGAGTACGACGACATCTTCGAGGGCTCGAAGGTCATCGAGGCCAAGGTCGCCGAGCTCGTCGAGGGTGCCCGTGCCGAGATCGACCGGGTCCAGGCGATGGGCGGCGCGATCGCGGCCGTGGACTCGGGCTACATGAAGCAGGCGCTGGTCTCGGCCCACGCGGCTCGTCGGGGCCGGATCGAGGCCGGGACCGAGAAGGTCGTCGGCGTCAACATCTATGAGACCACCGAGCCGTCGCCGCTGACCGCGGACCTCGACGCCGCGATCATGGCGGCCGACCCGCTGGCCGAGCAGTCCGCGCTCGCCTCGCTCGAGCAGTGGAAGGCCCAGCGTGACGAGACCGAGGTCGCCGAGGCGCTCGCCCGGCTGGCCGCGGACGCGAAGACCGACACCAACCTGATGACCGCCACCCTGGCGGCGGCCCGCGCCGGCGTCACGACGGGGGAGTGGGCCGGGACTCTGCGCGAGGTCTTCGGCGAGTTCCGGGCGCCCACCGGCGTGTCCGGTGCCGTCGGCGTGGCCGATGCCGGTGACGACCTGACCGCGGTCCGCGAGCGGGTCAAGGCCACCGGCGAGGAGCTGGGTGGGCGGCTGCGGCTGCTGGTCGGGAAGCCCGGCCTGGACGGACACTCCAACGGCGCCGAGCAGGTCGCCGTACGCGCCCGTGACGCCGGCTTCGAGGTGATCTACCAGGGCATCCGTCTCACGCCCGAGCAGATCGTGGCCGCCGCCGTGGCCGAGGACGTGCACTGCGTCGGCCTCTCGATCCTGTCCGGGTCCCACATGGAGCTGGTCCCGGCCGTCCTCGAGGGCCTGCGGGCCGCCGGCCTGGGGGACGTGCCGGTGATCGTGGGCGGGATCATCCCCGACTCCGACGGCCGCGCGCTGATCGAGGCGGGGGTGGCGGCGGTCTACACGCCCAAGGACTTCGGGCTCACCGAGATCATGGGCGGCATCGTCGAGGTCATCCGCAGGGCCAACGGACTGGCCTGACACGTCCCCGACCCGTCACTGACCCGTCACTGGCTCCGTCGTACCCGGCGTGTCTGGTCGAGGGAGTGACGGGTCGCGGAAGTTTGGTTAGGCAGGCCTTACTCCGTGCTACGCTCCGCGAGTGGGTAAGAAGGCCAAGCTGCCGAAGTCGAAGTGCTGCGTGTCGAAGGACAAGTGCAAGCGCTGTCCGATCCGCATGCTCAAGGAAGGCACGATGCCCGACGGGTATACGGTCAAGAAGCGCAAGCTCGTGAAGGTGGACTCCAAGAAGTCCCCCGCGAAGAAGCTGTCGAAGGCAGCCTGACCCGACCCACCCCCTTGGAGGAACCCCGGTGCCCGCAGCACGTTTCGTGGAGCAGCTCAACGTCCAGATCGGCAACGAGTTCGCCGCCCACAACCAGTACCTCGCCTGCGCGGTGCACTACGACGCGCTGACGATGCCGCGGATGGCCGCGTTCTTCTACGCGCAGGCGCTCGAGGAGCGTGAGCACGCGATGATGATGGTGCAGTACCTCCTCGACACCGATGCCGAGGTGGTCATCCCCGGCGCCGAGGCTCCGGTCGCCACCTTCGGCGACGTGATCGCCCCCGTCGCGCTCGCGCTGGCGCAGGAGAAGCGCGTCACCGAGCAGATCAACGCGCTCCTGCGGGTCGCCCGCGAGGAGCACGACTATGCCTCCGAGCAGTTCATGCAGTGGTTCATCAAGGAGCAGGTGGAGGAGGTCGCGACGATGAGCGACCTGCTGGCCGTGGTGACCCGCAACGTCGACGACATCGAGGACATCGAGGAGTACGTCGCGCGCGAGCAGGGCGGCGAGGGCACCGACCCGACCGCGCCGCGCGTCGCGGGAGCCTGACGCCGCTCGATTCACACGGCAGACTCCTCGCCATGAGTCGAGTTCTCGTCGTCGGTGCCGGAGTGGTCGGGCTGACCTGCGCGGTCCGCCTGCTCGAGGCGGGGCACCGGGTCGACGTCGTCGCCCGCGACCTCCCCCTCGAGACCACATCGGCCGTCGCGGCCGCGTTCTGGTATCCCTATCGCGCCCTGCCGCAGGAGCGCGTGACCGCCTGGGCCGCCACGTCGTACGCGGTCCTGGACGCCCTGTCGGACACCGATCCCGAGGCCGGCGTGCGGATGGTCGAGGGGACGGAGGTCTTCCGGGCCCGCGAGCGCGACCCCTGGTGGATGTCGGCGGTGCCGGCGCTGACCCGACAGTCCACGCTGCCGGCGGGGTACGCCGACGGCTGGAACTTCGTCAGCCCGATCGTCGAGATGCCGGTCCACCTGCGCTGGCTCGTCGGCCGCCTCGACGAGCTCGGCGGGACCCTCACCCGGATGAACCTGTCGGGCCTCCCGGCCCCCGCCGACACGGTCGTCGTCAACTGCTCGGGCATCGGGTCGCGACTGCTCGCCACCGACCGGACCGTGGTCCCCGTGCGGGGACAGGTGCTCCACCTGGAGCAGGTGGGAGTGCGTCGCTGGTGGCTCGACAGCGCGACACCGACCTATGTGATCCCGCGCTCGCACGACATCGTCGTGGGTGGGACAGCGGAGGAGGGGGACTGGAGCCGCACGCCGGACCCGCAGACCGCCGAGCGGCTGCTGGGTCGGGCCCGCGAGCTGGTCCCCGAGCTGCGCGGCGCCCGGGTGCTGCGCCACAAGGTCGGCCTGCGGCCGGTGCGGCCCGCCGTACGCCTGGAACGGGTGGGGCAGGTGGTGCACTGCTACGGACACGGCGGGGCGGGGGTGACCCTGGCCTGGGGTTGTGCCGACGAGGTGGTCTCGCACGTGGAAGATGCCGTCAGAACTCCTGCGCGGCAGTAGCATTCACGCATGCACGAACGGCTCGCGGACGATGGGTCCCTCTTCCGCGGCATCGTGGAGGCGGCGCCCGACGCCATGGTCGTCGTCGACCGCACCGGGACGATCGTCCTGGTCAACGCGCAGACCGAGAAGATCTTCGGCTACGCCCGCGGCGAGCTCCTGGGGCAGCGGATCGAGATCCTCGTGCCGCGCCGGGCCCACGAGGTCCACAAGGAGCACCGGGCCGCCTACGTGGAGCATCCCGACGTGCGGCCGATGGGCATCACCGAGGAGCTCAGCGCCGTACGCCGCGACGGCAGCGAGTTCCCGGTCGAGATCTCCCTGGCGCCCGTCGAGAGCAGTCAGGGGCTGCTGATCTCGGCCGCGGTGCGCGACATCACCGAGCGCAAGCGGGTCGAGGGGCGCTTCCGCAACCTGCTCGAGGCTGCTCCGGACGCGATGGTGATCGTGGACGACACCGCCACCATCGTGCACGTGAACCGACAGGTCGAGCGGGTCTTCGGCTACCGGCGCGACGAGCTCGTCGGCCAGGAGATCGAGGTGCTCATCCCCGAACGTCAGCGTCGCGGACACCTGGCCCGGCGCAACGGCTTCTTGATGACCGAGCCGGGAGCGCGGCCGATGGCCAACGGGCTCGAGCTCACCGGACGGCGCAAGGACGGCACGGAGTTCCCGGCGGAGATCTCGCTGTCCCCGCTCGACACCGAGGAGGGAGTCCTCGTCTCGGCGGCGGTGCGTGACATGTCCGACCGCCAGCACCTGCAGGAGGAGCACAACCGGATGCGGGAGCAGGTCATCGCGACCGTCTCCCACGAGCTGCGCACGCCGCTGACCTCGATCCTGGGCTACGCCGAGCTGATGGAGGACCTCGGGGACGACGAGGTGGGTCCCGGGGCACGCCGTCTGCTCGGGATCATCTCGCGCAATGCCGCGCGTGAGCTGCAGCTGGTCGAGGACCTGCTCACGCTCGCCTTCATCGGGGAGCAGCGGATGACCATCCGCCCTGTGCCCACCGACCTGCGCGACGTCGCTCGCGAGGCGCTGGCCGCCAACCAGGACCAGGCCGCCGAGGCCGGGATCGAGCTGGTGCTGGCCGATGAGGAGCTGGTCCCCGTGCTGGGGGAGGCCCACCGGCTGAGACAGGTGGTCGACCATCTGATCGGCAACGCCTTGAAGTTCACCTCCGCCGGGGGACGCATCGAGGTGCGGGTGCGCGACAGTGGCTCGATGGCCGTGCTCGAGGTCGAGGACACCGGGATGGGCGTGCCTGCCGAGGAGCTGCCCCGGGTCTTCGAACGGCTCTACCGCGCCAGCGGCGCCGTCGCGGCGCAGATCCCAGGCGCGGGCCTGGGGCTGCCCATCACCAAGGCGATCGTCGAGGCCCACGCCGGTTGGATCGATGTCGAGAGCGAGCAGGGCGTCGGCACCGTCTTCCGAGTCGCCCTGCCCTACGCCGAGCAGCGGGTGCGCGACGGGGCCTGAGCCCCAGTCCGAGCCCAGTCCGAGCCCGGTCCGAGCCCAGCGCGACGTCAGCGCCGGAACAGCGCGCGGAGCAGGCCCACGCCGTACCCCAGCCCGACCACGCAGCCCCACAGCAGCAGGCCCAGCACCGCGCCGGTCCGGGCGGAGACGAGGAGTCCCGCGTCCTGGTCCGCCAACGGCCAGAGCGCCCAGCCGAGCACTGCGCCGGCGAGGATGAAGGCCAGGGCGGCGCGGACGCCGTCCAGCGGGGGCACGATGCGTCTCACCGCCGGCCTCCTCGCCTCAGAAGAGCCGGTGCTCGGAGTCGTCCATCCCACGCAGCAGGTTGTAGTCCACGACCGCACAGGCGATGCCCCGGTCCGTGGCCAGCACCCGTGCCTGGGGCTTGATCTCCTGGGCGGCGAAGATGCCGCGCACGGGACCCTTGCGGGTCAGTGCCGGGTCGCGGTTGAGCAGCTCGAGGTAGCGGGTGAGCTGCTCCACGCCGTCGATCTCGCCACGCCTCTTGATCTCGACGGCCACCGACGCGCCGACGGCGTCGCGGCACATCAGGTCGACCGGGCCGATCGCCGTGGGGAACTCACGGCGTACGAGCGTCAGTCCCTCGGCCAGGGTGGCGGGATGCTCGGCGAGCAGCTCCTGGAGGTGCTTCTCGACGCCGTCCTTCTGCAGACCCGGGTCGATGCCGAGGTCGTGGCTGGAGTCGTGGTGGATCTCCTCGATGAGGATCCGCAGGGTGTCGCCGGTCTTGCTGGTGACCGTCCACTCCCGCTTCTCGACGCCGTCCTCGTCGAGGACCGCCTCCCGCACGGTGCACGGGGGCGACATCCAGTTCAGCGGCTTGTAGGAGCCGCCGTCGGAGTGCACCAGCACCGAGCCGTCGCCCTTGATCATCAGGACCCGGTTGGCCATCGGCAGGTGGGCGCTCAGCCGGCCTGCATAGTCGACCTGGCAACGCGCTACGACGAGTCTCACGGGGCGTGAATCTACCCGGACCGGTCCACGTCGTGGCATCGGCCCGGCCCGACACTCTTGCGCTGGCTGCGCCGGCTTGATGGGGTGGGGTCGCATGACGACCACTCGGGACGTGCGCGCGGCGGAGGAAGCGACCAGCTGGCAGTGGCTGGCCGACACGGAGGAGGCCATCAACCGGGTCTTCGAGCCGGTGGCCGACGCCGTCGGATCGGTGGTCTTCTACGCCCCCAGCGTCCTCGGGACCGAGATCCCCTTCATCGTGTTCTGGCTGGTGGCCGCCGCCGCCATCTTCACCGTGGCGCTCGGGGGAGTGCAGGTCACCGGCATCCGGACCGCCCTCGCGCTGGTGCGCGGCCGCTACTCACGTCAGTCCGACCCCGGGGAGGTGACGCACTTCCAGGCGCTCACCTCCGCCGTGTCCGGGACCGTCGGGCTCGGCAACATCGCCGGCGTCGGGGTCGCCGTCACGGTCGGCGGTCCCGGGGCGACGTTCTGGATGGTCATCGCGGGCGTGCTGGGCATGGCGACGAAGTTCGTCGAGTGCACGCTCGGGGTGAAGTACCGCGAGGTGCACGAGGACGGCACCGTGACCGGCGGGCCCTTCCGCTACCTGCCGGTGGCCTTCGAGCGGTTCGGCAGCGGGGTCTCGCGGGGGCTCACGGTCTTCTTCGCGATCGCGCTGCTGCTGTTCGGCGCCATCGGCGGCAACATGTTCCAGGCCAACCAGACCTTCGCCCAGGCCCGCGAGGTGACCGGAGGCGACGACGGCTACCTCGGGACGTCCGGGTCGGCGCTCTTCTTCGGCGTGATCCTGGCAGCCCTGGTGGGGGCGGTCATCCTGGGAGGGATCACCTCCATCGGCCAGGTGACCGCCAAGCTGGTGCCGGCCATGGCCATGGTCTACCTGGCGAGCTGCTCGCTGGTCATCCTCTTCAACATCACCAGCCTGCCGGACGCCGTCGCGGACATCGTGGGCGGGGCATTCGATCCCGAGGGTGTCTCCGGCGGCGTGATCGGGGTGCTGATCATCGGCTTCCAGCGGGCGGCCTTCTCCAACGAGGCCGGTGTCGGCTCGGCGCCCACGGCCCATGCCGCGGCCAAGACCCGTCACCCTGTGAGCGAGGGCTTCGTGTCGATGCTCGAGCCCTTCATCGACACGGTCGTCGTCTGCACGATGACGGCCCTGACGATCGTGATCGCCGACACCGCGTTCTACGGCGAGGCGCGCGACACGGTGGCCGCGACGGGGGACGAGCCCGACGGAGTCGTGGTGACCTCCCGGGCGTTCGAGACGTTCCTGCCGCAGTTCCCGGTGCTGCTCGCCTTCGCAGTCGCGCTCTTCGCCTTCTCGACGCTGATCACCTGGGCCTACTACACGATGAAGGCCTGGACGACGATCTTCGGGCGCAGTGCCCGCAGCGAGCTGATCTTCAAGGCGTTCTTCTGCATGTGCACGGTGATCGGCACCGTGATGACGGTCGATGCGGTGCTCAGCTTCGCCGACGCGATGTTGTTCCTGTGCGCGATCCCCAACCTGCTGGCCTGTTACCTGCTGCTGCCCAAGGTGCGCGAGGAGATGCGCAGCTTCCGGGCGGGTCTGCGCAGCGGTGAGGTCGAGGTCGTGCCCCAGGAGGAGCGGGCGCACTGAGGGCGCCCGCTGCGACCCGGGCGGTGCGCACAATTCGCCCCGTGGTCCAGGTCACTGTTACCGGAGGGTAGTTACGTGCCATGATCCCGCCATGACCAGCACCCCCACTGAGAGCCAGCGCGAGTTCCGAACCATCGGCGTGATCGGCCTGGGCACCATGGGTGCCGGCATCGCCGAGGTCTTCTCCCGCAACGGCTACACCGTCGTCGGCGTCGAGCGTGACGAGGACGGCATCGCCCGCGGCCGTCAGCACCTCGAGGCCTCCACCTCCCGCGCCGTCAAGCGCGGCAAGCTGAGCGAGGAGGACGCCCAGGCGCTGCTCGACCGGATCTCCCTGACCACCGAGCTGAAGGACCTGGCCCCCGCCGACCTCGTGGTCGAGGCGGTAGTCGAGTCGCTCGACGTCAAGAAGGAGCTCTTCTCCCAGCTCGACGAGATCGTCTCCCCCGAGGCGATCCTCGCGACCAACACCTCGTCCCTCTCTGTCACCGAGATCTCCACCGCCAACGCCAGCCCCGGCCGGGTCATCGGCGTCCACTTCTTCAACCCCGCCCCGGTCCAGAACCTCGTCGAGATCGTCCGCACCGTCGTCACCGAGCCGGCCGTCCTCTCGGACGTGCAGCAGCTGGTCGAGGGCCTCGGCAAGAACCCGGTGGTCTGCGGCGACAAGGCCGGCTTCATCGCCAACACGCTGCTCTTCGGCTACCTCAACCACGCCGTGCGCATGTATGAGGGCAAGTACGCCACCCGCGAGGACATCGACGCGAGCATGCGCTACGGCTGCGGCTACCCGATGGGTCCGCTGGCGCTGCTGGACCTGATCGGTCTCGACACTGCCTACGAGATCCTCGACACGATGTACAAGCAGGGCCGCGACCGGCTGCACGCGCCCGCTCCGATCCTCAAGCAGATGGTCACTGCCGGCATGCTCGGCCGCAAGACCGGTCGCGGCTTCTACACCTACGAGGCGCCGGCCAGCCCCGTCGTGGTCGCCGACGACAAGACGCCCTCGGCAGACTCGGCGCCGCAGCTCAAGCGCGACATCAAGTTGGTGGGCGTGGTCGGCACGGGCACCATGGCGGCCGGCATCGTCGAGGTCTTCGCCAAGAGCGGGTACGACGTGCTGTTCGTCGGCCGCTCGCAGGCCAAGGTCGACGGCGTGGTCTCCACGATCACCCGCAACTTCGACAAGCAGATCCAGCGCGGCAAGAGCACCGAGGAGGCGAAGAGCGAGGTCCTGGCCCGGGTCTCCGGCACGACCAGCCTCGACGACCTCAAGTCCGTCGACCTCGTGGTCGAGGCGATCGCGGAGGACCTCTCGATCAAGACGACGCTCTTCGAGAACCTCGACGAGATCTGCAAGCCCGGCGCCATCCTCGCGACGACCACCTCGAGCCTGCCGATCATCTCGATGGCCAAGGTGACCAAGCGTCCCCAGGACGTCATCGGGATGCACTTCTTCAACCCGGCGACGATCATGAAGCTCGTCGAGGTCGTCTCCACGGTGTCCACGGACGACGAGGTCGCCGAGACCGTGCTCGCGCTGTGCGCCAAGGTCGGCAAGGTCGCCGTCTCGTGCAGCGACCGCGCCGGCTTCATCGTCAACGCGCTGCTGTTCCCCTACCTCAACGACGCGGTCAAGATGCTCGACGCCCACTACGCGTCGGCAGACGACATCGACGTCGCGATGAAGCAGGGCTGTGCACTGCCCATGGGGCCGTTCGAGCTGCTCGACGTCGTCGGCAACGACGTGTCGCTGGCCATCCAGCGTGAGCTCTACCTCGAGTTCCGCGAGCCCGGCTATGCGCCGGCCCCGCTGCTCGAGCACCTGGTCACCGCCGGCTACCTCGGTCGCAAGACCAAGCGCGGCTTCCGGGACTACAGCGCTCGCTGAGCCCCGGGCGACCGGCCGTTGAGTGGGCCGGTTGCGTGAGCAGGCAGACTGGTGGCGTGGCGACGAGGTTCGAGAGCTGGGACGGCGAGCAGTACGAAGTACGCGCCGTCAGCGGCTCCGCCTCGACCCGGCCCTACCGCTGTCCCGGCTGCCACCAGGGCATCCCACCGGCCACGCCACACACCGTGGCGTGGCCGGTGGTCGCCTCTCTGCTGACGAGCTTCGACGGCACCGGCGTCGACGAGCGTCGGCACTGGCACAACCACTGCTGGCGCTCGCGTCGCCGACGCTGAATCCGGGCGACTACCTGGTGGCGCGGTGGAGGTCGCGCAGCAGCGCGATCTCGGCGCCGTGGTGGATGAGCTCGCGGTGGATGTGCAGGACCAGCTCGGCCATCGGGTGCTCGGCCCAGGGGCCTTCGGCCTCGCCGCAGGGGCGCGCCAGGTCGTCCTCGCCGAGGCCGCGCACACCCGCGGTCCAGGCGGCGTACTCGCGGTCCAGCTGGGCCAGCGCCTCATCGGCGGTCCCGGCGTAGTCGAACGACTGGTAGTCGGCCGCAGGCCCCGCGAAGTGCGCGTGGTTGCGGAGCGCGAGCACGCCCACGATCACGTGCGCCAGGCGCCAGGAGATCGTCGTCACCGGCGGCGGCTCCGGCTCCGGGAAGGCGAAGTCGATCGTGAAGGCTCCTGAGCCCCCCTGGACGGGAGCGGTGCCGGTGCCGCGGGGCCGGACGCTCCAGGCGCCGGGGGCCGGCTCCCAGAAGTACTCCGCGTCGGAGAGCCCCTTCAGTCGGGGGCGCAGCTGGGTGCGCCAGTGGACGTCGATCTGGTCGAGGAGCAGGGTGTTCCAGGTCAGTGGGGCCCGCAGGTCCCGGGGGTGGGGCGTCGTGGTCATGCCTCCACTCTGCACCCGAAACAGGACAGATCCGGTCCGCTACCTCTGACATGCTGGGGCCATGGCCGACACCACGCAGCGCGTGCTGACGATGCTCTCCCTGCTGCAGTCTCGGCCGGTGTGGACCGGTCCCGAGCTTGCCGAGCGGCTCGGTGTGACCACTCGCTGCATCCGGCGCGACGTCGAGCGGCTGCGAGAGCTGGGCTACCCCGTCAACGCCACCCAGGGAGTAGGGGGCGGCTACCAGCTCGGAGCGGGCCGGGCGTTGCCGCCGCTGCTGCTCGACGACGAGGAGGCGGTCGCAGTGGCGGTCTCCCTCCGACTGGCCGCCGGGGGGACCGTGGCGGGCGCGAGCGAGGCGGCGCTGCGCACGCTGGCCAAGCTCGACCAGGTGATGCCGCCGCGGCTGCGCTCGGAGGTGCGGGCGATCCGGGACGCGACGGTCACGCTGAGCGGGACCGCGATCGAGGTCGACGGCGAGGCGCTGCTGACGCTGGCTCGCGCGTGCCGGGACGCCGTGCGCGTCCGCTTCGGGTACGCCGCACGTGCCGGCGCCGCGTCCGAGCGGACCGTGGAGCCGGTCCGGATGGTGGCGGCCGGGCGGCGCTGGTATCTGATGGCCTGGGACGTCGAGCGCGACGACTGGCGGACCTTCCGTCTCGACCGGATGAGTGCCGTGCAGCCCACGACGTGGCGCTTCCGTCCTCGCGAGCATCCCGACCCGGCGGCGTACGTCCAGCGGTCCGTGGCTCACGGCCCCTACCGGTGGCAGGCGCGGGTGCGGCTGGCGGCGCCGGCCGAGGAGGTGCGTGAGCGAGTGTCCCCGCAGGCCGGGACGGTGACGGCCCTCGACGACACGAGCTGCCTGCTGGAGGTGGGTGCGGAGAGCCTCGAGTCGTTGGCGATGCACCTGGCCTGGCTCGGCGTCGACTTCGAGGTGCTCGATCCGCCTGAGCTGCGTGAGGCGCTGCGCGACCTGGCCGGCCGCCTGCTGGGCGCCGCCCAGATTCAAGACGGGGCCGGCAGCGGGACCGAGCGGGCAGACGAGCGGGCAGACTGAGCGGGTGCGCTCTCGTGACCGTGACCCTCGGCCCGCCGGACGGCTGCTCGTCGCGCCGCTCCTGCTGGCGCTCCTGCTGCTGGCCGTGCCCGCGACGGCCTCGGGCCCCCCGGAGGGGGCGGCGTGGGACTACCAGCTCGGCGGCGCCCGCGCGGTGCCGGCGCAGGTCGGCATCGTGGTGCGCGACCGCGAGGCGTCGCCGCTGCCCGGTGCGTGGAACGTCTGCTACGTCAACGCGTTCCAGACCCAGCCCGGGGAGCGCCGGCTGTGGCGCGAGCGACACTGGCGGCTGGTGCTCAAGGACCGGGGCCGGCCGGTCGTCGACGAGGGCTGGGGGGAGTGGCTGCTCGACCTGCGGACCGCGGCTAAGCGCGCGGCGCTGACCCGGGTGGTGGGCCGGTGGATCGACGGCTGCGCGGCGGACGGCTTCGACGCTGTCGAGCTCGACAACCTCGACTCGTTCACCCGCAGCCGAGGCCTGCTCCGCCCGCGGCACGCGAAGGCCTTCGCGCGAGCGCTCGTCGCCCGCGCTCACGCCGCCGGTCTGGAGGTCGCCCAGAAGAACTGGGCGGAGCTGGACGGGACCTCCCTGGGCTTCGACTTCGCGATCGCCGAGTCGTGCGGGCGCTGGCGCGAGTGTGGCGCCTACGTGCGGGCGTACGGCGCGCGGGTGCTGGTCGTGGAGTATGCGCGCGCCGACTTCCGTCGTACCTGCCGACAGTGGGGTGCGCAGGTGCCGGTGCTGCTGCGGGACCGGGCGCTGGCGCGCGGCGGGCTGCGGCGCTTCTGCTGAGCGGTCGAGGTCGTGCCGCAACGATGTCAAGCGACCTTGACACTCCGTCGCAATGTCAAGCATGCTTGTCACATGAAGAACGCCGTGAAACAGCTGCGGACCGCCCGAGGGCTGTCGCAGGCGGACCTCGGGCACGAGCTCGGCGTCTCGCGGCAGACCGTGAACTCGATCGAGACAGGTCGCTACCTGCCGTCGCTGCCGTTGGCCATCACCGTGGCCCGGTTCTTCGGCACGACCGTGGAAGAGGTGTTCGATGTCGATTCGTGAGAGCTCTGCGCCCCTGACCCGCTGGGCCGTCCCAGGGGTCGCCCTGCTGGCCGGGTGTGCCTACCTCGCCGCCGGCCTGCTGGGCGACGACCTGGGTTTCGGGGTCTTCGGCCTCGTGCTCATGCTCGCCGCGGGGGTCGCCTTCCTCGTGGCCACCCGCTTCAGCGAGACCGCTGCCGGGCTGCGGGAGCGGACCGACGAGCGGATCAACGAGATCGACCGGTCGGCCGCGCTGGCGGCCGGGATGAGCGTGCTGCTGGCCGCGCTGGCGATGTTCGTGATCGAGCTGGCGCAGGGCCGGGACGGCTCGCCGTACTACCAGCTCGGCGCCCTGGGCGGCGTGGTCTACGTGGGCTCGCTGCTCTGGCTGCGCGCCCGGCGCTGACCCGGACGCTGGGTCGGACGCTGGGGCGACCGCCGTGCGCGGTAGGCCGCGACCGCGGCCCGGTTGCCGCAGGCGGTGCTGCAGAAGCGGCGGGAGCGGTTGCGGGAGAGGTCCAGGACCAGGCCGTCGCAGTCCTCGTCGGCGCAGACGCCCAGGCGTGAGGTCTCGTCGGCCCGGATCACGTCGATCATCGCCATCGCGGTCTCGACGACGATCCGCGTCGGCAGCGGGCTGTCGGGGTCGACGGCGTGCAGGTGCCAGTCCCAGTCGTCGTGTCGGACCAGCTGGGGCAGGGCGCCGGCGTCCGCGAGCATCCGGTTGACGAGGCCCGCGGCCCTGTCGCGGTCGCTCGTGAGCAGCTCGCGCAGTGCCGGACGCAGGGCGCGCACCTGCTCGAGCTCGGTGAGGTCCCGGTGGTGTCGGCCGGTGTAGTCGAACCGCTCGTAGAACGCGTCGAGCGCTGCCACGTCCTCCAGGGTGTCCGGGTCGCACGCCGTGTTGACCAGCGTCACGGCAGCGAGGAGCGAGACCTCGGTGTCATGGGTGAAAGTCACGTTGACACGTTACAGGTCGGCCGCCTAGCGTCATCAGTCATGACGACGATCGCCCATGACGCTCCGCCTGCCTCACGGCTCGGGGCCGGGCTCCTGCTGGCGCTGCTGTCCGCCGCCTCGTTCGGTACGTCGGGAGCACTGGCGCGCGGGCTGCTGGACGCCGGCTGGTCGGCCGGGGCGGCAGTGACGGTCCGGGTGTCGCTCGGTGCGCTGGTGCTGGCCGGGCCCGCGCTGGTGGTCCTACGGGGCCGCTGGGGTCTGCTGCGGCGCAACGCGGGCCTCGTCGCGACGTACGGGCTGGTCGCCGTGGCGGGCTGTCAGCTCTGCTACTTCTACGCCGTCGCCGAGCTCCAGGTGGGCGTGGCCCTGCTGATCGAGTACACCGCGCCCGTGGCCGTCGTGCTGTGGCTGTGGGCCCGCCACGGCCAGCGTCCGGGGGTGCTGACCGTGGTTGGTGCGGTCATCGCCTCCGCCGGACTGTTCCTGGTGCTCGACCTGCTGTCGGGGGCCGACCTGAGCGTGAGCGGGGTGCTGTGGGCGCTGGGGGCGATGGTGGGTGCGGCGACCTACTTCGTGATCTCGGCCGACGAGGACAACGGCCTCCCGCCGCTGGTGCTCGCCGGAGGGGGACTGCTGGTCGGCGCGGTCGCGCTGTCCGTGGCCGGCCTGCTGGGCCTGGTGCCGATGGTCGCCTCCACCGACGACGTGTCGTACGCCGTGGGCTCGGCGCCCTGGTGGGTCCCGCTGGTGGGGCTGGGGCTGGTCTCTGCAGCGCTCGCCTACACCTCTGGGATCGGCGCCAGCCGTCGCCTGGGATCGCGGCTGGCGTCGTTCGTCGCACTCACCGAGGTGGTGTGCGCCCTGCTGATCGCCTGGCTGCTGCTCGACGAGCTGCCGCGCGTGGTGCAGCTGCTCGGTGGCGTGCTGATCCTCGCTGGTGTCGTGGTCGTGAAGATGGGCGAGCGCGACGTGGCGGTGGGGGACCCCGAGGCCGTGGCTGTCGAGTCCCTGGGCCTGGACCCGGACGTCAGCGCGCGTCCTGGCGCCTGACGACGACCTCGCGCATGAGCAGCAGGATGGCCGCTGCGGTGGGGATCGCCAGCAGCGCTCCCACCACCCCCAGCAGGCCGGCGCCCACGAGCGCAGCGACCACGATGACCGCGCCGGGGACGTCGACCGAGCGCGACATGATCCGGGGATAGATGACGTAGTTCTCGACCTGCTGGTAGATCACGTAGAACACGACGCAGGCGAGGCCGATCTTGGGGTCGTTGGCCAGTCCGATCGCGCTGACGATGACGGCGCCCAGGGTGGCTCCGATCATCGGGATCACGTCGAGCAGGGCGACGACGAACGCCAGCGCCACGGCGTACTCGCCCAGCCCGATCACGAACAGGAAGATCAGGGAGCTCACCCCGGCCGTCAGCGCGACGATGAAGGCACCGGAGACGTAGGCGCCGACGTTGCCGAGGATCTCGTCGCCGAGTGCGGTCACGCGGGGACGCCGGCTTGCCGGCGCGAGCCGGTAGAGCGCGGCCTTGAGCTGAGGCAGGGAGGCGAGGAAGTAGAGCGTCAACGCGGTGATGATGAACGCGTTGAAGAGGGCGGAGACCACTGCGATGCCGAAGCCCAGCGCCCCGCCGAACGCGGCGGAGGCGAAGTTGCCGTCCGCGATGTAGTCCTTGGCGCGGTCGATGATCCCGTAGCGCGCGTCGAGCTCCTCGACGCGCTGGTTGTGCTGGAGCTGGTCGAGCCACTGCGGCGCGTTCTTGGTGAGCTGGGTGACCTGCTCGGTGATCACCGGCACCAGCGCGAGCAGGAAGAGCGTGAGCCCGAGCATCACGAAGGCGATCACGACCGTCACCGCCCAGGGCCGCGCCAGGCCCCCGTGCTGGATGAGCAGCTCCACCCAGGGGTTGAGCCCGGCCGCCAGGAAGGCCGCGACCACGATGAGCACGAGGCTCGAGCTCACCGAGGCCAGCTGGGAGCACAGCCAGATGGCGAGCATCGCGCCCAAGGCGCCGAAGAAGCCGATCGTGAAGGGCGAGTGGGAGAGCAGCGGCCGCCCCTGAGCGGGCGCGGCGGGGCGGCCGGCTCGTCCCCGTCCCCGTCTCGGAGGTGGTCCCTCGGTCAGGACTCGTCCTCGGCGAACCCGGCGACGACGTCGCGCAGGGCGCCGAGCTGGGCGGCGATGGCGTCGCGGCGCTTGGACATCCGCTCGACCTCGGCGCGGATCGCGGCGAGCTCCCGCTCGGCCTCGGCGTCGCCACTGGCGGTGATCGACTCGGCCTGGGTGCGGGCAGAGGCCACGATCTGCTCGGCCTCGCGCCGGGCCCGGCTGACCAGAGCCTCGGACTCGGTCTGGGCCTGCTGACGCTGGGCGCTCGCCTGGGCGTTGGCCTCGCGGGCACGCTCCTCGGCGGCGGTCGCGCGCTGCTCGGCCTCATCGACGAGGCGCTTGGTCTCCGCGGTCGCGCTGTTGTGGTGGTCGGTGGCCTCGCGGGCGAGGCGCTCCTTCTCGACGGCCAGCGTGCGGCGCGCCTCCTGGACCTCGCGGTCGGCGGCGGCGCGGGCCTGCTCGGACTCGCGCGTGGCGGAGGTGCGCAGGTCGTTGGCCTCTTGCTGGGCGGCCAGTCGGAGCTGGTCGGCCTCGCGCCGAGCCGACGCCAGCGTGTCCTCGGCCTCGGCGCGGGCCAGCGTCCGCTCCTGCTCGGCGTCGGCGAGGATGCGGGTGCGGCTCTCCTCGAGGTCCTTGAGCTGGACGATGCGCATGTCCTCGGCCTCGCGGCTGGCGTCCGCCCGGATCGCCTTGGCGTCGCGGCTGGCCTGCTCACGGATCTCCGCGGCGTCGCGCTCGGCGGAGGTGCGCACGTCAGCCGCCTCCTCCTCGGCCAGGCGGAGCATGGCGCTGGCCCGGCCACCGAGGCCGGCGTAGGAGGGGTTCTTGTTCTCGTCGAGCTCGGTGCGCAGGCGCTCGACCTCGGACTCGAGGTCGGCCAGCCTGCGCTGGGAGTCGGCCAGATCGCCCGACAGCGCAGCCCGCTCGCCGAGGAGCTCCTGCAGGCGCGTGTCGACCGCCTGGCGGTCGTAGCCGCCACGGCGCACGACGGGGAGGCTGCCCACCGAGACGGCGGAGGTCGCGGGCCGCGGCATCGCCGCGCGCTGCTGCTGCTGCGGTGCTGCGGGCTGCGACGGCGCGGCGGGCCGCTGGGTGGCCTGCGGCTGAACCTGCGCCTGAACCGGGGCCTGAGTCGGGGCCTGAGTCGGGGCGGGGCCCCGGGCCGGAGCAGGGCTCCGCTGGCCCGGCTGCTTCGGGCTCTTCGGGGCCGAGCCCGCCTGGGCCGAGCCTGTTGGGGAGGGCCTGCTCGCCGCCGCCTTCCGGTCCTCCACCGCTGGCAGCTGCTGGGTCGGCTGGTCGTCGACGGACGCGTCCGTGGACCCCGGCTCCTCGTCGAAGATGGACAGACCCTGGTTGCTCATGACGTGGCTTCCTCTTCCTGGCGGTGCGGGCATTTCCCGGCGGCGGGGGTGCGGGTCCAGTGTCGCGCATTCCCGGTGAACAACCCACCCCGGCTCGCAGGCGTCCTGCGAACCGGGGCGGGAAATTCAGGAGGCTCTCAGCCCCCGCTCGATCTCGGCCGGGATCAGACGCCGCGGAAGCGGTTGATCTCGGTCAGGTGGCGGCTGCGCATCTCCTCGTCGCGCACGCCGAGGCCCTCCTCGGGGGCCAGGCACAGGACGCCGACCTTGCCCTGGTGGGCGTTCTGGTGGACGTCGAGGGCCGCCTGGCCGACCTGGTCGAGGCCGTAGGTCTGCGACAGGGTCGGGTGGATCATGCCCTTGGCGATGAGGCGGTTGGCCTCCCACGACTCGCGGTAGTTGGCGAAGTGCGAGGAGATGATCCGCTTGAGGTTCATCCACAGGTAGCGGTTGTCGTACTCGTGCATGTAGCCCGTCGTCGACGCGCAGGTGGTGATCGTGCCGCCCTTGCGGGTGACGTAGACGCTCGCGCCGAAGGTCTCGCGGCCGGGGTGCTCGAAGACGATGTCGATGTCCTCGCCGCCGGTGAGCTCACGGATCTTGGCGCCGAAGCGCTTCCACTCCTTGGGGTCCTGGGTGTGCTCGTCCTTCCAGAACTGGTAGTTCTCCTCGGAGCGGTTGATGATCAGCTCCGCGCCCATGCTGCGGGCGATGGCGGCCTTCTCCTCGTTCGAGACCACGCAGATCGGGGTGGCGCCGCCGTTGAGGGCGTACTGCGTGGCGAAGCCGCCGAGTCCGCCGGAGGCGCCCCAGACCAGGACGTTGTCGCCCTGCTTCATCGCGCCGCCGTTCTTGGAGACCAGCTGGCGGTAGGCCGTGGAGTTGACCAGCCCGGGGGAGGCGGCCTCCTCCCAGGTCAGGTGGGCCGGCTTGGGCATCAGCTGGTTGGACTTGACCAGCGCGATCTCGGCGAGGCCGCCGAAGTTGGTCTCGAAGCCCCAGATCCGCTGCTGCGGGTCGAGCATCGTGTCGTTGTGGCCGTCGGGGTCCTCGAGCTCGACCGAGAGGCAGTGGGCGACGACCTCGGTGCCGGGCTTCCACCTGGTCACGCCCGGGCCCGTCTTGAGCACCACGCCGGACAGGTCGGAGCCGACCACGTGGTAGGGCAGGTCGTGGCGCTTGGTCAGCTCGGACAGGCGGCCGTAGCGCTCCAGGAAGCCGAACGTCGAGACCGGCTCGAAGATCGAGGTCCACACGGTGTTGTAGTTGATCGCCGAGGCCATCACGGCGACGTACGCCTCGCCCGGACCGAGCTCGGGGAGCGCGACGTCGTCGAGGTGGAGGGACTTGCGGGGGTCCTTGTCGCGGGTGGCGACCCCCTCGAACATGTCGACCTCGTCCTTGTGGACCGTCACGGCTCGGTAGGACTCCGGGAGCGGCAGGGCTGCGAAGTCCTCCGAGCTGGTGTCTCCGGCGAGGATGGCGTCGAGGATCTGCTTCACGAATACTCCTGTGTCGAGGCGGGGCTGCGGCAAGTGGTGCGGAATCTACTCATGAGTAGAGACCGGTGTCAGCCCCGTGTGATCTATCTTGCGGGACGGTCCTCGCAACTCCTACGCTGCGCGGGCCCGGCCCGGCCCGGACCGGAGGCCCGAATCGAACCCCTGGGAGAACCGTGAGCGCGGCCCGTGTCGACCTCAACAGCGACGTCGGGGAGTCCTTCGGGCGCTGGGTGCTGGGCGACGACGAGGCCCTGCTCGCGCTGGTGAGCAGTGCCAACGTGGCCTGCGGCTTTCACGCCGGCGATCCGGTCACGCTGCACACGACCTGCTCGCACGCCGTCGCCCAGGGGGTCGTCGTCGGGGCGCAGGTCGGCTATCGCGACCTCGCCGGCTTCGGGCGGCGCTTCATCGACATGGAGCCCGCCGAGCTGACCGCCGACGTGCTCTACCAGATCGGCGCTCTCGAGGCGATGGCCCGTGCGGCCGGCACCCGGGTCCGCTACGTCAAGCCGCACGGGGCGCTGTACAACGCCGTCGCCCACCACCAGGAGCAGGCCGACGCCGTCGTCGCGGCGGTCCGTGCCTGGGACCCCACGCTGCCCGTGCTCGGGCTGCCCGGCAGCGCGCTGCTGGCCGCCGTCGAGGCAGCCGGGCTGCGCGCCGTGCAGGAGGTCTTCGCCGATCGCGGCTACACGGCCCAGGGCACGCTGGTGCCGCGCCGTGAGCCGGGGGCCGTGCTGACGGACCCCGAGGTGGTGGCCCGACGCGTGGTGCGGATGGTGACCGAGGGGGTCGTGGACGCCGTCGACGGCACCACTCTGAGCGTCAGTGCGGAGTCGGTCTGCGTGCACGGCGACTCTCCGGACGCGATGCGGATGGCCGGGCGGATCCGCGAGGAGCTGGCCCTCGCGGGCGTCGACGTGGAGTCCTTCGTGTGAGCCTGTGACGTGGTGGAGATGTCGGTGACCGGCGGGCTCCCGGCGCGACTGCTGGCGTACGGCGACCGCGCGGTGCTGGTCGAGCTCGAGGACACCGGTGCGGTGCTCGCCCTGGTGGACGCCCTGATGGGTGCGCGCCCGGCCAGCATCGGCGACGTGGTCCCGGCCAGCGTCACCGTGCTGGTGGTCGCGGCGGAGGGCGCGTCCGTCGTACGGCTGCGGGCGGACCTCGGCGACGCTCTGGCGAGGGTGTCCGCGGCGACGGCCCCCGGCGTCTCGATCGGCGTCTCGACCGGCGTCCCGGCCGACGAGGTGCAGATTCCCGTCCGGTACGACGGACCCGACCTGGCCGACGTGGCCCGGTTGACCGGCCTGGACGAGGCGGACGTGGTCCGCGCCCACACCGGCACCCCGTGGCGGGTCGCTTTCGGAGGGTTCGCGCCGGGCTTCGGCTACCTCGTCGGCGGTGACGCCAGGCTGCGGGTGCCACGCCGCGACAGCCCCCGCACGCGGGTCCCCGCGGGGGCGGTGGCCCTGGCCGACGACTACAGCGGCGTCTACCCGCGGGCCTCGCCGGGCGGCTGGCAGCTGATCGGCTCGACGACCGCACAGATGTGGGACGCGGACCGCGAGCCACCGGCCCTGCTGCGGCCCGGGGTCACCGTCCGCTTCGTGGTCGCGTCATGACTCGGGACCTGGAGCGGGCCGTCCGACAGGAGCGTGAGCCGTCACCGCCTCCGCGACACACCGCGGAAGTGGTCGAGCCAGTGACGGGTCGGCGTGGCGCCCGGCCCCGGCTGGTGGTGCGCAGCGTGGGCGGGCTGTGCCTGGTCCAGGACCTGGGCCGACCAGGGCAGGCGGCCATCGGGGTGGGTCGCAGCGGGGCGGCCGATCGCGCGTCGTACCTGCTGGGCAACCGGATGCTGGCCAACCCGCCCGGAGCGGCCGCGCTGGAGGTGGTGCTCGGTGGCCTCGAGGTGCTCGTCGCCGAGCAGTGGGCGTGGGTCTGCGTGACCGGGGCGCCGGCCCCGGTGAGCGTGGACGGACGGGCGGTCGGGTCGAACCGCGTCGTGCCGGTGCCGCCCGGGGCGGTGCTGAGACTGGGGACGCCGCCTCGAGGGTTGCGCTCCTACGTCGCCGTGCGTGGGGGCCTCGACGTGCCGCCGGTGCTCGGGTCGCGCAGCCACGACGTGCTGGCGGGGCTCGGGCCGGCGCCGGTGGCGCCGGGCGACGTGCTGCCGGTCGGAGCCCCGCCTCCCGGACACCCCGTGCTCGACGAGGTGCCGGTGTCGGGTCGTGACGAGGACGTGCTCCTGCGGGTCGTCGCCGGGCCTCGCCATGATCGGGTCGTCGACCTCGACGCACTGACCGCGGTGACGTGGACCGCCGGGGCGCACTCGGATCGCGTCGGCATGAGGCTGCTGGGTGGCGCGATCACCCCGGCGGAGGGGGTCGCGCCCCTGGCCAGCGAGGGAGCCCTGCGTGGGGCGGTCCAGGTCCCGCCGAGCGGGGAGCCGGTGGTGTTCCTCGCCGACCACCCCGTCACGGGCGGCTACCCGGTGGTGGCGGTGGTGGTCGACGAGGACGTCGACCGGGCGGCACAGGTGCGCCCAGGTGAGCAGGTTCGCTTCACCTGGGCGCGGGGTCGGTAGACGCCCCCGAGGGGGGACCGTCAGTGGTGGGCCAGTGAGTGGTAGGTCAGTGCGCGGGCACCTTGGCCGGCTCGACGAGCTCGACGAGCACGCCGCCGGCGTCCTTGGGGTGGACGAAGTTGATCCGGGAGTCCGACGTGCCGCGGCGCGGTGCGTCGTACAGCAGGCGCAGGCCGCGCTCGCGCAGGATCGCGGAGACCTGCTCCACGTCGGTGACGCGGTAGGCGAGCTGCTGCAGGCCGGGGCCCGAGCGGTCGAGGAACTTCGCGATCGTGGACTCGTCGTTGAGCGGGGCCAGCAGCTGGATGCAGGAGCCGGAGTCGCCGACGGCCACCATCGCCTCGCGGACGCCCTGGGCCTCGTTCACCTCCTGGTGGACCACGTGCATGCCGAACTTGTCGCGATACATCGCGATGGCCTCGTCCAGGTCGGGCACGGCGATGCCGACGTGGTCGATGCAGGTGAACAGGTGCTCGGGGATCTCCAGCGGGGCGGTCATGGCCCTCATCGTACGGTGCGGGGCGCTAGGGGCAGGAGGGCCTTTCGCGACGTGGTGAGAGGTCTTTCGACTCGCCCGGGATTGTGACGAGCGCTACAGTCCACCCGTGCGGCGGACCCCTCCCCGGAGTCGGCTACTCATGGGTATCGTCGCCCGGTGTGACCGGTCCGTGACTTGTGGGCCGGGAAAAGTGAACCTGTTGCCAGGGAGGCACCATGTCCGGATCCGTCATCGTCGCGGGGGCGCGCACCCCCATCGGACGCCTGCTGGGCGGCCTCAAGAGCCAGTCGGCCGCCGACCTGGGAGGCGTCGCCATCGCTGGCGCCCTCGAGAAGGCCGGTGTCACCGGCGACCAGGTGGAGTACGTGATCATGGGTCACGTCATCCAGGCCGGTGCCGGCCAGATCACCGCTCGCCAGGCGGCCGTCAAGGGCGGCATCCCGATGAACGTCCCCTCGCTGACCATCAACAAGGTCTGCCTGTCGGGCATCAACGCCATCGCGCTGGCCGACCAGCTGATCCGTGCCGGCGAGCACGACATCATCGTCGCCGGCGGCATGGAGTCGATGACCAACGCTCCGCACGTGCTGCCCAAGTCCCGCGAGGGCTTCAAGTACGGAGACGTGTCGCTCGTCGACTCGATGGCCTACGACGCGCTCTACGACCAGTTCACCAACCAGGCGATGGGCATCCTCACCGAGGAGTGCAACGCCGCCTCGGCGATGCTCACCCGCGAGGAGCAGGACATCTTCTCCGCGCGCAGCCACGAGCTGGCCGCGGCCGCCGCCAAGAACGGCGTCTTCGACAACGAGATCGTGCCGGTCACCATCAAGGGCCGCGGCGGCGAGACCCAGGTCACCGCCGACGAGGGCGTCCGTGGCGACACCACGGCCGAGTCGCTGGGCAAGCTGCGCGCCGCCTTCGCCAAGGAGGGCACGATCACCGCGGGCTCCTCCTCGCAGATCTCCGACGGCGCCTGCGCCGTGGTCGTGATGAGCAAGGCCAAGGCCGAGGAGCTGGGTCTGGAGTGGCTCGCCGAGATCGGCGCCTCCGGCCAGGTCGCCGGCCCGGACTCGACGCTGCAGCTGCAGCCGTCCTCGGCGATCGCCAAGGCTGCCGAGAAGGAGGGCGTCTCGGTCCAGGACATCGACCTGTTCGAGATCAACGAGGCGTTCGCCGCCGTCGGCATCGCCTCCGCGCGTGATCTCGGCGTCGACGAGGAGAAGGTCAACGTCAACGGCGGGGCCATCGCGCTCGGTCACCCGGTCGGCATGTCCGGCGCCCGGATCGTGCTGCACCTGGCGCTGGAGCTGCAGCGTCGCGGCGGGGGCCTCGGCGCGGCCGCGCTGTGCGGCGGTGGCGGACAGGGCGACGCGCTGATCGTGCGCGTGCCGAAGGCCTGAGTGAGCTCTCGCAACGAGTCCCTCGGGGGCCGGCGCCGCGGTGCGGCGTCGGTCCCCGACCTCGTCTCCCGCGCCCGCAACGGTGAGCCCCGCGCCGTCGCCCGACTCATCTCGCTCGTCGAGGATGCCTCGCCGCTGCTCCGCGAGGTGATGGCGGCTCTCGCTCCGCACACCGGCAACGCCCAGATCGTCGGGATCACCGGCTCGCCCGGCGTGGGCAAGTCGACCTCCACGAGCGCGCTCGTCACCGAGCTGCGCCGTGCCGGCAAGCGCGTGGGAGTGCTCGCCGTCGACCCCTCCTCGCCGTTCACCGGCGGAGCCCTGCTGGGCGACCGGGTGCGGATGCAGGACCACGCCCTCGACCCGGAGGTCTACATCCGCTCGATGGCCTCGCGCGGTCACCTGGGCGGGCTCTCGTGGGCCGCTCCGCAGGCGATGCGCGTGCTCGACGCGGCGGGCTGCGACGTGATCCTCGTCGAGACCGTCGGTGTCGGTCAGAGCGAGGTGGAGATCGCCGGCCAGGCCGACACCACGCTCGTGCTGCTGGCCCCGGGCATGGGCGACGGGATCCAGGCCGCCAAGGCCGGGATCCTCGAGATCGGCGACCTCTTCGTGGTCAACAAGGCCGACCGCGACGGTGCCGACCAGCTGCGGCGCGAGATCCGCTCGATGGTCTCGCTCTCCGCCCACCGCGAGGGCGCCTGGAAGCCGCCCATCGTCAAGACCGTGGCAGCCAAGGGCGAGGGCGTCGAGGAGGTTGTCGCCGAGATCGAGCGGCACCACGCCTGGCTCGCCGAGAGCGGCGAGCTCGCGCGTCGTCGTACGGCGCGGGCGCGCCACGAGATCGAGACGATCGCCGTCACCGCCCTGCGCGAGCGCTGGGGCGACGTCGGAGGTCGCAGCGAGCTCGACGACCTCGCGGCCCGGGTCGCGGCGGGGGAGAGCGATCCCTACGCGGCGGCCGACGAGCTGCTCGCGTCCTACGCGGAGTAGCGCCGCTGGTGTGACGCGCCCGGGGGCGTCGTTCCCCGGGGGGTCGTGCGAGGAGGTCCGGCCCGTGCGATAGTTAGGTGAGCCTAACTTGATTGGACCCCGGTGAACACCCTCGAGAAGTCTCCCGACGCGTCGGGTCGCGACGAGTCTCGCGACCCGACGCTCGA
>NZ_BAAHCI010000015.1:877013-920618 GCF_054775955.1 Nocardioides pacificus
CCCGACGTTGGGCGACGCGGCGGGGCGAGCCCGACGCTGGGCCTGCTGGCCCTGGGGGTCGTGCTGGTCGCCGTGTGCCTGGCCAGCCTCGCGTGGGGCACCCGGGACGTCGCTCCCGGCACCGTGCTGGACGCGGTGCTCAGGCCCGACCTGACCATCAACGACCACCGGGTCGTGCGCGAGCTGCGGCTGCCGCGCACGCTGGTCGGGCTGCTCGGCGGCATCGCCCTCGGCCTCGCCGGGGCGCTGATGCAGGGGCTCACCCGCAACCCGATCGCCGACCCCGGGCTGCTCGGGATCAACTCCGGGGCCTCGCTGGCGGTCATCGTGGCGATCTCCGTCTTCGGGATCACCGGGGCGGCCGGCTTCATCTGGTTCGCCTTCGCCGGCGCCGCGATCGCCGCGCTCGTCGTGTACGGCGTGGCGACGATGGGCTGGGAGGGGCCGACGCCCGTCAAGCTCGCGCTGGTGGGCGCGGCCTTCACCGCGACCACGACCTCGCTGATCACGATGGTCCTGCTCACCGACCGCAGCGTGCTCGAGCAGTACCGGTTCTGGCAGGTGGGCTCGCTGGTCAACCGCCCCCTGGGGACGGTCGCCGTCATCGCGCCCTTCCTGCTCGCCGGGGTGGTGCTGGCGCTGGCCAGCGCGCGCTTCCTCAACGCGATGTCGCTGGGCGAGGACCTCGCCCGGGGGTTGGGCCAGCACGTCGTGCGTGGCCGGTCGATCGTGCTGCTGGCCGTCGTCCTGCTCTGCGGCGGGGCCACCGCCCTGGTCGGCCCGATCGCCTTCGTGGGCCTGATGGTGCCGCACGTCGCGCGCTTCGTCGTCGGACCCGACTACCGCTGGATCCTGCCCTGGTCGATGCTGCTGGGACCGGTGCTGCTGCTCACTGCCGACATCGTGGGTCGGCTCGTGCTGCCCCACAGTGAGCTCGAGGCCGGCCTGGTCGTCGCGGTGCTGGGGGCGCCGGTGCTGATCGCCCTCGTTCGTCGCTCGAAGGGGGTGGCGATGTGAGTGCGGTCCTCGAGCGCCCGGCCCCGGCGGGGGAGCGGGAGGCGCGGCTGCTGCTGCGCGCCACCGCCCGGGCGCGTCGTACCCGACGGGTCGTGGTCAACGCCGTGCTGGCGGCGCTGGCGGTGGGCACCGTGCTGCTGACCCTGTCGGTGGGTGAGATGTCGGTCGGGGTCGGTGACGTCTTCGCGACGGCGCTCGGCCACGGTGACGACCTGTCGCGTCTCGTGCTCGTCGAGTTCCGGCTGCCGCGGGTGCTGATGGCGGCGCTGGTGGGTGTGGCGTTCGCGCTGTCGGGCGGGCTCTTCCAGTCCGTGCTGCGCAACCCGCTCGCCAGTCCCGACATCATCGGGATCTCCCAGGGGGCGAGCGTCGGCGCGGTCGTCGCCCTGCTCGTGCTCGACCTGTCTGGACCGATGGTGTCGGTGGGCGCCCTTGTGGGTGCCGCCGTCGTGGCCGGCACCAACCTGCTGCTGGCCTCCCGGGGAGGGCTCTCGGGCCACCGCTTCGTGCTGTGCGGCATCGCGCTGGCCTTCGTCGCCACCAGCGTGCTCAGCTATGTGCTGACCCGCGTCGATGCGCGCGACGCCCAGACGGCCATGGTCTGGCTGTCCGGGTCGGTATCGGCGGCCGACGCCGAGGCCTACACCAGGCTCGCCCTGGTGCTGGTCGTCCTGGTGCCGCTCGCCCTGGTGCTCGGGCGCCCGCTGGGGATGCTGGAGATGGGCGACGAGGCGGCCACCGCCCTCGGTGTCGCGGCGCCCCGGCTTCGGCTCGCCGCGATCCTGCTCGGAGTGGCGCTCGCGGCGGTCGCCACGGCCGCTGCCGGGCCCGTCGCGTTCGTGGCGCTGACGGCAGCGCCCATCGCCCGCCGGCTCGTGGCCGACGGGCGGCTCTCTCTTGTGGCCACCGCCTTGGTGGGGGTCGTGATCATGGTCGTCGCGGACCTGCTGGCCCAGCACCTCATCGACGGCGTGCAGGTCCCGGTCGGTGTCGTCACCGGCGTGATCGGCGGCCCCTACCTGATCTGGCTCCTCGCGAGCTCCCGTCCCCTGAGGAGGAGCGCATGAGCGCACCCACCGTCACCGCAGTGGATCTTCCGGCTCCGGTGTCCACCGCGCCTCCCTCGCTGCGAGCCGAGGGGCTGGGTCTCGCCTACGACCGGCGCCAGGTGGTCCACGACCTCGACCTCGAGGTCCCTGCCGGCAAGGTGAGCGTCATCGTGGGCGCCAACGGCTGCGGCAAGTCGACGCTGCTGCGCGGGCTGGGCCGGCTGCTGCGTCCCAGTCAGGGCCGCGTGCTGCTCGACGGTGAGGACATCCACCGCCTGTCCGCCCGCAAGGTGGCCGCGGTGCTGGGTCTGCTGCCCCAGCAGCCGGTCGCGCCGGAGGGGATCACGGTCGGCGACCTGGTCGGCCGCGGGCGCTACCCGCACCAGGGGGTCTTCCGCCGCTGGAGCGCAGAGGACACGCGCATCGTGGCGCACGCCCTCGCCGCCACCGGCACCAGCGACATCGCCGGACGCCGGATCGAGGAGCTGTCCGGCGGACAGCGCCAGCGCGTCTGGATCGCGATGGCGCTCGCCCAGGAGCCGCGGATCCTGCTGCTCGACGAGCCCACGACGTACCTCGACGTCGCCCACCAGGTCGAGATCCTGGACCTGCTCGCCGAGCTCAACCACTCCCGGGGCAGCACGGTCGTGATGGTCCTGCACGACCTGAACCTCGCTGCGCGCTACGCCGACCACATGGTCGTCATGGGCGGCGGACGGATCCTGTGCCAGGGCGATCCCGCGGACATCCTGACGGTCGAGACCGTGCGTGCGGCCTTCGGGCTGGAGTCGGTGGTCGTCCCCGACCCGGTCACCGGCGACCCGATGGTGGTCCCGCTGTCGGGGTTCCACCGGCCGACCGCCGACGCCGGAGACTCGACCTTAGGTTAGCATTACCTTACTGCGCTGCCAGTGGGGCGGCGCGTGTCAGTGATCTGGAGTACGACGGTGTCCCTGAAGAACGCCTTCTCGCGCAAGTCCTCCGGGCTGCGCCCCCGCGGCCTGGTCGGCGTGGCCCTCGCTGCCTCGCTGCTGTCCCTCGCCGCCTGCAGCTCGGAGGATGACTCCGAGGGCGCCAAGGACGACTCGGGAGCCTCCGCGGCCGCCGACTTCGAGCCCGTCAGCATCGAGCACGTCTACGGCACCACCGAGATCGACGAGCAGCCCGAACGGGTCGTCACGCTGGGCTGGGGGTCGGCCGACGCCGCCATCGCCCTCGACGTGGTCCCGGTCGCGATGCCGGCCCTGAGCTACGGCGCCGACGAGAACGGCATGATGCCGTGGACCGCCGAGGCGCTCGAGGAGAAGGGCGCCGAGGCGCCCACGCTGCTCACCGAGGGCGAGGAGCCGCCCTACGAGGAGATCATCAAGGCCGAGCCCGACGTCATCCTGGCGACCTACTCCGGCATCACCGAGGCGCAGTACAAGAAGCTCGCGGCCATCGCGGACACCGTCGCGTTCCCCGACCAGGCGTGGGCCACCCCGTGGCGTGAGGTCATCACCACCACCGGTGACGCCCTGGGCAAGAGCGAGGAGGCCGAGCAGCTCGTCGCCGACATCGACGCCGACGTGGCGGCGGCGGCCGAGGAGCACCCGGAGTTCGCGGGCAAGTCCATCGCCGCGATCGCCGACTTCGGCTCGCTCTACGTCTACACCGGCGACGACCCGCGGGTGCAGTTCCTCGAGGACCTCGGCTTCACGATCGCGCCGAGCGTCGACGAGCTGGACAGCGGCGAGGACACGTTCTTCTACACGCTCTCCTACGAGGAGTCCGACAAGCTGACCTCCGACGTGCTGGTCTCCTACGCCGACACCGAGGAGCAGGCCGCCACGGTCCGCGAGTCGGCCTCGACCAAGGCCATGGAGCAGTCCAAGAACGACACGATCGCCGAGATCACCGGCGCCTCGCTGGTCGCGTCCGTCTCGCCGCCCACGGCGCTGTCGCTGACGTGGGGCATGGAGGACTTCCTCACCGCGCTCTCCGAGGCTGCGGGCAAGGTCTCCTGAGCCGGAACCACCATTCGTCGGACGCCCAGGGCCGTGGTGGCGCTGGGCGTCCGCCGTTCCCGGGGGCGAGCGCCGCGGGCGGATGCGACGTACGGCGTCCCGGGCGCGCCTGCGCGGATCCGGCGCGGGCGGCTGCTAGGAATGGAGGGACCCATGCCCTCGGACATCAGGACGGACCAGCCATGAACGCCAAGAAGGCGGTGCTCGCCCTCGTCGTCGTGCTGCTCGGCTACTGGATGTACAACGATCCCCAGGGCCTCGCCGACTTCGCTCGCACGGGCGGATCCGAAGGCTGGGGCGGGCTCACGACCGCCTTCGAGGCCATCATCGCCTTCGTCGGCGAGTTCTGAGCAGGGTCCCGCCGTGGGGCTCATCGGGGCGGTGACCGACCCGAACATCGGCAAGCACCTCCTGCGCGAGGAGGGCGAGGTGATCGTCGACGAGGTCCGGCACCACTGGGTGGCCTACACGATCCCCGCCCTCGAGGCGCTCGTCGCGCTGGTGCTCCTGGTCGCGTTCCCGTTCGTGGACGTCGACCTCGCGTGGTTCCCCTTCCTCGTGGCGCTGGGCCTGCTGCTCCACGCCGGGTGGCGAGCGCTGCGCGAGCACATGGACCGCTTCGTGATCACGAACATGCGGGTCTTCCGGGTGCACGGCGTCCTCTCCCAGCAGCTCGCGACGATGCCGCTCACCCGGATCCTCGACATCACCGTCGCCAAGCCGCTGCACGGGCGGATCCTCGGCTTCGGGCACTTCTGCTTCGAGTCCGCCGCCCAGGAGCAGGGGCTGCGCGACATCCGCTACGTCGGTCGCCCCGACGACCGCGACCTGTCCATCCAGCGCGTCGTGCAGCGCTCGGGCCTGCGCGGGCCGCGGACCCTGAACTGATGGCCCGAACCGATGGCCCCGAACTGATGGCCGCGAACTGATGGCGCAGCACCCGGGTGGCCGGCCGTGACCCTGCCCTTCGACCCGATCGACGAGGCCGCGCGACAGTGGGGGCTGCGCTGGCCGGGCGTCCCCGCCATGCACGCGGTCACCTCGCTGATGCGCGTGCAGCAGCTGGTGATCGGACGCCTCGACGCGATCCTCAAGCCGCACGGGCTGACCTTCGCGCGCTACGAGGCGCTGGTGCTGCTGGTCTTCTCCTCGCGAGGCTCCCTGCCGCTGGGCAAGATGGGAGAGCGGCTGCAGGTGCACCCGACGTCGGTGACCTCGATCGTCAATCGGCTCGCGGCCGCCGGGCTCGTCGTACGGCGTCAGCATCCCGACGACGGGCGCGCGGTGCTGGCCGAGATAACCGACGCCGGCCGGACCCTCGTGGAGGCCGCCACGCGCGACCTGGTGGACGCCGACTTCGCGCTGGGGGCCCTGGACGACGACGGCCTCGCGGAGCTGTCCGCGCTGCTGCGGCCGGTGCGCTCAACCGCGGGTGACTTCTGAGGTGGTCCCTGCACTAGGGTCAGCGGCCATGACCTCGGCGCTTCCGATCCCGGTGCAACCCGCTCGCCTCGCCGCGGCCCTCGTGCTGGCCGTCGTCGCCGTGTGCTGGCCGGCGCCGGCGCTGGCCGACACCGAGCTGGATCTGCCGGGTGAGAGCGTCGAGACGAGCACCGACCTCGGCGCGCCCGCCGACATCACCGTGGGGACCTGGCGCTTCGACGTCGGCTCGCCCGACGAGGGGCGCTGGTTCCGGCTGCGGCGCGAGATCCCCGGCAGCACCGTGCACGCGGCGGTGGTCGGTCCCGCCGAGGAGGGTGACGGCCTCGCCCTCGAGATCTCGACCCCGGACGAGGCCTCCTGCGCGCGCGAGAGCGGCAGCGTGTATGCCTGGGGTCGACTGATGGGTGTGCGGGCGATCGTGGGCCCCGACGTCGACCCCGTGGCTGCCTCGGAGGAGGACGAGGAGGACCCCTGTCTCGCCTCCGAGACGCTGCTGGTGCGGGTGGCGCGCTCCAGCCTCGCCGAGGGCGACGGCGATCTCCCGGTCACCCTGCGCCTCGTCGAGGAGGCGCCGGTGAAGACGCTCGAGGGACTGCCCGTGCACGAGGAGGACACCGACTTCCGGGCGCCCGATGTGTCGGGGGAGGCCTCGGAGACCGAGGCCGCCGCGGGGCTGGCTGCCGTGCCCGAGATCGAGACCGGGATCCACCGGGGCACCGTGCGGACCGGTGAGCTCGCCGTGCAGCGGATCTCGCTGGACTGGGGGCAGTACGCCCTCGTCCGGCTGATCAGCCCGAAGCTCAGCGAGTCGGTCGCGGAGGACTTCGAGGACGGGCTGCCCGGACTCAAGCTGGCGGTGCGTGACCCCCTGCTGGGCCCCGCCGGTGCCACGGACAGGCCGCTGCTGACCTCCGGGGTGACGACCCTCGAGCAGGTGGTGGGCCCGGTCCGCTACCTGCGCCGCGGAGACACGAGTCCCGGACCGCATCTGCCCGGCGACTACCACCTGGTCGTCGAGGCGGAGGGTGTCGGGGGCGAGGGCCTCGACGTCGACTACACGCTCCAGGTGGAGATCGTCGGTGATCCCGACGGGGTGCCGGACTATGCCGAGGGCGAGCCCTTCGTGCTGGCGGAGGGCGAGACCGCTCGCCTCGTGTCGTACGACGGGGGTGGCGGGCTGCTGCGTCTGCTGGCCGCCGGGGTGCTGGGAGTCCTCGGCGCAGGAAGCCTCGGTGCCGGGGTCGTCCTGCTCAGGCGCCGCTAGGGACTGGCCGCGTCTCAGCCCAGGCCGAGCAGGAGGGCCGCGAGGAGAAGGACGACGCCGAGCGCCACCAGCGCCAGGCCGGGCACGGCACTTGCTCGTCGCGCCGACGCGTCGGGGTGACCGGCCGCAGCGGCGTCCACGCGCGTCTTGCCGAAGAGTGCCTGGGTCAGCGGGATGCGGGTCGCGGGTGCCGGGTGATGCGCGTTGCGCGTCGGGGGGAGGGCGGTCCCGTCCACGCGGGTCTGCCCGTCCAGGCGGGTCGCCCCGTCCGCGAACCCCACGCCGGGCGGCGCGTCGGACACGGCGCTCATCGCGGGGAACCCGGTCGCGAAGTGGTCGCGCACCACGACCTCGTCACCGCTGTAGGTCAGCTCGGTGAGCTCGAGCAGGCGCAGCTCGGCGCGCATCTGCGCCGCCGAGGCGTGGCGCTGGTCCGGGTCCTCGACCGTTGAGCGGAGCAGGACGGAGACCAGGCGCTGGGCCGGCTCGTGCGGCTCGGGCAGCGAGGAGAGGTCCGGGGGGACGAGGGGGCCCGGTGTCCCCGGGGGGCGGGTCGCGGTGAGCATCTCCAGCCCGACGGCCGCGACGGCGTACAGGTCCTGGCGGGGATCGGGGTGGGCGCCGTGCCACTGCTCGGGCGCCATGTAGCCCGGGGTCCCGATGGCCATCGACGCGTGTGTCATCCGGGGCTCGTCCACCGGTGCGGCGATGCCGAAGTCGGTGAGCCGAAGGTGGGGGAGTGCCCGGCCGGTCGGCTCGAGGAGGAGGTTGGCCGGCTTCACGTCGCGGTGGACGATGCCCGCGGCGTGGACGGCCTCGAGCCCCTTGAGTGTCTGGTCGAGCAGCTCCGCGACCCAGCGCACCGGCAGCGGCCCGTGCTCCTTGAGCAGGTCGGCGACCGACCCGCCCCGCACCAGCGGCATCGTGAACAGGACGCGGTCGTCCATGCCCGCCCACGACAGCGGCGTCACCACGTGGTGGTGGTCGATGCGCACGGACTGCTCGCGCACGAAGCGCAGCAGCGAGGAGGCGTCGGACTGGCGCAGGATCTTGGCGATCTTGACCTGGCCGTCGGAGCGGTCGTGCGTCAGCCACACCGAGCCCATGCCGCCCTCCGCGACCGGATCGAGCAGCTCATAGCGTCCCGCGAAGACCTCACCCACGCTGAGCACCCTAGGGCAACTGTCTGGTGCCGGCCGCTGGAGGTATTTAGTAGGACGTCCTAGTATCTTCCCATGACCGAGACCCCCCGTGACCTGACTGCCGACTCCGGCCGCGCCCGCTGGCAGGCGAGGTACGACGCCTCGCGGGTGCGCGACGCCGACTTCACGACGCTCTCGGGCGTGCCCGTCGAGCCGGCGTACGGCACCGACGACTCGGAGTGGCCAGGCGAGTTCCCCTTCACGCGCGGGCTGCACCCGACCGGCTACCGCGGGCGCACCTGGACCATCCGGCAGTTCGCGGGCTTCGGCAACGCGCAGCAGACCAACGAGCGCTACCGGATGATCCTGGGCCGCGGCGGCGGCGGACTCTCGGTGGCCTTCGACATGCCCACGCTGATGGGCTACGACTCCGACAGTCCCAAGTCGCTGGGCGAGGTGGGGCACTGCGGCGTCGCCATCGACAGCGCCGCGGACATGGAGACGCTCTTCGACTCCATCCCGCTCGGCGACGTCACCACGTCGATGACGATCAGCGGTCCCGCCGTACCCGTCTTCTGCATGTACCTCGTCGCGGCCGAGCGCCAGGGCGTCGATCCCGGGGTCCTCAACGGGACGCTGCAGACCGACATCTTCAAGGAGTACATCGCCCAGAAGGAGTGGCTCTTCGCTCCCGAGCCGCACCTGCGCCTGATCGGCGACCTGATGGAGCACTGCTCGCGCGACATCCCGGCCTACAAGCCGCTCTCGGTCTCGGGCTACCACATCCGGGAGGCAGGCTCGACGGCTGCGCAGGAGCTCGCCTACACGCTCGCGGACGGGTTCGGCTACGTCGAGCTCGGACTCTCGCGCGGGCTCGACGTGGACGTGTTCGCACCTGGGCTGTCGTTCTTCTTCGACGCGCACGTGGACTTCTTCGAGGAGATCGCGAAGTTCCGCGCCGCCCGCCGGATCTGGGCGCGCTGGATGCGTGACGTCTACGGCGCGAAGACCGAGAAGGCGCAGTGGATGCGGTTCCACACCCAGACCGCCGGGGTCTCCCTCACCGCGCAGCAGCCCTACAACAACGTCGTACGCACCGGCATCGAGGCACTCGCCGCGGTCCTGGGCGGCACCAACTCGCTGCACACCAACGCGCTCGACGAGACCCTCGCGCTGCCCTCGGAGCAGGCGGCCGAGATCGCGCTGCGCACCCAGCAGGTGATCATGGAGGAGACCGGCGTCGCCAACGTCGCCGACCCGCTCGGCGGCTCGTGGTACGTCGAGGCGCTCACCGACCGGATCGAGGCCGAGGCCAACGCGATCTTCGACCGGATCCTCGCCATGGGCGGCTCCACGCTGACCCACGCCGACACCGGGCAGCTCGCCGAGACCATGCGCAGCGCCACCGGCGAGGCCGAGGCCGGCGTGTGGCCGATGACGCGCGGCATCCTGCGCGGCATCGAGGAGGGCTGGTTCATGTCGGAGATCGCCGAGGCGGCCTTCCAGTACCAGGTCGCGCTCGAGAAGGGCGACAAGCGCGTCGTCGGCGTCAACTGCCACGAGGAGTCGGTCACCCACGACCTCGAGATCCTGCGCGTCTCCCACGACGTCGAGGTGGAGCAGGTCCGCGCGCTCGCTGAGCGGAAGGCCGGGCGCGACGCGTCGGCGGTGGAGGCCGCGCTGGCCCGGATGGTCGAGGTCGCCCGGACCACGGAGAACATGATCCCGGCGATGCTCGACGCGGTCCGGGTGGAGGCCACCCTCGGGGAGATCTGCGACGCCCTGCGTGCCGAGTGGGGCGAGTACCGGGAGCCCGCCCGCTTCTGAGCCCTCGCGACCCGTCACTCCCTCGACCAGACACGCCGTACCCGCCGGCGCGAGTGACGGGTCGCGGGCGCATGGGCGCGCCACCCAACGCCGTGGCGTGGCTGCCTGCGACTACGCCCGAGGCCGTACGGCGTGAGGCCTGCCGCGGCGATCCGTCACTGGCGCCGCGGGGCACGGCGTGTCTGGTCGAGGCGATGACGGGTCGCGGGTGGGGGATGGGTGCCGGGGTGGTTGTGGCGTGGGGGAAGATGGCGCCATGACGCAGCAGCCGTTCACCCGTCCGGGTGCGATCGACCTGTCCGCCCTCAAGCGCCCCGCGCCCGCTCCGACGGGTGCAGCTCCCTCGGGCGCGGCTCCTGGCGGGGCGCCCGCCGGCGGCCCGGCCGGGGCTCCCGCGGGCGGCTCGGCGTACGCCGTACCGCTCGACGAGCAGAACTTCCAGTCGATCCTCGAGACCTCGATGACCGCGCCGGTGCTGCTGGTGTTCTTCTCGCGCACCCGGATGCCGGAGAGCGGTCAGCTCGCCGACGACCTCGAGACCCTGTCGGGCGAGTTCGACGGCCGCTTCCTGGTCGGGCTGGTCGACATCGACGCGGCACCGGGGATCGCCCAGGCCATGCAGATCCCGTCCATCCCGCTGGTCGTGGCCGTCGTCGACGGTCGCCCGATGCCGCTGCTGCAGGACCCGCTGCCGATCGACGAGCTGCGCACCGCGCTGACCCAGGTCGCCCAGCAGCTCACCGCGCAGGGCGTCGCCGGTCGGCACCAGCCGCGCGCCGTCGGCGCCGCAGTCGTCGACGGCGACGACGAGCCGCAGCTCGACCCGCGCTACGCGCCGGCCCAGGACGCGCTGGGCGAGGGCGACATCGACCGCGCCGTGGTCGAGTACCAGAAGCTCGTCGACGCCAATCCTGCCGACTCCGAGGCGGCCGCCGGCCTCGCGATGGCCAAGGTCCTGCAGCGCACCCAGGGGGTCGACCTCAACGCCGCCCGCGCCGCTGCCGCCGACGCTCCCGACGACGTCGACGCCCAGACGATGGTGGCCGACCTCGACATGCTCGGGGGCCACGTCGACGACGCGTTCCACCGCCTCGTCGAGCTCGTCCGTCGCAGCTCCGGCGATGAGCGCGACCGCGCCCGCCAGCACCTGATCGCGCTCTTCGCCGCCGTCGGCAACGACGACCCCCGCGTCATCAAGGGCCGCCAGAGCCTCGCCTCCGCCCTCTTCTGACGCGACTCGCGCGCCGCGCCGCCGGCTGTAACGCGGGGTTATGGGCACTGCCCCAGCGATATTTCGCTGTGGTAGGTCGCATAACCCCGCGTTACATGGGGGCAGCGGCGGGGGCGAGCGCGGCCAGGAAGGCGCGTACGGCGGGGGAGGCGGCCATGCTGCGGCGGTGCAGGGCGAGCACGTCGCGGGTCGGGACCGGGTCCCGGGCGGGTACGGCGCGCAGGCCGGCGGGCAGGTCTGCGCGGCCGAGCCGGGGGATGAGCGCGATGCCGAGTCCGGCCTCGACGAGGGCGACGTGGGAGGGGAACTCCATCGACTCGTGGGCGATGAGCGGCAGCCGCCCCGTGCCGTCGTACATCCGGTTCAGCCACTGACGGCAGATCGTCCCCTGCGGCGTGGCGATCCATCCCTCGTCGACGAGGTCGGCGGGCCTCACGTGCTCGCGCTCGGCCAGGCGGTGTCCCGTCGGCACGATGACGTCCGCGACGTCACGGGCCACCTGGGTGGTCTCGAGATGGTCGGGGACGGCGATCGGGACGTCACCCCAGCGGTGCACGATCGCGACGTCGCTGCGCCCGTCCGCGACCAGCTCGACGGCGTCCCAGGGCTCGCGCTCCGTGAGGGTCACGGTGAGGTGGGGGTGCGCCTGCTGCACCGTGCGTACGGCGGGCGCGACCAGGCCGCGCGTCGCGGTGGAGAAGGCCGTCACCCGGAGGTGCCCGGTGACGGTGCCGGCCTCCGCGTGCAGGTCGGCCTCGATCTCCTCCAGGTCGGTGAGCAGCCGGTCACCGGACTCGACGAGCCGGCGGCCCGGGCCCGTCAGCAGCACGCCGCGGCCCACCCGCTCCAGCAGCGCGACGCCCGCCTGCCGCTCGAGGCGCTTGACCTGCTGGGAGACCGCGCTGGGTGTGTAGCCGAGCGCGGTGGCGGCGGCCACCACGGAGCCGTGGGCGGCGACGGCCCGCAGGGAGACCAGGGCGGCGAGATCGATCATGAAGCAACGCTACAAGATGCCGTGCAGTTCAGTTCGCTGGTGCTTCATGGTCACTGAGGTCAGACTCGGCTGCGTGACTGCTCGAGACTCCCTCCTGGCCGCCCTGGTCGCCGCGATCTGGGGCTTCAACTTCGTCGTGATCGACTGGGGCATGGCCGACGTGCCGCCGCTGCTCTTCGTGGCGCTTCGGTTCGTCCTCGTGGTCTTCCCGGCCGTGCTGCTGGTGCCGCGGCCGAGCGCTCCGTGGACGACGGTGGCGGCCGTCGGCGTCTTCATGTCGCTCGGCCAGTTCGGCCTGCTCTACGTGGCGATGCACGCGGGCCTGCCGCCCGGCCTGGCGGCACTCGTGCTGCAGGCGCAGGTCATCTTCACGATCGTGATCGCGGCCGGGGTGCTGGGCGAGCGGCCCACGCCGAGGCAGACGGCCGGCGTGCTGGTCGGCTCGTGCGGACTCGGGGTCGTCGCCCTGGGACGCGGCGGCGACGTGCCCCTGGCGGCGCTCGTGCTGTGCCTGGCTGGTGCCCTGTCCTGGGGGATCGGCAACGTGGTGTCCCGGGCCTCGGGGGTGCGCGGTGGGCTGTCGCTGACGGTGTGGTCGGCGGTCGTCGTGCCGGCTCCGATCTTCGGGCTCTCGCTGCTCCTCGACGGTCCGGACGCCGTCGGTGCCGCACTCACAGGGCTGAGCCTCCAGGCGGTGGTGTCGACGGTCTACACGGCCGTGCTGGCCTCCCTGGTGGGCTACGGCATCTTCAACGCGCTGTTGGCCCGCAACCCGCCCGCTGCGGTGGTGCCCTGGGTGCTGCTCGCGCCGGTCGTGGCGATGACCTCGGCCTGGCTGCTGCTCGGCGATCGGCCGAACGGGCCGGAGGCCGGAGGTGGCCTGCTGCTCCTGGCCGGCGTCCTCGTCGCGCTGCACCCCGGCCGGACAACGGGTCTAGGCGCCCGACTCCGTGTAGGCCGGAGCCTCGCCGGTCCCACTCTGCCGGAGCGCGGCCTCGACCCGGCGGGCGGTGAAGTCGGCACACCGCTCCCGAGCCTCCTCGAGGGTGCAGAACGCCGCTGAGCGGATCTCGCGCTCCTCGCGCACAATGCGCTCCAGCATGCTCGCGGCGTGGCGCCCCCCGTCGAAGACCAGGCACAGCGCGTCGTCCCAGCCGCTCCACGGCGGCAGCCAGTCGGTCAGCAGCAGCCGTCCGGCGGGGATGGTGAGACCCAGCTCCTCCTCGACCTCGCGGGCCACGGCCAGCTGCGGGGACTCGCCCACCTCGACCACTCCGCCCGGCAGGTCCCAGTCTCGCTTGTAGGTGAGCTGACACAGCAGCACCCGGTCCTGCTCGTCGCGCACCAGCATCTGGCTGATCGCCCGCTTGCGGGGCAGGAACGAGTTGAGCAGCTCGCGGAAGCCCTCGGGATGGGTGGCCGGCACGTCGGAGGCCAGACGAGCGAAGACCACCAGGTCGGTGGTGGCGCCGTCTCGGGGCACCCCGCGCATCACGCCCTCGCGGCGCAGCCCGGCCCAGGTGGCGATGCGCAGACCGGCCTCGTCCTCCGGAGAGACGAGCGCCTCGACGCGCGCGTGACCCGAGAGCAGCGCCTCGACCTCGCGTCGTACGACGTCGACGGCTGTGCGCTGCTCGGTGAGAGAGGGCTGCCAGCTGATGCGGGCGATGCCCTCCGCGACCACGACCACGGTGAGGGTCGGGTGGCCCGGGAGGGACGACGGGTCGGTCACGCAGTCACCCTAGCCGCCCGGCCAACGTGCCACCCCAAGGGAGAGCCCACGCCCGGCACGGAGGCCGGACGTGGGCTCACAGGCGGACGACCTGCTCAGGCGCGGCGCCGGAACCAGACCGTCGCGAGCGGGGGGACCACTACGTCGGCGTGGGCCGGCTGCCCGGACCACTCGCCGTCGGCGGCCTCGACGGCGCCCAGGTTGCCGACGCCGGAGCCGGTGTAGCCCTCGGCGTCGGTGTTGAGCACCTCGTCCCAGGCGCCCGCCTCGGGGAACCCGAGCCGGAAGCCCTCGTGGGGCACCGCCGCGAAGTTCGCGATGCAGACCAGGTCGGGCTCGCCCGGGGCCCGGCGCACGAACGAGAACACGTTGCGTCCCGCGTCGTTGGCGTCGATCCAGGCGAAGGTCGCCGGGTCGGCGTCGTTGGCGTAGAGCGCGGGGGTCTCGCGATAGACGGTGTTCATGTCCCGGACCAGGTCGTGCACCCCGCGGTGCTCGGGGTGGTCGAGCAGCCACCAGTCCAGCTCGCGGGCCTCGGCCCACTCCGACTCCTGGCCGAGCTCGGCGCCCATGAAGACCAGCTGCTTGCCGGGGTGGGCCCACATGAAGCCCAGGTAGGCGCGCATGTTGGCCAGCTGGCGCCACCGGTCGCCGGGCATCTTGCGCAGCAGCGAGCCCTTGCCGTGCACGACCTCGTCGTGGCTGATCGGCAGCACGTAGTTCTCGGAGAAGGCATAGACGAGCGAGAACGTCATCTGGCCGTGGTGGTAGGCGCGGTGCACGGGGTCGTGCTGGACGTAGCCCAGCGAGTCGTGCATCCAGCCCATGTTCCACTTGAAGCCGAAGCCCAGGCCACCCTCGCTGGTGGCGGCGGTGACGCCGGGCCAGGAGGTCGACTCCTCGGCGATCGTCATCGCGCCGGGCACCCGCTTGTAGACGGTGGCGTTCATCTCCTGGAGGAACTGCACGGCCTCGAGGTTCTCCCGCCCGCCGTGGACGTTGGGCGTCCACTCGCCGGGCTCGCGGCTGTAGTCCAGGTAGAGCATCGAGGCGACGGCGTCCACGCGCAGACCGTCGACGTGGTACTGCTCCAGCCAGTAGAGCGCGTTGGCCACGAGGAAGTTGCGCACCTCGCGGCGGCCGAAGTTGAAGACGTAGGTGCCCCAGTCGGGGTGCTCGCCGCGGCTCGGGTTGGGGTCCTCGTAGAGCGGGGTCCCGTCGAAGCGGGCCAGGGCGAAGTCGTCCTTGGGGAAGTGCGCCGGCACCCAGTCGACGATGACGCCGATCCCGGCCTGGTGCAGCCGGTCCACGAGGAAGCGGAAGCCGTCGGGGTCGCCCAGCCGCGCTGTCGGCGCGAAGTACGACGTGACCTGGTAGCCCCAGGAGCCGCCGAACGGGTGCTCCATCACCGGCATGAACTCGACATGGGTGAAGCCCAGCTCGGTGAGGTAGGGGACCAGCGTGTCGGCCAGCTGGCGGTAGTCCAGCGTCTCGCCCTGCCAGCCCTTGCGCCAGGAGGCGAGGTGCATCTCGTAGACCGACATCGGCTCGTTGACGTGGCGACGCTCGGGGCGCGTCTGCATCCACTCGGAGTCCGACCACTCGTAGGAGGACTCGAACACCACCGACGACGTCAGCGGCGGGACCTCGGTGTGGAACGCCATCGGGTCGGCCTTGTCGCGCCAGACGCCGTCGGCGCCGAGGATCGCGAACTTGTACTGCGTCCCGGAGCCGATGTCGGGGACGAACAGCTCCCACACGCCCGAGACGCCGAGCTGGCGCATCGGGTGCTCGCGGCCGTCCCAGCTGTTGAAGTCGCCCTTGAGGCGCACGCCGCGCGCCGACGGCGCCCAGACGGCGAACGACGTGCCGCTCACGCCGGCGGGGTAGTGGCGCACCTTGGCGCCGAGGACGTCCCACAGGTTCTCGTGCCGGCCCTCGTTGATCAGGTGCAGGTCGGTCTCGCCCAGGGTGGGCAGGTAGCGATAGGGGTCGTCGAGCACGATCGGCTCGGCGTCGTAGGAGACGGCCACCCGGTAGTCGGGGACGTCGGCGACCGGCAGCACGCCGGCCCAGACGCCCTCGTACTCGTGGGTGAGGCGGGTCTCGGTGCCGCTGTGGCCGATCACGACGCTCGAGGCCAGGGGCTTGAAGACCCGGACGCTCACGCCCCCGTCGTGGACGTGGGCCCCGAGGATCGCGTGCGGGTGCCCGTGCGCACCCTGGACGAGCAGGTCGAGCTCCTCGCGGGAGACCGGCTTGAGCCCGGGGGTGCTGGCGGGTGTGCCTGCGGGCGTGCCCGAAGGCGTGCTGGCGGGGGTATCGCTGGTCATGATGCGGCTCCGATCCTGGCGACGGCGGCGAGCGGGATCGACACCCACCCCGGCCTGTTGCGGGTCTCGTAGACGGTCTCGTAGACGGCCTTGTCGGCGACGTACGCCGCGAGCAGGGTCGTCTCGTCGGGGGTGAGCTCGCGGCCGGCGTAGGCCTCGAGGAACGCCGTCCGGTTGCGCTCGGCCCACTCCTCGGCGCGGTAGGCGCGCTGGTGGTCGTCGTTGGCGTCGCCCTCGCCCAGGGTGCGCTCCACCACGCGGGGCGCGTAGTCGAAGGAGCGCAGCATCCCGGCGACGTCGCGCCACGGCGAGTCGGGCAGCATCCGCTCGGCCAGCGGCTTGGCGGGCTCGCCCTCGAAGTCGACGATCTTCCAGCCCTTGCTGGTGCGCAGCGTCTGTCCGAGGTGCAGGTCGCAGTGGACCCGCTGGACGGGGACGTCGTCGAGCGCGGCCACCCGGTCGTAGGCGGCGCGCAGGCCGTCGGCGTGCGGCTCCAGGCCCGGGACGATCGCGAGGGCCTCGTCGAGTCGCCGGCGCATCGCGGTGGCCAGCTCGGCCATCTGCTCGGCGCCGAGCCGCTCCACCGGGAAGTGCTCGGCGAGGTCGGCGTGCACCTCCGCCAGCGCCACCCCGAGACGGGCCGACTCGCCGGCGAAGTCGCCGCCCACCTCGTGGGCGTGCAGGTCGGCCTCGGCGAACAGGTTGCGCACGCTGACCAGCGCGAGGTCCCAGCCGTCGCTGGCGGTGCGCAGGAACTGCTGCAGCATCGCGAGCTGGATGACGGAGTCGGACGCCTCGTCGTGGATGTCGAGCCAGCCGTAGAGCCCCGCCACGTGGTCGGAGCCCGTGCGGGTGAGGACCTCGTGGATGGCGATGTCGGGGTTGACCCCCGGGGTGAGCTTGCGGAACACCTTCATCAGCGAATCCTCGCCGAAGGCCACCGACGAGTTGGACTGCTCGCCGCTGAACAGCGTCGAGTGGCCGCCGAGGTCGAGGTCGTGCCCCGGTAGTCGGTGGAAGGCCAGCGGGCTGTCGGGGTCGACGGTCCGGGTCGCCGCGAGGTCGAAGGAGCGCAGCCAGGACGCCATCGCGTCGTGGTCGTGCACGGCGTCGTAGGCGTAGAGCTCGCCCGTGCCGAGCTCGGGCTCGCTCCAGGTGCCGACCAGCGCGTGCTCGAGGCGCTCCTGGGGCTCGGGGTAGAACGCCAGCGGGACCTGGTACATCTCGCGGCGCTCCTCGCCGCCCTCGTCGGAGTCGGTGTAGTCGACGACGACCACGTCGATCACCACCCGGGGACCGTCCTCCACGCCCCCGGGCACCTCGCCCAGGCGCCGGATCTCGGCGACGGTGAACCCGCGACCCTTGCCGCCGAACCAGCGCGACCTTTCGAGGAACGGGATCATGACGTCCGTGGGACCTGTCACGTCGACGCTCCCTCCTCCGCCGAAGCGGGCTTGGTGAGACGGAACCAGTAGAAGCCGTAGGCGCCGAGGGTGAGCATGTAGGGGAGCTCCCCGATCTCGGGGAACGGGACTCCGCCCAGCAGCTCCACGGGCTGGTAGCCCTCGAAGCGGCGCAGGTCGAGCTCGCACGGCTGGGGGAAGCGCGACAGGTTGTTGACGCACACGATGATGTCGGTGCGCCCGTCCTCGTCGGTGTGCTCGCGGGCGTAGGACAGCACGCTGGGGTTGGACCCGCCCAGGTCGGCGAAGGTGCCCAGACCGAACGCCGCGTGCTTGCGGCGCGCGTGGATCATCCGGCGCGTCCAGTGCAGCAGCGACGAGGAGTTCTCGAGCTGCGCCTCGACGTTGACGCTCTGGTAGCCGTAGACGGGGTCCTGGACCAGCGGCAGGTGCAGCTTGCCGGGGGTGGCGACCGAGAACCCGGCGTTGCGGTCGGGCGTCCACTGCATCGGCGTGCGGACGCCGTCGCGGTCTCCCAGCCAGATGTTGTCGCCCATCCCGATCTCGTCGCCGTAGTAGAGGACAGGCGAGCCCGGCAGCGAGAGCAGCAGCGCGGTGAACAGCTCCATCTGGTTGATGTCGTTGTCCAGCAGCGGCGCCAGCCGCCGACGGATGCCGATGTTGGCCTTCATCCGCGGGTCCTTGGCGTACTCGCCCCACATGTAGTCGCGGTCCTCGTCGGTGACCATCTCGAGGGTGAGCTCGTCGTGGTTGCGCAGGAAGATGCCCCACTGGCAGTTGTGGGGGATCGCCGGCGTCTGGTCGAGGATCTCCGAGATCGGGAAGCGCGACTCACGGCGCACGGCCATGAAGATGCGCGGCATCACCGGGAAGTGGAAGCACATGTGGCACTCGTCGCCACCGGACTCGAAGTCGCCGAAGTAGTCGACGACGTCAGCCGGCCACTGGTTGGCCTCGGCCAGCAGCACCCGGCCGGGGTACTTCTCGTCGACGAAGCGGCGCACCATGCGCAGGAACTCGTGGGTCTCGGGGAGGTTCTCGCCGTTGGTCCCGGGGCGCTCGTAGAGGTAGGGCACGGCGTCGAGACGGAAGCCGTCGAGACCCATGTCGAGCCAGAAGGACAACGCCTCCAGCATCGCCTCGTGGACCTTGGGGTTGTCGAAGTTGAGGTCCGGCTGGTGGCTGAAGAAGCGGTGCCAGAAGTACTGCTGACGCACCGGGTCCCAGGTCCAGTTGGACGGCTCGGTGTCGACGAAGATGATCCGCGCGTCCTCGTAGAGCTCGTCGGTGTCGGACCAGACGTAGAAGTCGCCGTAGGGCCCGTCGGGGTCCTCCCGGCTCGCCTGGAACCACGGGTGCTGGTCGCTGGTGTGGTTCATGACGAAGTCGATGATCACGCGAATGCCGCGCTTGTGCGCCTCGTCCAGGAAGTGGTGGAAGTCGTCGATCGTGCCGACCTCGGGCAGCACCCCGGTGTAGTCGGCGACGTCGTAGCCGCCGTCGCGCAGCGGGCTGGGGAAGAACGGCGGCACCCAGAGGCAGTCGACGCCGAGCCACTGCAGGTAGTCGAGCTTCTCCGTGAGGCCCTTGAAGTCGCCGATGCCGTCGCCGTTGGAGTCGCGGAACGAGCGGACCAGGACCTCGTAGAAGACCGCGGTCTTGAACCAGTCGGGGGTGTCACCCCCCGCGAAGAGCGCGTTGTCGGCGGCGGTCGTGCCCGCTGCGGGGTCGGCGGTGACGGCGGGATCGCCGTCCATGGATCCGTGTGGCGCGGGCTCGGTCAACGGGGCCTCCTGACAGTGAGGATGTGGGCGGGCTCATAGGACGGGTCGAGGCGCACGTAGTTGTGCGCGCCCCAGGTCCAAGTCTGGTCGGTGAGCTCGTCATGGACGGGGAAGGAGTCGTGCCACTCCATCCCCAGGGCGGGCAGGTCGAGGTGGACGGTCGTCTCACGCGTGGCGTGGGGGTCGACGTTGACCACGACGATGACGGTGTCGTCCTGCCCGGGATCGTGCCCGGGACTGCGCTTGGAGAAGACCAGGACGTTCTCGTCGTCGCTGCTGTGGATGGCGACGTTGCGCAGCTGCTGCAGCGCCGGGTGGGCGCGCCGGATCTCGTTGAGCCTGGTGAGGTACGGCGCGAGCGTGCGGCCCTGCGCCTGTGCCCCCTCCCAGTCGCGGACCCGGACCTGGTACTTCTCCGAGTCGAGGTACTCCTCGCTGCCGGGCTTGACGGCCACGTGCTCGTAGAGCTCGAAGCCGGCGTAGACGCCCCAGCTCGGCGAGCCGGTGGCCGCGATGGCCGCGCGGATCTTGAACGCCGCGGGCCCGCCGTACTGCAGGTAGGCGTGGAGGATGTCGGGGGTGTTGACGAAGAAGTTCGGCCGCAGCACGTGGGCCGACTCCCCGGAGAGCTCGCGGAGGTACTCCTCCAGCTCCCAGCGGGCGTTGCGCCAGGTGAAGTAGGTGTAGCTCTGGTGGAAGCCGACCGCGCCGAGCGCGTGCATCATCGCGGGGCGGGTGAAGGCCTCGGAGAGGAAGAGCACATCCGGGTCGGTGCTGCGGATCTCCTTGAGCAGCCGCTCCCAGAACGCCACCGGCTTGGTGTGCGGGTTGTCGACGCGGAAGACCCGCACCCCGTGGTCCATCCAGTGGCGTACGACGCGGAGCACCTCGGCGTAGATGCCCTCGGGGTCGTTGTCGAAGTTGACCGGGTAGATGTCCTGGTACTTCTTGGGCGGGTTCTCGGCGTAGGCGATAGAGCCGTCGGCCCGCGTGGTGAAGAACTCCGGGTGCGACTCGACCCAGGGGTGGTCGGGCGCCGCCTGCAGCGCCAGGTCGAGGGCCACCTCGAGCCCGAGCTCGCCGGCGCGCGCCACGAACGCGTCGAAGTCGTCGATCGTCCCCAGATCGGGGTGGACGGCGTCGTGGCCGCCGTGGCGGCTGCCGATCGCCCAGGGCGAGCCGGGGTCGTCGGGGCCGGGCGTGAGCGTGTTGTTGGGGCCCTTGCGGTTGACCTCGCCGATCGGGTGGATCGGGGGGAGGTAGATGACGTCGAAGCCCATCGCGGCGACGGCGTCGAGGCGCTGGGCCGCGGTGCGGAAGGTGCCGCTGACGACCTTGCCGGTCGCCGGGTCCTGCCGGGCACCCTCGGAGCGCGGGAAGAACTCGTACCAGCTGCCGAACAGGGCCAGGCGCCGGTCCGCGAAGAACGGGAACGGTCCCTCGAGGGTGACCAGCTCGCGCAGCGGGTTGGCGAGGAAGGCCTCGTCGAGCTCGGGGGACTGCAGCACGGCCAGCCGGGCCTCCACCGGACGGTCGGTGTCGGCCGCCGCGTCGATCGCGCTCTTGAGCACCGAGCGCTGGGGGTCGGACGGGGGGAGCGTCTTGAGGATGCGCTCGCACAGTAGGCGCGCCTCGGTGAACATCAGCTCCACGTCGACGCCGGCGGGGATCTTGAGTCCCGCGTCGTGCTGCCAGGTGGCGAGGGGGTCGGACCAGGCCTGGATCTCGAAGGTCCAGGCGCCCTCGGCGTCGGGGGTCACCCACGCGTCGTACCGGTCCGGGGTCTCGAGGTGGGGACTCTTCACCATCCGCACCGGGGGTCGCCGGACGCCGTCGGGGCCGGTGAGGACCACCTCGGCGCCGAGCTTGTCGTGTCCCTCCCGGAACACCGTGGCGGTGACCGGGAAGGGTTCGTGGAGGGTTGCCTTGGCTGGCTGACGGCCCAGATCGACCAGAGGCATGACGTTCATGACGGGGATGCGTCCGACCATTTCTCCAACCTAGCGGTCTACGGTGACAGGGAGGCAACGCCGGGTGATCGAGAGGAGCCGGTCTCGGGTCGCTCTCGACGGCGCTGCTGTCCGGGTGGTTCCCCGTTCCGCGGCCGCTACACACGGCCTGGACGAGGGGCGGACGGGAGCAAGCGGCTGTCCGCCCATGGATATGGACCTGTGGGTTGGAACGATCCAGCCGGACCGCTACCGTCGACCTGTGCGAGCCATCAGACGATTCACCGTCCGTCCTGTCCTGCCGACCGAGCTGAGCGCGTTGGGCGATCTGGCTGCCAACCTGCGTTGGAGCTGGCACCACGACTCCCAGGAGCTCTTCCGCACGGTCGACCCCGACCTGTGGGAGTCCACCGGTCGCGACCCGGTCCGCCTGCTGGGGGCCGTCGACCCGGAGCGTCTGGAGGAGCTGCGCAAGGACAAGAAGTTCCGCAAGCAGCTCAAGGCCGTCGCCGAGGACCTCTCCGACTACCTCACCGCCGACCGCTGGTACCAGCGCCGCGCCGCCGCCGGGTCGACCTCGCCCGCCGCCATCGGCTACTTCTCCCCGGAGTTCGGGATCGCCTCGGTCCTCCCGCAGTACAGCGGGGGCCTGGGCATCCTCGCCGGCGACCACCTCAAGAGCGCCTCCGACCTCGGCGTCCCGATCGTCGGAGTGGGCCTGCTCTACCGGCACGGCTACTTCCGCCAGTCGCTGTCCCGCGCGGGCTGGCAGCAGGAGACCTACCCGGTCGTCGACCCCGACGGCCTCCCGGTGTCGCTGCTGCGCGAGGCCGACGGCACGCCGGCCACGATCACCATCGGCGTCCCCGGCTCCGAGCTGCACGCCCGGATCTGGGTCGCCCAGGTCGGGCGGGTGCCGCTGCTCATGCTGGACTCCGACGTCGAGGCCAACGAGCCCCGCCTGCGCGAGGTGACCGACCGGCTCTACGGCGGCACCGCCGAGCACCGTCTCCTCCAGGAGCTGCTGCTGGGTGTCGGCGGAGTGCGTGCGCTGCGCGTCCACTCCCGGCTCACGGGCAGCCCCGAGCCCGAGGTCTTCCACACCAACGAGGGGCACGCCGGCTTCCTCGGCATCGAGCGGATCCGTGAGCTCACCGTCGGCGAGGGCGGGCCTGCCCTCGACTTCGACACCGCGCTGGAGGTGTCACGCACCGGGACGGTCTTCACGACGCACACGCCCGTGCCCGCCGGCATCGACCGGTTCTCGCGCGAGCTCATCGAGCAGTACTTCTCCGGCAACAGCCCCACCCCGGGCGTTCCCGTCGACCGGATCCTCGCCCTGGGGGCGGAGAACTACGAGGACGGCGACCCGGGCGTCTTCAACATGGCTGTGATGGGCCTGCGCCTGGCCCAGCGGGCGAACGGCGTCTCGCAGCTGCACGGGCACGTGTCACGGGGGATGTTCAACGGCCTCTGGCCGGCCTTCGACGAGGCCGAGGTCCCGATCGGCTCGATCACCAACGGCGTGCACGCCCCCACCTGGTGCGCCCCCGAGGTCTACGAGCTCTCCCGCGGAGCCGGCGTCGACCCCGACTCCGAGCCCACGCGCGACGACCCGAGCGACGCCTTCGCGGCGGTCGACCGGGTGCCCTCCGCCGACATCTGGCGGACCAAGCGGGTGCTGCGTGAGCGCCTGGTCCTCGACGTGCGCCGCCGGGTCCGCGAGTCCTGCATCGAGCGCGGCGCCGCTCCGGCCGAGCTGGACTGGACCGACTCCGTGCTCGACCCCGACGTCCTCACGATCGGCTTCGCGCGCCGCGTCCCGTCGTACAAGCGACTCACGCTGATGCTGCGCGACCCCGCGCGGCTCAAGCGGCTGCTGCTCGACCCCGAGCGGCCGATCCAGCTGATCATCGCGGGCAAGGCGCACCCGGCCGACGACGGCGGCAAGAAGCTCATCCAGGAGATCGTCCGCTTCGCGGAGGACCCCGAGGTGCGCCACCGGATCGCGTTCCTGCCCAACTACGACATCGCGATGGCCCTGCCGCTCTACCCGGGCTGCGACGTCTGGCTCAACAACCCGCTGCGTCCCTACGAGGCCTGTGGCACGTCGGGCATGAAGGCCGCCCTCAACGGCGGGCTCAACCTGTCCATCCTCGACGGGTGGTGGGACGAGTGGTTCGACGGCAACAACGGCTGGGCGATCCCGTCGGCCGACGTCGTGGACGACCCGGACCACCGCGACGACATCGAGGCGACGGCGCTCTACGACCTCATCGAGAACGAGGTGGCGCCGCGCTTCTACGACGTCGACCGCCAGGGCGTGCCGGCCCGGTGGATCGAGATGGTGCGCCACACGATCAAGTCGCTCGGGCCGAAGGTCGTGGCATCGCGGATGGTGCGCGACTACGTCGAGGCCCTCTATGCGCCCGCCGCAGAATCGCGCCGTCGGATCGCCGCCGACGAGAGTGCGGCCCACGGGCTGGCCGAGTGGAAGCACAAGGTCCGCGATGCCTGGCCGCACGTGGCCGTCGAGCACATCGACTCCTCTGGCGTGGGGGACAGCCCCGAGCTGGGCGACGTCCTCACCGTGCGCGTCTTCGTCGCGCTGGGGGCGCTCTCACCGGACGACGTCGACATCCAGCTGGTGCACGGCGCGATCACGGCCGAGGACTCCCTGGCCGGCGCCAGCGTCACGTCGCTGGAGCTGCAGGAGTCCTACGAGGGGGCCCGTCATGCCTTCGGCGGGTCCGTGACGCTCACCCGGCCGGGCCCGTTCGGCTACACGGTGCGCATCCTGCCGCGCCACGACCTGCTGGCCGCTCCGGCCGAGCTGGGCCTGATGGCGCTGCCCCACTCCTGACCCGCCTCGCCCTCCCGCGCCCGGGCAGGGTGCCCGGACTGGGTGCCCGGACAGGGTGCCCGGACAGTCGGGACACGCTGACCTGGCACCCGGGACGCCGGGCGCGGGAGCGTTCCTCTCACCAGACCGACGAGAGGAACAAGCATGAGCACCATCGCCGAGCAGAGCAGCAGCACCATGAGCACGCTGGGGGCCGGCCGGGCCGTCGTCCATGAGGGGCGACCCGGCCGGGCCTGGGCCTGGGCCGGGGTCGTCGCCGGCCTGGCCGGCGTCATCGGCATCCAGGCGTCCTTGACGATCGACGCCGTCTACGGGGAGCAGTACGCCGGGGACGCGGAGGCGATCACCGAGCGGCTCAGCGAGCTCGTGCCGAACCTGGTCCTGTTCCACACCGCCACGATGGTGGCGGCCGTGCTGGTGCTGGTGTTCGCCGCCGGGCTGCGCCGCCGGCTCGCGGCGCAGACGCCGGTCGGCAGCTTGCTGCCCGACCTGTCGGCGATGGGCCTGGTGCTCGTCTCCGTCGCCGGGCTGATGGGCTCGGCGCTGGACACCGAGTTCATCTTCGGGCTCGGCGACACCGACACGATGGTGGCGGAGTCGAGCGCCTTCTACGGGCACTGGATCGGCACGGTCGGCTGGCTGTGGGTGGGGGCAGGGGTGAGCGGAGTCGCTCTGGCCGTCGCTGCGCTCAAGCACGCCTCCGCCCCGCGCTGGATCGGCTGGGTGGGAGCGGTGCTGGGCGGGCTGACGCTGCTGTTCGGCATCTCCCCGCTCCAGTACATGGCCGGGTTCCCCGGCCCGGTGATGCTGCTCGTGGTGGCGCTGGGCTTCGCGCTCGGCGACCGTGCCACTGGGGCGAACGCCTGAGTTCTTCTGGAGGACCGGCCCACGCGCCGATAGATTCTCGCCCCATGGAGGGGATGCACGCTCCGACCAGGCCCCGCGCGGCCGCGGCTGTCGCCGCGACTGCGTGGGGCCTGGCCGCGCTCTCCTCGTGCGTGCTCGCGGTGGTCGGCCCACGCCTCGACGAGAACCTGTGGTTCTTCCTCGTCGATGTCACGGTGGCCTGCGTCTACGGAACCGTCACCGCGGTCACCCTGGGGCGCCGAGCCCACCCCGTCGCGTGGATCCTCGGGCTCACGGCGATCGGGGGCGGGCTCGCGGCCCTCGGGTACGCGGGAGAGGCCTGGTGGGCCGAGCGGGGCGGCGGGTCGTTGCCGTGGGCCCTGGACGCGATCAACTCCACCGCCTGGGTGCCGGGCACGATGGCGATCTTCCTGATCGTGCCGTGGCTCGTGCGCGACCATCCGCTGGGTCGGGCCCGCTGGGGGCTGGCCGCGGGGACGGGGCTCGTCGTGATCATGACGGTCGGCGCGGCCCTCGGCATCGACCCGGTGGTCGGCATCGCGCTGGTGGTCTCGATCCCGCTCGGGTTGGTGACGGCCGCGGCGGTCGAGCTGCGACGACGGCGCGGGCCGGTCCAGGAGCGCAACGGGCTCGGCTGGCTGGCGCTCGGCACCCTGGTGATGGCGGTGTCGTTCGTTCCGCTGCTGCTGCCGCCCTCCCTGGGCCTGCCCGTCTGGCCCACCCCCGTGCTGCACCTCGCCTCCCAGGCCGTCTTCCCGGCCGCTGTCATGGTGGCGGTGCTGCGCGGCAGGATGTGGGGCCTCGACCTCGTGGTGAGTCGGGCGGTGCTGGCCGGGCTGATGACGGTGGTCCTGCTCGCGCTCTACCTCGTGGTCACGATGCTGTTCGAGCAGGTGCTCCCCGGCGGGGGCGTCGCCCACGTCCTCGGAGCAGGGGCGGTCGCCGTCGCGGTCCAGCCCGCACGCCTGTGGCTGGGGGGCCGCGTGCACCGGCTCGTCTACGGGACGGCCGCCGATCCCGCGCACGTCGTACGTCGGCTGGGCTCCCAGCTCGGACGCCAGGGCAGCGTCGACCAGCTCCTGGCGGACCTGGCCGAGGACCTGGGCCGCTCCATGCGACTGGAGTCGGTGACGGTCGTCGGGGCCGACGGGCCGCTGGCCCGGTGGGGCACTCCGGATCCGCTCCGTGCGGGCGCCGACAGGACAGACGCTCCGCCGAGCCATGTGGTGCCCCTGCGGCACCGGGGCGCCGAGGTGGGTCTGCTGGAGGTGACGATGCCGGCGGGGGAGGCGCTGGGGTCGCGGGGCGAGCGGACCCTGGCTGAGCTGTCGGCCGTCGTCGCCGGGGCCGTCGCCGTCGTGGAGGCGGCGCGCGACGTCGCCCGGCTGCGCGAGCGCCTGGGCAGCGCGCGGCTGGAGGAGCGACGACTCATCCGCCGCGAGATCCATGACGGGCTCGGCCCCTCCCTCGCGGGGCTGCGGCTGGGCCTGCAGGGCGCCCGCAACCTCATCGCCACCGACCCGGCCACCGCCGGGGAGCTCCTCGACGCCCTCCAAGGTGAGCTCGACGAGCGGGTGAGTGCCGTGCGCGAGCTCTCCCACCATCTGCTGCCCCCGGTGCTGGAGGAGCTGGGCCTGGGCGCCGCGCTGCACGAGCTGGCGGCCAGGTACGACGGAAGCGAGCTGCGTGTGTCGGTGGATGCCGACCCCGCGGACGACCTGCCCGGACCGCTGGCGGCCGCGGCCTACGGGATCGCCGTGGAGGCGGTGGTCAACGTCGTACGGCACGCGGGGGCCCGTCACTGCTGGATCACCAGCCGGGTCGACGACCACGGGCTGGGGCTCACCGTGCGAGACGACGGTCCCGGCATCGTCGAGGGTTCCCGGGCCGGTGTCGGCACACGGTCGATGGCCGAGCGTGCCGCCGAGCAGGGCGGCACCGTCAGCGTCGGGTCGGACCCGGGCGGAGGGACGCGGGTGCACGCCGACCTGCCCTGGCGGGAGGTGGCGCATGACTGAGGAGACCCAGGACAGCACCGTCGATCGGCTGCGAGTCGCCGTCGTGGACGACCACCCGGTCTTCCGGCTCGGCATGGTGGGACTGCTCGGATCCCTGCCCGGGTTCGAGGTCGTCGCCCAGGCGACCACGGTCGAGGAGGCCCACGCGGTGGTGGACGCCCGTGTCGACGTCGTGCTGATGGATCTTCGCCTGGGGGAGGGTTCTGGCATCGAGGCCACCCGGGACCTGGTCCGCCGCATGCCCGACCTGAAGGTGCTGGTGGTCACGATGCAGGAGGACGACGAGTCCGTGGTCGCCGCGGTCAGGGCGGGCGCTCGTGGCTACCTGCTCAAGTCCGCCACCCCCGACGAGGTCGAGCGCGCGGTCCGGGCGGTGGCCAACGGCGAGGTCATCCTCGGCCCCAAGGTCGCGGCGCGGGCCATGTCGGTGCTGCTCGGCGGGCGCACGGCCGCGCGGGTGCCCTTCCCCGAGCTGACCGACCGCGAGCGCGAAGTCCTGGACCTGCTGGCCCGCGGCTTCGACAACGCGACGATCTCGCGCCGGCTGGTGCTGAGCCCGAAGACCGTGCGCAACCACGTCTCGAACGTGCTGACCAAGATCGGAGCCGCGGACCGCGCCGCCGCGCTGCTGCGCGCCCGGGAGCAGGGACTGGGGCGTGACTGACCCGGACGGGTGACGGCTCACATCTCGCGCAGGAGCACCGTCGAGCGCGGTCCGACGACGAGCCACTCCCCGGCACGCAGCGGCGTTCCCACCGCCACGTCGGGGTCGGTCGAGAGCACGACCTCACCCGCCTGGACCCAGTCGTTCTCGGGCAGGTGGAGCTTGACCGGCTCGGCGCCGGCGTTCAGCCACACCATGAACGACTTGTCGTGCAGCTGCTCGCCGTGGGATCCGGGCGCGCGCAGCGGCGACCCGGACACGAACATGCCGACCACGTCGAGCGAGTCGTCCTGCCAGTCGCCACCGCTCATCTCCCGGCCGCTCGGGTGCAGCCAGGCGAGGTCCTTCGGGCCCCCGAGGATCGCGGGCCTTCCCTCGAACCAGTGCCGCTGGCGCAGCGCCGGGTGCGCGCGGCGCAGCCGCAGCGCGGTCCGGGTGACCTCGTGCACGTCGAGCCAGGCGTCGTCCGCACTCCAGTCGATCCAGGAGATCTCGTTGTCCTGGCTGTAGGCGTTGTTGTTGCCGCGCTGCGTGCGGCCCCGCTCATCGCCCGCGGTGACCATCGGAACACCGGCTGACAAACACAGCGTCGCCATCAGGTTGGCCGCCTGGCGCCGGCGCAGGGCGCGGATGCCCGGGTCGTCGGTCTCGCCCTCGACCCCGTGGTTCCACGAGCGGTTGTTGTCAGTGCCGTCGCGGTTGTCCTCGCCGTTGGCCTCGTTGTGCTTGTGGTCGTAGGACACCAGGTCGCGCACCGTGAAGCCGTCGTGGGCGGTGACGAAGTTGACCGAGGCGTACGGCGAGCGCCCGTCGTCGGCGTACAGGTCCGAGGAGCCGGCCAGCCGGGTCGCGACGGCGCGCACACCGGGGGTCACGCCCCGCCAGTAGTCGCGCATGGTGTCGCGGTACCGGTCGTTCCACTCCATCCACGGCGGAGGGAACTCGCCGACCCGGTAGCCCTCGGCGGAGGCGTCCCACGGCTCGGCGATCAGCTTCACGTCACGCAGCACGGGGTCCTGGCCGATGGTGGTCAGGAGGTGGCAGTTCATGTCCACGTCGTAGCCGGTCCGGGTCAGGGCCGGCAGCAGGTCGAAGCGGAAGCCGTCGACGTGCATCTCCTCGACCCAGTAGCGCAGCGAGTCCAGGATCAGGCGCAGCACCTGCGGGTTGGAGGTGTCCACGGTGTTGCCGCAGCCGGTGACGTCCCAGTAGGTGTCGTCGAAGATGGGGCCGCCGGCCGCCAGGTCGGCGAGGCTCGGGAGGAGGCGCCGGTAGGAGCCCCGATCGTCGAGCCCGCGGAAGCTCAGCGAGGGGCCGACGGGACCCGCCTCGGCCGTGTGGTTGTAGACCACGTCGAGGATGACCTCGAGCCCGGCGGCGTGGAAGGCCTTGACCATCTCCTTGAACTCGCGGACCTGCTCCCCGCGGTCGCCCGAGGCGGAGTAGGCGTTGTGGGGCGCGAAGAAGCCCAGGCTGTTGTAGCCCCAGTAGTTGCCCAGCCCCTTCTCGGCCAGCCAGGGCTCGGAGAAGAACTGGTGGACCGGGAGCAGCTCGACGGCGGTGACGCCGAGGTCGAGGAGGTAGTCGATGACCGCGGGGGAGGCGAGTCCCGCGTAGGTGCCGCGCAGCTCCGCGGGCACCTGGTCGTGCAGGGCGGTCATCCCCTTCACGTGGAGCTCGTAGACGACCGTGTCGGACCAGCGCCGGCGAAGCGGCCGGTCGCCGGCCCAGTCGAACCGCTCGTCCACCACGACGCTGCGCGCGACGTACGGCGCGGAGTCGGTGGTCTCGGGCTTGGCCGGGTCGTCGAGGCGGTGGGCGTAGATGGCCGGGTGGGGCGTGACGTCGCCGCACACGGCGCGACCGTAGGGGTCGAGCAGCAGTTGCGCGGGGTTGAAGCGCAGCCCCTGGGAGGGGTTCCACGGACCGTCGGCGCGGAAGCCGTAGCGGGTGCCGGGGGCGACCCCGGGCAGCGCGCCGTGCCAGATGCCCAGCGACTGCTCGGTGAGCGAGAAGCGCATCTCGATGTCGAGCTCGTGGAACACGCACAGCCACACGTGGGTGGCGTCGGGCGCATAGACGGCGAAGTTCGTCGACTCCTCCGACCAGGTGGCGCCCAGGGGGTGGTGGTGTCCAGGCCAGACGCCTGTTGTCTGTCCTTCGTAGGTCCACATTCCGGGGGTCACCCGGCCCATGATCCACGATTCATCCACTTCGCCCCCTCTCCAGGCCCCCTTACAGCGCCGTCCCCGCTCGGGCACAATGCGGCGTGGGCCGGCGCAGCCGCCGGACGAGACCACGATCAGTGAGGTGTTGAGCATGGGTGAGTTCGTCCGACTCGAGGTCGAGGACGGCGTGGCGACGCTGCGTCTGGACCGGCCGAAGATGAACGCCCTCGACGCCCAGGTGCAGGAGGAGATTCGGGCCGCGGCGGCCGAGGCGACGACCCGTGACGACGTCAAGGCCGTCGTGATCTACGGCGGCGAACGGGTCTTCGCCGCCGGGGCGGACATCAAGGAGATGGCCGACATGTCGCACACCGACATGATCAAGCGCTCCGGGGGGCTGCAGTCCGCCTTCTCCGCGGTCGCCCAGATCCCGAAGCCGGTCGTCGCGGCCATCACCGGCTACGCCCTCGGCGGTGGGTGCGAGCTGGCCCTGTGCGCGGACGTCCGCTTCGCGGCCGACAACGCGACGCTGGGGCAGCCCGAGATCCTGCTGGGCATCATCCCCGGAGCCGGCGGCACCCAGCGCCTCTCGCGTCTGGTGGGCCCCAGCAAGGCCAAGGACCTGGTCCTCACCGGCCGGTTCGTCAAGGCGGACGAGGCGCTGGCCATCGGTCTGGTCGACCGGGTGGTCCCCGCCGCCGAGGTGTACGACGAGGCGCTGGCGTGGGCGCGTCAGTTCGTCGGCGCCGCGACGTACGCCGTCCGCGCGGCCAAGGAGTCGATCGACCAGGGCCTCGAGGTCGACCTGGAGACGGGGCTGGCCATCGAGCGTCAGCAGTTCGCCGCGCTCTTCGCCACCGAGGACCGCACCATCGGCATGGAGTCGTTCATGGAGAAGGGGCCGGGCAAGGCCACTTTCGTGGGACGGTGACTAGCCAAGGCAGCCCCTGTCGGCTTCGATGACGCATCGAGCGAGCCCGACGGGAGGCTCGCCGCGACGACGGATGAGGAATGCAGTGGCCCAGAAGGAAGAAGCCGAGAAGACGGACAAGGCAGCCGGCAAGAAGAAGCGGGGCAAGCGCGACCTCAGCCCGGATGGCGTCCGCTCGGCGCTCGCCCAGCTGGCCTGGCTGGTGTGTGTCGTCTGCGCGCTCTTCCTCGCCGTCGGTGCGCTGTGCATCGCGCTGGGGGCCAACGAGGACAACACGCTGGTCGCCTTCGTGCTCGACGGCGCCGACCTCGTGGACTTGGGCATCTTCGCCCGCGAGGACGGCGTCAAGGAGTTCACCGGGGAGAACGCCGAGACGCTCAACGCTCTGGTGAACTGGGGGATCGGGGCCGTCGCGTGGCTGGTGATCGGCAAGCTGTTCGACAAGCTGCTGCGCCCCTGACGCTGGAGGCGAATCCCAGCGGTGGAACTCGGGTCTTCCCAGCCGGGTTAGGGACCGCTAACCTGCGAGACGCCGGTCACAGGGAGTGACAACTGGGGTGACCGGCGCCTCCGGCTCCGCCAAGGTCACCTTCAAGAAGGTCACGAAGAAGGGCAAGTACCAGGTCATCGCGACCTACCAGGGCTCGCAGAACGTCCAGGGCTCCAAGGGTCTCGCCAAGGTGACCGTCCGCTAGGACGGCGCGGTACGGCCCCTCGGTTCGTGACAGTATCGCTGTGACTGACCACACGCGGTCGTCCGGTTCTGCCTCGGACGACCACCTAGTAACCTCGCACAACACATCGAGCGCACAGGAGGGGCCGTACCGGCCACACCACCATGAACATTGTTGTCTGTGTGAAGCACGTCCCGGACGCCACGGCGGACCGGCATTTCGAGTCCGACAACACCGTCGACCGCGTGAGCGTCGACGGGCTGCTGTCCGAGCTTGACGAGTACGCCGTCGAGCAGGCCCTGCAGCTGAAGGAGAAGAACGAGGGAGCCGAGGTCACCGCGCTCTGCATCGGCCCGGAGAAGGCTGTGGACGCTGTCCGCAAGGCCCTCCAGATGGGTGCCGACAAGGGAGTCCTCGTGTCCGACGAGGCCATCGCGGGCTCCGACTACGTCGCCACGTCGCTGGTGCTGGCCAAGGCCATCGAGAAGCTCGGTGCCGAGACGCCCGTGGACCTCGTGGTCTGCGGCATGGCGAGCACCGACGCCTCCGGCAGCGTCGTCCCGGCGATGCTCGCCGAGCGGCTGAACCTGCCGCAGGTCACCTTCGCCTCGGTCGTCGAGACCCAGGGCAAGGAGGTCCGCGTCAAGCGCGACGGCGACACCGCCACCGAGGTCATCGGGGGCACCATGCCGCTGATCCTCTCGGTGACCGACCAGACCGGCGAGGCGCGCTACCCGTCCTTCAAGGGCATCATGGCCGCCAAGAAGAAGCCGCTCGAGACGCTGTCGCTCTCCGACATCGGTGTCGACGCCGGCCAGGTCGGGCTCTCCGTCGCCTGGACCGCCGTCGAGGACACCGCGGCCCGCCCGCCGCGCACCGCCGGCGAGATCGTCACCGACGAGGACGGCTCGGGCGCCAAGGCGCTCACCGACTTCCTCGCCTCCAAGAAGTTCATCTAGAGGAGCCTCGAATGTCTGAGATTCTGGTTCTGGTCGACCATGTCGACGGGGCTGTCCGCAAGCCCACCTACGAGCTGCTGACGATCGCGCGCCGCCTCGGCGAGCCCTCGGCCGTCTTCATCGGCTCCGCCGACCAGGCGGGTGCCGCAGCCGACAACCTCAAGAAGTACGGCGCCGAGAAGATCTACTCGGTCGACGACGCGCAGATCAAGGGCTACCTCGTCGCTCCCAAGGCCGAGACGCTGCAGCAGCTGGCCGAGAAGTCCTCTGCTGCCGCGGTCCTGATCTCCTCCTCCTACGAGGGCAAGGAGATCGCCGGCCGCCTCGCGATCAAGCTCAACTCGGGCATCATCACCGACGCGGTCGACGTGCAGCCCGGCCCGGTCACCACCCAGTCGGTGTTCGCCGGCAACTACACGGTGACCGCCAAGGTCACCCAGGGCACGCCGATCATCACGGTCAAGCCCAACTCGGCGGCTCCCGAGGAGACCGCCGGCGCCGGCACGGTCGAGGAGTTCGCACCGACGATCTCCGACGCCGCGAAGACTGCGCAGATCATCGCCTCGCAGCCCCGCCAGGCGACCGGTCGCCCGGAGCTCACCGAGGCCGCGATCGTGGTCTCCGGTGGGCGTGGCACCGGCGGCAACTTCGAGCCGATCGAGGCCTTCGCCGACTCGCTCGGCGCAGCCGTCGGCGCCTCGCGCGCCGCGGTCGACTCGGGCTGGATGCCGCACACCTTCCAGGTCGGCCAGACCGGCAAGACGGTGTCGCCGCAGCTCTACGTCGCCAACGGCATCTCCGGTGCGATCCAGCACCGCGCCGGCATGCAGACCTCGAAGACGATCGTGGCCGTCAACAAGGACGAAGAGGCCCCGATCTTCGAGCTGGTCGACTTCGGCGTGGTGGGAGACCTGCACTCGGTCCTCCCGGCCGCCACCGAGCAGGTCAACCAGCGCAAGGGCTGACCCGCTTCCACACCCCGCACCAACGACGACGCCGCGCCGCCCCCTCGGGGGCGACGCGGCGTCGCTGCGTTCGAGAGGCGCCTCAGCGGCCCCTCTCCTCAGCGGCCCCTCTCCTCAGCGGCCCCGCTCCTCGGCGGGCTCGTCGATGATGCCGACCTTGCTCACCTTCACGGTGCGCGCCCCGGGCTTGCCGCCGATCCGGATCCTGCGCAGCGCGAGGTTGTTGGTCAGGTCGGACTCGACCAGCCGCTGCATCGGGTTGCCCTCGACGGCGATGTGGTAGACGCCGTTGGGAAGCGCGCGCAGGTTGAACGACTGACCGGCGCGGTACTGCATGTAGGTGTCGCCCGAGCCGGCGGACAGCACCTCCCGGATCGAGAGCGAGGTCTGCTCGCCACAGGCCGTGTCGAGGTCGGTCCGGTCCGGCTGCCAGTCGGCCCCGGGCACGGTGTAGTTGACCATGTCGGTGTTGGCCAGGCAGAAGGACTGCTTGCGCGAGCGGACGGCCTCGGTCCTGTCGGCGCGCAGCAGGCTGTAGCGCGCGAAGTCAAGGAAGTGCCAGTGCTGGTGGGTCGGAGCGTCGTGCCAGTGCAGCTGCCCCACCTTCTGGTAGCCGGTCTGCTCACCGTCGCTGTCGAAGAAGTACTGGTAGCCGTCCATCAGGTCCTCGCCCTCGCGGCGGAAGCCGTCGACCACGAGCGGGCTGTTGCCGGCGTTCCAGACCGTCGCCGAGAACTGCAGGAAGTCACCGTTGCGCGAGACCCGGATCCCGAAGGCGGGCAGCGAGCGCAGGTCGGGGGACACGTCTCCGGGCTCCCCGGCGGCCCGGCTGGTCGGCTCCTTCGCCGCGGGGACCGGGGACGGGGCGCTCGGTGCACCGTCGGGCCGGGCGGTGCGGCCGTGGGCGTGCCCGTCACCGTCGTGGTCGGCGCGACGCACGACCAGTGAGATCGTGCGCTGGGACTGCGCCGGTGTGAGCCCGAGCGGGCCCGCATACGCCGCGCCCAGCGAAGCGGTGACCTGGTAGGTCCCGGGCTTCAGGGGGAGCCGCCGCCCGGAGTCGCTCAGCGGGGAGGCCCAGCCGGTCTGGACGCCCTGGACCGCGCCGAGGCTGTAGAGGCTCCCGTAGCAGCTCTGCGGGTAGGGGGAGCGGGCCGGCGCGTCGGGTCGCACCCGCTCGGTGCTCCAGCTGTTCAGGCAGCCGCCTCGCGTCTCGCGGTGCACCACGGTGCCCCTGCGATCGCGGATGACGAGGCGGACCATCCCGGGGAGACGGCCGTTGAAGTTCTTCATCCTCACGCCGGGCAGCTCCACAGGCCCGTCGGGCGAGTGCCACGTCGTGACGATCGGATCGGAGTACGACGCACGCGTCGAGCGCAGCTCGAACGGGGCCGAGCCGGCGACCAGGCGGACCCCGAGGTCGACCCAGACCCGCTTGCCCGATGCCTCGGCGGTCACCTTGTGCGGCGCCCAGAGGGTCGCCGGCGGCCCTGCGGTGGCGTCGGGGGCGGCCCGGGTCAGGCTGAAGGGGGAGGTGGCGGCCGTGGAGCCGGCAGCCGCGGACGCCCCGCTGGCGCCGGTCCCGACCAGAGCGGTGGAGGCGGCGATCGCCAGGCTGGTGGCGATCGTGAGGAGTGGACGGCGCACGGAGACATCCCTTCGATGATGGTTGCTGCTGACTGTGACGCACCGGGGCCCGGTTTCGTTGCCTGTCGGAGGCTCGCACTTCTCACGAGACGCCGTGAGATCTTGCGCAGGGACGCACTACCCTCCTGACATGTCGACTGCGCAGGACGTCATCGAGGCTGCCGAGCGGGCCCGTGAGGCCTCCCACGGCCTGGCCATCGCCACCCGGGCCCAGAAGGACCGGGCGCTGCACGCCATGACCACGGCCCTGGTGGAGCACGCGCCGACGATCCTCCGGGCCAACGGAGAGGACGTCGCCCGCGCCGAGGTCAACGCCACACCGGCCAACATCGTCGACCGGCTGCGGCTCACCGACGAGCGGCTGGAGGCGATGGCCCAGGGGCTGCGCGACGTCGCCGGCCTGCCGGACCCGGTGGGGGAGGTCGTGCGCGGCAGCACGCTCGCCAACGGGCTGGAGCTGCGCCAGGTCCGCGTGCCGTTCGGGGTCGTCGGCATCATCTACGAGGCCCGACCCAACGTCACGGCCGACGCGGCCGGCATCTGCCTGAAGTCGGGCAACGCGGTGCTGCTGCGCGGCAGCTCGAGCGCTCGGTCCAGCAACGCCGCCATCGTGGACGTGCTCCGTGCCGCAGCGGAGGGGACCGGCTTGGACCCGGACGTCGTCCAGCTCGTCCCGGGCGACACCCACGACAGCGTCAAGACGCTGATGCGTGCCCGCGGGCTCGTCGACGTACTCATCCCGCGTGGCGGAGCCGGCCTGATCCGCAGCGTCGTCGAGGAGTCGACGGTGCCGGTCATCGAGACGGGCGTCGGCAACTGCCACGTCTACGTCGACCGCGCGGCCGACCTCGACAAGGCGCTGGCGATCGTGGTCAACGCCAAGACCCAGCGCAGCAGCGTGTGCAACGCCGCGGAGTCGCTGCTGGTGCACGCCGACATCGCCGACGAGTTCCTCCCGACGGTGATCGAGGCGCTGCAGGAGCACGGCGTGCGCATCCACGGAGACGAGCGCTTCGCGGAGTACGACGACGTGGAGCCGGCGACCGACGAGGACTACGCCGAGGAGTACCTCTCCCTCGACATCTCGGCCGCGGTCGTCGACGATCTCGACGACGCGGTGGCGCACATCCGCCGCTACTCCAGCCAGCACAGCGAGGCGATCGTCACCGAGGACCAGAGCGCCGCCCGCCGCTTCGTCGCGGCCGTCGACTCCGCGGCGGTGCTCGTCAACGCCTCCACCCGCTTCACCGACGGCGGGGAGTTCGGCTTCGGCGCCGAGATCGGCATCAGCACCCAGAAGCTCCACGCCCGCGGACCGATGGGGCTGCCCGAGATGACCTCGACCAAGTACGTCGTGACCGGGGACGGTCATGTCCGCTGAGACCGGTAGGGTGTGGCCTTATGACGCTGAGTGACCTGACCCTTCTCGCCGCTGAGTCGAGCGAGCACGGCGACCCCGCGGTGAGCCCCTACGTGATCGGGCTGATCACGTTCCTGATCCTGATGGCGATGCTGCTCGGCCTGCTCGCCTTCGGCGCGGGGCGCGAGCACAGCTGAGCGTGTCAGCCACGGGGATCCCCGGGCCGGTGCGCCGGCGGGTGGGCGTGATGGGCGGCACCTTCGATCCCATCCACCATGGGCACCTCGTGGCCGCCTCGGAGGTGCAGGCGTGGTTCGGCCTCGACGAGGTCGTCTTCGTGCCGACCGGTGACCCGTATCAGAAGTCGCACCGCGAGGTCTCGCCGGCGGAGCATCGCTACCTGATGACGGTCATCGCGACCGCCGCCAACCCGCGCTTCACGGTGTCCCGGGTCGACATCGACCGCAAGGGCCCGACGTACACCATCGACACCCTGCGCGACCTGCACGCCCAGCGGCCGCAGGACGAGCTCTACTTCATCACCGGTGTCGACGCCCTCGCGGAGATCTTCACCTGGCGTGACGCCTCCGAGCTCTTCGAGCTCGCCAACTTCGTGGGCTGCACGCGCCCCGGCTACACCATGGACGAGCACACGCTCGGAACGATCCCCGAGGACCGCGTGACGATGGTCGAGATCCCGGCCCTGGCGATCTCCTCCACCGACTGCCGAGCGCGCAAGCAGCGCGGCGAGCCGGTCTGGTACCTCGTCCCCGACGGTGTCGTCCAGTACATCGCCAAGCACGATCTCTATCCCGGGCCGGACTCCGTTCCCGGGACGGTCCAAGGAGTAGCACCATGACAGCCACCGACCACGCCCTCGAGCTCGTGCGCGCCGCCGCCAGCGCCGCCTCCGACAAGCAGGCAGTCAAGATCGTCGCCTTCGACGTGAGCGAGCAGCTCACGATCACCGACGCCTTCCTCATCGCCTCCGCGAGCAACGACCGCCAGGTCAAGGCGGTCGTCGACGCCGTGGAGGACAAGCTGCGCGAGCTCGGAGCGAAGCCGATCCGCCGCGAGGGCGAGCGCGACGGGCGCTGGGTGCTCATCGACTACGGCGACGTCGTCGTGCACGTCCAGCACGAGGACGAGCGCGAGTTCTACGCCCTCGAGCGGCTCTGGCGCGACTGCCCGGTCATCGACCTGCCCGAGGACGTCCGGCCCACCGCCGGCGAATGAGCCCCCGGCCGGGGCGCCGGCTGGTCCTCGTCCGACACGGCCGGACCGCCTGGAACGCCGAGAGTCGGGTCCAGGGACAGACCGACGTCGAGCTCGACGAGACCGGCCACGCCCAGGCGGCCGCGGCTGCGTCGTACCTCGCGTCGTTCGCGCCGGCGGCGCTCTGGTCCTCCGACCTGGCCCGCGCGCGCCAGACCACGGCGTACGTCGCGAAGGAGACCGGGCTCGACCCGGTCCTCGACGAGCGCCTGCGCGAGTTCCACCTCGGGATCCGCCAGGGGACGACCAACGCCGACTATGCGGCCCAGCACCCGCAGGAGCATGCCGTCTTCCGCACCGGACGCTATGACGTGGTCCCCGGTGCCGAGCAGCGGTCCGCCGTGGTCGTCCGGATGCGCGCGGCCATCGACGACCTGATCTCCTCAGCCGCGCCCGGAGCGACGGCGATGGCCGTCAGCCACGGCGCCGCGACGAAGGTGACGGTCGTGGCGATGCTCGGGCTCGAGGACGGGCACGCGGCCGCGCTCAGCGGCCTCGACAACTGCGCGGCAGCCGTGCTCGAGGAGACGGCGTATGGCGAGCGGTGGCGCCTGGCCGGCTACAACCTGGGAGCCCCGTCGGCCCGCTGAGGGGACCCCGATTTCACACGAGCGGGGGTCGCCCGCTAATGTTCTCTCGTTGCCCGGGCGGTGTGAGCCGGCCGAAGCAATGGGGCTGTGGCGCAGCTGGTAGCGCACCTCCATGGCATGGAGGGGGTCAGGGGTTCGAATCCCCTCAGCTCCACAACGTAGTGCAGACGAAGGCCGGTCCGGGTGGACCGGCCTTCGCACATTTGCGCACCTCTCGCCGACCCGGGAGTCAGGAGGGGAGGGTGAGCGCACGCCGTACGTCGTCGATCTCGGCGGCCTGCCGGTCGGCGTCCCACCCCAGCTCCCGCGCGGCGACGGACGCGATCGCGGTCAGGGTCTCGTCGTCGGGGAGTCCGAGGGTGCCGAGTCCGGTGCGGCGCAGCATGACGTCGCGCAGGGTGCGGGCCATCTCCCAGCGGGTGGCGACCACGACCTGGGCCAGCAGCTCGCCGTCCGCGTCCAGACGCCGGGCGAGCTCGGGGTCCTCGCGCGCCAGCTCCAGCACGGCGCCGTGCTCGGTGCCGTGATGCTGGACCAGATAGCGCACGGTCTCGGGGGCGAAGTCCGGGTTTGCGGCGATGCTGGCCGCGAGGTAGTCCGCGAACGGGCCGGTGTCGCAGCCGTGGAGGGGGGTCCGCGCCGTCCGGCTCCGCGAGGCGGGGCGACCGACCTTGCGCTGGACCGCGCGCAGGGTCCGCTCGGCGAAGTGCCGACTCGTCGTGTACTTGCCACCGCTGGTCGTGATGAGGCCCTCGACGCCGTCACGGGCATGGTCGACGTACTCCGAGGCGCGGGAGGCGTTGTAGGTGTCGTCGGCCCCTTCGTCAGCCCCGTCGTCAGTCTGGGTCTCCGTGAGGGGCCGCAGGCCGCCGTAGGCGAAGACGACGTCGTCGAGCCCGAGCTCGACCGGCAGCATCGACGACGCGTTGATCACCGCGAGGAACTCGGTCAGGCTCTGGCGGGTCAGCCGCCAGTCGTCGACGGGTCCGGTGTAGGGCTTCTCGGTCGGTCCGATCAGGCTGTGGCCGCGCCAGGGCGCACACGAGAAGTGCCCGTGCGGGGTGACGTGCAGCGTCATCACGTCGGTGAGCTGGCGGGTGACGAGGTAGATGCCCTCCGAGCGGACCCGCGGGCGCGCCCCCGCCGTCTCCCGGGTGGCGGGGTCACGGGCGAGCACGTCGTGGGCCCACGGGCCCGTCGCGTTGACGACCACCCGCGCCCGGATCTCGTGCTCGTGTCCGTCGAGGAGGTCGGTGACCACCGCGCCGAGGACCCGGGTGCCCGGGCCCGCGGGCTCGGTGAGCAGCCGCTCGGCACGGGTGTGGTTGGTGATCAGCGCGCCGTTCGTGGCCGCGGAGCGCAGGAAGGCGAGCGTCAGCCGCTCCGGGCTGATCATCACGCAGTCGTGGTAGAGCAGTGGCGTGCGGCCGGAGTCCACCCGCGCGGCCCGCGCCTCAGCCGCGCTCATCCGGCGGTGTCGGGGGATCCGCTTGCCAGGATCGCGGACCCGGTTGCGGTCCAGCGAGAGCACGTCGTACGCCGTGAGGCCGAGGTGCTCGACGAGACCGGCGTCGGGAAGCACGATCGGGTAGGGGTGGACGAGGTTGGGTGCGATCTCGCTGAGGATGCGACGCTCGCGCAGGGACTCGCGCACGAGGCGCACCTCGAGGTGCTTGAGGTAGCGCAGGCCGCCGTGGACGAGCTTGCCGGTGGCGGCGGAGGTGGCGGCGCCGAAGTCGTCGCGCTCCACGAGCGCCACCGAGTAGCCGCGGCTCGCCGCCTCGTGGGCGATGGCGGCACCGGTGATCCCGCCACCCAGGATGAGTACGTCGACACTCAGCGCCTCGCCGTCCAGACGCTCGACGAACCGATCCAGCAGCAGCGGGGTCATGGGGTGACCTCCGTCAGCAGCTGTCGGATCTCGGCGGCCAGACGCTGACGCTCGCTGGGGACGTCGAGCAGACCGAGACGCAGCACCAGCGCGGGGAGGCGCCAGCGGTCGATCTCGGCGCGTGGCATGCCGGTCAGTCGGACGTACTCCGCGAGCCAGAACGCGCACAGTGAGCGCCGCGCGATGTTGAACACGAGCTTCTTGAGCGGCGGTGTCCCCGGCCAGAGCTCGGCGTCCCTCAGCAGGAAGATGCTCGCCGCGATGTCGGCCGCGGGGGCGCCTCGCCGGGCGGTGGGCCAGTCGATGATCTCGTGACGACCGTCCGCGGTGACGAAGACGTTCTCGGAGTGGAAGTCGAGGTGCAGGATGCTGGACCCGTCGGGCAGGGCCAGCACCAGCTCTGCCGCAGCGGTCCTCTCCTCGGCGCTGAGGAAGGCCAGGGGTGGCGTGTCGAGCAGCGCGACGACGCTCTCGCGAACCTCGGGCAGGGTGTCGCTGTGCCGCTCGTGCATCTCGGCCTGGAGCCGGGCGAGCACCCGGGCCGAGCGGCGCAGCAGCAGCGGATTGCGCTCCGCCACACGGGTCAGCGACTCGCCCGTCACGCGATCGAGCACCAGGCCCGTGCGGTCACCGATCGTGACCGTCCCGTGGCAGCGCACCGTGGTGAGACCGAGGTCGAAGGCCTCGGTGCAGTGCTCCTGCTCCAGGCGGATCTCCTCGTCGGGATGTCCGGGAAGGAAGAGCTTGACGACCCGGTCGGCACCCCAGGCACGGACCTCCGCGCTGCGTCCGGTCGCCAGCAGGGCGCCTGGTTCCCGGCGCTCCTCGCCAGGGCCGTTCGGGCTCATCGGACCGTCCGGGCTCATCGGGGCCCCGCCGGTCGAGTCGTGCCGTAGCCCGTGCGCAGAGCCTCCTCGATGACCGCGAGCTGCTGGTCGTCGGTCAGTGCCCGTGGTGTCCCCGCAGCCATCGCTCGCCAGTAGAGCCCGCAGGCCCACTCGAGCAGCAGGGCGTTCTCGACCGCCTTGTCGAGGTCCCTGCCCAGCGCGACGCAGCCGTGGTTGGCCATCAGGGCTGCCTGCTTGCCGTCCAGCGCGGCCACGACCGACGCGGCCAGGCTCGGGGACCCGAAGACCTCGAAGGGGGCGACGCGGATGGCCCCGCCGAGCGTCAGCTGCTGGTAGTGCACGCACGGCAGCTCGTCGAGCACCAGCGAGAGCGTGGTGGCCATGGGGGAGTGGGTGTGCACCACTGCACCGGAGTCCTCGCGGCGCAGAAGCATCAGGTGGAGGTCCAGCTCCGACGTGGGTGCGAGGTGCCCCTGGACGAGGGTGCCGTCGAGAGTCACGACGCTGATGTCGTCCGCGGTGGCCTCTGCGAGGACGGCACCGGTCGCAGTCACCGCGACCAGGTCGCCGACGCGAAGACTCACGTTGCCGGCTGTTCCGATGAGCAGTCCCTCAGCAGCCAGGCGGCGTGATGCTGCGGCCACGGAGCGGCGCGCGGCTGCGACGTCGGGCTCGCCAGCTCTGGGGCCGGTCCCCGGGGGTGGTGAGGTGGTCATCTTGATAGCCTAAATCAATATCTGGTTTGGTTTGGAGGAATCGATGTCGACGCGCAGTGACGATCTGGCCGACGTGGTGCTGGCGCGCACGCCTGTCCAGACGCGCTCCCGGGACAAGGTGAGGCGAGCGCTCGCCGCTGCCGAGACTGTGCTGGCCGAACGCGGGCCGGACTCCCTGAGCCTGACCGCGGTCGCTCGCCAGGCCGGGCTGTCGGTCGGAGCCGTGTATCCCTACCTGCCCGACCGGGAGGCCATCGTGCGCGCCCTGTCGTCGCGCTACCACGCCCGACTCGAGGCGCTGATGGAGGACATCGTCGCCGAGTCGGTGACGGTCGGCTCCGAGGACCCGGTGGGGGAGGCACTGGATGCGTTCGCGGGGCTCTACCGCGATCAGGAGGGCATTCGCTCGCTGCGAGAGGGCCGGGCCGAGCCGACTGGCGAGGCCCGGGCGCACAAGGAGCGGATGGCACAGCGAGTGGGCGAGCTGCTCGTCGCCCGGGGGGTCCTCATGCAGGGCGAGTCGACAGGCGCCGTGGCGCGCACGATGTTCCTGACCGCCGATGCCCTGATGCACGAGGCCTTCCGCTCGCAGCGAGACGGTGACCCTGTCCTGATCGAGCAGCTCAAGGAGATGCTGCGCGCCTATCTGCGTCAGCTCACGAGGAGCTAGCCGTCGACCGAGCCGCGCGCGCCCGTCGCCTTCGTCGGTCGAGCAGGTTGCGCAGCAACCGACGTCGAGACCCGCCCGACCAGGGCGCGCGCGGCACTCGTTGATCGAGCAGGGCGCGCTAGCGCCCGACGTCGAGATCCCGCCGTGTTCACCGGACGCTATTCGCGGCGTGGTCGGTGCCTGACCCATTCGGGCGGCTGGGCTGGTGTCCGATCGGGGTCTCGGTGTCGCCGTCGTGGTGGCGCCTGGAACTCGGGCAGCCCGTCGCGTGGGTTGAGCCTGACTTCCCAGGGGGTGTGGTGGATGGTGCGGTGGTGGTGCCCGCACAGCAGCACCATGTTGTCCAACGATGTGGGGCCGCCGTCGACCCAGTGGGTGATGTGGTGGGCGTGGCACATCACCGGTGGCCGGGTGCAGGCCGGGAACGCGCAGTGCCGGTCGCGGACGACGAGGGCTCGCCACAGGGCGGGGGTGACCAGGCGGTAGGCCCTACCGACATCGAGCTGCTCGCTCGGGCCTCCGAGTGCGACGGGGATGATGTCGGCATCGCACGCCAGACGCCGTGCTGTGGCCGCGGACATCGTGAGTCCTTCGTCGGTGACGCCGAGCCCGGCAACCAGGTCCGCGGCAAGGCCGGTGTGGTCGAGGCCGAGCAGTGGCCAGTCGATCCCGCCCTCGAGGGTGCTGGGTGCATGCCGGTTCAGGTGGCCGACCAGAGCTTGGTAGTCGATGGTGACCGTCACCCGCGGTCTCGCGCCGTGGCACTCGGGCGCCTGGTCGGTGTCCAGGCCGTGCTGAGCGTTCTGGATCAGCGCGTCCCACAAGCGGGCACCATGATCGCGAGGATCGATCACCTCACCACTACAACCGCCATCACCGTTGCCGGAGCCGTTCTCTTCGCCGGAGTCGAGCGCGGGTTGGGGTTTGGTCAACGGCAGCAGAGCTGCCTTGAGGATCGCGGCGTCCTCGACGGACCCGCGTCCTTTGACGCGGACGCCGCCGGCGCCGTCGTCGACGATGGACAGGAACCGGTCCAGGTGGGCGGCGCGTTCCTCGCGGTCGAGTGCTTTCTCGAGGTCGCGTTCGGTGCGATCGGGGTCGATGACGTGGATGAGGTGGCGGGCTGCCTTGGCGAGCCCGGAGGCATCCAGCACCCCGGCCTCAGCGAGGAGGAGTGCTTCGGCCTCGGCGCGGAGGCGCGGGTTGGTGGGGAGCTGCTCGATCGCGTCGACGATCACCGCCGCCTGCTCGGGCGAGACATCCCCACGACGTAGCGCCTCGAGGGTGGCGCGGCGCTCACCGCG
>NZ_BAAHCI010000015.1:920628-1031353 GCF_054775955.1 Nocardioides pacificus
AGTGGTCCACCGCCCGTTTGCCCTGCGCGCGGCGCAGTCCGGCGAGGTGGGTGAACCAGTCCCCGGTCGACGCCCACGCCAGTTCGGTCTTCGCCGCGGCACGCGCGTGGACCTCGGCCAACAACTCGGCCTCGACCGCGGCGAGGTGAGCGCGCAGCGCCTCGAGGGCGGCCACCCCTTCGAGGAGGTCATCGACAGGGCGGGTCGCCCACAGCACAGAGTCCAGCCCGGCCAAGGCATGGTCGGCCAGACCGAGCGCGCCCACGGCACCACCGACGGCACCGGGTCCGGTGTCGTCGGGGCCGTTCGGGGTCATCGCCATGCAGATCACTCAAACAGGTGCCACCGACATTGACCCCCGGTTTGACCTGGCCTGGTCTCGAATTGTGGACAGTATTCGAAAGTTTTTCTGGCGGCCCACTAACTGTCCACAGGGGTGGGTTACAGGTGGGGTCTCGACGTCGGTTGCTGCGCAACCTGCTCGACCAGCGAGGGCCCCTGGGGGTCTCGACGTCGGTTGCTGCGCAACCTGCTCGACCAACGAGGGGCTGCTCGACCAACGAGGGGGTCAGACGACCTCCACCTCGTCGGGGCGTCCGCTCTCGCCGAGCCAGAAGGCGAGGCGCCCCTGGCGGCCTACGGCACGCAAGCGGCGCTCGGCGAGCTCGCGGACGTCGTCCGAGACCGCCAAGAGCAGGTGGTCGTCGGCGCGGAGTGTGGTGTGCCGGTCGGGCACGAACAGGTCTCCGCCGCGGTGCACCAGGGCGAGGGCTGCGTTCGGGGGGAGCCGCAGCTCACTGACGTGGACCCCCGCCAGGCGGGAGGTGGGCGGGATCCGCAGCTGGAGCAGGCTGGCGCCCATCTCCTCGAGCGGGGCGGACTCGACGTCGAGCTCTCGGGTGCCGCCCTCCAGTGCCACCCTGGTACGACGAGCCAGCCAGGGCAGCACGGGAGCCTGGAGCAGCGTGAAGCCGACGACGAGCAGGAACACGACGTCGAAGATCCGGGCGGCGGCCGGGATGCCCTGAGTGATGGGGATCGTCGCCAGCACGATGGGCACGGCGCCGCGAAGGCCGGCCCAGGACATGAACGCCTGCTCGCGCCAGGGGATCCGCCACCAGGAGGCGCAGGCCACCATTGACAACGGACGGGCGACGAAGGTGAGCACGACCCCGACCACAGCGGCCGCAGGCAGCGCGTCGAGCAGTCTGTCCGGACTGGCGAGCAGCCCGAGCAGCACGAAGAGCCCGATCTGGGCCAGCCAGGCGAGCCCCTCCGTGAAGCCGAGCGTGGCCTGGCGGTGGGGCAGCGGTGCGTTGCCCAGCCACAGGCCGGCGACGTAGATCGCCATCAGGGCGCTGGCCTGGAGCGTGCCGGCCGTGGCGAAGGCGAGGAACATGATCGCGATGGTGGCCAGCGGATAGAGCCCCGCGGACGGCAACGCGCTGCGGGAGAGCAGCCACTGCCCCAGCCTGGCGACGGCCAGCCCGATGAGGACTCCCGCCACCAGCTGGTAGACGACCTGTCCACCGATCGACCACGGGTTGGCCGTCTCCCACGCATCGCTGGTGACCACCGTGACCAGGATGATGACCGGAGGGTCGTTGAACCCTGACTCGGCCTCGAGGGTCGCACGGACCCGCGATCGGATCGGCAGCCTGCGCATGACGGAGAAGACGGCTGCGGCGTCGGTGGATCCGACGACCGCGCCCAGCAGCACCGCGGTGCGCACATCGATGTCGAGCAGCAGGTAGGCCAGCCCGGCGGTCACTGCAACGCTGATGGCAACCCCGACCGTGGCCAGCAGCCCGGCGAGGCCGACGACGGGACGGATCACCGACCACCGGGTGGTGAACCCGCCCTCCCCGAGGATCACCGCGAGGGCCAGGGTGCCGAGGAGCATCGTCAGGTCGGCGTCGTCGAAGTTCAGCCCCAGGCCGGCCTCGCCGATCGCGAGACCGAGAGCGAGGTAGAGCAGGAGACTGGGGAGCCCGGCGCGCACGGACACGCGTACGGCAGCCACTCCGGCGAGCAGGACCAGGGTCCCGCCGAGGATCGCGAGGTAGAGGGTCACCGGACCCGGACGACGGGACGTGCTCGCATGGACGGCATGGCTCGATCCTGACCGCTCGCGTCCGCTGATCCCATGGGGATCGCTCCCCACTTCGCCTGCCCCCGGCGACAGCCGACCTGAGAGGGTGACGCCATGTCCGGTGCCCGCCAGCCTGCCCGCCAGCCCTCCCTGTCGGTCCGTGTGATCGCGATCAACGTGGCGATCTTCGCGGCGGGCACGATCGCGCTGGCGTTCTCCCCGGCGACGGTCTCGTCGCGTCCGGTGGTCTCGGAGATCGCCGTGCTGGCTCTGGGACTGACGCTGCTGATCGTCGCCAACGCCGTCCTGCTGCGTCGTACGCTCGGCCCCCTCGACCGGCTCGTCCGCGATCTCGAGCGGACCCGGGGGACCGATGCCGGTCCGGCTCGCCAGCCGGTTCCGGTGCCGGTGCCCTCCTCCCCGGTGGCGCGGGAGCTGGCGGACGCGGTCAACGACCTGCTCGCCCGGATCGCCACGGCCCAGCGGGAGAGTGACGCGGGTGCCCTCGCCGCGCAGGAGTCCGAGCGGGCCCGGATCGCGCAGGAGCTGCACGACGGCGTGGGTCAGTCGCTGACCGCGATCCTGCTCGACCTGAGTCTCGCGGTGAGCTCGGCGCCGGACGAGGCGTCGCCCCAGCTCGAGCGGATCCAGGAGGCGACCCGGGCCGCGCTGGACGAGGTCCGCGCCGTCGCCCGCAGCCTGCGTCCGGACGTGCTCGACGACCTCGGGCTGCGCAGTGCGCTGGCGGCCCTGACCACCGACCTGTTCGGCCCCACCGGCACGCTGGTGCATCGCGGGGTGACGCCCGGCCTGCCGGCGCTCGACGAGCAGACCGAGCTGGTCGTCTTCCGGGTGGCGCAGGAGGCGCTGACCAACGTCGCACGCCACGCCTCCGCGGCCACCGTCGACGTGCAGCTGGGCCTGCGCGGCGACGTCGTCGAGCTGCGCATCGTCGACGACGGCGTCGGCATCGCGCTGGACGCGCGCGGCACCGGTCTGCGGGGGATGCACGAGCGCGCTGTCCTCGTCGGCGGCTCGCTCGACGTACGTCGCCACGACGGGGGCGGCACCCAGGTGACCCTGCGTGTCCCGGTGCGCCCTGCTGACTCTGCGGCCGACCCGGCGGCGGACCCCGGAGCCGGTCGATGACGGACGGTACGGCGCGCGTCCTGCTCGCCGACGACCACGCCCTCGTGCGCCGCGGCGTACGCATGATCCTGGACCAGCAGCCCGATCTCGAGGTGGTGGCCGAGGCGGGGGACGGGGCCGAGGCCGTCGAGATGCTGCGCACCACGCCGGTCGACCTGGTGGTCCTCGACATCGCGATGCCCCGGCTCACCGGTCTCCAGGCGGCGCGGGAGATCTCCAGGCTCAGCGACCCGCCGCGGATGCTGATGCTGACCATGCACGACAACGAGCAGTACTTCTTCGAGTCGCTGCGGGTGGGGGCCTCGGGCTACGTCCTCAAGTCGGTCGCCGACCGGGACCTCGTCCACGCCTGCCGGGCGGCGCTGCGCGGCGAGTCGTTCCTCTACCCGGGGACGGAGAGCGTGCTGGTGCGCGACTACCTGGAGCGGCTCCGGCGCGGTGAGCGGCTGCCGCGCGCCGTGCTCACCGCGCGCGAGGACGAGGTGGTCAAGCTGATCGCCGAGGGCCACTCGTCGCGCGAGATCGCCCGGCTGCTGGTGATCAGCGTGCGCACCGTCGAGCGGCACCGGGAGAACGTGCTGGCCAAGCTCGGCATGCGCGACCGCACCGAGCTGACCCGCTATGCGATTCGGGTCGGTCTGATCGAGCCCTAGACCCGGGCTAGGGCTAGCCCGGAAGCCGCGGCCCGAACGACATCGCGAAGTCCGACGCCACGACGCTGGTCACCGGTCGCGCGTCGCGCAGCCACGCGAGCGGTCCGTCGGCGGAGAAGGTCCAGCTGGCGCGGGCAGGGCGGGTGCGGCCGCTGGCCCGGATCCGGCTGGCGACGGTCGCCCCCTCGAGGATCTGGACGACCCGGCCCGGCAGGGCGGGCAGCGGTACGGCGGGCGCCCGGCGCGGCGTGAACGTCGCGCTCGCGACCGGTGGCGCCTCGGCGGCCAGCGTCGCGGTCCGCCCGATCCGCGCGTCGTCCCCCGTGGTGCGGAACGAGGCCATCTCCTTGGGGATGCCCCACAGCTCCCGGCCGCCGGCCCGCGAGGCGGGGGAGTCGACCCAGATGTCGGTGATCGACAGCGCGACGCCGCGACCGTGCCGGACGACGACGGCCGCGAGCAGCTCGTCGTACGCCATCTGGCCGGCCTCGGAGTAGGACACGAACGCAGTGGTGACCAGGGCCCGGCCGCGCACCGACAGCGGGCGGACCCCGGTGGGCAGCACCGGAAGCCGATCGGCAGGCACCCGCCACACGGTGATCTGGCCGGCCCCCGCGAGGTCCCAGGGCTCGGGCGGGTAGGGCAGGTGGCTGCTCATGAGGGCTCCTTGACGAGCAGCGGCAGTCGGAGGGCCGCCGGTGCGGTGGGGGGTACGACGGGGCTGCGCGGGGCGACCGGGGCGATCCGACGGTACGCCGCGCCGAGGGGCGGGCGCGGGTCGGCCCTGCCCCGGTTCGGCCACAGCGAGACGGCGCGCTCGGCCATCGCGGTGATCGTCAGCGACGGGTTGACCCCGAGGTTGGCCGACACCGTGGAGCCGTCGATCACGTGCAGGCCGGGGTGGCCGTGCACGCGGTGGTAGGGGTCCACCACACCCTCGGCGGCGCTGGCCCCCATCGGGCAGCCGCCGATCAGGTGCCCGGTGGTCGGGATGTCGAACAGGTCCGCCCAGGTGCCGTTGGGGATGCCGTCGATGTGGTCCGCGACCTTCCGGGCGACCTGGTGGGCGGCCGGGATCCAGGTGGGGTTCGGCTGCCCGGTGCCCTGGCGGGTGGTCATCGTGCGCCCCCACAGCCGCCGGCGGGTGAACGTCGTCAGCGAGTTGTCCAGGGTCTGCATCACCAGCAGCGTGATGGCCTGCTGCGACCAGCGCCGCGGGTCGTGCAGGCGGCGCAGGTCGCGCCGGTCGCGGAACATCGCGCGCAGGCCCAGCTGCCAGCGGCGCCGTCCCTCCACGACGTCGGTGAGCACGGCGCTGAGCAGCCCCATCGCGTTGCTGCCGGGCCCGTAGCGCACCGGCTCGAGGTGGGTGTGCTCGTCGAGGTGGATCGACGAGGTGATCGCGACGCCCTCGGAGTAGTCCACGTCGTCGCCGCGCGCCCGGACCGCGAGGATCGCCTCGGAGTTGGTGCGGGTCAGCTCACCCAGGCGCGGGGAGATCCCCGGGAGGCTGCCGCGGTCGCGCAGGCGGTGCAGCAGCCGCTGGGTCCCGAGCGCCGCGGCGGAGACCACGACCTGCTCGGCGGTGATGGTGCGGCGGCCCAGCCGCCCCAGGGGGCCGGGACGGCCGGTGCGCTGGGTGGTCACCGCATAGCCGCCGCCGGGCAGCGGCCGGATGTCGGTGACGGTGGTGAGCGGGCGGACGACGGCGCCGGCCTTCTCGGCGAGGTGCAGGTAGTTCTTCACCAGGGTGTTCTTGGCGTTGTGGCGACAGCCCGTCATGCACTCGCCGCAGTTGAGGCAGGCGTTGCGGTCGGGACCGGCGCCCCCGAAGTAGGGGTCCTCGACCCGCTCGCCGCGCTCCTTGCCGAGGGTGTCGCCGAAGAGCACGCCGACCTGCGTCGGGCGGAACGTGTGGCCGACGCCGAGGTCGTCCGCGACGGCCTGCATCACCTTGTCGGACGGGCTGACCCAGGGGTACGTCGCGGCGCCCAGCATCCGCTTGGCCTGGTCGTAGCAGGGCGCCAGCTCGTCGCGCCAGTCGGTGATGCCGCTCCACGACGGGTCCCGGTAGAACGCCTCCGGCGGCTCGTAGAGGGTGTTCGCATAGACCAGGGACCCGCCGCCGACACCCGCCCCGCTGAGCACCAGCACGTTCTTGAGCAGAGTCAGCCGCTGGATGCCGAAGCACCTCAGGGCGGGGGCGAAGACGTAGTCGCGGACCTTCCACGACGTCGTCGCGAACTCGTCGTCGGCGAAGCGGCGGCCCGCCTCGAGGACGCCGACGCGGTAGCCCTTCTCGGTGAGCCGCAGCGCGGTGACGCTGCCCCCGAAGCCGGACCCGACGACGAGGACGTCGTGGTCGAAGGACGGGCTCATCGGACCGCCCCCACCTGGGGGGACCCGACCGGCGCCGGCTCGAAGTCCGCCAGCTCCAAGCGGGCCGTGCGCTGCTGGTACTCCTTGACCAGGCCCGGCCAGTTCGTGGTGACCCGCCCGCCGTCCTCGCGATACCAGCTGGAGCACGACGTCCACACGCTGTCGGCCAGGCGCGACTGCATCTCGGCGTCGAAGGCGTCGGCGACCTCACGTCGTACGTCGAGGCGCTCGGCGCGGCCCGCGGCGAGGGCGCGGACGGCCTGCACGATGTAGCCCGCCTGGGCCTCCATCATGTTGAGGATCGAGCTGCCGCCGAGGTTGGTGTTGGGGCCGTAGACGAGGAACAGATCGGGGAAGCCGGGGACGGTGATCCCGAGGTGGGCGCGGGCGCCGTCGGACCAGTGCTCGTGGAGCTCGTCGCCGCCGACGCCGCGCACGGTCATCGGCGCGAGGAACTCGGTGGCGGCGAAGCCGGTGCCCCAGATCAGCACGTCCGCCTCGTGCACGCGCCCGTCGGCCGTGCGCACCCCGTGGGGGAGCACCTCGGTGACGTGGTCGGTGACGACGTCGACGTGGGGGCGGGCGAGCGCGGGATACCAGTCGTTGGAGAACAGCATCCGCTTGCAGCCCAGCGGATAGTCCGGCACCAGCCTGGCGCGCAGGTCGGCGTCGCGGACCTGCAGGCGCAGCTGGGTGCGCCAGGCGATCTCCATCGCCTTCGCGATCGGGTTGCCGGTCGTGAGCGCGGCGTTGAGCCGCTCGGAGAGGACCCAGGTCAGCTGGCGCCCGAAGCGCTGGCTGCGCGGCCAGCGCGCGAAGGCGCGGTGGTGCAGCGCGGTGTAGGCGCGGTCCGGCTTCGGCACGACGTATGGCGCGGAGCGCTGGAAGACGGTCATCGCGGCGACGTCGTCCACGATCCCCGGCACGAACTGGATGGCGCTGGCGCCGGTCCCCAGCACGGCGACCCGCTTGCCGCGCAGGTCGACGCCGTGGTCCCACTCGGCGGAGTGGAAGGCGGGCCCGGCGAAGCTCTCGCGGCCGGGCAACTCGGGCACGACGGGACGGGAGAGCTGGCCCACGGCGGGGACCAGGACGTCGGCCTCGAGGACCTGGCCGTCGGCCAGCTCGACGGCCCAGGTGTCACTGGCCTCCTGCCAGGTGGCCGAGACGACCTCAGCGCCGGTGCGGACCCGGTCGAGCACCCCGGTCTCGCGCGCCGTACGGCGGATGTAGTCGAGGATCTCCGGCTGCCCGGGGTAGCGCCGGCCCCAGTCGGGGTTCGGGGCGAACGACCAGGAGTAGAGCGCGGACGGCACGTCGCAGGCGGCGTTGGGATAGCTGTTGTCGCGCCAGACGCCGCCGACCTCGTCGGCCTTCTCCAGGATGGTCAGGTCGGTGAACCCGGCGCGGAGCAGGGCGATGCCCACGCCCAGTCCGCCGAAGCCGGAACCGATGACGACGACCCGGGGTTGATCAACCGGGGAAGGGGCGGAGCGCGGGCGGGAGGGCCCGTCCTGCGGGCGCGCGGAAGTCGACATGGGGACGACCGTAGGGCCCCGACGTGTGACCCAGGAGACATCGGCGGTCACCTGGATCCATAATTGCGGCCATGACCTCCCCGGCCCTCCCCACCACGCTGGCGGAGCCGGCGGCCCGGGACTGGGACTTCCCGCGCAGCATCAGCGGCGTCGCCCTGCTCGTGGAGTACGCCGCGGAGCACGGCCTCGACGCCCCGGGCGCGCTCGCCGGGACCGGTCTGGCCCCCGGCGACCTCGCCGTCGCCGACCACGAGGTCACCGCCGGCCAGGAGTTGCAGGTGGTGCGCAACCTGCTCGCCGCGACGGGCCGGACGGCGTCGGGCCGGACGGCGTCGGGCGAGGCGGGGTCGGGCGAGGCGGGGTTGGCTGATTCGGGGTTGGGCGTCGAGGTGGGCAGCCGCTACCACGTGAGCACGTTCGGGATCTTCGGCTTCGCCCTGCTCAGCAGCCGCACCGTGCTCGACGCCGTCAACCTCGCACTGCGCTTCATCGACCTGAGCTTCACCTTCGGGATCCCGCGGGCGGGCATCGAGGGCGACCTGGTCCGGGTGGTGGTGGACGACCACGGACTGCCCGGCGACGTACGGCGGTTCCTGGTCGAGCGGGACCTCGCGGCGATCCACACGGTGCTCGGCGAGCTCGTCCCGGGCGGGGTGCCGCTGGTCGAGGCCGAGCTCGCGTTCCCCGCCCCCTCCGACGCCTCGCTGGCCGACTCCGGGGACCTCTCGCCGTACCAGCAGGTGCTGGGCGTCACCCCGCGCTTCGGGGCCGAGCGCACTACCTTCGCCTTCGACGCGGCCCACCTGGCCCGGCCGCTGCCGCAGGCCAACCCCCAGACGGTGGCGCTGTGCGAGGCGCTGTGCCACGACGTGGTGGCTCGCCGGCGGGTGCGCAGCGGGGTCACCCAGCAGGTGCGGGTCCTGCTCACCCAGCAGGTGGCCTTCGGCGGAGGGATGGACCAGGTCGCCGCCTCGCTGGGGATCAGTCCGCGGACCCTGCGCCGCCGGCTGTCCGAGGCGGGCACGAGCTATCAGGCGCTGCTCGACGAGGTGCGTCAGTCGCTGGCCGAGGAGCTGCTCGGCACGCGGGGGCGGGGGAGCGCGCTGACCGTCGAGGACGTCGCCCAGCGGCTGGGCTACGCCGAGGCGTCCAGCTTCATCCACGCCTTCAAGCGGTGGACCGGCACCACTCCGGCGGGGTTCCAGCGGGCCGCCCAATGCGAGGGCCAGGGCATGGGGGAACGGCCACGGGGGTAAGGGCTCCGATGGCCCGCACGCGCGGGTCCAGGACTCCCGGGAGGAACGCGTGCTGACCGCCGCAGAACAATCGCTCCGTCTCGACGCCCAGTGGGTCGACTACCTGCTCGTGGCGATCTACTTCGCGTTCGTGCTCGGGGTCGGCATCATGGCGCGCCGCTCGATCTCGAGCAGCATCGACTTCTTCCTCTCCGGGCGCAGCCTCCCGGCCTGGGTGACCGGTCTGGCGTTCGTGTCGGCCAACCTGGGCGCGGTCGAGATCGTGGGCATGTCCGCCAACGGCGCGAGCTACGGCCTGGCGACCATGCACTACTTCTGGATCGGTGCCGTGCCGGCGATGCTGTTCCTCGGCATCGTGATGATGCCGTTCTACTACGGCTCCGAGGTGCGCAGCGTCCCGGAGTTCATGCGCAAGCGGTTCGGCACCGGCGCCCACCTCGTCAACGCGGTCAGCTTCGCGGTCGCGCAGCTGCTGATCGCCGGCATCAACCTGTTCCTGCTCGCCTCGATCGTCGAGGTGCTGCTCGGCTGGTCGCTGTGGGTCTCTTTGGTGGTGGCGGCCGCGGTCGTGCTCACCTACACCGCGCTGGGCGGGCTCTCGGCGGCGATCTACAACGAGGTGCTGCAGTTCTTCGTCATCGTGGCCGCTCTGCTGCCGTTGACGCTCGTGGGTCTGCACAAGGTCGGCGGCTGGGGAGGGCTCAAGGAGAAGGTGACTGCCAGCCCGGGCGGCGCGGAGCAGCTCTCGTCGTGGCCCGGCCAGGCGCTCAGCGGCTTCGACAGCCCGGTGCTCTCGGTGATCGGCATCGTCTTCGGTCTCGGCTTCGTGCTGTCCTTCGGCTACTGGACCACCAACTTCGTCGAGGTGCAGCGGGCGATGGCGTCGAGCTCGATGTCGGCCGCTCAGCGGGCCCCGATCATCGGAGCCTTCCCGAAGATGTTCATCCCGTTCATCGTCGTGATCCCCGGCATGATCGCCGCGGTCGCGGTGAGCGAGCTGGCCGAGCTCAAGAACGGCGCCGACAACGGGGCGTCCTACAACGACTCGATCCTCTACCTGATGCGCGACCTGCTGCCCAGCGGCATGCTCGGCGTCGCGATCGCCGGCCTGCTCGCGTCATTCATGGCGGGGATGGCCGCCAACATCTCGGCCTTCAACACGGTCTTCAGCTATGACCTGTGGCAGACCTACGTCAAGAAGGACGAGCCCGACGAGCACTACACGGCGGTGGGGCGGTGGGCCACGGTCGGGGCGACTGTCACGGCGATCTTCACGGCCGTGCTCGCCTCGTCGTACACGAACATCATGGACTACCTGCAGACCCTCTTCGGGTTCTTCAACGCGCCGCTGTTCGCGACGTTCATCCTCGGGATGTTCTGGAAGCGGATGACCGCCACCGCCGGCTGGGTCGGCCTGGTCAGCGGCACAGTCGGCGCGATCACCGTGTGGGTCCTCAGTGCGGACGTCGCCGGGGTGATCGGCCTGTCCGGCCAGGGCGCGGCGTTCGTCGCCGCGGGCGTGGCCTTCGTGCTGGACATCGTGGTGAGCGTGGTCGTCAGCCTGGTGACCAGGCCGCGGGTGGAGTCCGAGCTCAAGGGCCTGGTCTGGTCGCTGACCCCGCGCAAGGACTTCCGCGACCCCGACGAGCCGCGCCTGGCGTGGTTCCAGCAGCCCACGAAGCTGGCCGGCGTCGGCCTGGCCATCGTGATCGCCCTCAACTTCCTCTTCTGGTGACTCGAGCAAGGGATCCGCAGATGACTGAGCACGACCGCCCCACGAAGACCCGCACCGCCCGCGCGTTCGACATCCGCACGTTCATCGCCGCCCTGATCGGCATCTACGGCGTGGTGCTGGTCGTGATGGGGCTCTTCGCGACCAGCGACGCCGACCGCGAGATGGCGGGCGGGATCAACGTCAACCTGTGGGCCGGCCTGGGCATGGTGCTGGCCGCCGTGCTCTTCCAGGCCTGGGCGATGTGGCGCCCCGTGGTGGTGCCGGCCGAGCCGTCCGACACCACCCACGACGCAGCGGGCGAGGGGTGAGCCGGCAGCTCAGGTGATCGTCATCCCGCCGTCGACCGCGAGGGTCTGGCCGGTGACGTAGCCACCGGCGGGGGAGACCATCCACACCAGCGTCGCGGCGAGCTCGCGCGGGTCGCCCTTGCGGCCGGTCGGGATCCGCGCCTCCTGCGACTCCAGGTAGCCGGGCGGGTACTGCTCGGTCATCTCGGAGGTGAAGAAGCCCGGCGCGATCGCGTTGACGCGGATGCCCTTGCGCCCGGTCCACTGCTGGGCGAGGTCGCGGGTCAGGCCGATCAGCCCCGCCTTGCTCGCGGCGTACGCCGCCTGCGGGAGGCCGGCGGTGGTCAGCCCGAGCACGGAGCTGATGTTGACGATCGAGCTGCCGGGACCCATCACCCGGCCGCACGCCTGCGCCATCCAGTAGCAGCCGTTGAGGTTGACGTCGATGACCTGGCGGAACTGCTCGGGCGTCTCGCGCGTGGCGGGCACGGCCGTGCCGATGCCGGCGTTGTTGACCAGGACGTCGACGCGGCCGAGCTCGGCCATCGCGGTGTCGACGAGGCGCTGGCAGGCCTCGGGGTCGGCGACGTCGGTGGCCACCGTGACCACGCGCCGGCCGAGGTCGCGCACCAGCTGGGCGGTCTCCTCGAGCTTGTCGGTACGGCGAGCGCCGAGCGCGAGGTCGGCACCCGCCTCCGCGAGGGCCTGCGCGAACGCGACCCCGAGGCCGCTGGAGGCACCGGTCACGATCGCGACCTTGCCGTCGAGTCGGAACATGTCGTTGACAGTCATCCTGTCACCCTAGACGGCCGCCGATCCTGGGGGCACGCCACGCCGCGGACCGGTCAGATCACCCAGCGGATCGGGTTCTTATAGCGGTTGCTGGGGTTCGTGTAGAGGATCGCGTCGAGCGGCTCTTTCTTCCTGCTGAGGATGGGCACGCACGGCTTCCAGCTCGCCCCGCGGGGCACGCCGTAGTGCCGGAACGGCGGGGGCGCGTCGTTGCAGGGCTTGAACTCCTCCCACATGATCATCGGGAGCACCTGCCAGCCCTGGGACTCGCCCTCGATGTTCATCCCGGCGGAGACGTTCGCGATCTTCCTGCCGTGGCCCTCCAGCAGGGTGGTGTGCAGGTGCACGTAGGTGAGGTCCCACTTCGACGGGTCGTCGGGGCGCATGTCGGGTGGGAGGTCGGTCACCGGCACCCGCTCGAGCTCGATCTCCATCCGGGCCAGGGCCTTCGCGTCGCCGAAGGTGATGGGCACGTTGGCCGGGTCGTCGATCGACAGCTCGGTGCCGGGCGGGGTCAGCACGACGGGCTGGTCGCTCGGCGACGGCGACGCGCCGCCGGACTCGGTGGGGTCGCCCGAGGGCGCGTCGGATCCGTCGCTCGACGACGGAGTGCTCGAGGTGGCTGCCTGCGCTGATGCCTCGTCGTCCTCGTCGCCGCACGCGGCGAGCGACAGGGTCAGCGCGGCGACCAGCACACCGGTGGCCCAGCGGAAGCGGAGACGGGACCTGGTGCGGGTGGTGGGGTGCAAGGGGCTTCTCCCGAGTCCTGAGCGGTAGCATGGCCGACATGGGTACGCAGTTCCTGCTTCTTCCCCAGCCGCGCTGATCGAAACGACCGCGCGGCTGCCCCTCTGTGGAGGGGTTTTTTCATGTCAGGAGCAGGAGCGCGGCGCTCCGCACACCCCGGGAAAGGGCACCGAGATGAGCCAGGACGGCACGCAGCAGCACGAGACCGGCGAGCACGGCGAGCCCACGACGTACGACGTGGTGGCCGTGCAGGAGAAGTGGCAGCAGGTCTGGGACCGGCTCGACCCCTTCACCGCCGACGACGACTCGCCGCGCGAGAAGAAGTACGCCCTGACGATGTTCCCCTACCCGTCCGGCGACCTCCACATGGGCCACGCCGAGGTGACCGCGCTGCACGACGTCATCGCGCGCTACTGGTGGCAGCAGGGCTACGAGGTGATGAACCCGATCGGCTGGGACTCCTTCGGCCTGCCCGCCGAGAACGCCGCGATCAAGCGCGACGAGCACCCGGCGACCTACACCTACGCCAACATCGCGACCCAGGCCGCGTCGTTCAAGAAGTACGCCGTCAGCTTCGACTGGTCGCGCCGGCTGCACACCTCCGACGTCGAGTACTACAAGTGGACGCAGTGGCTGTTCCTGAAGCTGCGTGAGCGCGGGCTGGCCTACCGCAAGTCCTCGCCGGTCAACTGGTGCCCCAACGACCAGACCGTGCTGGCCAACGAGCAGGTCGTCGACGGCGCCTGCGAGCGCTGCGGCGCCGAGGTCACCAAGCGTGAGCTGACCCAGTGGTACTTCAAGGTCACCGACTACGCCCAGCGGCTGCTCGACGACATGGACGACCTGAGGGGGAGGTGGCCCGAGCGGGTGCTGACCCTGCAGAAGAACTGGATCGGCCGCTCCGAGGGCGCCCACGTCGACTTCGACCTGGCCCTGGCCGACGGCTCCACCCGCACGGTCGCCGTCTACACGACCCGGCCCGACACCCTGCACGGCGCGACGTTCATGGTCGTGGCCGCCGACGCGAAGCTGGCCGGCGAGATCTGCGCGCCCGACCAGCGCGCGGCGTACGACGCCTATCGCGACCAGATCCGCAAGGAGTCCGACATCGAGCGGCTCTCCACGGATCGTCCCAAGACCGGCGTCCCGCTGGGCGTGACCGCGACCAACCCGGTCAACGGCGAGCAGATCCCGGTCTGGGCGGCCGACTACGTGCTGGCCGACTACGGCACCGGCGCGATCATGGCCGTGCCCGCCCACGACCAGCGCGACCTGGACTTCGCCAAGGCCTTCGACCTGCCGGTGCGCCGGGTGGTCGACACGGGGGAGGACAACCCGGAGGAGACCTATGTCGCCACCACGGGCAACGGCACCTACGTCAACTCCGGCTCGCTCGACGGGCTGAGCGACAAGGCCGCCGGCATCAGCACCACCATCGAGGAGCTCGAGTCGGCCGGCCACGGCACGGGCGCGGTCAACTTCCGGCTGCGCGACTGGCTGCTGAGCCGCCAGCGCTTCTGGGGCTGCCCGATCCCGATCATCCACTGCGAGGCCTGCGGCGAGGTGCCGGTCCCCGAGGACCAGCTGCCGGTGGTGCTGCCCGAGCTCAAGGGCGCCGACCTCAAGCCCAAGGGCGAGTCGCCGCTGGCGGCCGCCTCGGACTGGGTCAACGTCGAGTGCCCGTCGTGCGGCGGCCCCGCCAAGCGCGACTCCGACACGATGGACACGTTCGTGGACTCGTCGTGGTACTTCCTGCGCTACTGCTCCCCGAACTTCACCGAGGGCCCGTTCGACGAGGAGGCCGTGCGCCGCTGGGGCCCGGTCGACCAGTACGTCGGGGGCGTCGAGCACGCGGTGCTGCACCTGCTCTACTCGCGCTTCTTCACCAAGGTCCTGCACGACATGGGCATGATCGACTTCGTCGAGCCGTTCACCTCGCTGCTCAACCAGGGCGTGGTCATCAACGGCGGCAAGAAGATGTCCAAGTCGCTGGGCAACGGCGTCGACCTGGGTGACCAGATCGATGCCTTCGGTGTCGACGCGGTCCGGCTGACGCTGGTCTTCGCCGGCCCGCCCGAGGACAACATCGACTGGGCCGACGTGTCGCCCGCCGGCTCGTTGCGCTTCCTGCAGCGCGCCTGGCGGCTGTCGGGCGACGTGACGAGCGAGCCCGGCGTCGACCCCACCTCGGGGGATCTCGCGCTGCGCAAGGTCACCCACCGCACCGTCCACGAGGCGACCGAGCTGCTGGAGTCCCAGCGGTTCAACGTGATGGTCGCCCGCACCATGGAGCTGGTCAACGCGACCCGGAAGGCGATCGACTCGGGTTGCGGCCCGGCCGACCCGGCCGTGCGCGAGGCCGTCGAGACCGTGGCGATCCTGCTGTCCCTGGTCGCGCCGTACACCGCGGAGGAGATGTGGGAGCGGCTCGGACACCAGCCCACCGTCGCCAAGGCCGGATGGCCGACGGTCGACGAGGCGCTGCTGGTCGAGGACTCGGTGACCGCGATCGTCCAGGTCCAGGGCAAGGTCAAGGGTCGTCTCGAGGTGTCGCCCGACATCAGCGAGGCCGACCTGGAGGCCGCGGCGCTCGCCGACCCGGCCGTGCAGAAGTCACTCGAGGGCAAGACCGTGCGCAAGGTGATCGTCCGGGCGCCGAAGCTGGTCAACATCGTCGCCTCCTGACCGCAGCCAGTAGCCTCCCACCATGTCCTCGGGCCGTCGTGTGATCGTGACCGACTCGACCGCCAGCCTGCCCGCAGAGCTGGCGGCCGAGCGCGGTGTCGTCGTGGTGCCGCTGCAGGTGGTCATCGGGGCCACGGTGTACGACGAGGGGGTCGAGGGCGGTGCGACCCCCGAGCTGGTGGCCGCCTCGCTCAAGGAGTGGACGCCGGTCAGCACGTCGCGACCCGCGCCGGCGGTGTTCGTCGAGATCTATGAGCGCCTGGCCGCGGAGGGCGCGACCGAGATCCTGTCGGTGCACCTGTCCGCCGAGATGAGCGGCACGTTCGAGTCCGCCCAGCTGGCGGCCCGGGAGATGACCACCCGGGAGAGGTCCGGCGACGGGCCGCCGGTCCGCGTCGTACCCGTGGACACCCGGCAGGTCGGTCCCGGGACCGGGTTCGCGGTGCTCGCGGCGGCCGACGTGCTCGGCGCCGGCGGCAGCGTCGACGAGGCGGCCGAGGCCGCGCTGCGTCGGGCCGAGGCGACGACCTCGCTGTTCTATGTCGACACCCTCGAATACCTGCGCCGCGGTGGGCGGATCGGTGCGGCTGCGGCGCTGTTCGGCGGAGCACTGGCGGTCAAGCCGCTGCTGCGCATCGACGAGGGCCGGATCGCCTCCTATGAGAAGGTCCGCACCTCGGGGCGCGCGCTCAGCCGCCTCGAGGATCTCGCCGTCGAGGCGGCCGGCGACGACCAGGTCGACGTCGGCGTCTATCACCTGGCGAGCCCCGAGCGGGCCGGGCACCTGTGCAGCAGGCTCACCGAGCGGCTGGACTACAACCTCGCCGGCCGCGACGTCGGCTGCGGTGAGCTGGGGGCGGTGCTGGGAGCCCACGTCGGGCCCGGGATGGTAGCCGTCTGCGTGGCGCCCCGCTTCTGACCGGACGCTCGTCGCGGCGCCACTGCCGCCCCGCGCGAGATATCCACAGGCGCGCGAATGCGCCTTCCGTGGGGTGAGCGGGCTTCCTAGGGTCGCTGCATGCGTTCGCACCGCCCCACCCCGCAGCAGTCCGAGGCCGTCTCCCGGCGGCTCGCGCAGCTGAGCGCCGAGCTGGCGGTGGTGCGCGCCGAGTCGCAGCCTGCGCACGACGAGGACGACGCCCAGGAGTGGGTCGCCGGTCGGGCCGGCGCCCGCGCCGCTGGGGTGCCGCCGGGGATCCCGGACACCCACACCCGGATCCGCGACAGCCGACTGCGCGTCGTCGCCGACCCTGCTCATCCCACGCCAGCCTCGGCCCCGTCCCCGCAACCGCCCTCGCAACCGTCCTTGCACCCGGTGGACCCGGTCACCGAGCCGGCCGTGTCGGCGCCACCGGTGCCCATGCCGGGGCGGCACGCCGCGCGCCGTCCGGGGGCGGTGCTGGCGGAGCTGGTCCCCTCGACGCTGCGCGGCCGGGCCGTCCTGACCCCCGGCCCGCTCGCGGTGCTCGCGGTGGCCGTCGCCCTCGCCCTGGCCGTCACCTGCTGGTGGATCCTGAGCAACGCGCCGGAGCAGGTGCCCGCTCCGACTCCGGTGCCGGCAGCCGAGGGCGGACTGATCACGCCCTCGACGACGCCCTCGGCGGGTGGCGAGAGCGTCGGCGCACCTGGGGCCGGTGCGGCCAGCGGCTCCGGCACCGGAGCAGCGGAGATCGTGGTCGATGTGGCGGGCAAGGTGAGACGCCCGGGCATCGCGGTCCTCCCACCCGGCTCACGCGTGGTCGACGCCGTGGCGGCCGCCGGCGGGGCCAAGCCGGGCGTCGACCTGTCAGGGCTCAACCTGGCGCGGCTCCTGGTCGACGGCGAGCAGATCCTCGTCGGGACGCCTGGAGCACCTGGGGCGGCCGGTGCGGCTCCGGCGCCGCCGGCCTCGGGGGTGCCGAGTGCCGGTGGGGCGCTGGTGAACATCAACACCGCTGACCAGGCCACCCTCGAGACGCTGCCCGGCGTCGGACCGGTGACAGCGCAGGCGATCATCGACTGGCGGACCGAGCACGGCGGCTTCTCCGCGGTCGAGGAGCTGCTCGAGGTCAGCGGCATCGGCGACGCCACCCTCGCCGAGCTGACGCCCCACGTCACGGTCTGACCCGCGGGTGCCGGCGCTCGACGACGAGGAGGACGGCTCGGCACCCCCTGACCTCCGCACGCTCCCGGACCTCCGGATGCCGCTGGTGGCCACTGCCGCCTGGACGGGTGGGCTCTGCGGACTGCTGCTGCCCACGGCCGCCGTCGCGGCCGTCTTCGTGCTCGGGTCGCTCGCCCTGCTGGCTGCGCGGGTCCGCGGCACGGCTCCCGGCCGGCTGCGAACGGCGATGGGGCTGCTGCTGGTGCTGGCCGCGGTCGCGACGACGGCCCAGCTGCGAGAGGAGCAGGTGGCGCGCGGACCGGTGGCGGAGCTGGCCGGGAGCGGGGCCGCGGTGACCGCATGGATGACGGTGACCGCCGATCCTCGTCCCCGCGAGGGCCGCTTCGAGGACTACGTGATCCTGCGGGGGCGGGTTACCACGATCACCGGACGAGGACAGACCCACCGGGTCGGCGTTCCGGTGCTGGTGCTCGCCGACCCCACCTGGCAGCACGTGGAGCTCGGCGCGCGGATCCGGGCGGAGGGACGGCTCGCGCCGGCACAGGGGCAGGACCTCGCCGGGGTCCTGCGTGCCCGCGGGGAGCCCGCGGTGGAGCAGGGGCCGGACCTGTGGTGGCGCGCGGCCGACCGGGTGCGGACGGCGTTGCGCGCCTCGGTCGCCGACCGGCCGCCCAGCCAGCGGGCGCTGGTCCCCGCGCTCGTCGTCGGGGACGACGCCGGGATGCCCGAGGACCTGGCCGAGGATTTCCGCACGACGGGTCTCACCCACCTCCTCGCGGTGTCCGGGACCAACCTCACGCTGCTGGTGGGGTTCCTGCTCGTCCTGGGCCGGTGGGTGGGCGTGCGCGGACGGTGGCTCACGGTGGTGGCTGCGCTGGGCATCGTCGGGTTCGTGCTGCTCGCGCGCACGGAGCCGAGCGTCGTGCGCGCGGCGGCGATGGGCACGGTCGCGCTGGTGGGCCTGGGCAGCAACGGGCTCCAGCGCGGCAGCCGCGCGCTGGGAGTGGCGGTGCTCGCGCTGCTGCTCGTGAACCCCTGGCTCGCCACCACCGCCGGCTTCGCGCTCTCGGTGCTCGCGACGGCCGGGATCCTCCTGCTCGCCCCGCCCTGGCGCGACGCCCTCGCCCGCTGGCTGCCGCGCTGGGCGGCGGAGGCGATCGCCGTGCCTGCGGCCGCCCAGCTCGCCTGCACCCCCGTCGTGGCCGCGATCTCGGGCGAGGTGAGCCTCGTGGCCGTGGTGGCCAACCTCCTTGCTGCTCCTGCCGTCGGCCCCGCCACGGTCCTCGGGCTGACCGGCGGTCTGCTCGGTGTGCTGTCGGGCTCGCTCGGGCGGGTCGCGGGCCTGCTGGCCTCGTGGTGCGTCGCCTGGATCGTGACGGTGGCCCGGTGGGGTGCCGCGCTGCCCGGGGCGGCGGTGGAGTGGGGGAGCGGAGCGGTCTCGCTCACCCTGCTGACGGTGCTGTGCCTGGGGATCGCCCTGGCCGGGCCGCACGTGCTGCGGCACCCGGTCACCGGCGTCGGCTGCTGCGCCGTGCTCTGCGCCGCGGTCCTGGTGCCGGTGCCGACGCCGGGCTGGCCGCCCCGGGGATGGGTGCTGGCGGCCTGCGACGTCGACCAGGGCGACGCGCTGGTGCTGCGCGCCGGCCCCGGCTCGGCCGTGCTGGTCGACGCCGGGCCGGAGCCGGCGGCCGTCGACGCCTGTCTGCGCAGGCTCGAGGTGGACCGGTTGCCGCTGGTGGTGCTCACCCACTTCCACGCCGACCACGTCGACGGTCTCGCCGGGGCACTCGACGGACGCGAGGTGGGCGTCGTCGAGGTGACGCCGCGTGCGGACCCACCCGAGGGTGCGCGCCAGGTCGCGCAGGAGGTCGCGGACGCGGGAGCGACGAGGCGCCCCGCGACGTACGGCACCACGACGACGGTGGGCGACGTGACCCTGCAGGTGCTCTGGCCGCCCCCGGGCCTCGACCCGGTCGGTGCCGGTGACGGGTCGAGCGCCAACGACGCCAGCGTCGTGCTCCTGGCGGAGGTCCAAGGCGTCCGGGTCCTGCTGACGGGCGACATCGAGCCGCCAGGACAGGCACGGCTCGCCACGGTGCTCGACGGGGTCGAGGTCGACGTGCTCAAGGTGCCGCACCACGGCAGCCGCTACCAGGACCTCGACCTCCTGCTCGGTCTGCGACCTCGGCTGGCGCTGGTGACGGTGGGGGCCGACAACGACTACGGGCACCCGTCGACCGAGACCCTGACGCCGCTGGCCGGCACGGGGACGCGGGTGCTGCGCACGGACGTCGACGGGGACATCCTGGTGGTCGCCGACGGCGACGAGGTGCGCACGGTCACGCGGGGGCAGGCGGACCAGTGAGGCGCGGGCCGTCGTGTCGGCGGCCTGTGGCAGGCTGGCGCCACCATGGCAGGTCCACGCGCAGCAGACGTCCTCGGTCGGGTCACCCTCGTCACCGGCAAGGAGGAGTTCCTCAACGAGCGCACCGTCGCCCAGGTCCGGGTCGCCGTGCGCGGCCACGACCCGGAGGCGGAGCTCGCCGAGTCACCGGCCGCCGACCTGACGCTCGCTACGCTCGGGGAGATGTCGGCCGCGTCGCTGTTCTCCAGCACGCGCTGCGTGGTGGTGCGCAACCTCGAGAACCTGCCCGAGGAGTCCGTCGAGGGGCTGCTGTCCTATGCGGCCGCGCCGGTCGACGACGTCGCCCTGGTGCTCGTGCACGGCGGGGGGCAGAAGGGCTCCGGCGTGCTCACCAAGCTGCGCAAGCTCAAGACCGTGACCGAGTCCAAGTCCGTCGAGCTCAAGGCCTCGGAGTTCCCCCGCTTCGTGACCAGCGAGATGCGCGGCCACGGATCGAGCATCGACGAGGAGGGCGCGGGCTTCCTGGTCCAGGCCGTCGGGCAGGACCTGCGCTCGCTGTCCGCCGCCGCCCACCAGCTCGCCAACGACTTCCCGGGCGAGCCGATCAACGTCGAGAAGGTCAAGCGCTACTTCGGCGGGCGGGCCGAGGCCAAGTCGTTCGCCGTCGCCGACGCGGCGTTCGCCGGACGCAAGGGTGCCGCGCTCGAGGAGCTGCGCTGGGCGATGGACGGCGGCACGGCCTCGGTCCTGGTGACCTCGGCCTTCGCCACCGGCGCCCGCGGGCTGGCCCGCTTCATCTCGGCGCCGCGGGGCATGCGCGAGGCCGACCTGGCCCGCGAGGTGGGTGTCCCGCCGTGGAAGCTGCGCACCCTCCGGGACCAGTCACGCGGCTGGTCCGCGGACGGCGTCGCCCAGGCCATCCGGGCGGTCGCCAAGGCCGATGCCGAGGTCAAGGGTGCCGCGGGCGACCCGGCCTACACCCTCGAGCGGCTCGTGCTCACGATCGCCGACCTGCGTGAGGCCCGCTGAGCGGGTCACCGGAGCCGTCGCTGGGACCGTCCGCGAGGTCGGGTCCAGCGCCGACGCTGTGGCGAAGGTCGTGAGCGCCACCGGATAGGTCGGCTCGGGCAGCCAGCTCGGGTCCAGGTAGCCCTCGACGGCGGAGCGGATCGCGGGCCACACCAGGTTGCCGCCCGCCAGGCAGGACTGGAACAGCCCGCCCGAGGCACGCGTGTTGACCTCGAGCAGGAACGGCCGATCGTGCTCGTCGAGGCGGAACTGCACGTTGGAGAGGTAGGACAGCCCATGCTCCTCGACGAGCAGGCGGGTCCACCACTCCAGCTCGGGGTGCGCGTCCAGGAGCACCCGGCGCCTGGTGGGGCTCTTGAACCGCGGCACCGTGCGGCCCAGCTTGCCGTCGTGCGAGAGCGTGTCGACGGAGTACTCCCCGCCGGGCAGCACCGGCATCAGCATCAGCGGGGCGAAGGTGTCCGACTGCTGGAGGAGCTCGCGCAGCTGCGCCAGCGGCATCCGGCGCCGCGGTGCGGCGTACACGTCGCTCAGCGACGGCGGCTCGGTGGAGATGATCCAGAACCCGGCCGCGCCGACCCCGGTGACGGGCTTGAGGCAGATCTCCGCGTGGCCGCTGGCGACGAGGGCGCCGTAGCCGGTCTCGAACTCGGCGGCGCTGGTGACGACGTGGTGCTCGGGCACGGGCACGCCGAGCCGGGCGGCCGCGGTGTAGGCGGCGGCCTTGTCCTCGAAGAGGCGGATCGCCGGTGGCGGCGAGGTCAGCACGCGCACGCCCAAGGCCTCGAACTCGCCCCGGCGGCGGGCGATCGCCTCGGCCTGCCAGGTGGGCCAGAACACGTCGATCGTGTGACGGATGCAGAAGGCCAGAGCCGCATCGACGTAGTCGTCGCCGAGCCCGTCGAGCTCTGGGAACGCCTGCGCTGCGGCACCGAGCACGGGTGAGTCGGGGTCGCGGTGCGTCGCGACCACGTGCACGGGGCGAGCGTCGGGGTTCACCTCGAGCATCGGGATCAGGTGGGCGTAGGTGGCGTAGGTGCGGTTGATCCAGATGCGGAGCGGGAGCAAGGGTGACGCGGCTTTCGGGGGAGTGAGGGGGCGTTGGTGGTCTCGACGTCGGTTGGTCTCGACGTCGGTTGCTGCGCAACCTGCTCGACCCACCGGCTGCGCAACCTGCTCGACCGGCGAGATGCGCAACCTGCTCGACCAACGAGGGGCAAAGCACGAAAGGCGCCGACCCCGGAGGGGGTGGCGCCTCAGTGTGGTGGACCTACGTCAGAGAGACGCGGCCTTCCGGGAGATCGCCGACTTGCGGTTGGCGGCCTGGTTCTTGTGGATGACGCCCTTGGAGGCGGCCTTGTCGAGCTTGCGCGTCGCGGCGCGGGCTGCCTCGAGGGCGGCGTCCTTGTCGCCGGCCTCGGAGAGCTCGCGGAACTTGCGGATCGCGGACTTCAGGCCGGTCTTCACCGACTTGTTGCGCTCGTGCGCCGCCTCGTTCTGCTTGTTGCGCTTGATCTGGGACTTGATGTTCGCCACTACGCTGCGCCTCTATTGGTCGAAGGGATTCGGTCGTGCAAGCTTGATTGCGTTCGGCGCGACTGCCTGCGGGCAGGCTCCAGACACGCGACATGGAACTCTAGCAGCGGCATCCGGGGCGCCCAAATCACAGCCCCTCACGGCCGGCCCCACCCCTCTCACAGCCAGCCGCGGCGCTCGCCCAGCCAGCCCCAGGCGACCTCGGCGCACCAGCTCTGGTGGGTGCGCAGCCAGGGAGACGTCGGGGGAGCGGGGGCGTCGCGCTGGCGCAGGAAGTAGCCGACGAGCAGGGCGAGCACGACGTCCACGTGCTCGGCGGGCACGTCCCGGGTCAGCGTGCGCTCGCGGAGCACCGCCTCCACGTCGATCCCGTCGCCTCGGGCGCCGAGCAGGAGGAAGACCGTGTCCAGCCACGGGGCGCCGAGCACGGGCCAGTTCCAGTCGCAGACCCAGACCTCGCCCTCTGCTCCGAGCAGCAGGTTGTCGTCGCGGATGTCGGTGTGGACCAGGGTCTCGCCCGCACACACCTCGGCATAGCGGGCGGCGAGGCCGGCCGCCTCCTCGAGGTGGGGGAGATCGGGGAGGGCGCGCCGAACGTGGGCCCAGGCGGCCAGGAAGTCGGCGAACTCCGCCGCGAAGGTGTCGCGGGTGAGCCCTGCGGGGGAGGGGGTCAGCGTCGCTGCCAGTCCTTCGAGCGTGTCGAGACAGCGCTCGAGATCCGCCGGGCGCCACGGCCGCTGGGGCGAGCGCCCCTCGACGTACTCGATGCCGAGCACCACCCAGGCGTCGTCCTCGTGGTGCCACAGCAGCCGCGGAGCGGGGACTCCGGGCGGCAGCGCCGCGAGCTTGCGACTCTCCTCGCGGTAGGACTCCGCGACCGCGCGCTGGGCCTTGCGGGAGGCCGCCTTCACGAAGACGCGTGACCCGTCGCGGGCGGTGAGCACCGAGGCGAAGCCCGGAGTGAAGCCGCCACCCTGGCTGGCCGCGTCCTCCACCGGGGAGCCGAGCCGCCCCTCGACCAGCGTCCGCACGTAGGGCGGCAGGGAGGGCCACTCGAGCCGACGGGCCGTGCGGCCGTGAGGGATGGCGGTGATGGACATGGGGCGCATCCTCCCAGAGTCGCCGGGTCGGGCATTCGGGCGAGCCGCCGCTGCATGGGAAGATGGTGCCTCCCGCCCCACCCGATCCGACGAGAGCAGTTCGTGGCTACTTCTTCGACCGCGCCCAAGCCGGGCAAGACCGATCCCGCGATCATCCGCAACTTCTGCATCATCGCGCACATCGACCACGGCAAGTCGACGCTCGCCGACCGGATGCTGCAGTACACCGGCGTCGTGGACGAGCGGGCCTCGCGGGCGCAGTACCTCGACCGGATGGACATCGAGCGCGAGCGCGGGATCACCATCAAGAGCCAGGCCGTGCGGATGCCGTGGACGGTGCCGGTCGACAACGAGCAGGGCGCCGAGCCCGGGGACTACGTCCTGAACATGATCGACACGCCGGGCCACGTCGACTTCACCTACGAGGTGTCGCGCTCCCTGGAGGCGTGCGAGACCGCCGTGCTGCTGGTCGACGCGGCCCAGGGCATCGAGGCGCAGACGCTGGCCAACCTCTACCTCGCGCTCAACGCGGACCTGCACATCATTCCGGTCCTCAACAAGATCGACCTCCCGTCGGCGCAGCCGGAGAAGTACGCCGCGGAGCTCGCCGGGATCATCGGCTGCGACCCCTCCGACGTCCTGCAGACCTCGGCCAAGACCGGGCTGGGCGTCCGCGAGCTGCTCAACGAGATCGTGAAGCAGACGCCGGCCCCCGTCGGGGACGCCGACGCTCCGGCGCGGGCGCTGATCTTCGACTCGGTGTACGACACCTACCGCGGCGTGGTCACCTACGTCCGGGTGGTCGACGGCAAGCTGAGCCACCGCGACCGGATCAAGATGATGTCGACCGGCGTCGTGCACGAGATGCTCGAGGTCGGCGTGATCAGCCCCGAGCCGGTCAAGGCGGGCGAGATCGGCGTCGGCGAGGTCGGCTACCTGATCACCGGCGTGAAGGACGTGCGCCAGTCGCGGGTCGGCGACACGGTCACCAGTCAGCACCACGGGGCCACCGAGGCGCTGGGCGGCTACAAGCACCCCAACCCGATGGTCTACTCCGGGCTCTACCCGATCGACGGCGACGACTACCCGACGCTGCGCGACGCGCTGGAGCGCCTGCAGCTCAACGACGCGGCGCTCGCCTTCGAGCCCGAGACCTCCGGGGCGCTGGGCTTCGGCTTCCGCTGCGGCTTCCTCGGCCTCCTGCACATGGAGATCACCCGCGACCGGCTCGAGCGCGAGTTCGACCTCGACCTGATCTCGACCGCCCCCAACGTGGTCTACCAGGTGATCATGGAGGACGGCTCCGAGCACACCGTCACCAACCCGAGCGAATACCCCGAGGGCAAGATCGCCGAGGTCCGCGAGCCCGTCGTCCGGGCCACGATCCTGAGCCCGAGCGACTACATCGGCACGATCATGGAGCTGTGCCAGACCAAGCGGGGCAACCTCCAGGGGATGGACTACCTCTCCGAGGACCGCGTGGAGATGCGCTACACGCTGCCGATGGGCGAGATCGTCTTCGACTTCTTCGACCAGCTCAAGTCACGCACCAAGGGCTACGCCTCCCTCGACTACGAGCGCACCGGCGAGCAGGCGGCCGACCTGGTGAAGGTCGACATCCTGCTCCAGGGCGAGCCCGTCGACGCCTTCTCCGCGATCGTGCACCGCGACGCGGCGTACGGCTATGGCGTGATGCTGGCCGGCAAGCTCAAGGACCTGATCCCGCGCCAGCAGTTCGAGGTGCCGATCCAGGCTGCGATCGGGGCACGTGTGATCGCCCGCGAGAACATCCGTGCGATCCGCAAGGACGTGCTCGCCAAGTGCTACGGCGGCGACATCAGCCGCAAGCGCAAGCTGCTCGAGAAGCAGAAGGAGGGCAAGAAGCGGATGAAGATGGTCGGCCGGGTCGAGGTGCCCCAGGAGGCCTTCATCGCCGCGCTGTCCAACGCGCCCACCGCGGACAAGAACAAGAAGTAGCCCGCACGGGATCCATGTCGTGCCCTCGTCCGCCTCGCCGCTCGAGCTGATCGAGGAGTGGGGGCTGCGCCCCGACGGCGCCCCCGTCCTCGGGCACCGGGCCCAGGTGGTGCCGGTGCGCACGAGCGGTGGGGCGCCGGCCGTGCTCAAGATCGCGGTGCAGGTCGACGAGACCGAGCACGAGTCGCTCGCGCTGCAGCACTGGCACGGTCGCGGTGCGGTCCGGCTGCTGCGCGCCGACCCGCGCCGCCGGGCGCTGCTGCTCGAGCGGGTGCACGCCGAGGACCTCGCCGAGCACTGGGACGTCGAGGCCTGCGAGATCGTGGCCGGTCTCTACCGCACCCTGCACGTCCCGGCGGTCCCGCAGCTGAGGTCCCTGGCCGAGCTCGCCGGTCGTTGGTCGACGGAGCTCGCGGCGCTGCCACGCTCCACGCCGCTGCCACGCCGGCTCGTCGAGCAGGCCGCCTCGCTCGCGGCGTCCTTCTCCCGCGACCCGGACACCGACGGGGTGACCGTGCACGGGGACCTGCACTACGCGAAGGTGCTCGCGGCCGATCGGGAGCCCTGGGTCGTGATCGCGCCCCGACCGCTGAGCGGGGATCCCCACGTCGAGCCCGGCCCGCTGCTCTGGCACCGGTGGGACGAGGTGCGGGCGAGCAGTGACGTCCGCGACGCCGTGCGCCGCCGCTTCCACGCGGTCGTCGACGCCGCCGAGCTCGACGAGGACCGCGCTCGCGACTGGGTGGTCGTGCGGGCCGTGGTCAACGCCGTACGCGACCTGGGCGCCGGGTCGGACCCCGACCTCACCCGATGGATCACGCTGGCGAAGGCGGTTCAGGGCTGAGGGCCGCACTCTCGGCGAGGATCTCGCGCAGGGCGGCGGCATGACGCTGATAGGCGCTGTGGCCCGAGCGGGTGATCCGGTACGTCGTGGTGGCCCCGCGTCCGCGGCCCGTCTTGCTGATCTTGAGGTAGCCGGCCTTCTCCAGCGCCGCCATCTGCTTGGACAGGTCGGAGTCGCTGATCCCGAGCTGCTCGCGCAGGAACGGGAAGCTCACCGAGGTGGCGCTGGCCAGCATCGCCATCGCCGCGAGCCGCTTGGGCGCGTGGATGACCGGGTCGAGGTCGCCGATCATCCGAGGCGCTCGCGGACCCGGCGGGCCGCCTGCGCGTAGAGGCGCTCGTAGGCGGCGAGGCCGACGGTGACGGCGACCCACGTCGTGGCGACGGCCGCCCAGGGGCCGAGGAGAGTCCAGGCGAGCGCCACGAGCGCCAGGACCACCGCCACGCCGACGGCGTAGCGCCGGAACGCGGAGCGGAACTCGGGGGGCGGCTGGCGCAGCGAGGGCAGGGCGCCGTGCCGGCGGGAGTACCACCGCAGGAAGGCCAGCTCGGCGACGAGCAGCGTGACCATGCCGACGGCGAACCACGCGGAGTCGCGCCCCCACGCGATCACGCCGACGAGCGCGGCCGCCCACGTGCCGGCCGCGGGCGGATACCAGCGCGGGGTCGGCGGATAGACGACGTACGGCGCGGCAGCCGCGCGCTCGACGTCGCGCAGCTGGGCGGCGATGTCCTGCTCACTTTCCATGGTGGAAAACTATCGCATCGCTTTCCAGAGTGGCAAGCGATGCCGGGAGTCGGGCCGGCCGGTCTGCACCAGTCGCGGTGTCTGAACCAGGTGGCGGCGAGCGTCGCTGCGGGGGACCATGTGCGGGTGCAGAGCTCCGGACAGGTCATCTCGGTCAACATCGGTCAGCCCGAAGGGGGCTCGTGGACCGGGCGCGTCGGGCGTACCTCGATCCGCAAGCGACCGGCTCCCGGCCCGGTCCGCATCGGCTGGCGCGGCCTCGTCGGTGACACGGTCAGCGACACGAAGTACCACGGCTTCGCGGAGAACGCCGTCTATGTCTTCGCTCGCGAGGACCTCGACCGGTGGGGCCGTGAGCTGGGACGCGAGCTGCCCGACGGGATGTTCGGGGAGAACCTCACCACGTCCGGCATCGACGTCAACGAGGCGCTCGTCGGCGAGCGCTGGAGGGTCGGCACCGCGCTGCTCGAGGTGGCCAAGGTGCGCACGCCCTGCAAGGTCTTCGCGGGCTGGATCGACGTGTCCGGGCTCGACGCGACCGGGTGGGTGAAGCGGTTCACCCAGGAGGGGCGGCCAGGCCCCTACCTGCGGGTGCTCGAGGAGGGTGTCGTCGAGGCCGGTGATGAGATCACCGTCGAGCACCGGCCCGACCACGCGATCACCGTCGCGATGATGTTCCGGGCGCTGACCACCGAGCGGGCGCTGCTGCCCGACCTGCTGGCCGTCGACGACCTGGCGCCGTCGGTGCTGGCCAAGGTGGAGAAGGCGGCCGGCTGAGCTCAGCGCGTGGCCACGACCGCCTCGCCGTCGGCCCAGATCGCCACCAGCTGGTCGCGACCGTCGGACAGCTCGCCCAGGACGGTGGCGATGCGCAGGCCCTCGGTCGGCGACGCGGTGTCGCCGCGGCGCTCCAGGCGCACGTCGAGCTCGCGCCTCTCGACCAGCTCGTCACCGTCGTACACCTCGAGCCGCGCCTGCTCCTGCTGAGCGGTGAGGGCGCCCTCGAAGCACGCCAGCGCCACCGGGTCGGCGGCGGCGTCATAGACCCAGCGCCTGCCCAGGACCGAGTGCTCCATGGTGCCGACCAGGTGGGCCTCCGCACCCACGAGCGGAGCGCCGCGATAGGTCAGGGCGACGTGGACCAGACTCGCGCCGCGACGCACGATGAACGCCTCGACGCCCACCTCGCCCGCCGGGTCGTCGAGCCGGTAGGTCCCGACCACCGTGATCTCGCCGGTGCCGCCCCAGGGTTGCCGGTCCAGCCAGCTGGTGAGCAGCTCGGGCTTCGAGGGGGTCAGGGTCGCGCGGTGGAGGATCGCCATGGAGCGACCCTAGGACACGCCCCAGGCGGGATCTCGGCGCGAAGCAGCACTACTCACGAGTAGAAAGCTTGAGACAAGCGGCCGATCGCCTCCCGTTCGCGGCTCGAGTGATCTAGGTTACGCACATAGCAGTCTGTGGGCCGGCTCACACCCTGGTGAGCGCCCACGGGAGGAGACAGGGAGCCCCATGCCGATCACGAATGACGCGTCCTTCATGGACACGATGCCGCGCAACGTCGCCGTGCAGTTCCTCGACCGGGTCGAGAGCAGCTCGGCGCGCGAGGCCTATCGCTTCCCCCGGGGCGAGGAGTGGGCCTCGGTCACGTGGCGCGAGGTGGGCGAGCAGGTCAGCGAGCTGGCCGCCGGCCTGATGGCGCTGGGCATCGAGCCCGAGCAGCGCGCGGGCATCGCCTCGAACACCCGGTTCCACTGGATCCTCGCCGACCTGGCGATCATGTGTGCCGGTGCCGCCACGACCACGGTCTACCCGACCACCAACGCCGACGACACGGCGTACATCCTCAGCGACTCCGAGAGCCGCGTCGTGTTCGCCGAGGACGACGAGCAGATCGCCAAGCTGCGCTCGCACCGCGCCGAGCTGCCGCACGTCTCGAAGATCGTCACCTTCGACGGCACCACCGACGGCGACTGGGTGATCTCCCTCGACGAGCTCGCCAAGCTGGGGCAGACCTACCTCGCCGAGCACCCGGGCGTGATCCGGACGATGGCCGAGTCGATCCGGCCCGACCAGCTCGCGACGCTGATCTACACCTCGGGCACGACCGGGCGCCCCAAGGGCGTGCGGCTGCGTCACTCCTCGTGGGTCTACGAGGGCGAGGCCATCAAGGCGCAGGACACCCTGCACGAGGACGACCTGCAGTTCCTGTGGCTGCCGATGGCGCACAGCTTCGGCAAGGTGCTGCTCTCCACGCAGATGGCCTGCGGCTTCGCCACCGCCATCGACGGCCGCATCGACCGGATCATCGACAACCTGGCCGTCGTGAAGCCGACGTTCATGGGTGCCGCGCCCCGCATCTTCGAGAAGGCGCACGGCAAGATCATCACGATGCAGGCCAACGAGGGCGGCGCGAAGGAGAAGCTGTTCAACCAGGCCTTCAAGGTCGGCCTCGAGGTCGACCGCCGCAAGCGCGACGGCAAGTCGATCCCGCTGGGCCTCAAGCTGCAGCACGGCCTCTTCGACAAGCTGGTCTTCTCCAAGGTCCGCGACCGCTTCGGCGGACGCGTCCGCTTCTTCATCTCCGGCGCCGCGGCCCTCAACCAGGAGGTCGCCGAGTGGTTCCACGCCGCGGGCATCCTGGTGCTCGAGGGCTACGGCCTCACCGAGACCTCAGCCGGCGCCTTCGTGAACCACCCGGAGGACTACAAGTTCGGCTCGGTCGGCAAGCCGTTCCCCGGCTCCGAGGTGAAGATCGCGGCCGACGGCGAGGTGCTGATCCGCGGCCCGCACGTCATGGAGGGCTACCACAACCTGCCCGAGCAGACGGAGGGGACGCTCGTCGACGGCTGGCTGCACACCGGCGACATCGGCGAGCTCGACGCCGACGGCTTCCTCAAGATCACCGATCGCAAGAAGGACCTGTTCAAGACCTCGGGCGGCAAGTACATCGCCCCGTCCTCGATCGAGTCGCAGTTCAAGGCGATCTGCCCCTTCGCCAGCCAGTTCCTGGTGCACGGCAACGACCGCAACTACTGCGTCGCGCTCGTCACGCTCGACCCCGACGCGATGGCCGACTGGGGTGCGCGCAACGGCATGGAGGGCGCCTCCTACACCGAGATCGTCCGGTCCGACGCCGTGCAGAAGATGGTCGACGGCTACGTCGAGCAGCTCAACGCCCGGCTCAACCGGTGGGAGACCATCAAGAAGCACGTGGTCCTCGACAACGACCTCAGCATCGAGTCCGGCGAGCTGACCCCCTCGATGAAGGTCAAGCGCAAGGTCGTGGAGCAGAACAACAAGGCCGTCATCGACAGCCTGTACGCCTCCTGATCGCTGGCTGATCAGGCTGGGCTGATAAGGCTGGGCCGGGTCGCCGGTGGGAGGATGGGGGGATGCCCTCCACTCCTCCTCCCGGCGAGCCCGCCCCCACGGACGGCTCCCTGCCGGAGTCCGCGCTGGAGGGGGTGGGCGCCCGGCCCTTCGGCTTCTACGTGCACGTCCCGTTCTGCCGCGTGCGGTGCGGCTACTGCGACTTCAACACCTACACGGTCTCCGAGCTCGGGCCGGTCTCCTCGGCCCCCGGCGCCTCGCGCGCGTCGTACGCCGACGGCGTGGTCGCGGAGGTACGACGCGCACGCCGCGTGCTGGGCGAGCGCGACGTGCCCGTGGAGACGGTCTTCCTCGGCGGCGGCACCCCCACGCTGATCGAGCCGGCCGACCTCGGACGCGTGCTGCAGGCGATCCGCGACGAGTTCGGCATCGTCGCCGGCGCCGAGATCACCACCGAGGCCAACCCCGACAGCGTCACCCCCGAGAGCCTGGCCGCGCTCCGGGAGGCGGGCTTCACCCGGCTCTCCTTCGGGATGCAGTCGGCCGTGCCGCACGTCCTGGCGACGCTCGATCGCACGCACGACCCGCTGCGCGTCCCCGGGGTGGTCGAGGCGGCGCGCGCCGCCGGCTTCGACGAGGTCAGCCTCGACCTGATCTACGGCACGCCGGGGGAGTCCCTGGCGGATTGGCGTACCTCGCTGGACGCGGCGCTGGCCTGCGCGCCCGATCACGTGTCGGCCTACGCGCTGATCGTGGAGGACGGCACGGCGCTGGCGCGTCAGGTGCGCCGCGGGGACGTGCCGATGCCTGACGACGACGACCTCGCCGACAAGTACCTCCTCGCCGACGAGGTGCTCGGAGCCGACGGTCTGGAGTGGTACGAGGTGTCGAACTGGGCGCGTCGCGAGCGCAGCCAGTGCCGCCACAACGTCCTGTACTGGAAGGGCGCCGACTGGTGGGGTGCCGGGCCGGGGGCTCACTCCCACGTCGGGGGTGTGCGCTGGTGGAACGTCCGCCACCCCGCGGCCTATGCGGCGCGGCTCGGCGACGACCTGAGTCCGGCCCAGGCCCGCGAGGTCCTCGGGCCCGAGGACCGCCGTGTCGAGCGGGTGCTGCTCGAGATCAGGCTGCGCAGCGGACTGCCGCTCGAGGTGCTCGACGACGGGGGACGCGCCGCGGTCCCCGACCTCGTCGAGCGCGGCCTCGTGGAGGTCGTCGCCGACCGCCTGGTCCTCACGCTGCAGGGCCGGCTGCTGGCCGACGCCGTGGTCCGCGACCTGCTCCCCTGAGGAGGTCCCTGGCAACACCCCGAGATCGCCCGCATTGCCCAGCCGCGGAGCCGGATCAGGACTAGGGTCGATGACATGAGCACAGGCCCCGACTTCAGCAAGCCCAACCCCGAGGATCCCAACGGGCAGCCGTCCGACCAGGGACAGGGACCGTCCTCGCACGGTGCCGATCAGCAGCCCTACGGAGCCGCGCCCGGCGCGCCTCAGTACGGTCAGCAGCCCTACGGCACCCCGCAGTACGGTCAGCAGCCCTACGGCGCCCCGATGGCCGGCGGCCCCGCGCCGTACGGCGTGCACCCCGTCACGGGCATGCCCTACTCCGACAAGTCCAAGCTGGTCGCGGGCCTGCTGCAGATCCTGATCCCGCTCGGGATCGGCCGCTTCTACATCGGCGACAGCCGCACGGGCGTCTTCCAGCTGCTGGTCACGATCTTCACCTGCGGTGTCGGCGCGATCTGGCCCTTCATCGACGGCATCATGATGCTCGTCGGCGATCCGGTGGACCAGAGCGGGCGCCCGCTGCGCAGCTGAGGCATCGCGCCTCGAGTCGCGCCGGCTGCGGACCGATCAGGGCGCCGTCACGAAGTCGATCAGCTCCTCGACCCGCCCGAGCAGGGCGGGCTCGAGGTCGGCGAACGAGTTGACCTTCGACAGCACGTGCTTCCAGGCGCGCGCGATGTCGGCCTGGTCGCGGTGCGGCCAGCCCAGGTGCTGGCAGATGCCCTTCTTCCACTCGATGCTGCGCGGGATCGTCGGCCACTGCTGCAGGCCGAGGCGGTCGGGCTTGACCGCCTGCCACACGTCGATGAACGGGTGGCCGACGATCAGCACGTGCTGACCGACGGGGGAGCGGGCGATGCCCTGGGCGATCCGGCTCTCCTTGGATCCCTTCACCAGGTGATCCACCAGCACGCCGACCTTGCGGTCCGGGCCGGGGCGGAAGTCGCGCAGGTGGTCGGCGAGGTCGTCGACGCCGCCGAGGAACTCGACCACCACGCCCTCGATGCGCAGGTCGTCGCCCCAGACCTTCTCGACCAGCTCGGCGTCGTGGCGCCCCTCGACGAAGATCCGGCTCTGGCGGGCGACGCGGGCCGGCGCGTCGTGGACGGCGACGGACCCCGACGCCGTCCGGGTGGCCTTGGCCGGGGCCTTGAGGCGGGTCGGCGGCGTCAGGATGACCGGCTTGCCCTCCAGCAGGAAGCCGGGGCCGAGGGGGAACGTGCGCCGCTTGCCGCGCCGGTCCTCGAGCGTCAGCGTCCGGATGTCGCGGTCGACCGCGACGACCTCACCGCACCAGTCGGTGGTCACCTCCTCGACGACCAGACCCAGCTGGGCCTCGGTCTCGACGGCGCGCCCGCGCTTGGGGGCGCGCCAGTCGGTGTTGAGGACGTCGGTGCCGTAGCGGTCGTGGGAGCTCACCGGGGCAACGCTAGGTCGCTCACCCGTCGGAGCCGGTGAGGCCACGCCGATGAGACCCACCCCACTGCTGTCCGGTCGGGAGCCGTAGCGTTCCGGGCATGCCGAGCCGCACCGAGATCGTCACGTTCGACGACCAGCCTCCGCCGCCCGGCGAGTCGCCCTGGGTGGACGGTGCGCGACCGGAGACCGGCGTCGCGGTCGTCGATCCGGACCCCGCCTGGCCGGAGCGGTACGACGAGCTGGCGGCGCGCATCCGGGGCGCGCTCGGCTGGCGGGTCCTCGACCTGGCGCACGTCGGCTCGACGTCGGTCCCGGGGCTGGCGGCCAAGCCGATCATCGACATCGACCTCACCGTGGCCGACACCGACGACGAGCCGGCCTACGTGCCGGCCCTCGAGGCAGCCGGCTTCGAGCTGCGGGTGCGCGAGCCATGGTGGTTCGGACATCGCGCCCTGCGCGCCGAGTCTCCCGCCTGCCTGCTGCACGTGTTCGGGCCGGACAGCCCCGAGCTGGTCCGGCACCGGCTCTTCCGGGACTGGCTGCGCGGCAACGCCGACGAGCGGGAGGTCTATGCCCGGGCCAAGCGGGAGGCGTCGGCCGCCGCCAGCGCTGCGGCGGAGCACATGATGCAGTACAACGCCCGCAAGGAGCGGGTGGTCCGCGAGATCTACCGGCGCGCGTTCGTCGCGTCGGGGCTGCTCGCGCCCTGACGCGTGGGCCTCGTGCGCTGCGGGCCGGCTCAGACGAGCGGCAGGTTGCGCTGCGCCCGGGGCAGGTGCTCGTAGCCGCGTCGGACGGCGTGGACCAGGTCCTCGCGCGGGTAGGGCCACTCGGCGGCCGCCAGCGCGTCGTCGACCGGCACACCACGGGTGGAGAGGTCGCGGATCGTCTCCGCCACGACGCCGAGCGCGGAGCGCTGCTCCTCCATGAAGTCCTTGCCGACGGGAGCGCCGTGGCCGGGGACCACGACGGTCGACGGGCCGGTCAGGTTGAGCACCAGGTCGAGGGCCAGCGGCCACTCCATCGGGTGGCAGTCCTGACCGAAGCCGGGGACCCCGGACTCCTCGACCAGGTCGCCGGTGAGCATCACGTCGGCGTCGGGCACTCGCACCACCACGTCGCCGGAGGTGTGCCCCTTGCCGGGGTGGACCAGCTCGACCACCCGGCCGCCGCCGAGGTCGACGGGCCAGACGGAGGAGAAGGTGTGGTCGGCGGCGACGATCTCGGTCGCCAGGACCTCCTCGCGGCGTGGATCGGCCGGATCGTCGCGGTAAGCCTGCTTGATCCGCTCCCCGGCCGAGACCGTGGCGGCCGCCGCGTCCTCGTGGGCGTGGATCGGCACCGCGCCGTACGCCGCGCGCAGGGCCGCGTTGCCGAAGGTGTGGTCGAAGTGCTCGTGGGTGTTGACGATGGCCACCACGTCCCCGGCCCCGAGGGCCCGCAGATCCGCAACGACCTCGCCTGCCGCGGCCGTCGAGGCATGCGTGTCGACCACCAGCAGCCCGTGCTCTCCGCCGATCGCGGTGACATTGACGTCGAACCATGCGTAGCGCGCGACCCAGACCCGGTCGGCCACCTCGGTGAACCTCATCGGGCCACCCTAGGCCCGCCCCCCACCACCACCTGTAACGCGGGGTTATCCGGACTGCCCAAGCGTCACGACGCTGCGGTAGATCGGATAACCCCGCGTTACATGGGGGGTGCGGGGTCAGGTGAGGCCGGAGTGGAGCTCTCGGCTGAGGAGCGCGCCGAGCTCGGCGCGGGAGCGAGCGGGGCGGGGGAACCACAGCCGGTGGGTGTGGGCGCCGTCGAGGTCGATCCAGTGCACCTCCACGCCGTCGCGGGTGAGGTCCGCGATCGCCGCGCCCGCGACGCTGCCCGGGCGCAGGCCGCGTGCGGTGGCCACGCTGTGGCGCAGCTCGGCCGGGTGGCTGTCATTGGTGTGCTCCACCACCCGGCGCAGGTAGCCGTCGTTGAGGTCGTGGTCGGAGCTGCGGAAGTGCGCGAGCGGTACGGCGCGGCTCGCGTGCCCGGCGGCGGCTGCCACCGACGCGGGCACCAGCTCCACGACGTGCGCCGTCGGGGGCGTGTCCTGGTGGCGGGGACGACCGGTCGCCCGCAGTCGCAGGGTGCCCGTCAGGGTGACCGACGACAGGGAGCTGGCGGTGTCGGCCCCGAGGGTGAGGCGCGCCTCCCGTCCGCATGCAGCGGCCAATGCCAGGGCGCTGTCAACGGGACAGGAGAACGCCGGCACGCCCGCGGTGTCGCGCACCGTGAGGTCGACGATGTCGTCGAGGTGGCGCAGGCCCTCGACCTCGAGGGTCGCGGTGCTCGGGCACGACAGCACCGCGCGGGCCTGTCCGGCGAGCACGTGGGGATCGTAGGGCTGCTGGGTGGCGGTCATCGCATCTCCTCATCGACTTAGGGGAGCCTAACCTCACTCGTCCCGGAAGGCCAGGGATGTCTCACCGGCTAGTAGTCTTGGCACTCAGTGCTGATGAGTGCCAGTGAGCAGCGTCTGGCGTCGAGGGTGAAGGGAGGCGTGAATGGTCGAGGACCGCCGACTCGCCGTCCTGCGTGCCATCGTCGAGGACTACGTGTCGACCGAGGAGCCGGTGGGGTCCAAGGCCCTGGTGGAGCGGCACAGCCTCGGTGTCTCGCCTGCGACGGTGCGCAACGACATGGCTGCACTGGAGGAGGAGGGGTTCATCACCCAGCCCCACACCAGCGCCGGCCGGGTGCCGACCGACAAGGGCTACCGCCTCTTCGTCGACCGCCTGACGACCGTCAAGCCGATGAGTGCCGCCGAGCGCCGCGCGATCTCGACGTTCCTCGACGGCGCCGTCGACCTCGACGACGTCGTCCAGCGCAGCGTCCGGCTGCTCGCCCAGTTGACGCGCCAGGTCGCCGTCGTGCAGTACCCCACGCTCTCGCGCAGCACCGTCCGGCACGTCGAGCTGGTCGCCATGACACCCTCGCGCCTCCTCGTGGTCCTGATCCTCAGCACCGGACGCGTGGAGCAGCGCCTGGTCGAGCTGGGCGCATCCTTGGGCGACGAGCAGATCGCCGACCTGCGCACCCGGGTCAACCGGGCCGCCACCGGCGAGCAGATCTCACAGGCCACCGCTGCGCTCCAGGCGCTCGCGGACGATGTCCCCCCTGACGACGCGGCGGTGACGGCCCAGGTCGTCGCCACCTTGGTCGAGGCGATGTCCGACCACCGCTCGGACGAGCGCGTCGCCGTGGGCGGCGCGGCCAACCTGGCCCGCTTCGGCGAGGGCTTCGACTCCGCCATCCGGCCCATGCTCGAGGTCCTCGAGGAGCACGTCGTGCTGCTCAAGCTGCTCGGCGAGGCCAGCAGCGGCGGGACAGTCACGGTCCGGATCGGCCACGAGGGGCCCTACCAGGAGCTCGCCAGCACCAGCGTCGTGGCCACCGGCTATGGGCCCGGTGAGCAGGCGCTGGCCACCCTGGGCATCGTCGGCCCCACCCGCATGGACTACCCCGGCACGATGGCCTCGGTGCGCGCCGTGGCCCGCTACGTCTCCCGGATCCTCGACGAGGCCTGACCGCAGCCAGCCGTCCCCCGAGTCTCAGACCATCAGCCTCCAGCAGCAGGAAAGAACAGGAACACCACCTTGAGCCAGGACCTCTACGAGCTCCTCGGCGTCGACCGCGACGCGGGGCCCGACGCCATCAAGAAGGCCTACCGGCGCCTTGCCCGGCAGCTCCACCCGGACGTCAACCCCGACCCCGAGACGCAGGAGCGCTTCAAAGAGGTCTCGCGCGCCTACGAGGTGCTCTCCGACCCGCAGAAGAAGGCCGCCTACGACCGCGGGGGCGACCCCTTCGGCGGGGGCGCCGCAGGCTTCGGCCAGGGCCAGGGCTTCTCGTTCACCGACATCATGGACGCGTTCTTCGGGGGCAACGCTCCCGGCGGCCAGGGTGGCGGTCGTGGGCCGCGCCCGCGCGTGCGACGAGGCCAGGACGCCCTGATCAGGCTCGAGATCGACCTCGCGGAGGCGGCGTTCGGCGTCACCCACGAGCTCAAGGTCGACACCGCGGTCGTCTGCACGACCTGTCACGGTGACGGCGCCGCTCCCGGCAGCGAGCCGGTGTCGTGCGAGACCTGCCACGGGGCCGGCGAGGTCGCCCAGGTCCAGCGGTCGTTCCTCGGCGAGATCCGCACCCTGCGCCCGTGCCCGGCCTGCCGCGGCTTCGGGTCGATCATCCCCGAGCCGTGTCGTGACTGCTCGGGCGACGGCCGGGTCCGCTCGCGCCGCAACCTGACGGTGAAGATCCCGGCGGGCGTCGACACCGGCACGCGCGTCCAGCTGCCCGACCAGGGTGAGGTGGGCCCCGGTGGTGGCCCGCCCGGCGATCTGTACGTCGAGATCCATGTCGCGCCGCACGAGGTGTTCGTCCGTGAGGGCAGCGACCTGCACTGCACGGTGTCGCTCCCGATGACGGCGGCCGCGCTCGGCACGACGCTGACCCTGCCGACCCTGGAGGCCGACGTGGTCGCCGCGGACGAGGAGAAGAAGACCGACCTCGAGACCGAGTTCGAGCTCGAGATCCGGCCGGGCACCCAGTCGGGCACCGAGCAGGTGCTGCGTGGGCGCGGCGTCCCCGGTCTGCGTGGCGTCGGACGCGGCGACCTGATCGTGACGGTCGTCGTCGAGACGCCCACGCGTCTGGACGACCGCCAGAAGGAGCTGCTCTTCGAGATGGCCGCCCTGCGCGGCGAGGAGGCGCCGACCGGCAACGTCGGACCGGGCCCCCGCACGTTCAAGGACCGGCTGCGCAGCGCCTTCCAGGGCCGCTGAGCGCACGATGACGCTGCCGGTCCACCACGTGCCGGAGCTGGCGGCCTCGGGGACCCCCGAGGCCGGCCGGCTCGTCGAGGTGACCGGCGACGAGGCCCATCACGCGGTCGCCGTGCGCCGGCTGCGGGTCGGCGAGCAGGTCGTGCTCACCGACGGTGCCGGTACGGCGGTCACCGGCGAGGTCGTCAGCACCGGCAAGCGGGTCTTCGCCGTGACCGTGCTGGGGACGGACCTCGTCGCCCGGCCCGCCCCTGAGCTGGTCGTGGTGCAGGCGCTCCCGAAGGGCGACCGCGGGGAGCTGGCGGTCGAGATGCTGACCGAGATCGGCGTCGACGTCGTGGTGCCCTGGGCGGCCTCGCGCAGCGTCGCGGTCTGGCGCGGAGAGCGCGCCGCCAAGTCGCTGGCCAAGTGGCGGGCCACGTCCCGCGAGGCGGCCAAGCAGGCGCGGCGCAGCTGGTTCCCGGAGGTCCACGAGCTCGCCTCCACCGCCGACGTCGTCGCGCTGCTGGGCTCCGCCGACCTCGCCCTGGTGCTGCACGAGGAGGCCGCGGAGCCGATGGCCGGTCTCGCCCTGCCGGCCGGCGGGCGCGTCGTACTCGTGGTCGGGCCGGAGGGGGGCGTGGCCGACGACGAGATCGAGGCGTTCGCGGCCGCCGGCGCGCGCTCGGTGCGCCTGGGGCGCGAGGTGCTGCGCACCTCCACCGCCGGGGTGGCCGCGTGCGCCGCGCTGCTGGCCGGGTCCCCGCGCTGGGCCTGATCTCGACGTTCGGGCCTGATCTCGACGTCGAGCGCTGCGCGCCCTGCTCGATCAACGAGGGCGGACGACCACCGTCTTGGTGTCGCGGGTGGGACCCACGCCCTCGCGTGAGGGCCCCTCTCCCGTCGGGTCGTCGGTGAAGGCGACGAAGGTGTACCTCCCGGGGGCGAGCCCGGAGACGTCGACCTCGGCCTGCCACGGGTAGAGCTTGTCCATCCACCCCGACGCGGTGGCGAAGCCGGACCTGACGACCTTGTCGCGGCGCCGCAGCTCCCACGGCACGGTGGCCTCGAACGAGCTGGCGAGACCGCGGGCCGTGAACGAGCCCCGCACCGTCATGCCCTGAGACGGAGAGGTGATGTTGGCGAGGGCGAGCACGTCGAGCGGTGGCGCGGCCCGGAAGCCCCGGGCGCGCCGGACGCCGAAGAGCGGGACCTGCTCGGACCCCACGGAGAACACCACGCGGGAGCGGGAGCGGCCGGCTCCGTGGAGGGTGCGGACGAGCTGCTGCACGGCGAGGTTGGCGCTACGACGACTCATCCCCGCTGGCCGCTCGGTCCACCTCCGATCGGCCAGCCGGACGGTGTAGACGCCCCGGCGGCCGAAGCCGTCGAAGCCGACGCTGCTCACCGAGCCCGCCGAGAAGAGGGAGCGGTAGTCGGGGTCGAGGGCCTCGCCGGAGGTGGTCAGAGCGGCCGCGGCCGTGAGCGGATCGGCCGCGTCCACGGCCCGCATCTCACGGAACAGCCGCGGCCCTCCCGGGGCGTCCCCGACGAAGAACACCGGCACCGAGACGGTGTCGGGCGGGGTGACCGGGCCGCGTCGACGCGCGATCCCGGGAGCCTGCTTCTTGCCCGCGCCGGGGCGCGCGGACCCGGTGCGAGCCGGCTGCTTCGGGCCGGCTCCCGGACTGGCCTCGGCGCTGGCTTCGGGGGCGGGGCTCGTGGTCGCCTCCGCCGGCGAGCTGGGCGGCGGGGACTCGGCCCGGCTGTCGGAGTCGTCACCGCACCCGGCCAGGAGAGACAGGCCCAGGGTGGCGGCGGCCACGAGCGAGACGGTCCGGACGGATGCGGGGCGGCCGGATTTGGGGCGGATGGCTGGGGAGCGACTCATCACTCGACCACGATCGTTCGGGTGTCCTCGGTGGGGCCGAAGCCCTCGCTGCCACCGGTGGGGTCGTCGGTCATCGCCACGAAGGTGTACTCCCCGGGCTCGAGGGCCGAGACGTCGATCGAGGCCGTCCACGGATAGAGCTTGTCCATCCAGCCCTCGGCGGTGGTGAACCCGCTGTCGACAACCTTCTCGCCCTGCCGGATCTGCCACGGGACGGTGGCCTCGAACGAGCTGGCGACGCCGGTCGCGGTGAACGAGCCGGAGACGGTGGCGCCCTCGGTGGGGTCGGTGATGTTCACCAGTGCGAGGACGTCGAGCTGCTCGCCCTGGGCGAGTGGCTCCGCCGTCGGCACCCCGAGGATCGTGTCGCTGCGCTGCCCGTCGACGAGCAGCTGCACGGGAGCGCGCTCCTGCAGCGAGGCCTGCACGGTGTAGAGCACCTGCTCGATCGCGAGCGACGCCTCCTGCTTCGACATGCCCTGCGGTCGCTCGCGGAGATCGCCGGCGTCGCCGGGGTCGAGGTCGACGGTGACCAGCTCCACGTCCGTGGTCCCAGAGTCGGTGTCGGAGTCGGGGTCGGAGTCGGGGTCGACGGTGACCTCGCGCACCGAGACCCCGGCGGGCCAGTCGCTGCCGTAGTCGGGGTCGTCGGCCGCACCCGTCACGGCCAGGGTCGTCGCGGCGAGGGCGGCGTCGGCCCCGCTGGTCTTCTGGAACTCGCGGAACAGCCGCGGCCCCTGGGCCGCCTCGCCCCGGAAGTACACCGGCACGGTGAACGTCGTATCCGGCACCTCGGTCGAGGAGGTCGAGGGAGCCTCGGTGGGCTCGTCGGCGGTGGTCGCCGGGGGCGTGGCGTCGGGGGAGGAGGAGACCGGGGCGTCGTCCTTGCCGGTGAGGTCGGAGCCGATCACCGCGACCGCGGCGATCACGGCTGCGGTAGCGACGGCGGCGCCGCCGACGGCGTACAGCCAGGGACGTCGCTTGCTCATGGGAGTCACCTTCGTTCGGTTGCGGATGAAGTCGAGGCGGTGCCCGGGCTCGATGTCCGACACAGCGTCGGAGAGCAGCTCGCGCAGGGACGCGTCCTCGTGGGGAGTGGGGTCGGTCATCGCTGGTCCTCCAGGAGCGGGCGCAGCGCGGCCGCTCCGCGGGAGGCGTGGCTCTTGACCGCGCCGCGGCTGATCTCGAGAGTGGCCGCGATCTCGGCCTCGGAGAGGTCGAGGTAGTAGCGCAGCGCCAGCACCTCGCGCTGGCGCTGCGGCAGCGCGCGCATCGCCTCCAGCACGGCCGTACGGCGAGCGGTGGCCAGCGCCGCGGCGTCGGCGCCGGGGGTCGCCAGGGGAGGTGCCGCGGCCTCGCGCCGCACATGCCGGTCGACGACCACCCCGTGACGCAGCACCGAGCGTGAGCGGTTCACGACGCTCTGTCGCAGGTAGGCCAGTGCCTTGTCGGGGTCGCGCAGCCGTGACCAGTGGGCGTGGACCGCGACGAACGCGTCCTGCACGACCTCCTCGGCGGTGGCAGGCTCGCGCACGAGCAGCACCGAGAGCCGGACCAGCTGCCGCCAGTGGGCGGCGTACAGCTGCTCTAGGGCGGTGTCGGCGTCCCACGACGCCGGCCCTCCGCTCGCCGGAGGCCCGGGGGTCGCGGAGTCACCTGGCGGGGTCACCGCGGGGCTCCGAGACGTGAGGGGCGCATGGGTCATCACGCTAGTGGGACGCGCAGCCTCCGGATGCGGTTGACACGCCCCTAGAGTGGGCGACATGAACGCCTCCGAGGACTGCCTCTTCTGCGGGATCGTCGCGGGCGCGGTGCCAGCGACGGTCGTGCACGAGACCGAGACCACCGTCGCCTTCCGGGACGTCAACGCCCAGGCACCCACCCATGTGCTGGTCGTGCCGCGCAGCCACCACGCGGACGCGGCGTCCCTGGCCGCCGCCGAGCCGACCGTGTTCGTCGACCTGATGACGGCGGCGGCCGAGATCGCCGACGCGGAGGGCCTGGAGGGCGGCTACCGCACGGTGTTCAACACCGGCGCCGCAGCCGGCCAGACGGTGTTCCACACCCACCTGCACGTGCTCGGCGGTCGGCCGCTCTCCTGGCCGCCCGGCTGACGTCGCTCCGCGGTCGGGAATCTCGCGGGCTCCGCGTGCCTTGAACCCCGTAGCATGGAGGTGGCCCCGCGACCGCGCGGCGCCTCCCGACCGCCAACAGGAAGGCCGCCCGCCCGGGCATCCATGACTGACACGCAGCGCCAACAGCAGGGCAACCACCAGGGCGACTCGACCCGGGGCGACTCGACCCACGTGGTCCACACGGTGACGGTCCCCGCCAGCATCAACATGGTCAGCCTCCTCGGGCCAGGCGACGAGCACCTCGGCCTTGTCGAGGGCTCCTTCGCCGCCGACATCCACGTGCGCGGCAACCGCATCACCCTCGAGGGCGAGCCCGGCGAGGTCGCCCTGGCCGAGCGACTGCTCGACGAGCTGGTCACGATCATCCGCACCGGTCAGGGAATCACCCCCGAGACCGTCGAGCGGGCGATCAGCATGCTGCGCGCCGAGACCACCGAGCGGCCCGCCGACGTGCTGAGCCTCAACATCCTGTCCAACCGCGGGCGCACGATCCGGCCCAAGACGCTCAACCAGAAGCGCTACGTCGACTCCATCGACAAGCACACGATCACCTTCGGCATCGGCCCGGCCGGCACCGGCAAGACCTACCTGGCGATGGCCAAGGCGGTCCAGGCGCTGCAGGCCAAGAAGGTCACCCGGATCATCCTGACCCGGCCCGCCGTCGAGGCCGGGGAGCGGCTCGGGTTCCTGCCGGGCACGCTGAGCGAGAAGATCGACCCCTACCTGCGTCCGCTCTACGACGCGCTGCACGACATGATCGACCCCGAGACGATCCCCAAGTTGCTCGCGGCCGGCACCATCGAGGTGGCTCCGCTGGCCTACATGCGCGGACGCACCCTCAACGACGCGTTCATCATCCTCGACGAGGCGCAGAACACCTCCCCCGAGCAGATGAAGATGTTCCTGACCCGGCTCGGCTTCGGCTCCAAGATCGTGGTCACCGGCGACGTCACGCAGGTCGACCTGCCCGGGGGAGTGAAGTCGGGACTGCGGGTGATCGAGGGGATCCTCGGCGAGGTCGACGACATCGTCTTCAACCGCCTCACCAGCTCCGACGTCGTCCGGCACCGCCTGGTCGGCAAGATCGTGGCGGCCTACGACGAGGCCGACGCGCGCGGCGAGGTCCGGGACGTGCGTCGATGAGCATCGAGATCCTCGACGAGTCGGGTCACGAGCTCGACGTCGCCCACCTGTCCTCGCTGGCCCGTTTCGTGATGGACCGGATGCGCGTCCACCCGCTGGCGGAGCTGTGCATCAAGGCCGTCGACGAGGCCACGATCGCGCAGCTCAACGAGCAGTGGATGGAGAAGGAGGGACCCACCGACGTCCTCGCCTTCCCGATGGACGAGCTGCGCCCCGGCCTGGTCAACGAGGAGCCCGAGGAGGGCGTGCTCGGCGACCTGGTCCTGTGCCCCGACATCGCCGCGCGGCAGGGCGAGAGCGCCGGACACGGCAAGCTCGCCGAGATCGAGCTGCTCACGACGCACGGCATCCTGCACCTCCTGGGCTACGACCACGCCGAGCCCGAGGAGCACAAGGAGATGTTCGGCCTCCAGGACGAGCTGCTCGCCGCGTGGCGAGCCGGGTCCGGGCCCGGGGCCTGAGCGGGCGACGATGAGCCCCCATGACGTGTGGCTGGTGCTCTCCGCTGCCGCACTCGTGCTCCTCGCGGGCCTCTTCTCCGCCGCGGACGCGGCGGTCGGCGCGTTCTCGCACGCGCGCGCCGAGCAGCTGGTCAACGAGGGCCGTCCGGGCGCCAAGCGGCTGCTCACGCTCCTCGACGACCCGCCGCGCTACCTCAACACCGCGCTGCTGCTCCGGCTGCTGTGCGAGACCTCCGCGATCGTGCTCGTGGCGCTGCAGGTGCACGACGGCTTCGACGGCGACTGGCTGCCCACCGTGCTGGTTGCGACCGGCTCGATGCTCGTGGTCTCCTTCGTGGTCATCGGGGTCGCGCCGCGGACGCTCGGCCGTCAGCACTCCGAGCGGATCGCTCTGCTCTCCGCGCTGCCGCTGAGCGTCGTCACGACCGTGCTCGGGCCGTTGCCGCGGCTGCTGATCCTGGTCGGCAACGCGATCACCCCCGGCAAGGGCTTCCGCGAGGGGCCGTTCTCCACCGAGACCGAGCTGCGCGAGCTCGTCGACCTCGCCGAGGCGTCGGCGGTGATCGAGTCCGGCGAGCGCCGGATGATCCACTCGGTCTTCGAGCTGGGCGACACCTCCGCCCGCGAGGTGATGGTCCCGCGCACCGACGTGGTCTACATCGAGCGCTACAAGAACCTGCGCCAGACGATGAGCCTCTTCCTGCGCAGCGGCTTCTCCCGGCTGCCGGTGGTCGGGGAGAACCTCGACGAGATCGTCGGCTTCGCCTACCTCAAGGACGTCGCGCAGCGGGAGTTCGAGGAGCCCGGCATCGACATCACCGAGCGCATCGAGACCCGGATGCGACCGGCTCACTTCGTCCCCGACTCCAAGCCGGTCGACGAGCTGCTCTCGGAGATGCAGGCCCGCCGCCAGCACATCGCCGTCGTCGTGGACGAGTACGGCGGCACCGCCGGGCTGATCACGATCGAGGACATCCTCGAGGAGATCGTCGGCGAGATCACCGACGAGTACGACGAGGCCGGCATCGAGGTCGAGGCGCTCCCCTCCGGGCTCACCCGGGTCTCGTCGCGCTACCCGATCGACGACCTCGACGAGCTCTTCGGCATCGACGTGGAGGACGAGGACGTCGACAGCGTGGGAGGCCTGATGGCCAAGCACCTCGGCCGCGTCCCGATCCCCGGATCGAGCGTCGTCGCGCACGGTCTGCGCTTCGAGGCCGAGGCGCCGACCGGTCGCCGCAACCGGATCTCGACGGTGCTGATCAGCCCGGTCCAGGCCGAGCCGGAGGCGACCGAGGACAGCGCCGAGCGGGTCGAGCACTACCCTGGCGCCCATGCCTGACACCCCCGCTCCCGAGCCGGCGCCGCAGCCGCTCGCCGCCGAGGACCAGAAGCTCGTCACGCTGGCCCGCTCGACCCGTGCCCGGGTCCGGGCCGCCGAGGGCGCCGCCGTGCGCGACAGCGACGGGCGCACCTACGCCGCCGCCACGGTGGACCTGCCCTCCTTGAGCCTCTCCGCGCTGCAGGTCTGCGTCGCGATGGCCCTCGCCTCCGGGTCGCGGGGGCTCGAGGCGGCCGTGCTGCTCGGTGAGGCGGTCCAGCCGACCGCTCTGGATCTGGCCGCGATCACCGACTTCGCCGGCGCCGGGGTCCCGGTGCACCTGGGCGACGCGAAGGGCGCGCTCGCCGCGACGTACCGCTCCTGACGGGGCCGGTGGTTTAGGGGGCGGGCGTGCGACGCCCTAACCTTGGCCGGTGAGCACCCGAGCCCTGACGTACGACGCGCAGGTGCTGCGCCGCGAGCAGCTCTCCGAGCACCTGGTCCGCCTCGTGCTGGGCGGCCCCGGTCTGGCGGACTTCCGTAGCACCGGGATCCTCGACGAGTGGATCGGGCTGATCGTGCCCGGCCAGTTCCAGAGCCGCTACTACACCGTGCGCAGCTGGGACGGCGCTGAGATGGTCCTCGACGTGGTCGTGCACCAGACCGGACTGGTCACCGAGTGGGCCCGCGGCGGGTGCGTGGGGGAGACCGTCACCGTCACCGAGGCCAAGGGCTCGTTCGCGATGCCCGACGACGCCGCCTGGGTGCTGCTGGTCGGCGACCTCACCGCGCTGCCCGCGATGGCGCGCATCACCGAGTCCGTCGCCCGTCCGGGACTCGAGCTGCGCACCTGGGCGGAGGTGCCGGACGAGCTGGCGGACTATCTGCCGGCCGGCCTCGACGTGACCTGGCTGAGCCCCCCGGCCGAGGCCGAGAGCGCGCTGGCCGCGGTGGTCGAGGGCATCGACTGGCCCGAAGGCGCGGGGTACTTCTGGATGGCCGGCGAGTCGGCCCAGATGCGGGCGATCCGCAAGCACCTGATGCGGGTCCGCCGGCTCCCGACCACGTCGTACGACGTGATGGGCTACTGGCGGGGCGGGGGACACCAGCGCCAGCCCCGGGCGGTGGATCCCGGCCCCATCCACCGCGCCGGTCGGGCCGCCGGCAAGAGCAACGCAGAGATCTGGGCGGACTACGACGCCGCCACCGACGGAGAGGCACGACCATGACCGAGAGCAAGTTCGCGCACAAGAGCGGGTTCGCCTCGTTCGTAGGCAGGCCCAACGCCGGGAAGTCCACCCTCACCAACGCGCTCGTCGGCAGCAAGGTGGTGATCACGAGCTCCAAGCCGCAGACCACCCGGACGGTCGTGCGTGGCATCGTGCACCGCCCCGACGCCCAGCTGATCCTCGTCGACACCCCCGGTCTGCACCGTCCCCGCACCCTGCTCGGGGAGCGGCTCAACGACCTCGTCAAGACCACGCTGGCCGAGGTCGACGTGGTCGCGGTGTGCTTCCCCGCCAACGAGAAGATCGGTCCCGGCGACCGCTTCATCGTCAACGAGATGGGCAAGATCAAGCGCACGATCAAGGTCGCCATCGCGACCAAGACGGACCTGGCGACGCCCGAGCAGATCGCGAACCACCTGCTCGACATCCAGCGGCTCGGCGCCGAGACGGGCACCGAGTGGGCCGAGATCGTGCCGGTCTCCGCGGTGGCCGGCGACCAGGTCAAGCTGCTCGAGGACCTGCTGGTCGGTCTGCTGCCCGAGGGCCCGCAGCTCTATCCGGACGGCGACCTCAGCGACGCGCCCGAGGAGGCGATCGTCGCCGAGCTGATCCGCGAGGCCTCCCTCGAGGGCGTGCGCGACGAGCTGCCGCACTCGATCGCCGTGGTCGTCGAGGAGATGGGGCTGCGTGAGGGACGCCCGGACGACAAGCCGCTGCTCGACATCCACGCCAACCTCTACGTCGAGCGCGACTCCCAGAAGGGGATCATGATCGGCCACAAGGGCGCCCGGCTGCGCGAGGTCGGCACCGCGTCCCGCAAGCAGATCGAGGCGCTCCTCGGCACGCCGGTCTACCTCGACCTGCGCGTGAAGATCGCCAAGGACTGGCAGCGCGACCCCCGTCAGCTGCGCAAGCTCGGCTTCTAGGCCCGCGACCCGTCACTCGTGCGGGCGACACGCGGAGAAGACGTCGAGGCAGTGACGGGTCGGCGCGTCAGGGGTACGACGCGCGCAGGGCGGGCAGGACCTGGCGCACCAGCAGCGGGGCGATCTGGACGCCGGCCGCGGTGCCCTCGGCTGCGGTGTCCTCGGTTGTCGCGTCCTCCGCTGCGGTCTGCTCGGCCAGGGGGAGCCAGCGCACCTCGGCGATCTCCGCGGCGGGCACCGGGTGCTGGCCGGCGAGCCGGCCCACCCACACCGTCGCCTCCACCAGACACCCGGGCTCGTTGGAGGCGACCTCGGTGAAGTGGCCCAGCAGCGTGAGCGAGTCCGGGTCGCAGGTCACGCCGATCTCCTCGCGCGTCTCGCGCAGGGCGGCGTCCAGCGCCGTCTCGCCCGGGTCGAGCTTGCCTCCCGGCAGCTGGAAGCGGGGGCTGGTGGCCTTGCGGACGCCGAGCACCCGGCCCGCGTCGACGAAGCAGATGGCGGCAGTGGTGATGAGCCCGGCCGGCCGCCCGACGGCGGTGTGGGGCCCCATCAGTCGGGCGCCCAGCACACGGCGTACCGCTGGCCGGACTGCCACTGGGCCGAGGTCGGCCACTCATAGCCCCAGCGGTAGTTGAGCTGGTCGTCGGCGACCTCGCGGGCGGCGTCCTCACAGGCCGCCTGCCCGTCGGAGCGAGCCGCGGCCCCGGGATAGCGGCGCCCGGGGAGGTCGAGCGTGGCGACGGCGCGCCACGAGTGCTCGGCGGTGCACACCACCCGTCGGAAGCGGGGCGTGCCGGGCTCGGCGGTCCCGCACGTGCCCCAGCGGCTGCGCCCCTGAGGTTGCGAGAGGATCCCCCGCAGACGGCCGGTGAGCGGGGCGAGGGTCCGCTCGCGGGACACGGCGATCACGTCGCAGCGATACCAGTCCTCACCGGCGTCGGACTGCTCGACGGTGGGGGAGAACCAGACCGCGCGCAGCACGCTCAGGCGCAGCTGCTCGGTCGAGGCGCCGAGGAACCGCTGCACCCGGCGCGGGCAGTCGGCGGCCACCTGGGCCTGCACACGCTCGGCGTCGACGGCGAGCAGGTGCCCGTCGAGCAGCGCGTCCAGGCGCCCGACGTGGACGGTCTGCGCCGTGTGGGGCTGTCGGCACGGCGACGGCTCGACGAGCACGGTCGGGGAGAGCGCCTCGTCGTAGTCCAGCTGGGTGCAGGCGCCCGTGGCAGGCGTCGGGGCCGGCGGGGCCGCGGTGGGCGACGTGCGTGGCGGCGGGGGCGGCGAGGCCTCGGGGCCGTCGTCGTCGCTGCACCCACTGAGGAGACCGCCGGCGAGGACCAGCCCCGCCAGCAGCCGTCCGACCTGTCCCCGGGACCAGCGCGGGAGCCGGGACGGGCGGCTCACGTGCTCGTCCTCGCCCAGCAGATCGAGCGGCGGTTGCCGGCCTCCCACTCGCCCTTGCCGAACCAGGTGAAGCCGAAGTCGTAGTCCACGGCGTAGCCGACGTAGGCGCGCACCGACGCCGAGCAGAAGTCACGGGTGCGGACCTGGACGACGCGGTCCCCCGGGTAGGGCTCGTCATCGCCCCCGGGCTTGACGGTGCTGACGGCGCGCCAGTCGTGGGGATCGGAGCAGGGGACCTTGACCGAGCCGGACACGGTCGGCCCCTCGGCGCACACCATCCACCGGTCGTCGGGGGCCTGGCCCCGCAGCAGCGCCTCGGCGGTCTCGGGCAGCTCGACGTACTCCTTGCTCTGCTCTCCGCCGCCGACGATGTCGCAGCGATACCAGCGGGCGCCGTCCTCCCAGGCCTGCTCGGAGGGGCGGAACCAGGCCCAGCTGACGATCGAGCGCATCACCGTGCTCTCCTCGGTGCCGAGGAACTTCTCGAAGGCGTCGCTGCAGGTCCGGTAGGCGAACCGGCCGAGCTCCGCGTCGTCGTAGCCGACGTCGTCGTACTCCCCGGGCAGCGTCCCGACCGCATAGGTCTCCGCGGTGTGGGGCTCGCTGCAGTCGACGGTGCGGGTCGCGTTGCTCGGCTTGGCCACGTCCTCAGGGGTGAGCATGCGGCAGGCACCGAGCTGAGGCACCTCGACGGCGTCGACCTGGGCGGGGTCGACGTTCTCGCCCGGGCTGTCCGCGGAGCAGCCGGTGAGGACAAGTGCGGCGAGGACCCCGAGCGTGGCCAGCGTGAGGCGTGGGCGCGCTCCGGAGCGCCGAGCGAGCGATGGGATCGCGGCCCTCCCCAGGTCTACAGGCACTCGGTCGTCGCGGCTGTCGGCCGCGTGGACGGCTCCGTCATCGGGGAGCGCCGCGATCGTACCTCCCCTCGGTGGTCGTGCCCCGGTGCAGCCGCTGTCAGCGCACCAGTCGCACCGGCTGCACCCTGCGCTCGGCGCCCGCGACGATGACGAGGCGGGCCCGGCCCACCTCCCCGGTGCGCAACGCCCGGGTCGCCGCACGCACCGGGCGGAGGCGCAGCGTGTGGTGCCCGGCGCGCAGCGTGAGGACCCCGACCGCGAGCCGGTCGCCGCGATCCAGGCGTGTGCCCGCCACCGGCTTCGTCGACACCAGCTCGAGACGGGCGGGGCCGCCGCGACGGACCGCGACCCGGAGGGCGACCGACGTCCGGCCGGCGACGGTCACCACGCCTGCCTGCCGTGCCACGGTGATCCCGGCGGCACCCGGAGGAGCGGCCACCCGGACGGTGGCGGAGTCACTGTCGTCGGAGGTGGTGGTGTCGTGGCTGGTGGTGGAGACGGAGGCGACGTTGGTGAGGTCGCGCTCACGGGTGCGCTCGCCGGACGTCCGCACGGCCAGACAGAGCAGGCCGTAGTCGCCGCTGAGGGTCGTGTCCGTGCTGTTGTAGAACCGGTAGACGCGGGTGACCGGGCGCGGGTCGGTGCCCAGGCCCGTGCCGCGGAAGTCGGCCCAGGCGAGGATGCCCTTGGAGCCGTCGGCACAGGTCAGGGAGGTCTCCGCGACCTGTCCGGCGGGCACGGAGACCGTCCCGGACGACGCGCCGAGGGCGAGCTCGTGGCTGTGGCCCCGGGTGACGTCGAGCGCGGTCGAGAGACAGCGGACGCTGATGGTCCCGGTCACCCCGGAGGAGCTCGTGCCGGCGGGGGTGGTGACGATGAACCGCCACCCGGTGGCGTCGCGTCGGGTCCCCACGGTGGCCTCGCCGGAGAGGGTGAACCCCGGTGCCACGGCGACCCGGCCGGTCCCGCAGCCGATCGCGATGTCCGTCGTGCCGGGCGGGAAGGTGCGGGTGCTCGTCTCAGGGGGAGAGACCACGAGGGCGTGGCTGTGGCCGTCGCCGCTGGTGGTGCGCCGGCTGACGCAGACGGCGTTGACCTTGGCCTGGACCTGCCCGGTCGCGTCGTTGCGGAGCGTGCCGGCCCACCCGTCGCCGTCGGCGGTGGGGGCGCTGCGCAGCACGACGGCGTCGGCGAACGTGCCGCTGCCCTGGTCGACGGCGTCGAGACGGACGCTGCCGTCACTGGCGAGGTAGCCCGCCGGGCAGGTCACCGAGGAGCTGCCGGTGGTGCCGGCGGCGACGGCGAGGTGCGACTCGATCTTGGTCACGGAGAGCTGATGGCCCGCCGCCGGGTCCACGTCCGCGGCGACCGGGTCGACCGTTACCTTGATCGTCACGGTGGCGGCGGCGCCCGCGGCGAGGTCGCCGAGCCGGCAGGTGATGCTCTGCCCGCTGCTCTCGCACGGGCCGGCGGCTGAGACGGCCGAGCGGTACGTCGTGCCGGGGGGCAGCGTGTCGGTGGCGACGACGTCGCGTGCACGGCCGGGGCCGGCGTTGCGGACGGTCAGGGTGAAGGTGACGACGTCGCCGGGTGCGGCTGTCGTCTTGTCGACGGACTTGTCGACCGACACGGCGACGTCGTCCGAGGGTGGGGTCGTGCTGGTGGCGGAGTAGAGCACCAGGTGCGAGATGTCCTGCGGGACACCTTGCTTGTTCTCGATCAGCCCGTCTGTCGATCCCCAGGAGCTGGGGCCGAGCGGCCCGGTGTTGATGTTGCTGGCCTTGATGCAGAAGGTGACCGCGAGGGGGAGGCCGGTGGCCGCGTCGGTGAAGGTGACGTCGATGTCGCGGACCACGACCCTGACCGGGAGGTCGGTTCCGGTCAGGGTGTCGCGGACGGGCACGGTGCGCGCCACGGGGTTGCCCTCGACGACCACGCCGGTGTAGCCGTCGTGGCCGGCGGGGCAGTGGGAGACCGCAGCGACCGTGGCGCCACGGGCGGACGTGGGGAGGAGCGCTGCCGTGAGCCCGGGACCCAGGAGGGGGAGGAGCAGGAGCAGCACGCACCATCTGGAGACCGAGATCCTGGTGCCCGGAAGCGACCGCTGTCGGGCACCGAACAGCGTGGGGGTCATACCACGATTCTCCGCCCGAGGCGGGCGGTTCAGACGTGCTTCAGTGCCGAATTTGCCTGCATGACGCACGTTCTTTGCCCAGGTGAGGGTCCAGGGCCCTCACTCCAGCGTGAGGGCCGCGAGCGTGCCGCCCAGCTCGTAGGCCGCGTCCCGCTCCTCGGGGCCGACGTCGCCGAGCACCTCGAGCACCTCCGCGCCCTGGCGCCAGGCCAGTGCGCCGACGATCGAGAGCACGGAGCGCACCGCGCCCGTGGTGTCGTAGCGGCCGTGCACCCAGAGTCCGAAGGGCGTCTTCGTGCCCGTCCCGCCAGAGGAGTCACCGGAGCCGTCGTCACTCAGCGCGCCTCCGGCCTGGAGGAAGATCGTGTCGAAGAAGTGCTTGAGCGCCCCCGACATGTAGCCGAAGTTGGCCGGGGTCCCGAGCAGGACCGCGTCCGCGGAGAGGACGTCGTCCGCACCGGCGCTCAGGGCCTCGCGGACGACGACGTCCACGCCCTCGAGCGCGTCGTCGTGCGCCCCCGCGACGACGGCGTCGGTCAGCGCCTGCACCGTCGGCGTGGGGGAGTGGTGGACGATCAGCAGTCGAGACACGGCGTCACCTGCTCCGGCGGGAGCGGACCGCCTCGTCCATGCGTCGCGCCAGTCGCAGCGCCTCGTCGGACTCGACGAGTTCCTCGAGGTGCAGCGGCAGCGGGACGCGCCAGTTGGAGCGCTCCACCGTGCCAGGCACGTTGGGCCGGTGCTCCTGGAGCACGGCGTCCTCGAGGGCCACCGACAGCAGCAGGCTGGGCGCCTGGCCCAGCTGGCCGTACGCCGCGTCCACAGCCTCGGGGACCGAGGCATCCTCGGCGAGTCCGTGTCGCCGCAGGCGGCCGAGCAGCTCGCGCCGGCCGGAGTGCACGTCGTCGTGGGTCATCGTGGTGGTCGCCAGCGCGTCCTCGGCGTCGGAGCCGGTCCACAGCCCCGCCACGGTAGGGAGATCGTGGGTTGTGACGGCGCCGAGGGCGCAGGGGGGCCAGTCGCGGGGCTCCTGGTCCTCGAACCACAGCACCTTGTAGGACAGGATGTTGCGCTCCGTGAGCGCCTCGCGCACACCGGGGCCCACCACGCCGAGGTCCTCGCCGACCACGATCGCCCGGGCCCGGTGGGACTCCAGCGCCACGATGTCGAGCAGGTCCTCGGCGGGATAGCCGACATAGCCGCCCTCGGTCGCGCCGTGCCCCTGCGGGATCCACCAGAGCCGGAAGAGCCCCATCACGTGGTCGATGCGCAGGCCGCCGGCCCCGGCGATGGTGCCGCGGACGGCGTCGATGAAGGGCTCGTACTCCGCGAGCTGCAGGCGCCACGGCACCAGCGGCGGTGAGCCCCAGTCCTGCCCGGTCGAGTTCAGCATGTCCGGGGGCGCGCCCACCGTCATGGCGTCGGCCAGCACGTCCTGCCAGGCCCACGCGTCGGAGCCGCTGCCGGAGACGCCGATGGGGAGGTCCTGGATCACGGTGGTCCTGCCGGTGGCGCTGCGCAGCTGGACGTCGAGCTGCCACTGCAGCCACGCCTGGAACGTGACCTCGTCGGTGTGCTCGCCGCGGAACGCCGCCACCTCGGGGGTGCCCGGGTGGCGCAGCCCCTCGGGCCAGGTGCGCCAGTTCGGGCCGTGCTCGTCGACGAGCACCGCCCAGGTGGCGAAGCTCTCGAGCCCCTCGCCCTGCTCGGCGCGCCACTGGACGAACCGGGCGTCGGCGGTGTCGGCGGAGGCGAACGCGGCTGCCAGCGCCTCCCGCTTCAGCTCCCACACCGCGTCACGGTCGATGAGTTCGGTGTCGTTGAGCAGCCGTCGGCGCTCCTGCACCGAGCCGTCGCTCGGGTCGTAGCCCGGCACGTCGTCGACGCGCAGGTAGACCGGGTTGCGGAAGCGTCGGGTGGCGGGCAGGTAGGGGCTCGCCTCGGACGGCGGGGTCAAGGCGACGGCGTGGAGCGGGTTGATGAGCAGGAACCCGCCGCCCATCCGGTCGGTCCACTCGCGCAGCAGGCCGAGGTCGGCAAGGTCGCCGATGCCCCAGCTGGCGCGCGAGCGCGCGCCGTACAGCTGGACCGCCCAGCCCCACTCCTGGTGCTCGGGCAGCCAGCACCGACCCGGCGAGACGATGAGACGGCGCCCGGACGCGGCACCGGCGGTGATCCGGTGGTAGCCGAGCGGGAAGTCGTCCGGGACGGTGTCGTCGATGCTGCGGACGGTGCCGTCCTCGCAGGTGACCTCGACGGCGCCGAGGCCGGTGGAGCGGCCCGGTCCGGTGACCACGGGGATCCGCTGCTCCCAGCCCTGCGGCGGGACGCCGATCGCCTGCTTGAGCAGCTCGACGGTGGCGTCCGGAAGACGCTGGGGACGCCCGTTGGCGTCGTGCCAGTCCTGCTGGATGGCCCAAGGATCGGGCCAGGGATCGCGCGCGGGGTCGGGTCGGCTGCTCATCGGATCCATGGTTGCGACATTGCCCGGGACCTCTGTGTCCTATGCGTTAAGGTGGTCTTCGTCATGACGATGCGACGCCTTCTCCTTCGCTGCCGCAGCGAGGTCTGACCAGCCGGACCTCCTCGCTGCGGAGTGTGTGCTGCCTGCCGGCGCCCCGATCACTCTGACCGTGTCATCCCGGTCAGCCATCAGCGAGGACACCCCAATGGACCACCTGAGCCACAAGTTCTACCTGGGCAACGCCAGCAATCAGCAGAAGCCCAGCGGTATGCCCGTAGAACGCTACCGCGCGTTCGTCCCGGTCGACGTACCGGACCGCACCTGGCCGGCCACCAAGATCACCCAGGCCCCTCGCTGGCTCTCCACGGACCTGCGCGACGGCAACCAGGCGCTGATCGACCCGATGACGCCGGTGCGCAAGCTGAAGATGTTCGACCTGCTCGTGAAGATGGGCTACAAGGAGATCGAGGTCGGCTTCCCCAGCGCCAGCCAGACGGACTTCGACTTCGTCCGTCAGCTGGTCGAGGAGGACCGGATCCCCGACGACGTGCGGATCTCGGTGCTGACCCAGGCGCGTGAGGACCTCATCGAGCGCACCGTGCAGTCGCTGATCGGCGCGGACCGGGCGACCGTGCACCTCTACAACGCCACCGCGCCGCTGTTCCGGCGCGTGGTCTTCGGCGTCACCGAGGACGAGTGCCGCAGCATTGCGACCCGGGGCACCGAGCTGGTGATGAAGTACGCCGAGCAGAATCTCGGTGCCGCGATCTCGGAGTTCGGCTACCAGTACTCGCCCGAGATCTTCACCCAGTCCGAGACCGACTTCGCCCTCGACGTCTGCGAGGCGGTCTCCGACGTCTGGCAGCCTGAGGCCGGGCGCGAGATCATCCTCAACCTGCCGGCCACTGTCGAGATGTCGACGCCCAACACCTACGCCGACCAGATCGAGTACTTCTCCCGCGGTCTGACCCGGCGCGAGCACAGCGCGATCAGCCTGCACCCCCACAACGACCGGGGTACGGCGGTCGCGGCCACCGAGCTGGGTCTGATGGCCGGCGCCGACCGCGTCGAGGGCTGCCTGTTCGGACACGGGGAGCGCACCGGCAACGTCTGCCTGGTGACCCTGGGCATGAACCTGTTCAGCCAGGGCATCGACCCGCAGATCGACTTCAGCGACATCGACGAGGTGCGTCGCACGGTCGAGTACTGCACGCAGCTGCCCGTGCACCCGCGGCACCCCTACGCCGGCGACCTCGTCTACACGGCGTTCTCCGGCTCCCACCAGGACGCGATCAAGAAGGGGCTGGAGGACCTGGAGCGCCAGGCCGCGGCGGCCGGCAAGCCGGTCTCGGAGATCCCCTGGGAGGCCCCCTACCTGCCGATCGACCCCAAGGACGTCGGCCGGTCCTACGAGGCCGTGATCCGGGTCAACAGCCAGTCGGGCAAGGGCGGTGTCGCCTACATCCTCAAGGCCGAGCACAAGCTGGACCTGCCGCGGCGGGCCCAGATCGAGTTCAGCCGGGTCATCCAGGAGCACACCGACACCGAGGGCGGCGAGATGTCACCCGAGGCGATCTGGGGAGTCTTCCGCGCCGAGTACCTCGAGCGCACCTCGCCGCTGCGGCTCAACTCCGTGCACACCTCCTCCGCTGCGGGGGAGAAGGACGCGCTGCGCGTCAACGTCTACGTCGACGGTGAGCGCCGCGAGCTCGAGGGCACCGGGAACGGTCCCATCGCAGCCTTCTGCGAGGCGCTCAACGGGCTCGTGGCCGATGAGCAGGCGGCCGGCAACCCGACCTATGACCGCCGTGGCGACGTCCGCGTCCTCGACTATCACGAGCACGCCCTGTCGGCCGGCGGCGACGCCCTCGCCGCGGCGTACGTCGAGTGCGCGGTCGGCGACCAGATCCTGTGGGGCATCGGCATCGACCCCAACATCGTCACGGCGTCGCTCAAGGCGGTCATCTCGGCGGTCAACCGCGCCTGAACGACTGAGTGACCGGGCCGACTGAGTGACCGGGCCGACTGAGTGACCGGGCCGACCGAGTGACCGGTCCGACTGCGGTCAGCGGTTGATCTCGCAGCGCTGTCCGCCGTAGTAGCGCTCGAACGAGAGGCAGGTGTCCCGGCCGCGGTCGTCGCTGACGCGGTCCCGGCCGGGACCACCGTCGAGCACGTCGTCGCCGGGCGTGCCGCTCACGACGTCGTTGCCGCCGCGGGCGCGCACGACCAGCCGTGAGGAGGCGAGCATCGACCCGTAGAAGGTCTCGTCGCGGGGAGTGCCGAGGACGGTCCAGACGCCGTCGGGCGCCCGCAGCCGCTCGATGCGGGCGAGCCGGCCCACCCGGACCCGGTCGCCGAGGGCCATCCGGATCCGTCCGGACCGGAGGTCGATGCGTCCACGCGGCATCACCCTGGTGCCGGCGTCGTCGGTGATCGACCACAGATAGAGCTCGTCCTTGCCGGTGCCGCCGTCGATCAGCTGGCCGGCCGCGAACTCCATCTGCAGGTCCAGGTTGTCGCGCCCGGCTCCGCCGTGGACGTCGACGCGGCCGCTGCCATGGGTGATCAGGTCGGCGCCCGGACCACCCCGGGCCAGGTCGTGACCGTCACCCAACTGGAGGGAGTCATCGCCCTCCCCGCCGTAGACACGGTCATCGCCCTCCCCGCCGTAGACACGGTCATCGCCGTGCGGACGCCCGGAGCGGCCGTAGCTCTCCGGGTCGGCCTCCAGCCGATCGTCTCCCTCCAGGCCGTGCAGCTCGTCGTCGCCGAGCCCGCCCACCAGCTCGTCTCGCTCGGCGGAGCCCACCAGGACGTCGTCGTGGTCGCTGCCGATCACCGTGACCCGGCCGTCGAGCAGCAACCTGTCCGATCCCTCCCCGGACGCCGTGCCGGCGCCGAGGTCGACGCGCACGCCGCCCGGCGCGCCGAGCAGGCTGATGCTGTCGGGGGTGAAGCCGCCCCCCTCGTCGAGCGAGACGTCGTGGCCCGGGACGACGACGTCGTCGCCGGGCCCGGGGACGAGGGTGTCGCCCACGTTGTCGGGGGGATTGTCGGGGTAGGGCTGACGCAGCCCGTTGGTCTCGCCGTGCAGCTGGTCGTCGCCCGCTCCGCCGCGCAGCACGTCGCTGCCGGGACCGCCGCACATGATGTCGTTGCCGCCGCCGCCCAGGAGAGTGTCGTGTCCACCGAGACCGTGGATGACGTCGTCACCCGGCGTGCCGACCAGCCGGTCGTCGCCCGGGGTGCCGGTGATCGTGGCGGGGATGTCGGGACAGGTCCGAGCCTGGGGTTGGGAGCTGACCGCGCCCGCGGGGACCGCGCTGAGCACGAGCGCGGCGATCGCGAGAGCGGTCCTGCGGACGCCTGCCATGGTCACCCTCCTGTTCGAGCGCCGGCCGAGAGGGGCAGGCTCACCGTGAACGTCGTGCCGGCCAGGTGGGCCGACTCGACGTCGATGGCGCCGCCGTGCGCGTCGACGATGGAGGCGATGATAGACAGCCCGAGGCCCGTCCCCTGGATGGCGCGGCTCTGCGCCGTGGAGGAGCGGAAGAATTTCTGGAACAGCCCCGCCTGCTCCTCCACCGGGATGCCGATGCCGGTGTCGCTCACCACGAGCAGGGCGCGCGTCTCGTCCACGCTGACGGTGCAGGTGATGGAGCCCTCGTCCTCGGTGAACTTCACGGCGTTGTTGAGCAGGTTCAGCAGGACCCGCTCGAGATGGGCCGGGTCTCCGTCGACCAGCACCTCGTGGGCGACCACGTCGAAGGCCAGGTCGAGCTTGCGTCCCTCGAGCAGGGGGCGCATCGTCTCGCGCGCCTCGCAGACCAGGTGGGCCAGGTCGACCTGCTCACGCTGCCAGGTGGCCGTGCCCGACTCCAGCCCGGACAGGGTGAGCAGGTCGTTGGCCAGCGCGATCAGGCGCGTCCCGTTGCGCTCGATGGCGTCCAGGAACGGGGCCTGCTCGGGCAGGGCGTCGACCACGGACCCGTCCTGCAGCATCTCGGTGTAGCCCACGATGCTGGTGACCGGCGTGCGCAGCTCGTGGCTCACGGTGGAGACGAAGTCGTTCTTGGCGCGGTCGAGTTGGCGAAGCCGGTCGACGGCGTGACGCTCCTTGTCGAGTGCCGCCACCAGCATCATCTGGCCGCGGCGCTGCTCCGTGACGTCGCGGGCGACGCACAGGAAGCCGATCGCGCTGCCGAAGGCGTCCTTGACGATGCTGAGGGTCATCGAGACCGTGATCTCGCGGGCGGCCCCGGTGATCCAGGTGCTGTCGGAGAGCTGCGGCGTGCCGGTGCGGCGCAGCGTGTCCACGAGGGAGGCGAAGTCCGGGCCGCCGTCGGCGTCGCGGGGCCACGTCACCGTCGTCGACGGGGCCAGGACATCGGTGAAGGGGCGACCCACCATCTGCTGGCCCCTGCGACCGAGCAGGTGACGCGCGCCGGTGTTGAAGACCGTGATCAGGCCGGCGTTGTCGAGACCGATCAGCGCCGTGGTGTTGTCGGCCTGGATGAGGTGGGTCATCAAGCCGGCGGTGGTGCGCTCCTCCGTCACATCGAGCCCGGTCATGACGAGGTAGGTCGCCGCCCCCGTCTCGTCGCGCACCGCGTCGTTGCTCCACACCACGCGCAGGCGTCCCCCGTCGGCCCGGTGGGTGCTGGTCTCCTGCGAGCTGGGGAAGGTGTCGACGTCGAGGGGGGCGAAGAGAGCGCGCACGTGGTCGCGCTCCGCCGGCGGCACGACGGTCTCCCACACCGGCCGGCCCTCCAGCTGCTCGCGGGTGAAGCCGGTGATCGTGGTCGTGGCCCGGTTGGCCCGCTGGACGATGCCCTGCAGGTCGACGAGCAGGATGATGCAGGCGGTGGCCTCGAGGGTGGCCCGGGTGAGCTCGCGCTCGGCGCGCAGGTGCTCGCGAGCCTCGTGCTCGGGCGTGAAGTCGATGATCTGGGCGGAGAAGACCGGCTCGCCCGGCACCCCGGCCAGGGGCGAGACGGCGATCTTCAGGCGAGAGCCGGGGCGGTTCGGCAGCCGCACATCGTCACGCCACTCCCCGGCCGAGGTGAGCTGCTCGAGGACCTGGGGCATCGAGACATCGGTCTCGACCACCGCGTCGAGGGGCCGACCCACCAGGGTGTCGCGGCCGCCGCCGAGCATGCAGGTCGCGACGTCGTTGATGTCGGTGATCTCGAGGCCCGCGGAGCCCTGGCGCAGCAGCGCCATCCCCACCAGGGAGTCGGCGAAGTTGCGTCGGAAGAGCTGCTCGCGGGCGCAGATCTCGGCCAGCAGCTCACGACGCTGCTCGACGGTGACGGCCAACGGGAGAGCCATCAGAGCCGCGCAGACGAGGTAGGCCTGGACGAGTGCGCCGGCTGTCTGGGTGTCCAGGGTCACGGACCCCAGGCCGCGAGCGAAGGGCCCGAGCTCGCGGGCCGTCGTCAGCGTGACGACGACGCTGAGGGCCATCAGCTGCAGGGTGGTGATCCGAGTCCCCAGGCGCAGCCCCGCCCAGACGAGGAACGGCAGCGCCAGAAAGGCCAGCGACACCGACTGCCGGGGACAGAACACCACCGCGAGCACCGCACCGAAGGCGAGGGTCTGGACGGCCAGCTCCTGGCGTCGGTAGGGCACGGTCGGCCGGCGCCAGGCCAGCACGAGCGAGACGACCACGAGGTCGGCGGCGGCGTTGGCCGCCGCCACGGAGAGGAACGCGAACACCACGGGGTCCGCGCCGGTGAAGGCGGCCAGGACCGCGAAGCCCACACCGCTGGTCCCCGCACCGATCAGAGCGGCGCGCACCAGGCGCAGGAAGTCCTCGAGCGTGCGCAGGTGCGGACCGTCCGGCTGGTCGGCGCGGAGGTACAGTCCCGCCATCACGGCGGCGGCCGCGTTGACCACCCCGAACATCGCCGCCAGGCCGAGCGGGACGCCCCCAAGATGGTTGCCCGCGGTCGAGCAGGCCGTGACCCCGAGGGCGAGCCACGGCCACCACGGTCGAGGGGCGAGGGCGATCAGGACCAGGCCGATGCCCGCGGCCGGCCACCAGTGGGCGACGAACGTGTCCTCGGGCGTCACCGAGACGGCGAGGAACCCCGCGACGACGATGCTCACCAACGCACCCAGGGCGCCCAGATGGGCGAGCTGGATCCGTCCCGAGAGGCTCATGGGGTCAGTGTGGTCGACTCAGACGCGCGGTGAGGGCACTTCAGGGAGGAGGACACGAATCTGTGACCCTGGCCCGAACCATCCGCTCCGCGAGGAGCTCCGAGCCCGGACGCAGGCGTTGGGTCTCACCCGTCGGCCGGAAGCCCCGGGCCAGGTAGACCCGCCAGGCCACCTCGTTGGTCCGGACGACGTCCAGCTCGAGGTCCCGCCCCTGGGCCCGGGCGCTCGCGATGATCTCGTCCAGCACGAGGGTGGAGAGCCCGCGCCCACGATGCTCGGGCGCCACCCACATCGCGACCACCTGCAGCGGGCCCGGCGGGTCGCCGTACGACCCACCGAGCGCGACGGCCTCCCCGTCGAGCAGGACGACGATCGAGTCGCTGGCCCGCATCCGCCACTCGCTCTCCCCGAAGGCGAGCTCGCGCGCGAGGGTGGACCCGAACGCGTCGGGCGACTCCTCGAGTGCTCGCAGCCGGATCCCGCGCCACAGGCGCCAGTCGTCCGCACCGAGACGGCGCACCTCGACTCTGCTCATCGCCGGGGCTGCTCACACGCGCTCACCGGAGGAGGATCCCAGCACGGCGACCGGGCTGCCACTAGATTGCGGTCATGGTCGTGGTCTCCGAACGCATCGGGCAGTTCTTCGTCGGCAGCGGTGGGGAGCGTGACCGCCTCGAATACACCGAGTACGGCTCGGGGGACTCCTGGGTCGTCCTCGTCCCCGGCCAGCTGATGCCGCGTCGGATGCACCAGCCCCTGGCGCGCAGTCTCGCCGCGGCGGGACTGCACGTGGTCACCCTCGACCTGCTCGGACACGGGCGCTCGGACCGGCCGGCGGATCCGCTGGTCTACTCCACCACCGCCTTCGCCGAGCAGGTCGTGGCGCTCCTGGACCATCTCGGCGCAGAGCAGGCGGTCATCGGGGGCACGTCGCTGGGCGCCAACGTCGCCCTCGAGGTGGCCGTCGTCGCCCCCGAGCGGGTGCGCGGGCTGATCGCCGAGATGCCGGTCCTCGACAACGCGCTGGAGGCGGGGCTGCTCACGGCGGTGCCGCTGCTCTTCGCCGCCCGGTTCCTTCCGCTGACCGTCAGCGCTGTCCGGCGCCTCACGCGGCCCGTCCCGCGAGGGATCGTGCCCTTCTGGTTCGGGATCGGGCTGGACACCCTCGACCAGCGGCCGGGTCCGATGGCAGCGCTGGTCCACGGCGTCTGCTTCGGAAGGATCGCACCCTCCTCGCGGCAGCGACGGGCGCTGTCCATGCCGGCACTCGTCGTGGGGCACCCCTCCGACCCGCTGCACCCGGCCGCCGACGCGGCCATGCTGGCGGAGGAGATGCCGAACGCCACGTTCGTCCGGGCCACCAGCGTCGTCGAGTGGCGGGTCCGCCCGCGCCGCCTCGACGAGGAGGCGACCCGCTTCGCGCTCACCTGCTGGCCCGAGAAGCGCGCCACGTCGCGCCGCCGTCGCGCCGGGGCCTGAGCACGGCACAATGGGGGAGTGCCCCTCTACCGCGACGAAGCGATCGTGCTGCGCACCCACAAGCTGGGTGAGGCCGACCGCATCCTGACGCTGCTGACCCGTCACCGCGGGCGGGTGCGGGCGGTGGCCAAGGGAGTTCGCCGTACGACGTCGCGGTGGGGCTCGCGCCTCGAGCCGTTCACCCACGTGGACCTCCAGCTCGCCGAGGGCCGCAGCCTCGACACCATCACCCAGGCCGAGACGCTCAACCCGTTCTCCGCCGGCCTCGGCCTCGACTACGACCGCTACACCGCCGGCACCGTGATGCTCGAGACCGCGGACCGACTCGTGGTGGAGGAGGGGCAGCCGGCCGTTCAGCAGTTCCTGCTGCTCGTCGGCGGGCTGCGTGCGCTCACCGCCGGGGAGCACGGCGCCCACCAGGTCCTGGACTCCTACCTGCTGCGCTCGCTCTCGGTCGCCGGCTACGCGCCGTCGTTCGACCACTGCGTGCGGTGCGGTCTCGAGGGGCCGCACCGGTGGTTCAACCCCTCGGCCGGTGGCGTGCTGTGCCCGGGATGCCGGCTGCCGGGCTCGGCCTCCCCGCCGGCGGAGACGATCCGGTTGCTGGGGGCGCTGCTCGCGGGGGAGTGGGCGGTGGTGGACGCCGCCGAGGGGCGCCATCGGCGCGAGGCCAGCGGCCTGGTGTCGGCCTACGTCGCCTGGCACCTCGAGCGCGGCCTGCGGTCGCTGGAGTACGTCGAGCGCTGAGCAGGGACGCCTAGTCGCCGGCGGGCGGGGCCTGCACCGGCACGGTGTCGGTCTCGATCCACTCCGAGATCGTGTCGTTGAAGCGGGTCAGCCCCCGGAGGAACTCGGCGCGGTCCTCGGTGGTCCAGTCCGCGAGGATCGTGGCCAGCATCTCGCGGCGGTGGCCGCGGGCTCGCTCGACGGCGGAGCTGCCCTCGTCGGTCAGCGTCACGATGCTGGCGCGGCGGTCCTGGGGGTCGACGGCCTTCTGCGCGAGACCGAGGCGGACCACCGCCTGGACCTGACGGGTGATGGTCGAGGGGTCGAGGCTGAAGGCCGACGCGATCTTGCCCAGGCGCTGAGGGCCTTCGTCCGCCAGCAGACAGAGGATGCCGTAGGTCGACCGGTCCAGCTCGTACTCGCCGCTCGACGTCACCACGTGGATGGCGAACGTGCGCCGGAAGAGCATGAAGAGCTGGTGCTCAATCTCCTGGTCGATGCTGGCCACCGCGGCGTCCTCCTCTGCCGCACCTCCGGAGGGTGCGGACCGGGGACAGCATAGGTGTCCGCAGCCGTCGTTCTAGGCTTTCGCTGTGAAGCGCGCCGTGAGACCCCCGACCCCCCTGCCCTCCGGTGAGCGACCCCCGGCGGTGCCGCGCGAGCTGGTGCCCCGTCACGTCGCGATCGTGATGGACGGCAACGGTCGCTGGGCCAAGGAGCGCGGGCTGCCGCGCACAGCCGGCCACGAGCAGGGCGAGAGCTCGCTGTTCGACGTCGTGGAGGGTGCCATCGAGATCGGGGTGAAGGCGATCTCGGCCTACGCGTTCTCGACCGAGAACTGGTCGCGCTCGCCCGACGAGGTGCGCTTCCTGATGGGCTTCAACCGCGACGTGATCCGGCGTCGTCGCGACGAGATGCACGAGCTCGGGGTCCGCGTGCGCTGGGCCGGGCGGGCCCCGCGGCTGTGGAAGTCGGTGGTGCGTGAGCTCCAGGTGGCCGAGGAGCTGACCCGCGACAACGACGTGCTGACGCTGACCATGTGCGTCAACTACGGCGGTCGCGCCGAGGTGGCCGACGCCGCGCGCTCCATCGCCCGCGAGGTGGCTGCCGGCCGGCTCAACCCGGAGAAGGTCGACGAGAAGGTGTTCGCGCGGCACCTCTACGTCCCCGAGCAGTCCGACGCGGACCTGGTGTGGCGGACCTCCGGGGAGCAGCGGCTGTCGAACTTCATGCTCTGGCAGGCGGCCTACTCGGAGTTCGTGTTCAGCGACGTGCTGTGGCCCGACGTCGACCGGCGCCACCTCTGGGCGGCGATCGACACCTACGCCCGCCGCGACCGGCGCTACGGCGGGGCCCAGCCCAACACCTGAGGCGGCACCCGACCTGACGACGGTTCGTCACGTCGTACCTGCCGATCCGAGTCAATCGCTGCCGCGACACCGGCTCGTCTGTCATCGTGGCTGCGTCGATCCCGGACCAGGGGGTCGCCTGGATGGGGGTGGCGATGAACCGACCTGCGGCCGAGCACGTGCGCTCGCTGCTGCTCGCCGACGATCCGCCCCCCTGGCTCCTGCAGGTCGGCTTCACCGCGCTCCTGTTCCTGGATCTCGCGCTGCGGGCGATCACCGGCAGCGACATCGCCGTCGCGTCGTGGCCAGGGGTCGGCGTCGCCCTCGTCCTGATCGGGTGCGTGCTCGCCTGGCTGCTGCCGTGGGCCCGCCTCCCGCACGTGGCCCTGGCGGGGCTGCCGGTGCTGGACGTCGCGGCCGCGGGCCTGGCGCGACTCAGCGACGCGGGCAGCGGCGCGGGTGTCCTCGTGATCGTCCCGGCGCTGTGGCTGGGGCGCCGGTTCGGCCGACGCGGGGCGGTCGGGGCCCTCGCGGCGTCCCTGCTGCTCGTGGTGGCGCCGAGCGTGGCCTACTTCGGCAGCGGCGACGGCGCCAACCTGTCACGGGTGCTGCTCATCACGGTGGTGTCGGGATCGGTCGCGCTCGTGGTGGCGGCCGGTCTCGAGCGGGTGCAGATGGAGCGCGACGAGGCCGAGCGCCGCGGCGCGGACCTCTCCCGTGCTCTCGAGACCATCGAGCACCAGCGCCGGGTCTCGGAGGCGATCCTCGACACGGTCGACGTCGGGCTGGTGCTGCTGGACCGCGACGGTGCCTACGCGGGCATGAACCGTCGGCACCAGGACTTCATGCGGCTGGCCTATCCCGACGGGCACAGGGGCTTCGCCGGCCAGACGGGGGACGTGTACGGCGCCGACGGCTGCACGGTGCTGACCACGGAGGAGATGCCGACCTACCGGGCCAGTCGCGGCGAGGAGTTCGACGACTGCCGGATCTGGACAGGGGCCGACCCGTTGAGCCGTCGGGCACTCTCGGTGTCGGCGCGCAGCGTGCGCTCCGAGGACGGGAGGTTCGCCGGCGCTGCGATGGCCTACAAGGACGTCACCGACTTCATGAGCGCGCTCGCGGTGAAGGACGAGTTCATCGCCTCGGTCTCCCACGAGCTGCGCACGCCGCTGACCTCGATCATGGGCTATGTGCAGATGCTCGAGGAGCGCGACGATCTCCCGTGCGACGTCCCGGCGCACCTGGAGGTGGTCTCGCGCAACAGCCAGCGGCTCCTGCGTCTGGTGGCCGACCTCCTGCACACCGCGCAGCTCGACGACGGCCCGATGAGCGTCGTGCGGACCAGGACCGATCTCGCGCGGATCGTCCGTGACAGCGTCCAGGCGGCGCTGCCGGCGGCGCGGGCGGCACAGATCGAGCTGGACGTGGACGTCCCCGAGAGCCTCTCGGCGCTGGTCGACGCCCAGCGGATGGCGCAGGTGGTCGACAACCTGGTCTCCAACGCCGTGAAGTACTCCGTGGCCGGAGGCCGTGTCCAGGTGACACTGGGCCGCGACGGCGAGCGCATCGAGCTCACGGTCGCCGACAACGGCATCGGGATCGACGCCGCTGACCGGGCTCGGCTCTTCACCCGCTTCTTCCGCTCCCGTGACGCGGAGGAGCGCTCGGTGCAGGGGATCGGCCTGGGGCTCAGCGTGACCAAGGCGATCGTCGAGAGCCATGGTGGCCGGATCGAGGTCGACAGCGAGGTCGGGAGGGGCAGCGTGTTCCGGGTGCGCCTGCCGGTGACCTCCGCCGAGGGCTGACCCTCAGGCGGCGCGGCAGTCGGGGCAGGTCCCGAAGATCTCCAGCGTGTGGCTCACCTCGGAGAAGCCGTGCCGTGCCGCCACCGACGAGGCCCACCGTTCGACGGTCGGCCCCTCGACCTCGACGGTCGCCCCGCAGCCGCGACACACGAGATGGTGATGGTGGGTCTGCGAGCAGCGCCGGTAGGACGCCTCGCCGTCCTCCGAGCGCAGCAGGTCGACCTCGCCGCGCTCGGCCAGGCGCTGCAGCGTGCGATAGACCGTGGCCAGGCCGACCTGCTCGCCCCGTCTGCCGAGCAGCTCATGGATCTCCTGGGCCGAGCGGAAGTCCGAGCACGCCTCGAGCGCCTCGATGACGGCGCGCTGCTGACGCGTGGGTCGTACGGCGGGCGGGTCAGTGCTCGTCATAGTGCCCACCCTGCGGTGCGTGGCGGTGCCCGTCGTGGAGATAGTCCACGTGGTCGCCGTGCTCCACGGCGGGATGGCCGCAGCCGTCGCCGTGCACGTGAGGGTGCGCCTCGGCGGGGCCGGCGCCCTCCTCGCCGGGGAGCGAGGGGAACGGGGTGCGGACGCGCTGGCGTCGGCGCAGCCAGACGCCGAGGGGCCAGGTGACGATGAACCCGCCCAGCGAGAGCAGCACGATCGTCGGGCCCGTGGCGACGCGGGCGTCGTGCTCGAGACCGAGCCAGGCCGCGAGCAGGAGGCCGCCAAGGGCGGCGGCGGCCCCGAGGACCGTGGCCACGCCGAGCGTGGAGCGGAACGAGCGCATCACCTGCTGCGAGGTGGCCACCGGCACCACCATCAGCGCCGAGACCAGGAGGAGGCCGACCGTGCGCATCGCGACGGTCACGGTCACCGCAGCGAGCACGGCCACCAGCAGGTTGTAGGCCCGCACGTTGAGTCCGGCCACGCGCGCGAACTCCTGATCCTGGGCCACGGCGAACAGCTGGGGGAGCAGACCGACCCCCAGGGCCACGACCGCCAGCGAGAGCACGACCGTGAACCACACGTCGGTGTCGCTCAGCGACGTCAGCGACCCGAACAGGAACTGGTTGAGCCGCGACGCGCTCTCGCCGCCGAGTCCGGTGAGCAGGACACCGCCGGCGATGCCGCCGTAGAAGAGCAGCGCGAGCGCGACGTCGCCGTTGGCGTGCCCTCTCTCACGGATGATCTCGATGAGTGCGGCACCGAGGATGGCCACCGCGACAGCGGTCCAGGTCGGCGAGGTGCCCGTGATCAGGCCCAGTGCGACCCCGGTGACAGCGACGTGACCGAGGCCGTCGCCCATCAGCGCGAGACGGCGCTGGACCAGGTAGGTCCCGACGACCGGTGCGGCGAAGCCGGTGAAGAGCGCGGCGACGAGCGCGCGCTGCATGAACTCCAGGGAGAGCAGGTCGATCATCGGACGTGGTCCTCGGGGTCGGCGGGGTCGAGCGGAGAGCCGACGTGGGGCGTGTGGTCGTGGCGGGCGGCCACGGGGTGGTGATGACCGAGCTGGCCCATCTCGTGCAGAGCGTGGTGGTGGACGTCCTCGGGGCTGACCGGGACCCCGTCGTAGGCGATCCGACCGTCGCGCATCACCACGGCGCGGTGCACCAGCGGTGCGAGCGGGCCGAGCTCGTGCGCGACGAGCACGATCGTCGCGCCGCGTCCCGAGAGCACCTGCAGGGCGTCCGCCAGCGCCAGCTGGTTGGGCAGGTCGACGCCCGCGGTGGGCTCGTCGAGGAAGAACAGCTCCGGCTCCCCGGCCAGGGCGCGGGCGATCAGCACCCGCTGCTGCTGACCGCCGGAGAGCGTGGAGACCCCGTCGCGAGCGCGGTCGGCGAGGCCCACGACCTCGAGCGCCTCGGCCACGGCGCGCCGGTCGGCGGCGTTCATCGGGCGCAGCAGCCGGCGGCGGGTGAGGCGACCGGAGGCGACGACCTCGGCGACCGAGGTCGGTACGCCGCTGGCGGCGCCGGGCCGCTGAGGCACGAAGCCGACGCGCTGCCACGCCTTGAAGGTGCGCAAGGGGGTCCCGAAGAGACGGGCCTCGCCGCTGGCCAACGGGCGCAGACCGGTCATCGCGCGCACGAGCGTCGACTTCCCGGACCCGTTGGCCCCCATCAGGGCGACGAACTCACCCGCGCCGACCGTCAGGTCGATGCCGCGCAGGATGGGGCGGCCGGCGATCACGACGCAGCCCTCGCGGACCTCGACGACCGGTTCGGCGGGGGGATCTGTGAGGGGGCCCGCGGCGGCGGGGAGGGGAGAGTCGAGGCTCAACAGCCGTTCGCCTCCTGCAGGGCGGTCAGGTTCGCGCGCATGAGGGAAACGTAGTCCTCTTCGCTGGTCTGGTCCGAGAGTCCCTCGACCGGGTCGAGCACGTCGGCGTCCACGCCCACGTCGGAGGCGAGCGTCTCGGCGGTCTTGGGGCTGACCAGGCTCTCGGAGAAGACGGTGGTGATGCCCTCCTCGCGGATCAGCCGCTGCAGCCGGTCCAGGTCGGCGGCGGTCGGCTCGGCATCGGGGGAGAGGCCCACGATCGGCTCGAGGTGCAGCCCGTAGCGCGCCAGGTAGCCGAAGGCGTCGTGGTTGACGACGACCAGGTCGCGCTCGCACGAGGCGAGCCCCGACTCGTAGGCGGCGTCGAGGTCCTCGAGGTCGGTCCGCAGCGCGGCCGCGTTGGCGGCGTAGTCGTCGGCGTGCTCGGCGTCCAGGTCGCTCAGCTCCTCGGCCACCGCGTCGGCGAGGTCGGCCATCCGAAGGGGGTCGAGCCAGAAGTGCGGGTCGTCGTCGCCGTGGTCGTGCCCATCCTCCTCCTCGTGCGCCTCGTCCTCGTGCTCGTCGGAGTGTGCCTCGTCGGAGTGCCCCTCGTCGGAGTGCTCGGCGAAGGGCTGGAGGCCCACGACGTCGCCCACCTCGAGAGTGGCGCCCCCGGCGTTCTCCTCCACGGCGGCGTCGACGGCCGGCTGGAAGTCCTCGAGATAGAGCACGAGGTCCGCGCCCGCCAGCTCGGCGGTGTCCTTGATGGCCAGCTCGAGGTCGTGGGGCTCGCCCCCGGGCGTCGTGAGGTTGGTGACGCTGGCGTGCTCTCCGGCCACCTGCTCGGCGACGTACGCGAGGGGGTAGAACGCGGCGGCGACCTCCGGGCCGTTCGTCGCGCCCTCGTCCGACGACGAGCCGCACCCGGCCAGCAGGAGGGCGGTGCCAACGGTGAGGGCGCCGGTGCGCAGAAGGGGGAGGCTCATGAGAACGATTCTCAGCAATATGAGAATGATTGTCAATTCGAAGGCTGTCTCTGGTCGGTGTCGGCGCCGCCGTCGACTGCGGATGGCTACGGTGGGCGGATGCTGGTCGTGAACAGGTTCCGCGTCGAGGCGGAGCGCGCCGAGGAGTTCCGTCGCGACCTGGAGGCCGCGCATGCGCTGCTCGCGGCCCGGCCCGGCTATCTGCACGGCACCGTGGGTCGCAACGTCGACGAGCCGGCGCTCTGGGTGCTCACCACGCAGTGGGAGCACGTCGGCGCCTACCGCCGCGCGCTCTCGTCGTACGACGTGAAGGTGGGGGCCGTCGCGCTGCTCGCGCAGGCCCTGGACGAGCCGTCCGCCTACGAGGTCGTGGTGCCCGGAGGCGACGTCAACACCGCGGTGACCCGCTCGCTAGGCTGAGCGCTTGCGGTCGGCAGCCAGCCGGCCGGTCCCGATCCCCCAGGAGCAGTCCCGTGGCCAAGCCGCCCGCGTCCATCGTCGATCACGTCGTGTCCCTCGCCAAGCGCAGGGGCTTCGTCTACCCCTGCGGCGAGATCTACGGCGGCACCCGCTCGGCCTGGGACTACGGACCGCTCGGCGTCGAGCTCAAGGACAACATCAAGCGCCAGTGGTGGAAGGCGATGGTCCAGGCCCGCGAGGACGTCGTCGGCCTCGACTCCAGCGTGATCCTGCCCCGCCAGACGTGGGAGGCCAGCGGTCACGTCGACACGTTCAACGACCCGCTGACCGAGTGCCAGTCGTGCCACAAGCGCTACCGCGCCGACCACCTGCAGGAGGCCTACGCGGAGAAGAAGGGGCTCGACGACCCCGACGCCGTGGACTTCAAGGACATCGCCTGCGCCAACTGCGGCACCCGCGGCGCGTGGACCGAGCCGCGCCAGTTCTCCGGCATGCTGAAGACCCACCTCGGCGTCACCGAGGACGAGAGCGGGCTGCACTACCTGCGTCCCGAGACCGCGCAGGGCATCTTCCTCAACTTCGCCAACGTGGTCACCTCGAGCCGGCGCAAGCCGCCCTTCGGCATCGCGCAGATCGGCAAGAGCTTCCGCAACGAGATCACCCCGGGCAACTTCATCTTCCGCACCCGCGAGTTCGAGCAGATGGAGATGGAGTTCTTCGTCAAGCCCGGGGAGGACGAGGAGTGGCACCAGTACTGGATCGACGAGCGGACCCGCTGGTACACCGACCTGGGCATCGACCCCGATAACCTGCGCCACTACGAGCACGCGCAGGAGAAGCTCAGCCACTACTCCAAGCGCACCGTCGACATCGAGTACCGCTTCCGTTTCGCCGGCTCCGAGTGGGGTGAGCTCGAGGGCGTCGCCAACCGCACCGACTTCGACCTGAAGACGCACTCGCAGCACTCGGGCCAGGACCTGTCCTACTTCGACCAGGCCAGCAACGAGCGCTACACGCCGTACGTCATCGAGCCGGCGGCCGGCCTCTCACGCAGCCTGATGACGTTCCTCGTCGACGCCTACACCGAGGACGAGGCGCCCAACACCAAGGGCGGTGTCGACACCCGCACCGTGCTGCGCCTCGACCGGCGCCTCGCGCCCGTCAAGGTCGCGGTGCTCCCGCTGTCGCGCAACGCCGACCTCTCGCCCAAGGCGAAGGCGCTCGCCACCGAGCTGCGGCAGAGCTGGAACGTCGAGTTCGACGACTCCGGCGCCATCGGCCGCCGCTACCGCCGTCAGGACGAGATCGGCACGCCGTACTGCGTCACCGTCGACTTCGAGACCCTCGACGACAACGCCGTCACCGTGCGCGAGCGCGACTCGATGAGCCAGGAGCGGATCAGCCTCGACGGCATCTCGCGCTACTTCGCCGAGCGTCTGCTGGGCTGCTGACCGGTGAGCGGCGCCCCGCGTGGGGCGGCTCGGCCAGGGGTGACGTCATGCACAATGACGCCATGACGTCGCCCCTGCCTCGTGGAGCCACCCCGTCGCGGGTCGTCCGCCTCGCCGCCGCAGGGCTCGCCGCCCTGCTCGTCCTCAGTGCCTGCTCCGACGGCGACGACGAGTCGAAGGCGGACTCCTCGGCGGAGGCGAGCGAGACGGTCTCGGCCTACCCCGAGGCGCCCGAGGGCGTCGAGCTCACCGAGCCGGGCTCGGAGCTGACGCTGGGGGAGCCGGCCGTCGTGGCCTGGGAGCCGCGCGCCGACACCACCGGGGCGCTCTCGCTGACGCCGCAGAGCTTCGAGAAGGCGACGATGAAGGCCTTCGCCGGCTGGAAGCTCGACGAGACCACGAAGCGCTCCACGCCCTACTACGTGCACGTCTCGGTCGAGAACGTCGGCGAGACCGACCTGGGGGGCGTGCCGGTCCCGCTCTACATCGTGGACGCCTCGGACACGCTGATCCAGCAGTCGACGTTCCAGAGCGAGTTCGCCCCGTGCTCCAGCACGACGCTGCCCGAGAAGTTCCCTGCCGGCGCGACGGCCGAGATGTGCCTGGTCTACCTGGCGCCCTTCCGCGGGGTGCTGCAGGCGGCCAGCTTCCGGCCGACCCAGGCCTTCGACCCGATCACCTGGATCGGGGACGTGACCGACGCCGAGGCGCCCGCCAAGGGGCGCAAGGGTGCCAAGAAGGCCGGGAACCAGGGCGACAAGGGCCGCAAGAAGGGCTGATTTGGGTGCGCCGCGGGTGCGCCGGACAATAGGCGGCATGCCTGAGCTGCCCTCCTCGCTGACCCTGGGGTCGCTGCGCGTCGCCACCCCGGTCGTCCTGGCACCGATGGCGGGCATCACCAACGCGGCCTACCGGCGGCTGTGCGCGGAGTTCGGCGCCGGGCTCTACGTCTGCGAGATGATCACCAGCCGCGGCCTGGTCGAGGGCGACGCCGTCACCAAGTCGATGCTGGTCTTCGACGAGCTCGAGACCGTGCGCTCGGTGCAGCTCTACGGCACCGACCCGATCTATGTCGGCAAGGCGGCCGAGATCCTGTGTGCCGAGTACGGCGTGGCGCACATCGACCTCAACTTCGGCTGCCCGGTCCCGAAGGTCACCCGCAAGGGTGGTGGGGGTGCGCTGCCGTGGAAGCGGGGGCTGCTGGGCGACATCCTCGAGGCGACCGTGCGCGCCGCCGCGCCGTACGACGTGCCGGTGACGATGAAGACCCGCAAGGGCATCGACGAGGACCACCTGACCTATCTCGACGCCGGGCGGATCGCGCAGGAGAGCGGCGCCGCGGCGATCGCGCTGCACGGTCGGACGGTGGAGCAGGCCTACTCCGGCCAGGCGGACTGGGAGGCGATCGCCCGGCTCGTCGAGCACGTGGACATCCCCGTGCTCGGCAACGGCGACATCTGGGAGGCCGCCGACGCGATCCGGATGGTGGAGGAGACAGGCGCCGCCGGTGTGGTCGTGGGGCGAGGCTGCCTCGGGCGGCCGTGGCTCTTCCGCGACCTCGCCGCCGCGTTCGCCGGGGAGCAGGTCGCCACGCTGCCCACGCTCGGCGAGGTGCGCGCGATGATGCGACGCCATGCCGAGCTGCTGTGCCAGCACATGGGGGAGGAGCGGGGCTGCAAGGAGTTCCGCAAGCACGTGTCGTGGTACCTCAAGGGCTTCCCCGCCGGTGGTCCGCTGCGCCACGCGCTCGCGCTCATCGACAGCCTCGCCTCCCTGGACGTGCTGCTGGCCGAGCTCGATCCCGACGCCCCCTATCCGGTCGCCGAGCTGGGCTCGCCGCGCGGGCGGCAGGGCTCCCCGCGCAAGCGGGTCGCCCTGCCCGACGGATGGCTCGACGACACCGACGGTCGGGGTCAGACGCTGCGGGAGGACGCCGGCGAGACCTCGGGTGGGTGACTCGGAACACGGCCTGTGAGGGGGGCCCGAATGCTGCACGCCCCCAGCGAATGTGTTTCACTCGCATCTGCGCCCAGGTCGTTCCATCCCCGTTTCCCGGGCGTTCCCCCGACAGCAACAGCAAAGGATCAGCGCTGTGGCAAACAGCCACAAGCGGGACACCGTTGCCCGCCGTAAGCCCACTGCAGCACTCGTGGCAGCGCCCATCGCGGTGCTCGCAACCATCTCCGCCGTCAGCCTCGGCGTCCTCGGCAACAATCCTGCCCCCAGCGACAACGTCTTCCGTGCCAGCAGCTCCCTGAGTGACGTGACCGACCGCGAGGTCGTCTCGCGCGCCAGCGGACGCGGGGCCCTGCTGCCCGCCGACGCCGCCGCGGTCGAGGAGGTCCGTCAGGACAAGGCCGCCCGCAAGCGCGCCCGCGCTGCCAAGGCCGAGGCCGCCGCCCGTGCCGCCAAGGCCGAGGCCGCGGCCACCCGCAAGGCCGTCTTGCAGGCGGACACCGAGCTGTGGACGACCGAGAACCTCAACCTTTGGGACGCCCCCGGCGAGGACGCCCGCCAGCTCGGCGTCGTCGACGCCGGGGAGAAGGTGCTGGTCACCGGGCGCGCCGAGTCCGGCCGCGAGGAGATCGTCATCAAGCGGACGGCCTTCTGGGTCACCGCCGGCTACCTCTCCGACGAGGAGCCCGTCGAGGGCATCGGCGGCGAGTGCACCAACGGCACCGCGGTCGCGAGCGGCGTGAGCCCGAACGTCTCCGCCGTCCACCAGGCCGTCTGTGCCGCGTTCCCCGAGATCACGACGTACGGAACCTTCCGAAGCGACGGCGAGCACAGCCAGGGCCTCGCCGTGGACATCATGGTCAGCGGCGACCGCGGCTGGGAGGTCGCGGAGTTCGTCCGCGCCAACTACGCCGAGCTCGGCGTGTCCTACCTGATCTACGCCCAGAAGATCTGGTCCGTCGAGCGTGCCGGCGAGGGCTGGCGCTCGATGTCGGACCGCGGCTCGTCCACGGCCAACCACTACGACCACGTGCACGTCACGACGTACTGATCCGGGGTCGGCTCCTGTGCGTTTCACGAGTTAACTCGTGAAACGGTCACTTCCCACGTGAAGGTTCATGTGGGAAGTGACCGTTTCGTGTTGGGAGTACGACGCCAGCCGGCGCCGCGCGCCGTACGTCGTGCGAGCCCGCCACTCGGGTAGACCTGATCTCGTGAGCGACATCCTGCTGATGGGCGATCCCCGCGTCTCCGGCACCCCGGTCAGGGAGTGCGGCGAGGCTCTGGTCGACGTGCGCACTGTCCCGGACCTCCGGCTGGCCGCGCTCAAGGTCGACGAGTCGGGCGCCTACGCCCATCTCCGCAGCAGCCTGGTCACCCGCCTGCTGGAGCGCAGGCCCTGCTCCCCGACGACCACCGGCTGCTCCTCGTCGAGGGCTACCGCCCGGACGCCCTGCAGCGGCACTACTTCGACAGCTACCGCCGTGAGCTCCTGGTCGACGACCCCGACCTCGAGCCCGCGGAGAGTCACCGGCTGGCCAGCCGCTACGTGTCGCCTCCCGGGGTCGCCCCGCACGTCAGCGGCGCGGCCATCGACCTGACGCTGGTCGGCCCCGCGGGGGAGGAGGTCGACATGGGCACGCCCATCAACGCGACGCCCGAGGAGAGCCAGGGCGCGTGCTACTTCGCAGCCCCGGGTCTCAGCCCCGAGGCGCGGCGGCACCGCCGGCTGCTCGCGGATGCCCTGGTGGCCGCTGGGCTGGTCAACTACCCCACCGAGTGGTGGCACTGGTCGTACGGCGACCGCTACTGGGCCCGGCTCACCCACCGGCCCGCTGCCATCTACGGCCCAACCGCGCCTGCTCCCGGCGACCTCAGCGCAGCCGGAGCAGACGCTTCTTCCTGAGGTTCTCGCGCACGATCCACGTGACGTCGGGATCGTCGTCCTCCTCCAGCTGCGCGAACGCCTCCAGCCCTGGGGCTGGGTCGGCGGCGACAGCGACGCTCCAGCAGAAGCCGAGCGCCTTGCGCAGCGTGCGCACATCGTGCTCGCGACGAGTCAGCTCGGGCCGCTCGGCCAGCGAGCACGTGATGCGGCGGCACACCTCCACCGCCGCCGCGGCGGCCTGCGCCGTGTCCAGCAGGCGGGGCTCGCAGATGCCCGTGGCCGCGGCGCGCTGCACGAGGGGATCGGGGTCGTCCGCCCAGGCGAGGACCACCTCGATCAGCCGCGGCAGGTCGTCGTCCCCGAGACGCTGCAGCGCCATCGCCACTGCCTCTCGGACCCGCCAGCGCTGGTCACGGGCATGACGGTGCAGCCGGGGGAGCAGGTCCTCCGGGCTCGCCGCAGCCAGCGAGCCGAGGCCGCGCACGCCGCAGAACGTGAGGTACTCGTCGTCGGTGTCGAGGAGGCCGTCGAACAGGGCTCGGTCGCCGAGCTCGGCGACGGCAGCGGCCAGCTCCAGGTTGGCGCGGGGGCCGGGCAGTGCCGAGTGCTCGGTGAGATAGCCCGGCCATGCGGACGGGTCGATCGCGGCCAGCTCGCAGCGGTAGTCCTCGGTCCTGCCCATGTCGTGCCACGCTAGGGACTCGACCGTCCCGGGCGCAGGGGCCGAAGGTCATGGAGCCTCGCGACGCCCGTGTCGGTGCCCAGGACTAGGGTCACGGGCGATGGACTACCTGGAGCTGTACGACGCGACCTCGCGCGAGCGCGTCGTCGAGGAGCCGCCCAAGCGGGTCGACGCGCCGATCCGCACCGCCTTCGAACGCGACCGCGCCCGCGTGGTGCACGCGGCCGCGAGCCGACGCCTGGCGGGGAAGACCCAGGTGGTCGGGCCCCAGTCCGACGACTTCGTCCGCAACCGACTCACCCACAGCCTCGAGGTGGCCCAGGTCGGCCGTGACCTGGCGCGCGCCCTGGGGTGTCACCCCGACATCGTCGAGACCGCGGCGCTCGCCCACGACCTGGGCCATCCGCCGTTCGGGCACAACGGCGAGCAGGTGCTGGCCGAGCTGAGCACCGACTGCGGCGGCTTCGAGGGCAACGCCCAGACGTTCCGCCTGCTCACCCGGCTCGAGGCCAAGACGTTCGCCGGCGACGGTCCGGGCGCCGCGTCGGTGGGGCTCAACCTGACCCGGGCCACCCTCGACGCGTGCACGAAGTACCCCTGGCCCCGCAGCGCCGCCGAGCCGCCGACCGGCATGCACGCCGACGGCTCGCCGCGCTTCGTGGTCAAGTTCGGTGTCTACGACGACGACCGGCCGATCTTCGACTGGATGCGCGCCGGTGTCGAGGGGACCGCCCGCTGCCTCGAGGCGCAGGTGATGGACCTCGCCGACGACGTCGCCTACTCGGTGCACGACGTGGAGGACGGCATCGTGGCCGGCCGCATCGACCTCACGGTGCTCGACGCCGAGCGTCACGACGTGTGGCAGACGGTCCGCGACTGGTACGTCCCCACCGCCGACGACGCCACCCTCGACACGATCCTCGCCGGTCTGCAGACCCAGGGCAGCTGGCCGCGCGCGTCGTACGACGGGAGCCGGCGCGGCCTGGCCGCGTTGAAGAACCTCACCAGCGACCTCGTGGGCCGGTTCTGCGGCAGCGTCCAGGCGGCGACCTGGGCGGCGGGCGACGGCCCGTTCGTCCGCTACCGCGCCGACCTGGTGGTGCCCGAGACGACCCGTCTGGAGATCGCCGTGCTCAAGGGGATCGCGGCTCACTATGTGATGCGTGCCGACGACCGGGTGGCGCTGATGGAGCGTCAGCGTCAGCTGATGGCCGAGCTCGTCGAGACGGTCTGGAGCCGAGCGCCGCAGACCCTGGAGGGGCCCTTCGCCGGCGACTGGGCGGCGGCGGGCGACGACGCCGCCCGACGGCGCGTGGTCATCGACCAGGTCGCCTCGCTGACGGACGCGAGCGCCCTCGCCTGGCACGAGCGCCTCTGCACGTAGTCTCGGCCAGATGAGCGAACCCCTCGTCTGGCTGCCCTTCGACCCCGCCCTCCTCGGTGACGTGCCGCAGGGCCTGCGCTACGAGGTGGTCGACCCGGCCGAGCACGTTCCCGACAGCGTGACCGAGGTCGAGCTCTACGTGACGCCCTACCGGATGAGCAGCGACGTCGGTGACGTGCTGCCCCGGATGACCAGCCTCAAGGCGGTGCAGACGCTGTCGGCCGGTGTCGACAACGTGCGGGCCAAGGTCCCCGCCGGCGTCACCCTCTGCAACGGACGCGGGATCCACGACACGTCCACCGCCGAGCTGACCCTGGCCCTGATCCTCGCCTCGCTGCGTGGTCTCCCCGACTTCGTGCGCGCCCAGGACCGGTCGGCCTGGGAGCCGCGCTGGAGCGAGTCGCTGGCCGACAAGACGGTGCTGCTGGTGGGCTACGGCGCGATCGGTCAGGCCATCGAGCGCCGGGTCCGGGCCTTCGAGGCCGACGTCGTCCGGGTCGCCCGCACCGCCCGCGAGGGAGTACACGCCTTCGAGGAGCTCCTGGACCTGCTGCCGAGCGCCGACGTCGTCGTGCTCATCGTGCCACTGACCGACCAGACCCGGGGGCTGGTCGACGCGGCCTTCCTGGCCCGCCTGCGCGACGGCGCCCTCCTGGTCAACATGGCCCGCGGCGCCGTGGTCGACACCGACGCGCTCCTCGCCGAGCTGCACACCGGGCGGATCACTGCCGCGGTCGACGTGGTCGACACCGAGCCGATGCCCGCCGACCACCCTCTCTGGGACGCGCCCGGACTGCTGGTCTCACCCCACGTCGGCGGCGCCAGCAGCGCGATGTGGCCGCGCGCCCACCGCCTGGTGCAGGCCCAGCTGGCCCGCTTCGCGGCGGGGGAGCCGCTCGCCAACCAGATGACCGTGGACTACTGATCGGGCCTGCTGGCCTGGCTGTTGTGGAGGCCGGGTCCGCCCCGCCCAGCTGAGCCGTAGACTCCGCCTGTGGTTGGGAAGATCCGCGATGAGGACATCGCCGAGGTGCGGGAGAAGGCGCGCATCGACGAGGTCGTCTCCGACTACGTCACGCTCCGCAACGCCGGCGGCGGCTCGCAGAAGGGCCTGTGCCCCTTCCACGACGAGAAGTCCCCGTCGTTCCACGTCACGCCCGCCCGGCAGTTCTGGCACTGCTTCGGCTGCAACGAGGGCGGCGACGTGATCGCCTTCCTGATGAAGATCGACGGTCTCGGCTTCGTCGAGGCGATCGAGAAGCTCGCCGACAAGTACGGCGTGCAGTTGCGACGCGAGGAGGGCGACGAGGCCGCCCAGCGCCCCAAGGGCCCACCGCGCACCCGTCTGGTGGAGGCCAACCGGATCGCCCAGGAGTTCTACGCCGACCAGCTCGCGACGCCCGACGCCCTGGTGGCGCGCCAGTTCCTCGGCGGCCGCGGCTTCGACCAGCAGGCGGCCGAGACCTTCGGCGTCGGCTTCGCCCCCCGTGACGGAGAGGCGCTGCTGCGCCACCTCCGGCAGAAGGGCTTCCGCGACGAGGAGCTCGTGATCGCCGGGCTCGTCGCGCAGGGACGCAGCACCTACGACCGGTTCCGTGGCCGGCTGCTGTGGCCGATCCGCGACGCGAGTGGCGACACCATCGGGTTCGGCGCGCGACGGATCTTCGACGACGACCGCATCGACGCGAAGTACCTCAACACCTCCGAGACCCCGATCTACAAGAAGAGCCACGTGCTCTACGGCCTCGACCTGGCTCGTCGCGACATCGCGCGCAGCTCCCAGGCGGTGGTCGTCGAGGGCTACACGGACGTGATGGCCTGTCATCTGGCCGGGGTGAAGACCGCGATCGCCACCTGCGGCACCGCCTTCGGGGACGACCACGCGCGGGTGCTGCGCCGCTTCATGCACGACCACGAGGAGTTCCGCGGCGAGGTGATCTTCACCTTCGACGGCGACGCGGCGGGTCAGAAGGCCGCGCTGCGAGCTTTCGCCGGCGACCAGAACTTCGTCTCCCAGACCTACGTCGCCGTCGAGCCCGACGGCATGGACCCCTGCGACCTCCGCCTGGCCCAGGGCGACGCCGCGGTCCGCGAGCTGGTCGCCAAGCGGGTGCCGCTGTACCGCTTCGTGCTCACCAACATCGTCAGCAAGTACGACCTCGACCGGGCCGACGCCCGGGTCGACGCCGTCCGTGAGGCCGCCCGCCTCGTCTCGAGCGTGCGGGACCGCTCCAAGGTCGACGCCTTCGCCCGGGAGATCGCCGGAATGGTGGGGGTCGACGTCGAGCAGGCTCGCTCGGAGGTGAAGCGCGCCCAGTCGCGCGGACGCTCCGAGCCACCCGAGCAGCGCTCCAGCCGCGCCTCGACGCCTCCGGCAGAGTCCGCCCAACCGCCGCGGCGTCAGCTCCCCGACCTGCGCGACCCACGCTTCTCCCTGGAGCGCGAGACGCTCAAGCTCGTCATCCAGCACCCGGCCCAGGTCGGCGCGGTGATCGGCGACGTCGCCGACAACGACTTCACCCACCCGACCTACCGCACCGTCTGGCAGGCCGTGCACGCCTCCGGGGGGCCAGCGGCCGGCACCAGTGACCCCGGGTGGGCCTCGAAGGTGCGTGACAGCGCAGCCGACCCCGAGGCGGCCGCCGCGATCAGCGCACTGGCGGTCGAGCCGCTGCTGCGCGAGCCCGACGCGACCTACGTCGCCGCCCACGTCTACCGGCTCCAGGAGCTGACCGCCATGCGCCGCATCGCCGATCTCAAGTCCCGCCTCCAGCGGACCAACCCCGTGGATCACGCGGTGGACTACAACCGCATGTTCGGCGAGCTGGTGGCGCTCGAGCAGCACCGACGCAGCCTGCGTGAGCTCGCGATCGGGGCGTCGTCGTGATCCGCCGCCGCGAGCGACCCGACGTGGTGCTGCCTGCGGGGGAGAAGGCCCTCGCCTGGGCCGCCACGCCGGACGGACGATTCGTGGTGGGCACCCGCGACGCCGTCTATCTGCCCGCCGACTCCGAGGTGGCCCCCGGGCAGGACGCCGTCCGCATCCCCTGGGAGGACGTCGAGGGCGCCGACTGGGACGCCGACGGCTCACGGCTGCGGGTCACCGAGGTCGGCAGCTGGGGCACCGTCCGTCCCGACCACCGGCTCGAGCTCACCGATCCGGCGCTGCTCCTGCAGTTGGTGCGCGAGCGGGTCACGGCGAGCATCGTGCTCCAGCGCCGGGTGAGCGTCGAGGGCCGCAAGGGCCTGGCGGTGATCGCGCGCCGCGCCCCGCGCGGGGACCGGCCGATGCGCTGGTTCTTCGAGTACGACGAGGGGGTGGACCCCGAGGACCCCGCCGTGGCGGAGCTCGCGACCCAGGCGCTGGCCGACGCGCGGTCCGAGGTCGGCGACCTCTGAGGACCAGGTCCAGCTCGGGTCGCGTCTGAATTCGGGGGCCGATTTCGCTTGGACCGACGCTCTTGCTAATGTTTCCACGCTGCCTAGCGGTCCCCTGTAGCTCAACTGGCAGAGCATTCGGCTGTTAACCGGAGGGTTGTTGGTTCGAGTCCAACCGGGGGAGCACCTGAAGGGCCTCTGACCTGCGGAAACGCAGGTCAGAGGCCCTTTGTCCTGCTCGACCTGGGGGGCGCCGGACGAGGTCGAGTCCCGCCGTACGCTCGTCTCATGCGCTTCAGAGGGCTCGCCGTAGCCGTGCTCGCGTGCCTCGCTCTGGCCGGGTGCGGAGAGAGAGCGACGAGCACCCCCGCAGACAAGCCCTTCGCTCTCCCGGTGGGGCCGTCCGAGTGGGACGTCGCCGTCCCCGCGTGGTTCCACGAGGGCACGCTCCAGGTGGGGGAGCAGACCCTGCAGCTCGGCGACCGGGTCGACCAGTTCGTGCTCGGTGCCACCGGGGTCTACTGGATGCGGGGCCACACGCTGATGTTCACCAGCGCCGCGGGCAGCACCCAGGAGGTGCGTGACCTCGGGCAGAGCAACATCGCGGTCTCCGCGGACCGGTCGGTGCTCGCCGTCGTCGACCAGTCCCGCGGCCCGACCGACGACTACGGCACCCACGTCGTCCAGGTCGCTGCGTTCGACACCCGCACCGGCGAGCAGCTCTACCGCACCCCTGACGAGGAGCCTGATCCCGGCGAGGACCTGGCGGTCCTGTACGGCGAGATCATGCCGTTGCTGCACGGCGTGAGCGAGGAGCGGATCTTCTTCGACGGCTCCTCCATCCAGCTCGACGACGGGTCGATCATCCCGGCGACGAAGGACCCCGACAGCATCGACGTCTACGAGGGCTATGCCGAGACGCTCTTCACGGACGGCTTCCACGTGAGCATCCGCGGTGCGGGCGCACATCGTGAGCTGGCGGAGTCCTCGATGCTCGCGTCGGGGCGGCTCTCCCCGGACCGCAGCACGATCCTCGACGTCGGCGTGTGGCCCGCTCGCGCCGTGGCGTACGACGCGGACACGGGCGAGCAGCGCCGCATCCGCGCGTCCGGGCGGCACTTCACCTTGGCCGGGTGGGTCGACGAGGACACCTTCTATGGTGCGGCGGAGCACATCGACCCCAGCCACGCCGACAACGTCCTGCGGGCGCGTCGGGTCGTCACGTGTGAGGTGCGGACCTTGGCATGCACCCCCGTGAGCCCGGTCCTCGCCACCGAACGCGACGGGCAGGGGCGGATCCCGACGCTCCTGCTGGAGGGCACGAGCGGAGGGCTGTGAGCCCGGTCCGGCCCTCCGTGGGCTGTCACGATCCCTTCCGGGCGGCCCGCACCAGCCCGCCGCCGATGATCAGGCGCTGGATCTCGCTGGTGCCCTCGTAGAGCCGCAGCAGGCGAACGTCGCGGTAGAGCCGCTCGACCGGGACCTCCCGCATGTAGCCGGATCCACCGTGCACCTGCACCGCGAGATCGGCGGCCTTGCCGGCCATCTCCGTGCAGAAGAGCTTGGCGGCCGAGGGGGCGATGCGGCGGTCCTCGCCGGTCACATAGAGCCGCGCGGCCTCACGGGCCATCGACCGGCCGGCGAGCACGCCGGTCTGCTGATCGGCGAGCATGGCCTGGACCAGCTGGAAGTCCCCGATCGGGGTGCCGCCCTGGGTGGCCGTCACCGCGTGGGCGACGGACTCGTCGAGGGCACGCTGGGCACAGCCGACGGCGAGTGCGGCGATGTGGATCCGCCCTCGTGCCAAGGAGGTCATCGCGGCGCGGTAGCCCACGTCACCGTCTCCGCCGACGAGCGCCTCCGGGCCGACGCGGACCCCGGCGAGGCTGACCTCGGCGGTGCGTGAGCCTTCCTGACCCATCTTGGCGTCCGTGACGCCGACCTCGACCCCGGGCGTGTCTGCGGGGACGAGGAAGACCGCGATGCCGGTGCTGGTCTCCGAGGCCGGTGCCGTGCGCGCGAAGACGACGAACAGGGCGGCCGTCGGAGCGTTGGTGATGAACTGCTTCGACCCGTCGATCACCCACCCGTCACCCTCGGGGGTGGCGGTCGTGCGCAGGCCGGCCGGGTTGGACCCCGCGCCGACCTCGGTGAGCGCGAAGGAGGCGACCACCTCGCCCGACGCGATCCGAGGCAACCACTGCTCCTGCTGCTCCTCGGTGCCGAAGCCGACGAGCACCTGGCCGGCGATCCCGTTGTTGGTGCCGAACATGGACCGGAACGCGAGCGAGGTGTAGCCCAGCGCCATCGCGATCTCGACGTCCTGGACCAGATCCAGCCCCAGGCCGCCCCACCGCTCGGGGATCGCGTAGCCGAAGAGTCCCATCTCGCCGGCCTGTCGGCGCAGGTCGTCGGGGATCGCGTCGGTGGACATGATCTCCAGCTCGCGCGGGACGACGCGGTTGCGGACGAAGTCGGTGACCTGGTGCAGGACGTCGGTGAAGACGTCGTCGGGGACTTCGGGGTTGCCGGTATACATGGCGACGACTATCCGTCGGGTGATCGTCGCCTGTCCACAGGACCGGCGTCAGACGATGCCCCGCACGAGGTGCTCCGCGAGCCGGTGCAGCTCGGCTCGGTTCACCGTGCCCCGCGCGTTGGCCCCCGCGATGCGGTCGAACAGGACCCCGTCCGTGCAGGCCACCAGCCAGCCTGCCTGCTCCTCGGGATCCTCGGCCCCCAGATCGGCGAGCACGGAGGCGATGCGCCCCCGGATGGCCGTGCCGCCCTGGTACAGGGCCTGGGCGAGCTCGGGGCGTCGTACTGCCTCGAGCGAGAGCTCGAAGCGAGCAAGGTGTCGATCGCGGTGGTCGGTCAGCCACCGGTGAAGCACGTCGCCCAGTGCCCGGGCCAGCGACGCGGTGTCCCCGGCGCGCAAGACGTCCTCGAGGAGGGAGACGTCCTCCAGGCTCTGGTCGAGGAGCCCGGTCACGCAGGCCTCGAGCAGTGCGCTGCGCGAGCGGAAGTAGTAGGACGTCGACCCGGCCGGGAGACCGGCTGCAGTGTCGACCGCTCGGTGTGTGAGTCCCCGTGCGCCGTCGCTCGCCAGCACCTGGAGCGCGGCACCGGCGATCGTCGTACGGCGGTCGGGGGTCATGGGAGCACCGTAGCGCCATCCTCTACCGACGTAGAGTTTGCATGGGGTCTCTACGTCTGTAGAGTCCGGGCATGACCTCGATCGACCGTCCCAGGGCCAGCGTCGTCGGCGCCGGAGTCGGCGGCCTCGCCTCGGCCCTGGCGCTCTCTCGGGCGGGGTGGGAGGTGGAGGTGCTCGAGCAGACGGCGACGATCGGCGACGCAGGTGCAGGCATCGCGCTCGGCCCCAACGCGGTGCGGGCGCTGCTGACACTGGGAGTCGGTCAGGAGGTGCTGGCCGGGGCGCAGGCGCTGCAGGGGACCGCACTGCGCGCTCCCGGCGGCCGTTGGCTCTCCCGGGTGACGTCCGAGCCGATCGCCTCTCCCGAGAGGGCGCCGACGGTGGGCGTCGTGCGCGCTCAGCTGGTCACGGCGCTGGCGGACGCGCTCGGCCGCGAGCGGATCCGGGTGGGCTGTCCGGTGCAGGACCCGGCGTCGCTGGAGGCGGACCTCGTCGTCGGCGCGGACGGCATCCACTCCGCCGTCCGCCGGGAGTGGTGGCCCGCAACGCCGTTGCGCTACGCCGGCTACACGGCCTGGCGGGCTCTCGTCCCGGGGGTGGAGGCCGGGGCCGGGGCAACGTCGGCGGACGTGGTCGCCACGGAGACGTGGGGGCGCGGCGAGCGCTTCGGGATCGTGCCGGTCGGTGGGGGACGGCTCTATCTCTACGCCACCGCCCGGATGCCCGCCGGCACTCGCGTCGAGGACGAGGTGGCGGAGCTGCGCACGAGGTTCGGACGCTGGCACGAGCCCATCCCGCAGCTGCTGGAAGCGTTGACCGGCCAGGCGGTGCTGCGGCACGACGTCCACGACATCGGCGTTCCAGCCATCCTGCACCGCGCCGGGACGCCTGCGGTGGTGCTCGTGGGCGACTCCGGGCATGCGATGGAGCCGAACCTGGGCCAGGGGGCCGGGATGGCGCTGGAGGATGCCGTGGAGCTGGCGCACTGGCTCAGCGTCGAGCCCTCGAGAGAGCAGGCTCTCGCTCGCTACAGTCACGCTCGTGTCCCGCGGGTCCTCGCCCTGGCTCGTCGCTCGCGGCAGGTCGGACACGTGGCGCAGCTTCAGCATCCCGTCCTCGCCGGTGTCCGCAACGCGGCCGTGGCACTGACACCCGCGCGAGTCGCTCTCAGCGCCGCTGCCCGCGTCGCCGCCTGGCAGCCACCTCGATGAGCGTGGTGTCGGAGAGGCCGGCTGGTCAGCTGGACACGTAGGTCCGGGACCACCAGTGCGCCCCGTTGTCCTCGGCCCGTCGCCAGCCGTCGGCCCGCAGCTCTCGGTCGAGCACGTCGAGGCACTCCTGTGCCGTCTCGATCCAGGCATTGGGTCGGTGCAGGTCGTCGAGATCCTGGAGCCTCATGACCGGGAAGGTCGCGCCGGTGAACTCGTGGTCGCTGGCCCTGTGTCGTGTGCCAGGAGGGCGCGCGACGAATCGACACTGTGCGCTGCCGAAGGAACCACTCAGGGTGTTGGCCAGGGCCCGGAGCCAGGAGTGCTCGCCCAGCTCTTCGAGGTGGACTTCGAGGGCCTGCTCGCTGCTCATGTGCATGTCCTGATGTGTCGGGAGAGCCGGGGCGGCGTGGCGCCCGAAACGGCGCCTGGAGGTGCCGGGCGGGTCCGCGAGGGGCCCCGTCCGGCACGGGTGGATCGGCCGCTCAGGCGTGGCCGATCGTGTGGTGGTGCCCGGCGATGGGCAGCGCCCCGGCGTGGTCCATCACCTTGACGGCCCACACCACGAGGATCGAGCCCATGAAGCAGGCCAGCAGCACCTCCGCAGCGGCCGTCTCGGCCAGTGCGAGAGCTGCCGCCCCCAGGGCCAGTGATGCCACGGCGAGCGCGATCTCCATCTTGTCCGCGCGGTCGACGGTGTCACCGCGCTCCATCACCAGGTAGGCGACGACGCCCAGCACCAGTCCGATGGCGGCCATGCCGCGCTCGTCCTGGACGAACGGCATCTCGCCGCTGATCAGGAAGCCGACGTAGGGCACGGCGACGGCGACCACGAGGACGGTCGCGACGAGGTCCTTCGTCTTGAGCCTCATTGTCTTCACCTCCTTCCTACTCACGCTCCCCACATTGCGCAGGCGGCCGGGGGGACGCCAGAGGCGAAAGTCCACGCGAGGTGAGGCCTTGCCGGCCCACCCCCGGCTTCAGAAGCACGGATACCGCGCCGATATGAGGGCGTGTCCAGGAGACGAAGCGCCGTCGGTGTGATCGTGGCGACGGCCGCCCTCATCGCGGCGCCTCAGGTGGGGGTTTCGACCGCCTCGAGCGGCGCCGGTGCGCTCGTGAGCCACACGGCATCCGACAGCTCGATGAGCACGGAGCGCGGTCGCGAGACCACTCTGCAGGACCGGGCGCCGACCCGGTGGTCGACCTTCGCCCGACGAGGGGGCGCCGCGTCGTACCGGCTCCTCGAGAGCCACTCGCGCTGGGATCCCTGCCAGGTCATCACCTATCGGGTCAACCGTCGGCTGGCGCCGGTGGGCGGTGTCGCGGACGTCCGGCGGGCCTTCAGGATGGTCTCTGCCGCCTCCGGTCTGCGCTTCCGCTATCTGGGCCGGACCAGCCATGTCCCGCGACGGGGCGGCAACACGGGGTTCGACCCGACTGCTGACGTGTCCGTGGCCTGGGCCCGCCCCACGGTGGTGCCTGTGCTCGCCGGCAGCACGATCGGCTATGCGGGGACCCAGTGGCAATCGACCGGTGGGTCGTGGAACCGCATCGTCAACGGCTACGTGGTGCTCGACACCACCTGGCGGGGAGTCCCCGGCTTCCCGCTGCGCAAGGTGCAGTCGCGTGGACAGCTGCTGCTGCACGAGATCGGTCACGTCGTGGGGCTCGACCACGTCAACGACCGGTCCCAGACGCTCCACCCCACGCTGCAGCGAGCACCCGCGCGCTTCGGCGCCGGTGACCTGGCCGGCCTCGCCGAGGTGGGGGCCGGGCAAGGCTGCTTCTAGCAGCTGCCTCCCTGTGCGGGTGCGGCCGGCGGGCATCGCGCTCGTGGTGCTGGATACGGTGCCAGCGTGCGGATCATGCTCGTGGGCGACTCGTTGACCATCGGCTCGGCGGGCGACTGGACCTGGCGCTACCGGCTGGATCGGCACCTGCGTCGGGCGGGGGTCGACTTCGACCTGGTGGGGCCGCGCTCGGACCTGTTCGACAACGTCCGCAACCGCCATGGCAGCAGCGCCTACAACGATCCGGACTTCTCCCGCAGCCACCATGCTCAGTGGGGACAGGCCCTGCGTGACGTGCCCGCTCGGATGGCAGAGGTCGCTGCGGCCCACCGACCCGACATCGTCGTCGTGCTGCTCGGCACGAACGACCTGCTCTTCCTCTCGCGGCCGCCCGGGGTGATCGAGGACCTGCGTCGGCTGGTGACGCAGGCACGGGCGGCGACCCCCGAGGCCGGCTTCGTGCTGGCCGAGCCGCCCCACAGCGACCGCGCGCCCGAGCGGGAGCTCGCCGAGCTGCTGCCGGAGCTGGTGACGACGCTCGCCTCGGAGCGGTCGCCGGTGACGATCGCCCACACCTCCGCGGGCTTCACGCAGGACGACACCTGGGACGGCACGCACCCCCACGCCGGGGGCGAGGTCAAGCTGGCTGCCGCCGTCGCCGATGCGCTCGCCGGGCTGGGGGTCGGGACTCCTCACCCACGCCCGCTGCGGCTCCCGAGGCTGGGCCCGCGGACGGCGGGCTCGCTGGCGGCGATCGCCGGCGAGCGTCGGGTCACCCTGCGGCTGCGCAGTGCCCCGGGGGTCGATCGCGAGGTCGTCTGGCAGCGCGACGCGACGCGGCGGGCGGGGTGGTGCCGCCTGGGCAGCACGTCCAGCGGGACCTGGGTCGCCGACGACCTGACGGCCGGACACCTCTACGACTTCCGGACCCAGCCGGCCAAGGGGCGCCTGGTCTCGCAGGACGTCCGGTCGGCGGTGGTCAGCGCCCGGCCGCACGGCTGACGTCGACGTGTCGGGTCCTTCTCCTCTGGTGTCGTCACGCCGGGGAGCGTAGGCGTGCAGGAGAGGGCGCGACTCTCTCGAGTGCGAGATGCGTGAGACCGGTCGCGACGGTCTCGGGTCCCTCGTCCTCCGCCCCTACATCGAGCAGTCGAAAGGTCGATCATGAAGGCCGCAGTCGTCACCAGTTTCACCGAGCCACTCGTCGTGGAGGATCGGCCGGTCCCTGCCCCCGGTCCCGGTCAGGTGCTCGTCCGTATCGAGGCGAGCGGCCTGTGCCACACCGACATCCACGCCGCCCACGGCGACTGGCCGGTCAAGCCGACCCTGCCGCTCGTCCCGGGTCACGAGGGCGTGGGGCGCGTCGAGATCCTCGGCGAAGGCGTCACGGAGGTCGACGAGGGGGATCGCGTGGCCATCCCCTGGCTCGGCTACGCCTGCGGTCACTGTGACTACTGCGTCACGGGCTGGGAGACGCTGTGTCTTGAGCAGCGCAACACCGGCTACTCGGTCGACGGCGGCTTCGCGGAGTACGTCGTGGCCGACGCTGGTCACGTGGTTCCCGTGCCCGACGGCGTGACCGCGTTCGACGCTGCTCCGCTGACCTGCGCGGGCGTCACGACCTACAAGGCGGTCAAGGTCGCCCATGTCCGGCCCAGTGAGCGCGTGGCCGTGTTCGGCATTGGCGGGCTGGGCCACCTCGCGGTGCAGTACGCCCGGCTGGTCGGCGGCACGGTGATCGCCGTCGACGTCGACGGCGCGAAGCTGCAGCTCGCCACCGAGCTGGGGTCGGACCACGTCGTCGACGCGCACAGCGTCGACCCGGTCGCCGCCATCACCGATCTCGGCGGTGCCGATGTCGCGATCGTCCTGGCCCCGTCACCCATCGTCTTCGAGCAGGCCTTCCTGGCCCTGCGTCGCGGCGGCCGTCTCGTCTGCGTCGGGCTGCCTCCGGAGGATGAGGGCCCGATGGCCATCCCGATCTTCCCCACCGTGCTCAGCGGCATCTCGATCATCGGCTCCATCGTCGGGACGCGCCAGGACCTGGCCGAGGTCTTCGAGCTGCACGCCCGAGGTCGGACGCGTGTGGTGGCGGAGCCCCGCAAGCTCGACGACGTCAACGCCTCCATCGACGAGGTGCTCACCGGGCGCGCCCGGGCCAGGCTGGTCTTCGAGTTCGGCGACTGAGGGGGCGCCAGGATCAGGGCGGGGTCGGGGCAGGTCCGCACACCCGTGCTTCCCAGTCGCCTAGGTCCCAGTAGGGCGGGTGGGGCTCGAACCCACGACCCAAGGATTATGAGTCCTCTGCTCTAACCGACTGAGCTACCGCCCCGCTCGGAGCTCTGCGCCCCGGACGGACCAGGCTTGCCGGGTCCGCGCCCGGAGCCTACCGGAGCACGCTCTTGGCGGATGCACCCTCGTGGTGCCACACTCGTGACATAGATATCCATCGATATTGAGGAGTGTCATGAGCGACGACGTGCGCGAAGAGGTTCGAGCCCGCTACGCCGAGGCGGCGACTGCGGTGTCGGGCAGCGGGGGACGCAGCGCCCTGGAGGTGGTGGACTCCGACCAGTGCTGCGCTCGAGCGCAGGAGGTTGCCGGTGACTCCTGCTGCACCGAGGAGATCGAGGTCGGCCCCGCGTTCGGAGCCGCGCTCTACGCCGACGCTGATCGCGACGACCTCCCGGTCGAGGCCGTGGCGGCCAGTCTGGGCTGCGGGAACCCGATGATGGTGGCCGAGCTGCGCGCGGGGGAGCGGGTCCTCGACCTCGGTTCGGGTGGCGGGATCGACGTGCTCCTCTCGGCGCGGCGGGTCGGGGAGAGCGGGTTCGCCTACGGACTCGACATGACCGACGAGATGCTCGAGCTGGCCCGCGCCAACACGGCGAAGGCCGGAGTGACGAACGTGGAGTTCGTGAAGGGCTACATCGAGGATGTGCCACTGCCTGACGCAGCAGTGGACGTGGTGATCTCCAACTGCGTGATCAACCTGTCGACCGACAAGGCCGCGGTGCTGCGCGAGATGCACCGGGTGCTCTCCCCGGGCGGACGGATCGGCATCTCCGATGTGGTGGCCGAGGACCACCTCACGCCCGCGGACCGTGCCGAGCGAGGGTCCTACGTGGGCTGCATCGCAGGTGCGCTCTCCCGCACCGAGTACCTCACCGGACTTGCTGAGGCAGGCTTCGTCGACGCGGAGGTCACCTTCACCCACGAGGTCGCCCCCGGTCTGCACGGGGCGATCATCCGCGCCACGCGCTCCTGAGGCCCCAGGCAGGGCGAGACCCCGGACAGCCCGTCCACGGGGGACGAAAAACGGGCGGCCCAGGGCCTCACATCCATTGTGCCACCGGGGCCATTTCGCGGGCCCGTTCCGGCGGCGGTGAGCTTGTCGGACTCGGCAAAATCTCGGGCCCGGGTAGTAAGGGGGCTTCGGGAGGGCCAGTCTGCGTGAGACCGGGGCTCCCGAAGCCACCTTCAGTCAATCGGCATCCCCGACGGCCCTCTAGGGTCTAAGGTCACGAGCATGTCACGGTGGCATCTGCCTGCCCCGACCCGGCGTCAGCGCCGTGGACGTACGGCGCGCGACCGGAGTGACTCACCGCTCGAGCCGATGCGGTTGCGGGCGACCACGCTGAAGCGATAGCGCAGCGTCGGGCGCAGCTTCCTCACCGTGTGGGCCCGCTGCCCGGGGAACACCGTCAGGGTCCGCACCAGCCGTCGTCCGGCGTACACCCGGATGCTCTGGCCCGTGAGAGGAGTTCCCGCCGACACGCCGGGGACCCAGGTGAGCCGGATGGCGCGACGCCGAGCGGATCCGGCGACGGCCGTGGCCGTTGAGGGCTTCGCGAGGACAGGGGAGGGGGCGGGCGCGGGCAGCGGCTGAGCCACTGGATCCAGCGCCGGGTCGGTCTCCGGGGCCGGCTCCGGGGCGGGAGCAGGCTCCTGAGCCGGCTCCTGTCCCGGGGTCGGGTCCGTTGCGTCGGCAGGAGCGGGGTCGATGTAGACCAGCCGGTTCGGGGTCCGGCCCGTCACCCACGAGACGATCCCGGGGGTGCTGTCGGCGATCAGTTGGCCGGTGACCTGGGACGCGGTCGGAGCGGAGGGGCGCGAGAGCAGGACGGCGGCCGCCCCGGCCACGTGGGGCGCTGCCATCGACGTCCCCTGGAGCGACCTGCTGGCAGTGGGGTAGGTGTACCAGGCCGACTTGATGCCGACGCCGGGGGCATACATGTCGACGCAGCTGCCGTGGTTGCTGAACGACGCCTGCTGGTCGTAGGTGTTGGTGGCGGCGACGGTGAGCGCCGCCGACACGCGGGCGGGGGAGGCCGAGCAGGCATCGACGGCCTCGTTGCCGGCGGACACGGCTGCCACGACGCCCTCATTGATCACCGCTCGCAGTGCGGCGTCGAGCGTCGAGTTCGTGGGGCCGCCGAGGCTGAGGTTGACGACGGCCGGCTTGCCTGCGGCGTGGTGGCCGGCGATCCAGTTGAGTCCGGCGACGATGTCGGAGGTCCAGGCTCCACCGTCGCAGTCGAGTGCGCGGACGGGGATGATCCGGGCCCGCTTCGCGACGCCGTAGGTGCTGCCGGCGATCGTTCCCGCGACGTGGGTGCCGTGACCGTCGCAGTCCCCGGTGCCGAGGCCGTCCGACACGCGGGTCCAGCCCGGGGCCACCCGTCCGCCGAACTCGGTGTGACCCGCGTAGACGCCGGTGTCCACGACATAGACGTCCACCCCGGCGCCCTGCGCGCTCGAGGTGTACGACGACGACAGGGGCCGCGTGCGCTGGTCGATGCGGTCCAGCCCCCACGGAGGCCGGTCCTGGGTCTCGCTCGCCTGCACCCGGGTGTCCAGCTCCACCGCGAGGACCTCGGGGGAGTCGGCGAGGGCGGCCGCCTCCGTGGGGGTCGCGCTCACGACAGCGGCCCGCACGGCCCGGGAGAAGGTGCGGCGCACTGCGACGCCGTCGGTGCGCATCTCCTCGGTTTCGGCCCGCATGTCGGTCCCACCGGCGTAGCGCACGAGATAGCGCTGGGCGCCGTCCGGGTCCAGGACGGCCCGGTCGGGTGCGGCGTCGCGGCCGATGCCGGCACCCGCCGGCTCGCTCGCGCTCACCGGTGGAACGGGGAGCGCCAATGCTGCCACCAGCGATCCGGCGAGGATGCGGGCGGAGAACGTCATGTCGGACTCTTCGGTCGCCCAGGCGCCGTTCTTGAGGAGCGCGCCGCGGACTCAGCCCAGCAGCTCCATCAGCGCCATCGCGTCGTGAGGAGCGAAGCCCTTGGCGTCGTTGTCGAAGTAGACGTAGACGTCGCGGCCGGCCGTCGCCCAGTCGCGACACCGCTCGGCCCAGCCCTCCAGCGCCCGGGCGCTGTAGCCACTGGTGTAGAGCTCGGTGTCCCCGTGCAGGCGGACATAGGTGAAGTCCCCGCTCGCCACGTCGGGCATCGGGAACCGGCCGGCGGTGTCGGCGACGACACAGGCGATGTCGTGCTCGTGCAGCAGCGCGAACGCCTCCTCGGTGCAGAACGACTCGCTGCGGAACTCCAGCGCGTGCCGGATCGGCCGGTCGGACTCGGTGGTCGTCCACGCCCGGTCGTCGGGGACCTTGGCGTCGTGCTCGCGGGCGAGCGCGGCCGCCTCGCCCGTCGTACGCGGGAGCTGGGCGAAGAAGGCAGCGACCCGCTCCGCGTCGAAGGACAGGTTGGCGGGCAGCTGCCACAGCACCGGGCCCAGCTTCGGCCCCAGCGCGAGGACCCCCGAGGCGAAGAAGTTGGCGAGCGCCGTCTCGACGCCGCGCAGCTTCAGCATGTGGGTGATGTAGCGCCCGCCCTTCACCGCGAAGACGAAGTCGTCCGGCGTCTGCTCACGCCACGACACGTACGACGAGGCTCGCTGCAGCGAGTAGAAGGAGCCGTTGATCTCGATCGAGCCCATCCGCTCGGAGGCGTAGGCGAGCTCCCGACGCTGCACCAGGCCGGGCGGGTAGAAGGCGCCCCGCCACCCGGCGTAGGTCCAGCCCGAGATGCCGACGCGGATCCGTGCCATGCCTGCCGAGACTAGACGTCGTCGGTCAGGGCGGGCCGAGAAGCCCCGTGTGAAGCGACGCGCTGAGGGCACCGGTCCTCACGTCCGTCCGCCCACCTCACACCCCCGGGGGCACCTGTGCGCATCGTCATCACCGGAGCCAGCGGCAACGTCGGCACCGCCCTGCTGCGCCGGCTCACCGCCGACGGGCACGACATCACCGGAGTGGTACGACGCCTGCCGGACGCCGGCGCGCCGTACGACCGGGTGAGCTGGGTCAGCGCCGACCTCACCGAGGAGTCCTGTGCCGCGCCGCTCAGGCAGGCCTTCACGGGGGCGGACGCGGTCGTCCACCTGGCGTGGGGCTTCCAGCCCTCCCACGACCTGGCCCATCTCGAGGAGCTCGGGGTGGGCGGCACCCGGCGCGTGCTGGACGCGGTGGCTGCGGCGGACGTCCCCCATCTGGTGCACATGTCGTCGGTGGGTGCCTACTCGCCGAAGGTGGACGAGGTCCCGGTGGACGAGAGCTGGCCGACCGAGGGGATCCCCGGGTCCCCCTACAGCCGGCACAAGGCCGCTGCCGAGCGACTGCTCGACACCCACGAGCAGGCCTACCCGCGGCGCGTCGTGACCCGGATGCGCCCCGGCATCGTGGGTCAGCGCCAGGCCGGGAGCGCCCTGCTGCGCTACGGGCTCCCTGCCCCGCTGCCGGCGAAGGTGATCGACCTGCTGCCGGTGCTGCCGCTCGACCGGCGCCTGGCGGTGCCCATGGTGCACGCGGACGACGTCGCCGACGCCTTCGCCCGCGTCCTCGAGGCGCGGGCGCCGGGCGCGTTCAACCTCAGTGCGGGGACGCTCACCCCGGGGGACATCGGGCGGGTCCTGGGTGCGCGGCCCGTGCACGTGCCCGCTCCCGTCGTGCGGACGGCGGCGTCGCTGACCTGGCACGCGCGGCTCCAGCAGGTCGACCCCGGCTGGGTGGACCTCGCCTTCTCGGTCCCGGTGCTGGACTCGGGCCGGGCCGCGCGCGAGCTCGGCTGGCGGCCCGCCCAGGACGCCGAGGCGGTGCTTGCGGAGACGGTCGCCGGCATGCGCGGCGCCGATTCCGACGACACGCCGGTGCTCCGGCGGCGCACCGTGCGCCGGGGCCTGGCCCAGACCTTCCGCGACGGGCCGGTCAGCAGCCGACGCCGCCCGTGACCTTCGCGGTCGGCGCGCCCCGGCGTTCTGGGCTCAGCGCACGACCACGCGGATCCGCTTGCTGCCCTGCACCACGCGGTCGAGCGACACCGTGCGGGTCCGGGACCGCCCGGAGTTGATGAAGCTGGACGTCGCGACGAGCACGTCGTTGCGGGGAGCCGTGCGGAGGTCTTCGAGCAGGGCGGGGAAGGACCTCGGCTGGGGGCGCTCCTCCATCTCCTCGAGGTACATGAACTCGAAGTCCTCGAAGTAGTCGCCCCACGAGTCCCAGTTGCCGGTGAGGGTGACGTGGCCGGCACCGCGACCACGACGGGGTGCCGTGATCGGCACCGTCACGTAGGTGGGGCCGGAGTCGCGCGCGGCCAGTCTCACGCGGACCACCTTGGTGCCCCCAGGTCGCAGCCGCACCGGACCGGACGTCGCGAGAGGTGTCCACACGCCGGCGATGCGCTGCTCGACCCGGCCGAGGCGCCACGACGCGAAGCGCTCGTCCAGTCGGGACCTGGTCGTCACGGAGGTGATCGTGACCTCCTCGAACTCGTTCTCGACGATCGCCATCAGCTGCTGGGCGAGCGCCATGGCCGGGGCCGAGGAGATGTCGGCGGCGTCGGCGTAGCGATCCGTGCGGGTCAGCGTGAACGGCGTGCCGTTGCGGCGCAGCCCCGTGACCGTCCACGTCACGACGCCGGCTCCCTTGCCACTGCGATCGAGCACGCGATCCTGTGCGGCGACCATCGTGGTGAGGGCCATCTCGGTGACCATCTCCGGAACAGTGACGTGCGTGGTGCCGCCGAAGGACTCGGTGCCCTCGACCGCGGACGAGGTGACGGGCACCGCCCCGGGGGTGGCGCCCAGGTGCCCGCGCAGGCCGGCCATCCGGTCCTGGTCGATGGTGCCGATCGGAGCGCCGATGTTGGCGACCTTGAAGCTGGAGAAGGTCGGGTCGCTCTGGATCGTGATCGCCCGGGCGCCGTGCAGCGACATGCTGGAGGGGCCGCCGTAGGTCATCGGGTGGCCGAACGCCAGCACGGTGTCACCGCAGACGGCGGTCGCCGTCCCCACGCCGGCGGCCGTGATCAGGCCGTAGGACACCGAGGCAGCCAGGTTGCTGCCTGCGGAGACGGGGATGGCCTCGCCCGAGGTGGTGCCGGCGGCGTACACGTCGCGCAGACCCAGCTTGGGAGCGATCTGCGCCAACCGCGGCGAGGACAGCCCCGAGACGCCGACGGGGATCCGGAGGCGGGACAGTCCGCTCGCGGCCTGTGCCCGGGTGGCAGTGCCCTGGGCGACGAGGTCGGTGGCCATCCGGCGGGGGAGCGAGACGGTCTCAGCAGGCTCGCTCGTCTCGAGCATCCGGTACATCTCGGCGGCCGGGGTCAACCCGGCGATGTTCGACGGTCCCATGCTGAGGGCGTAGGAGACAGCCCCGATCAGCTCGCCCGTCGCAGGGTCGGTGACAGGGGAGCCGGACATCCCCTGCCAGATGCCGGCCTTGTCCACCACCGGGGCGTCCAGCTCGACCAGGATCATGTCGACACCGGGAGCGATGCCGTCAGCGAGGGTGCCGAGGTAGATCCCCGGGATCTCCTCGATGGTCGTGCCGCGGGTCACGGTGGCCACGGAGACGGCCTGCTCGTCGACCAGGCTCTCCTCGGGGAAGACCGTGGGGCAGCCGGCCTCAGCGGCCGAGTCGCTGAGGGGGCCGGCCGCATGCGACGGCAGGAACGCCGCGAGGGGCGTGACCACGACCGCCGCTGCGGTGCCGGCGACGGCGATCCGCCGCAGTCGGAGGGAGAGGGGACGGCGTCGTGCCACGGTGATGACTCCTAGTCGCTGCCGCGGCCCGATGCCGCGTCGCGCTCATGATCCCCGCCCGAGGCCGCTGGCGGACCAGAACGCCGGGAGAGAGGTCCACACCACATAGCGAGAGGGCGCTCGCCATGTTAGGTTCGCCACACCTAGTGATGGAGGTCACACGATGAGCGCATTCGACCTGGTGATCCGCGGCGGCACCTACTTCGACGGGCACGGCGCCCCCGGCGTGGTCGCCGACGTCGGAGTCCGCGACGGTCGCGTGGCTGCCGTCAGCCCGGATCCGCTGCCCCTCGGGCCGGACACCGAGGTCGTCGACGCCGCGGGCCGCTGGGTGATGCCGGGCTTCGTCGACGCCCACACGCACTACGACGCCGAGGTGCAGGTCGCGCCGGGCCTCAACGAGTCGGTGCGCCACGGCGTCACCTCGGTGCTGGTCGGCAACTGCTCGATCTCCTCGGTCTACTCCACCCCCCTGGACATCGCGGACCTCTTCAGCCGGGTGGAGGCGCTGCCCCGCGCACATGTGCTCGCAGCCCTCGAGGAGACCAAGACCTGGTCGACCCCCCAGGAGTGGGTCTCCGCGATCGAGTCGATGGCGCTCGGCCCTAACGTCGCGTCGTTCCTCGGACACTCCGACGCCCGGGCCAGCGTGATGGGTCTGGGCCGTTCGACCGACCCGGACGAGCGGGCGACCCCGGCGGAGGTCGCCGAGATCGAGCGCCGGATCGAGGAGGCGCTCGACGCGGGCTTCCTGGGCGTGTCGACGATGACCAACCCGTGGGACAAGCTCGACGGCGACCGCTACCGCTCCCGGCAGCTGCCCTCGACGTACGCGACCTGGAAGGAGTTCCGCGGCGTCAGCAAGATCCTGCGTCGCCGCGGTCGGGTCCTCCAGGGCGTCCCCAACCTCAACAAGAAGTACGACATCGCCTTCTACGTCACCACCGCGATGGGACGCCTGCGCAAGCCGCTGCGGGTCTCACTGCTGGCGGCTGCCGACACCAAGGCCGAGCCGTGGGTCAACCACATCTTCGCGCCGCTGGCGCTGCTGGCCAACAAGGTCGGTGGGGGCAAGTTCGTCTGGCAGCACCTGCCCACGCCGTTCCGGGTCTGGGCCGACGGCATCGACCTGGTGGTCTTCGAGGAGTTCGGCACCGGCCGCGAGGCGCTGCACCTGCGCGACGAGGTGGAGCGCAACGGGCTGCTCGCCGAGGAGGACTACCGGCGGCGCTTCCGCAAGGACTTCGACAAGAAGTTCTCGCCGCGGGTGTGGCACCGCGACTTCGACGACGCCGAGATCACCGAGTGCCCCGACGCCACGCTGATCGGCCGCAACATCGGCGAGGTCGCCCGCGACCGGGGCCTGCACGCGGTCGACTGCTACCTCGACCTCGTCGTCGAGCACGGCACCAGGCTGCGCTGGAAGACCGACATCGCCAACGCCCGCCCCGAGGTGATGGACAAGCTCATCAAGCGCCACGGCGTCACGATCGGCTTCTCCGACGCCGGTGCCCACCTGCGCAACATGGCGTTCTACAACTTCGGCATCCGGCTGCTGCGTCGCGTGCACGAGGCCCAGCAGAAGCCGAACCCGTTCCTCACCGTCGAGGAGGCGGTGCACAAGCTGACCGGTGAGCTCGCGGACTTCTATCTCCTCGACGCCGGTGGCATCAGGGTGGGGGACCGCGCCGACATCGTGGTCGTGGACCCTGCCGGTCTCGACGCCAGCGTCGACGACTACCACGAGTCGCCCATCGAGGAGTTCGGCAACCTCAGCCGGATCGTCAACCGCAACGACGCCGCCGTCGCCGCGACGGTGGTCGCGGGCACGGTCGTCTTCCGTCAGGGCGAGTTCATCGAGGGCTACGGTCGCACGCTCGCGACGGGTCGCTTCCTGCGTGCCGACGAGCCCCGGGGCACGGTCACGCCGGTACGCCGGGTGGGCACGGCCGTCGCGGGCGCAGCCGAGGCGGTGGCGACGTAGCCGCCACGGCCGCTCCCCGCCGTACCCAGGCCGAGCGCCGCGCCACCACGATCGCCACCCTCGTCGATGTGACCGTGGAGGCGCTGAGCGAGCTGGGCTACGCGCGCACGACCACCGCGGAGATCAGCCGTCGCTCGGGGATCTCGCAAGGCGGGCTGTTCCGTCACTTCCCGACCCGGCCGGCGCTGATCGTGGCGGCCGCCGACGAGGTGCGGGCCCGTCAGTTCGACGGGTTCCGCGCGGGCCTCGCCCGGTTGGGCGAGGTGACGGTCGCCGAGTGCCTGCGGCTGCTGCGCGAGGCATGCCGGGCACCCGTCAACGCGGCGTGGTACGAGCTGCTCGTCGCGGCGCGCACCGACACCGAGCTGCGCGCCGAGCTGGCGCCGATGGTCGCGCGCTACCACGAGGAGATCCTCGCGCTCGGCCGCTCGCTGCCGATCGCCGACGTGATCCCCGAGGCGGAGGTGGACAGCGTCCTGCTGGGTGTGGTCCACCTGCTCGACGGCGAGGCTCTGACCGCCGTGCTCTGCCCGCATCCCGAGCAGGAGGACCAGCGCCTGGAGCACCTGGTGCGCGTCCTGGCCGGTCAGCCCGCGTGGGGACGCCCCTGAGCGTCAGGCGTTGGCGTCGGACTCGCTGTAGCTGCGCTGGTAGGCGAGCACCATCTGCCGTCCCCGCTCGAGCTCCTGCTCGAGCACGACCAGCATCGCGTCGGCTCCGGTGGTGCTGCCGGTGTCGCCCAGCGACTCCAGGTCCAGGGCGGGCGCCCCGACGGTCGGCACGCCGAGGTTCATCGCGCTGCCCCGCAGCTTGTGTGCCGCCTGTCGCATCGCCTCGGCATCACCCGCCGCGACCGCCGTGCGGATCGTGTCGAGCGCGGCGTAGGAGTTGTTGACGAAGTTCGTGATCGCCCGGTCGAGGTACGACGTGTTGCCGGGATCGAGGTCACGCAGCATGTCCAGCCGGTCCAGGTCGAGTCCGGATAGCAAGCGGTGCTCCTCGGGTGCTTCGGTCGCGCTGCCGTCGGCAGGCGCGTCGGTGGGGTCGTGCGCCCCGGCGGCGGAGGGGCCGGCGCCGGACCTGGCCTCGGGGGTGCCCACCGCGCCCACCTTCTCGTGCGCCGCAGTCGGATCCCCGGAGACCCAGAGGTCAAGCATGGCACCCAGTGCCACAGGGTCCACCGGCTTGGTGAGGAAATCGTCCATTCCGGCGTCCAGACAGCGCTCCCGTTCGCCCTCGATGGCTGCCGCCGTCATCGCCAGGACGGGGATGCGCGCACCCGGCAGCTCGCGCTCGCGGATCCGACGGGTGGCGGTGTAGCCGTCCATCCGCGGCATCTGCACGTCCATCAGCACGGCGTCGTAGGTCACCGCGGCGACGGCGTCCAGCGCCTCCAGTCCGTCGGAGACGGTGTCGCTCGCGTAGCCCAGGGCATCCAGGATGCCGACGGCGACGAGCTGGTTGACGGGGTTGTCCTCGACGATGAGGACCCGACGCGACACCCCCGGCTCGAGAGCGGGAGACTCCATGACCTCCTCGGGCGGCGGCCCGCCCAGCTCCCGCAGGAGGGCTCCGCGCAGCGACGACGCGAGCACGGGCTTGGTGAGACACGCCGAGATGCCGGCCTCCTGCAGCCGGGTCTCGTCCGGCGGGGTGGAGGAGGTGAGCATGATGAGCGACACATCGTCGTACGACGGGTCGCGGCGCACGGCGTAGGCCAGGTGCAGGCCGTCGCGGTGGGGCATGGCCATGTCGAGGAGGACGGCGCCGAAGGGCTCGCCGGACGCCCTGGCCTCCTCGAGCGCGGCGATGGCGTCATCGGCGCTCGCCACACTCTGCGAAGGCACCTCCCACCAGGACAGCTGCTCGCGCAGGATCATCCGGTTGTGGTCGTTGTCGTCGACGACGAGGATGCGCACACCGGCGAGCTCGTGGCGAGCCCGCTCGTCCAGCGGGTCGGGCTGCGAGCCGGCGGGGTCGTCGAAGCGGGCGGTGAACCAGAACGTACTGCCCTTCCCCGGGTTGCTCTCCACCCCGATCTCGCCGCCCAGGGCCCCGACGATCTCGTGGGCGATCGCCAGACCCAGCCCGGTCCCGCCGAAGCGCCGGGTGGTGGACACGTCCGCCTGGGAGAAGGGGTCGAAGATCTGCTGCCGCTGCTCGTCGTCCACACCGATCCCGGTGTCGCTGACCTCCACGCGGAGCAGATGGCCGCCGTCCTCCGCCTCCGCGGTCGCGCGGATCAGGACCTCACCCTCGGAGGTGAACTTGACGGCGTTGGAGCCGAGGTTGGTCAGCACCTGGGCGAGTCGGGTCGGGTCACCGGCGAGCACCTCGGGCACGTCGGGGTGGCACGCCACCATCAGCTCCAGGCCCTTGGCCCGGGCGCTCTCGGCGATCACGCTGGCGACCTGGTCGAAGACCGACCGCACGTCGAAGTCGAGATGCTCGAGCTCGAGACGGCCCGCCTCGATCTTGGAGAAGTCGAGGATGTCGTTGATCACGGCGAGCAGCGCCCGGCTAGCGACCTGGACGCCCGAGACCAGCCGGTGCTGGTGGTCGTCGAGGTGGGTGCGCATGAGCAGGTCGTTGAGGCCGATGACGCCGTTGAGCGGGGTGCGGATCTCGTGGCTCATCGTCGCGAGGAACTCCGACTTCTGGCGCGACGCCTCCATCGCCTGGTCGCGCGCCGCGGCCAGCTCTCGAGCGGCGCGGTCACGCTCGGCGACGCGGGCGAGCTGGACGGCCACCTCCTCGACCATCGACTGGATCATCTCGTGGCGAGAGAGCGGAGGCGAGGAGGTCATCGCCACGACCGCGACCACGTCGTCGCCGAGCAGCACCGGGAAGGCGATGGTCAGCCGGTCGTCGTCCCACACCACGCTGCGCTCGCGCAGGGCGCGCTGAGCGGCGCGCCGCTCGATCTCGACCCGCACCGGGGCCTGCGCGTCGGCGGCACGGTCCTCCTCCCGCAGGTAGAACGGGATGACGTCGGTGCCGTCCTCGGACGGCACGAACGCCTGCCCGCGCTCCCAGTCGTCGTGCAGCAGGACCAGGGTCTGGGCGTTGCCCAGCACCTCCTCCAGGTCAGCGGCCTCGTTGGCGGCGGCGGCGACCGCCTGCATCAGCGCGTTCTGACGCACCATGTCTTCGAGGGCCTCCTGGGCCTCCTTGAACTCGGTGATGTCCTGGTGGGTGCCCGACATGCTCAGCGCGCGGCCCGCGTCGTCGCGCGTGACCTCGGCGCGGCTTCGGGTCCACACCCACCCGTCCCGGCTGCGGATGCGCGCCTCGAAGGCCAGGTCGTCGGATCCCTCGATCGCTGCGAGGACAGCGGTCTCCACGATGGCTCGGTCCTGAGGGTGGACGAGCGCCATGAAGTCGGGCAGGGCGCTCAGCTCGGCGGAGGGAGACACGCCATAGAGGGCGTGGATCCCGTCGGAGCCCCGGACGACGTCGTGCTCGAGGTCCCACTCCCAGCTGCCGAAGCGCGCGATCCGCTGTGCCTCGGCGAGCTGCTGACTGGCCGCACTCAGCTCCTCGAAGAGGCGGCGGCGATCGTCGTACTCGGTGAGGCGCAGCAGCGTGCCGACGTGCGCGCCGCTGCTGTCGTGCAGGGGAGTCTCCCGCAGCAGGACCCACAGGACGGTGCCGTCCTCGCGCAGCAGTCGACACTCGAGGTCGGCCGCAGGTGGCTGCCCGCCGCCGTCTGCTGCCAGGTGGGAGGCGAGCTCGTCGCGTCCGTCGGGGTCGAGCACGTCGAAGACCGAGACGGCCTGCTGCTGACCCGCGGGCACGCCGAGCAGCGCTGCGACCTGTGCGTTGGCGTACTGCGTGCGACCCTCGAGATCCACCACCCAGATGCCGTCCGGTGACGCCTCGACGATGTCGCGGTACAGCTCCGCGAGCTCCATGTGATACCTCCCCGCACACCCTATGCGAGGCACGCCGATCGCGTGGACGGTCAGCCGAGCTCCTGGGCGATGAGGTATTCGCCCTCCTGCTGGACCAGTTTGAGGGTCACCTCGTCGCTCGTCCGCTCGCCGTTCTGCTCCGTGTACTCGACCGAGTAGGTCACGGTCATCGCATCCGTGTCGGCGCTGACCTGGGTGGCCTCGGCCGCCGCGATGGTGCGCCAGAAGCCGCTGTAGGACCCGAAGCCGCCACTGGCGTCCTGGAACTCAGGTGTCAGTCGCTCCCAGGTCACCTCGGGGTCAGCAGTCACCGTCGCGAGGTAGTCGACGACGAAGGCCTCCATCTCCGCGGCGTCTGGCTCGTTGGCGGTGGGTGACGGGGCCGAGCTGCTCTCGGTCTCCTTGCCACGCTCGGGTGCGGTGTCGCTGGGGATGGCCGCTCGGTCGGGCTCGGGGTCGTCATCGTCGTTGCCGGTCAGGGCGAGCCACCCCACCAGCACGACGAGCCCGAGGACCACGGCCGCGGCGAGGGGCGCGAGCCAGGAGCGTCGTCGTTGTCGGGACGGGTCGGGGGCCGGCGCGACGGGGAGGGCCGCTGCCGTTGGCCGGAAGGGGGTCGGGTCCACCACGGCGGGCTGGCTCAGGGTGTGCCCGTCGTCAGCGGCGGTGGGCCGCGGGGGAGTCGCCGGGGACGCGACGACGCCGGCCGGCACGCTGACGTTCTGGGTGGCGCAGACGTGGGCGAGGAACTCCTTCACCTTCGCCATCGACCAGCGCTCCGCGGGGTCGCGGGCCATCGTCGCCTCGAGGAGCGGAGCCAACGGCCCCGCCTCGGACAGTCGGGGCGGCTCCTCGTTGACGATCCGGTAGAGCGCACCCATCAGGTTGCCGGTCACGTCGTACGGCGGGTGGCCGGCGAGGGCGTGGAAGCAGGTCGCGCCGAGCGACCAGACGTCGCTCGCGTCGCTGGCCACCTGTCCCGAGGCGACCTCCGGGGCGAGGTAGGCGGGGGAGCCGGTGACAAGCCCGGTCTGGGTGAGGGAGGCGTCGGCCTCGGCCCGGGCGATCCCGAAGTCGGAGAGCTTCACCCGACCCTGCTCGGTGACGAGGATGTTCGAGGGCTTCACGTCGCGGTGGACGATCCCTGCGGCGTGGGCGGCCGCGAGCGCGTCGGCGGCCTGCAGCAGCAGCGGCGCCGCGCTGGCCGGGGAGAGCGGTCCCTCACGCCGGACGAGCTGGGCCAGCGTGAGGCTCTCGACGTACTCCATCACCAGCCACTGCTGGTCGTCCTCCGTCACCAGGTCGAAGACCGCCACCACGTGCGGGTGGTTGAGCATCGCGGCGAGCCGGGCCTCCCGGGCGGCGCGCTCCAGGTCCGCGGTGTCGCCCCCGGGCGCCATGCCGATCCGCTTGAGCGCGACGGCTCGGCCGAGCACCTCGTCGCGGGCCAGCCAGACGGCGCCCATGCCGCCGCGTCCGACCTCGCGCTCGAGGGTGTACCTGCCTGCGATCAACGTGTTCGAACCTTCCACCGGGGGGTCTGGCCATCGTAGGCGTCCTCGCCGAGGCTGCCGCCCTCCTGTGTACCCCCCGGTGGGGCACGCCACACGCCTGCCTCAGCGGGCCAGCGGGTTCTCCAGCGGCCCGGCCAGCGCGAGGGCGCTCGACGGGTCGGCGAGGTCCACCATCTGCTGGTTGTCGCGCAGCTGGAGCCGGTTCATGCACATCCGCGGGATCCGCTCGGCGAAGAGATCGTGGCACGCGAAGCGGTCGGCGAGCTCGGGATGCTCGGCCTGGTAGCGGCGCGCGCAGGCGGCCGCCTCGGCCCAGAAGTCCTCGGCGGTGAGCACCTCCGCCTCGTCGAGCAGGCCGGCCAGGAACCGCAGGAAGCAGTCCATGACGTCGGACCAGATCGCCAGCAGCTGCTGCTCCTCGGGCAGGTCCGCGGCGATGCGTCGGACGTCCTCGGGCAGCTGGTCGCGCCGGTGCGCCGCGGTGGGGAAGAGGCCGACCTCCTCGCCGATGTCCTTCATCACCGCCCGGACCGGGATGTGGTCGCGCAGCACCAGGATCAGGTTCTCCCCATGGGGCATGAAGACCAGGCCGTGCGCATAGAAGCAGTGCAGGACCGGCACCAGATAGGCGTCGAGATAGCGGGCCACCCAGGCCGACGCCGGCAGTCCGGAGGCCCGCACCAGCTCCGCGACGTACGGCGTGCCCGCGGCGTCGACGTGCAGCAGCGAGGCCATCGTGGCGAGCCGCTCCTGGTCGTCGATCCGGTCGAGGGGGCTCTCGCGCCACAGCGCCGAGAGCATCTTGGTGTACGGCGAGGGTCCGGTGCGCCGGGCCACCTCCTCATAGAGAGGGTGGCGGTAGCCGACCGCGGCCACCTCGCGCAGCACGGAGAACCCGTGTCGCGCGAGCACCTCGTCGTCGCGCACCAGCGCGTCCACCCAGCTGTTGATCGCGGGCGTGACCGCCATGTAGGCCGGTGACAGGCCGCGCATGAAGCCCATGTTGAGCACCGACAGCGAGGTCTTCACGTAGTGGCGCTCGGGACGGTCGACGTCGAAGAACGTGCGCACCGACTGCTGCGCCTGGAAGCGGTCGGCGCCGGTCCCCAGGTGCACGATCTCGAGCGCCGCCACCTGGGGGGCGAAGGTGACCGCGATCTTGTTGCGCCACTGCCAGGGGTGGCAGGGCATCAGCAGATAGTCTGTCGGGTCGAGGCCGAGGTCTCTCAGCCGCTTCTCGAAGCCGTCGAGCTCGCCCGCGTCGAGCTGGTCGGCGAGCAGGGTGCGCTGGTCCTCCAGCCCCGCGACGCCGGCATAGACGCTCCGGTCGGCGCGCACCGCGAGCCACTCCAGCCGCAGCCGGGCGCCGGTCTCGGGGGTGTAGGCGTGGTAGTCGTCGACGCCGAAGCCGATCCGGCCGTTGTTGGCGACGAAGCAGGGGTGGCCCTCGCTCATCGCTGCCTCGACCTGCTGGAAGTCGGCGTCGAGGAGCTCGGCCGACGTCGGTGCCTCGGGGCGCAGCTTCCAGGCGCGACCGGCCAGCGTGGAGGCGATCTCCTCGAGATAGGTGGGGAGCACGGTGTCGCTCAGCCCGAGCGAGGTCTGCAGGTCGAGGACGAGACGCTGGGCGTCGACCGGCGTCTCGCGCCCGTCCACGAGCCGCTGCACGGAGGAGGCATCGACGATCCAGTGGTCCAGGGGCAGCCGTCGCGCGCGGTAGCGCCAGGTGGCCGCGCCGTCGTCGGACGTCACCCGCCAGCCACCCGCGCCGTCGGGCTCGGGCCGGAGCAGCTCCTCGTGGGCGAGCTCGGCGAGCGACTTGGCCACCTGGGCCCGGTGCGCCGCGGTCATCCGCTCGGGCGTCAGATGGGTGGTGTCCGGGGTGGTCGTCGTCATCGGGTCCTCGCCTCGAAGGCCGCTCGGGTGCAGACGCTGAGCAGCGCCTGCTTGCCGGACAGGGTGATCTCGCGCTCGACGACGAAGCCCATCGCCGCGTTGAGGGCGTGCACGCGCCCGTTGTGCGCGTCTGGCTCGACGACCACGCGGCGTACCTCCGGGTCGGCGAAGCACTCCAGCAGCACCGCCTCGATGACCGCCCGGGTGAACCCGTGGACCGGCGCCACGCCCGGGTCCGGCGGAGCCACCAGGAAGTGCATCCCCAGGTCTCCGGGCCACAGCCGGGTGTGCTGGGCGAGCTCGTGCCGGGCGGGGTCGTAGGTCTCCATCAGGTAGGCCGGCTCGCCGTCGAGGAGCCCGATCCTGGCGTCGTGGTGCGGGTTCGCGACGATCGCGGCGTACTCACGCCGTACGTCGTCGAGGCTCGCGCCCTGCATCTGCCAGAAGCGGGAGCGCTCGTGGGTCACCCAGCGGTGCAGCATCTCGAGGTCGTCGTCGACGACGAGCGGGCGTGAGGTCAGGGTGCGGCGGGTGGCGGCGGTCATCGGACGAGCTCCCTCGTGGACACCGGCACGCCGAACTCCTGGAACGCCACCCGGCGCTCCACCGGGTAGGGCTCGTGGCCGAGCATCTGCGCCAGGATCACCGAGTTGCGCCAGGCACCCATGCCCAGGTCGGGCGCGACCAGGCCGTGGGTGTGCAGCTCGGCGTTCTGCACGAACACGCCGGCGCCGGTGACGTCGACGGCGAAGTCGGGGCTCGCGAGCGGGCGACCCTGCTCGTCGAGGTGCAGGCGGTCGTGGATCGGCGCCAGGAAGCCCGGCAGCCGCCCGGAGTAGCCGGTGGCCAGCACCAGCGCCTCCGTGTCCAGCTCGTAGCACTCCTCCAGCTCGGTATGGCGCACGTGCAGCCGGTGCCGGACCCCGTCGTGCTCGACGGCGGTGACCTCGGAGGCGGTCAGCAGCTGTGGGGGAGCGGCGTCGGTGAGGCTGCGGCGGTAGAGCTGCTCGTGCAGCCGGTCGACGAGGTCGCCGCTGATCCCCTTGTAGAGGCCGACCTGCGAGCGCAGGATGTCGGCGCGCCTCTCGGCCGGCAGCGACTGGAAGTGCCGGCTGTACTCCGGCGAGGTCAGCTCCAGGGTGAGCTTGGTGTACTCCAGCGGGAAGAAGCGCGGGCTGCGGGTCACCCAGCGCAGGTGTTGTGTGCGCGGCGCGGAGGCCAGCAGGTCGCTGACGATCTCCGCGGCGCTCTGCCCGCTCCCGACGACCGTGACGTCGTCGCGGGTCAGCAGCTCCTCGCGGGCGGCGAGGTAGCCGGCGCTGTGCGTGACCGGGCCGTCGAGGCCGAGCAGCGGCTCCGGGACGTGTGGCGTGGTGCCCACACCCAGCACCAGGCGGCGGCCGTGGTGCACGTGCTCGCTCTGGTCGCGCGGGTCGATGCTCCGCACGGCGTACGACTTGGACTCCTCGTCCCAGGTGACCTCGGCCACCTCGCGGTGGAACTCGATCGAGCGCAGCTGGGCCACCGCCCAGCGGCAGTAGTCGTCGTACTCGCTGCGCAGGGGGAAGAACGACTCCCGCACGTAGAAGGGGTAGAGCCGCCCCTTCTGCTTGAGGTAGCTGAGGAACGAGAACGGCGAGGCGGGGTCGGCCATCGTGACCAGGTCGGCCAGGAACGGCACCTGCAGCGTGGCGTCGTCGAGCATCATCCCGGGGTGCCAGCGGAACTCCCCGCGCGCCTCGAGGAAGACGCCGTCCAGGTCGAGCAGCGGCTCGGCCAGACAGGCGAGGCCGAGGTTGAACGGACCCAGTCCGATCGCGACGAAGTCGTGGATGCGCATCAGGCGGCACCCGCCTCGTGGGCGGCCAGCGAGGCGCGAGCGTGCCCGCGCACCAGGTCGAGCACGTGGTCGACGTCGCCGAGGGTGGTGGCGGGGTTGAGCAGGGTCAGCTTGAGCCAGGTCCGTCCCCCTAGCACCGTCCGGGCGACCGCGCCCAGCCCGCTGCGGAACAACAGGTCGCGGGCGGTCTTGTTGACCTCGTCCAGCACGTCGGCGGCCACCCCCGACTCCTCGAAGCGGAACAGCACGGTGCTGAGGTCGGTGCCGGTGACCACGGCGAAGTCGGGGTCGCCCTCGAGCGCGTCACGCACGTCGGCGGCCAGATCGATGACGGTGTCGAACAGCTCGCCCAGCCGGTCCGGCCCGAGCACCCGCAAGGTCATCCAGAGCTTGAGCGCGTCGAAGCGCCGGGTCGTCTGCAGGCTCTTGTCGACCTGGTTGGGGATCTCCTCGAGCACGTCGCGCTGCGGGTTGAGGTAGGCCGCGTGGTGCGTGACGTGGCCCAGCGTGGCGGCGTCGGCCACGATCAGCGCGCTGGACGCGACCGGCTGGAAGAACGTCTTGTGGAAGTCGACGGTCACGGAGTCGGCGCGCTCGATGCCGGTCAGCAGGTGCCGGCGGCGCCGCGAGGCGAGCAGCCCCCCGCCGTACGCCGCGTCGACGTGCAGCCAGACGCCGTGCCGCCGACAGGCGCGGGCGATCGAGGGCAGGGGGTCGATGGATCCCAGGTCGGTGGTGCCGGCGGTGGCCACCACCGCCATCGGGTGCAGGCCCTCGCCGCGCAGGGCGACGAGCACGGTGTCGAGGTCGGCCGGATCCATCCGGCCGACGGGGTCGGTGGCGATGCTGACGACCGCGTCCTCGCCGAGCCCCAGGACCATGGCCGACTTGCGGCTGCTGAAGTGTGCGTGGCCGGTCGTGACGATGCGGAGGTCGGCGAGGTCGGCACCGGAGGCGAGTGCCTCGCCGCGAGCCAGCAGCAGGGCCTGCAGGTTGGACTGGGTGCCGCCGCTGGTGAAGATCCCGTCGGCGCGGGGGCCGAGCCCGATCCGCTCCGCGGTCCACTCGACGAGGCGACGCTCCATGTGGGTGGCCGGTCCGCTCTGGTCCCAGGTGTCCATCGAGGAGTTCACGGCCGTGGCGATCACGTCGGCGACGACGGCGGGGATGGCGACCGGACAGTTGAGGTGGGCCTGGTAGTGCGGGTGGTGGAAGAACACGGCGTGCTCGAGGTAGAGGTCGCGCACCTCGTCGAGCGCCGCGGCGGTGTCGCGCAGAGGGGCGTCCAGGTCGATCGCTCCGACCGCGCGTCGGCCGTCTCGCGGGGTGGTGCCGGAGAAGGGGCGGGCCGCCGAGGCGAACGTGTCCGTGATCAGCGTCCGGGCCAGGTCGAGCTGGTCGGCCAGGGCCTCCGCGGAGGTCGCGTCGAGGAGAGCGGGGACAGGACGACGGTCCCCGCGCTCCGGGGACGGGGCTCCTGCGTCGTCGGGTCGAGGGGTCGAGACAGGGGATGGGGGCAGTGCCGAGCTCACGTGGTCCTCCGAGAGATTGAGTTAGGTTAGGCAAACCTAAGCAGACGCCATCGGGTGCCTGTCAACCCTGGCGGATGCGGCACACTGGGCCCGACGTGACGACCCGACCGGAAGGAACCCCCGTGACCGCCCAGAATGTCCTCGACGAGCTCGAGTGGCGCGGACTCATCGCCCACTCGACCGACCGCGACGCGCTCCGCGCGGCGCTGGCCGAGGGCAGCGTGCGGTTCTACGTGGGCTTCGACCCGACCGCCCCCAGCCTGCACATGGGACACCTGGTCCAGATCCTCACCGCCCGACGGCTGCAGGAGGCGGGGCACACGCCCTTCGCCCTGGTGGGCGGGGCCACCGGAACGATCGGTGACCCCAAGGAGTCCGGCGAGCGGATCATGAACTCCCTCGACACCGTCAAGCAGTGGGTCGAGCGGGTGCGCGCGCAGATCGAGCCGTTCCTCTCCTTCGAGGGGCCGCACGCAGCCACCATGGTCAACAACTACGACTGGACCGCGTCCATGTCGGTGATCGACTTCCTGCGCGACATCGGCAAGCACTTCCCGGTCAACCGGATGCTTGCCCGCGACGTCGTCCGCAGCCGCCTCGAGGACGGCATCAGCTTCACCGAGTTCAGCTACGTCCTGCTGCAGTCGATGGACTACCTCAACCTCTACCGCGACTTCGGTGTGACGCTGCAGTTCGGCGGCAGCGACCAGTGGGGCAACCTCACGGCAGGGGTGGACCTGATCCGTCGTACCGACGGCGGCAAGGTGCACGCGATCGCCACCCCGCTGATGACCAAGGCGGACGGCACCAAGTACGGCAAGACCGAGGGCGGCGCCCTGTGGCTCGACCCCGAGATGCTCTCGCCGTACGCCTTCTACCAGTTCTGGCTCAACGTCGAGGACGAGAAGGTGGGAGAGCTGCTGCGCGTGTTCACGTTCCTCTCGCGCGAGGAGATCGAGGAGCTGGACGCGCAGACGGCCGAGAAGCCGTTCTTGCGGGCCGGGCAGAAGGCCCTCGCCGAGCACGTGACGACCCTGGTCCACGGCGCCGAGGAGACCGAGCGGATCAAGGCCGCCTCCGCGGCGCTCTTCGGTGGCGGCGAGCTCGCTACCCTGAGCCCCGCGACGCTCGGCGCTGCCTTGCGAGAGGCCGGCTCGGTCAGCGTGGACGGGGCCCACGAGCTGCCCACCGTGGTGGACCTGCTGGTCGCGACGGGACTCTCCAAGAGCAAGGGCGATGCCCGTCGCACCGTCTCTGAGGGTGGGGCCTACGTGAACAACGTGCGGGTCGGCGACCCCGACCACGTCCCGTCCCGCGAGGACCTGATCGGCGGGACGTGGCTCGTGCTGCGCCGCGGCAAGCGCAACCTCGCCGGCGTCGAGGTCGGCTGAGGTGCGGGCGTGAGCGCCGGGTGGCCTGAGTCCCTCGAGGCGCGGGCGCGCGACCGGCTCGCGCCCGAGGTCTTCGAGTACGTCGTGCAGGGGGCCCGTGAGGGAGCCACCACGGCGGAGGCCACCCGAGCCTGGGAGCAGGTGCGCCTGCACCCGCGTGTCCTGCGCGACGTGACCGACGTGGACCTGGGCGTGACGCTGCTCGGGCACGAGGTCGAGGTCCCCTGGGGAGTGGCGCCCACGACGTTCCAGCGGGCGGTCCACCCCGATGGCGAGCTCGCGGTGGCACGAGCCACTGCCGATGCCGGTTCGGTCATGGTCGTCTCGAGCAACGCCGGCACCCCGTTCGCGCACATCGGGGAGACGGGCGTGCACTGGTGGCTCCAGGCCTACCTGTCCTCCGACCGCACCCTCGCCGAGCCCCTCCTGGCCCGGGCCGTGGCGGCCGGCGCCCGCGCCGTGGTGCTCACTGTCGACACCCCCGTCGTGGGCACGAAGTACCGCCGCGGCGAGGCGACGGTGTGGGAGAGCGTCGACCGGAGCCTGCTGAGGGTGAACTTCGACCCGGGATACGACCAGCAGCCCGGCTCGGAGAAGGCGCTCGACCTCGGCCCTCACGACATCGGCTGGGTGGGGGCACTGACCGGCCTGCCGGTGGTGGTCAAGGGCGTGCTCCGCCCGGACGACGCGCTGCGCTGCGTCCAGGCGGGGGCTGCCGCGGTCTGGGTCTCCAACCACGGCGGGCGCCAGCTCGACCGCGCGGTCTCCACTGCCTCTGCGCTCCCCGCGGTCGCGAAGGCAGTGGGGGATCAGGCGGAGGTGTACGTCGACGGGGGAGTGCGCACCGGCCTGGATGTGCTGACCGCCTGCGCGCTGGGCGCCCAGGCGGTCTTCCTCGGGCGTCCGCCCCTCTATGCACTGGTCGACGGGGAGGCAGGCGTGACCGCCTGGCATGGCGAGCTGGCCACGCAGACGACCGAGGCGCTGCGGCTCTCGGGGTCCCGGAGCGTCGCAGACGCCCGGGGACTGGCCATCCTGAGCGAGTAACCCCCTTCTGACCTGCGCAAACGCGACTGTGGGCCGGGTCACGTCATCTCGATTTGATGTTTCGGCAACCTCCCCATAATGTTCTGTCTGTCGCCGAGAGCGGCGGGGAGCAAGGCCCTGGAAGATGGGCGGGGCTCCCGGCTCTCTGGTTGGCCGCTTCTGCTGATTCCCCGGTGGTGCTGGTGTTCGTCCTTGTGGCGGGGCTGGTCGGGCCGGGTTGTTGGTGTGGGGTGAGGCTCGAGGGGTTCGGCTCGGTTTGACCGGGTGGTTCGGTTCGGGTAAGTTTCTGCAGGTTGCCCCGGCGCCTGATCGTCACCTGGATGGGTGGTGGTTGGGGTGGTGCGCGTGTGATGTTTGAGAACTCAACAGTGTGTCATATTAGTCGACGAATTAGTTTGAATGCCCTGTCGGCTGCCTGATGGTGTTCCTGCCTTTTTTGGTGGGGGTGCTGGGGTGGTTGATGGTCTTTGGCAAGGATTATGTTGATGAGTTAGTGATAACTTGTCAGTGGTTGTTCTTGCTGGGGTTTTGGCTCTTTTTTCACATCTGGCCCTTTTGGGGTTGGTTGTGTGTTGTTTTTCAACGGAGAGTTTGATCCTGGCTCAGGACGAACGCTGGCGGCGTGCTTAACACATGCAAGTCGAGCGGTAAGGCCCTTTCGG